>NZ_CP030059.1:4801418-6082724 GCF_015291745.1 Bradyrhizobium sp. CCBAU 53351
GAGCCAGAACGTGCACTGGTAATCAGCGAAACCAGTAGAAGCGCCCGGGCGGCGGCGGAATCGGCTCGGGCGGCCGCAGCCGTTTCGGACGCGGCGGCTTCGGCGTCGGATCGGCCGACGAGGTGGCCTCCCCGCCCGGCGGCGTTTCGGTGCCCGGCACCCTCACCGCCAGCAACAAGTTCGACTCATGCATCCGCCAGCGGTAGCCGACGCCAAAGTCGATCGGCTGGGCGCGTGTGAACAGCTCGGCGTAGCGCTCCTGGTAGCGGCCGGGGAATTCGCCGATCGGCCCGAGATAGCGGCCGAACGGGAAGAACCGCCATTGCCGGGCGCCGTAGTTCGCGAGCGGAATGCCGGAATCGTCCTGGATAATGGTGGCGCTGTTGGCGAGCAGCCAGTCGCGGACCACCGCGAAATCGCTCTTGTGCAGAAGATAGGATGCACTCTTGAGCAGGCTGTTGCCGGGCCCCAGCGTCTCGCAAAACTTCAGGAAGCCGGTGTTGCGCGCGCCGGCATTGGAAAGGTCGGTCGAGAAATAATACAGCGTGCGCGCTTCGCCATCGGGGCCTGCAAAGGTGATGCGGACGCCGCGCGTCGCGTTACGCCCGGGATTGTCGTCGCCGACATGCACTGCCCCCTTGTCGTCGAGCGCGATCATCTCGACGTTGCGGATGGTCTTGCCCGAGCGCGCGAGGAAGACATAGAGGATTGGCAAGGTGCCGTTGACCTGGTTGGCGTGCAGGTCGACCTTCATCTGCTTGGTGATGAAAAAGGAAAAGCTCAGGATCGAGCCGAGCGAACGCTCGACATTGTAGAGCGCGGCACCGACCGAGCCGCGCGGCAGCCGCGTCAGATCGGGCACGGCGCCGACCGGCTCCAGCGCGCCGAGCACGTAGGTGCTGGCCTTGGAATAGAAGGCGTTGGCGTAAAGGAAATCGGGGCCGCTGAACATGTAGAACATGGTCGGCCGGGGCGCGGCGAGATTGACGTCGGCCCAATCGCGGATCTTCGAGAGCTGGCGCTGTTCGAGCTGGGCGAAGGCGCCGTCGAAGAATTTTGCGTGGCGCTGCCAGCCGGGATCCCTCGTGAGCGGCAGCAGCGGCGAGTCCGCCGAAGGCTGCATGCCCGCAAGGAAGCGCGCGGTGTCATCGAAAGTGACGTCGGCGGCACGGGCGGACGAGACGGCCGCAGCCAGCAAGGCAAGAGCGACGGCCACGATTCTGAGGGGTCGAAACATATCTATTCGCGATGATGTGAATGGCCAGCAGCGACCGGCCGCCTGCGGAAAACAGCATAAATCAACAGGCCCGAGAGCATGACGAGCATCCCCGAGAGCGACTGCACAGGCCGCTCGGTCAACAGGTAGTACATCATGAACCCGGTCACGAGCAGGAAAACCAGCGGCGTGAACGGGTATCCCCAGGCGCGATAGGGCCTCGGCAAGTCGGGATCGGTGATGCGCAGCTTGATGACGCCGGCGACGGTGAAGAACGAGCAGAACAGCAGTGCAAATTGGATGAAGTCGAGCACCGCCTCGAAGCTGCGCGTGAACAGCAGAAGGTTGGCGATCGCGAGCTGAAACAGGATGGCATAGGCCGGCGCGCCGCTCGTCGATCGCTTCGAGAACACGCGCAGGGCCGGAATGTCCTCCCCCATCGTCATCATCACGCGCGGGCCGATCCACATCATCGCGGAGATCGAGGAGATCAGGCCGAAACAGATCATCGCCCCGACGATCCTGCCGCCGAGACCGCCGAAGATGGCACTGCCGGCGACGCTGGCGACATCGAGCTGGCCGGCGAGCGCGCCAACCGGCGTCGAGTAGAGAAACACTGCGTTCAGCGCGACGTACAGGACGAGCACGATCAGCGTGCCCGCGAGCAGCGCACGCGGCAGGTCCCGCTGCGGCATGTTCATCTCGCCGATGATGTAGGTCGCGGCATTCCAGCCCGAGAACGAATACATCACGAAGACGAGCCCGATCGCGAAGGGCGCGCTGACGATATGGGCGAGATCGCCGGCCTGCGGTGTGAAGGCGATCGGCTGCGGCACGCCGATGACGAAGCCGGCGACCAGGAAGGCGACGATCAGGGCAACCTTGATGATGGTCGAGATCAGCTGGAAGGTCGAGGAGTGCCTGACGCCGGTCAGTTGCACCAGCGAGACCAGCCACACCACGGCGATGGCAAGCGGGATCGGCGGCAGGTCTGGCACGACCGACTTGGCGTATTCGCCGAACGCCATCGCGGCAAGCGCGACCGGCGCTGCGAAGCCCACCGTCGCCGACACCCAGCCGGCGAGAAAGCCGAAAGCCGGATGATAGGCACGGCCGAGGAAATTGTACTCGCCGCTCGAGCGCGGAAACATCGCCCCGAGCTCGCTGTAGGCGAACACGCCGCAGAGCGCGACGATGCCGCCGACGGTCCACAGCAGCAGGATCGAGAAGCCGGACGGGATATCCTTGACCTGGAAGCCGAGGCTGGTGAAGACGCCGACCCCGATCATGTCGGCCACCACGATGGCGGTTGCGACCAGAACCGAGACCCCTGTCCCGCCTCCGGTCAGCCGGCCAGTCCAGGGTGCCGTTCCCGCATCTGATGCCGTCATCGGGGTCCTTAAGCCGAGGCGTCTCGCCTCGCGGGCGCATCGTGCAGTTTGGCCCAGTCAATTCAAGCAGGGTTAACAAGGGTTAAATGAGGCAGCGGCAGCGGGTATTTCAGCACCGCTTATCCCCGCTGTCAGACGAAAAGGCCGCCGAGCACCGGAAAGTCCCGCTCCTTCTCCCCACAATCAGGACACGATTGCGTGGTCCTTTTGAGCGTTCCGGATGTGGGGAAGTTTCTCCGGACGCTTAACGTCGCCTAAACGCCGGTCGGCTCAATTGTCTCAATAATGCCGATGGACGTGACTTTGGGGTCATGGGTGGATGGTCGGGGCCGTTCCGAAACCGAGAGCTGATGATCGTGCTGATCGGACACCGTCCGGTCGGCGCGGTCGTGCGCTCCCGGCCTGCCTGATCTCAGCCTTGGTGCCGCTGTCGCTGACGCTGGTTCAATGCGGCAAGGCGCCGAACCCGGCGGCGCTCGCGGCGAACTCGCAGGCCAATGTGCAGGTGGTCGTCAAGACCAACACCCAAGTCGCGAGCGGCGACACGTTCGAGGATCGCTTCCCGGCCCCCCAGTTCAGGGAGCGCTTCCCGTCGGCGAGCGAAAGTCTCCTGCAACGGCAGATGTCGGACTTCTCGCCCAAGCACGCCGTACAGCACCAGCCGCCGGAGCAGGCGCCCTACAAGGTCGCATCGCTCGAGCCGCAGGTCCCCTATAAGCGTTCGCCACGCGACGATTTGACGACCCTCGTCAGCATGAAGTCGTCGGCCTTCCCCTATTTCGGCAACAACCCCGCCTCCGACGCGCCGTTCCTCAACATCTCCAAGGGCGACCGCCGCGGTCATCGCAGCTATTCCGGTCGCGTGTTCTGGCAGGACGAGACCTACAATGACAGCCGCGTGCTGGTGCACGTGCCCGAGCATTTCGACGTGCGTAAGCCGGGCGTGATCGTGGTGTTCTTCCACGGCAACGGCGCAACGCTCGAACGCGACGTGCGCGATCGCCAGCTGGTGCCCAAGCAGATCACCGATTCCGGCGCCAATGCCGTGCTGCTTGCACCGCAGATGGCCGTCGATGCCGCCGATTCCAGCGCCGGCAAGTTCTGGCAACCGGGCGGCTTCAAGCGCTTCATGGCGGAATCGGCCGACCACCTCGCCCGCGTCACCGGCGATCCCAACAGCGCGCGCGCCTTTGCCAACATGCCGATCGTGATCGTCGGCTATAGCGGCGGCTTCCTGCCGACGGCCTGGAGCCTGGAGGTCGGCGGCATCAGCGACCGCGTCCGCGGCGTCGTGCTGCTCGACGCCGTCTATGGCGAAATGGACAAGTTCGCATCCTGGATCGAGAGCCATCGTTCCGGCTTCTTCGTCAGCGCCTACACCCGCGGCACGGCGCGGCGCGACCGCGAGCTGATGAGCACGCTCCGCCAGAAAGGCATCAGCGTCGCCGAGGACATGGATGAGCCGCTCCGTCCAGGCAGCGTGGTGTTCGTCGAGACCGCCGACGGCATCACCCATCGCGACTATGTCACCCGCGCCTGGACGCGGGATCCGCTCAAGGACGTGCTGGTGAAGATGGCTGCGACGCCAGCGCTGGCGGTGACGCGGGTGGCCTCCACCAATCCGTCGGCGGCGAGCCGCTAACCGATTTTGCGCGCGGCGGTATTCGGCTGCGTTGCCTGCAATTCTCGCAGGCTTTGATCAAAATGTGATGTTGATGGCCGAAATCCCCGGAAGCCGCCGGATTGCTTCCGCCGGCAAGGCTCATACTTTGCCGGCCGGTTTGTGATTGGAATTCTGCGGGGGCGGCAGTGCGTCAGGGATTGTACAAGGTCGACTTCCACACCGTGCACGGAACGGGCTGCGGCGTCGTCTATGTGATGGATGGCAGGATGCGCGGGGGCAATTCCGCCTTCGCCTTCATCGGCACCTATACGGGCGAAGGCGACAGCATCAAGGTCAAGATCTCGACCCAGCGCTACAATGACGACCCGTCCTTCAAGGCGCTGTTTGGCGTCGACCGGATCACGCTGGCGCTCGCCGGCCGGGAGGACGGCGACACCGCGGAATTCGAGGGCAACGCACTGCAGGCGCCGGGCGTTGCCTTCCGGGCCGTGCTCAGCCGGATCAGCGACTGAGCCTCAGCCGATCCAGCCTCTGCTCTTGCAGCCTCAGGTCTAGCAGCCTCAGCTCTTGGGCAGCTTCGGGATGCTCTCGGCGAAGCCGTTGTAGCAGGCGAGCCGCTCGTCCTCTTCCTTGAAGAATTTGCAATCGGCGTAGCCCTTGGCCTTCGCCGGTTTCGGCTTCGGCGCCGGCGGGATAATGGCGTCGTAGCAGTTCAGCCGGTCCTTGGTGCCGTCATCGAGCTCCAGGCAGGCCTGGAGCCGCACCGCGATCGACTGCGGCTTGCCCTTCGGCGCCGCAGCCGGCTTCGCCGCCGCTTCCTTGGTCCCCGCCTTGGTACCCTTGGGCTTGACCTGCACCAAGGGCTTGTCCCCGACCATCGGTGGCTTGTCGGCTTGCGCAAACGCGGAGGCTGAATAGAGCACCGCGGCAACCGCCAGAATCATCCTCATTTCAGTCAACTCTCTTTGGTCCCCATGACCGGCCTTCTAGCGCTCCCGCGCGCGGTTTGCCAAGCACCTTGCGCACAGGAAACGCGGCAGTCAGGCCGCGGCGGCAACCCGATGGGGCCGGGTCAGGACGATCAGGATCAGCGCCAGCACGACGAAACCGACTGCAACGAAGCCGAGCGTATGCAGGAGCTCGCGGGCGAACAACAATCCCCCGATGGCGGAGCCGACGGCCTGGCCGATATAGAGGACCGACGTGTTGAGCGCGACGGTCGCCGATGCCAGGGGCGGCGCGGCCGCAACCAGCCGCACCTGCTGCATCGAATTGGTCGAGGCAAAACCGAGACCCCAGACCGCGACCCCGGCCGCCATGAAGGCAAGCGCGCCTGCGCCGATCGCCCAGCCGGCGATGCCGGTCAGCAGCAGGCAGGCGAACAGCAGCGACGTGCGATAAGGCCCCCAACTGTCGACGATGCGGGTGGCGATGACGACGCCGAGGAAGCCGCAGACACCGTAGAGCGCGAACACCATGCCGATCGCATCGGGGCCGGCGCCGGTGAGCTTGCCCAGCAGCGGACCCATGAAGGTGAACACCACGAACTGCCCCGACATCTGCAGCATGGTGATCGCGAGCAGCAGCAGAATTGTCTTGTCGCGGCCGACCTCGCGCCAGGTCTTCAGATCCACCGGCACCCCCTTCAAGCCCGCCGGCAAGCGCAGCAGCAACAGCAGGACGCTGAGACAACCGAGCGCGCCGATCCCGCCATAGGCCGCCTGCCAGCCGTAGCGGCTGGCGATGAAGGTGATCAGCGGCAAGCCGACGGCGGCAGCCAGCGACCAGCCGAGAAAGATATAGGCGATGGTGCTGCCGCGCCGCTCAGTCGGCACGATCATCGCCGCGGTGCCGGCAGCCTGCGGCGTATAGAGCGCACCGACGGCGAGCATCACGAGACGGATGACGAGGAGGCTGGTGTAGCCGGGCGCAAGGGCCGAGGCGAGATTGCCGAGCGCGAGCACCGCGAGCGTCGTCGTCAGCAGCGTGCGCCGTTCGATGCGGCTGGTCAGCCAGGCCGTCAGCGGCGAGCCGATGCACAGCGTCACCGCGCCGAAGGTGATCAGCAGCCCGGCGGCATGAATGCTGATGTCGAGCCCCCTCGCCAACTCCGGCAGCATGCCCGCCGGGGCCAGCACGGAGCAGCCGGTGACGAGATTGCCAAGCATGAGGGCAGTTGGCGCGAAACGGCCGGCGGCAGGGGATTTTTCCATGCAAGTGCATGTAGAGCAGGCCCGCCGCCCGTTAAAGCCCCGTTGCTCGAAATAGTTCGTGCCAGGCCCCGGCTTTTGCGCGCCGATTTCTTGGAATTGCCGGATTGCGCAGGCCGAATCGCCTGATATATCGCTCGTTCCCGCTTACCTGCGCTCGTTCGCAGGAGTGAGCCTCAGGAGAAAAGCAATGACCGAACAGCCCCCCAAATCCGAGTCCGGCTTCCAGTACAGCCTCTCCAATCTCAAGCCCGTGACCCCAGCCGCCAAAATCACCCTCACCTTCCCCGACGGCGCCAAGCGCGAATACGACAAGAGCATCACGGGCCTCGATATCGCCAAGGGCATCTCGCCGTCGCTGGCCAAGCGCACGGTTGCGATGGCGCTCGACGGCGTGCTCACCGACCTCAACGATCCCATCGAGGACGATGCCAAGATCGAGCTCGTCAACCGCGACGACCCGCGCGCGCTGGAATTGATCCGCCACGATTGCGCCCACGTGCTCGCCGAAGCCGTGCAGACGCTGTGGCCGGGCACGCAGGTCACCATCGGTCCGGTGATCGAGAACGGCTTCTACTACGACTTCTTCCGCAACGAGCCGTTCACGCCGGAAGACTTTGCCGCGATCGAGAAAAAGATGCGCGAGATCATCGCGCGCGACAAGCCTTTCACCAAGGAAGTCTGGGACCGCGAGAAAACCAAACAGGTGTTCCGCGACAAGGGCGAGGCCTTCAAGGTCGAGCTGGTCGATGCCATTCCCGGCACCGAGCCGATCAAGATCTACTACCAGGGCGACTGGTTCGATTTGTGCCGCGGCCCGCACATGACCTCGACCGGCAAGGTCGGTAACGCGTTCAAGCTGATGAAGGTTGCCGGCGCCTATTGGCGGGGCGACAGCAACAACCCGATGCTGACCCGCATCTACGGCACCGCCTTCGCCAAGCAGGAGGACCTCGACGCTTATCTCAAGCAGATCGAGGAAGCCGAGAAACGCGACCATCGCAAGCTCGGGCGCGAGCTGGACCTCTTCCACTTCCAGGAGGAAGGTCCGGGCGTCGTGTTCTGGCACCCGAAGGGCTGGACCATCTTCCAGCAGCTCATCGCCTATATGCGCCGCCGCCTGACCGGCGATTACAGCGAGGTCAACGCGCCGCAGATCCTCGACAAGGTGCTGTGGGAGACCTCGGGCCATTGGGGCTGGTATCGCGAGAACATGTTCGCGGCGCAGTCGGCCGGCGACGAGGCGGAGGACAAGCGCTGGTTTGCGCTGAAGCCGATGAACTGCCCCGGCCACGTGCAGATCTTCAAGCACGGCCTGAAGAGCTACCGCGACCTGCCCTTGCGCCTCGCCGAGTTCGGCGTGGTGCATCGCTACGAGCCCTCGGGCGCCATGCACGGCTTGATGCGCGTGCGCGGCTTCACCCAGGACGACGCGCACATCTTCTGCACCGAGGACCAGCTTGCCGAGGAATGCTTGAAGATCAACGACCTGATCCTGTCGACCTATGCCGATTTCGGCTTCACCGGCGATCTCACCGTGAAGCTGTCGACCCGGCCGGAAAAGCGCGTCGGCACGGACGAGATGTGGGATCACGCCGAGCGCGTGATGGCGACGGTGCTGCGCGAAATCCAGACGCAGAACAACCACATCAGGACCGAGATCAACCCGGGCGAAGGCGCCTTCTACGGACCGAAGTTCGAATACGTGCTGCGCGACGCCATCGGCCGCGACTGGCAGTGCGGCACCACGCAAGTCGACTTCAACCTGCCGGAGCGGTTCGGTGCGTTCTACATCGACCATGACGGCGGCAAGAAACCGCCCGTGATGGTGCACCGCGCGATCTGCGGCTCGATGGAGCGCTATATCGGCATCCTGATCGAGCACTATGCCGGCAACTTCCCGCTCTGGCTGTCGCCGGTGCAGGCGGTGGTCACCACCATCACTTCGGAAGGCGACGAATACGCCAAGGTGGTGATGGAGCAGGCTCGGCGCGCCGGGCTTCGGGTCGAGATCGACCTGCGCAACGAAAAGATCAACTACAAGGTCCGCGAGCACTCGCTGGCCAAGATCCCGGCGCTGCTCGTGGTCGGCAAAAAGGAGGCCGAGACGCATTCGGTCTCGGTCCGCCGGCTCGGCAGCGACGGCCAGAAGGTGATGACGACCGCCGAGGCGATCGCCGCGCTGGTCGACGAGGCGACGCCGCCGGATGTGAAGCGAGCGCGCGGGACCGCCTGACGTCGTTCAAGCCGCCCTGTCTTGCCCAACTTTAATGAGGGACTCGGCCGGAATGCCGAGCCCCTCATGCAGGCGTCGGATCATGCTGAGCGTCAATTCGCGCCGCCGGTTGAGCACCTCGTGAACCCGATTGCGGCTGCCGATAAAGGGAATCAAGTCCCTTGGCTGCAGGCCGCTCTGCTCCATATGATACTTAATGGCTTCTACCGGATCCGGCAGATCGAGCCGGTAATGCTTACGCTCCCACGCCTCCACGAGCGTCACAAGCACATCAAGCCGATCGCCCTCAGGCGAGTTTCGGCGCGCACTCATCAACGTCTCGATCTCTTTGAGGGCGCGACGATAATCCCGGTTAGACTTGATTGGCGCGATTTCCATCATCGACCTTCTAAATGGTTTGCGCATCGATTGCGTCGTATTGCCGATGCGTTCCGACAAAGCGGACATAGACTACGCGGTATGGGTAATTGATCCAGACCACGACACGATATTTGTTGCCGGCGACGTTGAAGACGACGCGGCCATCCCTGAGGATGCTAGCGGTTCTGATATCTCGCTTGACGTCCGCGGGCTTCGCCCAATCGGCCCGCTTGACCTGCCGAAACCAAGCCATCAGAGGTTCGCGAGCGTCGGAAGGCTCGCTCGCCCGATCGAGAAATGCCTTGATCGTGCTGAGCGCTATGATCCTCATTCTATTCATCTTAGCATAGTCCCAAATTGGGACCACAACTTTCTGGCCGGGCCAGTAGACTCATAATCCCTCTAAAATCTCTTCCATTCGTCGTCTGCCATGCCTATCTCCGGGCGGAAGTAGCAAGCCATAAGGACGCCCCGTGCCCGACGCCATCGAACTTCTGAAGACCCGCCGCTCGGTCAAGCCGCGCGAGATGACCGGGCCCGGCCCCTCTGCGGCCGAGCTCGAGACCATCCTCACCATTGGCGCGCGCGTGCCTGATCATGGCAAGCTCGCCCCCTGGCGCTTCATCATCTTCGAGGGAGATGCCCGCCAGCGTGCCGGCGAGGTGATCGCAAACGTCTTTGCCCGGAAGAATCCCTGCGCGCCGGCGGCCGACGTCGAGATCGAGCGCAAGCGCCTCATGGATGCGCCGCTGGTGATCGGCATCGTCAGCTTCACCAAGCCGCATCCGAAAGTGCCGGCGTTCGAGCAGGAATTGTCGGCGGGCGCCAGCGCCATGAACATCGTCACGGCCGCGACCGCGCTCGGCTACGGCGCCTGCTGGCTGACCGGCTGGTTCTCGTTCGATCGCGACGTGCTCGACGGCCTCGGCCTCAAGCCGGACGAGAAGCTCGCCGGCTTCATTCACGTGGGCAAGCCGACCAAGCCGAGCGAAGACCGTCCGCGACCGTTCCTTTCGGAAATCGTGACGCGTTTTTAAGCGATGTCGTGTTGACGCCTCTCGCGTCTTGCGGCTTTGATCGCGCCGAGGGAGGAAGGTCGGATGAGACGTCGTGAATTTCTGGTCGGGGCCGCGATGCTCGCCGGCACGATGGCGCAAAGCCGCGCTGCCGACATCCCCGCCCCGTCGCCGGACGGGCTCGACCGCATCACGGCGTATTTCAACGACGAGGTGACGAGCGGCCGGCTGCCGGGCGCCGTGATCCTGGTGCAGCAGCACGGCAAACCGGTCTATCTCAAGACATTCGGCGTGCGCGACACCCGGACGGGCCTTGCCATGACGCCCGATACGGTCTTCGCCATCCACTCGATGACCAAGCCGATCACCTGCCTCGGCGCGATGATGCTGATCGACGAGGGCAAGCTCGCGCTCACCGATCCCGTGTCGAAATACGTCCCGCTGTTCGCGGGCACCAAGGTCGGCCTCGAGGTCACCCTGCCCGACGGCAAGCTGGAGCTCGACCTCGTGCCGCCGGTCCGGCCCGTCAACATCGAGGACCTGCTGCGGCACACCTCGGGCATCAGCTACGATTACATCGGTGGCAAATGGGTCGAGCAGGCCTACAAGGCCGCCAACATTTTCGAAGGCCAATTCAACAACAGGGAGTTCGCCGACCGCATCGCCAAGCTGCCGCTGGCGCGGCAGCCGGGAACCCTGTGGCGCTACGGCCATTCCACCGACGTGCTCGGCGCTGTCATCGAGATCATCTCGGGCCAGACGCTGTACGAATTCCTGAAGGCACGCATCTTCGATCCGCTCGGCATGACCAGCACCAAATTCGCTCTGGCGACGGAGGACGAGCTGGCGCGGATGGCGCGGCCGCTGCCGAACGATTTCATCCTGCTCGCCGCCGAGCGCGAGCGTCTCGACCATCCCGAATGGCAGTCCGGCGGCGGCGGCCTGCTCTCGACCATCACCGACTATCAGCGCTTCTCGCAGATGCTGCTCAACGGCGGCGAGTTCGAGGGCAAGCGCTATCTGAGCCCGGCCGCCTTCAAGGCGATGACGACCGATCATATCGGCCCCGGCTCCGGCGTCGGACGCGACTACTTCTATTTTCCGGGCGACGGCTTCGGCTATGGCTATGGCCTTGCGGTACGGACCGATCCCGGCAACGCGAAACCGCCGCCGCCGGGCTCGCTCGGCGAATTGAAATGGGACTCAGGGAGCGGCACCTATTTCGGCGTCGATCCCAAGCTCGACATGGTCTACCTCATGATGCAGCAGACCCAGAACGAGCGCAGCCGCATCACGCCCGCCTTCAAGGCGCTGGTGTACGACTGCTACCCCGAGGGGCTACGCCGCCCGTGAGGCGCGCTGACCGAAATCGGCGAGCAGCTTGGCGATCTCGGCCGCGGGCCGCGCCGCGCTGAACAGAAAACCCTGCACCTCGTTGCAGCCTTCGGCGCGAAGCCAGTCGAGTTGATCCTCGGTCTCGACGCCCTCGGCCGTCGTCGTGATGTTGAGGCTGCGGCCGAGGCCGGAGATCGCGCGCACGATCGCGCTGCAATCGGGCCGCTGCGCCAGGTCCTTCACGAACGAACGGTCGATCTTGATCTTGTCGAACGGGAAGCTGCGCAAATAGCTGAGGCTGGAATAGCCCGTGCCGAAATCATCCATGGAAATGCCGACGCCGAGCTCGCGCAATTGGTGCAGGATTGCGAGATTGGCGTCGGTCTCGGCCAGGAAGATCGACTCGGTGATTTCGAGCTCGAGCCGTCGCGGCGACAGGCCGGACTGCGCGAGAGCCGAGATCACCACCTGCACCAAATTGCGGCTGCGGAATTGCGCCGGCGACAGATTGACCGCGACTTTGACATCGGCAGGCCATTTCACCGCCTCGGCGCAGGCCTCGCGCAGCACCCACTCCCCCAACTGGGTGATGAGGCCGATGTCCTCGGCGACGGGAATGAACTCCGCCGGCGAGATCATGCCCTTGTCGGGATGACGCCAGCGCAGCAGCGATTCGAAGCCTGAGATGCGGTCGGATGCGATCGTCACCAGCGGCTGGTAGTGCAGCTCGAACTCGCCATTGGCGAAGGCGCGGCGCAGATCGAGCTCCAGGTCGCGGCGCTTCTGCGCCTGCAGGTCCATCTCGCGTTCGAAGAAATGGTGCACGCCGCCGCCATCGGACTTTGCCCGGTACAGCGCCATGTCGGCATTGCGCATCAGCTCCCCCGGCGTCGTGCCGTCGCCGGGCGACAGCGCGATGCCGATGCTGGCGCCGATCACCATCTCCTGGCCGTCGAGATCATAGGGCGCCTTCAGCATGTCGATCAGCAGGCTCGCGCAGGCGCTGGCCTCGTTTGGCGAGACGTCGGCACTGAGGATCACCGCGAACTCGTCGCCGCCGAGCCGGGCCGCGAGACTGGCGCCGCGGACCGCCTTGGTCAGGCGCCCGGCGACGTCCTTGAGCAGGCGATCGCCGACGGGATGACCGAAGGAATCGTTGATGTTCTTGAACAGGTCCAGGTCGATGTAGAGAACGCCGACGCGCTTGTCCCCGGCCTGGTCCAGGGCCTGCTTCAGCCGCTCCTGAAAATATTCGCGGTTCGGCAGGTCGGTGAGCCCGTCATGGTGCGCCATGTGCGCGATGCGCGCCTCGGCCTTGCGCCGCTCGGTGATGTCGACCACCGCGACCAGATAACCGTCGCGATCATCGAAGGCCACGCGGCGGCCGAAGGTGAGCACTTCGATCTCGCTGCCGTCGGAGCGCAGGTGCCGCCAGTTGCGCGAGGAATGATAGGCGTCGCCGACGCGCTCCAGCGCCTCGGCGTGGCTTTCCCACTCGTCCTCCGGCCAGATCTCGTGCAACTTCATGCGCAGGAAGGTGGCGCAGCTGTAGCCGTAATGCTGGACAGCGGCGTCGTTGACGCCAAGGAATTGCTTGGTCTGCGCGTCGAACACCCACATCGGCATCGGGTTGTTGTCGAACAGCAGGCGGAACGAGGCGTCCCGCCGTTTCAACGCGGTGACATCGGAGATCGTCAGCGAGACCACGTCCGCGAAGGCCGTGGCACTGAGACGGAGATGCCGCCCCTCGCTCTCGATCTCGAGCTGCTCGCCGCGGCCGCCCGCGACGGCCTTGAGCAGAAAGTCCATGACCTCGGGCAGAGCCAGCAGCGTGGTCTCCTCGCCGATCCGCCGCCACAACAGGCTTCCGCTCGCAACCTTCAACAATGCGCCTGCGCTGTTGTTGTGATGCACGACCTGAAGATCGAACGGCTTGCCGCCGGCATCGCGCAAGGTCGTGAGCGAGATCACCGCGTCGTCAGTCGAGGCGAAGATCGCGTCCAGCAGATTGTACTGCGTGCCGCGCTCGTTGATATAGGCGCCGACCAGCGTGGCGCCCCAGCGCGAGGCCGTCGGCAGCGCCAGCAAGTCGTAAGTCCTGACCATGCCGTCGCGCACGCAATACGCGCTGGCGTGATGCGGCTGTCCCGTCGTCAGCGCAATGGTGGCGGCTTCCGTCAGCGCCGTGGCGCAATCGGGCGACAGATCCGAAACCGGAATGTCCCAGCTCTCCTCACCGAGCCATTCCTGCACGTAACGTCCGCTGCGCGACAGCTCGAGCGCGCCATCGTTCCTCAGGAGCGCGATGTGATCGGCAAGCCGTCCGAGACTGCCGAGCATGACGTCCTCGTAGCGCGGCAGCCGGTCACCCGGCTTCAACGCGGCACGCCATTTGCGCTGCAGTACCGGGATGTCGTCGAACATTTCAGCGGACGGTTTTCCCGGCATCTTCTTCGCAGCATTCATGGCAGCCCCCAACGCACTTTCCGGGCGCATCCAATGCAGGCGCACTTAACGACGTGTAAAGAGCGCGCGAGCGTGGGTTCCATTCAGCGATTATGACAGTTTTAAGTCGGGTGTTGGTTAGTGCGGATTAGAGACTATGACGGTCGCGCGAAGGCGAGCCGGACGCGCAGCGCGTAGCACTTCTCAACGACAGACACACCTTCGCATCCTCGCGGCTCATTCGCCCGAGCTTTGCCTGGTCGCATCACGCCCATTGAAAGAGGGCGCAGGGAAGACCGGGTGCCGGCCGGGCACCCACGGTCCACTGTGCGAAAGGTGGCAACAAGAATTTGCACAGCGGCATACAGGTGGAGCCGAGCATCCGGCCTTCCCTGCGCAGTGGTCTTACGGCTTATGTCGCGCTCTCCTCGGGGAGCGATGCACTATTGCCCCCGTCGCCTTGCGGATCGCTGATGCACGTGCCCGGTCGGGCCGCCGCATCACCACAAGACTTGACGCACAGACTGCGGGCGCCAGGACCACACGATTTTGCCGTACGCCGATCACACCGGTCGTATGCGCGAGGTGCCTTGCTCACGGTTGCCCGCCCTGCAAGACTCTTTCGCGCCGATGCAATCAGCGTCCACCGCCGCCCGACCCGCGTTCGTGACGATCGCGATACGCCCGTCTTCCTTGGGCCGGGTTGCCGCGACACATACGCGCTTTCCGAATTTCGTTGAAGTGGAGTATTTTCGGCGACGAGCGTTGACCCATAGCTCGGGTGTTTCGCCCGTCGGGCAACGCAAGGGATTGTGGCCGCAGGCTGCCTGCCTACGGAGCCCTGGCAGCCAACCTCTCGATCACGAGGTCAAGCAGCGCGCGCAGGCGGGCAAGACGTCTGAGATCGCGGTGATAACCGACATAGGTGTCGCGGCCGGGCGGCGCCGTGCCGATGTCGAGCGCGACGAGGCGGCGGTCGCGATCGCCGAGCAGACGCGGCAGCACCGCCAGTCCACCGCCGCTCGCACATAGCTCGGCCTGCGCCTGCCTATTGTTGCTGCGCGAGGCGATCTGCGCATTCGGCAGCGTGCGCTTCAGCCAGACCGCGTCCGGCATGTCGGCGAACTCGGCATTCATGGTGACGACGCGGACAGCGCTGCCGTCGCCGGCGCGCGGCGGCTTGCTGCCCTTCTTGCCATAGAGCGCGTAGGGAATGTGCAGCAGCTTTCTGGAGATCACCTCGGGCTCGCTGAACGGCTTGATGCGGAAGACCAGGTCGGCCTCGCGCCGCGGCAGGCTGTAGAGCCGCGCATCGGTCAGGAGTTCCACCGTCACCTTGGGGTGACGCTTGCCGAACGCTGCGATCACCGGCGACAGCATCACCGTCCCGAACCAGTCCGACGACGACAGGCGCAACAGGCCGTCGAGCTGCGTCTCCGCACCCGACACATGTCGCTCCAGCGCGAGCGCCTCGTCCTCGATCCGTTCGGCGTGGCGGAGCACGGCGGTGCCCTCGTCGGTCAGCACGAAACCATCCGCCGTGCGCTGGAACAATGTCTGTCCCAGCGCTGTCTCGAGCGCGCGAAGCCGCCGGCCCATCGTCGGTTGGGTCTGGCCGATCTTGCGCGCGGCGGCGCCGAGGGTGCCTTCGCGGGCAATCGCCAGGAAGATGCGCAGATCGCTCCAGTCCATCAGAATCCCCGCCATACAAAACTGTATGAGGATCGTACAGCCTTGTTCCTTCCCATGCAAAATTTCATGAGCATATTGGAGGCCGACAACGGAGCAAGACGGTCATGTCGACACAATTGACGATGCGCGCTGGCGTCCTGGAGGCTCACAACACCCCCTTACGCCTCGCGACGATTTCAAGGCCCGAGATCGGGCCGCGCGAGGTGCTGGTGCGGGTGCGCGCGAGCGGGGTCAATCCGCTCGACACCAAGATCCATGCCGGCACGGCCGCGCATGCGCGCCATTCGCTGCCGGCGATCCCCGGGATCGATCTCGCCGGCGTGGTCGAACGCACGGGGCGTGAGGTGACCCGGTTCAAGGTCGGCGACGAGGTCTACGGCATGACCGGTGGCGTCGGCGGCGTGCCGGGATCGCTGGCCGAATTCGCCGCTGTCGATGCCGACCTCCTGGCATTGAAGCCCGCCAATCTCAGCATGCGGGAAGCTGCCGCCCTGCCCTTGATCGTCATCACGGCCTGGGAAGGCCTGATCGACCGCGCGGCGTTGAAGGCCGGCCAGAAGGTCTTGATCCACGGCGGCGCAGGCGGCGTCGGCCATGTCGCGATCCAGATCGCGCGCGCATTCGGAGCGGACGTGTTCGCAACCGGCTCGGCGTCGCAGCGCGCCACGATCGAAGGCTTCGGCGCCGTGTTCATCGATCGCGACAGTCCGGTCGAAGCCTACCTTGCGCAGCATACCGGCGGCCGCGGCTTCGACATCGTCTACGACACCGTCGGCGGCAAGGTGCTCGACGCCTCCTTTGAAGCGGTGCGCCGCTTCGGCCATGTGGTGAGCGCACTCGGCTGGGGGACGCATGCGCTTGCGCCACTGTCGTTCCGCGCCGCCACCTATTCCGGCGTGTTCACGCTGCTGCCGCTGCTGTCGGGCGAAGGCCGCGCCCATCACGGGGAGATCATGACGGAGGCCACGGGCCTCGTCGAGGCCGGCAAGCTCGTGCCGCTGCTCGACGCCAGGCGCTTTACGATGGAGAGCGTCGGCGAGGCCTATGCGCTGATCCGAGACCACGCCGCCAAGGGCAAGCTGGTCGTCGAGATCTGAGTGAGCTTGTCGCGCGGATGGAGCTGCGCTCCGCCGCTAATCCTCGCTGGACGCAGCCGAGCGGTTGCGCAAGTAAGCCTGCGACAACAGGAAGAACAACGCGCGCTCGCCATGATATTTGGCCGACGGCCGGGTGCGCTCGAAGCCGTCGGCAAAGATCTTGCCGGACTGGTCGCATACCTGCCATCGCCAGCCAAACCGCTTGCGCCTGGTGAGGATCACTTCGAACATGTCGACGAGCTTGGTCCCTGCTCCCCGCCGGTCTCGCAGACCCACAAGCCTGCTCCGGCCTCCCCCATTTGACGGATGTCCGACATATAGCCCAGCGGAGTGGAAAGAGAATAAAATTGATGATCGGAAATACGTATCTTTCACCGGCTGTGATGAACGCGCGAGGCGCGGAATAAGCCGGCGGCGCCGGTGTTCATCGATCTCGCAGCATCGCCTTGTCGCGCTGGCGCGTATTCAAATCGGTAGCACAGGGGCAAAGGTCGGGGAGCACCGGACTTTCGTGGAGCGAAATTGGCGGTCGAGCAGCGCCCTGGCTGGATGGGCGTCCGGCCGGATTTGCGTGCGCTGGATGAGAAGTGCGGTACGATATTGCGGACGCTGTTGGATGATGAAGAGCCGGGAGCCCATCGACCGGATCGGCGCCGCGCCGTCTTGGCCCCGGCTCTGCGGAGCGGCATGTCGTGCCGCATCGCGTCCGGGACACGAAAACTACCGCGCGACGACTTCGACTTCGCCGTCGACGCCGTTCACGACGTTGAAGCCGCGCTCGTAGACCTTGCCCTCGTTCTTGGCGATGGCGCGGTATTCGCCTTCGGAGAGCACGACGCGCGGAAAGGCGCCGATCGATTCCTTGATGACGTCGCCGCCGGGGGTCAGCACCGACCAGGCGGTGTTGGCGAGCGCCTCGCCGCCCTTGTCGCTGACCAGCTTGAGCGTGATCACGGCGGCGCGGTGGGTGATGGTGACGTCGGTGAGCTTGCCGGCCTGGACGCGAATGTCCGAACGCACCACCGAGTTGGCGTCGCCATAGTTGGAGATGATGTAGTAGGTGCCTTCCGGGATCAGCACGACGTCGCCGGCGGCGACGTTCGGCACCAGCGAGGCGCGCTCGCCGGATTCGAACTGGCTGCCCTTGTAGATCGCGAACGAGATCTGGTTCTGCGGAATGCGGCTGGTGCCGACCCGGCCCTCGATGCGCAGGCCGCCGGCCGGCAGCACGAAGGATTCGCGGTCGGTCTCGGCCTTCAGGCTGACGGTGCGCACCGCGCTGACGAGGCCAAAGGCGACGTGCACGACGTAGTTGCCGGGCGGCAGCACGATGTTGGGCGAGGCGTTGCGGTCCTCGCGGATCAGCTTGAAGGTGCCGTTCTCATCCGGACGGTCGGCGAAGACACGCCAGACCAGACCGCTGGTGATCGCCGGCGTGTCCTTGCCGTATTTCGCGGTCAGCGACAGCACGCCCTGTCCGGGCACGGCCGCATTGAGCGGCGCGGCCGGCGGCACGGTGGTGACCGCGGGCGGCGGCATGCTGGGCGTGTTCGGCTGCATCAGGGTCGATGGCAGGCTCGGGGGACCGGCGCCAAGCCCGGAGGGCGGCGCCAGGTTGACGGCGCCGCCGGGGTCCGGCACCGAAGCCGGCGGCACCGGCGGCGGGCGATCGGAGAAAAGCTGCGCCCGTGCAGCGTTTTGGCCTGAGGTAACGAGGCACGCGGCAAGGATCAGCGCCGGCAGCAGCCTGCCGCTGCGCCGCCATCCGATGATGCCGTCACCCCCGCGTGTCATGCTCCTGCTTTTCACCGAAAACGCGGCAAATTCAAGCCTCTGAAACCCAAGGAAATACGGTGCCGGTTCGTTCTGTGGAACCCGGTTGACGCCTGCGTGATTAGTCGTGAGGCAATCGCCCCTCGCCATACTCCTGCCCGGTGCCCTCCCCAAAGCGGCATAAACCATGCTTCGCGCCCGGGATGGCGGAGTGCGAGTGCGGTGCCTAGTCTAATGATACGGGCTTGGCCGCAGCCTTGAGCCGCAGCCTTGGCCCCGGCGTAGGAGAGTTTCGGTGCTGGACATCTTGAAGGGGCGCGGCGCAAACGGCTCGAACGGCGAGAAGATTGGCCTTGGCCCCACCCGCCGTCCCGTCATCGGCCTTGCCCTCGGCGGCGGCGCGGCGCGCGGCTTTGCCCATATCGGAATCCTCAGGACCCTGCTTGCCAACGGCATCGTGCCCGACGTCGTGGTCGGCACCTCCATCGGCGCCGTGGTCGGCGGCCTGCATGCGGCCGGGCGGCTCGAGACGTTCGAAGATTGGGGGCGCAGCCTGCAAGGCATGCGCAACATCCTCGGCTATCTCGACATCCGCCTCAATGGATCCGGCCTGCTCGGCGGCGAGAAGCTTGCGGGCCGCCTTGAGGACGCGGTTGGGCAGACCTTGATCGAGGATTTACCGGTGAAATTCGCGAGCGTCGCGACCGAAGTCCGCACCGGCCATGAGATCTGGCTGACGCGTGGCCGCCTGGTCGATGCGATGCGCGCGTCCTACGCGCTGCCCGGGATCTTCCAGCCCATGCTGATCGGCGACCGCTGGCTGGTCGACGGCGCGCTGGTCAATCCCGTGCCGGTCTCGGCCGCCCGCGCGCTCGGCGCCGAAATCGTCATCGCCGCAAATCTTTCCAGCGACATCTTCACCCATTCCACGACGATCCATTCGCATGGCGCACCGCCCACCCCGGTGGTGCCGGAGGCGGAAGAACCGGCGGCCAAGCGGCGCTTCCCGCGGCTATTCTCTCCCGAGAGGACCATGAAGCGCGAATTCTTCGGCGGCAACGGCCGGCCCGGCATCTCCTCGGTGATGGTCGATGCCTTCAACATCATGCAGGACCGCATCACCCGCGCCCGCCTCGCCGGCGATCCCCCGGATCTGCTGATCTCGCCACGGATCGGCCAGTTCGGCTGGTTCGACTTCCATCGCTCCGAGGACCTGATCGCCCACGGTGCGCGCGCCGCCGAGCGCGCGCTGGACTCCATCCAGGAGGCGATCGATGTGCTGGCGCCGGCGCCCGCGGGGCACGCGCCGAAAGCGGACGATGGCGCCTGATCA
The DNA here is from genome assembly GCF_015291745.1 of Bradyrhizobium sp. CCBAU 53351. Classification (NCBI taxonomy): domain Bacteria; kingdom Pseudomonadati; phylum Pseudomonadota; class Alphaproteobacteria; order Hyphomicrobiales; family Nitrobacteraceae; genus Bradyrhizobium; species Bradyrhizobium sp. CCBAU 53351. The sequence continues at coordinate 4,821,147 of NZ_CP030059.1, forward strand.
GGCGGTCTTGATGTAGTCGCGCAGGGCTTCCTGCTCGGACTCGTATTCCTGGACCCGGCGCTTGACGATGTCGCCGATCGAGATCAGGCCAACCACCTTGCCGTTGTCGATCACGGGCAGATGGCGGAACTTGCCCGATGTCATCATCTCCATGAGCTCGGCGACCGTATCGGTCTCCTTGCAGGTGACGACCTTGCGGGTCATGACCTGAGCCACCGGCTCTTCCAGGACGGCGGCGCCGCGCTCGCCGAGCACGCGCACGATGTCGCGCTCCGACAGGATGCCTTCGAGCCGGCTCTGGTTCATCACCAGCACCGCACCGATCTTCTTCTCGCCGAGCAGCTTGACCGCGGTCGCCAGCTTGGCGTCGGGCTCGACGCTCATGATCTGGTGGCCCTTGGTGTTGAGAATGGAACGTACCGTCATTGTCGCCTCCCTGAATCCGAGCCGTCCGCCTTGGCGGTCAGGACTTGTTCTTCGAGTCTTCAACTAACAGTTTCGGCGCGGGTTGCATGCTCGCGCGCTTGTCGAAGCGTTGCCTCTATGGGCTTGTCGCTTCGGAACATTCTTCGCGGAAATGATGGATGAATTCGGGCCGCGCCGCAAGCGCCGCTTCAAATACGGTCTGAAACGTCCTGTGATGACGCATCCGCAGCATCGTTTCGCGCGCGCGGCACGGGATCGAACAGGGTGAACAGCAACAGGCCGGCGAAGAAGCCGCCGATATGCGCCTGCCAGGCGACGCTCGTGGTTTCGGAATCGATGCCGATCGCGCCGACGCCGAAGATGATGTTGACACCGAACCACACCGCGAGGAAACCGACCACCCGTCCGTCGCGCAGCGCGCGCGACAGCGGCAGCGCCGGAACCCTTGCCGCGGTATCCGCGTCCGAACGGTTGAACGACAGGAAACTGCCGCGGACGAACGCGAAGCGGATGGCGGCGGCCATCGCGCCGGACACCGAGGCCGAGGCCCCGATCATCGGCGCCACCGCATGCTCATGGGTGACGAGATGGGCGAGCGCGCCGGCCGCCGCCGTCACCGCTAGAAACAGGAAGAACCTGACGGCGCCGAAGCGCCGCGCCAGCGCGCTGCCGAACGGCAACAGCCACAGCACGTTGAAGCCGAGATGGGTCAGGTTGGCGTGCAGCAGCGAATAGGTGACGAAGCTCCAGACCTTGGCCCCGGTGCCGCCGGGGATCTGCAGATTGAGCAGCGAGGAATCGTAGCGCTTCGGGATGAAGCCGAAGACGTCGATGGTCCAGTTCTCGAGTTCCGGCGGCAGCAGCACCCGCAGATGGATCACCGCCAGCAGCAGGATATAGGCCGTCAGCGCGAACGGCAGCGTCAGGATCGGCTCGCGCGGAGCCTCCTCATGAACCACCTGGACCGCCGGCAGGCCGGGCTGAGGATCTTGCGACGAATCGTGCGGCGGGGAATCCAAGGCAGCTTCGCTTTCAGGCGCGATCGGAGCGATCCCCTTGCAGATAGTCGCCTTTGCCAGCCTTGCGCAAGTGCACAAAAGGAAAAGGCAGGGCCCTGGGAAGCCCTGCCTATCCGTGTCGGCCTTCCGGTGCCCCAGGGAATGAAGGTGAATCCCCACCCCTCCCCGGCCCGTGGCCAAACTGTTTGACGCCCTGTGTACAGACCCCGCCGAGAACCTGGAGAAACCGGCGGAGATAACCGCGATCACCATAGCAGCGCGGCGCGAGGGGCAAAGCGCATAGTTAACTTAACGTTAACGACGCAAAGACCGGCTTAACTGAGCCGAAAACGCCGCCACGGCATGGACGCTGCAAATCCCCTCCTGCACAACAAACAAGGGATCGTGGCTGCACTGAAGCGGGACAGGTTTGTCCCCTGGAGGTTGCGGCCCGGGGTAAGCGTTCAGACATGAAACATCCGTCGAGCCGCGCGTTCTTCGCGTATTGGGACGAAAAGCGTGGCGCCGCACGGGCCCCCGACCGGGCCGACATCGATCCGGCCGCGGTCCGCGGCCTGCTCGGCGACATTTTCGTACTCTCCTGCGAGCCGAAGCTCGGGTTCCCGTTCCGCGTCGCCGGCACACGCGTCTGCGCACTGGCGGGGCGTGACCTCAAGGACCAGAGCTTCGCGGCCCTGTTCGACGAGGAAAGCCGCAGCGAGATCGAGGAGATCACGACCATCGTCGCCGACGAGGCGCTAGGCGCGATCGCCGGCGTCACGGCCGTGCGCGAGGACGGCAGCAAAGCCTATATCGAGCTGTTGCTGCTGCCCTTCAACGCCCGCCCGCATACGCCGGTGAGCGTGACGGGTGTGCTCGCGCCGTTCGACGACGAATGCGGCGCGCTGTCCACCTTCACCCTCACCTCCTGGCGCTATCTGCACCAGCCGGAGAAATTGCTGCCGCGCGCGATCCGGAAATTGCAGATCGCACGTGGGCTGATGGTGTACGAGGGACTGCGATAGCCTTTCGTCCCGCGTGCGGATGGCCGTTTTTGCCGGATCTGCGTCATTCCTGATGTCGCTCGGAGCGACTAGCTTCCGCCTCGCGTGAAGCAACAAGGGTGACGAGAGCATGACATGGCGCATTCTGGCGTTGAGCGGCGTCGGCTGCGTGGCGCTGCTTGCAGCGTTGGGCGGGATCTGGCTACTCATGCTGCCTGGCACGCCGGCTCAGGGAACCACGTCCGCGATATCCCAGGACGAGACCGTGGCAACGCTTGCGGCGCTGCGGCCGCCAAAGCGTAAACGCCCGCAGATCGCCATCGTCGGCATCAACGACATGAGCGAGACCACCGACTATCTGATGCCCTACGGCATTCTCGCGCGCGCCGACGTCGCCGAGGTGCAGACATTGGCGACCCGGCCCGGACCCGTCACGCTCTATCCCGCGCTGAAAGTGCAGCCGCATGCGACCATCGCCGAGTTCGACGCTGCGCATCCCGACGGCGCCGATTACGTCATTGTGCCCGCGATGAGCCACGAGGACGATGCCGTCGTCTTGCAGTGGATCAGGAGCCAGGCCGGCAAGGGCGCGATCATCATTGGCGTCTGCGTCGGTGCCAAGGTCGTCGCCAACAGCGGGCTGCTCGACGGCCGGCAGGCCACTACGCACTGGTATTCCGTGCGCGATCTGCAGAAGCATTCCGCGATCCGCTATGTCGCGGATCGCAGGCTGGTGGTCGACCGCGGCGTTGCGACGACGACCGGCATCACCGCATCCATGCCGATGGCGCTGACCCTGGTTGAGGCCATCGCCGGCCGCGCCAAGGCGGAGGCGGTCGCCCGCGAGATCGGTCTTGCGCATTGGGATGCGCGCCACCGCAGCGAGGCGTTCCAGTTCACCCGCCCCTTCGCGCTGACGGCGATCGCCAACACGCTGGCATTCTGGAATCGCGAGCAGCTCGGAATCGCACTGACATCAGGCATCGACGAAGTCTCGCTCGCGCTCGTGGCCGATGCGTGGTCGCGCACCTATCGCTCGCGGGCCCTTACCGTCGCAGGCACGGCGGAGCCGCAGACGAGCCGCGGCGGTCTGCACATCCTGCCCGACGAGGTCACGGCCGGCTGGCCGGCAAGGCAGATGCCGCCGGCTACCGCCGACCTGCCGCCGGCGCAAGCATTGGACCAGACGTTGCGCGCCATCGATGCACGCTACGGGCCGCGCACGGCTGACTTCGTCGCGATGCAGCTGGAATATCCACGATGACGACACGGCAGCGCACCGGCTGTCGCCGATGCACTGTGTCTGCGTAAAGGCCGTTACGGCATCGCCAGATGCCAGGCGCCGTTCAGAAAGCCGTCGCCGGTGACATCGCCGGGCTTCTGGTCCTTGGCGAAGGTGTAGAGCGGCTTGCCCTTGTAGGCCCATTGCTTCGAGCCGTCGTCGCGGGTGATGATGGTGTAGCCGTCGCCGGCAGCGTCGCTCGCCTCGGCCTTCAGCACCGGCCAGTTCGTCGCGCATGGACCGTTGCAGGCGGACTTGCCGTCCATGTCCTTGTCGAAAGTGTAGAGCGTCATGCCTTTGGCATCGGTGAGCACGTTGCCCTTCTCGGTCTTGCCGGTCTTGGTCGGCGGCGCGGCGAAGGCTGTGGGAACGATCGCGAGCGACATTGCGAGCGCGAGCGCGAGGCGGATCGAAGACGTCATGAGTTCTCCTGTCATGCAATTGGCTTGCATGGGTAGGACGCCGCGCGTGGCCTGATATTCCTGAGATGGCGGCCAGGATATTTTTCGCTGCGCGCATCAAGGCAGCGGAATAAACTGAACCAACCGAGACGGAACGACGGAAAGACATGAGCAAGCCGCATTGGCGTCCCGCCCACGCATCCGACCTGCCCGCGATCAGCGCCATCGCGGCACGGGTTCATCCTGGTCTTCCTGAAAGGCCAGAAGTCATCGACGAGAAGATGCGGCTCTATCCCGATGGCTGCCGCGTGCTCATTGCCGACGACGAGATCGCCGGCTACGGCCTCGCGCATCCCTGGAAGCTGCATCAGATCCCGCCGCTCGACCGCTTGCTCGAACGCCTGCCCGAAGACGCGGACTGTCTCTATGTCCACGACGTCGCCGTGATGCCCGAGTTTCGCGGCGGCGTTCTGCGCGCCTATATCGCCGATATCGAGCAACTCGCGCGCGCATCACGCATCGCAACGCTCGCGCTGGTCTCGGTCTACGCCACGCGGCCGATGTGGCAGCGTCTCGGCTTTCGGCCCGTCGCCGTGGACGCCGCACTGCGCGCAAAGCTCGCATCCTATGGCGAAGGCGCGACGTATATGCTGCGCGACCTCGCCGCGGCGTAGGGTCCCTGCCCGGCCGGCCAGCTCACGCGGGCGTGAACCGGCGCCCTCGAACCGGATCAGATCAGGCCCCGTCGAAGGTGTGTGCGAGCCGTTCCGGTCTCGCCAAACCGAGGCTGGAGAACATCCATGAAGCTCACCCTGTCGAAAGTTGCTTTGATTGCATGCGTTGCGACGAGCGCGTTCGCAACGACCAGCGCCAACGCGGCGCCCCACCGAACCGACGGCTGCCAGTTCGGCTTCTTCGAAAGCTGTGGCATCGTCACGGAGTCGACGACCCCGGGCCGCGCACGCCGCCCCGTCGCTCGTCTCGCCAACGATACCTCGCCGACTTACATGAAGCAGACCGATCCCCGCTACAGCTCGTCCATGCGTGATGCCGGCGGCGGCGGAGGTGGCGGTGGCGGAGGTGGTGGCGGCGGCGGTGGCGGCGGCCGCTGAGCACACACCTGACCTTTCAGATGATGCCGCCGGTGCAATCCGGCGGCATCATTTCCGTTCGTTCTGAGCGGCGGCGGCTTAGCCGCGATGCTTTTTCTTCTTCGCTTTCTTTCCAGGCGCGCCCTGCGCAGGCCACGGTGTGACCGAAGGCTCTGCGCGACCCGGCTTGTTCTTGTGCTTCTTTTTCTGAGCGAAAGACGGAGCATCGTCGAATTTCGGCCCGCGCTCGCCGTGAGGCTTGCTGCGTGGCTTGAATTCACCCTTGTCGCGCGGACGATCGTCGCGACGTTCACGATGATCGCTGTCGCGGCCCTCGCGCCGAGGCGCGTGGGACCGCTCTTCCGCAGCCTCTTGTCGCTGCGGCGCCTCCGTCATCGGCTCGATGCGGATGCTGTCTTCCTTGTCCGGACGCTTGATCTTGGCGGCAAAGGATTCGGCGGCCCGCACGGAAATCTCGAACTCGGTGGTGGTGTCCATGATCTTGATGGCGCCGATGTCGCGCTTGTCGATGCCGCCGCGGCGGCAGATCATCGGCAGCAGCCAGCGCGCTTCCGCATTCTTGCGCCGTCCGATCGCGGCGCGGAACCAGACGCTGCCCTCCGCCATGGCGTGTTTCGAGGACGCCTTTCCGGACTTTGATCGCGGCTTGGCGGCGCGATCGTCGCCGCCTTCAAACCTGTCGCGGCCGCGATCGTCGCGCGGCCGGCCGCTGCGCTCGCCGGGATCGATGATGTCCTCGGGCGACGGCAGCCGTGCGCGATAGAGCCGCGCCAGTGCGGCGGCGATGTCCTCGGCCGAGCGCTCGGCCAGCAAGGCCTGCGCCAGAGCCTGGTCGTCGGGGGTCGTCTCCTCGGTGAACAGCACGTCCTTCATGCGCTCGTGATCGAGCTTGCGGATCTCGTCCGCCTGCGGCGCCGTGCCCCAGGCCGCGTCCACCCCTGCGAGATTGAGCAGCAGCTCGGCGCGCCGCCGTCGCGCCGGCGGCACCAGCAGGACGCTCGTCCCCTTGCGGCCCGCGCGACCGGTGCGGCCCGAGCGATGCTGCATCACCTCGGCGTCGTTGGGCAGGTCGGCGTGAATGACGAGGTCGAGGCTCGGCAGATCGATGCCGCGAGCGGCGACGTCGGTCGCAACGCAGACGCGGGCGCGGCCATCGCGCAGCGACTGCAGCGCCAGGGTGCGCTCGTTCTGGGTCAATTCGCCCGAGAGAGCGACGACGGAAAAGCCGCGCTCCAGCAGTGCTGCCTGCAAATGCCTGACATGATCGCGCGTGCTGCAAAACACCAGCGCGCTCGGCGCCTCGAAGAAGCGCAGCACGTTGACGACGGCATGCTCGGCATCGGCGGGCGCGATCCGGATCGCGCGATACTCGATATCGGCGTGACCGCCTTCATCGCCGGCGACCTCGATCCGGAATGCCTGCCGCTGATATTGCTTGGCCAGCGCGACGATGCCGCGCGGGAAGGTCGCCGAGAACAGCAAGGTGCGACGCGTCTCCGGCGTGGTCTCGAGGATGAATTCCATGTCCTCGCGGAAGCCGAGATTGAGCATCTCGTCGGCCTCGTCGAGGACGACCGCCTTCAATTCGGAGATATCGAGACGGCCGCGGCGCAAATGGTCGCAGAGCCGGCCGGGCGTGCCGACGACAATATGGGCGCCGGCGGCAAGCTCGCGCTGCTCGCGACGCGGATCCATGCCACCGACGCAGGAGACGACGCGTCCGCCCGTATGCCCATAGAGCCAGGCAAGCTCGCGCTGGACCTGCATGGCAAGCTCGCGGGTCGGCGCTACGATCAGGGCGAGCGGTGCGGCCGCGGCGGCAAACTGCTCGGCATCGCCGAGCAGATCCCTGGCCATGGCGAGGCCATAAGCGAGGGTTTTGCCGGAGCCGGTCTGGGCCGAAACCAGGAGGTCGCGATTGGCGGCTTCCTCCGCCAGCACGGCGAGCTGAACGGGGGTCGGAGAATCATAGTTCCGCTCGGCCAAAGCTCGGGCGAGCGGCGGGGTCAGGGCCGGAAAAGACACGGGATGGAGAACCTTGGTTAATTCAGGCGCGGCGACAATGAGCCGAGAGGCCTGAGGCTGGCGTGCGCGGCAATCGGCCCGGCCGCACGCTGGCGATTTGATCTGGCCGCTCTTTACGCCAAGCGCGCGGAAATCACCATGCCTATGTTGCATGGCTTCGCAAGGAGAACCGCGCCTGAGGGTTGCAGCGGACACCCTATCCGACGATGCTAAACATATCCGGTGACTGAGTTGGGTTCAGGCGAAATAGCGGGTGGAGCGCAACGATGCGATTGGCAGTCATTTCCGATATCCACGGCAACCTTGTTGCGTTGGAGGCCGTGCTCGCGGACATCAAGGCGCGCGGCGCCGATCGCACGGTGAACCTTGGCGATTGCGTTACCAGCCCGCTGTGGCCGAAAGAGACTTTCCAGGCCCTGCAACAGCTGTCGTTGCCGACGGTGCGCGGAAACCATGACCGTTGGATCGAGGAATTTCCGGACGACAAGCTCTCGCCGGCAGGTCTCTTCGCGCGCAATGCATTGACCGCGGAGCAGCGTCGGATGCTCCACAGCCTGCCCTCCCAACTGTGGCTGGACGACGGAATTCTGGCCTGCCACGGCACGCCAGATAACGACACGACCTGCCTGCTGGAGGAATCGCTCGACGACGGCCGCTACGTGCCGGCACGCCGCGAGGTGCTGGCCACGCGTCTCGCGAGCGAGCCGGCGGCCCGCGCAGTGCTGTGTGGCCATAGCCATCGCCAGGCGGTCGTACAGGGTCCCGGCGAGCGTCTCGTTCTCAATCCGGGGAGCGTCGGCTGTCCGGTCTTCGGCGACATTCCGTTTGCCGCAAACCTGGAATATCGCTCACCTCACGCCCGCTACGCGATACTCACAAGGAAGAAGCGGGGCTGGCAGGTCGAACTGCTGGCACTCGAATATGATTGGGAAGCTGCGTCGGCACGTGCACTCGCAAACAACCGTCCGGACTGGGCGCAGGCGATGTTGACCGGGTATGTCAAATAGCCGGCTGGGGCGAGATATCGGAGACCACATCGGCCGGAAAGATCGCCGCCGAACGACGCTCTTGTCGCGCCTGCGACGCGAGCTCAAATCGTGCATCAAGAGACATCAAGAGGAAACATGACCGACAGCATATCACTTGCCGACAAGCTCGCGACTTTTCAGGAGCACTGGTCGCCGCGCACGATCACGACCTTCAACGATTGTGACGTGATGGTGGTGAAAGTGAAGGGCGAGTTCACCTGGCACAAGCACGACGACACCGACGATTTCTTTCTCGTCCTGAAAGGCAAGCTCGATATCGAGTTACGCGACCGCACGGTGACGCTCGGCCCGGGCGAGCTCTATGTCGTTCCCAAAGGTGTCGAGCATCGGCCAGTGGCGCGCGAGGAGGCTCACCTCATGCTGATCGAGCCGACCGGCACGCCGAACACAGGCGACAAGGCGACAGCCGCGGCGCGCAAGCTCGTCTAGCGGCCGCGCGCCCGGACGCGGCCTAGTCCCTGGAGGTTGCCGGCCGGCTGAAGCTAGCGGCCAGCCTGGCTTTTGCGCGCGCAACACTGTCCTTGACCGCACGGGCCAGCGCTCGGACGGCGCGCCAGGCTTCTGTTGCCTGCAGCCACGCCTTCGCCGCGGCGTATTTTCCGTAGGCCCAGGCAAAGGCGGGAATTCGCATCAGCTTGTCGCGCGTGAGATGAAACAGGCGCTCGACCAGCACCAGCTTGAGCAATTCGCCGACAATGAACGTCACCGCACCGCTCAGGACCTGACCGGTTGCGGTGAGGTACGCAGCAACTGGCTTGACCGGCTCGAGCATAATGACGGGCACGGAGAACAGAGCCAGCGACGGATAAGGCCGCAGGGACCTGATCCAGGCGCGCAAACGCCTGAACTGGACGTGCCGCCCGATCCAGCGCGCGATCGGCCCCGCCACGGCCATGAAGACCGCGTCCACCAGGAAGTAGATCGCAGCCAGGACGTAAGTGACCGGTTTCAGGATTCGCTTCACGGCATCTCTCCCGCGAAGTGAAAGCCGGAACCTGGGCCTAAGTTTCACCTCGATGCTGATAGTCCCGGAAAATCAGATGGAACTTTTGGCCATTCGCCGCGCTCAGATCTCCGCATAGACCTCCAGCAGATTGCCGTCGGGGTCGCGGAAGAACAGCGTGCGGTGGCCGAAGGACTGGTTCGTCGGCGGCGACACCAACGCCACACCATGCCGCACGAGTTCATCGGCGCATTGGTCGACCTCCGTGGCCGACACCTTGAACGCCAGTTGCAGCGAGGCGCTGCCCGCCGGCGTCGGCGCATCAGCGGCCGTGCGGCTCGGCCGAGCCAGCGCCAGCGTGTTGCGGCCGAGGCCGTACTCGATCCAGTTCGGCGACAACTCACGAAGTAGCGGGAAGGCGAGCACGTCCTCATAGAACCGCCGCATCGCGGCCATGTCGCGTACGAAGATGACGGTGTAGTCGATCGCGCGGATGGCGTGGAAGGAGGAGCGGTTGCGCTGGGCTGGTGTTTGTTCGTTTGTCATCGTGGCCCTTATTCCAAACTCCGGTTCGTAGCCCGCATGGAGCAAAGCGGAATGCGGGAGCGGCGGTCCCGGATTGCGCTGCGCTCCATCCGGGCTACGAAGCCCGAGATAACGCCGCGAGATCGTGCGGGACGGACGGCATCTTCTAGTCCACCAGCTCAGGCCATGGCACGATGGTCGACTTCACCGTCTTCATCGCCATCGCGTCCTTCACGGCCTGCGCGACGCCCTCCTCCGTGAACGGATAGATCGTCTGCATCTTCAGCCATGGATATTTCTCTCGCGTCCGATAGAGCATGTCGACGCCGAGCGGCAGGTCGTTGCCAGTGAAACCCCAGGAGCCCAGCACGTTGAGGTCCTTGGTGCAGATGCGGTGCCAGGAGGTCTCGATCGAACCGGCGTCGGTGAACTGGCCCATCTCGACATAGGTGCCGCCGTCGCGCAGCATCTCGATGCCTTCGGGGCCGGCGGTCGGATGGCCCGAGCAATCCATCACGAGATCGGCGCCGAAGCCGCCGACAATCTCGCGGACGCGCGCGATGCGCTCCTGGGGCGACTTCAGCTCCTCGATATTCACGGTCGCCTCCGCGCCGAACTCGCGGGCGAGCTTGAGCCGCGGCTCCTCCGGGGCGCCGACGCATATGACGCGCCCTGCCCCCATCTCCCTGGCCGCCGCGACCGCGAGAATGCCGATCGGCCCCGAGCCCTGGATCACCACCGTATCGCCCCAGCTGAATCCGCCGGCGCGGCTGGCACGGTTGAAGGCGCGGATGCAGGAGGTCAGCGGCTCGGACAGTGCCCCCAAGCGCAGCGACATGTCGTCGGGCAGCTTGTAGATCTTGGTGCCCGGCAGCATCTCGAGATCGACATAGACATATTCGGCCCAGCCGCCCCACATGTGCGGCGCCTTGTCGAAGCCGAGATAGCGGCCGTAATAGACCGGCGTCAGACACTTGTTGGCCGTCTGGGGATAGTGGATGCAGTAATAGCAATGGCCGCACGGCATCAAGGGCGGGATCATCACCTTCGAGCCGACCTTGAGCGGCTTGCTCATGAAGTCCTCGGTGAACTCGTCGCCGCATTCGACGATGACGCCGCCGAGCTCGTGACCGAGCGTGAATGGCCAGGGCAACGGCTTCGGCCAGTGGCCTTTGAGGATATGCAAATCGGTGCCGCAGACACCGCACGCGCCGACCTTGATCAGCGCCGCCTTGCGGCCGACCTTGGGCCACGGCACGGTCTTGATCACGGGCTCCGAGCCGGGACCGGCGTGGGTGCAGACGCGGATCTGTTGCATGGCAGTTTCCCCATTGCCCGTCTGTTATGATTGGTTGGTGCGGGCGTAAGGCGAAACGTATGTGAGATGCGCAGCCGTGCCAAGCCGAAGTCTCGTAGCCGCATGGAGCGTGCGGCAGCGGTGCATGGCGACTATCCAATCCAAGTGTCTTGAGCGTTCAGCACTGAACGTGTAAGGCCGCAAGCATCCCTTCCAGGCAGCGCCCCTTGAACCCCTTGCCCCAAAATCCCATCGCCGTGTCCGGCTCGTTCGCGGCGATGAAGTCGGTGCCGTATCGGCTCCAGTTCATCGCCTACGTGCTGGCGATGATGGCCGACAATATCGAGCATGTGATCAGCTATTGGGTGGTGTTCCAGAAATTCCATTCGCCGACGCTGGGGGGATTTGCCGTGCTGTCGCACTGGCTGCCGTTCCTCTTGTTCTCGGTCGCGGTCGGCGGGCTCGCTGACCGCGTCGATCCACGGCGCATCATCCAGTGCGGCATGCTGCTGTTCATCACGGCCTCCGCCGGCTGGGGCTTCTTTTTCATCACCGACACGATCGAGATGTGGCACGCAATGCTGCTGCTGGTGATCCATGGCTGCGCCGGCGTGTTGTGGCAGACACCGAACCAGCTCCTGCTCTACGACCTCGTGGGACCTGCGGACCTGCCGAGCGCGGTGCGGCTGAACGCGATGGCGCGCTATCTCGGCATCCTGGTCGGACCTGCCGTCGGCGGCGTGATTATGCTGACGCTCGGCACCTCGCACGGCATCATCTTCAACACGCTGTTCTATTTGCCGATGCTGCTCTGGCTGTTCTGGGCACCCGTGCGCGACAAGAGCGTCGCGGCGCGGCGCTTTGCCGTGCGCGGCCTTGCCGACATCGTGCTGACCATCCGCGCCATCGGCACCCAGCCGGTGCTGACGGCGATGACGTGGCTTGCCGGCCTCACCTCCTTCATGATCGGCAATGCCTACCATGCCCAGATGCCGGGCTACGCCGGCGATCTCGGCCATGGCGATCCCGGCGTCTCCTACAGCGTGCTGCTCGCGGCGGACGCGGCCGGCGCGCTGCTTGCCGGCATCGCTCTGGAATCCTGGGGACGGCTGAGAGGCACGCCGCGCACCGCGATCCTGCTCGCGATGCTCTGGAGCGTGGCGCTGCTCGGCTTTGCGTTGGTGCCGGTCTATCCGATCGCGATCGCGCTCTTGTTCTGTGCCGGCTTCTTCGAGCTCTCGTTCAACACCATGGCGCAGGCGCTGGTGCAGCTGAACGCGCCGCACGACATTCGCGGCCGCGTCGTCGGCCTCTACAACATGGCCGGCCTCGGCATGCGCGCCTTCAGCGGCATCACCGTCGGGGTATCAGGCGCGGCGATCGGAATCCACTGGTCGCTCGGGCTGTCGGCTGCGGTGCTGCTGGCGCTGCTGGCCCTGCTGCAGTGGCGGGCGACGAAGCCGGCCTGAGCGGGCCTTTCGGGTGTGTGGCTTTTCGAACGCATTGTGTCTGTCCGTTGCCGCCGCACCCAATCCTAACGCGGCATTAACCCTATGCACCTTAGGGTCGTCCCGGACTCCGCCCGGGCGGGGGGTCGGGTGTTGAAAATGGCGTTGGCGAACAAAAAATTTCTTCCGGCCGCCGAGGAGCGTCGGCGCTTCCAGCGGGTGAAAGTGCACCTGCTCGGCCGCTACATGCTGCCCGACCGCCGGGAATTCCCCTGCCAGGTGATCAACATGTCGCCCGGCGGGCTGGCGCTGCTCGCCCCCGGCATCGGCAATGTCGGCGACCGCGTGGTCGCCTATCTCGACCATATCGGCCGCGTCGAGGGCAAGATCACCCGCATCATCGACAACGGCTTCGCCATGACGATCGGTGCAACGCCCCGCAAGCGCGACAAGCTCGCGGCCCAGCTGACCTGGCTCGCCAACCGCGACATCCTCAACCTGCCGGAGGACCGCCGTCACGACCGTATCGTGCCGCGCAACCCGATCGCGGTGCTGACGCTCGAGGACGGCACCAAGATGACCTGCCGCATCATCGACCTTTCGCTGTCGGGCGCCGCCATCGCCGCGGAGAACCGCCCGCCGCTGAAATCGACGGTCCTGCTCGGCCGGGTCCAGGGCCGCGTGGTCCGAAACCTCGAAGACGGCTTCGCGCTGGAGTTCTTGCACGCGCAGCCTATCGAGACACTCGAAGAGAGCGTTACCGCGCGGTAAAGCGCGAGAGCGCCAAAACCCCCGTATTTCCTGCCCTGAAGGCGGCCTCCGCGATGCGGACGCCGCCTTTTTCTTGGCGCGCGACGGCCCCAGCGCGGGTTAACGCGCGGCGCGTTTGCATGTGGAAATGGCGGTTCCGTCAGCGTTTCCGCGTTAATCGATACAATTTGAATCAATTGCAGTTGTTTCAAATTTTATGAGAATTCGATTCAAGTATAGATCGAATTCGCCGCAGGTTTTACTTGTATTCGTCTCGACTTGACTTGGTCGACTTAGCGGCAACTCAAAAGCTCCGTGCGAAATGTGGTCCCAACAAGAAACGGGGGCCGCAATGTTTGACTTCAGGGGACAGGGGAAGAAGCTGGCGCTCGCCGCCATGCTCTTCGGGATCAGCGCGGCAGCGCAGGCCGGCGAAGGCCGTCTGCTCTACGCGAGCCTCGGTGACACCACGCGTGCACCGATCGGCTGGGTCGAATTCTGTGCAGACAATGCCGCCCAGTGCCAGGGCGCACCGACGCAGCCGCGCGACATCGTGATGTCGCAGGGTGCATGGCGCGACCTCGTCAAGGTCAATCGCTGGGTCAACGAGACCGTCAAGCCTTTGACCGACCAGGAGCACTGGGGCGTGATCGAGAAATGGTCGCTGCCGACCGACGGTTACGGCGACTGTGAAGACTACGTGCTGTTGAAGCGCAAGATGCTGATCGATGCCGGATGGCCGCGCGAGGCCCTGCTCATCACCGTCGTGCGTGACAAGAAGGGCGAAGGACACGCGGTGCTGACGGTGAAGACCGACAAGGGCGAGTTCGTTCTCGACAATCAGAACGAGAACGTCGTGGCCTGGACGGAGACCGGCTACCGCTTCGTCAAGCGCCAATCGCAGAGCGATCCCAATGTCTGGGTCTCGCTCGGCGATACGAAGCCGGCGGTCTCCACCGCCAGCGCCAGAGACTGACAGGAACGAGACAACAGGTTACGCGACCCGGTCACATCCCCACCCCTCCCCGTCCCAGACCGGTTCGCGCGCGGCCAGGCTTCCCCCAAAGCCTGGCCGCAACTTTTTTGACGTGCTTCAGCCTGCAGTGATCACGGACGAGGCCGACGCTGGCTCGCCTCGATCCTCCATGGCTCCGGGTGGCGATGCGGCATTGCCGCGCTCCAGCTGCGTAGCGCGCACTGATCTCGGCGGCGACCCGAACATCCTCGAATAGGCCCGCGAGAAGGCGGCAGCGCTGCCAAACCCCACACGACGAGCTACGCCCTTCACCTGCCCGCCTCGCATCAGCTCCCGCTGCCCAAGCATCAACCGCCAGCCGTTGAGATAAGCAGCGGGTGTCGTGCCGAGAATTCTGGGAAAGACATCCATGAAACGGCTGCGGGACATGCTGGAGAGTTCGGCCAGCTGCTCGACAGTCCAGGATTTCGCAGGATCATCGTGCATCGCGACGATCGCGCGCTGCAGAGCAGGATGCGACAGGCCAGCAAGAAGGCCCGGCTCCGTCGCACCCGCATCGATCGCCTCTCGCAGCACCAGCAATACGATCAACTCGCAAAGCCGGTTCAGCGCGACGCGCTGCCCGCAGCGATTGGCGTGCCCCTCGGCGACGAATGTGCCCACCACGGCTCGCAAGGTCGGGCGACTGTCGAGATCGATCTCCACCGTTTCAGGCAGCGCCTTCATCAAGGGATTCGTTGGGCCGCCAAAATCGACCGTGGCGGCGATCAGCAGGTCAGGCACGGATCGATTGTCGGCCCTGCCATAGAGGATCACCCGCTCGGCCACACCAGCCCGGCCGGTCACCACGAGATTGGCCATCCCACCCGCAACGTCCGGTGAAACCGAGACCACTGACAGGTCAAAAGCCTCGAAGAAGGCGGCCAAGCGATCGCGCTTGGCCGCGACTGGACTTTTGATCATGTAATTCGGATATTTCATGCTCCAAAGTGTGACATAGGAGGCAAGTCTTCGCAACCGGCCGGACGAATGGCCATTTCCCCAACGGAGCCCCCATGCTCACCCCCCGATACAAGGCACCGGATCTGAAGGTCGAAACGCTCGGCCGCGGCCGCTTCGATCTTGCGAATGAGGTGCCACAACGCTTCACTCTGATCTGCTTCTACCGGGGGCTGCATTGCCCCATCTGCGCCAACTATCTCAAAGAGCTGGAGCGCCATACTCCGGCATTGGCCGAGCGCGGCGTGACGACGATCGCGATCAGCTCGGACAACGAAGAGCGCGCGCGGTCGATGGCCGAGAAGGTCGGCGCCTCTGCGCTGCGTTTCGGCTATGGGCTTAGCCTTGCTAAAGCACGCGAATGGGGCCTCTACATTTCCGCCTCGCGCGGCAAGACCTCGATCGGCATCGAGGAGCCTGCGCTGTTCTCCGAGCCGGGCGTATTCCTGATCCGCCCCGACCAGACCATCTATTACCTCGCAGTGCAGTCGATGCCCTTTGTGCGCCCAAACTTCGGTGAGATGGTGCAGGCGCTCGACTTCGTCATCAATAACGACTATCCGGCGCGGGGCGAATATACCGGCGTCGTCTGAGGCCGAGAGCCGAAAGTCAGGATCGCGCGGGCATCAAGCTTGCCAGGTGCAGCGGACCCGCGTGCTCCCGATCTGTTACATTCAGCACGACTAGACGCCCAGCACGTCGGCAAGCCGCAGCTCGTCGGCCGCCGGATCCTTCAGGAACAGTTCGGCTTCGATCTCGTCCAGATGCGACAGCATCTGCGCGCGCGCGGCTTGCTTGTCGCGGTTGCGGATCGCGGCAACGATGCCGGCGTGATGATCGGTGCCGCAGGCCGGCGTGTCGTGGCGGCGATAGAGCAGAATGATGAGCGAGGAGCGCGCGATCAGCTCCTTGAGGAAGCCGAGATAGATGCTGTGGCCGCTCATCTCGGCAACGAGCCGGTGAAACTCGCCGGAGAGCCGGACCGAGGCGCGGGCATCGCCGCGCAGCTCGGCCTCGCGTTCCTCGGCAAGGTGCTGCTGGAGGCGGTCGAGCCAAGCCTGCGAGACGGCATCGATGGCGTGATCGACGATGGTGGGCTCGATCAGGCGGCGCGCCTCGAACACTTCGCGGGCATCGGCCGGCGTCGGCCGCGCGACGAAGGCGCCGCGGTTCTTCTCGATGTTGACGATGCCCTCATGCGCGAGTTGCTGCAGCGCGGTGCGGACCAGCGTGCGGCTTGCGCCGTAGATCTCGCCGATCTCGTCCTCGCCGAGCTTGGTGCCCGGCAACAGGCGATGCTCGAGGATCGCGGCGGTCACACCCTCCCGGATGCGGCTGACGCGATCACTCGCATCGGGCGCGTCGGATTTGGGGCGGGGCTTGGCGGCCATGGGTTCGAGGGTTGAGCTTGAGGGAGGATCGGCGACATTCGCTTTTCGATGTTAGTCGACGACCTGTATCCAATCACAGGCGGAAGTTTATACAATCTTCGCCTGTTTTGTGTGCAGATGGCTGGGCACAGGGCGGGCGGGCCAGAGGCGCAGGATTCGATCTAACGATCTGACACCGCTGCACAGTTTCGGGATTCGGCCGGCGAAGCGGCGGTTGGCACGGACCTTGCGGAGAGAGGCCGCAAGCACCGCCCTCCCTGGACATGCCATGGCCACTCCCGCCGCCCTCGAACTGGTCGCCGTTACCAAGCGCTACGACACGACGCTGGCGGTCGACACCGTCAATCTGAAGATCCCGGCCGGCACCTATTGCTGCCTGCTCGGCCCGTCCGGCTGCGGCAAGACCTCGACCCTGCGGATGATCGCGGGCCACGAGGCTGTCAGCGAGGGCGACATCATCCTGGGCAGCCAGAACGTCACCGAGCTGCCGCCGGCCGAGCGCGGCACCGCCATGATGTTCCAGTCCTACGCGCTGTTTCCGCATCTGAGCGTGATCGACAACGTCGCCTTCGCCCTGAAGATGCGCGGCGTCGACAAGCCGACGCGCCACAAGCGCGCCGGCGAACTGCTGGAGCTGGTGGCGATGAGCCAATATGCGGGCCGCCTCCCCGCGCAGCTCTCCGGCGGCCAGCAGCAGCGCGTGGCGCTCGCCCGCGCACTGATCACCGAGCCGCAGATCCTGCTGCTCGACGAGCCGCTGTCCGCGCTCGATCCGTTCCTGCGGGTGAAAATGCGCGGTGAATTGAAGCGGCTGCAGCGCGAGCTCGGCATCAGCTTCATCCAGGTCACCCACGGCCAGGAAGAGGCGATGGCGCTCGCCGACCATATCGTAGTGATGAACCACGGCCGGATCGAGCAGCAGGGCACGGCCCGCGACATCTTCCACCGTCCCCGCACCGAATTCGTGGCGCGCTTCATCGGCGGCCACAACGTGCTCAGCGACGCCGGCAAGCTCATCGCCGTGCGCGCCGATCAGCTCGGCATCGCGCCGTTCGCCGACGGCGCCTTCGGTGCGCCGGCGCTGTTGACCCAGACCGAGTACCAGGGCTCCTACATCGCCGTCTCGCTCACGCTCGACGACGGCACCGCCCTGTTCTCCCACGTTCCCGAAGCCACTTTCGACGTCCACCCGTTCCGTCCGGGCGATCGCGTGTTGGCCACCTGGGATCCCGCCAAGGCGCAACGCCTGCAATAGCGCCGATCGATCACTGGAAATGCGCAACAAAGGAGTGAGCGAAATGACCGAGACGACCAGGACAACCGGCGTCAGCCGCCGCACGCTATTGAAGGGCACCGCGGGTCTCGCCGGCTTTGCCGCCGGCTCCGGCGCCATCACCGGCTTTCCCTATGTGAAGTCGGCCGAGACCAAGGTGCTGCGCTATCTCGGCACCGCCGTGAACGAGGGCGACGACATCTCCAAGCAGTGCCTGAAGGACACCGGCATCAAGATCGAATACATCACCGCGACAACCGACGACGTCACCAAGCGCGTGATGACCCAGCCGAACTCCTTCGACGTGCTGGACACCGAATATTTCTCGCTGAAGAAGATCGTGCCGTCGGGCAACATCCTTGCGCTCGACGCCAGGAAGATCAAGGAATTCGACAACATCACGCCTGTCTTCACCAAGGGCGAAACGCCCGGCGGCAAGAAGATCGGCGGCCAGGGCACCGCGCCCTGGAAGGTGCTGTATCTCGAGGGCAAGGACTCCAAGAAGTTCGCGACGTCGGCGACCGAATTCGTAACGCTGATCCCGACCGTCTACAACGCCGACACGCTCGGCATCCGTCCCGACCTGATCAAGCGGCCGATCAGCTCATGGTCGGAGCTGCTCAACCCCGAATTCAAGGGCAAGGCCTCGATCCTCAACATCCCCTCGATCGGCATCATGGACGCCGCGATGGTCGTGGAAGCCACCGGCAAGTACAAATATGCCGATAAGGGCAACATGACCAAGGAAGAGATCGATCTCACCATGAAGGTGATGACCGAAGCCAAGAAGGCCGGCCAGTTCCGCGCCTTCTGGAAGGACTTTAATGAGAGCGTCAACCTGATGGCGTCAGGTGAAACTGTCATTCAGTCGATGTGGTCGCCGGCCGTGACCAAGGTGCGCTCGATGGGCATTGCCTGCACCTTCCAGCCGCTGAAGGAAGGCTACCGCTCCTGGGCGTCCGGCTTCTGCGTCTCGAAGGGCGTGTCGGGTCCCAAGCTCGAATGGGCCTATGAGTTCGTCAACTGGTTCCTGTCGGGTTATGCCGGCGCCTATCTCAATCGCCAGGGCTACTACTCCGCCGTGCTCTCCACCGCGAAGGCGCATATGGAGCCCTACGAGTGGGCGTACTGGATGGAAGGCAAGCCGGCCGAGAAGGACATCAAGGCGCCCGACGGCTCGCTGCTGGAGAAGGCCGGCGCCGTGCGCGACGGCGGCTCTTATGAGGACCGCATGGGCGGCGTTGCCTGCTGGAACGCCGTGATGGACGAGAACGACTACATGGTCCGCAAGTGGAACGAGTTCATCGCGGCGTAACGGACATGTCGGAAGAAGTCCTGCAACAGGCGTCCCCGGGCTTGATCCCGGGGTCGGGCACAGCGCGCGCCGCGAAACCGACGCGCCTGTCGCCGTCCTTCATCTCCTGGCTTCAGGCCGGGCCGATGATGCTGGTGTTTCTCGCCTTCTTCCTCATTCCGCTGGTGTTCGTCGTCATCGTCTCGTTCTGGGACTACAACGAATACCAGTTGCTGCCGGCCTTCTCGGGCCGCGGCTACACCGACACGTTCGAAGGCTGCATCGCGCAGCTCCCCGATCTCTGCACGATCGGCAAGACATATGTGAAGACGCTGAAGCTCTGCTTCATGGTCTGGGCGATCACGCTTTTCATCGGCTTCTGGGTCGCCTACTTCCTCGCCTTCCACGTCAAGTCGAAGACCTGGCAGATGGGATTGTCACTGCTCTGCACGATCCCGTTTTGGACCTCCAACGTGATCCGCATGATCGCCTGGATTCCGCTGCTCGGGCGCAACGGCCTCGTCAATTCCGGCCTGGTCAAGACCGGTCTGATCAACCATCCGCTGGAATGGCTGCTGTTCTCCGAATTCTCCGTGGTGCTGGCGCTGGTGCACCTCTTCACCTTCTTCATGGTGGTGCCGATCTTCAACTCGATGATCCGCATCGACAAGTCGCTGATCGAGGCCGCCTATGACGCCGGTGCCACCGGCTTCCAAACGCTGGTCAACGTCATCATCCCGCTCGCCAAGCCGGGCATCGTGATCGGCTCGATCTTCGTCATCACCATCGTGATGGGCGATTTCATCACCATCGGCGTCATGGGGGGCCAGCAGATCGCGGCGGCCGGCAAGATCATTGAGACGCGGGTGAACGCGCTGCAATTCCCCGCGGCAGCGGCCAATGCCGTGATCCTGCTCGTCATCACCTTCCTGATCATCACCATGATGTCGCGGATCGTCGACATCAAGAAGGAGCTCTAGAGCATGAAGGAAGGACGCCCGCGCTCGTTCTACGTGCTCGCGATCTTCTTCGCGGGCTATGTGCTGTTCCTCTACGGCCCGATGATCGCGATCTACGTGCTGTCGTTCCAGGGACCGCAGGGCGGCCTCACCTTCCCGATGAACGGCGTGTCGACCTTCTGGATCGCAAAATTGTTCCAGGGCACCGGCATCGTCGATCTCGGCGCGGCCTTCCGCCGCTCGCTGCTGCTCGGCATCATCGTGATGATCGTCACCGTCGTGCTGTCGGTCGCCGCCGGCATGGCCTTCCGCCGCAGATTCAAAGCGCAGAGCCTCCTGTTCTATTCGGCGATCGCGAGCCTGATCGTTCCCTCGATCATCACCTCGCTCGGCATCTCCCTCGAATTCCGCATCATCGACGATCTGATCAAGGCGCATTGGAACGAGAACTTCGAGACGTCGATGGGCTTGCTGACCTCGGGGCTCGGCGCGCATCTGACCTGGACGCTGCCGTTCGGCCTGCTCATCATGTTCGCGATCTTCAACCGCTTCGACCCGCGTCTCGAGGAAGCCGCGCGCGATCTCGGCGCGACGCCGTGGCAGACGTTCCGCCATGTCGTGCTGCCGATCATCCTGCCGTCGGTGATCGGCATCGGCCTGTTCGGCTTCACGCTGTCCTGGGACGAGCTCGCCCGCTCCAGTCAGGCGATCGGGGCGGTGAATACATTGCCGCTCGATCTGCAAGGCCTCACCACCACGGTGACGAATCCCGACATCTATGCGCTCGGCACCGTGATCTCGGCGGTGTCGTTCACCGTGATCACGCTTGCGCTCGGCACCATCCACATGCTCAACAAGCGCCAGGCGGCCAAGGGTTCGGACGCCGGTAAAGGGCTTGTTTGACAAGGGACTTGTCTGATCCGATGCGGCTGCACGTCGTCAATCCCAACACCACCGCATCGATGACGGCGAAGATCGCCGCCGCGGCGCGTGCGGTCGCGTTATCCGGCACGGTGATCGATGCGCGCCAGCCGGCGATGGGCCCGGTCTCGATCGAGGGATTTTACGACGAAGCCTTCGCCGTGCCCGGCATGCTCGGCTGCATCCGCGAGGCCGACCGCGACGGTGCCGAGGCCCATATCATCGCCTGCTTCGACGACACCGGCCTGGATGCCGCCCGCGCCGTTGCCAAGGCGCCGGTGATCGGCATCGGCGAGGCCGGCTTCCACATGGCGAGCCTGGTCGCGGCGCGCTTTGCCGTGGTGACGACGCTCAGTGTCTCCATCGTGCCGATCGAGCATAATTTGGGGAAATACGGCCTCGCCGATCGCTGCGCCCGCGTCCGCGCCGCCGAAGTCCCGGTGCTTGCATTGGAGGAGCGCAACACCGATGCGCTCGCAAAGATCTCCGCCGAGATCGCGGCTGCAATCCGCGACGACCGCGCTGAGGCGATCGTGCTCGGCTGCGCCGGCATGGCCGATCTCGCCGCCGAGCTTGCCGCCACCCACGGCCTGCCCGTGATCGACGGCGTCGCCGCCGCAGTGACGCTGGCGGAATCATTGGTGCGGCTGGGGCTGAAGACCTCCCGGCTCGGCCCCTATGCGGCGCCGCGGCCGAAGACCTATTCCGGGCCGTTTTCGCCGTTCCAGCCGGAAGGCTAGCTCACGACCGTTCGCTCCGTCTAAAATGGTTCGGCGGCCCGCTCTCAACGATCGCGGGCCGCCGATGGTCGATTGCGCGAGATCACATCGCCCTACTCGGTCTGCTCCACCGCAGCGGGCATCTTCGCGACCGACATCAGGGATCGCGCGACCTGGTTGAGCAGCTGATCTGCGTTCTCCTCTTCGGCCAGCGACTTCGACAGCAAAGCGACGATGGCGCTGTGGCGCAGCTGTTGGGCGAGGTTGCGCGCAGTGGTGTAGCCGGCGATCTCGTAATGCTCGACTCGCTGCGCCGCGCCGATCAAGGCGAGGTCGGCGGCTGCATCCTCCTTCTTTTCGCCCTCGTCGATGATCTCCTGCCCTTCTTCGACGAGGCCCATCATGCCCTTGCAAGGCTTGGCCCGCGGCGTCTTGCCGAGTAGCTCAAAGCATTCGTTGATGCGCTCGATTTGGGTCTCGGTCTCGCCGAGATGCATCTCGAACAGCTCACGCAATTGATCGAAACGCGCAGCTTCCACCATTTTCGGCAGCGCCTTGGTCAGTTGCTTCTCGGCATGAAGGATATCGCGCAGCTCGTCGAGCAGGAGGTCGCCGAGCCCGGCTTCGTCCATCGGTGGCGAACTCTCGGTCACGATGGCGGTCGCAGGTCCAGGCTCGCCGGCCTGGATCGCGGGAGATTCCGTGAAGACCCAGTCGCCGCCCTCGTTCCAGGGGCCGCGGGTGTCGATCTCGCCGTGATCGCCGGCTCCCGTCGAATCGTTGAAGAACTGGTTGACCAGGCCCGGCGTCGGCGCAATGCGGCCGATGCTGAAGGCGGGCTTGCCCATGCTTTCGAGCGCCAGTGCAAACGCCTTCATATGGGTGATTTCGCGGGTCATCAGGAATTGCAGGGCATCCTTGGTGCCGGCATCGTCACAGAAATTGATCAGCCGCTCGTAGACGATCTTGGCACGCGCCTCCGCCGCGATGTTGCTGCGCAGATCGACATCCAGCTCCCCGGTGATCTTCAGATAGTCGGCAGTCCAGGCGTTGCCTTGCGAATTGAACAGATTGACGCCGCCGCCTCCGGCGATCGCGATCAGCGGATCGGCTTCCGCCGCCTGACGGTCGAATTTCGACGGCTTCAGATGCATGCGCGCCAATGTGCCGACGACTTCGAGATGGCTCAACTCCTCCGTTCCGATGTCCATCAACAGATCCTTGCGGTCAGGATCTTCGCAGTTGAGGCCCTGAATGGAGTATTGCATGGCAGCGGCCAGCTCGCCGTTGGCGCCGCCGAACTGTTCTAGCAGCATGTTGCCGAAGCGAGGGTCCGGCTCGTCGACGCGAACGGTGAACATCAGTTTCTTGACGTGGTGATACATAGGGGAAAGGCCTCGGGCTTGGGGACAGATCGATTCCCGAACGGATGCATGTCGCGGTTGTTCCTATCGCGATGGCTAAGCCTCATCGCCGCGGCGACGCGCGCCGAGCTGCCTTGCCATGCACATGGAGGAAGGCAGACCGGATCAAGGATGTTGCGACGGTCACGCGCGAAGGTGCGCGACTTGTTCGGCTTGGCTCGCAGGAAAGAGAGGCGTCGCTTCCTTCGCTGCCCGCTCGACCGCCGATCCGCCCGCGCGGCCGCGCGGCGCGGCTTGCCGGCGTAGCCGGCCAAAACCTCGCCGGGACGCCTGTCCGTATTTTTACGGAGCCTGCCTTAGGTGACCGCGGCCGTCCGGCCGAACGGACTGGATCGGTTACCTTTTTCGCCTTTAGCCTCTTTTTGGTCCCATTCGTTGCCGAAACGTAACGCTTTCGGGACGCCCCGGCGGCCTTAGGGCTGCCGGTCTTCGCCACTCACCAAGTTTCAATTTGGGTTTTGTCAGCGATGATCGATCTCGCACAGGACGCACCGTCCAACCCCCTTCTTCGTCTCGGCGCCCAGCCCATTGCGCTGACCGCCGCAGCGCTCCTGCTCCTGATCGCCGGGGTCACCTCGATCGCGATCTGGCGCGCCTATACCGGCGCCGCACCCGAAACCGACCGGGTGGTGGCATCACGGCAGCTCCAGGCCCGGGCCGCACAGGCCTCCGAGCAGCTCGTCGAGAAGACCAAGGGGCTGGAGGCGACCCAGCAGGAATCGATCGATCAGCTCCAGGTGGTGCAGGATCAGCTCCAGACCATGAAGCGGCTGATGGCGGCGCAGCAGGCCGACACCAAGCGCCTGTCCGAGCAGGTCGCGACGCTGAACGAGTCCATCGACGGCCTGCGGCAGTCGTTCGCCAGCGCACGCGCAACCGACGTCGAAGCACCGACGGTTACCCGCAGGAAACCGGTGCGGCACCGCGTCCATGCCAGCGCGCGCAAGCGCTCGCGCGGCTAAGCAATTCACGACGACGGGACTAATTTTTTCGACTTGTGAACTGGATCACATTCGCCCGTGTGATTCCGCGCGATGCTCGCGGTTACCGGATGGCGTGAGCCGATTTCAATGTCCGGGGCTGGCAAGGTCGTTGACGGTATACTGCGTCAACGGCCTTGTTTTTTTGTCGGTTGGCCTCTCGTCGAGGAGGCTATTCGCAGACATCCACGCGGCGGTATCGCCATCCAGCCGGCGTCATCACACGCTTCCGCACGACGTAGCAGCCACCATAGCCACCGTTGTAGTCGTCGTAGCCGGTATCATAATAGTAGGAGCCGCCGTAGGGATAGCCGTAGCCGTAATAGCCGCCGTAGTAGCCGGCGCCGGCAATGCCCGCCCCGATCGCGACTCCAGGCCAGAAGCCGCCGCCATGCCAATGGCCGCCATGACCCCAGCCACCATAGCCCCAGCCACCACCGCCATGCCCCCAACCGCCATGTCCGAATCCCCGCGCCTCAGCCGCATGCGGCATCGACAGCCCGACCGCCGCGACGGTCAGCGCCGCCATCATCATCCTGCGTAACATCACTCGATCCTCCGCGTGGACACGCTCCACGCTTCAAAGCAGGACCAAGCTAGCGTCACTTAGGCATTCCGGACAGCCACACTGCCTCACTTCCGCGCGAGCATTCAGCAGCCGCGGCAGATGCTCTTGAGCTTCTTGTCGAGCATGCGATTCTCGGCATTGACGGCGGCATCAGCCGAGCCGCCTGTGCCGCTGCCGGTGGTGACTCCGGCGCCCGCGCCGGACGATTGAGCCGTGCCCAGGCTGTTGGTGCCGGGCGGTGGCGCGGGCGCGTTGGCAACACCTCCGGTCGCCCCCGCAGAGCCACCCGTCGATCCGGCAGACCCGCCGGCCGCCTGCGCGAAGGCGACCGCCGGCATCGCCGCGAGCGCGAAGATCAGGATCGTGATTTTGCTTGAAACGGCGAAGGGCGCTGCGGCCATCGAAGCTCTCCTTTAGCGGTCAACCGCCGCGGCATAGTCCAGTTCCGGAACAAATGCCGTCACATCAGCTTGAAAGCCGGGAGGCAAGACCGACAATGACCGATCGCGATCCCTTTGCAGAGGGCGAACGCGCCGCGCGCGAGAACATTCCGGCCGAGGCCAATCCCTATCTCGACGGCAGCGACGAGCATGCGCTGTGGGCCGCCGGCCATGAGAAAGCCGCAGGCGCAATCGAAGCAGGCGAATCCGAAGGGCGCTGACGCGCCGCTCGCATTTGCTGCCGGCAGCTATGCCGCCGCCGCCGCCTTCTCGGTGCGGTCCTCGACCATGGTCACGAACATGTGGGACTCTTCGCTGGCGCCGCCCACCTGGATCCGGCGAGCGCAAATGACGCGGCGCCCGCGTGCGGGATTGTCGATGGTGTCGACGATCGGCTCGAGCTGCTGCTTCTGCGCGAGCAGTTGCTGGTCGCGCCGCTCGATCAGTTCAGCCGCCTCTGCGGAGAACAATTCCCGCGCGGTCTTGCCGATGATCTCGCCGCGCGTCATGCCGATCATCTTCTCGGCGGCCTTGTTGACGAAAACGTAGCGCAAATTGCGCGCATCCTTGGCGATGATGCCCTCGGCGACGTTCTCGATGATGGTGGCGAGGAAGCGCTCCATCCGTTCCAGAATGCGCTCGTGCTGGCGCTGTGCAGTGACGTCCTCCTGCACCGAAACCCAGCCGCCGCCATCCATCGGACGCTCGTAGATCTTGATGGTGCGGCCGTCGTTGAGGGAAATCTCGTAGGCCGCCGGCTCGCGCCTGGCGATCCGGCCGAGAACCGCCGCGACATATTTCTCGACGTCGCCGTTGAACAGCCCGCTCTTGACCCGGTGCTGGAGGATTTCCTCGAGGGTGGATCCGGCCTGGATCGTCTCGGGCAGATTGTAGATCTGCCGGTAGTTCGAATTCATCGCCACCACGTTGGCCTTGCCGTCGAGCATGATCAGGCCCTGCGGCATGCTGTTGATCGCCGCCGAGAGCTGCCACTTCTTGGCCTGGTACTTGTCGTTGAAATTATCGCGCTCGGTCCTCGCGGCGTCGCGCGCCTGGGCGGTACCGAGCTCGAGCTCCTCGAGCTGGAAGATGCGTGCGACGGCATCGCGGAAGTTCTGCACGGCGCGCGCCAGACGTCCGATCTCGTCGTGACGGCCGAGATGCGGCACCTCGCTCTTGACGTCACCGGCTGCGATCCGGTCGGTGGCCTGCGTAATATCGGCCAGCGCGCCGACCACGGAGCCCCGCATGACGACGACGTTCAGACCTGCGAACATCAGCGCCGCGAGCCCGAGCGCGAACAGATAGGCCGCCGCGTAACGGTTTTCGTTGGCGAGTGCGTCCGCCTCGCGGGCGCGCTGCTGATAGATGCGCTCGAGCGCCTCGACATCGCTGTTGAGTTGACTGCGCACCTTCCGGTTGGCGTTGTTGTCGCCCCATTCGCGCGCCGCCGCGGAGCTGATCTCCACGCCACGCCGCACCAGCTCCTGGCGGAACTCGATGAACTGCGTGATGCGCTGGCGGAAGCTCGCGAACAGCTCGGCATCATCATTGCCGACGGTGCGCTCCATGCTCTTCACGGCCTCGGCCAGCTCGCGGTTGCGCCGGGTCAGCCCGTCCGCGTAGGGCATCATCGCACGACGATCGGTGGACATGTAGATGCCGCGTGATTCCATCACGATGGCGTAGATCAGCGCATTGATGCGCCCGACGCTGATCGCCGCCTCGGCGGACGAGGCGTGCATGTGACGATAGGTCGTCTGCAACCGCACCGACTGGACCGACATCACCAGGAGGAAAGTGGTGACGATCGCGAGGAAGGCGGCAATGCTGTAGACCTTCTCCGCAACGGTCAGCGTGTCGGTGCCGCGCGCGAACCTCACGAATTTCTTCAATAGATTGGTTCCGGCACCAAAGCCGGATTCCAGCGCCGTCGCATTCATGGCGCCGCTCCTCCTGGTTGAAAACGCTCGATGATAAGCGTGATCGCGCTAGCGGAGGATTAAAGTACCTAGCTGTATTTTTACGGTACGGAACCGGTCCCGCGCCGGGTCCCGGCCGGCAGCGCGGGCTGCTCAACCGATCCGTTTCAGGCCGTTCTTGAAGCGCGGACCGTTGGCGACGTAGAACCTCGCCGCGCTTCCCATCTTCTGCACCTGGGCGTCGTCGAGCGTGCGGATCACGCGCGCCGGCGAGCCGATGATCAGGGAACGTTCGGGAAATTCCTTGCCCTCGGTGATGACGGAACCGGCACCGACGATGCTGTTGCGGCCGATCCTGGCGCCGTTCATCACGATCGAGCCCATGCCGATCAGGGCACCCTCCTCGACGGTGCAGCCGTGCAGGATGACGTTGTGGCCGACCGTGCAGTTCCGGCCGATGTGAAGCGGAAAGCCGAGATCGGTGTGGCAGGTCGAGCCGTCCTGCACATTGGCGCCCTCCCCGATCTCGATCCACTCATTGTCGCCGCGCAGCACGGCGCCGAACCAGACGCTCGCGCCCGGTTTCAGGCGAACCCGGCCGATCACGGTCGCGGTCTCCGCGATGAAGTAATTGCCGTCGGCGGGAAGGTCGGGCGCCTGCCCGTCGAGCTCGTAGATCGCCATGGAGGTCTCCTGTCACGTCGACTTCAGCCATAGCGAAACGGCGGCGAAGAGGCAAAGGAACCGGGCAGCTCGCCGATCCGGCCGGGCCTCAGCCCAGAACGCCGGCGGCGCGCAGCGTCATCAGGAAGAAGGTGCCGCTCATCATGCTCCAGAAGCCGGCGATGAGGGTTGCCATCATCACGAACTCGGCACGGCGGCTTTCCACCCGCATGCCGCGCAGCGTGTTGCGCATGATGATGAAGGGCGCGGCGAACACCAGGAACGGCACGGCCGCGAAGGTCTTGGGCGCCACGCCGTCCTGCAACAGGCCGAAGCCGGCGGGCCGCTGCGCGAGCGCCTGGTATCCGTTCACGAGCGCGCCCGCGAGCGCGAAACCAATGCAGATCGAGAACAAGGTATTGAAAGCTTCAGGTGTCATCGGAACGGTCCGCCCTTACGCAACGCCACCGCCTTCCTGTGACAAATAGGGCTGGTTAACGCTACATTATCCTTAAGGGAAGGTTAACACCGCTGCCCCTCAGACGCAGGGGCCGTCCCGTTCCCTGCGGCCGCGAACGCTGCGCGAAATCGCCGCCGCATGGCATATTCGCCGCTGATTCGTCGGCCACCGGCCGACATCCGGCTCTCTTGCGCTAGCTCATGACGGTGTTTTCCGAAGCTCCCCTCAGGTCCCCCCGCACGCATGCCAGGACGCATGTCGTCCCGATCGTGCTCGGCGGCATTGCCGCGGCATGCGCTGTCGCGCTCGTCGCCTATCTACTGTGGCCGACCTGGGGCGCGGGCGGCGCGAACGCCCCGGACAAACTGCCGGTGAGCGTCGGCGGCACGCTGTTCAACCTGCCGACGACGGCGATCCGCATGAAGATCCAGCGGCACTCCGGACCGCAGGAGCGCATCGATCTCGACTTCCTCTATCCCTCGCTGGAGCCGCCCGGCGCGCCCAAGCACGTCACCGCCGACACGGTGGAAGCGGCAGTGCATTCGATCGATCGCATCTTCCTGTCGATCGCAGCCCATCACGATGCGCTCTCGCCCGAGCAGCGGACCGCAACGATCTATCCGCGCTATCTCGACCAGGCCGCGGCCCAGCCCGTGGACGGCCTGACCATGCGGATGTTCCGCGCTGATACGCCTTACGGCAGCGAGGATCTCTATTCCGCGGCAAGCCCGGCACTGACCGCGCGCTGCACCCGCGATGCGGCGACGCCGGGCATGTGCCTGTCCGAACGCCGCGTCGGCGGCGCCGACCTCACCTTCCGCTTTCCGCGCAGCTGGCTGTCGCAATGGCACGACGTGGCGGAGGCGATGGAGAAGCTGACCGCGCAGCTGCGCGGGCCGAAGGGGTAAGCGGTCCGCCCAAAACAAAAAACACGAAAACAACCCCATGCACAGTAGCAAGTGCTTGGCGTTCTTCGTATTTTTCGAAGGCGATTTGCGGCAATAACGGCGCGGAAGGAGCGCGCCTCAATCTCGATGCGTGCCCCGGACGCAGCGCAACGTCGCTTCGACGGTGCGCCGCTGGGCCGGGGCCCATGGGCACGCAATGACGGCGTTGAAAACTATTCCTGATCGACCAGATCGTCCTCGAGGATCGCCATCTGGAACTGGAAAGAGCGATCATCGTCCTCGTCGTCGACGAAGAGGACGCCGATGAATTCCTCGCCGATATAGACTTCGGCGGAATCGTCTTTCTTCGGCCGCGGCACGACGCGGATCTTGGGATTGCCGAATACGCGTTTCAGATACGCATCTAACTTTCTGACTTCTTTGACGTCCACGGCAAGTCTCCGATCGAAAATGGCTGGCCGCGTTTTAGGACGAGACGCGACGAACCGCCAGCATGATTTGCCAAAGAATTTGGGGAGGAAAAGGGCCGGAAAACCGGCCCTTACATCAAGGGCCCTCTCAAAGCCCCATGGCGTTGATCATCTGATCCATCGTGCGCGACGGCTCGGCGCAGCCAGCTTCACCGACGATCTTGGCCGGCACGCCCGCGACCGTGACGTTGTGCGGCACCGGCTTGACCACGACCGAGCCGGCGGCGATGCGCGCGCAATGGCCGATCTCGATGTTGCCGAGGATTTTTGCGCCGGCGCCGATCAGCACGCCGTGGCGGATCTTGGGATGACGGTCCTCATTCTCCTTGCCGGTGCCGCCGAGCGTGACGCCGTGCAGGATCGAGACGTCGTCCTCGATGATCGCCGTCTCGCCGCAGACGAAGCCGGTGGCGTGGTCGAGGAAGATGCCGCGGCCGATGCGCGCGGCGGGATTGATGTCGGTCTGGAACACCGCGGAGGCGCGGCTCTGCAGATAATATGAGAAGTCCTTGCGGCCCTTCAGGTAGAGCCAATGCGCGAGGCGATGGGTCTGGATCGCGTGAAAGCCCTTGAAGTAGAGCAAGGGATCGATGAAGCGGGAAGTCGCGGGATCGCGGTCGTAGACGGCAACGAGATCAGCGCGGAAGGCGTTGCCAAGATCGGGATCGTCGCGCAGGGCATCCATATAGGCCTGGCGCACCAGATCGCCCGACAGCGCGGAATGATCGAGCCGTTCGGCGACGCGGTGGACCACCGAATCTTCCAGGCGGCTGTGATGCAGCACCGACGAATAGATGAAGGTCGCAAGCTCCGGCTCGCGACGGACGATGTCCTCCGCTTCGCCCCGGATCCGGTCCCAGATCGGATCGAGCGATGCGAGCTTTCCTCCCGGATTGACCTGATGCACTGCCATGGATTTGCTCTCTGGGATGCGCTTTCGAATGGGCCCGTTTGACCGGCTCTATAGCATAGTCTAGGCGGCAAAGTCCTGACCGGCTTGCCTGAGAGTGAACAGCACCTTGCCCCGCGAAAGCAGACCAAGACGTTGAAACACAACGGCTTCTTCTGACGCCCCCAAGCGGCGAGGTCGGCTCAAGGTGGTCAGAGTTTTGCCAAATTCAAGCCGGGCGGCGTCAAACTATTGGTGAATTCTCTGCCAACCGTTATTGCGGGCATGGTCGGCAAGCGAGGACGGGGCCGGATTTGAGCATCACCACTGATCAATTGCGCGCGCGCGCCGCAGGTGCGCCTTGGCTGCGTCTGGCGGCGGTGGCCCTGCCCCTGCTGATGATCGCGCCGGCGTTCTGGAACGGCTATCCGCTGTTGCAATGGGATACCGGCGGCTATCTGGCGCGCTGGTACGAGGGCTATCTCGTCCCCAGCCGCTCCACGGTGTTCGGGCTCTATCTGCACTACGGCGAGAGCTTTGGTTTCTGGATCAACCTCGCGGTCCAGTCGCTGGCGACGCTGTGGCTGCTGCAGCTCACACTGCGCGTGCTCTCGATGATGCAGACCTTCCGCTTCGTCGCGATCAGCCTCGGGCTGATCGTGTCGACCGCGCTGCCCTGGCTTGCGAGCATGCTGCTCACCGATATCTTTGCCGGGCTCTCGGTGCTCTCGCTGTTTCTGCTGATTGTGGGCGCAAGCCGCACCTCGGCGCTGGAAAAGATCGCGCTGTTCGTCTTCACCGCCTTTGCCGCTGCGACCCACAGCGCCACGCTCGGCGTGCTGCTCGGGCTTTGCGTCGCGGGCTGGATGGCACGGCCGTTTCTGAAGGGGCGCCTTCCGCTCGCTGGCCTGACGCAGGCGAGCCTCACCATTGTTGCGGGCGCGGTGATGCTGGTCTCGGCGAATTATGCATTGTCCGGCAAGGTCGCTTGGACGCCCGGCGGCTACGGCGTCGCCTTCGGCCGCATGATGCAGGACGGTATCGTCGCGCGTTACCTGAACGACCACTGCCCGCGCGAGCGCTACAAGCTGTGCCCGTATCGCAATGAGCTGCCGGCGACCGCCGACGAGTTCCTGTGGGGCAACAGCATGTTCAACGCGCTCGGCCGTTTCGATGGGCTGAACGACGAGATGGGCTACATCGTCGTGCAGTCGCTGAGGGAATATCCGGCCTGGCAGGCCGGCGCGGCGCTGCGGGCGATGGGCCAGCAATTGCTGCATGTCGCGACCGGCGAAGGCACCAATGGCTGGATCCCGCACACCCGCGGCATCATCGAGCGCTACGTTCCCGCGCAAGCCGCGCCGATGCGCGCGGCGCGACAGCAGAACTGGCAGCTCGACTTCACCGCGATCAACTGGCTTCACGTGCCGGTGGCGCTGGCCTCGATGCTGGCGCTGCTCGCACTGCTCGGCCATGCGCTCGCGAACCGCAAGCTCGACGACCTGACGCTGCTGGCAGCCACCGTGACACTAGCCCTGCTCGGCAACGCCTTCATCTGCGCCGTCATCTCCGGCCCCCACGACCGCTACGGCGCAAGGATGGTGTGGGTGGCGACCTTCGTGGTGTTGGTGGCGGTGGGGCGGCGGTTTGGGGAGGACGTTAAAGGGCGGTGAGATTGGGGTGAGGTTCGTCGCGCCCGGCTTCGTCCGGGCAGCGATCGCTGTCATCTACAGGGCCCTAGAACTGACTTGGTGTTCAAAAGCCAGTCGCGTCGGCAAGGAACAGGTGTCCCAAAACGACCACTGGCGGACTCCAGGCACTCTCGATCGACGCGCTTGCACCTCTGCTCGCGTCCCCGAAGCAGACATTGTCAGCGCGGAAGCCTTGGATATGCTGCAACATTGGCTGCAGATGGGACCACGACCTTGAACCCGGACAATCGCCATTTTGCGCTGGAGACCGACCCTCCACTTGTGGTCGCTTCGATGCCTTACACCCAACGGCACCGAGCGATGGCGCTCGGTCTTGTGGTCAGTATCCTGGTCGTTTCATCGTTTCTGGCTCCGTTCGCCAATCAACAAATTGGCAGAGTAGACAGCTTTTTGCCGGTCGTTCAGACGGTCATGGCTACAGCTGACCTGCTGACGGCGACCCTCTTATTCGCTCAGTATTCAGTGCAGCCGCACCGAGCCCTTCTGATCGTCGCGAGCGGATACATCTGCGCAGGCTCGTTTGCCTTTCTGCAGACTCTGAGTTTTCCAGGCAGTTATGCACCAAACGGGCTCATAGGTGACGTCTACAACACGCCGGCTTGGTTCTTCGTACTTTGGTACACCACCTTTCCGTTGAGCATCCTTTTCTATGCGCTGCTGAAAGACAAAGGAAGGATGTCGCAGGGGTCGACGACGGCAAACATCGCAATCACGCTGTCGATCGTATTCGTGTTGATAGCCCTGCCGTCGTGGCTGGTGATAGACGGCACTGAGTATCTGCCGCAGTTCTTTACGACAGGTCTCATGCGACAGACGCGCCTCAGCAATCAATTCAACATAGGCCTCACGATATTGGCAGGCTTCGTACTCCTGATACTCTTTGTCCGAAGGCGCACGGTGCTCGACTTGTGGCTGATGGTCACTGTATTCGCGGCCCTTCCCAATTTCCTGGTGGCGGCATACGCCGGCTCGTCTCGATTTTCCGTAGGTTGGTACACCGCTCGCGGGTTTGCGCTCATCGCAAGTGTTACTCTGCTGTCCGTATTGGTCGCAGAAATGACCATGCTTTATTCGAGATTGGCCAGCGCTCTGATGATGCAGCTGCGAGAGCGCACCAATCGCTTCGTGAGCATAGATGCAGCCACCGCAGCGATAGCCCATGAAGTCAGGTCACCCTTGGGGTCAATCACATTAAACGCCGACACTGCTCAGCAGGTCCTTGGTGCAAAACCTCTCCGGCTCGAAGAGCTCAGTGCCATTCTTAAGGATATTGTGGAAGCCAGCCTGAGAGTTGACAACACGATCACAAGCATTCGTGGACTGTTCAAGCACGCAACCGACAAACCGGTCACGATCAACGTCGAGAACGTAGCGCGGCAGGTGTTACGCCTGCTGCAGCATGAGCTGCAATTCAATGGAGTGCTTGTCGTAACTGACTTCGAGGATGGAGCGCCTCTCGTAAGAGCCGACCCGGTACAGTTGCAGCAGGTGATTCTGAACTTGATCAAGAATGCCATCGAGGCCATGGCTTCCATGCCACGCGATAGCCGCAGACTGAATATTGGCGCTCGGGTCGCGCAAGATTCATTTGTTCTCTTGTCGATCCAGGATTCTGGTACCGGCGTGCCGCTTCTTGATCGGGACCGCGTATTTGAAGCGTTCTATACGACCAAATCGGCGGGCATGGGCTTGGGACTAGCGATATCCCGCACGATTATCGAGAGATATGGAGGCCGCCTGGTCCTGGGCGATACGGGACCTGAGGGATCAACGTTCGAGATCGCCCTGCCTATTGCAAAGGGCGGCTAGGCCGCGACTACGCCACATCAAACCGCGCCACATGGCTTTTGGCCCGCCGCGGCCGTGGTGAGGTCGTGCCGCGACGATGCTCGGCATTGTCATTGCAGTCTCACATCGCCTTGGCGAGCGCGATCAGCCGGAAATCTTCGAGCGCCGCATGACGGTGCGGAGCGACTTCGCGCCGGTAGGTCTCGGTTTCGACGATCGCGCGGAAGGTGGCGAAATCGCCGTATTCATTGATCGCGGCTTCGTCCCAGCGTTCGCTTGGCGAGCCGACGAGGCTCGCCAGGACCGGGACTGAAAACATCCGCACGAGCGGCTTGCCGACCGCAAGACGGCGGAATGCCGGCCTGTAGCGTTCATTAAAGGCTTCGCGGCCCGAGCAAGGCGCGGCGTCGAATCCGTCCTCGTAATGCGCCTGCGCGCGATAGCGCAGCAGATTGAGCATGTAGAACGGCTGGCCGGGTGGGATAGCCCGCTCGGCGGCGTCGAGGGCTTGCAGGGTGATTTCGATGAGGTTCATGGGACTTCCCGCGTTTCCAGCCGCAGAATGCGCGCTGACACCCCCGAATTAGCTGTCCGGAAACGGCCCTTGTAGTGACGGCACAGCCATGACTATGTGGACTACATGTCCACAACAACTTTGCCTCCCGGTCTCTCGCGTCTCCTCGCCTTCGTCCGCGTCGTCGAGGCGGGCTCCTTCGCCGAAGCCGCGCGGCGGGCGGGGACGACCACTTCGGCAATGTCCAAGGCGGTCGCCCGCTTCGAAAAGGCCCACGGGTTGCGGCTCTTGCATCGCTCCACCCATTCGTTGGCGCTGACCGAAGAGGGCGACAGGCTGATGACGGCAGGACGCGCGTTGGTCGAAAGTCTCGCCCGTGTCCAATCCGCGCTCGGCGAAGTCGCGCGCGGCGATGGCGGACGGGTGCGCGTGACCGCCCCCGCCTCGTTCGCGCGCGCCTGTATTCTGCCGCGACTGCCCGTGTTCCTGCGGGAACGCCCGGAAATCGAGATCGAGGTCAAATTCCGCAACGAGATTCTCGATCTCGCAGCGGAAGGCGTCGACGTCGCGATCCGCTCGGGGCCGCTCGACCGCACGCCCGGCCATCAGGCGCGGCGGCTTTGCACATTCTCCTGGATCGCTTGCGCCTCGCCTGCCTATCTGAAGGCGCGCGGCGCGCCAGCGACGCCCTACGAGCTTTCCGCGCATGACCACGTCGGCTTCCGCAATCCCGCGAGCGGTCAGATCCTGACCTGGCGCTTCGCCGACCCGCGCGGCAAAGCACCCATTCGCATCGCGCCCAAGCCCAAGCACATTTGCGACGACGCGCACTCTTCGCTCGCTTTGGTCGCGAATGGGTTCGGGGTCGGCTGGGGGCCGGCGTGGCTCGTCAACGAAGACCTTCGCTCCGGCCGACTGGTCGAAGTGCTGGCGCCCTGGCGCGCGCCTGGGGAACCGCTATGGATGCTGCGCGCCTCCGGCCGCCGCCCGCCCCTGCGCACACAGCGCGTCATGTCGTTCCTCACCACGCTTCCCGCCGCGTTCAGCGACAAGGCGGGGTGAAGCATCGGCCGTCACCGAAAATCCGGGCGCCAGGCAACCGAGCTCCAGGTCTCACGGACTTGTCGGCGAAGACCTTCCTGGCCCTTTGCCGGCTCAGCCGCGGCGCGAGAGAAAATCCAGCACGCCCGTCTTGTAGACCTTGTCGCCGACCGCGCGCATGTGGTCGCGATTGGGAATGTCCAGCACTTCAGAGCCGGGGATGATGGCACCGAGCGCGCTGGCACTTCCTGCGACGTCGTCGGTCGAGCCGACCGCGATCAGCACGGGCACGTCGATACGCGCGGCTTCTTGCCTCGTCATGAGATCTCGCGTGCCGCGCAGGCAGGCGGCGAGCGCGCGGCGGTCGGAGCGGGTCTGGTCGGCAAAGGCGCGAAAGGTGCGGCCGACGGGATCGGTGACGTCGTCGAGCCCTGGTGCTTCCAGTGCCTTGGCGACGTTCTCGCCGGGACCAGTGCCCTCGATCAGGCCACCGATGCCGATGCCGCCGAGGATCGCCGAGCGCAGGCGCTGCGGTTCGTTGAGACCGAGCCAGGCCGCCATCCGCCCGCCCATCGAATAGCCCATGATGTCGGCCTGCGGGATGGCGAGATGATCCATCAGTGCGAGCACGTCGCCGGCCATCACGGGTATGGAATATTGCGCGGGCTCGTAGAGCTTGGCGCTGTCGCCATGGCCGCGATTGTCGAGCGCGATGACGCGGCGGCCGTTCTTGCGCAGCTCGGAGACCCAGGTCGGATAGACCCAGTTGACGTTCTTGCTCGAGGCAAAGCCGTGCACCAGGATGATCGGATCGCCCTCGCCTTCGTCGAGATAGGCAATTTCAACGGCGCCGTTGTGAAAGCTCGGCATCATCAGTTCCGCAGGTCGTTGTGGGGAGTGATCGGTCTTAGAGCACGATCCGGAAAACTGTGCAGCGGTTTTCCGGCAACATCATGCTCAAACAATAATCGAAAGCTTCAGGCCGTCGCGGCCGCACCGGCCAGAGCGGCCTCCGGGGCGATCCGGGCCCGGCGGAGC
Organism: Bradyrhizobium sp. CCBAU 53351; assembly: GCF_015291745.1. Taxonomy (NCBI): domain Bacteria; kingdom Pseudomonadati; phylum Pseudomonadota; class Alphaproteobacteria; order Hyphomicrobiales; family Nitrobacteraceae; genus Bradyrhizobium; species Bradyrhizobium sp. CCBAU 53351. Next base: position 4,857,756 of record NZ_CP030059.1, read on the forward strand.
CGCCGGGCACGTCTGCGATCGCACCAAGCCTGGGTCAGGCGCTCGGTGGTCGCCTTGATCGAGGACAACAGGCCGAACAGCGTCAGCGCCGCGCCGAGCAGCCACATCGTCAGATCGAACGCGCCGCCGATCAGCAGCAGCGCGCCGCGGCCGAGCAGCTTCATGATCGCGCGCGTCTTTCCGCCCTGCGCCTCCGCAAGCCGCGCCGCGCGCGCGACGTCCTTCGGGCCTTCGGCGATGCGCAGAGTATCCATGGCGCCGCGCGTCCCGGTCTTCCCGGCGACGCGCGTGACGTCCTTGCCGAGCCGGACCAGCGCGCCGGCCTTCTCGGCCCGGAACGCAGCCTTGATTGCGCTGACGGTCTCGCCGGGGCGGAACACGGAACCCTTGGCCACGGCATTCTGCAGCATCGGCGTGTCGACGACCTCACGCGCGGAACGGCCGGCCCAGACGGCGAGCCCCTCGCCGAGCCGTCCGACCTTCCGTGCATCCTTCACCAGTGTCAGTCCGGCGCGCACGGGCGCAGCGCCACCGACGGACACATAGGTTGCCGCAGTCACCGCAAGGCCGGCGGCCGCGAGGCCGAGCACCAGACGATCGGTATCCTCGCCCATGGCGAGGTGCTTGCCCTCACGGACGACATCCCGGATGTCGCCGATGACGAAGAGGTCGCCGGCCACTGTTCCGGACAGGCTCGCCACGTCGTCGGCATTGCCGGTGACGAGGCCGGTCGCGAAGCGCTTCGCAAAATGCGAGGTCGAATTCTCGGCTTTGACCGCATCGCCGACGCGGCTCAGGAGATCGTCCGGCAGCGCGATGTTGCGGTCGCGCGCGAGCGTGACGAAACTGTCGGCGAGATCGGCGTCCCCTGCTGCGAGCGCGGCCTCGATGTTGTCCTGAACCAGACGGTCGTTCTGCCGCAGCACTTGATCGAGCTTCAGCTCGGACAGCACGGCCGGGTCATCCTGGGCTGCGAGGATCGCGCCGGCCTCACGGGCGTGCGGCGCTACCTGTACGAGCATGAAGCCGCAGGCCGCGATACCCGTCAACGCTGTCGTGATTCGCAGCCACTTCATGTGGAAAGTCCGGACGGTCCCTGAAATCGTTTGCGCCTGATGATTCGTCTTTGATCGCAATTGCGCTCGTCCAAAGACATAGTATGCCAAAATTGCGACACAACGTCCCCGACGAAAGAAGGGCTTCTCTCAGGCCCCAAGATTGTGTCGAATTTGCATGAGCAAATGAGCATGGGGCAATTGCGGACCTTTCGGTTCCGCTGGACTAGCAATCATCTGCACCCGCCAGTATGGTCCGCGGCGCCTTAAAGATGCCGCGTCAGTTCTTGATTGTGTCTGCCGCCATTGCTACTCCAGGATGAACTACGATGTCCGACCATGTCGTCCCGCACTTCCACAACGATGCCGGTGTCCCCGTCATCGAGATCGGCTCGAAAGAGTTCATGTGCGTGGGCGCCAATCCTCCGTTCGACCATCCGCACGTCTTCCTCGACCTCGGCAACGACAACGAGATCATCTGCCCCTATTGCTCGACGCTGTACCGCTTCGCGGCCGACCTGAAGGCGGGTGAAGCCCGCCCGCCGGAATGCGTCCTGAAGGACAAGGTGGCCTGACCGTCTTCATCGGTCAGGGGTGGCGCTCTCCCGAACGATTGTCATCGCCGGTGCCGGCATCGGTGGACTGACGGCCGCGCTTGCGCTCGCGGCCCGCGGCTTCCACATCGTCGTGCTGGAAAAGGCCGAACGCCTCGAGGAAGTCGGCGCCGGCCTGCAGCTCTCTCCCAATGCCAGCCGCGTACTGGTCGAGCTCGGGCTCACCGAACGTCTCAAGCTGCGCGCCGTCACCCCGGAAGCGGTCTCGATCATGAGCGCGCGGGCCGGCGGCGAGCTGCTGCGCATGCCGCTCGGCGAAACAGCCTCGCTGCGGGCCGGCGCCCCCTATTGGGTGGTGCACCGCGCCGACCTGCAATCGGCGCTATCCGGCGCCGTCGCCGATCATCCCGATATCGACCTGAAGCTCGGCGCGACCTTCGAAGACGTCGCGCCTCACGCCAAGGGACTGACGGTGGTCCATCGCAGCGGCACGATCCGCCGCAGCGATCTCGCCAGCGCGCTGATCGGCGCCGACGGCATCTGGTCGACGGTCCGCCAGCATCTGTTTCCCGAGGTGCAGCCGCGCTTCTCCGGGCTTATCGCCTGGCGCGGCACGCTCGATGCCACGCAGCTGCCGAAGGACTACACCGCGCGCCGGGTGCAGCTCTGGATGGGCCCGAACGCCCATCTCGTCGCCTATCCGATCGCCGGCGGACAGCAGATCAACGTGGTCGCGGTGCTGCCGGGCACCTGGAACAGGCCGGGCTGGAGCACGCCTGGGGATCCCCTTGAGGTGATGGACGCCTTCGCCGGCCCACGCTGGCCGCCGGCGGCGCGCATGATGCTCGCCACGGTCGACAGCTGGCGGAAATGGGCGCTGTTCGGCGTGCCCGACGGCTGCCCTTGGAGCAAAGGGCCGGTGGCCCTGCTCGGCGATTCCGTGCATGCGATGCTGCCGTTCGCAGCGCAAGGAGCGGGCATGGCGATCGAGGATGCCGCGGTGCTCGCCCGCCATCTGAGCCTTCAGGCCGCCGAGAGCACCGCGGGCATCAGCGCTGCGCTGAAGCAATACGGCCGCGCGCGCGAGGCGCGGGTGCGCCGGGTGCAGCGGACCGCGCGGCAGCAGGGCCGCATCTATCATTTCAGTGGACCGCTTGCGGCCGCGCGCGACCTCGCGATCCGCGCGCTCGGCCCGGACCGTATGCTGGCACGGCAGGACTGGATCTACAGCTGGCGGCCCTGATGCGAAGCGCCGCCGGCGGCATCGCCTCAGCGGGCCGCTTTGCCGGATCTCGACGCGGGCTTGGCCGGGGCCGCGGGCGACGACGAGGCGGCAGCCGGCAGCTCCTCGGGCGTCTCCCGGCACCTGTTGCGGCGCCAGCCGTCCTCGGCCAATTGTGCCTGCCCGCGCACCGCGATGTAGTCGTTGCGATAAGCGAGCTCGGACACGACGGCGCCTCCGGCTCCGGTCTGGGCCTTGTCCATCAGCCTCTGCAACTCGTCAGTCCGCTTGGCGAGCGCCTTGCGCTCCCCCTCCAGCTGCTTGCAGTCGTACAGATCATATTTGGCGGGATCGGCAAAGGCCGGTGCGACCGTCTCGCTCATGCTGGCGCAGCCGGACAGCGCGGCGGCGGCCGCAAGCAGCGCGAGGAGCGCGCCGGAGCCGCGCAGGGAAGAGGAAAACGAAGCAGCCATGCCGGATGAATAGTCCCCGTGGATTGAGAATGCCTAAAGCAGCACCAGATGTCCGGATTGAGGCTTTGCCTTGTGCGCCCGGCTCGCTTAAGGAAGAACCGTCCCCCGGTCACGCAAAGCGCCAATTCCAGACGGCCGGAGCTGGACTTAAGTGTTTGATCTCGTTGGATCAAGCGGGCATGGCGGAATTGGTAGACGCAAGGGACTTAAAATCCCTCGGTGCGCAAGCGCTGTGCCGGTTCGACCCCGGCTGCCCGCACCAGCGAGATGCTCGCACCGCCGCCTCCGCAAGCGGGACGGCAGCCATGACGCGCGCCGCGCACGCAATCGTTCGTTTACCAAGCATCCCTTCCGCGTGGGAAACCCGAGCGGCGCCCCTGGCCTTTACTCCACTTTAGATCGTCTTCCCCTAAAGCGGGCGATGTCTGCCCCGTCGATGCAGACCCAGGGACAAAGGCCTGGAGCGGCTGGCTGCGATGGTGAGAGCTCCGATGGACGCGCGCGAGGATTGGTCCCGGTCCAGGATGAGCGGATCGCAAGCGGCGTCCGCGCCTTCCCTGCACGGGGTCGAGGTCTACGTCTTCCTGATCGCCTTCCTGTCGGTATTTTACCTGTCGAACGGACCGCTGCTGCTCGGCCATTATGATCTCGGCTGGCACCTCGCCGCCGGAGACCTGATCAGGCAGCGGGGCGAGGTGCCCTTCCAGGATCCGTGGTCGTTCACCGCCGGCGACAAGCAATGGTACAATCTGTCCTGGCTCTGGGACGTGATGGCCAGCGCGCTGTATCAGCAGGCCGGCTTTGCCGGCATCGTCCTCATGGTCGTCGCCTGCGGCGCGGTCATTGCCGGCTACCTCGCCTTTTGCGGCTTGAGCAGCGGCGCGTCCGCGCCGGCGGTTTGCATCGCCGTGTTCGCCGCGTGCCTGCTCTACCCCTGCTACGAAGCCTCGCCCAACATGTATCTGGCGGCATCGCCGAACATCGCGACCATGCTGTTCGCCGTGGTCTTTTACGGCGAATGCATGCGGCGGCGTTGGTTCCTGTTGCCGCCGATGATGATCGCCTGGGTCAATCTGCATGGCGGCTTCGTGCTCGCCTTTCCGATTCTCGGCGTCTTCTGTTGCGCCGCCTTGCTGCGGCGGGACTGGACAGGCCTTCGCAACTATTGCCTGGCGGGCGTCGGGTGCCTCATCGCGATCCTCGTCAATCCCCTGGGATGGCATGTCTATGACGGCGTGACGGCGACGCTCGGGCATTTCGTTCAGGCCGATATCAGCGAATGGCGATCCTATTTTCACAATGTGGAGCTGCCGGGCAGCCTTCCCGGCATCGCCTATGCGCTGACATTCGTTGCCCTGGAGCTGCGAGACCGCAACGCCACGCGCGTTCCCCTCGAGGCCCGCGTGCTGGCGTGGCTCTTTCTGTTTCTGGGCCTCTATCAGTTCAGATACACCGCGTTCTTCTTCATCTTCTCGAGCGTGCCGATGGCGCTTCACATCGACCGGCTGCTGCCGAAGCGCCGCAGCTTCGAGATCCGACGCGCGATGCTGGCGGCCGGCCTCGTCGGCGTCTTGTTGCTGCCATTCACGTTCATGCAGGTGAGACCGGCGCTGGCATTGCCCGACATGCTCTCGGACGCGGATGCCCGCTATCTCCAGGCGCACACCTCGCGCGGGCACCTGCTGAACCACTGGAACGTCGGCGGGCTCCTGATCTTCAGAACGCAGGGCTCAGTGCCCCTCTTCGTCGACGGCCGGGCGGCGACCGCCTATCCCGACGAGCTGCTGCGGGACTATCTCAGGCTGGTCCGGCGGGACATCGACGCGGCGACCTGGGACAAGGTGCTCAGCAAGTACAAGATCGACGCGGTGCTCTGGATCAGAGCACATGACCAGCTGCGGCACTTCCTGGTCGGCGAGCGAGGCTGGAAAGAGGAATATACCGGCGGGTATGTCAGCCTCTACACAAGGCCAGAGGCCGCTTCCAGGTAACGTCAGGGTGCCCGGCATGGGCGGCGGTTTCCGGCGAACCCCGCCCGGCCGCGCGGGGCCGGCGCCTCACCAATTCTTGTTCGCCCCTGCCCCGCCTGCCAGCCATCCCGAAACATGGGTTGTGCAACGCAGCATGAAAGACCGATAAAGTCGCTCGATTTCAGAGGTGAGCTGCTTGTCCGACGTTAATGCCGATTCCTGGGTGTCCACGGGACACCGTCCGATGGGTTTTCCGGAATTTGTCATCGTGATCGCGTCCATCATGGCGCTGAATCCGCTTGCGATGGACATGATGCTGCCGGCGCTGCCCAATATCGGGGCGGCGTTCAATATCCCCGTCGCCAACCATCTTCAGCTGGTGCTGTCGACCTTCCTGATCGGTTTCGGCGCCGGCCAGTTCGTCATGGGGCCGCTCTCGGACCGCTTCGGCCGCCGGCCGGTGCTGCTTGGCGGGATGGCGGTCTATGCGGTGGCGAGCGTGCTGGCGGTCGCGGCGCCCTCGTTCGAGACGCTGCTGCTGGCGCGCGCGCTGCAGGGACTCGGCACCTCGGCGACGCGCGTGATCGCGACCTCGATCGTGCGCGACTGCTATGTCGGCCGCCGGATGGCGAGCGTGATGTCGCTGGCCATGATGGTGTTCATCGCGGTGCCCGTGATCGCGCCCTCGTTCGGACAGGCGGTGCTGCTGGTGACGGCGTGGCGCGGCATCTTCGTGGTGCTGATGCTGTATGGCCTGCTCGCGCTCGCATGGTGCGTGCTGCGGCTGCCTGAAACCCTCCCCGAATCCGGACGCAGGTCGCTGGCGCCCGCCGACGTGCTTTCGGCGTTCCGCCAGACCGTGACCCATCGCCAGACCATCGGCTATGCCACCGCGGCCGGCAGCGTCATCGGCGCGCTGTTCGCTTTTGTGTTCTGCGCCCAGCAGGTCTTCACCGGCATCTACCACCTCGGCCATTACTTCCCGCTCGCGTTCGCCGCGATTGCCGCCGGCACGGCCGTCGCCGGCTTCCTCAATGCGCGGCTGGTCGGGCGGCTCGGCATGCGCGTGATCTCGCACGGCGCGCTGACGCTCTACACGGTCGTGGCCGGCGTGATGCTGCTGACGGAAATGCTCGGCGTGCTGCCGCTGAGCCTGTTCATGGTGCTCTCCGCCCTGATGATGTTCTCGTTCGGCATGATGGTGGCGAACTTCACGGCGCTCGCCATGGAGCCGCAGGGCCACATCGCCGGCACCGCCTCCTCGCTCTATGGTTCGATCACGACCCTGATCGGAATCGTGGTCGGCATGGCGATCGGACAGAGCTTTGACGGCACGCTGCTGCCGTTCTCGGTCGGCTTTTTCCTGTCGACCCTCGCCGCGCTCGCGATCGTGCTGGTGGTCGAGAAGGGTCGGCTGTTCAAGCCGCATCATCGCCCCATCTGACAAGGAACATCCCGGCGGCCCCGATGTTGTCCTGCAGCAATTTCGAAAGGCCGCTGCGATGGAACTGGAACCCCGCGAAGATCACGCCGACGTCGAACCGCAGACGGCGGAGGGTTCCGAACCTGGCACCGGCCAGGCTGCGCTGACGCCGCCCTTTGCGAGTGAGGGCCTCGAGCAGTTGCGCGACAGCCATTGCTGAACGCGACGTCTACTCGGTCGCGCGCCGGCTGGCGCTGAAATCATCCGCAGTGCTCTTGGGAATCGTCCGCATTCCCCGCGGCCGCACCATCAGCACAACCACGTCCCGCGAAAGACCGGGCCGCCCCCACAGCGTGGCCTGCACGGTGAACTCACGCCTGACGAAATGCCCGATTTGGGGGGACGCCCATTCCATCCATCGGATGCAAGGCTCCTGATCGCGGAAACACAGCGCGGCCCAGCCACGATCGAGCGTCCTGCGCGGCAAGCCCCACCCGGGTTCGTACTCGAACGGACTCACATGATACGGATGGTCCGGGCCGTAAAACGCCGTGGCGAAAGCCAGCGAACCATCGCCGCTCACGGCGCTCAGAGGCTGGCCCGTGAGGTCCCGCCACGCGCGCGTCACTTCGCCGGCCGCCTGGGCGTAGAGATTGCGGCCCTCCTCGTAGCCGTGATCGTTGCGGTAGACGGCATGGATCGGCGCGGCGATCAAAACGGCCGCGAGCGCGATACCGACCACGATCACCGTAAGGTTGACGGTGTAGAAGCGCTCGATCGAATAGCTGGTGCCGCAGACCACGAGAACCGCGAACAGGAATAGCCCCTGCAACGCCCAGAGCGAGGGCAGATCAGTGCCCATCACGAGCGACGTCGTGGCCGGCAGCACGATCGTGCCGATCGTGACGTAGAACAGAAGCCGCAGGCCCGGGCTCATCGCCGCGAAGTCGGCCGGAAACTGCCTCAAGCGCGTTCCTGCGACGAGCACCCAGAGCGCGGCCGAGATGCTCATCGCGGCCACCAGCCCCAGCAGGAAGCTTCTCACCTCACCGAGCGAGGTCGCAGCGTTTCCGCCTGCGTGCGCCAGCGCGTAGGTGAAGGTCGACGCACCCGTGGTCGCAAGCCAATAGATGTGAGGCGACAGCGCCGCGAGCCCGACGACGACGGAGATCCAGGGCGAGGCGGAGGTGAAATAGGCCCGCCGCGCCGGGTGAGCCAGTGCGGCAAACGCGAAGCTCGTGACGAGAAAGATCGAATAATATTTGCCGACCATCGCCAGGGCTGTCGTGCACCCCACCGCGACCGCCCACAGCACCGCGCGCGTCTCGAATGCGCGCAGGAAGCACCAGGTCGCCAGCGGCCAGGTCGCGAGTAGCACGGCATTGGCGTTGAAACGCTGGGCGTGGAATTGATAGGCGGGCGTCAGCATCAGGAGCAGAAGCACCAGGACGCGCTTGTGCCCGGTGACGAACTGCCGCGAGATCCGGTCGACGAAGAGCAGCGCAAGCCCGGCATTGGCCATCGCCATCAATTGCATTGACCAGTCGCTGGGTGGAAAGACCGAGGTCCATGCCGACGCGACCCACCCCATCAACGGTGGATGCTTTGGATAGCCCCAGGCAAAATGCCGCCCCAGCGTCCAGGCCTCGAGCGTATCAGGGTGCACGCCGCCGCCGGCATAGGCGATCGCCAGATAGAGCGTCCAGACCGCGACGAAGCAGCCGACGAGAAGCGGAACGGCCCAGCCCGCCTCGACACCATCGAGCCAATGCAGGAAAGGCCGTCGCCAGCGCGAAGGCGCGCGATCGGACCGTTCGGCCATCGCCTGGAGTGCAAAATCAATCGGCACGGAATCAAATGGGACAAGGAAAGCGATGCGGGAACACGGCGCATCTATTTCAGAATTGAAACAAATAGCAATGATTGAAAACTGGAAGAGTTAAAAGCCTCACGCCTTGCCGGCCGGCGCAGGAGCGGCACAAGACAACGGCGCCGCTGATGACAGCGGCGCCGTTTGGTTAAGACAGCGAAGGCGGGAGAATCGCCTCCCCTCACTCCGATTTGTCGATATTCCAGAACACCGGCGTTGCCGGGCCGTCGAGCACGCCGGTCAGCGACTTGCGCCAGGCGCTTGGCGCCTGATACTGGCCGAGCGGCATGTAGAGCACTTGATCGTAGGCCTCTTTCTGGATCTCGGCCGCGATCTTCTTGCGCTCGTCGAGCGAGGCGGCACGAACGAAGGCGTCCTTGAGCTGCTCGATCTTGGCATCCTCCGCCCAGCCGAACCAGCCGCCCTTCTTGCCCTGCCCGCCGACCGCGACGTTGGTGATCGGATTGTCCACGTCGGCGCTGACCCAATTGGTGATGAACATGTTCCAGCCGCCCTCCTTCGGCGGCTTCTGGCTGGCGCGCCGGCTCACCACCGTCTGCCAGTCGGTGGCCTGCAGGTCGATATTGAAGCCGGCCGCGCGCAGTTGCTGGGCCACAACGATCGGCTGGGCCTTCAACAACAGCACGTCGCCTGGCGCCATGAGGACGACGGGCGTGCCGTCATAGCCGGACTCGGCGAGCGCCTTTTTGGCCGCGGCGATGTCGCCGCCCTTCGCCAGGGTCTCGCCGCCAACCTCGGTCGCAAACGGCGTGTCGCAGATGAAGGCCGCGGCGCAGGTCTTGTAGTACTTGGAATTGCCGATCAGCGCGTCGAGCACGTCCTTCTGCTTGATCGCCAGGAATGCTGCGCGGCGGATCTTGACGTTGTCGAAGGGCGGATGAAGGAAGTTCATCCGCGCGCCCGTCTGGAAGCCGAACTTGTTGAGGATCTCGAGCTTGAGCTCCTTGTCTGCTTCGATGACAGGCAACATGTCGATCGCGGGGTATTCCATGAAATCGATGTCGCCCGACTGCAGCGCGTTCAGCGCCGTCTGCGAGTCCGGCATCGTGATCCATTCGACGCGGTCGACCTTCACCACCTTGCCGCCGGCGGTCCAGCTCGCCGGCTCCTTGCGCGGCACGTAATCGGCATTCTTGACATAGACCGACTTCACCCCCGGCTGGAATTCCGACGCCACGAACTTGAAGGGGCCGGAGCCGATCTGTTCTGGGATCTGCTTGTCCACCGTTGTCTCGGCGAGACGCTTCGGCATCATGAAAGCGACCCGCGAGGACGGCTTGCCGATCGATTCCAGAACGAGCGCGTAAGGCTCCTTCAGCTTCAGCGTGATGGTCTTGGCGTCGGTCGCCTCGATGCTCGCGGTGAACAGCATCATCTGCTGCCCCATCCCGTCGACTTGAGCCCAGCGCTTCAGCGAGGCGACGCAGTCTTCGGCCGTCACCGGCGTCCCGTCATGCCACTTCAGGCCGTCGCGCAGCGTGAAGGTGTAGGTCAGCTTGTCGTCGGAGATCTTCCAGTCCGCCATCTGCGGCTGGATCTTGAAATTCGAATCCGTCGCGATGAGCGTGTCGTAGACCATGTAGCCATGGTCACGCGAGATATAGGCGCTGGTGAAGATCGGATCGAGGATACGCAGATCCGAATGCATCACTGCGGTGATGGTCTTGCCCGCGGCAAGCACCGGAGAGGCCAATACCGAAAGTGCCAAGACTGAGAGCGATAAGACCGACAGCGCAAGTTTGGAGGCGAACGCAAGACGCCCCCGACGCATGAGTTGGAACATTGACGTTCTCCTGGCGAGCGGTTGGCGCACGGCGCCGCTGATGTCAGCGGCGCCGCGTAACGTTCGGCGCGAAAGGCGCGCGAGGCGCCTTCCTCATCTGGACTAGGCCCTACTCCGACTTGTCGACGTTCCAGAACAGCGGCGTTGCGGGACCGTCGAGCACGCCGGTCAGCGATTTGCGCCAGCCGCTCGGCAGCAGGTATTGCCCGAGCGGGATGTAGATCACCTGCTCGTAGGCTTCCTTCTGGATGTCGGCGGCGATCTTCTTCTGCTCGTCAAGCGAGGGCGCGCGGACGAAGGCGTCCTTGAGCTGCTCGATCTTGGGGTCTTCCGCCCAGCCGAACCAGCCGCCCTTCTTGCCCTGGCCGCCGATCGAGAGATTGGCGATCGGGTTGGAGACGTCGGCCGCGACCCAGTTGGTGAAGAACATGTTCCAGCCGCCTTCCTTCGGCGGCTTCTGGCTGGCTCTGCGGCTCACCACGGTCTGCCAGTCGGTCGCCTGCAGGTCGACCTTGAAGCCGGCCTCACGCAGCAGCTGGGCCGCGACGATCGGCTGGGCCTTCAGGGTCGTGACGTCGCCGGGTGCCATGATCACAACGGGAGTGCCGTCGTAGCCGGACTCGGCGAGCGCCTTCTTGGCTTCGGCCATGCCGTTACCCTTCACCAGGGTTTCGCCGCCGACCTCGGTTGCGAGCGGCGTGTCGCACACGAAGAAGGCACCACAGATCTTCTGGTACTTGGCGTTGCCGATCAGCGCGTCGAGCACGTCCTTCTGGTTCATCGCCAGAAGAGCGGCGCGGCGCACCTTCACGTTGTCGAACGGCGGATAGAGGAAGTTCATACGGCCGAGGGTCTGGAAGCCGAACTTGTTGGAGACCTCGATCGTGATCTCCTTGTTCGCTTCAAGCACCGGCAGCATGTCGTAGGGCAGGTTCTCCATGAAATCGATGTCGCCCGACTGCAGCGCGTTCACCGCCGTCTGCGAGTCCGGCATGGTGATCCATTCGACGCGGTCGACCTTCGCCACCTTGCCGCCGGAGGTCCAGCTCGCCGGCTCCTTGCGCGGCACGTAGTCGGTGTTCTTGACGTAGACGGCCTTCACGCCGGGCTGGAATTCCGACGCCACGAACTTGAAGGGGCCCGATCCGATCTGCTCGGGGATCTGCTTGTCCGCCGGCGTCTCGGCGAGGCGCTTCGGCATCATGAAGGCGACGCGCGAGGACGGCTTGCCGATGGAGTCGAGCACGAGGCCGTAGGGCTCCTTCAGCTTCAACGTGATGGTCTTGGCGTCGGTTGCCTCGATGCTCGCGGTGAAGTCCATGAGCTTCTGGCCCATGCCGTCGACCGCGGCCCAGCGCTTCAGCGAAGCGACGCAGTCTTCCGCCGTCACCGGTGCGCCGTCATGCCACTTCAGGCCGTCGCGCAGCGTGAAGGTGTAGGTGAGCTTGTCGTCGGAGATCTTCCAATCCGCCATCTGCGGCTGGATCTTGAAGGTCGAATCAGGAGCCACCAGCGTGTCGTAGACCATGTAGCCGTGGTCACGCGTGATGTAGGCCGTGGTGAAGATCGGGTCGATGATGCGCAGATCGGAATGCATCACCGCCGTGATGGTCTTGCCGGCTGCGAGCACCGGCGAAGCCAGCGCCGTCGAAAGCGCGACGACAGACAGCGCAAGTTTGGAGGCGAACGCGCGAGGCCCCCGGCGCATGAAGTGCAACATAAAAAGTTTCTCCTGACGTGAAACTGTTCAAAGGCGGGTTATTGATTGAGCATGTGGTTCGTTCTTTGGGCGAACTAACCCCATGCAATGCCTTTATCTTTCGAGACTTGCAGACAGTGCCCAGCGCGTCAATCCGGTTTCGCTGCAAGCCATGGCGGCGCGGCCGCGGGCTCCACAAGGATCGGTTTGGCTCTACAACACTCTCCGCTCGTCTCGTCCTCGCGGCGATGCAATGCGCGTTCCATTTTTCGAAGCCTGAGAGACATTCAGATGAATCCAGCCAATCTTCCCTTCGATTCCGAGGCCATGCTCGAAGGCCTGCGCACCTGGGTGGAATGCGAGAGCCCGACCTGGGATGCAGATGCCGTCAACCGGATGCTCGATATCGCAGCGCGGGATATGGCGATCATGGGTGCGACGATCGAGCGCATCGCCGGCCGGCAGGGCTTCGGCGGCGTGATCCGCGCGCGCTTTCCGCATCCGAAGCAGGGCGAGCCCGGCATCCTGATCGCCGGCCATATGGATACCGTCCACCCGGTCGGCACCATCGAGAAGCTGAAATGGCGGCGCGAGGGCAACAGATGCTACGGTCCCGGCATCTACGACATGAAGGGCGGCAACTACCTCTCGCTGGAAGCGATCCGGCAGCTGGCGCGCGCATCCTTCACCACGCCGCTGCCGATCACCGTGCTGTTCACGCCGGACGAGGAAGTCGGCACGCCCTCGACACGCGACATCATCGAAGCGGAGGCCGCACGCAACAAATACGTGCTGGTGCCCGAGCCCGGCCGTGCCGACAACGGCGTCACCACCGGACGTTATGCCATCGCACGTTTCAATCTCGAGGCGACGGGCCGGCCGAGTCATGCCGGCGCGACGCTGTCGGCGGGACGCTCGGCCATCCGCGAGATGGCGCGGCAGATCCTCGCAATCGATGCGATGACGAGCGAGGACTGCACCTTCTCGGTCGGCGTCGTGCATGGCGGACAATGGGTCAATTGCGTTGCCACGACCGCCACCGGCGAAGCGCTCTCCATGGCCAAGCGGCAGGCCGATCTCGACCGCGGCGTCGAGCGGATGCTGGCGCTGTCGGGCACGACCAACGACGTCGCCTTCAAGGTGACGCGCGGCGTGACGCGTCCTGTGTGGGAGCCGGACGCGGGCACGATGGCGCTGTATGAGAAGGCGCGCGGCATCGCCAAATCTCTCGGCGCGGAATTACCGCATGCGAGCTCCGGCGGCGGCTCCGACGGCAACTTCACCGGTGCGATGGGAATTCCCACCCTCGACGGCCTGGGTGTGCGCGGAGCCAACGGCCACACGCTGGAGGAGTATATCGAAGTCGAGAGTCTCGTTGAGCGCGGCCGCCTGATGGCGGGGCTGCTGGCGACGCTGGAGTGATTTTTGAGCCGGTCATTCCAGGGCGGCGCGACGCGTCGACCCATGGTGCGCGGTTGTGCAGCCGGGAATCTCGAGATTCCGGGTTCGCGCCTTCGACGCGCCCCGGAATGACAGCGCGCCATAGGGAAAGATGCCCCTCCCGAAACGATTGACCGCACTGCAATAACTGTGGCCCCGATGGCACGGGAATTGCTGAAATGTTAGGCTGGTGGCAGAACACCGTAATCGCTGCCGCGATTTGACTCTAATCAGACGGATCCAACTTGCTCGGATATCTCCTTCGCCGAATCTTCGCCGCCGTGCCCGTAATGGGTGTCGTCGCGCTGTTCGTCTTCCTCCTGCTCCGCCTCACCCCCGGCGATCCCGCCGCAATTCTCGCCGGCGACAATGCGACGCCTGAGCGGCTTGAGCGCATCCGCACGTCGCTGGGCCTCAACGAGCCCCTGATCGTGCAGTTCATCACCTGGGTGAACAAGCTGCTGCACGGCGATCTCGGGACTTCGCTAATCTCCAACCTGCCCGTCATGAAGATGATCGGCCAGCGCGTCGAGCCGTCGATCTCGATCGCGCTGTCGACCATCATCCTCGCCGTGATCGTCGCGGTTCCCCTGGGCGTGATCGCGGCGTGGAAGCACGGCACCTGGATCGACCGCTTCGTGATGGGGCTGTCGGTGCTCGGCTTTTCGGTGCCGGTGTTCGTGGTCGGCTACATCCTGATCCAGGTCTTCGCCATCGAGCTGCGCTGGGTTCCGGTGCAGGGTTTCAAGAGCATCAGCGCCGGCTTCGGACCGTTCTTCGAGCGCATGATCCTGCCGACCTGCGCACTCTCCTTCATCTACATCGCGCTGATTGCGCGCATGACGCGCGCCGCGATGCTCGACGTCCTCGGCGAAGATTACGTGCGAACGGCGCGTGCGAAAGGCATCAACGAGGTCGCCGTGATGATGCGGCATGCGCTGCGCAACGCCGCCGTTCCCGTGATCACGGTGATCGGCACCGGCTTTGCGCTGCTGATCTCCGGCGTCGTCGTCACCGAGAGCGTGTTCAACATCCCCGGCATCGGCCGCCTCACCGTGGATGCGGTGCTGGCGCGGGACTATCCCGTGATCCAGGCGATGATCCTGTTGACTTCGCTGATCTATGTCGTCGTCAATCTTCTCATCGACGTCGCCTACACCCTGCTCGATCCCCGGATCCGGTACTGAGGCAAGGACAAGGACAAACATGTCGGTCGATACCCTTCCCCAGTCGTCCATTCCGATCACGTCGCCGCTGCGGCCGCGCTTCGGCTTCCTCACCTCGACGCCCATCATCGCCACCGCAACGGTCCTGCTCGCGCTGATCATCCTGATCTCGATCCTCGCGCCGCTGATCGCGCCGCATGATCCGATCCAGCTCGCGCCTTCGCAGCGGCTCAAGCCGTCGTCCGCGCAGTTCCTGCTCGGCACCGACGCCTATGGCCGTGACCTGGCGTCGCGCGTCCTCTATGGCGGCCGCATCTCGCTGCTGATCGGCATCGGCTCGGCCATCCTGTCGATCGTCATCGGGCTCGCGATCGGTCTCGTCTCCGGCTTCTTCAAGCTGGTCGATGCCGTGCTGATGCGCGTCATGGACGGCCTGATGGCGATGCCGAGCATCCTGCTCGCCATCGCCGTGGTGTCGCTGTCCGGGGCCAGCCTCTGGACCGTGCTGATCGCGATCACCATCCCCGAGATTCCGCGCGTGGCGCGCCTTGTACGCTCCGTCGTGCTGTCGGCGCGCGAGGAGCCTTATGTCGAGGCGGCGATCTCGGTCGGCTCGTCCCTGCCGAAGATCATGTTGCGGCACCTGATGCCGAACACGGTGGCGCCGCTGATCGTCCAGGGCACCTATATCTGCGCCAGCGCCATCCTCACCGAGGCCATCCTCTCCTTCCTCGGCGCCGGCATCTCGCCGGAGACGCCGACCTGGGGCAACATCATGGCCGAGGGCCGCCAGTACTTCCAGATCAAGCCGTCGCTGATCTTCTGGCCCGGCCTGCTGCTCTCGATCGCCATCCTCAGCATCAACCTCATCGGCGACGCCGCCCGCGACGCCCTCGATCCGCGCATGAAGCAGCGGGAGGGGAAGTGAAGCAATTGACGTTGTCATTCCGGGGCGCGGCTCTTGGCGCGAACCCGGAATCCATTTCACCACATGTGCTGCGGCCCGATGGATTCTCAGGTGCGCAATTGCGCACCAGGGCTCGCGACTTTGTCGCGCCCCGGAATGACGGAGAGATTTGACGTGACCGACACCATCCTCGATATCAACAACCTCGTCGTCTCCATCGGCAAGAAGCCGAATGGGCCCAAGATCATCGACGGCATCTCGATCCAGGTCCGCGAGCGCGAGACGCTGTGTCTCGTCGGCGAAAGCGGCTCAGGCAAGTCGGTGACCTCGCTCACCACGATGGGCCTGTTGCCGAAGGGCACGCTGGTTCCCACCGCCGGCAGCGTCAAACTGGTCGGCGAGGAGATCCTCACGGCGACCGACCGCCGCCTCCGCCAATTGCGCGCGACCAAGATGGCGATGATCTTCCAGGAGCCGATGACTGCGCTCAACCCGGTCGTGCCGGTCGGCCGCCAGATCGACGAGGTCTTGCGCGCGCACACCAACCTCGACGCCAGGGCGCGCAAGAAGCGCATTCTCGACATGATGGAGCAGGTCCACCTGCCCCAGGTCGAGCGCATCTTTGCCTCCTACCCGCACCGGCTCTCCGGCGGGCAGCGCCAGCGCATCATGATCGCGATGGCCCTCGTGCTGGAGCCGAAGCTGCTGATCGCGGACGAGCCGACCACCGCGCTCGACGTCACCACGCAGAAGCAGATCCTGCTGCTGATCCGCGAGCTGCAGCGCGATCACGGCACAGCCGTGCTGTTCATCACCCACGACATGGGCGTGGTGGCCGAGATCGCCGACCGCGTGGCGGTAATGCGGCAGGGCCGGCTGGTCGAAACCGGCCCGCTCGAAACCGTGCTGCGCAATCCCACCATGGAATATACCCGCAACCTGCTGGCCTCGGTCCCGAGCCTGGTGCCGCGGGCGCCGCGCGAGGAAAGCCGCGAGCCGATCGTGCTCGAGGCCAACGAGCTCAGCAAGGTCTACAAGGAGCGCGCCTTCTTCGGCAAAGGCCGCGAGGTCGTCGCCGCCGACAAGGTGACGCTGACGCTGCGCAAAGGCCGCACGCTTGGCATCGTCGGCGAAAGCGGCTCGGGCAAGTCGACTGTGGCGCGCTGCATCGTGCGCCTGATCGATCCGACCTCCGGCGGCGTGCGCCTTGCCGGACGCGAGATCGCCGACATCTCGCGGCGTCTGCTGCAGCCGCACCGGCAGAAGATCCAGATCGTATTCCAGGATCCCTACCGCTCGCTCAATCCGCGCGTCACTGTCGGCGAGAGTATTGCGGAAGGCCCGATCAATTACGGCGTCGCGCACGCTGAGGCGATGAAGCGCGCCCGCGAGTTGCTCGAACTGGTCGGCCTGCCCGCCGATGCGGTGTCGCGCTATCCGCACCAGTTCTCCGGCGGCCAGCGTCAGCGCATCGCAATTGCGCGCGCGCTCGCGCTCGATCCGGACGTGCTGGTCGCGGACGAGGCGGTCTCCGCGCTCGACGTCTCCGTGCAGGCGCAGGTGCTGGAACTGCTCGACGAGATCCAGCAGCGGCTCGGCATCGCCATCCTGTTCATCACCCACGATCTGCGCGTCGCCGCACAAATCTGCGACGAGGTCGTGGTGATGCAGCACGGCCGCGTCGTCGAACAGGGCCCCGCCGCCGAGGTGCTGACGCATCCGAAGCAGGCCTACACCAAGGCGCTGCTGGACGCCGCGCCGGGGCGCAACTGGGACTTTGCGAACTTCCGGCCGGTGTCGGAAGGCGTCGGGGCAAGCGCCTAAGTCAACTCTCCCCTGGTCATTTCCGGGGCATCGCGAAGCGATGAGCTCTGGTGCGCAATGGCGCACCGGAGAATCCAGCGGGCCTCAGACTCTGTCGCAAGATGGATTTCCGGGCTCGCGCCAAGTGGCGCGCCCCGGAATGACGGCGGAGTGTGAGACGCAGCATTCCCAAAACAGCTTGAGGCCATGCGCGGCGCGATGGCCTCTCACCTTGCTCTCCTCGCAAAGCCAAGGCTAATTTCGCGCACTTTCCAATGCTGGACTTGAATTGATGACACGTATCGCCGTCGGCGGCTTCCTGCACGAAACCAACACCTTTGCTCCCACCAAGGCGACCTTCGCCGATTTCCAGCATGGCGGGGGCTGGCCGGCGATGACGGAAGGCGCCGACGTGCTGAAGGTGATGCGGGGCATCAATGTCGGCCTTGCCGGTTTCGTCGACAGCGCCGAAGCCAACGGCTGGGAACTCATCCCGACGATTGCTGCCGCTGCGAGTCCCTCCGCGCATGTCACCAAGGACGCCTTCGAGCGCATCGTGAAGGTGATGATCGACGGCATCAAGGCCGCCGGCCCGATCGACGCGGTCTATCTCGATCTGCACGGCGCGATGGTGACCGAGCACCTCGACGACGGCGAAGGCGAGATCCTGGCGCGCGTGCGCCGTGTCATCGGCAAGGACGTTCCGCTGGTCGCCAGCCTCGACCTGCATGCCAACGTCACGCCCGAGATGATGGAACACGCGGACGCGCTGATCGCCTATCGCACCTATCCGCACATCGACATGGCCGAGACCGGCCGCGCCTGCGCGCGGCATCTGGCGCTGCTGCTGAAGACCAGGCAGCGCTTTGCAAAGTCGTTCCGGCAATTGCCGTTCCTGATTGCGATCAGCTGGCAATGCACCAATGACTTCCCCACCAAGGGCATCTACGAAAAGCTCGCCGCCTTGGAGGCCGATGCGGTTCCGACGCTCTCCTTCGCGCCCGGCTTTCCGGCCGCCGACTTCCGCGATTGCGGCCCGAGCGTGTTCGCCTATGGCAGGACGCAAGCCGACGCCGATCGTGCGGCGGATGCGATCGTCAAGCTGATCGAAAGCCACGAGGACGATTTCGACGGCAAGATCTGGTTGCCTGACGACGGCGTGCGCCACGCCATGGAACTTGCGAAGAGCGCGAGCAAGCCGATCATCATCGCCGACACCCAGGACAATCCTGGCGCCGGCGGCGATTCCGACACAACCGGCATGCTGCGCGCACTGGTGCGCAACAGAGCGAGCGCGGCGACCGGGGCGATCTACGATCCGGAATCCGCGAAGGCCGCGCATGCGGCCGGCGTCGGCGCCACCGTCACGCTGTCGCTCGGCGGCAAGTCCGGCATTCCCGGCGACGCGCCCTACACCGAGACCTTCGTCGTCGAGCAATTGTCCGACGGCCGCTTCATCGCGCCCGGCCCCTATTATGGCGGCCGCGAGATGGAGATGGGCCCCTCAGCAGCCTTGCGCATCGGCGACGTCCGCGTCGTCGTCTCCTCGCACAAGGCCCAGCTCGCCGACCAGGCGATGTATCGCTATGTCGGCATCGAGCCGACGCAGGAGAAGATCCTGGTCAACAAGAGCTCGGTGCACTTCCGTGCGGATTTCGAGCCGATCGCTGCGAGCCTGATGATCTGCGCCGCGCCCGGCGCGATGCCGGCCGACACCGCTGCCCTGCCCTGGACGCGCCTGCGTCCGGGCATCCGCATCAAGCCGAACGGCCCCGTTTTCAACCCTCCCTCACGCTAACCGGACAGGACCCATGCCCACACTCGAGCGCATCGACGGCTACGCCGACGAACTCACCGCTATCAGGCGCGACCTCCACGCCCATCCCGAGATCGGCTTCGAGGAAGTGCGCACCTCCGGCATCGTCGCCGACAAGCTGGAGAGCTGGGGCATCGAGGTGCATCGCGGCCTCGGCGGCACCGGCGTGATCGGCATCATCAAGGGCAAGGGCTCGGGCAGCAAGCGCATCGGCCTGCGCGCCGACATGGATGCGCTGCCGATGGAAGAGAACACCAATCTGAAATGGAGCTCGAAGATCCCCGGCCGCTTCCACGGCTGCGGCCATGACGGCCACACCACCATGCTGCTCGGCACCGCCCGCTATCTCGCCGAGACCCGGAATTTCGACGGCACCGTGCACCTGATCTTCCAGCCGGCCGAGGAAGGGCTCGGCGGCGCCCGCGCGATGATCAAGGACGGCCTGTTCGAGAAGTTTCCCTGCGACGAGCTCTACGGCCTGCACAACGCGCCGGATCTCAATCACGGCGAGATCGCGATCCTGCCGGGACCTGCAATGGCCAGCGCCGACTTCTTCGACCTGCGCATCACCGGCTACGGCGCGCATGGTGCGATGCCCGAGCGCTCCAAGGACGCGGTGATCATCGCGACCACGCTGGCGCAGGCGATCCAGACCATCGTCAGCCGCAACGTCGAGCCGCTGCAGGCCGCGGTGGTGTCGATCACCCAGATCCACGCGGGCTCAGCCTACAACGTCATTCCCGGCGATGCACATCTCTGCGGCACCATCCGCACCTTCTCGAAGGAGGTCCGCAGCCTCGTCAGCGAACGCATCCGCACGATCTGCGCCGGCATCGCAAGCGCCTACCAATGCGTGATCGACGTCGACATCCGCGACACCTTCGGCGTGCTGGTCAACCAGGTCGAACAGTCCAAGGTGGTCGAGGAGGTCGCGCGCACCATCGTCGACCCCGCCAAGGTGATCACCCGCGCCCAGCCCAAAATGGGCAGTGAGGATTTCGCCGACATGCTGGAGACGATTCCCGGTGCCTATTTCTGGGTCGGCCATGACGGCTCGGTGCCGGTGCACAATCCCGGCTTCGTGCTCGACGACAAGATCCTGCCGATCGGCGCCAGCATGTTCGCCCGCATCATCGAGACGCGCATGCCGGTAGGCGCTCATGCATAAAAAGAGCGTCGAGGATGCGGTCACCTCGCTGCACGATCTGTCCGCGGTCGATCTGATCGCGGGCTATCGCGCCAAGCAATTCTCGCCGAGCGAGGTGCTGGAGGATCTGCTCGCGCATGTCACGGCATGGGAACCGCATCTGAAGGCGCTCTATGCGTTCGATCCGGACAGCGCGCGCGAAGCCGCCAAGGCCTCGACCGCGCGCTGGAGCGGCGGCGAGCCATCCGGCGCGCTCGACGGCGTGCCCGTCACGGTGAAGGACAACATCGCGACCAAGGGCGTGCCTGTGCCGCTGGGGGCAGCCAGCGTCAAGCTGGTGCCGGCCGGGAAGGACGCTCCGCCCGCCGCGCGGCTGCGCGAGGCCGGCGCGATCATTTTCGCCAAGACCACCATGCCCGATTACGGCATGCTGTCCTCCGGGCTCTCCAGCTTCCACGCGCTGGCGCGCAACCCGTGGGACCTCACCAAGAATCCCGGCGGCTCCAGCGCGGGCGCAGGGGCCGCAGCGGCGGCCGGCTATGGCCCGTTGCATCTCGGCACCGATATCGGCGGCTCGGTGCGCCTGCCCGCGGGATGGTGCGGGCTCGTCGGCCTGAAGCCGAGCTTCGGCCGCGTGCCGATCGATCCCACCTATGTCGGGCGCGTCGCCGGGCCCATGACCCGCACGGTCGACGATTGCGCGCTGATGATGAGCGTAATCGCAAAGCCCGATCGGCGCGACGGGATGAGCCTGCCTGCCGAGCCGCTCAACTGGAAGGGCCTCGAAAAATCGCCGCGCAAGCTGCGCATCGGATTGATGCTCGATGCGGGCGTCGGCCTGCCGGCGGAACGAGCGGTCCGCGACGTCGCGGTGAAAGCCGCAAAGGCGTTCGAATCCGCAGGCAGCGTCGTCACCGAGGTCGACGGCATCCTCACGCGCGAGATGCTCGACGGCCTCGACAATTTCTGGCGCGCGCGGATGTGGGACGATTTGGCGAAGCTGACACCGGCCGAGCAGGCCAAGGTGCTGCCCTACATTTTCAAATGGGGTGCGTCGGGCGCAAAACTCTCGGGCGTCGATGTCATTCGCGGCTTCAACCAGACCATGGCGATCCGGGCCGCGGCCGGAAAACTGTTTTGCGAGCTCGACTATGTGATCTCGCCGACCGCGCCGAACGTGAACTATGCGGCGGAATGGGCTTCGCCGACCAACGATCCGATGAGGCCATTCGAGCACATCTGCTATACCGTGCCGTGGAATATGTCGGAGAACCCGGCGATCTCCGTCAACGGTGGCTTCGACGCCCAGGGCTTTCCCATCGGCGTGCAGATCGTCGGCCGGCGCTTCGACGATATCGGCGTGCTCGGCATGGCCAAGGCGTTCGAGGCCCTGCGCGGCCCGCAGCGGCCGTGGCCCAAGCCGCCGGCGAAGTAGCCGCACTCTGTCATTCCGGGTTGCGCCCACTTGGCGCAAGCCCGGAATCCATTCATCGGCACTACTGGTGCGGATTGATGGATTCTCAGGTGCGCAATTGCGCACCGTAGCTCGCGCTTCGCGCGCCGCGGAATGACGTGCTAGAGAGACCGATAAAGAAACCGGGAAGGAAACCACCCATGGCGTATGAGACGATCAAATACGAGGTCGCCGAGCAGATCCTCACCATCACGCTGAACCGGCCCGACAAGCTCAACGCCTTCAACGCGCAGATGCAAGCCGAGTTGATCGACGCGTTCGACGCCGCCGACAAGGACGACAACGTCCGCGCCATCATCGTCACAGGCGCCGGCCGCGGCTTTTGCGCGGGCGCCGATCTCTCTTCCGGCGCCGACACCTTCGATCGCGACGCGCGGCGCGGGCCCGTGAAGCGCTTCGCCGACGGCAAGGTCGACTACAGCGATCCGCAGGTGCGCGACGGCGGCGGCCAGGTGACCTTGCGCATCTTCAAATGCCTGAAGCCGGTGATCGCCGCGGTGAACGGTCCCGCGGTCGGCATCGGCGTCACCATGCAGCTCGCGATGGACATCCGGATTGCCTCCGATGCCGCGCGGTTCGGCTTCGTGTTCTCCCAGCGCGGCATCGTGCCGGAGGCGGCTTCGAGCTGGTTCCTGCCGCGCATCGTCGGGATCTCGCAGGCGCTGGAATGGTGCTATTCGGGCCGCGTCTTCCCCGCCCAGGAAGCCCTCGCCGGCCGTCTCGTCAGCAAGGTCGTCGCGCCAGATGATCTGCTGCCGACCGCCCGCGCGCTCGCCAAGGAGTTTGCGGCGAAGACCGCGCCGGTCTCGGTGGCGCTGATCCGCCAGATGATGTGGCGCATGATGGGCGCCGACGATCCCATGGAGGCTCACAAGGTCGACAGCCGCGGCATCTACGCACGCGGCCGCTCGGACGACGTGAAGGAAGGCGTGGTGTCGTTTTTGGAGAAGCGTCCGGCGCAGTTCAAGAACAAGGTCTCGACCGACATGCCGGATTATTTCCCGTGGTGGACCGAGCGGGAGTACAAATAAGTTCGTAGGGCGGGTTAGCCGAAGGCGTACCCCGCCTCTTCTCTTGAGGCAGAACGGCGGGTTACGCTTCGCTAACCCGCCCAACGTCGTCGGCACTGATCAGTCCATCATCAGCGCCACACGCCCGATCGCCTTGCGGTCGATCAGGAGCCGCATTGCCTTCGCATAGTCCTGCAGCGGCAGGCGGTGTGAGATGTTGGGGCGCAGCTTGCCCTGCTCCGCCCATTGCAGCAGCGCCTTCAGGCGCACCTCGCCGAGCGCAGGGTTCTTTCGGACCGCTTCGCCGGCGCGCACACCGAGTACGCTGGCGCCTTTGATCAGCAGGAGGTTGGTCCTGGCCGAACCGATGCCGCCGGTGAAGCCAATCACCAGCAGCCGCGCGCCCCAGGCGATGCAGCGCATCGAATCTTCAAACACCTGGCCGCCGACGGGATCGAACACGACGTCCGCGCCGCGACCATCTGTGATGCGCTTGACGGCATCGCGAAACGGCTCGCGGTCGTAGCGGACGAGATGATCGGCGCCGCGCGATTTCGCGATGGCGAGCTTCTCGTCACTTGAGGCGGTCGCGATCACGATGGCGCCCAGCATCTTGCCGATCTCGACGGCCGCCAATCCCGTGCCGCCGCCTGCGCCATGCACCAGCAGCACCTCGCCCGGTTCGATCCGGCCGCGATCGATCAGCGCATGATAGGCCGTGCCATGACCGGCAAGATAGGTCGCGGCTTCCGCGTAGTCGAATGTCGACGGCATCGGCGTCAGTTGCGCTGATGTCACCACCGCCTCATCGGTAAACGCGCCGTGGCGCATCTTCACGATGACCTTGTCGCCGATGACAACGCCTTTCACCTCGGCGCCGATCTCGGTCACGTCGCCGGCGGCTTCCATGCCGGGCGTGAACGGCAGCTCCGGCTTGAGCTGATATTGGCCGGCCGCCATCAGCACGTCAGGGAAATTCAGCCCGGCGGCGCGGATCGCAACGCGCACCTCGCCCGGATTCAGGGGGCGCGACGGAAACTCCTCGAGCCGCAATTTTTCGGGCTCGCCGAGCGAGCGGCAGACGACGGCGCGCACCATCAGGCCGCGCTCGCCTTGCTGCGCAGAAGCGCCTCACGGATCAGCGGCAGGCGGTCATTGCCGAAATACATGTCGGTCTTGTTCACGAAGATCGTGGGCGAGCCGAAGCCGCCACGGGCGACGACCTCTTCCGTATTCGCCTTGAGCTGATCCTTGATCCCCTGCTCCGAGATGCCCGCGAAGAATTTTGCATCGTCGACGCCGACCTTTTTGCAGATGTCGGCAAGCACCGCGTCCTGCGAGATATCCTTGTCGTCGCCCCAATAGGCCTCGAACACCGCCGTCGCAAACGGCACCATGTCCTTGCCGAGCCAGATGCAGCCGCGCATCGCTTTGACGCTGTTCACCGGAAACACCGTCGGTGGCATCTTGATCGCAAGGCCGGCGGAACGTGCCCAATCGGCCAGATCCTTCTTCATGTAGCGCGCCTTCAGCGGCACCGGCTTCTCACGCTGCGCATAGACGCTCGGGTTGACGGTGTTGAAGATGCCGCCGACCAGGATAGGCCGCCAGACGATCTCGGCGCCCAGCTCCCTGGCGAGCGGCTGGATGTTGTGGAAGGCGAGATAGGTCCAGGGGCTGGAGCAGTCGAAGAAGAATTCGATCATGGTGGTTCCTCATGTCTGTCATTGCGGGATGCGCCGAAGGCGCAGGCCCGGAATCCATTTCGCCTCTCGTTCCGCGGCCCGGTGGATTCCGGGCTCGCGACTGCGTCGCGCCCCGGAATGACGGTGCCTACTTCCGTCCCAGCACTTCCTTAGCCTTCTGCCCGAACATGATCTTGCGTGATTCCTCGTCGAACGGCTCTTTCACGAATTTGCCGATCGCAAGCCCGGCCTGCACCTGCGGCCTCGCGCGGACCTCGGCATACCAGCGTTTCACGTTCGGATAGTCGTCGAGCGTGAAGCCCTGCGCCTTGTGGGTCATGGTCCAGGGGAAACAGGCGATGTCGGCGATGGAATAATCGCCGGCGATAGAGGCGCCGGTCTTCTCCAGTTGCCGGTCGAGCACGCCATAGAGCCGGGCCGCCTCGTCGCGATAGCGCTCGATCGCGTAAGGAATCTTCTCCGCCGCATAGAGCGCGAAATGCCCATGCTGGCCGAGCATCGGACCGAGGCCGGCCATCTGCCACATCACCCACTGGATTGCTGTAGAGCGGCCGCGCAGGTCGGCCGGCAGAAAGCGGCCGGTCTTTTCCGCGAGATAGATCAGGATCGCGCCGGTCTCGAAGGCCGAGAACGGCTCGCCGCCGTCTGCGGGTGCGTGGTCGACGATGGCGGGGATGCGGTTATTGGGTGAGATCGCCAGAAACTCAGGAGCGAACTGCTCACCCGCGCGGATATTGATGGGCTTCACCGTATAGGGAAGCCCGAGCTCCTCCAGCATGATCGAGATTTTCCAGCCGTTCGGCGTCGGCGCGTAATAGAGGTCGATCATGACCTTTCCCTTGGCGTTCCCTTGACATTCCCTTGGCATTTCTCGTCGTCGCGGCCGGAATAGAGAGCGACTTTCGTTGTTCTGTACCTCGACGTTAGGACATGGCAGGAAGGGGCGCAACATAACCTGCCGGGAGGGCCGCCATGCTGTTTCCAACCACGATCGCCGGCTCCTTGCCGAAGCCGGAATGGCTCGCCGAGCCCAATATGCTCTGGGCTCCCTGGAAATCGCAAGGCGAGGAGCTGCTCCGTGCCAAGCGCGACGCGACGCTGATCTGGCTGAAAATCCAGGAGGACGCCGGCGTCGACATCCTCACCGAGGGCGAGCAGGCCCGTCAGCATTTCGTCCACGGTTTCCTGGAGAAGATCGACGGCATCGATTTCGCCCACAAGATCGAGATGGGCATCCGGAAAGATCGCTACAAGGCGATGGTGCCGCAGGTGGTCGCGCCGCTTCGTCTTAGGGATCGCGTCCATGCCTTCGAGGCGCGCGTGGCGCGCACGCACACCAAGAAGAAACTGAAGTTCACGCTTCCCGGCCCGATGACCATCATCGACACCATCGCCGATCGCTATTATGGCGATCGCGTCAAGATGGCGTTTGCTTTCGCCGAGCTGCTCAACGAGGAGGCCAAGGCCTTGCAGGCCGACGGCGTCGATCTCGTGCAGTTCGACGAGCCCGCCTTCAACGTCTACATGGACGAGGTCAATGATTGGGGCATCAAGGCGCTGGAGCGCGCCGCGCAGGGCCTGACCTGCACCACCGCCGTGCACATTTGCTACGGCTACGGCATCAAGGCCAATACAGACTGGAAAGAAACGCTCGGCACGCAGTGGCGGCAATACGAGCAGATCTTTCCGGCGATCGATGCGAGCCCGATCCAGCAGGTCGCGATCGAATGCCGCAACTCGAAGGTCCCGCTCGACCTGCTCGCGCTCCTGAAGAACAAGATCGTGCAGGCCGGCGTGATCGATGTCGCCAGCGACACAGTGGAGACCGCCGAGGACGTCGTGAAGGTGATCGAGGCCGTGTCGAAATTCGTGCCGAAGAGCAACATCATCGCCACCACCAATTGCGGCATGGCGCCGATGCGGCGCGAGATCGCCGAAGCCAAGCTGATGGCGCTCGGCGCCGGCGCGGCGCTGGCACGCGAGAAGCTGGGGTGATGGCCGTGATCCGGACGCTCTGCTAATCCAGAGCCGTCGGATGCAGCGCCGGCCGATATCCGGCGCTCAGCGCCCGCAATGTGGACGGGGGCGTCAGCAGCATCGCGTTCTCCAGCGCGTGCTCGGCGCGGGCATAGCCAGCTGGCGACCATAGCAGCGACCGGCCTTTTGTTATCAGAAAGCTCTGCTCGCCCTGCTGCAGCATCGCGCCGTCGGGCAATTCTGCGAGCGGCACCGGCAGTGGGTGCAGGCGCTTGCGGCCATGGTCCAGACGCTCCAGGTGCAGTTGGGCGTCCATCGCCTTCGCGCTCACCTTGCTTGCACCATTGCCCTTCTCCCAGGCCGCGCGGAAGCTGTTGGCATCGTCGCGGCGGCAGAAGAAGCAGGGGCGGTGGCCCGCGGCAAAGGCGGTGGCTTCGTCGAGAAAGAACAGCTCGGTCCAGCTCCGCCGCGCCATCACCGGCCGCCGCCATCCCCGGAATTCGCACAGGCATGTGATCCAGGCCGGCGATGACCAGCGCTTGTTGAGCAGCGTCTTCGTCGCGGGATCATGGATGATGCCGCGATTGCCGGTGAAGAGGCCGCGATGCGGGGTGGCGATAATGTCGCCGGTGGGCGTGACGCGGTTTTGCAGGGGGCGAGTAGCGAATGGCGAATTGCGAGTGGAGGGGCTGCTACTCGCCATTCGCTACTCGCCATTCGCCTTTGGTCACGCCGCGCCGTCGCGCAGCGGCGGGTGGTAGGACAGCGCAGTGTCCCAGGGGAAGAATATCCAGGTGTCCTGGGAGACTTCGGTGATGAAGGTGTCGACCAGCGGGCGGCCCTTCGGCTTGGCGTAGACGGTGGCGAAATGCGCATCGGGCAGCATCTCGCGCACCAGCCTGCCGGTCTTGCCGGTGTCGACGAGGTCGTCGACGATCAAGAGGCCCTTGCCGGTGCCTCCACCGAGCTTCATGGCCTGCTCCGAAATGCCCTTGAGGACCTGCAGCTCGCCCTGCTTGTCGTGATCGTAGCTCGCGATACACACCGTATCGATCACGCGCACGCCGAGCTCGCGCGCCACGATCGCGGCCGGCACGAGGCCGCCGCGCGTGATCGCGATCACCGCGTGGAACGGACCGACCTCGTTGAGCCGCCAGGTCAGCGCCCGGCAATCCCGGTGGAATTGATCCCACGAGACCGGAAAGGCCCTGCCCGCCCGCTCCTGTGCGCTCAGTTCCGGTGCTTCACCAGCCATCATCGTCTCCTGCATCGTAAAACGTCCGGCAAGCCGGGGCTTAGCGGCTGACGTTCAATCCTGCCAGCATCTCCTTCACCGCAGCCATCGCTGCCGCCAGCTTCTCGGGATCGCGCGAGCGCACCACCAGATTGGTGTTGGGCTTCTGCTCCTCGTCCATGAAGGGATAGCTGCCGATGATGGTGTCGGGATGGGCGGCAGCGATCGCCCGCAGCGGGCTGCCGATATCGCCCTCGCGCGCATTGGCGCGCACCGTGTCGGAGAGCATGCGCACGCCGGATTTCAGCTTGGGCGCCACGATGTCCATCATCGCCTGCATGATCGAGGGCACGCCGGCCATGACGATGACATTGCCGATCTTGAAGCCGGGCGCGAGGATGGTCGCGCTCTGGATCAGCTCGGCACCGTCGGGAATGCGGGCCATGCGCAAGCGGGCCTCATTGAGATCCTGCTCGCTCCAGCGCTCGCGGAAACGGGCGACGACCTCCGGATGGTGGTCGATGCCGACGCCGAACGCCTTAGCGACGCTGTCGGCGGTGATGTCGTCATGGGTCGGCCCGATGCCGCCGGTTGTGAAGACGTAGGTGTAGCGATGCCGCAGTGCATCCAGGGCCGCGATGATGTCAGGCTCGTCGTCGGAGACAACCCGGACTTCCTTCAGGTCGATGCCGATATTGGTCAGGTATTCGGCGATGAAGCCGATATTCTTGTCCTTGGTTCGGCCGGACAGGATTTCGTCCCCAATGACCAGAATGCCCGCCGTGACGATCTCGCTCATAACTTCAGTCCCTCACCTATGGCGCCGACTTTGCCGAGGTAACGCGTTGAAGTCACGCGGTTTTGCTGCCGAAATAAGCAGTCCTCAGCCATTTTTTCAGGCATGCCGCCGGCCATATCCGGCAAATGCCGTCCGTCCATGCTTATCGCGCTGGCCCGGCCCTTGCTACCGCATGAAAGTCATGCACTCTTGCCGCATGGCCAGGACGATGCGGCTTCACTGGGGCCTTGCGGCCTGACCAGCGGCGCAACGCCTTGCGGAGACAAGTCGGGATCTATGGCAGTCGCGTTTGATGAAATGAACATCCCCGGCGGGGAGCTTCGCCCCGCCTATCAGGAGCTGGCGCGCTGGCTCAAGGAGACGCCCCCCGAGGCGCTCGAATATCGCCGCCAGGAGGCCGAGCTCCTGTTCCGCCGCATCGGCATCACCTTCGCGGTCTATGGCGAGGCCGAGTCCACCGAGCGCCTGATCCCGTTCGACGTGATCCCACGGATCATGTCAGGCAAGGAATGGACGCTGCTGGAGAAGGGCCTGAAGCAGCGCGTGCGCGCGCTCAACATGTTCCTGCGCGACATCTATCACGGCCGCGACATCCTCCGCGCCGAGATCGTGCCCGACGACCTCATCTTCCAGAATCCGGTGTTCAGGCCCGAGATGAACGGCCAGCAGGTGCCGCACGACGTCTATGTGCACATCGCGGGCATCGACATCGTCCGGGTCGACGCCGAGGACTTCATCGTGCTGGAAGACAACGCCCGCACACCCTCGGGCGTCTCCTACATGCTGGAAAACCGCGAGATCATGATGCGGCTTTTTCCGGATCTGTTCGCCCGCCACAGGGTGGCGCCGGTCGAACGCTATCCGGACGAGCTGCTCGCGGCGCTCCGCTCGGTGGCGCCGCAAAGCGCCTCGGGCGAGCCGACGGTGGCCCTGCTCACCCCCGGCGTCTACAACTCGGCCTATTACGAGCACTCCTTCCTCGCCGACAAGCTCGGCATCGAGCTGGTCGAGGGCCGCGATCTCATCGTCAAGAACAACGAAGTGTTCATGCGGACGACGGAAGGGCTGAAGCGGGTCGACGTGATCTATCGCCGCGTCGACGACGACTTCCTCGATCCCCTCACCTTCCGTCCCGATTCCGTGCTGGGCGTGCCCGGGCTGATGTCGGCCTATGCGGCCGGCAACATCACGCTCGCCAACGCCGTCGGCACCGGCATCGCCGACGACAAGGCGATCTACTCCTACATGCCCGACATCGTGAAATTCTATCTCGGCGAGGAGCCGATCCTGAAAAACGTGCCCACCTGGCGCTGCCGCGAGCCGAAGGATCTCGCCTATGTGCTGGACAACCTCAGCGAGCTCGTCGTCAAGGAAGTTCACGGCTCCGGCGGCTACGGCATGCTGATCGGCCCTGCTGCGACGAAAGCCACGATCGAAGCGTTCCGCGAGAAGCTTAAGCGCGAGCCCGAAGGTTTCATCGCGCAGCCGACGCTGGCGCTCTCGACCTGCCCGACCTGCACGGCATCAGGCCTTGCGCCGCGCCACGTCGACCTCAGGCCCTTCGTGCTCACCGGCAGCAAGCGCACCACCATCGTGCCGGGCGGCCTGACACGCGTCGCACTGAAGGAAGGCTCCCTGGTGGTGAATTCGAGCCAGGGCGGCGGCACCAAAGACACCTGGATCCTGGACGAGTAGATCGATGCTGTCGCGTACCGCCGAAAACCTCTACTGGCTCGCCCGCTACGTCGAACGGGCCGAATATCTCGCGCGCACCATCGATGCGACCTTGCGCGTCACCGCGCTTCCCGCCGCCTATATCGGCAAGACCAATGAATGGGACTCGGCGCTGCTCACCGCCGGCGTCGCCGCCAGCTTCTATCAGACCTATGAGGAAGCCAACGAGCACAACGTCGTCGACTACCTCTCCTTCTCGGCGGACAACCCGTCCTCGATCAGGAACTGCATCGAGGCGGCGCGGCTGAACTCGCGTTCGGTGCGCACCGCGCTGACCAGCGAGATGTGGGACACCATCAACTCGGCCTGGATCGAGCTTCAGGCGGTCTGGAGCAAGGGCACCTCGACGCGCGAGGACCTCGCAAAGTTCCTGCGCTTCGTGCAGGAGACCTCGCTGCGCTTCGACGGCTCGGCCTACCGGACCATGCTGCGCAACGACGCCTATTGGTTCTCGCGGATGGGCGTGCATCTGGAGCGCGCCGACAACACCGCGCGCATTCTCGACGTGAAGTATCACGTGCTGCTGCCCGAGGAGGAGCATGTCGGTGGCCCCCTCGACTTCTATCAGTGGAGCTCGATCCTGCGCTCGGTCTCGGCGCTGACGGCCTATCACTGGGTCTATCGCGAGACGCTGAAACCCTGGCTGATCGCGGACCTGCTCATCCTCAACGACACGCTGCCGCGCTCGCTGGCCAGTTGCTACGGCAATCTCGTGCGCAACCTCGACCAGATCGGCGTCGCCTATGGCCGCCAGGGCGCGGCCCAGCGCCACGCCCGCGGCATCCGCAACCGGCTGGAACACAGCAACATGAACGACATTTTCCAGCACGGCGTCCATGAATTCATTCAGGAATTCATCACGGACAATTCCAGGCTGGGCGAAATCATCACGAAGCAGTATTTGATCTGATGTCCCTCGACTGACGAAATGGGATAGCGTCATGGCCGGGCTTGTCCCGGCCATCCACGTTCTTGCTTCCACGCGAGGAGGAAGAACGTGGATGCCCGGGACAAGCCCGGGCATGACGAGTTCCTTTGCGGCTGCAGTCGGGCCTAACAACCAACGACACGGTCCACCATGCGCCTGCGAATCCTGCACACCACGACCTATCGCTACGAGCCGCCGGCGACGAGCGTGATCCAGATCCTGCGCATGACGCCCGGCAGCCATGACGGGCAATATGTGGCGGAATGGCAGATCGACGTCTCCACGGACACCAAGCTCGACACGCATGAGGATGCGTTCGGCAACGTCACGCATGTGCTGTCCTGCGGTCCCGTCGGCGACATCCAGATCACCGCCGAAGGGCTGATCGAGACCCACGACACCGGCGGCGTGCTGCGCGGCACCGACGAACGCTTTCCGGCGGGCATGTTCCTGCGCTCGACCGACCTCACCTCCGTCAACCCGGCGATGATGGCAGTGGCGCGTCAGTTGCGCAGCGAGGCCGAGAGCGACACGCTCGGCTTCCTGCATGCGCTGATGACCCAAATTGGCGATCACATGACGTTCGACGAGGACCCGACCCATAGCGGCACCTCGGCGGCGGAGGCGTTCACGCTCAAACGGGGCGTCTGCCAGGACTACGCGCACATCTTCATTGCCTGCGCCCGCGCCGGCGGCGTGCCGGCACGCTTCGTCTCCGGCCACTTCCTGCGCGCGGACGGTCTCTCGCATCAGGACGCCGGGCACGCCTGGGCGGAAGCCTTCGTGCCGGATCTCGGCTGGGTCGGCTTCGATCCCGCCAACAGCATCTGCGCCACCGACGCCCATGTCCGCGTCGCGATCGGGCTCGACTATCTCGGCGCGGCGCCCGTGCGCGGCACCCGCTATGGCGGCGGCACGGAGACGCTGACGGTGGCCGTGAAGGTCGAGCAGGCCGGCCGCGGCGGGCCTTCGCAATCGCAGCGGCAGAGCTAGGCGCCGCCGTCGGATCGCATCGGCCATGCTACACTCGCGGGATCAGCCCCCCGCGAGGTCCCCATGGCCACTGTCAAACTGCTTTCCGACGATGAACTCTCCCCTGAAGCGCGCGCCGTCTTCGACGATATCCGCAAAGTGCGGAAGTCGGACTTCGTCAACAATTTCTGGCGCGCGCTGGCGCATGATCCGAAGACGCTGCGGCGGACCTGGAAGAGCATCAAGGAGGTGATGGCGCCCGGCGCGCTCGACCCCAAGGTCAAAGAGATGCTCTATGTGGCGGTGTCGATCGCGCATGGCTGCAGCTATTGCATCCATTCGCACACCGCCGCCGCACGGGCCAAGGGCATGACCGAGGCCGAATATGCCGAGATGCTCGCCATCGTCGGCATGGCCGCGGAGACGAACCGGCTGGTCACGGCGCTCGGCGTGCCGGTCGACGAGGCGTTTCTGGTCGATGCGGCGGACTGAGGTCCCGCCCCGGGCAATCGGGGGTTTCATGCCTCCTTGAAATTGGCTAGTAATTCCGCGCAAACGCGTTCGGGGACTGGAAATGACCTATTGCTGCGGAATCCTGGTTCGGGACGGTCTGGTGATGATCGCCGACACCCGCACCAATGCCGGCCTCGACAACGTCTCGACCTTCCGCAAGCTGCACATCTTCTCCAAGCCCGGCGAGCGCATCATGGCGATCGCCAGCGCCGGCAACCTCGCCATCAGCCAGTCGGTGCTCTCCACGCTGACCGAAGGCCTGGAGGACCCCAACACGGGTGAGCTCGAGACGCTGATGAACGCGCCGACCATGTTCCAGGCCGCCCAGCGCATCGGCCGGGCGATCCGCGCGGTGCACGCGACCGAAGGTCCGGCGCTGCGATCCGAGGACGTGTCCTTCGACGTCTCCTTCCTGTTCGGCGGCCAGATCAAGGGCTCCCGGATGCGCCTGTTCATGATCTACACCGCCGGCAATTTCATCGAGTGCACCACCGACACGCCCTATTTGCAGATCGGCGAGCACAAATACGGCAAGCCGGTGCTCGACCGCGCCATGCATTACGACGTCGAGCTCTACGAAGCGCTGAAGACCGGCCTGATCTCGATGGATTCGACCATGCGCTCGAATCTCGGCGTCGGCCTGCCGATCGACGTGCTGGTGGTGCGCGCCGACGCCTGCGAGGCCGACCTCAACCACCGTATCGAGGCGGGCGAGCCTTATTTCCACGACCTGCGCTCGCGCTGGTCGGCGGCGCTGCGCGCCGCGCATCAGAACATCCCACGCCCGCCCTACAAGAACGAAAAAGAACCCAAAACCTGACAGCTCAAGAGAAAAGGCAGGAAACGATGAGTGAAGCAAAGAAGATCGCCCTGGTGACGGGCGCCGGCACCGGCGTCGGCCGCGCGGCCTCGCTGGCATTGATGAACACCGGCTTCACCGTGGTGCTGGTCGGCCGCCGCCTCGACATGCTCGAGGAGACCGCGAAGCTCGGCCCCGCGGGAAAGAGCCTGTGCGTCACCGCCGACATGACCAAGCCGGATTCGATCGCCGCGCTGTTCGACAAGGTGAAGGCCACCTATGGCCGCCTCGACGTGCTCTTCAACAATGCCGGCATGGGCGCGCCCGCAGTGCCGTTCGAGGACCTCGGCCTCGAGCAGTGGCAGGCGGTGGTGAACACCAACCTCACCGGGCCGTTCCTGTGCACCCAGCACGCCTTCCGCATCATGAAGGACCAAACCCCGCGCGGCGGCCGCATCATCAACAACGGCTCGATCTCGGCGCATGCGCCGCGGCCGTTCTCGGCAGCCTACACCTCGACCAAGCACGCCATCACTGGCCTGACCAAGGCCTCGAACCTCGACGGCCGCATGTACGACATCGCCGTCGGCCAGGTCGACATCGGCAATGCCGCGACCCCGATGACCGACCGCATGGTCAACGGCCCCGGCGTGCTGCAGCCTGATGGCACGACCAAGCACGAGCCGCGCATGGACGCCAAGGCGGTCGGCGATGCCGTCGCCTACATGGCCGGCCTGCCGCTCGATGCCAATGTGCTGACCATGACGGTGATGGCGACGAAGATGCCGTTCGTCGGACGGGGCTAAATCAAAAAAGCGAAAACAACCCCATGCACAGTAGGGATCTCTTTGATTTCCCTACGCTCTGTCCACGGCCGTGCCCCGGACGCTGCGCGGCATGAAATGACGCGCTGCTGAGCCGGGGCCCACGCCGCCCCGATCTCGTTCTTGGAGAGCCGGGACCCGAGACCATTTCCCTACTCCAGGCTCTCCACCTGGCGCAGGCTCGGAAACAGCTTCATCCAGAGCAGCGCCACGGCGACCGTGGCGACGCCGCCGAAGACGGCGGCAGGCATGGCGCCGAGCAGCGCGGCGGCGACCCCGCTTTCGAACTGGCCGAGCTGGTTGGAGGCGTTGATGAAGAGGAAGTTCACCGCGCCGACCCGGCCGCGCATCTCGTCGGGCGTTGCGAGCTGCACCAGCGAGAAGCGGATCACGACACTGATCGTGTCGGCGGCACCAAGCACGGCGAGCGCCAGCACCGACAGCCACATCCAGGACGACAGCGCGAACACGATCGTGGCGAGGCCGAACACGATGACGGCCTGGAACATGCGCAGCCCCACATGGCGCGAGATGGCGTGACGCGCCAGCACCATGGTCATCAGCAGCGCACCGACCGCGGGCGCCGCGCGCAGCACCCCTAACCCGACCGGGCCGGTCTGCAGGATGTCGCGGGCATAGATCGGCAGCAGCGCGGTGACGCCGCCGAACAGCACGGCGAACAGATCGAGCGAAATGGTGCCGAGGATCGCCGGATTGCTGCGGATGAAGCGGACGCCGGCGAAGATGTTGTCCGTCTCCGTCCCTTCCTTTGCGATGGCCTGCGGGCGCGGCCGGATGAAGCCGGTCAGGATCATTCCGAAGATCCAGAACAGCACCATCACGGCATAGGCGAGATGCGGGGCGATCGCATAGGCGAAGCCACCCAGAGCCGGCCCGGTGATGGTCGCGACCTGCGCCGCGCCGCTGGACACGGCGGTGGCGCGCTGCAGCGATCCCTGCGGCGCGATCGCCGGCAGCAGCGCCGCCGTGGTCGGGCTCTCGAACGCGCCGGCGATGCCAAGCACGAAGGTCGCGACGAAGATCTGAACCTCGCCGACGGCGCCGAGATAGGTGATGATTGCGAGATAGAACGCGGTCGCGGCCTCCACGGCCTGACAGAGCTGGACCACGCGTTTGCGCTCGAAGCGGTCGGCGGCGTGACCGGCAACGAACACGAGCAGCGCGGTCGGCAGGAACTGGACGAGGCCGACCATGCCGAGATCGAAGGCCGACCCTGTCAGATCGTAGATCTGCCAGCCGATCGCGACCGCCGCGATCTGGCTGGAAAAGCGCGACAGGCTGCGCGAGAGCAGGAAAAACAGGAAGGCACGGTGGGCGAGAAGCGCGCGGGCGCTGACCTGTGGATGTCCGGATATTGGCTGCTCTGGCATCGCCTGCTGGGTCACCCTCGGACCGCTCTTCCCCTCGATGTCGAAGGCCTCCGCGTGACCGAGGCGGACCCGCTTGTCAACAGCGGGACGCACCCCGGATGTCCCGGCATTGCCTTTGCAGCGCAGGCGCGGCCATAATCACTGAGGGTTTGGGGACATCATGCTGCGCTTGCAATCGGCACTCGGCATTTTCGCATTGCTGTTGATCGCCTTCGCATTGACGGAGAACCGGCGCGCCGTGTCGCTGCGACAGGCGGCGATCGGTCTCGTCGTCACCGTCGTCACCGCGATCATGCTGCTGAAGCTGCCGGCCGTCGCGCATGCCTTCGGCGCCATCAACGATGCGGTCGGCGCGATCTCCGCGGCCTCGCGCGCCGGCTCCGCCTTCGTGTTCGGCTATATCGGCGGCGGCCCCCTGCCGTTCGATCTCAAAGTGCCGGGCGCCGATTTCGTCCTGGCGTTCCAGGCGCTGCCGATCGTGCTGGTCATGAGCGTGCTGACGACGCTGCTGTTCTACTGGCGCGTGCTGCCGCCTGTTGTTCGCGGCATGGCCTGGCTGCTGGAGCGGACGTTAGGGGTCGGCGGCGCGGTGGGCCTGTCGACCGCCGCCAACATCTTCCTCGGCATGGTCGAGGCCCCGCTGTTCGTGCGGCCTTATCTGGCGCAGATGACCCGCAGCGAATTGTTCCTGGTGATGACCGGCGGCATGGCGGGCATCGCCGGCACGGTGCTGGTGCTCTATGCGACGCTGCTTGCTCCCCTCATCCCGGACGCCGCCGCACATTTCGTGATCGCGTCCGTGCTCGGCGCGCCGACCGCGATCCTGATCAGCCTGATCATGGTGCCCGAAACCTCCGACAAGCGCACCGGCGGCACGCTGGAAGATCCCGAGATGGAGATTGCCAGCACGATGGATGCGATCGTAAAGGGCACCAGCGCGGGGATTGAGCTGCTGATCAACATCGTCGCCATGCTGCTGGTGCTGGTGGCGCTGGTCTATCTCGTCAACGCGATCCTCGGCCTGCTGCCTCAAATCGGCGGTGCCGCCATCTCCCTGCAGCGCCTGCTCGGCCTCGTGATGGCGCCGGTGTGCTGGCTGATGGGGTTGCCGTGGGATCAGGCCGTCACCGCCGGCAGCCTGATGGGCACCAAGACCGTGCTCAACGAATTGATCGCCTATGTCGACTTCTCGAAGCTGCCGGAAGGCGCGCTTGATCCGCGCTCGCGCCTGATCATGCTCTACGCGATGTGCGGCTTCGCCAATTTCGCCAGCCTCGGCATCATGATCGGCGGCCTGGGCGTGATGGCGCCGGAGCGGCGCGAGGAGATCAACGCGCTCGGGCTTAAGTCGATCGTGTCGGGGACGCTGACGACGTGCTTGATGGGCGCGGTCGTGGGGGTGTTGGCGTAGGTTTCTCCGCCGTCATTCCCAGGCGCGCGTAGCGGCGAGCCCGGAATCTATTCATCCACCGTCTCCGCCGCTCAATGGATTCCGGGCTCGCGCTACGCGCGCCCCGGAATGACGTCAGGCCTTCAACTCTGTCGTCCTGAACTCCGCCGGCAGGATCACCTCCAAGAGTTCGACGTCGTCGGAGTAATCAAGGATCATGTGCTTGATCTTTGGTGGCTGGGTCCAGGCGCTGCCCTCTTTCATCAGCGTCTCGCCCTGCCCGTCCATATAGGTCTTCACCCAGCCCTTGAGCACGTAGACCATCTGGAACTCGACGTCGTGGAAGTGCAGCTTCGAGACCTCGGCCGGGTTGCAGGGGCCCTGCAGGCGGATCACATGCGCTTGCGCGAGACCATGGGTGGCGTCGGCAATGCCGAGGTCGCGGTATTTGGCGTAGGCACGCAGGCCGTCGGCCTTGAAGTCTTCCTCACGGTGATGGCTGATCGCGATGCGTTGCCGCGGGCGCGTGGGCTTTTTCGGAGCCACAATGCGTGCCTTCGCCTTCACCGCCTTGCGCGCCGACGAACGCGCCGCGGCCTTTGCGCTGCTGCGCTTCTTCACCGCGGCCTTCGTTGCGGGTCTTGATGCCTTTTGCTTGGCCATTGTCTGCCTCCCTGATCGGAACCGCGCCCGCGGACGGGCGCGCCCCGCAGGCAGATTATCCAGTCTTGGACGATGCGGCAATTGCGGGGCTCGAGGATGGACGCGCCGAAGCACGACCAGAGTCGTAGCTTGTCCGAAGCTGTCGTCGTGAGCGGCCGTCGCCTCGTATTCGTTTCCTCGCTGAATTAATCTCGCCCGTGAGATTCTGGGGGACTCGATTCATGAGCGGCAGCGTAGGTCAGCGAGCATTTCAGAATGCCCGGCTTCAGAAACGGCAAAAAGCCGAAATATTGCCGATGCTCAGCCATGCACTCCAGCTGCACAAGATGGGACTTTTGCCGGAAGCCCAGGCTGCCTACCGCAAAGTCCTGCAACTCGCGCCCAACCAAATCGTCGCGCTGCACATGCTCGGCATTCTGGAATCCGATGCCAAGAACTATCAGCAAGCCGAAATCCTGCTGAGCCGCGCGGTTGCCGCGGATCCGCGATCCGCCGATGCGCATATGAGCCTGGGCGTCGCTCTCAACGGATTGCGGCGTCACGACGAAGCCCGCGCGAGTTATCGAAGAGCCCTCGCCTTGCGGCCCAACCACGCCGTAACGCTCTCCAATCTCGGCAACGCGAGCGCGGCCCTCGACCTTCACGACGAGGCGCTGCACAGCTACGACAAGGCGCTCGCACTCGACCCGAACCTTGCGGAAGCCCATAACGGCCGCGGTTGGGCACTCTGCCGTCAGCGCAACTATGACGAGGCGATCACAAGCCTGAACCGCGCGCTGTCGATCAAGCCCGACTATGCGGCGGCGCTGGCGAACCGCGCCGTTGTGTTACGGGAGCTTCAGCGTTTTGACGAAGCCCTGGCGGACGGCAATCAGGCCATCGCGCTGGCTCCCGACGACGCGAATGGGTGGCTCGCGCGGGCCGGTGTCCTACTCCAGATCCAGCAAATTGCCGAGGCATCGCGCGATTGCGAACAGGCGCTGGCGATCGCTCCCGATTCCATTCAAGGTCATCTGGTGCTGGGCCTTTGCCTCGCCGGACTTGGCCGGGTCGACGAGGCCCTCGCGAGTTTCGACAGGGCTCTCGACATCCAGCCTGACCTGCAGAGCGCGATCTCCAACAAGATATTCACGCTCGACTTTGCCGGCGACGCCACCGTCGAGCGGCATCAGCAGGCGCGTCAGATGTGGTGGGAACGCGTCGGCGCGAAGATCGCCCTGGAGACGCCGAGACCGCATGACAACAATCGCGATCCGGATCGCCGCCTGGTGCTCGGCTATGTCTCGTCGGACTTCAACGCACATTCGGCCGCGTTGATCTTCATGCCGGTCATTCAGCACCATGACCGGGCGCAGTTCGAGATCGTGTGCTACGCCTGCTCGTCGAAAGTGGATGCGACGACCAGCCAATTCCGGGAGATCGCCGATCGCTGGCGCGACGCTTCGCAATGGACCGAAGATCGCCTCGCCGACGAGATCCGCGCCGACCGCATCGACATCCTGATCGATCTGTCCGGCCACACCAGAGGGAACCGCCTCGGCGTGTTCGCGCGCAAACCGGCGCCGATCCAGGTCCATGGCTGGGGCCACGGCACGGGCACCGGGCTGCCGACGATCGACTATCTGATCTCGGACCCGGTCGCGATTCCGCACGAGGTTCGGCATCTGTTTGCGGAGACCGTCGTCGACCTGCCGTGCTTCGTGACCCTGACGCCACTGCCGGCCGAGATTGCGCGGGCGCCAAGTCCGGCAATCTCGAACGGCTTCGTCACCTTCGGCGTCTTCAACCGCATCAGCAAGATTTCGGACGAGGCGGCGGACGTCTGGTCCAGGATTCTCGAACGCGTGCCGGGTTCGCGACTGCTGATCAAGGATGTCGCGCTGGACGACCGGCTGATCCGCGAAAATCTGCTCGCGCGGTTCGAGGCTTGCGGAATTCCGGCCGAACGCGTCGAGCTGCTCGGCGCCACCTTGCGAAGCGAACATCTGGCATCGTTCAATCGTGTCGATATCTGTCTCGACCCGTTCCCGCAGAACGGCGGCGTCAGCACGTGGGAAGCCTTGCAGATGGGCGTGCCTGTGGTCGCGAAGCTCGGCAACAGCCTGCCCAGCCGTGCCGCCGGCTCCATCCTCACGGCGCTCGGCCTGCCCGACTGGGTCACCGACAGCAATGAGGCCTATATCGACATCGCAACGAGCCGCGCCCTGGAGATCGGCGAGCTCGACAAGGTGCGCCTCGCATTGCCCGACCAGATCCGGGCCGCCGCCGCCGGCAACCCCGTCTCCTACGGGCGAGCGGTGGACGAGGCCTATCGCGCGATGTGGCAGCGCTATTGCAGCAGCGGCGCCTGATCGCGCCTCGGGCGACGACAGCGCGTTCGCACGGCGCAGCTCCAACCGAGATATCGTAGGGCGGGCAAAGCGAAGCGTGCCCACGCATCTGTAACCGGATCGGAAAAAGCGTGGGCACGGCGCGCGAAGAACGCGCCTTTGCCCGCCCTACGAGACCGGTGTCCTCAATGCAGCCGGAACACGCCATCCACGGCGCGCAGCTCGGCCGGCTTGATCAGCTTGGAATGCGCCACGGTGACCGAATGGAGGGGGCCGTCGAGCTTCTCCTGCCAGAATGCCAGGAAATCCTTCAGCGCCGGGAATTTCGGAAACATGTCGTAGTTCTGCCAGACATAGGTCTGGAGCAGCGAGGGATGATCCGGCATGCGGTAGAGAATTTGCGCCGTCGTCAGCCCGTAACCCAGCATCTGTTTCCGGAAATCCTCGGAAACGACCCCACTCCGCAAGCCCATGCCAACCTCCTTTGCAGGAGCGCATTCAAGGGGCGGCTTGGTCGGTGTGCGCCTTACGAGCCACCCGGTACTGATGCGCTCACATGAGAGAAATGTGACGCAAACTGACAATCCATCTCAAGCCCAAAAGTTTAACAAGCTGTTGAAATTCAATGCGTTAGCAGCAGATGCGGCACCGTGCTAATACGGTCCCTAAACCCGGTTAACGATGGAAAGACATTCTGGCAGCCGAGCCTTCAGAGCGCCAAATTTTCTGCTAGAAGCCCTTGCCCCCGCAAAATTCCTGTCCTATTTCAGCCTTGCTCGTGCTAGCACTCGCGGGCACCGATTGCTAACAATCTCAAAACCTCAACCCGAGCAAATGCTTAGGAGGACTGCATGAAATTCCGTCCGCTTCACGACCGCGTCGTGGTCAAGCGCATCGACGCAGAAGAGAAGACCGCTGGCGGCATCATCATTCCCGACACTGCCAAGGAAAAGCCCTCCCAGGGCGAAATCGTCGCCGTCGGCCCCGGTGGCCGCGACGAAGCCGGCAAGCTGGTTCCGCTCGACCTGAAGGTCGGCGACCGCGTGCTGTTCGGCAAGTGGTCCGGCACCGAGGTCAAGATCGACAACGTCGACCTGCTGATCATGAAGGAAAGCGACAT
This sequence comes from Bradyrhizobium sp. CCBAU 53351, assembly GCF_015291745.1. Classification (NCBI taxonomy): domain Bacteria; kingdom Pseudomonadati; phylum Pseudomonadota; class Alphaproteobacteria; order Hyphomicrobiales; family Nitrobacteraceae; genus Bradyrhizobium; species Bradyrhizobium sp. CCBAU 53351. Next base: position 4,898,969 of record NZ_CP030059.1, read on the forward strand.
CATGGGCGTCCTCGACGTCCCCGCTTCCAAGAAGAAGGCGGCCTAAGAGCCCCTCTTTCCCTCCAATCAAATACCTCAAGGAAAAATCCAGATGGCAGCCAAAGAAGTCAAATTCTCGGTTGATGCGCGCGACAAGATGCTGCGCGGCGTCGACATCCTTGCCAACGCGGTGAAGGTCACGCTCGGTCCGAAGGGCCGCAACGTCGTCCTCGACAAGTCGTTCGGCGCTCCCCGCATCACCAAGGACGGCGTCACCGTCGCCAAGGAGATCGAGCTCGAGGACAAGTTCGAGAACATGGGCGCGCAGATGGTGCGCGAAGTCGCCTCCAAGTCCGCTGACGCGGCCGGCGACGGCACCACCACCGCCACCGTGCTGGCCCAGGCGATCGTGCGCGAAGGCGCCAAGTCGGTTGCCGCCGGCATGAACCCGATGGACCTCAAGCGTGGTATCGACCTGGCCGTGGAAGCCGTGGTCGCCGACCTCGTCAAGAACTCCAAGAAGGTCACCTCGAACGACGAGATCGCCCAGGTCGGCACCATCTCGGCGAACGGCGACCAGGAGATCGGCAAGTTCCTCTCCGACGCCATGAAGAAGGTCGGCAACGAGGGTGTCATCACCGTCGAGGAAGCCAAGTCGCTCGAGACCGAGCTCGACGTCGTCGAGGGCATGCAGTTCGACCGCGGCTACATCTCGCCCTACTTCGTCACCAACGCCGACAAGATGCGCGTTGAGATGGACGACGCCTACATCCTCATCAACGAGAAGAAGCTCTCCTCGCTGAACGAGCTGCTGCCGCTGCTCGAGGCCGTGGTGCAGACCGGCAAGCCGCTGGTCATCGTCGCCGAAGACGTCGAAGGCGAAGCGCTCGCGACCCTGGTCGTGAACCGTCTGCGCGGCGGCCTGAAGGTCGCGGCCGTCAAGGCTCCGGGCTTCGGCGATCGCCGCAAGGCCATGCTGCAGGACATCGCGATCCTGACCGGCGGCCAGGCGATCTCGGAAGATCTCGGCATCAAGCTCGAGAACGTCACGCTCAACATGCTCGGTCGCGCCAAGAAGGTGATGATCGACAAGGAGAACACCACGATCGTCAACGGCGCCGGCAAGAAGGCCGACATCGAGGCGCGCGTGGCCCAGATCAAGGCGCAGATCGAGGAAACCACCTCGGACTACGACCGTGAGAAGCTCCAGGAGCGTCTGGCCAAGCTCGCCGGCGGCGTCGCGGTGATCCGCGTCGGCGGCGCGACCGAGGTCGAGGTCAAGGAGCGCAAGGATCGCGTTGATGACGCGATGCATGCGACCCGCGCGGCTGTGGAAGAAGGCATCGTCCCGGGCGGCGGCGTCGCCCTGCTCCGTGCCTCCGAGCAGCTCAAGGGCCTGCGCACCAAGAACGACGACCAGAAGACCGGCGTCGAGATCGTGCGCAAGGCGCTGTCGGCTCCCGCTCGCCAGATCGCGATCAACGCCGGTGAAGACGGCTCGGTGATCGTCGGCAAGATCCTGGAGAACAAGACCTACAATTACGGCTTCGACTCCCAGACCGGCGAATATGCCGACCTCGTCAAGAAGGGCATCATCGACCCGACCAAGGTGGTCCGTACCGCGATCCAGAACGCAGCCTCGGTTGCGGCCCTGCTGATCACCACGGAAGCCATGGTCGCCGAGCTGCCCAAGAAGGGCGGCGCCGGCCCGGCAATGCCCCCCGGCGGCGGCATGGGCGGCATGGACTTCTAAGTCCAACGACCTCTCAAGAACGACGAAACCCCGGCAGCGATGCCGGGGTTTTTGTTTGGGGGGAGATACACGCTAAGATGGTCGTGGGTTCGTCATTCCGGGGCGGCGCGTAGCGCCGAGCCCGGAATCCATAACCACAGGCGGATGGAATGGCCTACTATGTCTACATCCTCGCAAGCAAAAAGCACGGCACACTCTACATCGGCGTGACCAGCGATCTTGTTCGCTGTGTGTATGAGCACAAGACAAAAGCTGTTCCCGGATTTACGACCAAGTACGACGTTGGGAAGCTCGTCTTGTTCGAGATCTACGACGATGCAGTTACCGCCATCACCCGCGAGAAAGAACTCAAGAAGTGGCGTCGCGACTGGAAGACCCGGCTAATCGAGGAGCAGAACCCAAACTGGGATGATCTCTATCCGGGGATAGCCAACTAAGACCTGTGGTTATGGATTCCGGGCTCGCGCCCAAGTGGGCGCGCCCCGGAATGACGAAGGAGAGGGCTTTGGGCCCTCACCTCACCTTGCCCAGCCGCTCCATGTGCGGCTCGCCGTCTTCGTCGAGCGACCAGAAGATCCGCGTCACCTTGCCGATCAGATTGTTCATCGGCACGAAGCCGAAGCTCGACATCATGCGGCTGTCGGTGGAATTGTCGCGGTTGTCGCCGAGCACGAAGACATGGCCCGGCGGCACCGTGACAACGTTGGTGTTGTCGAGGAAGCCGTTGTCGATGCAGTCGTTGGTGACGTACGAGGCGCCGTTCGGCAGCGTCTCGCGCCAGCGATGGACCTTGACGCCGCCATCCACTCCGCAGGCGTTGTCGGCGAGCGCGTCCGCGAGCCCGACGCGCGTCACCGGGCGATCGTTGAGGATGAGCGCCCCTCCCCGCATCTGGATGCGATCGCCGGGCAGACCGACCACGCGCTTGACGTAGTCGACCGAACCGTCCTTCGCCGTCCGGAACACGACGATGTCGCCGTGTTCGGGGTCGGCGGCGAGGATGCGGCCCGAGATCCAGGACGGCGCGAACGGGATGGAATTGCGGCCGTAGCCGTAGGCATATTTCGCGGCGAAGACGTAGTCGCCGACCATCAGCGTTGGCGCCATCGAGCTGGAGGGGATGCTGAAGGGCTGGTACAGGACGAAGCGAAACAGGATCAGCGGCGACCACAACACCGGGACCAGCAGGATCAGGATGAGAATGGCCTTCCATTCCCGCGATTGCGCCCTCGAGGGCCGGATCGTTTCGGAAAGAGTGGTCATGCGCTTGCCCCGGTCAGGTCTCGTCACGAGATTACGCAACCTTGGCGCGCGCGCAATCCCGGCTCCGTGATTTTGGTCGCACATCGCGCGGACTGCGTTCAATGCGAAGGCCATGAACGCCGCCGATGATCAGGCCTGCGGGACGTCCTTGAAGCAGTGCCTGACCCAGTCGATCGTCACGCGCGTCGCCGCGTCGCGCTTCAGGTGATTCTGCACCAACAGCCAGATATCGCGCCGTTTCGGCAGCAGCGTGACACGCAGGCCGCGGTCGGCGAGCAGATCCCCACAACTATATTCGGGCAGCACGCCGGCGGCTTGGTGGGCGCGGATCAAATTGCGGATGACGCGAACGTTGTCGGTGACGCAGCGCACGCGGATTTTCCTGGTCCGCAGGAACTGCATCTCGGGAATGGCACCCAACTCATCCGGATAGGTGCAGAGCATCGGCTCGCCATCGCTCGCAACAGGTTCGAAATAGTAAAGCTTGATGTCGCCGAGTCTCGAGATTGCAAAGTCGCCCTTGTCGGGCTTGCGCAGCCGGATCGCGAGATCGGCTTCCCACCGCGAGAACTTGACGTTCTCACTCGAGGTGAGGAACTGCAGCATCAGACCGGGATTGGCGCGCAGGAAATCGCTCGCACGCGGCGACAGCACCTGCTCGGCGACCGTGTTGGTGGATGCGATGCGCAGGCGTCCCACGGGACCCTCCACGCCCTCGCTGAGGCGATCGATCTCGGCCGCATGCGCGGCCATCGCCTCGACATGCGCCAGCACCGCCTCGCATTGCCGTGTCGGCCTGCGAACGCCGTCGGCAGCCTCGAACAGGCGCAAACCCAACGCACGCTCGATGCGCGACAACCGCCGCCCGACCGTGGTCTCGTCGATGCGCAGGCGTGCGCTGGCGCCGGCATAGGTGCCCTCGTCCCTGACGGCGGCGATGATGCGGAGATCGTCCCAGTTCATGGGATGAGGCTACATCGACCGCGACAAGCCTGCAATATCGCAGCCATCCGCTGCAATATCCCTGCATATCGGCAGGCCGCCCTAGGGACTATGTTGAACCTGCCATTCGCTTTCCGGAGATTCCAGAGATCATGACGACCGCAAAGACCCTGCTGCAGCTCGCCGGCGCCGACCTAACCCCGCCGCGTCTTGCCGATGCTGCGCTGGTGCTGATCGACATTCAGAACGAATATCTCGCAGGTCCCGTCGCCCTGCCCGACGCCAGGCCCGCGATCGCGCGCGCGGCTGCCCTGCTGGCCAAGGCGCGCGCCGCCAATGCCGCGATCATTCATATCGCCCATCGCGGCAAGGCGGGCAGCCTGTTCGATCGCAGCGCCGACCGCGGCGCCATTGTCGCCGAACTGACGCCGCATGCCGGCGAGCTCGTGATCGAAAAGGAGTTGCCCAACTCGTTTGCCGGCACCGATCTGAAGGCGCGCCTTGACGCGATCGACAGGAAAAACATCGTGCTGGCCGGCTTCATGACGCATATGTGCGTCAGCTCCACCGCGCGGGCCGCGCTCGACCTCGGCTTTCGCACGACGATCGATGCCGATGCCTGCGCCACGCGCGACCTGCCCGACGGACGCGGCGGCACGCTGGACGCCCGGAGCATTCACGAGGTTGCGCTCGCCGAACTGTCCGACCGCTTCGCGATCATCGCGCGCGGCGATGCACTGATGTGACGGAGCAAGACGATGCTGCAACTCTACTTCTCGCCGATGGCCTGCTCGCTTTCGAGCCGCATCGCGCTGATGGAAGCAGGTCTCGATGCGACCTATCATCAGGTGCATCTCTGGACCAAGAAACTCGCGGATGACGGTGATTTTCACGGCGTCGCCCCGAAGGGCGCGGTTCCGGTGCTGGTGCTGGAGAACGGCGAACGCCTGACGGAAAGCGCGGCGGTGCTGCAATACATCGCCGATCTGAAGCCCGCCAGCGGCCTCGCGCCGCGTCCGGGCGAGATCGATCGCTACCGCTTGCAGGAATGGCTGAGCTTCATCGGCACGGAGATTCACAAGGCGTTCCTGTTTCCGACCTTCTGGTACAAGGACGACGGCTCGCTCGCCAAGCCGCGCGCAAGGATCGCCCAGACTCTGTCGATACCGTCTGCGCATCTGGCGGAGCGCGAATTCCTCGTCGGCAACAGCTTCACGGTGGCCGATGCGCACCTCACCTGGGCCTTGCTGCTGCTCCGTCCCGCCGGCGTCGACGTCGCGCAATGGCCGTCCTTGTCGGCCTACCTCGCGCGCATGCAGATGCGACCGGCCGTGCGGGACGCGATTGCGACGGAAATGGCCCTGCGCAAGGCGATGGCAGCGTGACGGAACGTCACGGCCGCGAAATCTGAGCGTTTCCCCGGCAGGGGCATTGAAGTCGGCGTGGCATGCGCTAATCTGGAGAGATATTTTCGATATTTCCTCGGAAGGCATTCATGAGTGCTCTTTCCAGATTCTGCTTCGCCGGATTTTGCCTGCCCGGTTTGTATCTGGCGCTCTTCGCCTCGCTCTGCGTCGGACCTGCGTCGGCGGATACGCGGGTGGCACTGGTGATCGGCAACGGCGCCTATGCCTCTACGGCGCAACTCCCCAACCCCTCACACGATGCCGAAGACGTGGCAGCCTCGCTCAAGCGCAGCGGCTTCGAGGTGATCCAGGGCGTCGACCTGCGCCAGGCCGACATGCAGGACCTGACCATCCGCTTCGCGCGCGCAGCGAGCAGAGCCGACGTCGCCCTGTTCTACTACAGCGGCCATGCGATGCAGTACAACGGCGTGAACTATCTGATGCCCGTCGACGCCACGCTGACCGATGAAGCCGACCTCAAGCGTTTCGTGCGGGTCGACGACATCGTGAACGACCTGCAGCAGGCCAAGAACCTGCGCATCCTGGTGCTGGATTCTTGCCGCGACAATCCACTGGCGGAAATGCTCAAACGCTCCGCCGGCTCGACGCGAGCCGCCTCGATCGGGCGCGGCCTGTCGAAGGTCGAGGCACCGCGCGGCACGATCGTGTCGTTCTCGACGCAGTCCGGCCAGGTCGCCGCCGACGGCGTTGGCCGCAACAGCCCCTACACGACGGCGTTCCTGAAACACATCGAGGAGCCGCAGGAGATCGGCGAAGTCTTTCGCGACATCAGCAGCGACGTCTATGATTCCAGCGGCAAGACCCAGCTGCCGGAGCTGTCGCTGTCGATCATCGGCAAGTTCTACCTGAACGGCCCGGTCACGGTCACGGTCGCTCCCGGGGCGTCGCAGGCCGCGCCGCGGGCCGACCCGTGCGCGGCCGCGGAGGCCCATTGGAAGGCCGCGGACGGCATCGGCACCGTCAGCGCCTTCGAGGATCACCTGGCGCGATTTTCGAGCTGCAGCTTCGCCAGTCTCGCCAAGGCGCGGATCGACAGCCTGAAGCAGAAGGTGGCGGTCGCGCCGAGCGGCAGCGCCAGAACCACCGGCAGCATGGATTTCGACGGCAGCTGGGACGTCACCCTGCACTGCCCGCCGACCGGCAAGGCGCAGGGTTTCACCAGACCGCTGGCCGGCACCGTGACCAACGGCGTGTTTCATGCAGAGGTTCAGGGCAAGGACGGAGGCAACCGCCTGGAGATCGACGGCCAGATTCCGGCGGACGGCAAGACGACGCTGAGCGCGCGCGGCACGACGGGAGCAAGCGCCTACACGCTCAACAACCTCGCGCCGGGCTCGCCTTACGCCTTTACCGTCGACGCGCAATTCGATCGCACCCGCGGCACCGGCAAACGCAACGAGGCCCGCGCGTGCAACTTGGTCTTCGTCAAGCGATAGCGGCGGTCATACGCCCGTCTGGCTGATGAATTTGGTGTTGAAATAGCCGTCCATGGCCTCGGTGCCGCCTTCCGAGCCGTAGCCGGAATCCTTGATGCCGCCGAACGGCACCTCGGGCAGCGCGAGACCAAAGCTGTTGATCGACATCATGCCGGCCTCGACAGCCGCCCCCACCGCGGCCGCAGTCTTGGCCGAGTTGGTGAAGGCATAGGAGGCCAGACCGAAGGGCAGACGGTTGGCTTCCTCGACGACCTCGTCGAATGACTGGAAGCGCGAGATCAGCGCAAGTGGGCCGAATGGCTCCTCGTTCATGGCGCGCGCATCCTTCGGCACGTCGCTGACCACGGTCGGCTCGAAGAAATAGCCCTTGTTGCCGATGCGCTTGCCCCCGGTCTCGAGCTTGGCGCCCTTGCCGACGGCATCCTGCACCATGCCTTCGATGGCGCTGACGCGGCGCGGATTGGCGAGCGAACCCATCCTGGACTCGGGATCGAGGCCGTTGCCGACCTTGAATGCCCTGGCAACGTCCACGAACTTGTCGACGAACTCCCTGAACACCTCGTCCTGGACCAGCATGCGGGTCGGCGAGATGCAGACCTGGCCGGCGTTGCGATACTTGGCGGCCGCCAGGATTTTCGCAGCCGAGGTGACGTCGGCGTCCTTGAACACGATCGCGGGCGCGTGGCCGCCGAGCTCCATGGTGGCGCGTTTCATGTGCAGGCCCGCAAGCGCGTTGAGCTGCTTGCCGACACTGGTCGAGCCGGTGAAGGAGATCTTGCGGATCACCGGATGCGGGATGAGATATTCGGAGATCTCCGCCGGCACGCCATAGACGAGGTTGATCACGCCGTCGGGCGCGCCCGCGTCGGCAAAGGCGCGGATGAGCTGCGCGGGAGAAGCCGGCGTCTCCTCCGGCGCCTTGACGATGATCGAGCAGCCGGCCGCGAGCGCGGCGGAGAGCTTGCGGACCACCTGGTTGATCGGAAAATTCCAGGGCGTGAACGCCGCGACCGGGCCGACCGGCTCCTTGATCGCGAGCTGGTAGATGCCCGGCCCGCGCGCCGGGATCAGCCGGCCATAGGCGCGCTTGGCCTCCTCCGCGAACCACTCGATCACGTCGGCCGCGGCCATCGCCTCCATCTTCGCCTCGCCGAGCGTCTTGCCTTGCTCCATGGTCAGCAGCGGCGCGATCTCGTCATTGCGCTCGCGCATGATGGCGGCGGCCTTGCGCATGATGCGGCAGCGCTCGAACGGGGCGACGTTGCGCCAGGTCTTGAAACCCGCAGCGGCAGCGGCCAGCGCCTCGTCGAGATCGGCCTTGCCGGCATGCGCGACGGTGCCGATCACCTCCTCGGTCGCGGGATTGAGGACTTCGATCATCTTGCCCGAATGAGCCGGGCGCCATGTGCCGCCAATGAAAAGCTGGGTGTTCGAATAAGCCAAGGGAAGTCTCCTTTACATCGATTTGCGGCAGATAGCGTCCGCGGCGCGCGTCATCTCCGGTCCGAGATAGGCGCGAAAGCGCGGCTCGGCGGCGAGGCTGCGGAAGTCCGTCATCCGCGACACCCCGCCGCCGGCCACGAACAGGAATTGCTCGGCGATCTCGGCGAGGATATCGAGGTGCCAGCTCGCCGTCGGGTGCATGCAGAGGATGACCAGCCTGCCCTCGTCGCGCAGCTTGCGGAAGAAATCCAGCATGAAGCCGATATAACCGTCCTGCAGGTTGAACTGCGGCTCGTCGAACAGGTGCACGAGCGGCGTCCGGGTCGGCGATGGCGCGAGGAACGCCGAAGGAATCCGCTTGCGAAAGCGCCTGACCTGGTAGGATTGGTGATAATGGATCGCGAGACGATCGCGCTCGCGATACTTGACCCCATGGATATCCGTGCCCGCGACCAACACGCGTCCCGAGGTCGGCGCATTGGAGCCGGTCATCATCTCGAACAGGGTCGTCTTGCCGGCACCGTTCGGCCCGACGACGCCGACGATACCCGGCTCGTCCAGCGCCAGGCTTGCCTGAAGCGTGAACGTCGGACGGCGAACGATGCGGCCCGTCGTATAGACCTTGCTGACATCATCGAGCACGAGCAGCGGTGCGGCCACTTATTGTACTCCCAGCAAGCGCTGCCGAAGGGAACGATCATCGCGCAACACAGCGGCCTCCCCGGTCCAGACGATCCGGCCGCGGTCGATGACCGCGGCATGGTCCGCGACCGACAGCGCGATCTCGGCATTCTGCTCGACGACCAGCGAGGCGATGCCCTCGTCCTTCATCCGCAAAATCGTCGCGAGCACGTCGCCGACGATCTTTGGCGCCAGCCCCTGGCTAGGCTCGTCGAACAGCACAAGCCCGGGCGAGCCGACCAGCGCACGTGCAATGGCCACCATCTGCATTTCGCCGCCCGACAGATTTTCGCAATCCCGCTCCATCAAATATTCGAGCGGCGAGAAGATCGCGCAGGCCTCCTTGACGCTCCATCGACGGAAACGCGTGCCCTTCTGCGCGATCGACAGATTACGCGCCACCGACAGGGTCGGGCACAGCCGCCGGTCATCTGGCACCCAGCCGATACCGGCACGCGCGACCTCATGGGTCGGATCGTGCGTGACGTCGCGCCCGTCGAAACGCACCGCGCCGCGCCGCGGCCTCGTCAGCCCGAGGATCGAACGGAGCATGGTGGTCTTGCCGGCGCCATTGGGCCCGAGCAGTGCAAAGACCTTCGCCTGCTCGATCGCGAGCGAGGCGGCGAACAGCGCCTGGGTCTCGCCGTAGAACGTATCCAACCCGTCGACTTCGAGGATCATGCGAACTTCCCCAGATTGGAGCGCCGGACCCACTCGTTCTGCTGCAATTCGTGCGGCGTGCCGCGCGCCACCACCTGGCCCCAATGAATGACCGAGATGCGGTCGGCGAGCGAGAACAGGAACTCCATGTCGTGTTCGATGGCGACGATGGTGAGCTTGCCTTTGAGGCGAGCGACCAGGCTTGCGAGCCGCTGCACGCCGTCGGAGCCGAGGCCGGATGTCGGCTCGTCCAGGCACAGCACCCGCGGCGCCTGCGCCAGCGCGACGGCGATCTCCAGCGCGCGGCGGTCGCCGTAGGACAGGTCCTTGGCGCGAACATCGCCCTTCTCCGCAAGCCCGACTGTCGCAAGCGCTTCGGAAGCCTGCTCGGCGAACTTGCGATCACCGGCCGCGGCGCGGGCGAAATCGAGACCGCGCGCGCGAAACGCGGGCAAGCCCATCATGACGTTGTCGCGCGCGGAGAATTCGTCGAACAACGTCATGATCTGGAACGAGCGGGCGATGCCCTTGGCGGCGATACGGTGCGGGCTCAAGCCGGTGACATCCTCGCCGCCGAGACGGATCTTGCCACGATTTGGTTTCACCCGGCCGGTGAGGACGTTGAAGAAGGTGGTCTTCCCGGCACCGTTCGGGCCCATCACGCCGTGAAACTCGCCCTCGCCGACCGCGAGGTCGACGCTTTCCAATACGACACGATCGCCGAAGCGGACATGCACACCTGCGGCCTCGACCATGCTCATCGCCCGCTCCCGACCAACAACCGCATCGCGGACGTACCGCGCCGCCTCAAGGCGTCGAGAGAATGCTGCCGCACCAGGGCTGAGAGCGCGCCGGCGATGCCCTCGGGACGGAACAGCACGATCGCCATGAAGAGAAGACCGAAATAGAGCATCCAGGCATTGGTCAGCGCGCCGATCACGTCGCGTGCAGTGAGGAAGAGGACCACACCGATCACCGGGCCCCAGAAGCTGACAAGCCCGCCGCCGACCAGCGTCATCATCACGACGTAGCCGGACTGGTGCAGACTCATCACATCGGGAAACGCGGCAAGCTGCGCCATCGCGAACAGACCGCCGGCAAAGCCTGACAGCGCGGCCGAGAGGGTGAAGACCGACACCTTGTAGAGCCACACATTGTAGCCGAGATGGGCGGCACGGATCTCGCTCTGCCTGATCGCGGCGACGACGCGGCCATAGGGCGAATGCACCAGCCGCCACAAGGCGGCGACGCCAATTGCGAACGCCGCGAGCACGAAATAGTAGAACGCGACATTGTCGGTGAGGTCGAACGACACCAGGCCGAAATCCGCAGGCAGCCGCCTGATCTTGAGCAGGCCATCCTCGCCGCCGGTGATGCCGTGCGACTTGATCGCGAGCGTCCAGAATATCTGGCCGAACGCGATCGTCATGAAGGCGTAGTAGATGCCGCGCCGGTGCGAGATGAAGAGTGCCACCAGCGCGCCGGCGAGGCCGGCCGCGAGCGTCGCCAGGGCAAGGCATATCCAGAGATTGGCGACGATGTCGAACTGGCACAGCCCGAAGGCATAGGCGCCAATGCCGAAATAGGCGCCGTGGCCGAACGACGGCAGGCCGGCGGTGCCGAGCACCAGGTTGAAGGCCAGCGCATAGAGCGACCAGATCAGGATCTCGATTCCGAGATAGGGATAAAGCCCGACCCGCGTGATCCAGAGCGGCACTGTCGCAAGCACCAGCCAGAGCACCAGCATGGACGGCGTGACAAGCCGCGAAGCGTCGGATGAGGTCGTCGAACCCACGATCATATCCCCTAGACCTCGAGCACGCTCTTCTTGCCCCAGAGGCCGCGCGCGCGGAACGTCACGACGGCAACGAGCAGGATGTACATGGACAGCAGCGACCATTCGGACGCGTAGGCTCCGGCGAGGCCGACGCACAGGCCGACCAGCAGGCCGGCGACGACCGCGCCCCAGAAACTTCCGACGCCGCCGAGCACGATCACCAGGAATGCCGGGATGACGGCATCGACGCCCATATGCGGGCGGATGCCCCAGATCGGTGCGACGATGATGCCGGCGATGGCCGCCAGCATGGTGCCGAACACGAACACCAGGAGCCGCAGCCGCGACAGATTGATGCCGAGCGCGCGGACGATCTCGCTATCATGGGCGCCGGCCTTCACGGTCGCACCGAACGAGGTCTTCTCGATCAAGAGCCAGACGAGGCCGATGATCCCGGCCGCGATGCCGGCTGCATAGAAGCGGTAGGTTGACCAGATGAGGTCGCCGAACAGGAAGCCGCCATTGACGGCTGACGGCACCTGCAGCACATAGTCGCGCGTGCCCCAGACCAGGCGGATCAGCTCTTCGATCACCATCGCCGCGCCGAAGGTCAGCAGCAGTCCGTAGAGCGGGTCCTTGCCGTAGGTGCGTCGCATGCAGAACTCGATCAGTATGCCGACCAGGCTCACGATGACGGGCGCGATGACCAGCGTCGCGGCGTAGCGCCAGCCGAGCGGCAGCGCGAGCCACAGCTTTGCAAGCTCGGCCGGCAATGGCGGACGCGGACCGGTGAGTTGCATCGCGACGTAGGCCCCGAGCGCGAACAACGACCCGTGCGCCAGATTGATCTGCTCCATCAGCCCGACGATGAGCATGAAGCCGAGCGCGATCAGCGCGAATAGCAAGCCAAGCGTCAGGCCATTCACAAGGTGAGGAAGGATGTCGAACAAGGCTTAAGTCTCGCAAACTGGCATTCCAGGAGCAGGCTGACGGCGCGACGAGCGCGCCGCCGTTACCGCGATGGGGCGAACCGTCGTCAGGAGTCGACGGTCGGCACTTGCTCGTAGGGCGCGAGCTTGCATTTGCCGGGTGCGGCGTCATCGGCCGCGGATTTCGGCTCGGTCCAGCTGATGATCTCATAGAGATCGGTGTTGTCGGCCGGTTTGGCGTTGCGGCGCGCCAGGTAGATCGTCTGCTGCATCTGATGCGTCATTGGATCCATGTAGGCGTCGAAGTGCTGCATCCGGTCGGTCGCCGAGACCTTGAGATTCTCGAGCTCCTTGATGATCTTGACGTTGTTGGTCGACCCTGCCCGCTCGATCGCGCGGAGCAATTCGCGCGTCGACATGTAGCCGTTGTAGGAGACGTTGCCCGGCACCGGGATCGGGCCATCCTTGTTGGCGGCCTGCCATTTCCTGACGAAGTCGGCGACCCCAGGCAATTGCAGCTTGTGATACCAGGTGGTGCCGAACACGCCGAACAGGCTGTCGGGCGCGCCCCAAACGTCGGGCCAGTCCTGCTGGTTGTTGATCCAGGCCGGCTTGCCGTCGAGCTTGAGCTGCGCCACCTGCTCGCGCAGCGCCTTGATGTCGTCGCCGCCGATCGCGGTCGCGACGACGTCGGGCTTTGCCTGCTGGATCTTGAGCAAATAGGCGGTGAAGTCGCGGGTGTTCTGCGGCACCAGGAGATTGTCGACGATCTTGCCGCCGGCGGCCTCGACCTGCGCCTTGGTCGCGGCGGATGTCGTGTGACCCCAGACATAGTCGTTGGTCAGCAGCATCCAGGTCTTGCCGATGGAGTCGACCGCGTTCTTGACCGATGCCTTGGAGAAATTGGTGCCGTTGCCGTCCCAGACGAATTTCACGCGCGAGCAGTTCTCCCCGGCCTCGCTCGGCGCGGAAGAATTGGTGTTCATGTAGATCACGCCATATTTGCTGGCGACCTGGGTGATGGCGTTGGCGACGCCGGAGTGCAGCGCGCCGATCAGGATGGTGCAGTCCTCGCGCGTGATGAAGCGTTCGGCGACACGGCTGCCGGTCGCCGGCGTGGTCTCGGTATCCGCGGTGATGAAGGTGATTTGGCGCCCGAGCACGCCGCCTTTGGCGTTGAACTCATCGATCGCCATCTTGATGCCGCGGAAATCATCCTGTCCGCTGTTGCCGTATTGCCCGCTGGCATCGCAGGTCAGGCCGAGCTTGATCGGCTTTGCGCCCTGCGCCCACGCGTGATTCTCCTTCCACGGCCCAAAGAAGCTGCCGGTGCCGCCGATGACGCTCGCCATCAAGCTGCCCTTCAAAACGCTTCGCCGTGAGATCTGACGCCCTCTCATCGTTTCCTCCCGTTTTCGAAGTCTTTTGCTTTTTTCTGCGATTAGAATATTCATTCCATTTGCCATGTAAAGTAGAATATTTGGTCCAAACGGTGAAATGCCGTTAAACAGGCGACCGATCCGGAGACCTGAGACGATGAACAAGGCACAGGGAGCCATGAGCTACGACGAGCTGCGCGGCGCCATTGCGCAGCGGCACCGCGCTTTGTCGGGCCGGCTGCAGCAGATCGCGGAGTTCGTGCTCGATCACCCGACGGATGTCGCGCTGGGCACGGTCGCCGAGGTGGCGCAGCGTTCGGGCGTGCCGCCGTCGGCGATCGTCCGCTTCGCCCATGCGCTGGGCTTCGGCGGCTTCACCGAAATGCAACAGGTGTTCCGCTCACGCCTCGTTGCCGGCGTGGCGCCGAGCTACAAGGCGCGGCTCGCCCGGATGAAAAGCGAGGAGAAATCGGTGCTCGGCCGCCAGCCGGCCGCGGTGCTGTCGCGCTTCGTCTCGGAAGCGCAATCGTCGCTGGTCACGCTGAGCCAGTCCGTCCATGCGCGCGAGCTCGACGCCGCGACTGCGATCCTTGCGAAAGCGCGCGACATCTATCTGCTCGGCCTCGGCGGCTCGTTTCCGGTTGCGACCCACCTCGCCTATGTGCTGCGCAAGCTCGGACGGCGCGTCGTCCTGCTCGATGGCACCGGTGGCAGCATCCACGAGCAGTCGCATGCCGCAACCGTGGAGGACGCACTGGTCGCGATCAGCTTCCGGAACTACTACCCGGACACGGCGCGGCTGTTTCCCGAACTGGTTGCGCGCGGCGTCCCCACGATCTCCATCACCGACAGCCTGCTGAGCCCGATCGTCGAGGGAGCACGCGTCGTGTTCGAAATCCAGGACATGCCGGAGCCGGCGCTGCGCACGCTGGTCGCACCGATGTGTCTCGTGCAGGCGATGGCGATCGGCCTCGACCTCGCGGCCGACTAAGTTTCAAAACAGGAGAAGATCATGGTTGCACATGACGCGAGAGTATTGGCAGGCCAAGTCGCGCTGGTGACCGGCGCGGGCCGCGGACTCGGGCGCGCCTTCGCGGAGAAGCTCGCCGCCCTCGGCGCCGATATCGCCGTCCACGGCATGCGCGAGAACGGCCCAGCCGAATATGGCGAGGGCACCACCCTCACCGCCGTCGCCGAAGAGATCGGCCGGCAGTTCAGTGTTCGCACCACGCGGGTGCTTGGCGATCTCACCAAGAGCGAGGACATCGCGCGCGTGATTGCCGAGACGGAAAGCGCGCTCGGCCCGATCGACATCCTCGTGCACAACGCCGGGGGCGACATCGCGGCCGCCGGCGGCAAGCCGGACCCGAACGACGCGGTCCACATCAAGGAGGCTGACGTGCGCGCGGTGCTGGAGCGCAATCTGCTCTCGACCATCCTGACTTGCCAAGCGGTCGCCAAAGGCATGATGGAGCGGCGGCGCGGCCGCATCGTCACGCTCGGCTCGGTCGCCGCTTTCAAGGGACGCACCCAGGGCTCGATCTACGCGGTGGCGAAGGCCGGCGTGACGCATTACACACGATGCCTTGCCGACCAGCTCCGCCCTTACGACATCGCCGTCAACTGCATCGCGCCGGGCGACACCCGCACCGGCCGCTTCCTCGGCACACGGGCGGTGGCTCCTGACAGAATGGTCGAGACCGGCACGCTCGACCGGATCGCGACCGTCGACGAGGTCGCGCGCGTCGTCGAGTTCTTCGCAGGTCCCATGGGAGCGTTCGTCTCAGGCCAGGTGCTGAGGATCGACGGCGGCGGACAGTGCTGGCCGGGCTGAGTGCATCCGGCAAGCCGCCAAAGGAAAAGGGCCGCCGAGAAGCGGCCCTTTGGACATCTGAATGAACCAGGATCACTCCACCCGCGCCAGCACCGCGAGCTTGCGGATGCCCTTGTTGCGGTAGGCGTCGAGGAACGCGTAATAGTCCTTGAACGACACGCAGCCGTTGGAATCGCCGTTCGGTCCGAGCATGTAAGTGTGCGCGAGCAAGCCGTCGCGGCCGTAGATCGCGCTTTCGCCGCCGATCGGGGTCAGACGCAGTGCGGGCACGCCGTGGAACAGCGCCTCGCGCGGCTTCAGCGTGTAGATGTGCGGCGGCGTTACGCCGCGCATGCGGGTGCGCTGCGAGCGCGGATCGTCGAGACTGGAGCCGAGGCCGGAATGCGCCTCGAGCTTGGTGCCATCGGGCAGATAAACCGTCTTGGCGGTGATGTCGTAGACGGCGGTATCGCGCTCATAGGGCGGCGCGCCGCCTAACATCGGGTTCTGCTCCTTCGGCGCGATCGCCGCCGTGATGCTGGCGTCGGCCGAGGCATAGGCCAGGAGCCCACCTGAGGGCTCACGCTTGCCCCAGAGTTTGTCGACCATCGACTGGCGCGGACCGGTGATCGACATCACCGCGGCTTTGGCGCGCTCGGCGATCGACTTCTTGGCTTCGGGCGCCGGCACGATCTGGGCCGGATCGGCCGACGCAAGCTGGATCTGCGCATCCGGCGCACGCTTGGCCTTGTCCGCGGTCTTGTCGGTCGTCTTTTCAGCAAGTTTGGCCGCGGCCGCCGGCTTCAGCGCTTCCGCCACCTTGGCGATCACGCTTTGCTTCGGCGGGTCTTTCACCACCGCAACCTGTGTCGCCGGCGCCGCGCTGGCCGCGTTCGAGGCCACGCCTTGCGTCGCAGCTGCGGCAAAGCGCTCGTTGAACATCTCGCGCGAGATCGGGGCTGCGACCTGCAACCGGTCCGGCAGCAGCGCAAAAGCTTCCTTGATGGCGTCGCCGGCCTCGCGCAGCGCCACCTTGGGCGCACGCTTCACCACCGGCTCGTCGTAGCCGATGCTGCCGACGGTGGGATAGACGCTCGCGCCCAGGACGTTGTTGTAGATGGTCCAGCCGGCGCCCATCACGACGCAGCCGATCGCCGCGGCGCCGAGCCAATTGGTCGTGGTCATTTTCCGGGAAGATTTCCGCGAGTGGCTTTGCGAGAAATTTTTCGACTTCCGTGCCGCGTTACTCTGCGCAGCGATACTCGTACTCATACGCCTTGCGTCCAGGACGGTGTCACTCAGTCCCCCTTCAAAGTGCCGCTGGTCACGATCCGGCAACAGCATCTCGCAGAGGGTCGGAGCGTCATTAAGGCGACTTTTAGTTAAATGCGGATTAAGTTCGGGCGGATCTAGGGCGGCTCGTTAACGCTGTCTCATTCTGAGAAAAAAGCCCGCAGAACTACGGACTTAGGCGCGTCTGTTAACCATAACTCTCGGCCGGATTTGGCGCATTCAGCGGACCTCTTCGGCCGCCTCTCTAGACCCACCAACCGAGTCCTTTTCGTGGCTTCAATGCCCCGCACAATAACTGGGAAGCATTGCGCGAGGCTGGTGCGCGATGCGCCCCCTCCACGTCACGCGGTGCAGCCCTGACCGAAAGTTGATCGCGCTGGGCTGGAAAATGCCGCGGCCAGGAAATAGCTGCGAGACCGGCACTTTTCAGCAGCCTCTGCGTGTGATACGGTACCGTATCAACATCGCCTTGAACTGTGCCAAGCACGCAAAGGGAGGCTGGCATGAGTTGTGGGTTCGCGCGCGCCCGGTTTTTCGCCCTGGCGGGGTGGTTTTTGTTGATCGGCTCCGCACATGCGCAGCCTGCTCCCAATGCGGGCTGCACGGCATCGCCATCCACCGCAGGCACGCAGATTTGGCGCTGCGACAACGGCATCACGATCGTCGCGGAAAACGGCGCCAGATTTGAACTAAAGGACGCCAACCGCGACGGACATATAGACTCCGTCGAGTTGAGCAGCAGAGCGCTGCTGGTCGAAGTGCCCAAAAAGCCCGGCGGCAATCCCTTCAAGGTGCTGACGCCGCAGGCGATCGCCGCGGTGCGCGGCACCCGATGGGCCGTCGATGTTGCCGAGGCCAAGACCTCCGTCTTCGTCGCTGACGGCCGTGTCGGCGTCAGCCGCAGGAGCCGTGGACGCGGCGTCGTTCTGGGCCCCGGCGAAGGCGTCGACGTGGAAGCGACCGGCCCGTTGACCGTCAAGACATGGGGCCAGCCGCGCGTCGACGCACTGATGAGACGGCTCGGCCAATGAGGCTTGGTCAATAGGGCTTGGTCAACAAGGCTTGTTCAACAAGGCTTGGTCAACAAGATTTGGCCGATAGGACTTAGAACAAAGAAGATTGCAGTACGTGGTGACGAGACGCGTTCAGATCCTGGTGGCCCTTGCCCTCACCGCGCTGTGGGGTGCGGACATCTATGCTGCGCACGCCTACGGCCATCTGCGCTTTCTCGACCGCCTCGAGGCAACATTGACCGACTGGCGGACCCAGGTCCGCGGCGTGCAGCGGCCGCCCGATCTCGTCACCATCGTTGCGATCGACGACACCGTGGTGAAGCGCGGCGGCAGCTATCCGCTGCCGCGTGCCGATCTCGCCCGTGTCGTCGACACCATCGTGTCGTTCAAGCCGAAGGTCGTCGCGATCGATCTCCTGCTCGTCGATCGCAGCGCCGCGATCGGCGACGCCACGCTGGCCAACACGCTTGCCACCGGCCCCATGGTGCTCGCCGCCGCCGCGATCTTTCCCAGCGACAGCGAAACCGTGGAGCCGAGCAGCCAGGGCCCCCTCGCCGTGCTGCCGCAGGCCGAACGCTTCCTGCTGCCGCTGCCGGCGTTCGCCGACCACGCCGAGGTCGGCGTCGTCAACGTCGCGACGGGACAGTCGGGCTCGCCGCTCTCGGTGCCGATGCTGTTCCGGACGCACGACAAGGTCGAGCTGTCGTTCCCCCTGCGCATCGCCAGCCGCGCGCTCGACAAGCCGCTGACGATCGCGCCGGATCAACTCATGCTCGGTGAGCGCGCGGTGCCGACCGACACCGATTTCGCGCTGCCGATCACCTATTACGGTCCGCGGCGCACCATCCGCACCGTCAGCGCGCAGAGCATCTTCGACGGCACGCTCGATCGCGCGGCGATCGAGAACCGGATCGTTGTGATCGGTGCCTCGGTCGCCGGCGGCGGCGACTTCTATCCCACGCCGTTCGATTCCCTGATGCCCGGCGTCGAGGTGGTTTCGACTGCGATCACGCATCTGGTTGCCGGCGACGGCATCGTGCGCGACCGCAGGGTTCGTATCGCCGACGCGCTCGTGGCGATCCTGTTGCCGATGCTGCTGGTCGGCCTGCTGGCCTGGCGGCGCAGCGCGCCCGGCATCGTGGCGGCGGCCGCTTTGATGATCGCCTGGGCCGGCCTCAACGCGGTCGCGTTCACATATGGCGTCTGGCTGAATGCCGCAACCACGCTCGCCGCAGCCGTGCCTCCGGTTGCGATCTTTGCCGGCGTGCAGCTCTGGGCCGGAGGCCGCCGCACGCAATATCTTGCCGCCAAGAGCAGATCGCTCGCCCAGTTCCAGGCACCTGCGGTGCAGGAATGGCTGGCCCGCGATCCCAATTTCCTGTCAAAACCCGTCCGGCAGAACGCAGCCGTGGTCTTCATCGATCTCTCCGGCTTCACGGCCTTGAGCGAGCGGACCGATCCGGACGCGATCCAGGAGATCCTGAAGGCGTTTCACGCGCTGATCGACAGGACCGCAGTCGATTGCGGCGGCACGATCACCGGCTTTCTCGGTGACGGCGCCATGATCCTGTTCGGGCTTCCGGCCACGATGCCCGATGATTCCGCGCGTGCACTGAAATGTGCCATCGACCTGCATCGCAGCGTCGAGCGCTGGATCGGCTCGCTACCGCCAGCCATCGGCGACCGGCTCGGCTTCAAGATCGGCGCGCATTTCGGCGAGATCGTCGCCTCGCGTCTCGGCGGAAGTCACCAGCACATCACCGCGACAGGCGATACCGTCAACGTCGCGAGCCGGCTGATGGAAGTGGCCGTCCAGAACGGCGCGCGGCTCGCGCTGAGCGATACGCTGCTGGATGCCGCCGACTTCCACGGGGCTCCCGACGGCGTTCTGTCAGGCCCCCTGCTCGCGCAGGTTCGGGGCCGCTCAGGCATCGTAACCGTGTGGTTCTGGCGTGATCAGGACAGGCCGGGCCAGGCTGCGGCCAAGGCCGAGATGATCGACTGAGGTGCTTACCTCGCTTCCGGCGGCGGCGAGCGGTCGAGCACGTCGCCCTTGGCGCCTTCGAGCAAATCGATGCCGTAGGTCTCGACCACGAGCGGCCCGCGCTTGCGCTGCAATTGCGCGACCTGCGTGACCTTCGCGAAGAGATCGTTGAGGACGGGGTGACCGCCCCCACGCAGCTCGTCGACATAGAGCAGCTTGCCGGCAAGCAGCTTCGGATCGGGCTCGCCCATGTTAACCCAGCGGATGCGCTGGGTCCGCTGCAGCACGCAGGTGCCACGCGGCAAATAGAAGGCGAGCCAGCCCGTGGTGCCGTAGTCCTGCGCGAGGACGCAGGTCGCGCCATGGCGCGCGCGCTCGGCTTCGATCCCGGCAGCGAGCTCGCGCCAGCCGACGCCGACGCTGCGCACGGTGGCATCGCGGCGATAGCCGGACAGCCAGCCGGTGTTGGCCTGCACGATCAGCGCGGCAAACATCACGATGCCGGCGGGCGCGGCCCAGCGCAGGCAGAAATCGACGAGGCGCCGCGCACGCGGCCCCCACGGCGCGAGGCTGGCGGCGGCCGCGGCGACAACGAAGGGCGGATAGACCGGCGCGAACCAGTTGGCCTCGACGCGGGCATGCAGCGAATGCCAGACGAAATAGGCAACAATGGTCCAGAACATCGCCGCGATCAGCACGCGCGAGGCCAGCGCGCCGACGCGCTGCCAGGTCAGTGCGTGCAATCCAATTGCGCCGAGGATGAAGACCAGCGGGGTTGCGAACGCGATCTGGGTCGGGATCAGCTCGGCAATGAAGACCGGACGAAAGTCCTCGATCTTGGCGCGGCCGAGCTGCTTTGCGAACGAGACCCATTGATGGTCCGCATTCCAGAGGATCACGGGCGCGAACAGCGCGAGCGCAACGAGGCCGCCGAGATAGGGCCATGGCGAGAGAAACCAGCGCCTGAGTTCCGGCACGGAAGCGAGCCAGATCAGGATCGCAGCGCCAAAGAACATCGCGGTGTATTTCGACAGCAGCGCCGCACCGACCGCTGCGCCGACCGCGAGCCACCAGACGCCGCGGCCGGTCTCCAGCACCTTGGCGAGGAAAAACAGCACGAAGCTGGAGGCGACCAGCAGCGGCGCGTCGGGCGTCACGATCAACGTGCCGACGGAAGCCAGCAGCGTCACATTGAGCAGGACGGCGCTGGTCGCAGCAATCCGCACCCCGCCGAACAGGATCGCCGCGGAGCGGTAGATCGCATAGCTCATCGGCAGCGCGAGCAGGATCGAGACGAGGCGGACGCCGAGCTCGGTATCGCCCGCGATCATGGTGCCGGCGCGGATGACGTAGGCGACCATCGGCGGGTGATCGTAATAACCTCCCGCGAGGTTCTTCGACCACATCCAGTAATAGGCTTCGTCGAAGGTGATCGGCGTGAACGCGGCCGCGACGAGCCGTAAGCCGACCAGCGCCAGAATCAGCAGCGCGGTGTTGCGGACGATCCGCGCGTCAGTGTCGGCCATCTCGCGCTATTTCTTGCGCCAGACGAACAGGCCTGACATCGCGTAGTTCCACACCACGCCCATCAGCGCACCGGCCATGCCGGCCAGCCACCAGATCGGCTCCTGGTCGTACACCGAGAACGCGACGCCGACATTGGCGAGCAGACCGACGCTGCACACGATGTAGAAGGCGATCAGGCCGCGCAGCAGCGCAAAACCCTTCAGCCGCTGGTCGCGATAGGTGAGGAAGTTGTTGAGGATGAAATTGCTGGTCATGGCGACGATGGCGCCGGCGGCCTGCGCCTCCGCGAACGGCGCCTTGAACAGCTGAAGTCCGATGAACAGCGTGGTGAGGTGCACCACGAGGCCGATGCCGCCGACCATCGCGAACAGGATGAAACGCAGCGAGACGATGTCGTTGCTCAGCTTGGCGAGCACGAGACCGAGGAAATCGAGCGCGACCATGGAATCGAGCTTGCTCTCGCCGTGCTGGCGGGCGCCGAACGTGTAGGGAATCTCGACCGCCCGCAAGGTGCCATGCGCGGTCGCGACGACGTCGAGCAGGATCTTGAAGCCGTGCACCGACAATTTCGGCGCGATCTGCTCGAACCGGTCGCGGCGGATCATGAAGAAGCCGCTCATGGGATCGGCGATCTCGACCCGGAGCATCTTCCTGGCGACTTCGGTCGCCAGCGCGCTGGCGCCGGCGCGCTGCTTGTTGAAGCCTTCGCTCTTGTAGCCCTCGATGTAGCGGCTGCCGACCACGAGGTCGGCCTGGTCGCTCGCGAGCAGCAACAGCATCTTCGGCAGCTGGGTCTCGTCGTGCTGGAGGTCGGCATCGATCACGGCGACAAAGGGCGCACTGGAGGCGAGGATACCCTCGATGCAGGCGCCCGACAGGCCGCGGCGGCCGATGCGGCGAACACAGCGCACGCGGCTGTCCTGTTGCGCCAGCGCGCGCACGACGTCCCAGGTGCCGTCGGGCGAATTGTCGTCGACGAACACGACCTCCCAGGCGACGTTGGCGAGCGTCGCCTCCAGGCGCCGATACAGCACCGTGACGTTGTCGCGTTCGTTGAAGGTCGGGACGATGACCGACAGTTCCGGGCCCTCTTGGGCCTGCTGCGGAACGTCGGAGCCCGGTCTGATCGCTTCATTCATGACGGCAGCGTATATCTGCCGCATCCTGCGCTGCCAAGCCGGGAGGTCTGTGGGAAACGCCCCAAAAAAGGGCCCTAAAATGCCAACGACCCCGGAACGGCGGGCCGCGCGTACATCCGGCGCGAGCCCAAGCTATTCCAAGGTCGTCCCAGCGCCGGAGTTTTCGCTCAACGTCGCCGTTAAAGGCTAGATAGGAACGACAGGACCGCTTCGCAAGGGGCCGGAAACCTGAATTCTTGTGCCTTATTGGTTGGGCACTTCCCGGATGATCGGGCCCCGCGGCGCCGGCGCGGCGGGGGCTACGGGTGCCGCAGCCGGAGCCGGCTCGACCTTTGCCGGCTTGGGCGGCTTGCCATACTGGCCGATCGGCCCGAACACGACGGCAACTGCAAGCACGATCGCGGCAACGATCGCGCCCAAAATGCCCCCCACCGACTCAGACGCCATGGAAACCCATCCCTGTTCCAGATGCGTCCTGTGATACCACGGATGCGCGCGGCGCCGGAAGGGCCACGCCCCTACTTCGCCGGCGGCCTGTGCTTGACGAAGGCCGTCACGATGTCCTTCTGCGCGGATTCCACCGCCCTGTTCGCGGTGGCGAGATGGGCGCCGGCATCGATATCGGGATACTGCGTGATGAGATAGTCGAGCAGCGCCACCCGGTAATATTGCCGCTCCGACGGACAGGCGCCCGCGACCGAACGGCCAAAATCCTGTTCCGTCATTCCTTGATTGCTGTCGCGCGAATATTCCCGCGCCAGGCAATGCCAGTAATCGTCGCGGCCCTGCTGGGCGAGCTTCCGCGCGCCCTTGGCATCGTCGTCATCCGCCATGACCGAGGACATCATGGCAGCAGATGTCATCATGACGAGCGCCGCTCCCAGCATTGGCATCCGCATCTTGTTCTCCCTTGTCGCAGATCGCATCGCCGAGGTTAGACGGGAGGCGAGAACTGGCCAATCACATCTCGTTTGACTAGGATGACGTCTTCCCTCCCCGTCGATGCGAGATCCTCCGTGGCCAAAGCAAAAACCGCGTCCAAAAAATCCGGCAACATCTTCATCGGCATCGGCGGCTGGACCTTCGAGCCCTGGCGCGGCGTGTTCTATCCGGAGAAACTCACGCAGGCGAAGGAGCTGTCCTACGCGGCCTCGAAGCTGACCTCGATCGAGATCAACGGCACGTATTACGGCTCGCAGAAGCCGGAGAGCTTTCGCAAATGGGCAAGCGAGGTGCCCGACGGTTTCGTGTTCTCTGTGAAGGGACCACGCTTCGCCACCAATCGCCGCGTGCTGGCGGAGGCCGGCGATTCCATCAAGCGGTTCTATGATTCCGGCGTGCTGGAACTCGGCGATCATCTCGGGCCGGTGCTGTGGCAGTTCGCGCCGACCAAGAAATTCGACGGCGCCGATTTCGGCAAGTTCCTCGAGCTGTTGCCACGCAAGCTCGACGGGCGCGCACTGCGCCACGTCGTCGAGGTCCGCCACGACAGTTTCTGCACGCCGGATTTCGTGACGCTGATCCGCGAGTTCGAGACGCCTGTCGTGTTCGCCGAGCACGGCAAATATCCCGCGATTGCCGACGTTGCCGGCGATTTCGTCTATGCCCGGCTTCAGAAAGGCAATGACGAGATCAAGACCTGCTACCCGCCAAAGCAGCTCGACGCCTGGGCCGAGCGCTTTCAAGCCTGGGCTTCGGGCGGTGAACCGGACGACCTGCCGAAAGTCGACAAGGCCAAGCCGAAGAAGGAGCCGCGCGACGTGTTCGCCTATGTCATCCACGAGGGCAAGGTGCGCGCACCGGCCGGCGCCATGGAACTGATCGCGCGGGTGAGTTGAGGTGATCCATGGCAAAGGCGAAAAAGCTGTTCACCATCGGCTATGAGCAGACGCCGCCCAAGGCGGTGCTGGACGAACTGGAGCAGGCCGGCGTCAAGCTCGTGGTCGACGTGCGTGCGGTGACGTCGTCGCGCCGCCCGGGCTTCTCCAAGAAGCAGTTGTCGGCCGGGCTCGACGAACGCGGCATCGCCTATGTCCACCTCGCCGCCCTCGGCACGCCGAAGGAAGGCCGCCTCGCCGCGCGCAGCGGACAGTACGACGTGCTCGAGAAGATCTTCTCGAAGCACCTGAAGGCGCCCGAGGCCAAGGAAGCGATGGACGAGCTCTCGGCACTGGTGAAGAAGGCCGGACCCGTGTGCCTGCTCTGCTACGAGCGCGACCACACCCATTGCCACCGCCAGATGATCGCGGAGATGATCGAGGAGCGCGATGGGGTGACGGTGAAGAATTTGGCGGGGCGGCAGGTGTAGTTGCCGCCGTCATTCCGGGGCGCGCCTCTTGGCGCGAACCCGGAATGACGGTTAAGCCGCCCCCGCGAGCCGAAACGTCCCTTCCATCATCTGCACGCAGCTGCCGCCGACATGGGCGGAGACGATCTTGCCGTCCTGCTTGCGCACGCGCGTCAGCAGGATGCTCGGACGGCCCATGTCAAAACCCTGGCCGACGGTGAGCTTGAGCTCGCCTTCCCGCGCGGGGTCGAGGTCGGCGAACAGCGCGGCCGCGGCGACCGTCGCGCTACCGGTTGCTGGGTCCTCGGCGAGGCCGCTGGCGCCCCGCATGAACATTCGCGCCTGGCGTTCGGTAAGCGCCTCCGACGCGGCCACGTCGCGCGTATAGAACCACACCGAGCGGGCGTCGTCGCGCGGCAAGAACCTGCCGAACGCGGCCGCATCTGGCCTCGCTCGCTTGAGGGCGTCGCGCGAATGCACCTCCGCCACCAGGAACGGTGTTCCGACGCCGACGACTTGCGGCACATGGTGATCGGTCCGGATGTCATCGGCGCTCAACGAAAGGCAGGCTGCAACGTCAGCGGCGGAAACCTCCGCCAGCCGCGACAGCGGCTGCGGGGCAGTGAGCTCGGTGCTGATGACCCTGCCCTGCTCGCGAAAAATGTCGACCGGCACGATGCCCGCGATCTCCTCGAACAGCAGACGCGGCTTCGGCTCCTTGGCGAGACTCGCCAGCACGAAGGAAGTGCCGACATTGGGATGGCCCGCGAACGGCATCTCCCTTACAGGCGTGAAAATGCGCACCTCCGCATCATTGGCCTTGTCGCGCGGCGGCAGCACGAAGGTGGTCTCGGAATAGTTGAACTCGGTGGCGATCGCCTGCATCTGCGCCGTCGTGAGCCCGCCGGCATCAAGCACAACGGCAAGCTGGTTGCCGCCGAAGGCGCGATCGGTGAACACGTCGACGGTGATGTAGCGGCGCTGCATCGTCACTTCCCCATGCAAAAGGCGGCCGCAACCGGCCGCATCGCCGGCAGTCTACAAGCCGAAAACATCGCCCGTCATGCCCCAAAATTCGGAGCAATCGGAGCAATTGCGATGACGCGTTGGAAGACGACGCTACAGAGATACGCAACGCCGGGCCGGCAAGCTTTGCGCCGGCCCGGCACCGTGTACGCGTCAGTACGTTGTCATCGTGTTCGGCAGGCACGGCGGCTGCGTGTACGGCGCAGAGACATACGCTCCCTCTGCCGGAGCCCTGACGCAGGCGTCGGTCGCCGCCTGAGCGACAACAGCGCGAGGCGGCGCGGCATGGCGCACCGTTGCGGCTTGAGTTGGGGCGACGGCAGCTGCAATCAAGGCGGCCGCAACGAGGGTCAATCGGGTCATTGGCTTTCTCCGTGTCACAAAGGGAAGCCGAGACGTTTCAGCTTCCACAGTGCAATACGCGAAAGCTAACCGAGATATTTCATCACGCGCCTTCACCGAAGCGCGACCCCGCGTCAACGAACCGCGACTCACATGTGAAAGGCGCGTTAGCCCAGCTGAAACACCGGCACCTTCTGCTCATAGCCGCGCACCTCGACCTCGCCGAGCGCGACCGCGTCGCTGCCGTCCTCGCCCAGCCTCTCGCGCACGGTCGCCGAGATCAGCAATTGCGAGCCGAACTCCTTGTTGAGCGCCTCCAGCCGCGAGGCGAAGTTCACGGTGTCGCCGATCACGGTATATTCCTTGCGCCTGGGCGAGCCGATATTGCCGGCGACGACCTCGCCGAAATGAATGCCGATGCCGATGCGCAGCGGCCAGCTCGTCTGCGCGTTGATGCGGTCCATCGCGCTCAGCATCTCACGGCCTGCGGCAACCGCACGCTGCGCGGCGTCGGAAGCCTCCAGCGGCGCGCCGAACAGCGCGAGAAAGCCATCACCCAGGAACTTGTTCACGATGCCGCCGTGACGGTCGAGGATGTCCACCAGCACCGCGAACGCGCCGTCGAGCCGGTCGACCACCTCCTGCGGACTGCGCGACTGCGCACCGGCGGTGAAGCCGCGAAAATCGACGAACATCACAGCGACACGGCGCACGTCACCGCCCGAGCTGGTTCCTGCCGCCATCAGCCGCTCCACCACCTGCGGAGAGACGTGCTGGCCGAACAGGTTCGTCACCCGGTCGCGCGCCGTCGCCGCCGCAATGCTCGCGGCGAACTGCCGGCGCAACTGGGCGCCGACGGCGCCCGCCAGCACGCCACAGATCAGGATGACGACGCTGCGCACGGCGTGCAGATAGATCAGGGGGTCGCCGGCCTCGTCAGCCGAGTTGAAGTACAGCGCGACGGAGAGAAGCCCGGCCGCGGCCACGAAACCCGTGAATGCGGAGAGCCAGAAGTCGAGCCGCAGGGTCGAGAGGATGACGAAAATGAAGTACATCAGCGGCACGGCGAAGCCGAGCGCCTGGGCCGCGCCCATCGTCCGGATCTGCAGAACGAGAATCAGCGTAGGCAGCGACGTCTCGATCAGCGTGCCGATGTAACGCCGGAATACGGGCAGGTCGCGATCGAGGCGGAGATTCTTCCTGATCTGGGTGTGGACCCAGACTTCGAACAGGATGAAGCCGACCAGAAGGCCGTAGACCTCGACGATCCCCTCCGTTCCGCGCCAGACCCGGTTCACCACACTGGGCTCGATCAGATAGATCGCGGTGAGCAACACCATCATGATGCAGCCCGTCATGATCAGCGCGCGCACCCGAAGCAGCTCGGTGCGCAGCACTTCCCGCGTCAGCTCGCGCTCAAAATCCTCCGACAGCACCGCGTGGTGCCGTGTCTTCCTGCTCGCAAACCTGACCATTTCCGCCCCCTTGTCATTCCGGGGGCGCGGCGAAGCCGTGAACGCCCGGAATCTCGAGATTCCGGTCTCGATGCTAGCGCATCGCCCCGGAATGACAGCGAGACAGTTTGCCTCAATCCAGCGTGCGGCGGAAGCGCGTCACGGCGATGGTCATGGCGAGCAGCATCAGGGCCGCCAGCGCCAGCGTGTCGAAGCGCAGATTCTGCATGGTGGCGCCCTTCAGCATGATGGCCCGGACGATTCGCAGATAATGGGTCAGCGGCAGGCATTCGCCGACATATTGCGCCCAGGTCGGCATCCCCGCGAACGGGAACATGAAGCCGGACAGCAGGATGCTCGGCAGGAAGAACATCATCGACATCTGCATGGCCTGG
This sequence comes from Bradyrhizobium sp. CCBAU 53351, assembly GCF_015291745.1. NCBI lineage: Bacteria > Pseudomonadati > Pseudomonadota > Alphaproteobacteria > Hyphomicrobiales > Nitrobacteraceae > Bradyrhizobium > Bradyrhizobium sp. CCBAU 53351. The sequence continues at coordinate 4,926,911 of NZ_CP030059.1, forward strand.
AGCTGGTTCTGCACCACGGTCGAGATCGTGTAGCCGATCGACAGATTGGTGGTGATGAACAATGTCGAGAGCAGCGCCAGCAGGAACAGATTGCCGAGCACGGGGACGCCGAACAGGCCGACGCCGATGCCGATGATGAGGAAGGCCTGGACGAAGCCGACCAGCACGTAAGGCACGATCTTGCCGAACATCACCTCGACTGGCTTGATCGGCATCGACAACAGGCTCTCCATGGTGCCGCGCTCGACCTCGCGCGTCACCGACAGCGCGGTGAAGATCAGCATGGTCATGGTGAGGATGGTGCCGACGAGACCCGGCACGATGTTGAGGCTGGAGCTAGCTGCCGGATTGTAGCGGGCATGCGCGCGGATCTCGAACGGCATCTCGGGGGGATCGCCGATATAGAGATCGTGCTTGAGCGCGGTCTGCACGACCATGCCGAGCGAGCCGATCGCCGAGCTCGCCGCCACCGGATCGGTCGCATCGGCCGCGACCAGCAGCGCCGGCCTGTCGCCGCGCCGCACAGCGCGCTCGAAGCCGCGCGGGATCTCGACGCCGAACAGCACCTTGCCGGATTTCAGGAGGTTGTCGAAATCCTCGACATCGTGCACCTCATAGAGGAAGCGGAAATAGGCCGTGTTCTCCAGCGCCTTCAGGATCGAGCGGGCGAGATCGGAATCCTCCTGGAGCAACACCGCGCTCGGCAGATGGTGCGGCGTCGTGTTGATGGCATAGCCGAACAACATCAGCTGCATCACGGGCAGCATCACGATCATCGCAAACGAGACGCGGTCGCGCCTCAGCTGGATGAACTCCTTGATCAGCATCGCATAGGAGCGCCGCAGGAAGCCGAAGCGCTCCCGGATGTCGCGCCGTGGTCCGGAATGTTCGACGGCGCTCATTGGAAATTATCCTTGGAGCGCCCCATCAGCTCGATGAACACGTCTTCCAGCGAGGGCGACGATTTGTGCCAGTGCAGGCCGCTTCCTTCCCGCCACGGCCCAATACTGGCTTCGAGCGCGGCGACATCGCGCCCCGAAACGTGCAGCGAGGTACCGAACGGTGCCACCATGTCGATCCCGGATTTGCCGGTGAGCTCGGCCGCGAGAGCGTTGAGGTCCTCGCCCGTCACCGTGTAGGTCGTCAGCGCGGATTTCGCTATCACCTCCTCCACCGTGCCGTGGGTCAGCAGATGGCCGTAGGCGATGTATGCGATCTCGTGGCAGCGCTCGGCTTCGTCCATGTAATGGGTCGACACCAGCACGGTGAGGCCCTCGGCGGCCAGCGCGTGGATCTCGTTCCAGAAATCGCGCCGCGCCTTGGGATCGACGCCGGCGGTGGGCTCGTCCAGCAGCAGCAATTGTGGATTGGGCAGCGTGCACGCCCCCAGCGCCAACCGCTGCTTCCAGCCGCCCGAGAGCTCGCCCGCGAGTTGCTCCTCGCGCCCGGATAGCCCGAGCCGCTTGATCATGTCGCGCGCGGCGCCTCGCGCGTCAGTGAGGCCATAGAGCCGCGCGACGAATTCTAGGTTCTCGCGCACGGAGAGATCCTGATACAGGCTGAAACGCTGGGTCATATAGCCGACCTGACGCTTGATCTTCTCGGCATCTTTCAGGATGTCGTAGCCAAGGCAGGTGCCCTCGCCACTATCGGGCGTGAGCAACCCGCAGAGGATGCGGATGGTCGTGGTCTTGCCCGAACCGTTGGGACCGAGGAAGCCGTAGATCGAGCCGCGCTTCACCTGCATCGACAAATCGTGCACGACCTCGCGGCCGCCGAACGATTTCGTCAGGCCCTTGACGTCGATCGCGATGCCGTTGCCACCGTTCATCGCTTGTCCGCCACCGGAGTCTTGGGATTGAGATAGACGTCGATCGGCTGTCCGACCCGCAGGGCATCAGGGCGCGAGGGCCGCGCCTGGATCAAATAGACCAGCTTTTTGCGCTCCTCGAGGCTGTAGATGACAGGCGGGGTGTATTCGGCCGAGGTTGCGATGAAATAGACCTTTGCGGTGAGATCGGCCGCGCAATTGTCGCAGGAGACGCGCACCGTATCGCCGATCGAAAGCTTCGGCAGCGCGGTCTCCGGCACGAAGAAACGCAGCTTCATATTGCCGGGCGGCATGATCGACAGCACCGGCCGCTGCGCCGCCACCATCTCTCCCTCGCGGAAATAGATCTGCTGGATGGTGCCGGCGACCGGCGCAAAGCCCTTGCGCCGCGCCATCCGTGTTTCAGACGTCGCCACCCGCGCCTCCGCGACGCGCAATGCCGAAACAGCGGAGTCGAGATTGGCCTGGGTGCCCGAGCCGGTCTTGCTCAATGAGGCCGCGCGATCATAGGTCTGCTGCGCATTCGCCAGCGTCGCCTTTTGCTGATTGAGATCGGCAAGCTGAAGATCGTCGTCGACGGAATACAGGGCGTCGCCGACCTTGACCTCATCGCCCTCGCGGATATTGAGCTTGGTCACCCGCCCCGCTTCGTCGGGGCTGACGAAGATCATGTCGGCCTCGACCCAGCCCTGGAAGCCGGGATCGCGCTTCTCGTTGCAGCCGGCCAGAGAGGTCGCGAGCGCGAGAACCAATGCAATACTGAGAAGTGCGTGCGACGACCTCATGTCGTCCTCCGTTCGCCAAAAATCAAATCGAGATGGACGCGCACCATCTCCTGCGCGTCGAGCGGCGCATGCCGTGCAAACAGGCTCTGCCAGATCACCGCGATCATCGCCGGAGCGACCAGGATCTGCGGATAGCGCGCGAGGTCCTTCTGACGGATCTCGCCGCGGGCAATGCCGAGCTCGATCAGGGCGCGCATGGCGGCGACGCCGCGCGAGACGACCTCGCGATAATAGAAGTCGGCGACGGCCGGAAAGCGCGGCCCCTCCGCCACGATCAGCCGCACCAGATCGCCGCGCCTGGTGCCGATGACCTCTTTGAGGAAGTTGCCGGCAAAGGCCTCGACGAGGTCGCGCACCGAGCCCGTCGGCGGCGGCAACCTCGTCAGCCGCTCCACCACCGGCACGATCACGATGCGCACCAGCTCCTCGAACATCGATTCCTTGTCCTTGAAGTGCAGGTAGATCGTGCCCTTGGCGACACCGGCACGCTTGGCGATGTCGTCGAGCCGCGTCGCGGCAAAGCCGCGGGCGATGAATTCCTCCATCGCGGCCTCCACGATCGCCGCGCGCCGCTCCAGCGCGCGCGCAGCGCGGTTCGACGCGGGCATCCCTTCGCTGCCTGCGCGCGCAACGCCTTTTGCGCCGGCACGAGCTGCGGATGACAAGGCGGCTTTGGAGGGCTTCTGAGTCATTCCAAATTTATGACTGACTGGTCAGTCATAGTCAAGACAACAGAGCAGATGTATTCCCCACAACGAATTAGCCTTGACTAATTCATTAGCGATTGCTAATTGAAATCCATGATCGAAGCGGCTCCCAATTCCGTCACCACCGTGATGCGCGCTCTGGCCGATCCGACTCGCCGCGCCGTGTTCGAGCGCGTCTTCGAGAGCAAGGAGATCAGCGTCGCCGAGCTGACACGCGGCAGCGGCGTGACCCAGGGCGCGATCTCGCAGCACCTGAAGTCCCTCAAGCAGGCCGGCCTCGTCGCCGAGCGTGCCGAGGGCCGCAACGTCTATTACCGCGCCGCGCCGCAAGGGCTCGAGCCCCTGGTCAGCTGGATGGACCATTACGGCGTGTTCTGGCGCGAGCGTTTCCAGAACCTGCGTGACCTCTTGAAGGAGATCGATCCGTGAGTGCAGTTGCTTCCAAAGTCCAAACTCAAGACATCGTCATCGACGAGGTCTTCCCTCACGCGGTCGCGACGATCTGGAAGGCGCTGACCAGTGCCCAGTTGATCGCGCGCTGGCTGATGCCGCCGACCGGTTTCGAGGCCGTCGAAGGCAACACCTTCACGTTCAAGACCAATCCAGCCGGCGCGTGGGATGGCACGATCCAGTGCCGCGTTCTGGAGGTCGTGCCGAACCAGCGCTTTGCCTATGCATGGAAGGGCGGCGACGAGGGTAATACCGGTTACGGCTCGGCGCTGGATACGGTCGTCACCTGGTCGCTCACACCGGTCGAGGCAGGGACGCGCGTGCGCGTGGTGCATTCCGGCTTCGTGACGCCGAAGAACGATACCGCTTACCGCAACATGAACGACGGCTGGGTCAAGGTGCTGCAGCGCCTCGATGCCATCTCGGGCGAAGACAAGTAAGGAAGCCTCGCGATGGACAAGCCCTATACCGGCGGCTGCGCCTGCGGCGCGATCCGCTACTCGATTGCCGGCGAGCCGCTGTTCAGCAATCACTGCCAGTGCCGGGACTGCCAACGCGAAAGCGGCGGTGCGCATGGCTCATACGCGACGTTCGCGCGCGCTGGGGTCACGCTCACCGGCGATGCCAAGCATTGGGACATGGTCGCCGACAGCGGCAACGTGAAGACGCGCGGCTTCTGCACGCAGTGCGGCGTGGCTGTGTACATGACCTTCGCAGCGCACCCAGGCGTCTTCACGATCCGCGCCGGAAGCCTCGACGAGCCGGCCCGCTACAAGCCGCAGGTGGTCACGTTTGCCGCGCGCGGTCACAACTGGGATCAGATCGATCCCAGCCTGATGACGTTTGCAGGCATGCCGACAGGCTGAGGCGCTAGCCGAAATCCAGCACCATCCGGCCGTCGATCTTGCCGGCTTTCATCCGGTCGAAGACCTCGTTGATTTGCGTGAGAGGCACCTTCGTCACCTCGGCCTTGACCTTGCCGTCCGCAGCGAATGCGACGGCTTCGTCGAGGTCGCGCCGCGTGCCGACGATCGAGCCGCGCACCGTGATGCGCTTGAGGACGACGTCGAAGATCGGCGTCGGAAATTCGCCCGGCGGCAGGCCGACGAGGCTGACGGTGCCCTTCCGGCGCACCATCTTCAGCGCCTGGCCGAACGCGGCGGTCGAAACCGCCGTCACCAGCACACCGTGAGCCCCGCCACCGGTTGCCGCGAGAACCTTGTCGACCGCGCCATCAGCGAGCGCATTGACCGCGAGATCGGCGCCGGTCTCGCGCGCGAGCGCAAGCTTGTCCTCGGCGATGTCGACGGCGGCAACCTTGAGGCCCATCGCCTTGGCGTACTGGATTGCGACATGGCCGAGCCCGCCGACGCCCGAGATCACCACCCACTCGCCGGGCCTGGCTTCGGTCTCCTTCAATCCCTTGTAGGTGGTGACGCCGGCGCACAGGATCGGCGCGATGGCGGCGAAGTCGACCGTCGCGGGCAGCTTCGCGGCAAAGGCGGCCGAGGCGATGACATATTCGGCGAAGCCGCCGTTGACGCTGTAGCCGGTGTTGTGCTGGTGCTCGCACAGGGTCTCCCAGCCGGTCTCGCAATATTCGCAGGACATGCAGGCATCATGCAGCCAGGCGACCCCCACGGCATCTCCCACCTTCAGATTCTTCACGCCGGGCCCGAGCGCGGCGACGATGCCGGCCGCCTCGTGGCCGGGAATGAAGGGCGGCACCGGCTTCACCGGCCAGTCGCCGGAGGCCGCGTGCAGATCGGTATGACAGACACCGCACGCCTTGACCTTCACCAGGACCTCGCCGGGACCGGGCTGCGGCACCGGCACGTCCTCGATCACCAGTGGCTTGCCGAATTGCTTGACGATTGCGGCTTTCATGGTCGGCATCTGCTGCTCCTCTGCGCTTTGGAAGCAGACTAACGATGCCGCCGCGGTGCTCCTTTGACGGGGGTCAAACAGCACAAAGTTTGCGCAAGACCAGCTCCATCATGACACCACAATGACGCTGCGCGAATGTCGAATTGTCAGTTGTGGAACTTGAGGCCGTCGAGGATCTTGTCGATCACCTTGCGCTCGGCGCGCATGGCGATGCCGACGAGATTGAGATCGTCGCGCGCTACTGCCCTCACCGCCTCGCGGTTGGCGGCGTCGTGCGTGGTGCTGAACATCTCCTCGGTATAGACCGCCGGCTTGACGTTGCGCGTGAGCGCACGGTCCAGCGCGCGCGACAATGCCGGACCGTCGGCGCCATAGATCAGGATCGGCTGACCTATCAGCGCATGATATTTCGTGCCTGAGGCGTCTTCATAGGCTTCGCCGATGCATTCGGGAAAAGCCGCGGCGATGCCGCTGGTGAGAAAGGACGCGACGTTGAGCTTCTGCCAGGCCTGAAGATCGGTACGGATCACGACGGCGATCTTGGTGTCGAACTGCATATGGTTCCTCAGTGTCATTCCAGGCGCGCCAATTGGCGCGAGCTATCCATTGCGCCACCAAGCAAGTGGATGAATGGATTCCGGGTTCGATGCTACGCATCGCCCCGGAATGACAGCAATAGAAATCAACCCTTGGCGTCGCAGGCCCAGGCGCGGATCACGCATTCCTTGCCGCCGTATTTGTAGCATTCACGCGTGGCGGCGTTGAGCGAGGCGGAAATCTTCGGCTTGACGGCGTAGCCATAGGCGCCGCAGGGATTGGCGAGATCGACCGACATTGCCGCGCAGGCGCGCTTCATCGTCACGGTGGTGCAATCGCCCTTGCACTGCTTCTGCGCCGCGGCGCGCGCGTCGTGCTCGTGACCATAATCGAAGGCCTGGCCATAAGCGCCGCACTTGCCGACCGCAAACGCGCCAGCGGCATGAGCTTCGGTGATGTAGCGGGCGCCCGTGACGGCAACTGAAAAGACAAAGAAAAACATCGCGCAACGGCGCGCGACGACGTTCGAAGCCATGGAAAAACCCCTCCCCCCAAGGCAGGTGGAGGCAACTCTAAGCGGCGGTCGTTTCCACTTGGTGAACGGGTGGTTGAAAAGCGATGCTGGACTAGTGATGCCGGAGATACACTCTAAAGTTGTATTTTCCATCGTATTATTTAAGGTCGCCACGCGGCAAGCAGGGCCAAGGGAGGCGACCATGCGTCCAAACAAACAATGCTGCTGGGAATGATAGGGTCGGCCTGTCTGATCGGACTTCCGTCCGCATGCGCAGGCAGTGAGCTGGACCTGGACCAACCAATATGGCTCGACCCTGGCAATCACCAACTTCGCCCAAAACTCGGGCGCGATCACAGGGACCTATACCAACAACGCAGCAAACAGCTGCGATGAGGGGCAAGCCGCTGCCCGTCACGGGGTGGCTGGCCTATGGCAATTCCGGCACTGCGATCAGTTTCTCGGTGAATTTTCTCGGCTGTGGTTCGACCACGGTCTGGACCGGACAGCTCAACGCCGCGACCGGCTTTCAGGGACTGTGGTATGTGTCCCTCGGCGAAGCCGTCGCATGGAACGGCATCAGCGCCGGGGCTGATACATTCACGTTCAGCAGCGGCAACAAGGCGCAGCTGACGAAGCAAGGCGTCGAGCTGAAAGCCGGCGGGGTCGAGAAGCTTTCGAACACCAAGAAGTAGACGAGCCAGAAACGTGCGCGAGGTGGATTGGCGACGCGCCATCCACCTCTTTCGTTTCCGCGAGGGGACGGTCAGTGCGGCCCCCTTGACGGCACCTCATCGCGCCAACAGACGTTGCGACTCAAAACCCTCTGGCCTGATCGCGCCCGCCTGTTTAGGCTTGCCGCAGCAGCCGGAGAAGCTCGATCGCTATGAAGTACCTTTTGCTCGTCATACTCGCCGTCCTGTCGGCGACATCCGTTTGCTCCGCCGCGCAACAAGGCGCCCTGTTTCGCGACGCTTACGCCTGTCCGGATCGGGGGCGGTCTTCCATCTGCGTTTACGGCACAATTCCTAAGGGAGCGCAGGTTACCGTGATCGCCAAGGGCTGGAAGAGCGCAGCCGAGGTCAAGGAACGGTTCTCGAACAAGAACGAAGAATTCCGCAACGGCATTGACACCAGCACACGGCTCCAGGTTGCAACGATGCCGCCGAAGAACGCGCCCATCATCGCCGTCCTGGCTGCGGCAAATGCCGTCAACGAGATCAAGCCAGAGAACGTTCAGGATCGACAGATCGTCGAAAGAATTGGCGGGCACATCAAGAAGGCCCAGGAGCTCAACCTCGAACCCGACATTCGCCTGTTGCAGACGCGCCTGCTCAGGCTGTCTCCGGCAATTCTTCTCTCCGAGACATTTCTCAGTCCGGCCAGCGACGTGGCTGAGCTGCAAAAGCAACTGCCGACCGGATGCGAAGGTTGCGAGAACGTACCGCTGATGGTCGGCGGAAGCGGCCTGCACGACCTCTTCAAGCCGGTCCGCTCATCGAAAAAGAACAGCGTGGAGCACCTCTGCGGCGGCATCAAGCTGGCGTTCACGGTGTCCGACCGAACCTATGCTCTCAGTCACGCCTTCATCTGCGAAAGCGACGCGATGACGGCAACGCTGGTCCACGATCTCTCGGGGCCAGCTCCGGCACTGGTGCTCAAAGTGGTTGGCGGGCTTTAGGCGTGGCTTCGACAGGGCGGATTAGCGAAGCGCAATCCACCGCCTTCTGTTGCCGCGGACAGGTGGAATACGCCTTCGGTTAATCCACCCTACGGCACCGTCATCCCCGCCGGGCCGCTTCAAGCGCCTGAGGCGTGTCGATATCGAGGAAGGCGCTCTCGCCATCCACCGGCACGTCGGCCACCGCCTCGGTATGCTTGGCGATCAGATGCCGCGCGCCGACGTCGCCGTCGAGCGTCATCAATTCCTTGAAGAACCGCCGCGACCACAGCACGGGATTGCCGCGGCGGCCTTCGCTGACGGGCACGACGATGAGGTTGCCGCGGTCCGGCGCAAAGCCGTCGATGAGGCGGTCGATCAGGCCGGCATCGATCAGCGGCATGTCGCCGAGACAGATCAGCGCGCCGTCGCAAGATTCCGGCACGGCCGCGATGCCTGATTTGACCGAGCTTGCAATGCCGCCGGCGAAATCCGGATTGCGGACGAATTTCACCTTCAGGCCCTGCAGTGCCTGCTCGACCAGCTCGGCCTGATGCCCGACGACCACGATCACCTCGGACGCCTTCGAGGCCAGCGCCTGCTCGGTCGCGAGGCGCACCAGCTTTTTTCCGTCGAGTTCGGCAAGCAGCTTGTTCGGTCCGCCCATCCGGGTCGAACGACCCGCCGCGAGCACGATGGCCGCGACCTGGCTGTTGCCCTCGGTCTCGGGTTTTGCGCGCGGCTGCGGGCGCGTGACGATCTCCATCAGGAGGCCGCCGACGCCCATGCCCATCAGCTCGGCGCGCGTCACCTTGATGCCGGCAAGAAGCCGCATCAGGACCCAGTCGAACCCGTTCTCGACAGGTGAGCGGGCGCAGCCCGGTGCGCCCAGCACCGGCACGCCGCCGGCGCGCGCGATTAGCAAGAGATTGCCGGGATCGACCGGCATGCCGAAATGCTCGATCTCGCCGCCAATGCCGGTGACGGCCGCGGGGATGACGTCACGGCGATCGGCGATGGCGGACGCTCCGAACACGATGACGAGCTCGGCCCCCAGCGCGAGCAATTCCTTGATCGCGGCTGACAGTTCGCGTTCATCGTGCTGGACACGCCGCTCGGCGATGATGCTGGCCCCCGCAGGCGCGAGCCGCTCGGCGGTGACGCGCAGCGTCTTGTCGATCACCTTGGAGGACAGGCCCGGCAGCAGGGTCGAGACCACGCCGACACGCTGGATCACGTAAGGCGCGATTCTGAGCACGTCCTTGCCCGCCGCCTTCACCGCGGCATCGCGCAAGCCTTCTTCGACGCCGAACGGGATGATCTTGACGGTGCCGACCATCTCGCCCTCGACCACCGGCTTGTAGGCGGAGAGCGTCGCAAAGGTGATGGCTTCGTCGATATTGTTGATGCGGTCGACCGCGGCGCGGTCGATCACCAGCACGCCGGGGCGCGCGGCAAACAGATTGGCGCGGCCGGTGAAGGCGCGCTCGACATGGATGCCCTCGCCGCCGACGGCCAGCGCAATGCCGGCAGCCGCAACGTCCTCGGAGACGTCGCCCTTCTCCATGCGCACCACGACGATGTCCTTGATGCCCGCGCGCGTGAGCTGCTCGACCTCGGCGGGGCCGATCGTCGTGCCTTTCTTCAGCACCAGCGGCCCCTGGCGCAGGGTATGGACGGTCACCCCGCCGATCGCATCCTTGGGACTCGCTGGGCCAAATTTCATGCCGCTTCTTCTTTTTCCTTGGGAGGCAGGCGGAGCACCGCCGTGATCTCTGCCATGATCGCGACCGCGATCTCGGACGGGGAGACCGCGCCGATTGCAAGCCCGATCGGCGCGTGGATGCGCGCGATGTCGCTCTCCTTCGCACCCTGCGCCCGCAGCCGCTCGCCGCGCTTGGCGTGCGTTTTCCGCGAGCCGAGCGCGCCGATATAGAAACAACCGCGCTCGAAGGCATGCAACAGCGCGGGATCGTCGATCTTGGGATCGTGCGTCACCGCGACGAAGGCGGTGTAGGCATCGACATTGAGCGGCGGCAGCGCGGTATCAGGCCATTCGGCCACCAGCGGAATATCGGGGAAGCGCTCGGGGCTCGCAAAGGCCGTGCGCGGATCGACCACCGTGACGTCGTAACCGAGCGAGCGCGCCAGCGGCGCCAAGGCCTGGCTGATATGCACCGCGCCCACGATGACGAGCTTCGCGGTCGGGGCGTAGACGTTGAGGAACAGCTTCTTGCCACCGGCCTCGACACTGGCGCTCTTGCCCATGCGAAGCTGCTTCTCCAGCTCGGCCCGCAGCGGATCTTTGGCAAAGTCCTTGGCCTTCACCAGGCGCTGCTCGCCGCTCCCGGTGTCCGTCACCAGGATCGCCGGCCGGCGCGCGGCCCGCTCGGCATTGAGTTCGTGCAGGATCTCGAGCTTCACGGCTAACCGACCTTCTCGACGAAGACGCGGATGGTGCCGCCGCAGGACAGCCCGACATTCCAGGCCGTCTCGTCGGCCACGCCGAACTCCAGCATCCGGGGTTTGCCGGTCTGGATCACATCCATGGCCTCGGTGACCACGGCGCCTTCGACGCAGCCGCCGGAGACCGAGCCCAGGAACGTGCCCTCGTCGTTGATGACGAGGCTCGAGCCCGCCGGGCGCGGCGCCGAGCCCCAGGTCTCGACGACCGTCGCCAGCGCGACGCCATGGCCGGCCTTCTGCCAGTCCTCCGCCGCCTTCAGGATATCCTCGTCGCGATCGAGCATGGCTGGCCTCTCAAGCTGCGGAACGGATCAGGCTGCGGTGATGCGGCGGCAGCGGCCGGGAGAGCGTCGTGATCAGCTCCTGGATCGAACTCAAATTATGTACCGGGCGGAATTCGTCAACGTGCGGGAGCATCATTTTGATGCCCTGCGCCTTGGCCTCGAAGCCGCCGAACCGCAAGAGCGGGTTGAGCCAGATCAGCCGGCGGCAGGAGCGATGCAGCCGGTCCATCTCGAAGGCGAGCTTGGAATCGGCCTCCCGCTCCAGCCCGTCCGAGATCAGGAGCACGATGGCGCCCTGGCTCAGCACGCGCCGCGCCCATAATTTGTTGAAGTTGTGCAGCGAGGCCGAGATCCGGGTACCGCCGGCCCAGTCCTCGACCGAGGCCGAGCAGCTCGCCAGCGCCTCGTCGGGATCGCGCTGGCGCAGCGCGCGGGTGACGTTGGTGAGGCGGGTGCCGAACAGGAATACCGAAACGCGCTTGCGGGCGTCGCCGATGGCGTGAAGGAAGTGCAGGAACAGGCGGGTGTACTCGCTCATCGAGCCCGAGATGTCGAGCAGCGCCACGATCGGCGCCGGCTTCTCGATCCGCCCGAGGCGATGGATGTCGATGATGTCGCCGCCGGTGCGCAAGGACGCACGCAGCGTGCGGCGGAGGTCGAGCCGAAGCCCGCGCGGATCGGGCAGATAGCGGCGCGTCAAAAGCTCGGCCTGCGGCAACCTCATCCGTTCGATGGCGCGCAGCGCCTCGGTGATCTCGGCCGCACTCATCTGGGCAAAATCCTTCTTCTGGAGGATTTCCCTGTCGGAGACCGACAGGCGCAGATCCTGCTCCTGATGCTGCGGCGTCTCTGTCATGCGCGGCTGCGACATCGCCTCCTGCACGCGGCGGGAGCCGGCCTGCGGCTTCTTCTTGGCCTCGTCCGGCAGCGGCACCGAATCCAGCATGTGCTTCCACTCCTCGGAGGCGCGGAAGAACAGGTTGAAGGCTTGCTTGAAGATCAGCGCGTGCTCATGGCGCTTGACGAAGATTGCCTCCAGCGTGGTGAAGACGTCGGCGCGGTTGCCGATGTCGATGACCTGGAGCGCGCTCATGGCGTCGATGACGGCACCCGGCCCTACCGGCATGCCCGCAGCACGCAGCGCGCGGGCAAAGCCGACGATGTTGTCGGCGAACTGCTCGGTCTGCTCCGGGGCAAGGTGGTTGATGGCCATGGTCTATCCCCGCTCCGTCATTCCGGGGCGTCGCGCAGCGACGAACCCGGAATCTCGAGGTTCCGGGTTCGATGCCGCGCATCGCCCCGGAACGACGACGATCAATTCTCGCTCGTCGCGTCCTTCAGCACCTTCTGCAGGGTGTCGCCCTGCATGCGGGTGATGTCGTCCTGATACTTCAGCAACGCGCCCAGCGTGTCGCCGACCACTTGCGGGGTCAGCGAGCGGGCGTCGAGCTCGGACAAAGCGGTGGCCCAGTCGATGGTCTCGGCGACGCCCGGCGACTTGTAGAAGTCCTGGTCGCGCAAAGCTTGCACGAAGCGCACGACCTGCTGCGACAGCTTTGCCGAGATGCCGGGCACGCGCGACTTGACGATCGCAAGCTCGCGCTCGGCGGCGGGATAATCGACCCAGTGATAGAGACAGCGCCGCTTCAGCGCGTCGTGAATCTCGCGGGTGCGGTTGGAGGTGATGATGACGATCGGCGGGCTTGGCGCCTTCAAGGTGCCGAATTCGGGGATCGTCACCTGGAAGTCGCTGAGGATTTCGAGCAGGTAAGCCTCGAACGCCTCGTCGGCCCGGTCGAGTTCGTCGATCAAGAGGACCGGCGGGCCCGCGACGTCGGGCTCCAGTGCCTGGAGCAGCGGCCGCTTGATCATGTAGCGGTCGGCGAAGATGTCGCTCGAGAGCTGATCGCGGTCGGTGTCGCCGGCGGCTTCAGCCATCCGGATAGCGATCATCTGCGCGGCGCTATTCCACTCATAGACCGCCGAGGAGACGTCGAGGCCTTCGTAGCATTGCAGACGGATCAGCTTCCGCCCCAGCGCCGCCGAGAGCACCTTGGCGATCTCCGTCTTGCCGACACCGGCCTCGCCTTCCAGGAACAGCGGCCGGCCCATGCGCAGCGAGAGGTACGTCACCGTCGCCAGCGATCGCTCGGCGAGATAGCCGCGCGAGGTCAGGAGTTCGAGCATCGCATCGACCGATGCCGGCAATACAACTGAAGTATTGGCCCCGGAAGTGTTGGCCGCTGAAGTCATGAAATAGCCAGTCTCGCTACGCCCTCACCGGGGACAAGTTTGGGCCGAGGCGTGAGATCACCTCACTCCTTGGCGTTGGCGGCATCGAGCGCGCGCCGCGTCAGCACACCGATGAGATGCGCGCGGTATTCGGCACTGCCGTGGATGTCGCTGTTGAGACCTTCCGCCGGCACCGCGATGCCTTCAATCGCCTTCGACGCGAAGCGCTTCTTGAGGGCTTCCTCAAACGCCTCGACGCGGAACACGCCTTCGGAGCCGGCACCGGTCACGGCCACCCGGACGTCCGACGGACGCCGTGCCACGAACACGCCGACCAGCGCATAGCGCGAGGCCTGGTTGCGGAACTTGATGTAGGCCGCCTTCTTCGGCAGCGGGAACATCACCTTGGTGATGATCTCGTCGGCTTCGAGCGCGGTCGTGAACAGGCCCTGGAAAAACTCTTCGGCCTTGAGGCGGCGCTTGTTGGTGACGATGGTCGCGCCCAGCGCGAGCACGGCAGCCGGATAGTCCGCGGTCGGATCGTTGTTGGCGAGCGAGCCGCCGATCGTGCCCTTGTGGCGCACGGCGGGGTCACCGATCTGGCTTGCGAGATTGGCCAGCGCCGGGATCGCCTCGCCGACGATCGCGGAGGTCGCGACCTCAGCGTGCCTGGCGGTGGCGCCGATCACCAGCGAACGGCCCTTCATCTCGATCGTGTTGAGCCCCTCGATGTGGGAGAGGTCGACCAGATGCGGCGGGCTCGCCAGGCGCTGCTTCATGACGGGAATCAGCGTGTGGCCGCCGGCGATCACCTTGGCGTCTTCGTTCTTCACCAGGAGGTTGGCGGCCTGCCGCACGGTCCCGGGGCGATGGTATTTGAATTCGTACATCTGAATGTCCTGATCGCGGGATGCGCGTTACGCGAGGTCGGATTTGGCCATCGCCTTGGCGCCGGCGGAGATCGAGGCGACGATGTTCTGGTAGCCGGTGCAGCGGCAGAGATTGCCTTCCAGCTCTTCCCGGATCGTATGGTCGTCGAGCTCGTGGCCCTTGCGATGCACGATGTCGATCGCGGTCATGATCATGCCCGGCGTGCAGAAGCCGCATTGCAGGCCGTGGTGCTCGCGGAAGGCCTCCTGCATCGGATGCAGCGGCGCGCCGTCGGCGGCCAGCCCTTCGATCGTCTTGACCTCGTGGCCGTCGGCCATCACCGCGAGCGTGGTGCAGGACTTCACGGCCTTGCCATCGAGATGCACGACGCAGGCGCCGCACTGCGAGGTGTCGCAGCCGACATGGGTGCCGGTCAGGCGCAGATTTTCGCGCAGGAACTGCACCAACAGGGTGCGGGGATCGACGTTGGCCGTAACAGGATTGCCGTTCACGATGAGGGAGATTTTTGCCATAAGCACTCTCTATCAGCGCCCCGACGGGTCCCATCGAAGCGGTTCTTATAATTATTCCAACCCATCATATGGGCCATTATGCCCCGGGGCAACATCGCCCAGGGCGCAAGCCGCCATGCCGAAGGCGATGACCTTCAGCTCTGTACGGCCTTGGCGAAGTTCGCGAAAAACTCGTCGGCGAGCTTCTTGGCGGCGCCGTTGATGAGGCGCTGGCCGAGCTGCGCCAACTTGCCGCCGATCTGTGCCTCGACCTCGTAGGAAAGCAGCGTGCCGCCGTCCTTCTCCGCCAGCTTGACCACCGCGCCACCCTTGGCGAAGCCGGCAACCCCGCCCTCGCCCTCACCCGAAATCTTGTAGCCGTTCGGCGGGTCGAGATCGGACAGCGTGACCTTGCCCTTAAAGCGCGCCGACACCGGGCCGACCTTCATTTTCGCCGTTGCGCGAAAGCCGCCGTCGTCGGTCTTCTCGAGCTCCTCGCAGCCGGGGATGCAGGCCTTCAGCACCTCGGGATCGTTGAGCTTGGCCCACACGGCCTCGCGCGACGCCGCAAGCTGGACTTCGCCGTTCATCGTCATGGCCATGAGGGTGCCTCCCGGATCGCGTAACTATAGTGCTGATCAAGTAACGCAGGGAGGCGGCAAAGGAAAGGCCGGTGCCCGGTCACGTGCAATGCATATTCGCAACTGCAAAAAGACGTGTGCGGGCGGTGGGGGATTGGCACAGCCGGGCCATGATGATTAGGTCGCGCGCAATATGACCACATCCCTCTCCCCCCTGCTCGCACCGATGCTGTCGAGCGCCGCCATGCGCGCCGTCTGCGACGACCGGTCGACCCTGCAGAACATGCTTGATTTCGAGGCAGCCCTGGCCCGCGCCGAGGCCGCCACGGACGTGATTCCGGCATCCGCCGTGGGCCCGATCGAGGCCGCGTGCAAGGCCGATTCCATTGACATGACCGCACTGGCGGAGGCCGCGACGCGATCGGGCAATCTCGCGATTCCCCTGGTCAAGGCCCTGACGGCCAATGTCGGCAAGGCCGACAAGGAGGCCGCGCGCTATGTGCATTGGGGTGCGACCAGCCAGGATGTCATCGACACCGCGACCATGCTTACGCTTCGCGCCGGCATCGATGCGCTGGACACCGACCTCAGCCGCGCCATCAAGGGCTTTGCCGCCCTGGCGCGCAGCCATCGCAATACCGCGATGGTGGCACGGACCTGGCTCCAGCACGCACTGCCGATGCCGTTCGGCCTGAAGGCCGCAGAATATGCCTCGAGCCTCGCCCGCGCCCGCTGCCGCCTGCGGCGGCTGCGCCGCGAGGGTCTCGCGCTGCAATTCGGCGGCGCGGCCGGCACGCTCGCGGCCCTCGGCGACAAGGGCCTTGCGGTAGCGGAACGCCTCGCGCGCGAGCTCGACCTGCCGCTGCCGGAAGCGCCCTGGCACACCCATCGCGACCGGATCGCGGAGGCCGCGT
This sequence comes from Bradyrhizobium sp. CCBAU 53351, assembly GCF_015291745.1. Lineage (NCBI taxonomy): Bacteria > Pseudomonadati > Pseudomonadota > Alphaproteobacteria > Hyphomicrobiales > Nitrobacteraceae > Bradyrhizobium > Bradyrhizobium sp. CCBAU 53351. Next base: position 4,943,141 of record NZ_CP030059.1, read on the forward strand.
CCTGCTTCGCCATTCTGGCGGGAAGCTGCGGCAAGATCGCGCGCGACGTCTCGCTGATGATGCAGACCGATGTCGCCGAAGCATTCGAACCGGCCGGCGAAGGCCGCGGCGGCTCCTCGACCATGCCGCACAAGCGCAACCCGGTCGCTGCCGCAAGCGCGCTGGGCGCCGCCACCATGGCTCCGCAGCTTGCCGCCACGATCTTCGCGGCTCAAGTGCAGGACCACGAGCGCAGCGCCGGTCCCTGGCACGCGGAGTGGCCGACGCTGCCGCAATTGATGCTGGTCACCTCGGGCGCACTGGCCGCCATCGTCGACATCGCGGAGGGCCTCGACGTCGACGCCGCGCGCATGCGCAGCAATCTCGATGCGACGCACGGGCTGATCATGGCAGAGGCGATCACCTTTGCGCTGGCCGAGACGATCGGCAAGAGCGATGCGCATCATCTCGTCGAGGCCGCCAGCAAGCGCGCGGTCGCCGAGAAGAAGCATCTGCGCGAGGTGCTGCTGGCCGATTCGCTAGTCACCGCGCAGCTTTCGCCGGAAAAAATTGCGGCATTGTTCGAGCCGATGGCCTATCAAGGGGCTTCCCAAGCCCTGATCGACCGGCTGCTCGACAGCCTCGACCGCGAATAAGAACTGCAAGATACGACGGAGACGCCGCATGCCCATGATCGATGCCGACGGATGCCTGCTCAACGTCTCCGTCGAGGGCCGCGACGGCGGGCCGACCTTGATGCTCTCCAACTCGCTCGGCTGCACGCTGCAGATGTGGGAGCCGCAGATGAAGGCGCTGACACAGGTGTTCCGCGTCATTCGCTATGACCGCCGCGGCCATGGCAAGTCCAACGTTCCGCCCGGCCCCTATACGATGGAGCGCTTCGGCCGCGACGTGCTCGCGATCCTCGACGACCTCAACATCGAGAAGGTGCATTGGTGCGGCCTGTCGATGGGCGGCATGGTCGGGCAGTGGCTGGGCGCCAACGCACCGGAACGCTTCGGCAAGCTCATCCTCGCCAACACCTCCTGCTATTATGCCGAGCCGACCAAATGGCTGGAACGCATCGACGCCGTGAAGAAGGGCGGCATCGCCGCAGTCGCCGATGCCGTGATCGCGGGCTGGCTGACGCAGGATTTTCGCGAGCGCGAGCCCGACATCACCGCCAGGATGAAATCGATGCTGCTCGCCTCGCCGGTCGAAGGTTATCTCGCCTGCTGCGAAGCGCTGTCGACGCTGGACCAGCGCGAGCTGCTTCCCAAGATCAAGAGTCCGACGCTGGTGATCGCCGGCCGCCACGACATGGCGACGCCGATCTCGGCAGGTGAATTGATCCGCTCGAAGATTCCCGGCGCGAGCATGACCATCATCGACGCCGCACATATTTCCAACATCGAGCAGCCGCACGCGTTCACGGATGCGGTGGTGGGATTCTTGACGCAGCGCTAGCCACCATCTTCGTCATCCCGGAGGACAGAATGGACGACCAGAAGCGCCGCGATGCCGGCATGAACGTTCGCCGCAAGGTGCTGGGCAATGCCTGGGTCGACAAGTCGATCGCGAACCGCAACGCCTTCAACAGCGATTTCCAGGACATGATCACGCGCTACGCCTGGGGCGAGATCTGGACGCGGCCGCATTTCGACGAGCGCACGCGGCGGGTGCTGGTGATCGGCACCATGGTTGCGCTCGGCCAATGGGACGAATTCCGCCTGCACGTGCGCGCGGCGCTCGCCGAAGGCGGCTTCACGCCCGACGACATCAAGGAAATCCTGCTGCAGCAGGCGATCTATTGCGGCGTGCCGGCAGTGAACCACGCCGTCAAGGAAGCCTCAGCGATTGTGCAGGAGCTCGGCCTGCTCAAGGCCTAGGGGAGCTGCGATCGTGGCGGTCTCTTGAACCGCCTTGTGGACCGTCTTGGGCGCGGTCTCGGGCCGTTCGATCACCACCACGATGGCGGCGCCGAGCAGGAGCAGCAGCTCGGTTGCGTGCAGCCGGAGCGCAGCCATCTCGCCGACCTTCGAGGCCATGACCATGCTGGCGAACGAGATCAGGCTGCCGATCGCCAGGGCAATGCCGAGCGCCTCGTCGCTGCCGCCATTCCTGCGGATGCGAGGAATGCAGAGCAGCGCGAGATAGATCGCAAAGAACGCCACGACCGTCAGCCGGCCCAACGCCAGCAGCCACGCGGCGCGCACCGTGTCCATGCCGGCCATCTGGAGATGGTCGCTCAGGTACAGCGCAACCGCGACGCTCGGCCGCTCGTAGAGGCCATGCACGGGTGCGATGATGATGTTGAAGGCGACAAGCGCCCAGGCCGGGATGAAATAGGCCGCCAGCAGCGCGCCGTTGACCGAGCCGATCCGCCAATTCCCGAACATAGCCGCTTCCCGCTTCGCCTGCCGTTCGCCTTCGACCGAAGGCTTTGCGGGGAGCTAACTCGCATCAGACTGTGGCGGCAATTTAAACCCTTTGTTTACCTTAACTGCCCCTCGCGATCGTCATTCCGGGGCGGGCTCGCAAAACCGAACCCGGAATCTCGAGATTCCAGGTCTGGCGCTAACGCACGATCCCGGAATGACGCGGACAAGCGATTGACCCAAAAGAAAAAAGGCCCCGCCTTCCGGCGGGGCCCTCTCTACTCCTCGGCTCCCAAACTCGCTATTCCTGGTCGCGCTGGCCGCCCTGCTGCTGGCCGGGCCGATCGCCCTGGCGCATCGGGTCGTTCTGCTGCTGCTGTCCGGGTTTCTGACCACCGCCCTGCTGCTGCCCGGGGCGCTGCTGGCCGGGGTTCTGACTCTGCTGACCCGGATTCTGGTTCTGCTGCTTCGTCATTCGGGGAACTCCCTTGTTGGACGTCAGAGCCGAGACAACGGCCGGCGGCCATTTTGGTTGCTCTGCGGAACCCAGTTCCTCACAGCTGCGGAACCCGTGCTCCAAATCACCTCTGTACAAGACCTCCTGCCATCGCGTGAGCTGTTGCAGCCGTCAGTTCCCTCCTGTTACAAAACGGCAAGAACGCTGAGGGGCTGCCGGGGCCCAATAAAAACACGCTCAAACCACACTCCAACCCACTCTCCTCAGAGCTCACCTTGAGCCCGCGTCAGGTTTGGTACGGCAGCCCATGGATTATTTCACCCAGCAGCTCATCAACGGTCTCGTCCTGGGCTCGATCTACGGCCTGATCGCCATCGGCTATACGATGGTCTACGGCATCGTCGGCATGATCAACTTCGCCCATGGCGACGTCTTCATGATCGGCGGCTTCATTGCCTTGATCACCTTCCTGATCCTGATCTCGCTCGGGCTGACCGCGATACCGCTGATCCTGCTCGTCGTGCTGCTCGTCTCGATGGCGATCACCGCGCTTTATGGCTGGACCATCGAGCGCATCGCCTACCGGCCGCTGCGCCATTCCTTTCGCCTCGCCCCGATGCTGTCGGCGATCGGAATGTCCTTCGTGCTGACCAACTATTCGCAGGTGGCGCAGGGCGCGCGCGTCAAGCCGATCCCGCCCTTCATCACCGGCGGCTACACCCTGCACGAGAGCACGGACGGTTTCGTGATCCAGCTCTCCAACATCCAGATCATGGTGGTCGTCACCACCATCGTGCTGCTGGCCCTCTTCACCTGGCTGGTGTCGCGCACCCGGCTCGGGCGCGACATGCGCGCCTGCGAGCAGGACCAGACCATGGCGGCGCTGCTCGGGGTCGACGTCGACCGCACCATCTCCATGACCTTCGTGATCGGTGCCGCGCTCGCCGCGGTCGCGGGCCTGATGTACCTGCTCTATTACGGCCTCGTCGATTTCTTCATGGGCTTCGTCGCGGGCATCAAGGCGTTCACCGCCGCCGTGCTCGGCGGCATCGGCTCGCTGCCCGGCGCCATGCTCGGCGGCCTTGCGATCGGCCTGATCGAGACGTTCTGGTCGGCCTATTTCTCGGTCGAATACAAGGACGTCGCGGCGTTCTCGATCCTGATCGTCGTGCTGATCTTCATGCCGACCGGCTTGCTCGGTCGTCCCGAAGTCGAAAAAGTCTGACGGTCGCGCGTGGCAGCTTCCTCACCCATGAAGGCCAAATCTGGCATCCCCGCCATCCTGAAGACGGCTTTGGTCAACGCGCTGGTCGCGCTGGTGCTGTTCTCGTTGATGGTCGGCATCCGCACCGAGGCGGGCGCCTCCGGCCAGCTCACTTATTGGACGCGCTTCGGCGAGCTCGCGTCCCTCGTCGCTGCAGTGTTCGGCGGCTCGATCGTCATCGAGGTGCTGCGGCAATGGATCGGCCCGACCGGCGCCGAGAAACTGGTGCCACCGGCGGTCTCGAACGGCATGTCGTTCATCGGCCGCTATCTCGCTCCGGCGCTTTTGATCTTCACGCTGCTGGTGCCGGTGATCTTCTATAACCAGCGCTACATCCTCGACCTTGCGATCCTGGTGCTCACCTATGTCATGCTGGGCTGGGGGTTGAACGTCGTGGTCGGGCTCGCGGGCCTGCTCGATCTCGGCTACGTCGCCTTCTACGCGGTCGGCGCCTATTCCTACGGGCTGCTTGCGACCAATTTCGGCTGGTCGTTCTGGATCTGCCTGCCGCTCGCCGGCATCCTCGCGGCGTTCTGGGGCGTCCTGCTCGGCTTCCCCGTGCTGCGCCTGCGCGGCGACTATCTCGCCATCGTGACGCTCGCCTTTGGCGAGATCATCCGCCTCGTCATCATCAACTGGCAGGAGCTCACCGGCGGCCCCAACGGCGTCTCCGGCATTCCCCGCCCCACCTTCTTCGGCATCCCGCTCGACAACAGCGATGACGGCCTCGCCGCCAAGCTCGGCATCGAATATTCGCCGACGCACCGCATCGTCTTCCTGTTCTATCTGATCCTGGCGCTTGCGCTGCTCACCAACTGGGCGACGATCCGCCTGCGCCGCCTGCCGATCGGGCGCGCCTGGGAAGCCTTGCGCGAGGACGAGGTCGCCTGCCGCGCGCTCGGCATCAACACCACGACCACCAAGCTCACGGCGTTCGCGACGGGTGCGATGTTCGGCGGCTTTGCCGGCGCGTTCTTCGCCACTCGCCAGGGCTTCATCAGCCCGGAATCCTTCACCTTCCAGGAATCGGCGCTGGTGCTCGCCATCGTCGTGCTCGGCGGCATGGGCTCACAGCTCGGCGTGGCGCTGTCCGCGCTCGCCATGATCGGCGGCTTCGAGCTGTTCCGCAGTCTCGAAACCTATCGCATGCTGGTGTTCGGCATGGCCATGGTGCTGATCATGATCTGGCGGCCGCGTGGCCTGGTCGGCCATCGCGCCCCGACCGTCTATCTCACCAAGGCGCACGCGATCTCTTCCGACCTCGTCAAGGAAGGTCACGGATGAGCGACGACAAGATTCTCGACGTCGACCGGCTCACCATGCGCTTCGGCGGCATCGTCGCCGTGCAGGACCTGTCATTCTCGGCAGCGCGCAAGAAGATCACCGCCCTGATCGGACCGAACGGCGCCGGCAAGACCACCGTGTTCAACTGCATCACCGGCTTCTACAAGCCGAGCGGCGGCGCCATCCACCTCACCCATGACGACGGCAGGACGGTCGCGCTGGAGCGGCTGAATGATTTCCGCATTGCCAAGCAGGCCAAGGTCGCCCGCACCTTCCAGAACATCAGGCTGTTTCCCGGCATGACTGCGCTGGAAAACTTAATGGTGGCGCAGCATAACGCGCTGATGCGCGCCTCCGGATTCACTCTCCTCGGTCTCCTCGGCGTTCCTACTTACCGTGACGCCGAAAAACGCGCCATCGACCTCGCCATCGACTGGCTCAAGCGGGTCAACCTGCTCGACCGTGCCGACGATGCCGCCGGCAATTTCGCCTATGGCGACCAGCGCCGGCTCGAGATCGCGCGCGCCATGTGCACCGAGCCCGCGCTTCTGTGCCTGGACGAGCCCGCCGCCGGCCTCAACGCGCGCGAGAGCGCGGCCTTGAGCGAGCTCCTGCTCTCGATCCGCGATGAACTCGGCACCTCGATCCTCCTGATCGAGCACGATATGTCGGTCGTGATGGAGATCTCCGACCACATCGTGGTGATGGACCATGGCGTCAAGATCGCGGAAGGCACGCCGCGCGAGATCCGCGACGATCCCAAGGTGATCGCCGCCTATCTCGGCGCCGACGAGGAAGAGGCGGCTGCTGTGATGGAGGGCGGCTCGTGACGCCGGCACCTTCTCCTCTGCTCGTGATCCGCGGCTTGCGCGCCGCCTACGGCAAGATCGAGGCGCTGAAGGGCGTCGACGTCGAGATCAATGCCGGCGAGATCGTGGCCCTGATCGGCGCCAACGGCGCCGGCAAGTCGACCCTGATGATGACGATCTTCGGCAAGCCGCGCGCCCGTGCCGGCCAGATCCTGTATGAAGGCCGCGACATCACCGACGTCCCCACGCACGCGATCGCGCATTTGCGCATCGCCCAATCCCCGGAGGGCCGCCGCATCTTCCCGCGCATGAGCGTGGCGGAAAACCTCCAGATGGGGGCGGACGCCACCGAATGCACCGAGACCGAACGCGAGGCCACGCTCCAGCGTGTCTTCACGCTGTTTCCGCGGCTGAAGGAACGCTACGCCCAGCGCGGCGGAACCCTGTCCGGCGGCGAGCAGCAGATGCTGGCGATCGGCCGCGCCTTGATGAGCCGTCCTCGCCTGCTGCTGCTCGACGAGCCCTCGCTGGGCCTCGCGCCGCTGATCGCGCGCCAGATCTTCGATGCGATCCGCACCCTGAACCGCCAGGACGGCCTGACCGTCCTGATCGTCGAGCAGAACGCCAACCATGCCCTCAAGCTCGCCCATCGCGGCTATGTCATGGTCAATGGCCTGATCACGCTGGCCGGCACCGGCGCCGAATTGTTGCAGCGCCCCGAGATTCGCGCCGCCTATCTGGAGGGCGGCCGGCACGGCTGACCGAACCACAAGCCAGCCGGCGTGCGGCCGAATGCGGCGAGATATCTGCGCCAATGCCCGTATTTTGCCGGTGACTTCTCCTGAGATTCATTCAAGAATGGCGCCGGTTTGAACCGGGCATGCCCGGCAACGTCCACAGGCGACCACCCGCGAGGTATCTCATGAAATCACTGAAGCTCATCGGTCTGGCATTCGGCGTATCGATCGCGCTGTCGAGCGCGGCATTCGCGCAGGATGTCACCGTCGCAGTCGCAGGCCCGATGACCGGCGGCGAGTCCGCCTTCGGCCGCCAGATGAAGAACGGCGCCGAAATGGCCGTGGCCGATATCAATGCCGCCGGCGGCGTCAACGGCAAGAAGCTCGCGCTGTCCGTCGAAGACGACGCGTGCGACCCGAAGCAGGCGCGCTCGATCGCCGAAAAGATCGCCGGCGCCAAGATGCCCTTCGTCGCCGGGCACTATTGCTCCTCGTCGTCGATCCCCGCCTCGGAGGCCTATGCGGACGGCAACGTCCTGCAGATCACCCCCGCCTCGACCAACCCGCTCTTCACCGAGCGCAAGCTTTGGAACGTGGCACGCGTCTGCGGCCGTGACGACCAGCAAGGCCTGATCGCGGCGCAGTACATCGCCAAGAACTACAAGGGCAAGAACATCGCGATCCTCAACGACAAGACCACCTACGGCAAGGGTCTTGCCGACGAGACCAAGAAGGCGCTCAACAAAGCGGGCGTCACCGAGAAGATGTACGAGTCCTACAACAAGGGCGACAAGGACTTCAACGCGATCGTCTCGCGCCTGAAGCGCGACAATATCGACCTCGTCTATGTCGGCGGTTACCACCAGGAGAGCGGCCTGATCCTGCGTCAGATGCGCGACCAGGGCCTCAAGACCGTGCTGATGGCCGGCGACGCGCTTGCCGACAAGGAGTACGCCTCGATCACCGGCCCCGCCGGCGAAGGCACCCTGTTCACCTTTGGCCCCGATCCGCGCAACAAGCCGACCGCCAAGAAGATCGTCGACGCCTTCAAGGCCAAGAACATCGATCCGGAGGGCTACACCCTCTACACCTATGCGGCGATGCAGGTCTGGTCACAGGCGGCCAAGAAGGCCGGCACCACCGACGCCAAGAAGGTCATGGAGGCGATGAAGGCCGGCAAGTGGGACACCGTGATCGGCCCGATCGAGTATGACGCCAAGGGCGACATCAAGCAGATCGACTACGTCGTCTACAAATGGGACGCCAAGGGCGGCTACTCCGAGATCAAGGGCAACGGCACCTGAGCGCGGCTCCGGGACTCAAGTCCCGCCATGCGATCATCATCACGCCCCGGCTTGCCCCGGGGCGTTTTCTTTGTGGCAGGATCAAACGGCTGCGGGCAGCTCGCCGGCGGCCGCGGCCTGGGCCTTGCGAAGCGCCTGCAGGAGATCGTTCGGACGAAACGGCTTCTGCAGGCAAATCACGCTGGCGAGGTGGGGCGACTGCTCCATGAAATCCAGCGCCGTCATTCCGGACATGGCAACGACGGGAAGCCCCGGTGCGCGCTCGCGCAGGGTCGCAATGACGTCGACACCGCTGATATCGCCGAGGAAAATATCGACGATCACCGCGTCAAAGCGGCCTTCTGCGAAGGTTTTCAGCCCGGCCGCACCGCTTCCAGCCTCGGCAACCTCGTAATGGTTGACCCGAAGCACGATCGCGACCATCGCGCGGACGTCCTTCTGGTCGTCGATGATGAGAACGCGAGGCATGGGAACAACTCCCGCAGATCGATCAAATGATATGATTCGAACCTGGAACCCGGCACCGTGGCAGGGCATTATGACACCACCCAGTAAAGCGCATCTTACCTGGTCCCCATTCCGCGTTCCCCCTCAAATTAAGTAAGCTGTAACCTTCGGTTGAGTCGTCGCGGTATCAGTTCACGACACGCGCCCGGAACGGGCTACCGTAGGAGGTCAGGACTGCCGATCTTGGAACTGCGGAGATGCTCAAAACGGGTCTGCACGAGATGAACGCGCCTGCGATCGACCGAAGCACATTTCTTTCGACTCTGCCGGCCGCGTCGACGGACCGGACCGCGGCTTTGTGGATCGTCGGCATCTCCTCGATCCTGTTCGCATTGGCCGTTCCGTTCGCAGGTATCCCGCTGCCGCCGGTTCCGGCCTTTGTCGCGAGCTATCAATCGGCGCTGGCCGTCAGCGACATCATCACGGCCGTGCTGCTGCTGTCGCAGTTTTCGGTGGTGCGGACCCGCGCCCTGCTGTGGCTGTCGACCGGCTACCTGTTCACCGCCGCGGCTGCGCTGGTCCATGCCCTCACCTTCCCCGGCCTGTTCACGCCGACCGGGCTGTTTGGCGCGGGCAGCCAGACCACGGTCTGGCTCTATATGATCTGGCACGGCGTCTTCCCGTTGTTCGTGCTGGGCTATGCCTGGCTGAAGGAACAGGACGGCGGCCCCAGGATCCAGGGCCCGACCAGCACCGCGATCTACGCGACCGTGCTCGGCGTCGTCGCAACCATGGGCGCCTTCGCCTGGATCGTCACCGCCCAGCACGATTTGTTGCCGGTTCTGCTCCGCGACGGCCGTTACACACCGACCATGATCGGCGTCGTGTCCTTCGTGTGGTCGCTGAGCTTCGCCGCGCTGGTATCGCTCTGGTTCCGCCGCCCGCATTCGGTGATCGACGTCTGGCTCATGGTCGTGATGTGCGCATGGCTGTTCGACATCGCGCTGTCCGCGATCGTCAACGTCGCGCGCTTCGATCTCGGTTTCTACGCCGGCCGCCTCTATGGCCTCTGCGCGTCGAGCTTCGTGCTCGCGGTGCTGCTGATCGAGAACGTCCGCCTTCAGTTGCACACCGTCGGCCTCGTCGGCAGGCTGCGCCAGCAATCGGCGTCGGAACGCGACTATTACGGCAAGCGCCTCGCCCTGTACGGCGCCGTCGTCGAATCCTCCAACGATGCCATCATCACGAAGACGCTCGACGGCATCATCACCGGCTGGAACAAGGCCGCCGAGCATCTGTTCGGCTATTCCGCCGCGGAGGCCGTCGGCAGGTCGATCGACATCATCGTGCCGCCGGACCGAAAAGGCGAAGTCAGGAGCATCCTCAACCAGATCGCCGGCAACGAATCGATTGCCCAGCACGAGACGGTGCGGATTCGCAAGGATGGCCGCGCGCTCGACGTCGTCCTGAACGTATCACCCTTGAGATCGGACAACGGAGAGATCATCGGGGCCTCCAAGATCGCCCATGACATCACGGAGGAGAAACAGGCGCGCGAGAAGCTGCGCCGCGAGACCGAGGAGCGTCAGCGCATCTTCGAGACCTCGCAAGACCTGATCCTGGTGACCGATGGTTTCGGCAATTTCATCCAGGTCAGCCCGAGCGTGAAGGACATCCTCGGCTTCAGCCCGGACGACATGATCGGGCACAGCGCGACCGAGTTCATCCACCCTGACGACCTCGAGAGGACGCGCGACGAGATGCGGGCGGCACGGCGCGGCGCGGTCAAGCGCAGCTTCGAGGCGCGCTACTATCATTACGACGGTCACGAGGTCACGCTGAACTGGATGGGCACCTGGTCCGAGCCGGTGAAGCGCCATTTCTTCATCGGCCGGGACCTCACGGAGAAGCAGGCCGCCGAAGCCCAGTTCCGGCAGGTCCAGAAGATGGACTCCATCGGCCAGCTGACCGGCGGCGTCGCGCACGACTTCAACAACGTGCTGACCGTCATCACCGGCACGATCGGCATCCTGGCCGACGCGGTTGCCGACCGCCCCGAGCTGGCTGCAATCACCAAGCTGATCGACGACGCCGCCGAGCGCGGCGCCCAGTTGACCAAGCATCTGCTGGCCTTCGCCCGCAAGCAGCCGCTCCAGCCTCGCGAGATCGACGTCAACGCGCTGGCGCTCGAAGCCGCCAAACTGCTGCATCCGACGCTGGGCGAGCAGATCACGATCATGCCGCAGCTCACCGAGGACGCCTGGCCGACGCTGGTCGATCCCGGCCAGCTATCCACCGCGATCCTCAATCTCGCATTGAACGCGCGTGACGCCATGCCCGAGGGCGGCACCTTGGTGCTGGAGACCCGCAACATCTTTCTCGACGACGGCTATGCCAGCATGAACCCCGACGTCGTCGCCGGCAATTACGTGATGATTGCCGTCAGCGACACCGGCAGCGGGATTCCGCCGGACCTGATCGACCGGGTGTTCGACCCGTTCTTCACCACCAAGGAGGTCGGCAAGGGCACCGGCCTCGGCTTGAGCATGGTGTTCGGTTTCGTCAAGCAGTCGGGCGGCCACATCAAGATCTATAGCGAGGTAGGCCACGGCACGAGCGTGAAGATCTACCTGCCGCGCTCGACCGGGGTGCAGGAGACCGAGTTCGAGGCGCAGCAGAACGCGCCCATCACCGGCGGCAACGAGAAGATCCTGATCGTCGAGGACGACGCCCTGGTGCGGCAATATGTGGTGACCCAGGTCAAGAGCCTCGGCTATACCGCGCTCGAGGCCGCCAACGGCGCGGAGGCCCTGACCATCATCGACAGCGACAAGACCATCGACCTGCTCTTCACCGACATCATCATGCCCGGCAACATGAACGGCCGTCAGCTCGCCGACGAGGCCGCTCGCCGCCGTCCCGACCTGAAGACATTGTTCACCTCGGGCTACACCGAGAATGCCATCGTCCATCACGGCCGGCTCGATTCCGGCGTGCTGCTGCTGGCAAAGCCCTACCGCAAGTCCGAACTCGCCAAGATGCTCAGGACGGCACTGGCGAGTTGAGCCTGCGGCGTCCCTGCGCTATCGCAAGGCGAACTCCTTTCAGCGCGCGAGGCCACCTTGAAGGATCTGCTCACCGACATTGCCGGGGTCCGCGTCGGCCATGCCGAGGATGCCAAAGTCGCCACCGGCACGACCGCAATCATCTTCGACCAGCCCGCGGTCGCGGCGATCGACGTGCGCGGCGGCGGTCCCGGCACGCGCGAGGATGCGCTGCTCGATCTCGCCAACACCGTCGAGCGCGTCGACGCGATCGCGCTGTCCGGCGGCTCTGCTTTCGGTCTCGATGCCGGCGGCGGCATCCAGGCATGGCTCGCCGAGCAGGGGCGCGGCCATCGCGTTCGCGAGGCGCTGATTCCGATCGTGCCGGGGGCCATCCTGTTCGACCTCCTCAACGGCGGCGACAAGGCCTGGGGACGCTTCTCGCCCTATCGCGACCTTGGCTACGCCGCCGCGGCCGCTGCCAGCGCCGACTTCCCGCTCGGCAGCGTCGGCGCCGGCTTGGGGGCCACCACCGCGACGTTCAAGGGCGGGCTCGGCTCGGCGTCGGCGGCGACACCTGACGGCGTGAAGGTCGCGGCGATCGTCGCCGTCAACGCGGTGGGCAGCGTGACCGTCGGCAACGGGCCGTGGTTCTGGGCGGCACCGTTCGAAATCGGCAGCGAGTTCGGCGGGCGCGGCCTGCCCGACAAATTCACCGACGACATGCTCCGGATGCGCATCAAGGGCGGTCCCGCGGCGAGCGCGCGCGAAAACACCACCATCGGCGCCGTCGTCACCGACGCGGTGCTGACCAAACCCCAGGCCAAGCGTCTGGCGATGATCGCGCACACCGGCTTTGCCCGCGCCATCTATCCGGTGCACGCACCGACCGATGGCGACGTGCTGTTTGCGGCTGCGACCGGCGAGAAGCCGATCGAGCCGCTGGTCGGCCTCACCGAGCTCGGCACGGTCGCCGCCAACGTGGTCGCGCGCGCGATCGCCCGCGCCGTGTACAGCGCGACCGCGCTGCCGTTCCCGGGGGCACAGCCGGCGTGGAAGGACAGGTTCGGTTAGAAACGAAACGGCCGAGACGGCGTTACCCTGGCGGCCTCAGGTGTACCGCCATGCCGTCGTCCGTAATCCGCTTCGTTCGCTATGCGCCCGACACGCGGGAGCTGAAGGTGACCTTCGTCAGCGGACGCCTCTATGTCTACGAGAACGTTCCACCCGAGGTCGCCGCAGCGTTCCGGGAAGCGCGCTCAAAGGGCGCGTTCTTCAACCACGAAATCCGTGACCGCTATGCCTATCGTGACATCACGCGCGAATATGCCGGCTGATCCCGGATGGTGGCTCACACGCTCATCGACATCGACGAACCGGCAGCCGCCGAAGCGCCTTGCCCCTGGCCGCCTTGCTGCTGCATCAACTGCGCGAACAGATCGTAAGCCGAATTGCGCGGGCTGGAGGCGCCCGGCACCGTCGTCGACATCTTGAAGCCGTCGGCATAGGTGACGGTCGTCGTGGTCGAGCCGTCGGCAGCGGTCGTCGTGGTCGAGGTCGATCCACCCTTGGAATTCGACGAGGAATCCGATCCATCGCCCGAGCCGTCGGCACCTTGCGCGTGATGGTGGCCGTGGTGACCGCTCTTCAGCGCCTTCGACATCTCGTCCAGGCTCACGCTGCCGTCCGCGTTCGAGTCCAGCTTGGAGAATACGTCGTCGGCCTGCGCGAGGTTGGTTCCGCCGGCACCCAGCGCGTCCTCGAACTCGGACTTGGTGATGTTGCCGTCGCCGTCCCCGTCGATCTGGGAGAACAGGTGCTTGAGCGCGGCCTCACGGCTCGTTGACGTCGAGGAGGTCGACGTGGAGTTCGACGAGGTCGAGCTGGCCGTGCTGGTGGTGTCAGAGGACTGGCTTTGCGCGGCGAACAACGCGTTCATCATCTCCGGCGCGATCTGCGGATATTTGCCCGAGTTGACCGACGAGGTCGCGCCGCTGGTCGTGTTGCTGCTGCCGCTGTCGATGGCAAAGGGATTGGTTGCACCCTGCGCCGCCCCCGTCTTGTGCGTCGAGGCGGACGATTTCGAGTTCGTCAGCGTCTGAATCGCGTCGAGTGCGCTCGACACGGCACCGACGGCACCAAGGGCAAACAACATTGCACAACTCCAACCGATGCGGCACGCCGCGGCCAATGTTCTGCAGGTGACGTCAGCAAGCGTCGTGCCAGCGTAAAAAGCTCAATGATATCCGCGACCGTTGCGCTTTGGACGGCTTGGGATTACCGGCAATTCGTGCCGGCCGCGGCAGATTTTTCCGCCCACAGGAAGCACGCCTCCCCTGCATTGCCCGCCATGGAGGCCCATGTTAGGCGAGGCCATCTTTCACGCCCCGCCTCCGGGAAACCGCGCCATGATCCAAGCCTTCGCCCCCCGCCCCCTGGCAATCGCGCCCTCGATTCTGGCTTCGGATTTCTCCAGGCTCGGCGAGGAGGTGCGCGCCGTGGATGCCGCCGGCGCCGACTGGATCCATCTCGACGTGATGGACGGCCATTTCGTTCCGAACATTTCCTACGGCCCCGACATCATCAAGGCGATGCGCCCCCACACCAAGAAGGTGTTCGACGCGCATCTGATGATCTCGCCCTGTGACCCCTATCTCGAGGCCTTTGCGAAGGCCGGCTGCGACCACATCACCGTGCACGCGGAGGCTGGTCCCCATTTGCACCGTTCGCTGCAGGCCATCCGCGCGCTCGGCAAGAAGGCCGGCGTCTCGCTCAATCCAGGCACGCCGGTCAGCGCGCTCGAATACGTCCTCGATCTTGTCGACCTCGTGCTGGTGATGTCGGTCAATCCCGGCTTCGGCGGTCAGGCCTTCATTCCCTCCGCGATCGGAAAGATTCGCGACATCCGCGCGATGACGGCGGGACGACCGATCGACATCGAGGTCGACGGCGGCGTCGGCCCCGATGTCGCCGGCGCGCTCGCCGCGGCCGGCGCCAACGCCTTCGTCGCCGGCACATCCGTATTCCGGGGCGGCACGCAGGAGGCCTACAGGACCAACATCGCCGCGATCCGCAACGCGGCGCTCGGGGCCCGCGGCGAAGCGATTTGAGCCGGATCAAACAGCGCACGCGGACGAGGCGAAATCCCGCGGCTTTTACGGGTGCTGCAGCGCCCAATACCTAAAATTGCAATGGTGATCCGTACTCATCCGGACTTCATTGATTCGCGCAAATCACCGCAAGTGAGTCCTGCCTGCTTTTGACGGGAGGACATCATGACGACGACCCTGGTTTGGACTGGCGTAGCGTTGTGGTTGGCGTTCAATGCAGCGATTGCGGCTCGTAGCCTCTACGCGGTGCGACCGGTGAAGGCCGAGGCTTCTGCCCGCATCATTCACCTTCACCGTCGCCGGGTCTGAGCGCCATGCAGATCGCACTCGTGAAGCGTCAGCCGAAGCGCAGGTGCCGGATCCCGCGGCGCCCACATCCGGGCCTCGATTATTTCTTCGGCCGCCTCGAGAGCACCGATAGCAGGCTGGACGACGACGCCGCGCTCGACACGACGGACCCCGATCATTCGTTTGCCTCGCAGCACCGACACTGAGACTTTACTTTTTTCGGACCACTCCATGAAACCGCACTGCCCGAACTGCCTGAAGGAAATGACCAAGGCATCCGCGTCGCGTAACCTGTTCAATTGCGAGCCCTGCCGCGAGATCATCCAGTATTTCGGCGGCAGCCCGGATCACGGCGAGCCCGGCCCGCAATTCTCCTGGCCGATCCGCCGCAAGCGCGTCGCTCATTCCGCCCACGCGGCCTGACCGCCCTTCAAGCCGGCGGGCCTATCCCGGCCCTTCGCCGGCGTCGGTCTCGCCGACATCCCCAGCCATCCGCGGCGGCCGCACCACGGTGACGGTGCAGGCCGCTTCCGAGGCCACCTTGGCCGAGACGCTGCCGAGCAGCGTGCGGCGGAACGAGCCTTGGCGCGCGCCGATGATGACGTGGTCGACGTGGTTGACCTCGGCGAACTCCAGGATCGCGGCAGCGGGATCAACCGCCTCCAGCACATGAGCCGACAGCCGGCTCTCATCCAATTTGAGCGGCGTCGCCCAATGCCGCAGCGCCACCAAGCGGTCGATATGCTTGTTGGACCCCTGCTCGTCCAGGGTACGGTCGATCGCGATCCGGTTCAGCTTGAGCACGTTGACGCAAGCGAGCCGCGCTGACGGCAAGGTGGCGAGGATGCGCTCGGTGGTCACGCGCAGCGCCTCGTTGAGCTCCGGCGCGCCTTCCACCGTGTCGAGCGCGACAGCGAGGATCGGGCTCGACGCGATTTGCGCGGCGACATCCGATTTCGCGCGCGGCGCCATGACGCCCAGATTGAAGCGGCGACGCCAGGCGACGCTGAGCGGGTCGCGCTTGACCCGCTCAGCACGCGTGGTGAGCTTGACCTGATCGGGATGGGCGAGATCGAAGGCGAGCTGGGACGCCGTCGGATAGCGCCACACCGGCTCGATCTCGAGACACCGCAGCACCACCTCCTGCAGCCAGGGCGGATAGTCGGCGCGCAAGCTTCGCGGCGGATGCGGATCGCGCCACAGCCGGCGCCGCATCGCCCGCAGCGTCTCACCCTCGCCGAACGGCCGTTCGCCGGTGGTGAAGAAATAGAGCAGCACGCCGAGCGAAAACAGATCGCTGCGCGGATCGTCGCGCACCCCGGACAGTCGCTCGGGCGCCATGTAGGGCGCGGTGCCGTAAGGCAGGCGGAACTCCTCCTGCAACAGATCCGGCAAGTGATTGTGATGCGACAGGCCGTAGTCGATCAGCACCGCCTCGCCGCTCTCGCGGAACATGATGCTGCTCGGCTTGATGTCGTGATGGATCACGTTCTGGCGGTGCAGATCGGCCAGCGCGGTTGCGATCCTGGCGACGAGCTGCCGCGCCTCGTCATAAGGCAGCGGGAGCTCAGGCAGTCGCTTGTAGAGCGTGGTGCCGCCGATGCGCTCGATCACGACATAGGCCTGGTGCGCGAAATCGCCGGTACCGAAGCAGGTCGGGACGTGCGGACCCGCGAGCCGCGGCAGGATCATCATCTCCATCTCGAAGGAGACGATCGCGGCGGGGTCCTCGCCCTCCGAGACCCGCGGGATCTTCATCAGCAGCGGCACGTCGATGCCGGGATGGGTAACGGTCCACAGCGTCGCCATGCCGCCGGCATGGACGCATTCACCGATGGTGTAGCCATCGATCACCGCGCCTGTTGTGACCAGTGATTTCGGCATCGGCCTCTAGCGCCCCTGCGACAGCCGGTCGGCGAGCCAGTGCGGCAGACCGTTGTCGCGAATTCTGCCTGCCGCGGTCGCGATATCGTAGGGCGCGCGGCAATAGGTGATCTGGCAGGACTCAGTGTCGAACAAGACGAAGGCTGCCGACGGATCGCTGTCGCGGGGCTGGCCGACCGAGCCGAGCACGGCGAGCCATTGCCGTCCGCGCAGAAGCTGCACCGAGACGTCGGTCTTCGGCACGAAGCTCGTCATCTTCGCCGTCACCGACATCGAATAGAGCGCGGGACGATGGATATGACCGCAGAAGGTGACATGGGCGGGGGTCGCGATCAGGCTCTTGGCGGCGTCCACGGTGGATCGGACATAGTGCCAGCGCTGCGGGTGAGAGGCTTCCGAATGCACGAAGAGAAGGTCGCTGTCCTCGACCAGCATCGGCAATTCGCTCAGGAATCGGCGCTGCGCTGCGCCAAGCCGGCCGCGGGTCCATTCGATTGCGACCTGCGCCTCGGCGTTCATCGTCTCTGCCGAGGAGTTGACCGCCTGGTCGTGATTGCCGCGCACGGCGATAGCACCTTGGGCCACGAGCTCCATCGCGGTGTCCACCACCCATTCCGGATCGGCGCCATAACCGACGAAATCGCCGAGCAGGACGAACCGCTCCGCGCCCTTCGCACGCGCGACCTTCAGGCAGGCCTCGAAGGCCTGCCTGTTGCCGTGGATATCCGAGAAGACAGCGAGAAGCACGCACCCTCCACCCTTCAATTCTTATTGAAGCCCGATACGGCCAAATTGAGGGAGGTCAAGACATGCGCCAGCGCCGCACCGATTACCAGCCCCCCGCGGACGATCGCGCAGAGCCTATTGCTCGTCCTTCGGGGGCATTCGGGGCGGCGGCAGCGGGGTGAACACGGCGCCTTGTGCGCCGGCCGGCGGGGCGATGAACTCGCCGGTCGAGGAATCGCCGCCGGTGGTCTCCATGATCGTCTTGGGCGTCACATATTCACGGACCATGTCGAGGAGGCTGCCATCGCCGCCGCCGAAATCGGCGGCGCGACCGCCTTGCGGATGTCCCAGCGCGATCTCGTTTTCCGCGGCATGGGTCTTGTCGGCGAGCCCATCGTTGTAGGGCACACGGAAGGCCCGCGGGATGCCGCTCGGACGATTGTCCTCGTCGAGCTGCTCGACCCACAGATAGATCGAGCCGGGATCGCCCTGAAGCGAGTGCGGCTCGACGATGCGGGACTTCAGCAGCTTGAATGTCGTCGGCAGCCGGTCGGTACTGGCCCAGCCGAGCAGGCCGCGCATCTCGCTGAAGCTGACGACATAGAAGGCGCTGGTCACGACCACCGCGATCGCCTTCAGCGACCAGTGCAGCCGCGCATAGACCAGTACGACCAGCAGCAGCGCGCCGATCACGGCGTAGGCGACCGACAGCGTGAGGATGACCGTTTGCAGATCAGTCACGGCGTATCCTCTTGGCGTTGCTGCTCACACCCGTCCTCGGGTCGAGATCGGCCCCGTTGCGCCAGCTGCTGCGGAACGTCTCGAGCAGCGATTTCGGCCGCTGATTCACATCGACGACCTTGCCCTCCGTGTCGAGCCGGAATCGCACCGCGGTCTTCTCGTCGCCGGTGTGGTCGAGCGTGAACTTGTTGTCGAACACGACCTGCGCTGTCGGATTGAGTTTCTGCACCTTCACATTCGCCGTCACGGGCTCGCCGGTGGTGGCGACGAAATGCGAGACGTTGACAGTGTATTCACCGGCGATCATGCCGCGCAGCGTCACGATCTCCTCGCGGATGGGCGAGGCGATCTTCTTGCCGGCGACCATTATGAAGTCGTTGGCGCCGCCGCGGTCGTCGCGGTCGAGCGTGAGGAAACCTGCCTCGCGGTGGCGATACCAGGCGATGTTGCCGGCGGGATCCTGCACGAACAGATCGAGATCGTCGGGGTGATTGTCCGGCCAGTCCAGCGTGATGATGAACTCCGCCTTGGAATCGATCTTGCCGTCCTTGGCGTCCGGAGAGACCGCGAGCAGTGCAAGGAAGAACAGGAACGCGATCACCTGGAGCGCCTTGAACAGCATCACGCCCAGCGGATCGAACGGCTCCTCGCGCGGATAGAGACCGAAATCATCCATCATGACGGCGATCCGGCGCCTTTGCGCTCGAGCACCGGCGTCACATAGGTCTCGGTCAGCACCACCGCGTCGGAGAACACCTTCTGGGTCGCGGCATCCAGCATGTAGTACTGGATACGGACCAGGATCGAGCCGACGAGGCCGGCAAGCGTCGTGTACATCGCGACCGCCATGCCGTCGCTCATCAGCCCCATCGAGGAGCGCATCGCGACCTTGTCGGCGGCATCCAGCCCCGCGATCGGCGCCAGCATGATGATGAAACCAACGATGGTGCCGAGCAGGCCGAGCTTCATCAGCGTGTCCGAAACGAAGGCGCCGAATCCGTTGGAGCCGCGCAGGCGATCGGCGAGTGTTCGCAGCAGCAGCGTCTGATCCACAGGGCGATAGTCCTGCGCGGCGGCCTTGGTCACCAGGCTTTCGATGTGATCCCGCACCAGCCCGCGCGGCAGCGCCGTTGCACGCGCATCGAGGACCTTGCCGCCGTCGGGCGCCGCGAGCGCCGTACGGCAGCGCCGCGCCGCCGCGCCTTCCCGCGCGATCGCCCGCGTGCGCAGGAAGCAGTGGCCGCAGGTGAGGATATAGAGCAGCGCGATGACGCTCGAAATGTAGGTGCGGTCCGAGGTCAGCATCAGGTGGATCAGCCCGAACCGCCACAGCAGCACGACGGCGAAGATCGAGAGCCCGGTGAAGATCATCCAGAACAGGAGCGCGCTGCGCTCGGATGGGTCGGTCGTGACAGGCGCGATCGGTCCAATCGTCATCGAACTCATGCTGCACCGCTCCTCGGCCGCAACGATCGGCCCATCAAGATTTCCACCCGATTAGATCAAAGCCGCCTTCTCAGGTCCAAAGACCCATGCCCAATCCGGCTTGGGAAATTTGCCCGAACTGCGATCGTGCAGAACCCTGCGATTGGCAAGGCGCGGCGGCGTTGTTAGGCTGACCTTATCAAACGTTGAGGGTGATCGCATGCGCCTCGTGCTTCAGCTCGTCGCCCGTCTGCTGCTCATCGTGGCGCTTTGCCTCGGAGCCGCGACCGTATGGGCCACAATCGACGCCTATCGCAGCGTCGACAGGGCGACCGCGGCCTCCGCGCAGCGGATCGCGCAGGCCCTTCAGGCCTTGTACTGGCATGAGTTCTTGTTGCGCAGCAGCAGAACGCGCGAGCAGCTTCTGCCAGTTCCGGAATGGCGCACATTGGAGACGATGAAGCTGATTTCGCCGGGCGTCTGCGTCGAGTTCCAGCCGGCCATCGCATTCGAAAAGCCGCTCTGCGGCCAGAGCGAGGGGCTCGGCAAGACCCCGCCGCGCTGGTTCGCATCGATCGTGCCGTTCTTCCTCGGCAGCCACGCCGAGGTGGTTCGGCCGGTCAGTCCCCGCGCCGCTTCGGCCGGCACGGTGGTCGCGACGCCGGACACAGCGGCCGCTATCTCGCTCGCCTGGGAATACATCCTCAACGTGATCGATGTCGCGCTGTTGATGGCGGCGGCGATCGCGCTGCTGGCATCGCTGGCGATCGCGCATGCGCTGGCCCCCGCGCGCGCGATCGTGACCGCCTTGCAGCGCATGGCGCGCGGCCAATATCGCACCAGGCTGCCGCGTTTCCGCTCGATGGAGCTGACGATGATCGGCAACGCCGTCGGCGAGCTCGGCACCCGCCTGGAGGAAGCCACCGAGCAGCGCGCGTCGCTGACGCGGCGCCTGATCGAGATCCGCGACGATGAGCGCCGCGCCCTCGCCCGCGAGTTGCACGACGAGTTCGGGCAAAATCTCTCCGCTATCCTCGCCTTCGCCAACACGATCGAGACGGCCAGTGCGAAAGGAAACACCGACAGCGGCATCGCCCAGGATGCGCGCATGATCTCGCAAGCCACCCATCATTTGATGGCCTCGCTCCGCGACGCGCTGAAGCGCCTGCGCAATCCCCTGCCCGAGGAGCTCGGGCTCGAGGCGAGCCTCGTCAATCTCGTCGACAGCTGGCGCTCGCAGAGCGCGGCGCGGCCGACCATCCAGCTCGATCTCAGGGGCGACCTGACGAACGTGCGGGGAGCAGCCGCCACCACGGCCTATCGCGTCGCCCAGGAATGCCTGACCAACGCGTTGCGCCACAGCGCGGCGCGCGAGATCACCTTGCGCATCGAGCGTCGGGCCGGCGACGACAACGCGCTGCTGATCCGCGTCGAGGACGACGGCGGTGGCGATGCGGAACGCGTCGCCCAATCGGCCGGCTTCGGCCTCACCGGCATCCGCGAGCGCGTCACGGCTGCCGGGGGAACGCTCTCGATCCTGCCGGCCCGCGGCGGCCTCAGCGTTGCCGCCACCATCCCGCTCGCTGCGTGAGGCGGGCATGAGCGAGGTGGCAGCAACAGGCATCTCCGTGCTGCTCGTCGACGACCATCCGATCGTCCGGCAGGGCTACCGGCGCGTGCTGGAGAGCCAGGGCGACCTCCACGTCGTGGCGGAAGCCGACAATGCCGCGGACGCCTATGGCGCGTTCAAGGCGCACGACCCCGACGTCGTCGTGCTCGACATCTCGATGCCGGGCGCGAGCGGGCTGGAGGCGATCCGCAACATCCGCGCGCGCAGCCCGCGGGCGCGGATCCTGGTCTTCACCATGCACAACGAGGCCGTGCTGGTGAAAGCCGCCTTCAGCGCCGGCGCCAGCGGCTTCGTCACCAAGAGCAGCGAGCCGTCCTCGGTGGTCGGCGCCATCCGCAGCGTGGCCCGCGGCGAACGCGCCATGAGCGACGATATCGCGCATATCCTCGCTGAAGACAGCCTGTCGTCGGGTTCGGTGCTGGATCAGCTGGGCGAGCGCGAGATCGAGATCTTGCGCCAGTTCGCAGGCGGCGCCACCACCGAGCAGATCGCGACGCATCTCAATCTCAGTGTGAAGACGGTGCAGAACTATCACTACCTGATCAAGACCAAGACCGGCGCACGCACCGATGCGCAGCTGGTGCGGCTCGCCGCGACGTGCGGGCTGACGAGGATTTAGCAGCAGGACTGCCGCAATCCTTCGAATGGCGTGAAATTTCTCAATCTGCCGGGCTGATTGGAACAGAGCCTATTCCGTTCCGGTTAGCAGCAGAGTGAAGGAGTTAAAGGTCATGAGTAAGGGTCATCACAAAGCAGTCGCCCCTCCCTCGATCATCACGGTGGGCGAACTCATCGACGAGCTCTGCCGCCTGCCGGATACCGCTGTCGTCCATTTCCGCTGCCCCATGCTCGGTCAGGAGCTGGCATTCGAGCGCCTTCGAAAGCGGTCAAAGGACGACGTCGAGATCGCCATCAATGCCTATCCGGAGAGCCCGCCGGTCGTACCGTCATCCGACGGCGCTTTCCGCCCGCGAACGTCTTCGCCGTCGCTTCGCACCGGCGCACTTCTTCACAAGGCGAGAGGTTGATCGGCCGCAGCGTAGCGACCAGCAGCAGCGGTCTAACAGACTTTCAATCCGCGCAGCACCAGCGCCAGGGTCGCATCGACGCGCGCGGAGAGATCGGCATCCTTCCACTCGTCTGCATGGGCCGGATGATGGAAACGGACGGTCGCATCGAAGATCGCGCGCGCTGTGGTCTTCGTGTCGGCCACGTCAAACACGCCCTGCTTCACGCCGTCGGTCAGGATCGCCGCGATCTGGTCGATCATGGTGTCCTTGTGACACTTCACGGCGGCGCAGGCCTCGCGCGCCAGCGTCAGATAGGTCTCGAACATCTCGGGGTCGTCGAGCACGCGCGAACGCTTGGCGGCGAACAGCGTGCGCAGCCAGCGGTCGAGCCTCGCCGGCGCCGGACCCTGCTCCCCGGCGATCTGGCGCAACGGCGCGTCGATGCGGTCCAGCCAGCGTTTGGCAACGGCCTCGCGCAGCGAGGCCTTGCTCGGGAAATGGCGATAGACGCTGCCGTGGCTCACATCGAGCGCACGGGCCACGTCGACCACGGTGGCCTTGGCAAGTCCAAAGCGCCTGAGCACGTCCTCGGTCACTTCGAGGATCCGCTCCGGCGTCAAGACAACAGCTTCATTCATGCCAGCACCATGTTCCCGTTCAGGGCTCAGTTACCCGGCAGTAAGGCTGCTTCCGAAGCGCCCTGGCCGGTCGTTTCGGAAAGCCTATGCCTTAATGAGGCAGTTTTGCAGCCTGCGCCGCGATCTGGCGCGCCACCAGCAAATTGAGCCAATACCCAATCACGCCGGTCAAATTGAGGATTTCGGTCGTCATCGTCTTAAGTCTCCATTCGTCCGCGGTCCCGTTCTTCAATTTGCCCTCCGATCCGCTTTGGATGTCGGGCTTTCCGGGGCTTGTCGCGGGACGCCCAATCGGAGCGTCCGGGTACGGATATACATGTCTCGCTGACAGATTTCAATATCTGTCAGTCAATGATCCGTGATTGACAGCAGATTTTTGACCACCGGCGGGCCGGCTCGGCCCCAGCGGTGGATTAGCCCTCCCAAAACCCCGTTCCGGGGTTGGATCGTTTGTTTCGCCCTCCCTGCTCTGTTAAATCACGGCGTAAAAAACATTCCGGCCGGCCTGCCCCTCGGACCATTCCTTGGGCCGCCGCCCACCTTCCTGGAGCCATCCCATGATCCCCCGCTATACCCGTCCCGAAATGGCCTCGATCTGGGAGCCGCAGACCCGGTTCAAGATCTGGTTCGAGATCGAGGCGCACGCGGCGGACGCCCTCGCCGAGCTCGGGACCATCCCCAAGGAGGCCGCCAAGACGGTCTGGGCCAAGGCCAAGAACGCCACTTTCGACGTCGCCCGCATCGACGAGATCGAGCGCGAGACCAAGCACGACGTCATCGCCTTCCTCACCCACCTCGCCGAGATCGTGGGCCCCGAGGCGCGCTTCGTCCACCAGGGCATGACGTCCTCGGACGTGCTCGACACCTGCCTCAACGTCCAGCTCACCCGCGCCGCGGACCTCTTGCTCGCCGACCTCGACAAGGTGCTGGCCGCGCTGAAGAAGCGCGCCTTCGAGCACAAGATGACGCCGACCATCGGCCGCAGCCACGGCATCCACGCCGAGCCGGTGACGTTCGGTCTCAAGCTCGCTTACGCCTATGCCGAGTTCACGCGCGCCAAGGAACGCCTGATCGCGGCGCGCAAGGAGGTCGCGACCTGCGCCATCTCGGGCGCGGTCGGCACTTTCGCGCAGATCGATCCGCGCGTGGAAGAACATGTCGCCAAGGCGATGGGCCTCGTCCCCGAACCGATCTCGACCCAGGTGATCCCGCGCGACCGCCACGCGATGTATTTCTCGACGCTCGGCGTGATCGCCTCTTCGGTCGAGCGCATTGCGGTGGAGATCCGCCACATGCAGCGCACTGAGGTGCTGGAGGCCGAAGAGTTCTTCTCCGAGGGGCAGAAGGGTTCTTCCGCGATGCCGCACAAGCGCAACCCGGTGCTGTCGGAGAATCTCACCGGACTGTCGCGCATGGTGCGGGCCTATGTGACGCCGGCGCTGGAGAACGTCGTGCTCTGGCACGAGCGCGACATCTCGCACTCCTCGGCCGAGCGCATGATGGGCCCCGATGCGACCGTGACGCTCGACTTCGCGCTGGTGCGCCTCGCCGGCCTGATCGAGAAGCTGCTGGTGTACCCCGCCAACATGCAGAAGAACCTCGACCGTCTCGGCGGCCTCGTCCATTCGCAGCGCGTGCTGCTGGCGCTGACGCAGAAGGGCGCAAGCCGCGAGGATTCCTACAAGCTCGTGCAGCGCAATGCGATGCCGGTCTGGCGCGGCGAAGGCGACTTCCTCCAGCTCCTGAAGAAGGACGCGGAGGTGAAGAAATATCTCACCGACGCCGAGATCGAGGAGCAGTTCGACCTCGGCTATCACCTGAAACACGTCGACACGATCTTCAAGCGCGTGTTCGGGGAAAGCTGACAACTTCGCGTAGGGCGGATGAGCGCAGCGTAATCCGCCTTCCGTCCCAGCATCGCGGCGGGTTACGCTACGCTGACCCGCCCTACGAACAAGAAACGGATCCCCTATGCCCATCGTCAACCGCGTTGCCGCCCTCTCCGACGAAATGGCCGCCTGGCGCCATGACTTCCACGAGAACCCGGAACTGCTCTACGAGGTCCATCGCACCGCCGGCATCGTCGCCGACAAGCTGCGCGAGTTTGGCTGCGACGAGGTGGTGACGGGTATCGGCCGCACAGGCGTGGTCGGCGTGGTCCGCGGCCGCAAGTCCGCTTCCGGCAAGACCATTGGCCTGCGCGCCGACATGGACGCACTGCCGATCCTGGAAACCTCGGGCGTCGCCTACGCCTCAAAGGTCCCCGGCAAGATGCACGCCTGCGGCCATGACGGCCACACCGCGATGCTGCTCGGCGCCGCAAAGTACCTGACCGAGACGCGCAATTTCGACGGCACCGCGGTCCTGATCTTCCAGCCCGCCGAGGAAGGCGGTGGCGGCGGCAAGGCCATGGTCGAGGACGGGCTGATGACGCGCTGGAACATCCAGGAGGTCTACGGCATGCACAACATGCCGAACCTGCCGGAAGGGCATTTCGCCACCACACCCGGCGCGATGCTCGCCTCCTCCGACAACATCCAGATCACGGTGCACGGCAAGGGCGGCCACGCCGGCGCGGGTCCGCACAAATCCGTCGACAGCGTGCTGATCGGCTCGCAGATCGTCAATGCGCTGCAATCGATCGTGGCGCGCAACGTCGATCCGCTGAAGTCGGCGGTCATCTCGATCACGCAATTCCACTCCGGCACGGCCTTCAACATCATCCCTGAAATCGCCGAGCTCGGCGGCACCGTGCGCACGCTCGACCCCGAGGTGCGCGATCTCGTCGAGCGCCGCATCGGCGAAGTCGCCGACAGCGTCGCCCGCGCCTATGGCGGGTCGGCCGAGACCAAATACACGCGGATGTATCCCGTGACGATGAACCATGCCCGCGAGGCCGGCCTTGCCGCCGACGTCGCCCGCGACATCGTCGGCGCCGATCGCGTCAACGACAAGTTCATCCCCATGATGGGCGCGGAGGACTTCTCGTTCATGCTGGAGGCGCGCCCCGGCGCCATGGTGCTGGTCGGCATGGGTGACGGCAACGAGTGCCACCATCCGTCCTATGTCTTCAACGACAACATCTTGGGCCACGGCGCCTCGTTCTGGGCGCGTCTGGTCGAGACGCGAATGCCGGCGGGCTAGGGCCGCCCGTACGCTGCTGTAGCCCGGGTGAGCGAAAGCGACACCCGGGACAGCTAGCTTCCCCGGATATCGCTCCGCTCAACCGGGCTACAATCCAACGCAAGCACCTATGCCTGCACCACCTCATGGCGCATTACGAACGGCGCGAGCAGTGTGTGCACTTCGCCCGCAACCGCTTCGCGCTGATCCTCCGCCAACCCCGTCAGCGTGACAGTCGCGATGGACCCGTGGCTGCCATGGGCACCGACCTTGACCTTGCAATCGATGCCGCGCTCGACCAGTGGCGCGAGCACCTTGGTGAAGACGCGCTCGGCCGCGTCCCAGCGCAGCTGCGGCTTGAACACCTTGCCGACACCGGTCACCGGCATCGGATCGATCGGGATGACCTGCACCGGGACGGCGGCCCGCTCCGGCGTGCGCTCGCGCACCCACGTTTCCAGTTCGCCCGGCTCGACCTTGGCGCCCGGCTTCAACTGCACGTAGCCCACAGGCAATTCGCCGGCATAGGCGTCGGGCTGGCCGACCACGGCAGCGAAGCCGACCGCGGGATGGCGGAACATGATCTCCTCGATCGGCGCCGGGTCGATGTTGTGGCCGCCGCGGATCACCAGGTCCTTGGCGCGGCCGGTGATCCAGAGATAGCCGTCGGCATCGAGCCGGCCGAGATCGCCGGAATTGACCCAGACGTCGTCGATGAAGGCGCCCTTGTTGTGCTCGTCGTTGAGGTAGCCG
The DNA here is from genome assembly GCF_015291745.1 of Bradyrhizobium sp. CCBAU 53351. Lineage (NCBI taxonomy): Bacteria > Pseudomonadati > Pseudomonadota > Alphaproteobacteria > Hyphomicrobiales > Nitrobacteraceae > Bradyrhizobium > Bradyrhizobium sp. CCBAU 53351. The sequence goes on from NZ_CP030059.1 coordinate 4,970,172, forward strand.
CTGAACACGCCCGGCCCGGCCATGATGACGACGCCGATCTCGTCAGGCTTGCAGTCGCGGATCAGGCGGCCGTCGGCGTCGAGCTGCACGATGCGCACGCGCGCATAAGGCATCGGCAAGCCGACGGAGCCGAGCCGGATCGGTCGTGACGGATAAGCCAGCGTGTGCACGCTCGACGTCTCGGTCATGCCGTAGACTTCGACCACCGGCAGCTTCAGTTTCTCCTGGATCGCAGAGCCGACGGCGACGGGGATCGCCGAACCGCCGCCGGCGGCATATTTCAGGCTGGAGATATCGGCATTGCCCGGCGGCACCGCGAGCGTTGCAGCCAGCACCGTCGGCACGCTCGACAGCGCCTCGGGCTTGAAGCGCTCGACCAGTCCCCAGATGTTCTTCACCGCATTCTGATTGCGCCAGCCGCTCGGCGACAGCACGACCAGCGAGCCCCCGCTCGACAGCATCGTCAGCACCTGTGTCAGCGATCCCCCGACGTGAAACAGCGGCATGCCGAACAGCAAATTGGTCCCGGGCTTCCCCTTCAGCAGCAGATTGAGCGCCCAGGCCTGATAGACCTGGTTGGTATGGGTGTGCCGCACCAGCTTCGGCGTGCCGGTGGTGCCGCCGGTGTGGAAATAGGCGGCGATGTCACTGCCGCGAATCTTGCGCCCGCTGACGAGCCGATCCGACGGCTGCTGCTTGATCAGGTCGCCAAAGGCGAAGATGCCCTTGTCCGGATCGCCGCCGCCGAACACCTGCACGATCGCCTTGAGGTGCTTGAGCTGCGGGCGGATCTGCTCGACCTTCTGCCAGATGTCGGTGCCCGGCATCGGCCCGAGCGCGACCAGGATCTTGGTGTTCGCAGCTTCCAGGATTTCCGCGATCTGGTGCGGTTCGAGCAGCGGATTAACGGGATTGGCGATGCCGGCGGCCTCCGCGCCGAACAGCGTCACGAAGGCATCGGGCACCAGCGGCAGCATGAAGCTGATGACGTCGCCCTTCTCCGCGCCGAGCGCGTGAAACATGTTGGCGGCCTGCGTGACGCGCGCAATGAAATCACGGTACGTGACCACGACCGGCGTGTCGGCGGGATCGGCATTCTGCAGAAACTGGAGCGCCGCTCCGTCGGGGTTGCGCGCCGCGCCTAACGTGATGGCGTCGTAAGTGCTCTCGGCTGCGATGCGCTCGGCGTAGGGCACCTGCTGGAAGGCCTGCACCTCCGCGTCGGTCTGAAGATCAGGATAGTCGTTGCCGATGAGCCGATCGAGCGCGTGGATGCCCGCCATGGAATTCCGTCCTCCCTCAGGTTCATTTCCCCGCCTCCTGTCTTTTGACATTTTGGGTCGACGAGGCCCGGACCGGTGACCGGTCGAGCGCGGACAGAATGATGGATGATTTGGCGTTCGTCCATTCCCTAACGAGTGCGGCGATCAGGCTCGGCCTGGACGGCCATTGAACCTCCACGCCCGATCCGGGGACCAAAAACCGGCACTGGACTTTCTTGCCAGCGTCCTGCCGCAAAACTCGAGGTTATCATGATTGGGCCCCTGCGAGACCGCTTCACACGGCTGATCGTCGCGCTCGTCCTCGTCCCGGCCATCGCCCTGCCCTGCACCGCGCTCGCCGACAGCCAGTTCGACAAGATGCGCGCCAAGATCGCGGCCTTCGTCGCCGACAAGATGGAGAAGCTGGGCGGCTCGCGCATCATCTACAAGGTGGACAGCGAGGGTTTGCGCCAGAGCGTCGTCACGGATTTGCGCGACGACGTCTACAAGACTCTGCGCGAAGGCAAGGTCGCCTTTTCGGGCCTTGCGATCCGCGACGGCGGCGTCGAATTGAGGATCGCGGACGCCAAGGGCCGCGAGCAACTCGCCCGCAAGCTCGCATCAGATGCGGAGGGACTGCCCTCGCACGCGCTCACCGTGACGGATGGCGGCGACGGGCTGGTCAGGCTCGCGCCGACCGATGCCGCATCGGCTGCGCGGCTGCGCGATCTCGTCGACGATTCCATCGCCATGATCGAGCAGCGCCTCAAGGACGCCGGCATCAAGCTCGCCAGCGTCCAGCCGGATGGAACGGATCGCATTCGCATCTTCCTGCCCGGCATGATGGAGCCCGAACGGATCACCGCGACCTTTGCCAGGAAGGTCAAGGTCAGCTTCCGCCTGATCGATCTCTCGATGGCGCCGGAGCAGGCACAATCCGCCACGCCTCCGGCGGGCACGGAAGTCCTGCTCGGCCTCAAGGACAACAAGCCCTATCTCGTTGCCAGGGACAGCGCGCTCGAGGGCGACGACATCAGCCATGCGGGCCCGGGATTTGCGAGCGGCACGAAGGACCCGATCGCCTCGTTCCGCTTCAACGGCCGCGGCACGCGCCGCTTCGCCCATATCACCGCAGAGAATATCGGAAAACCCTTCGCCATCGTGCTCGACGACAGGGTGATCTCCGCCCCCGTGATCCGCGAACCCATCACCGGCGGCTCGGGGCAGATCTCCGGCAATTTCACCCTGGAGGAAGCGAGCAGCGTGGCCATGATGCTGCGCGCCGGCTCACTGCCGGGACATCTTGGCCTCATCGAGCAGCAGGTCGTGCAGCCCGCCGCCAAGCCATAAGCCGAAGATCGCCCCCGCCCTGGGGCAGCAGCCCCCTCCGCGCCGCCGCCCCTGCCCGAATCACGGCCGCCGCGGGCTACCGGACAACCAACGGGCAATTGCCGAAACGCCCGATCGGGCTAAAATTTGCCTCTTGCGACATGGCGGCTGAAGGCTTCATTTCAGGCGGCCGTCATGCGATTTCGGCTATACGTGTCGAGCACACCGACCAGGACTGAAGGCCTTACGCGGGATTAGTACCATGCCGTCCGGCAGCGCAGACATTTCCTCGATCCTCGACCGCATTCTCGAGGCGGCCACGGACAACCTCAGGATCGCGAAGATCCTGGTGCAGATGGGCCTCGATCCCAACAACGTCACCTACGACGCGATCTTCAACCGGCTGCTGGAGATCTTCGTCAGCAACATCACGCTGGCCAATATGTTCGCCGTGGTCGGGGCGGTCTTCTTCGTCGCCACCCTCTTGATGCGGACGATGGTGCCGCTGCGCGTCGCCAACATGATCGGCTGCGCGTTCTTTGCGATCTTCGGCGCGCTGTCCGCCAACGTCGCAACGTTCCTGCTCTATCTGCTGATGCTTCCGATCAACGCCTTGCGCCTGCGGCAGATGCTCAAGCTGGTCAAGAAGGCGCGCCATGCCGCCGAAGGCGACATGTCGATCGAATGGCTCAAGCCCTTCATGACCGAGCGCAGATATCGCCGCGGCGACACGCTGTTCAAGCTGGGCGATTCGGCGAAGGAAATGCTCCTCACGGTCACCGGCAAGTTCCTGGTCAAGGAGATCAACGTCGAGATCGGGCCGGGCGCACTGATGGGCGAGCTCGGCTTCCTGACGCCCGATAACCGGCGCACCGGAACGATCGAATGCATCGAAGACGGCCAGGTGCTCACGATCACCTATGACCGGCTGCTCGAGATCTACTTCCAGGATCCGCAATTCGGCTATTATTTCCTGGTGCTGACCAGCCAGCGCCTCCTGCAGAACATCGATCGCCTGCAGAAGCAGCTGGCGACGGAACGGGCCGCCACGACGAACAGGATCGCGTGACCGACACTCAGCTCAGCAGCAGCGCCATGCCCGGATCGCCCTTCTCCATTGCGCGCCGATAGGCTGGACGACCGCCGATGCGGCCGAGATATTTGACCACGTTCGGGCAACGCTGGAGGTCATAACGCTGGAAGTAGCGCATCGTGGTGAGCGAGAAGCCGATCATGATGTCGGCGGTGGTGAAGGTGGTGCCGGCCAGATATTCGGCATCGCGGACGCGCGCATCGACCAGATCGAAGGCACGGTCGACGCGCCCTTTGGTGGCGACCAGCATCGAATTGTCCTCGGCGAGCTTGAGCCGGCTCAGGATCATCAGGCGGCCCATGCCGGCCTGCAGCGTGCCGTTGGCAAAGTGAAACCAGTACAGGAACTGGGCGAAATCCGGATCATCGGGCCGGGGCACGAGGCGCCCATTGCCATATCTGGCCATGATGTAGTCGACGATGGCGCCGGATTCGGCCAGCACGAGATCGCCGTCGGTGATCACCGGCGCCGCCCCGATCGGATGCAGCGCCTTGTAGTCGGGCGGCGCCAGCATGGTGACGGGATCGCGGGTGTAGCGCTTCAGCTCGTAAGGAATGGCCAGCTCCTCACAGAGCCAGACGATGCGCTCGGACTGCGATTTGCCGAGATGATGGACAGTGAGCATGACGCCTCCTGGAAGCGCAAATTGGACCAGCCGCGAGGTATCTTACGCCCTCGTTCGGAGAGGTGTGCGTCGTACTTCCCTCTCCCCCGGAATTTTGCGGATATGATCGGGCACGCGAAATGAACCTCGCCAACGCGTTCTGGGTGCTCCGCCGCAAAACCGCCCCAAAAACCGAATGGTAACCATGGTGGGCTAGGGTAATGACGTGACCAATTCTCCGACGATCCTGATGTTCGATTCCGGCCTTGGCGGGCTCACGGTGCTGCGTGAGGTCGTGGCGGCGCGCGCCGACGCGCACTTTGTCTACGTCGCCGACGACGCCTTCTTCCCCTACGGCCACCACAGCGAGGACGAGATCATCGCCCGCGTCGTGCCGCTGATGGGGGAGCTGATCGGCACGCATGACCCTGATATCGTCGTCATCGCCTGCAACACGGCGTCCACCCTGGTCCTGTCTCACTTGCGCGCCGCCTATTCCGTGCCCTTCGTCGGCACCGTGCCGGCGATCAAGCCGGCCTGCGCACAGTCGAGGACCCGCCGCGTCTCGGTGCTCGGCACGAAGGGAACGGTGAAGCGCGAATACACCAAGGCCCTGATCCGCGATTTCGCGCAAGGCTGCGAGGTGACGCTGGTCGGCTCACCCGAGCTCGCCTCGCTCGCCGAAGCCGCGCTTGGCGGCCACCCGATCAGCGACGGCGACGTCCTTGCCGAGCTCGCCCCCTGCTTCGTCGGCGATGCCGAGGACGCCGGCGCACGCACCGATACAATCGTGCTCGCCTGCACCCATTATCCGCTGCTGCTGGACCGTCTGAAGCGGCTGGCACCCTGGCCGGTCGACTGGATCGATCCGGCGCCGGCAATCGCCCGCCGCGTCTCGGATCTACTCGGCCCGCGCACTGGCGACATCGTGCAGTCCGGCGCCGAGATGATCTTCACCTCGAACCGCGCGCACGGCCTTTCGGCCACGCTGACGCCGTTCTTCGGCGGGCGCGCGCTGGCCTGACCTTGCGCCTCGGTGCTGCGCTGCTAGGCTTTGCCGTAGTCACCTAGCTGCAGGCCTTTCCATGTCGATCCCGTCCACGCCACTCAACCGTCTCCGCCAGCTCTGGCGCGACGGGCGCCCCGCCTTCGGCGCGATCGCGACCATCCCGAGCGTGCAGATGGTGCAGATCATGGCGCGCTCGCTCGACTGGATCATCGTCGATCTCGAGCATGGACCGATCGGGCTGACCGAAGCGCACGCGATGATCGCCGCGACGACGGGCACGCCGTGCACGCCCCTGGTGCGGATCGCGGCCAACGAGCCGTGGCTTGCCAAGGCGCCGATGGACATCGGTGCCTTCGGTATCAACTTCCCGATGATCACCAGCCGCGCGGACGCCGAAAAGGCGGTGCGCAGCGTACGCTATCCGCCGCGCGGCGATCGGCTCTGGGGTCCCTTCCATGCCCCGTTCCGCTGGGGCCAGTCGATGCCGGACTACATGGCCAGCGCCGACGACGAGATGATCTGCATGATCACCATCGAGCATGTCGAGGCTGTCAACCGCATCGACGAGATCATGGCGACGCCGGGCATCGACGTCGCGGTGATCGGCCCCGGCGATCTCGCGACGTCCATCAACAAGCGCGGCCAGATGGACGATCCGGAATTGCTGGAGCTGGTCGCGCGCGCGGAGGCCGGCATTCTCAGAAGCGGCGTGCCGATCGGCGGCGTTGCCCGCACCGCCGACCAGGCCAACGCGCTTGTCGATCGCGGCTACCGCGCCATCGCGCTCGGCTTCGACTGGTCGCTTTTCCAGCGCGGCATCATGGGGGCGTTCGACGGCATCAAGCGCTGAGCGAGCTGATTGCCACCTTGCCGGGAACCGCGACGCTGCTAGGGTCGCGCCCGGGAGGAAAACAACCATGCTCAAAAAGACTTTGCTCGCTTTGACCTTTGCCGGCCTTGCCGTGGCCGCCTTCGCCCAGCAGCCCGGAATCAAGCGCACTCCGCTTCAGAAGGTCGAATTCCCGGAGGGCCATAATACCGTCACTGCCATCGCGGAAATCCCGGCCGGGGGCACCGCCGGACGTCATACCCATCCCGGCATCGAGACCGGCTACGTCCTGGAAGGCGAGCTGAACCTCCTGATTGATGGGCAGCCCGAGAAAACCCTGAAAGCCGGCGATTCCTACCAGATCCCGGCAGGTGTCGTGCATGACGCCAAGGCTCATGGCGATAAGGCTATGAAAGTGCTGGGAGTTTACGTCGTCGACAAGACCAAGCCGCTGGCCTCGCCGGCGCCCTGATGCGTCGAACCGACCGACCCCAGGCGGGTTGGTTCGTGCTAAAGCAGGCGGCGAGCGGGAACCCGCTCGCTGCACATTTTTTCATCTGCGGGAATTGAACGAGCGATGCGCGGGACGCCCAAAACCATTTCGCTGCCGCGCCGCCTGATTTGCGACCTCATGCGGGCGTCGATGGACGTGCCGTTCGTGTCGCTGTCTCGTTCGCTCCAGATCCGCCCCCTGCTGGAGGCCCGCGCCGGCGCAGCCGCGCCCGCCGGCTGGGCCGCGATGTTCGTCAAGGCCTTCGCCCTGGTCGCCAGGGACGAGCCGATCCTGCGCACCGTCTACGCCAAATGGCCCCGTCCCACGCTCTACGAGCTGCCCAGGAGCGTGGCTCTGGTGGCAATTGCCCGGGTCGAGGCTGGCGAGGAATGCGTGATGCCGCAGCGAATCGCGGCGCCCGAGGCCATGGCACTGGCCGCGGTCGAGGCGGAGATCCGGCGCGCCAAGACGGCACCGATTGACGACGTCCCGATGTTCCGCAAGATCATGCGGGCGACCCGCCTGCCGCTGCCGCTGCGCCGCCTGTCCTGGGCCATCGGCCTGAATTTCGGCCGGCAGCGCGGCAACTGGTTCGGCAGCTTCGCGGTCAGCTCGGTGGCCGCCTATGGCGGCGGCGAGCTCCATCCGGTCACGCCGGGCCCCTTCATCGTCAGCTACGGATTGGTCGAGCCCGACCAGACCATCCACGTCGTGATCCGCTGGGATCACCGGGTCACGGACGCTGCCCCCATTGCCCGGGTCCTGACCCGGCTGGAACAGGTCCTGAACACTGAAATCGCTGCCGAATTGCGAGCGGCCGGCGCAAAGCCGATCCGGGCGGTCGGGACGTGATTCCGGGCCATTCGCATTGACAGCGAACCCCAAACTCCCCTAAAAGCCGCCTGCTCGCGGGCCGATTTCGGCCCGCGAAGCGTTTCGCGACCCGTGGTCCACTCCCTTGAGCTTTGGGGATCGGACCTGTCGGTGCCGGGATCCATCCCGTCACACAGGAGGGCGCGTTTCCTCAAACCATGCAACCGAAGAGGACGCGATGACTAAGCGCAGTGAGGCGAAGTACAAGATCGATCGCCGTATGGGCCAGAACATCTGGGGCCGCCCGAAGAGCCCCGTGAACCGCCGCGAGTACGGCCCCGGCCAGCACGGCCAGCGCCGCAAGGGCAAGCTCTCCGACTTCGGCGTGCAGCTGCGCGCCAAGCAGAAGCTGAAGGGCTACTACGCCAACATCAGCGAGCGTCAGTTCCACGGCATCTATGTCGAGGCGAGCCGCCTCAAGGGTGACACCGGCGAGAACCTGATCGGTCTGCTCGAGCGCCGTCTCGACGCGGTCGTGTACCGCGCCAAGTTCGTCTCGACGATCTTTGCCGCCCGCCAGTTCATCAACCACGGCCACATCAAGGTGAACGGCCGCAAGGTCAACATCTCGAGCTATCAGCTCAAGGTCGGCGACGTGATCGAGGTCAAGGAAGCCTCCAAGCAGCTGGCCCATGTGCTCGAAGCCAGCCAGCTCCCCGAGCGCGACACGCCCGACTATCTCGAAGTCGACCACGGCAAGATGACTGCTAAGTACATCCGCATCCCCGGCCTCTCCGACGTGCCGTTCCCGGTGCAGATGGAGCCCCATCTGGTCGTCGAATTCTATTCGCGCTGATAAGCACGGCAGAACGACATTCAAAGGCCCCGGTTTCCGGGGCCTTTTTTTATGGTATCCTACAATTATTGATGTCCCAGACTGCCGACCAGCTCACTAATATCGTTCCATCGGCAACGCCTTCGGAAGCGGAGCTCGAGGCATGGGCCAAGCTGCCCCGCGACGAGCAGGTCCGCCGATATCAAGCCCTGTTCGCTCAGCCCGATTGCAACAATTTCACTTCGGACACTCCGGAAGATATCCTCGCTGCCGCGCGGCGACGTGTTGCTCGGCGGCGCCATGGCTGAGTACCGGCTATCGGAGCGTACCCGGGCCGATCTGATCGACATTTACGATTTCACCGAGAGCCGCTTCGGAAAGTATCAGGCCGAAGCCTATTATGCAGGCCTGATCCGCTCGTTCGGACGTCTCGCCGATTTCCCTCTCATCGGCCAGCAAGTGGACGAACTCGCGGTCGGCTACCCACGTTTCCGCTTCCCATCCCATCTGATCTTCTACACGATGCAGACCGACCACGTCGAAATCCGCGCCGTCCTTCACGGTGCGCAAGACATCAGACCGCAACTATTCGACTAAACGAATGACGAGACCAGCCATGCTCTACACCCCTCCCCCTGTTGATCCCAAGGCGCCGCCGGTGCGCATCAATCTGCTCTCGGACACGCAGACCAAGCCGACGGCTGCGATGCGCGATGCCATGGCGCGCGCCGAGGTCGGCGACGAGCAGGTCGGCGACGATCCGACCGTGAATGCGCTGTGCGAGCGCGTTGCGGATCTGCTCGGCAAGGAAGCCGCGGTCTACATGCCCTCGGGCACGATGTGCAACGTCACCGCGACGCTGGTGCATTGCCGCCCCGGCGACGAGATCCTCGCGCATGAGACCGCGCACATCATCGCCCGCGAAGGCGGCGCGCATGCCGCGATCGGCGGCTTCCAGGTCACGCAGCTCAAGGGACCCGACGGCCAGTTCACGCCGGAAACCTTTCGCAAGGCGCTGCATCCGCGCACGCGCTACCAGCCGCCGCAGACCGTCGTGAGCGTCGAGCAGACCGCCAACATCGGCGGCGGCACGATCTGGAAGAAGGCCGCGCTCGACGAGATCGTCGCGATTGCCAAGCAGCATGGCCTCGTCACTCACATGGACGGCGCGCGCCTGCTCAATGCCACCGTCGCCAGTGGTATCTCTCCGCGCGACATGACCGCCGGCTGGGACTCGGCCTGGATCGATTTCTCCAAGGGCCTCGGCGCGCCGATCGGCGGCGTGCTCGCAGGCTCGCGCACCTTCATCGACGCGGTCTGGCAGTGGAAGCAGCGTCTCGGCGGCTCGATGCGCCAGGCCGGAATCTGCGCCGCCGCCTGCATCTACGCGCTCGACCACCACGTCGACCGCCTCGCCGACGACCATGCCAATGCACAGGCCCTCGCCCGCGGGCTGTCGCAGATCGCAGGGATCGAGGTGCAGGAGCCCGAGACCAACCTCGTGTTCTTCAAGCCCGACGGCGCCGGCATTGCCGGCGACAAGATGGTCGCGGCGCTGCGCCAGCGCGGCGTCACGCTCGCGATGATGGACGGACGCATCCGCGCCTGCACCCATCTCGACGTCGACGCGGGCCAGATCGAGGAGACGATCGGCTACGTGCGCGAGATCGTGCGCGGAGCGTAATTGAGCTGCCGTAGCCCGGATCGAGCGCAAGCATAATCCGGGTCATCTTTCGGCGGCAGACTCCCGGATTGCGTCGCGCTCCATCCGGGCTACGAAGCCATCCGCGCTCACCGCCCCATCGCCTGATAGATCAGCGTCTTCAGCGCCAATTGAATCCGGCCGCGCTGCGAGGGCGTCTGCACCATGAAGATCCCGAACAGATCGTCTTCGGGATCGATGAAGAAGAAGGTGCCGCCGACGCCGTCCCAGCGATATTCGCCCAGTGGCCATGACGTCCCCGGCGGCACCGAGGTGCGCACGGCGAAGCCGAGGCCGAAGCCGGAACTGCCGCCCGGATAATAGTTCTGGTCGCGCCCGATGTTGGTTTCGGGGCCGACGTGATCCGACGCCATCAGCGCAATGGTCTCGGGCTTGAGATAGCGCCGGCCTTCATACGTGCCGCCATTCAGCAGCATCTGCGCGAACCGCGCATAGTCGCCGACCGTGCCGACCAGGCCGGCGCCGCCCGATTCCCAGGTCACGGGCCGCCTGACGTCGCGCATCTGCGTCGTCGGACTGATGTTGCGGTCCTCCGGCATCGGCTCGGCGATACGCGGAAACTTGGCGGCATCGGCGACGTGAAACGCGGTTTCGCTCATGCCGAGCGGATCGAGCAGCCTTTCCTTCTCGAACTGGAACAGCGTCTTGCCCGAGATGATTTCGACAACGCGGCCGAGCACGTCGGTGGCAAAGCCGTAGTCCCACACCGTGCCCGGCTGCTCGGCGAGCGGCAGCGTCGCAAGCTTCGCGACGAAATCGGCGTTGGACAGATCGCTATTGAAGAGATCGGCCACAGCATAGAGCTCGCGCACCCTACTGCCGCCCGTGGCTCCGTAGGGCAGGCCCGCTGTATGACGCAGCAGATCCTTGATCGTGACGGGACGCTGTTGCGGCTCCAGCGTGAGCGCAACCTTGTCCGCCGTGCCCCTCCTCTCGACGCCGACCTTCATCTCGGCAAAAGCCGGAATGTACTTTGCGACGGGATCCTCGAGCGCGAGCCTGCCCTCTTCGACCAGCATCATCGTCATCACCGACGTGATCGGCTTCGACATCGAATAGAGGCGGAAGATCGTATCCGCGCTCATCGGGATGGCGGTGGCGACGTCGCGGACGCCGAAATTCTCGCAATAGACCGACTTGCCGTGCTGCTGCAGCAGCAGGATGGCGCCGGGGATCTTCCCGGTCGCGACCTCGTTCCTGATGTAGGTGGAGACCGTCGCCAGCCCTTCGGCCGAGAGCGTGCGGGCAGCACGCGTCTCGGAGCCGGCCTTCGCACCGGCCACCCCGACCAGAAGAACGAGCGCCGCGAGAAAGGCGCGGCGCCTGCTCATGTCACTTCTCCATGGCTTCGTAGACCAGCTGCTTCAAGGTCCGCTGCACGCGCTGGCGCTCGGTCGGGGTCTGCTCCAGCAGCACGAAGAACATGTCCTGCTTGGGATCGATCACGAAATAGCAGCCGGACGCGCCGTCCCACTTCAATTCACCGAGGTCGCCGGGCGGCGGCGGCTTGGCGTTGCCGGGATCGGTGCGGACCGCGAGCCCGAGGCCGAAGCCGAAACCGTCGCCGGGGAAGTAGAAATAATCGCGATCGACGCCGGAGCCCGGGCCGATCTGGTCGGTGGTCATCAGCTTGAACGTCGCGGGCTTGAGGATGGTCTTGCCGTCGAGGCTGCCGCCATTGAGCAGCATCTGCGCGAAGCGCTCATAGTCGGCCATGGTCGTGACCATGCCGCCACTGGCGAACTGGATCTTCTTGACGACGGTCGGATCGTTGATCCGGCCGACCCGGAAATCGGCATCGTTCGGCACCGGCTGCGCCATCAGCTTCTGCTTCTCGGGGGCGGTGACGAAGAAGCCGGTGTCGACCATGCCGAGCGGATCGAGCAGCTTCTCCCGCATGATGTCGATCAGCGGCTTGCCGGCCGCAATCTCCATCACGCGGGCCAGGACGTCGGTGGAATGGCCATATTGCCAGAGCGCGCCCGGCTGGTTGTGCAACGGCAGTTTCGCGATGCGCTCGGCGAACTCGGCAAGATCGAAATCGCCGGCATAAATGTTAGCGTCGCGATACGCCTTGCGGACCAGGCTGTCGCCATAGAAGCCATAGGTGATGCCCGAGGTGTGCGTCATCAGATCGTGCACCGTCATCGGCCGGTTGGGCGGCACCAGCTCGAGCGACTTGGTGCCGTCCTCGGCCTTCTTCTCGACGCCGACCTTCACATTGGCGAAGGACGGAATGTATTTCGAGACGGGATCATCGAGCTTGATCTTGCCATCTTCGACCAATTGCATCGCGACGACGGAGGTGATCGCCTTGGACATCGAGAACAGGCGGAAGATGGTCTTGTCGGTGATCGGCGCCTTGCTGACCACATCCTGCACGCCGAAGGCTTCGTGATAGACCGGCTTGCCGTGCTGCCGGATCAGGACAGTTGCGCCGGCGATCTTGCCGGTCGCGACCTCGTTCTTGAAGAACTCGCTGATCCTGCCGAGCTTGTCCTGGTTGAAATGCGCCCCCGCCGGAATCTCGTAAGTGCCCTCCGCCCGCGCCAGCGACATCGCGCCAAGCGACACCAGCGCGCCACAAACCAGCACACGCAGTCCAGACTTTGAAATCATATCCCCTCCCCGGAACATGGTCCGGCGGAGTGTACCGACCGCTTCAGTCGGCACAAGGGCCGGCGTGGCGAGCAAGCGCCTCGGCATGGAGTTTGGCGCCTGGCTCCGCGAAGCAGCAGAACACGACCCGGGTTACGGACGGCGCAGCCGTCAGGCCCTCGATCGTCGTGCGCACGGCGATGTCGGCAGCCCGGTCGGCTGGAAAACGGAAAACGCCGGTCGAAATTGCGGGGAATGCCACCGAGGTCAGCCTGTGCGTCCCGCACAGCTCCAACGAACGGCGATAGTAGGAGGCGAGCAGGCCATCCTCGCCGATCGTGCCGCCGTTCCAGACCGGCCCGACGGTGTGGATCACATGGGAAGCCTTGAGCCGGTAGCCCCCGGTGATCTTGGCATCGCCGGTCTTGCAGCCGTGGAGCGTGCGGCATTCGGCAACCAGATCGGGGCCGGCTGCCCGATGGATCGCGCCATCCACGCCGCCCCCGCCAAGGAGCGACGTATTGGCGGCGTTGACGATGGCGTCAACGCTCAGTGTGGTGATGTCGGCAACAATGACCTCGAGCACCGCGCCGCCAATCCGGCGCGTCGGCACGGTCACGATCAGGCAGCGACGACGACGCCCTTCTCCGAGAACAGCTGCTGCAGTTCGCCAGCCTGGAACATCTCGCGGACGATGTCGCAGCCGCCTACGAACTCGCCCTTCACATAGAGCTGCGGGATGGTCGGCCAATTGGAGAAGGTCTTGATGCCGTTACGCAGTTCTGCGGATTCGAGAACGTTGAGGCCCTTATAGCCGACGCCGATATGGTCGAGGATCTGGACGACCTGGCCGGAGAAACCGCACTGCGGAAATTGCGGCGTGCCCTTCATGAACAGAACCACGTCGTTCGACTTCACTTCGTTTGCGATGAATTCCTCGATGCTCATATCCGTGTCCTTTTGGGGCGAAGCCCTCACCGATCGCTTCGGGCTGGCTCTGCCGATCTAACCCGATACCTGCCTATATATGTAGCCCAAACCGTTGTGCATCCAAAGTAAAATGGCGGCGACAAGCTCCACGGTGGCCGGCTTGACCCCAGCGGGCCCCAAGCCTGTCCATAGGCTGATGACATCAATATCATCGCCCTAGAGGACTTTCATACCGTAACGGAGCCCCTATCTAGGACGAACCCTGGTTTTGGAACCGGGCAACGCCAACAACGTTCTCTTGTCCTGTCTGGAGAAAAACGTGACGAAACAAGCCTCCGCTACGGCCACTGCCCCGCTTTCGTCATTGTCCGGTCAGGGCGGCCTCGCCCAGAGGCTTCAGGACGCATATCTTGCCGTCCGCAATGAGACCGAACGTCGGGCCGCGCCGCTTTCGCCTGAGGACCAGCAGATCCAGTCCATGCCGGATGCCAGCCCGACGAAATGGCATCGGGCGCATACCACCTGGTTCTGGGAGCAATTCCTGCTCGGCGAGCACGCCGCGGGCTATCGGCCCTTCCACCCCGATTTCGCGTTCCTGTTCAATTCCTATTACGTCAGCGCCGGCCCGCGTCATGCGCGCAATCATCGCGGCGACATCACCCGTCCCAGCGCCGACGAAGTCGGTGCCTATCGCAGACATGTCGATGCGGCCGTCGTCAAATTCTTCCGCGAGACCGGCGCGGACAAGCTTCGCGAGATCGCGCCGCTGGTCGAGGTCGGGCTGAACCACGAGCAGCAGCATCAGGAATTGATGTTCACCGACATCCTGCACGCTTTTGCGCAGAACCCGGTCTATCCGGCCTACGACCCGGACTGGCGCTTTCCCGCCGCGACCCGCACCGGTGATGACTGGCTGCACCTCAACGAGGGCATCCACACCGTCGGCCATGTCGAGGACAGCTTTCATTTCGACAACGAGAAGCCGGCCCATCGCGCTCTCGTCGGGCCGGTCAAGGTCGCGCGCAACCTCGTCACCAATGGTGAGTGGCTCGCCTTCATGCGCGACGGCGGCTATCGGACCGCGACGTTGTGGCTGATGGACGGCTTTGCCGCGGCCAGCAAGGACGACTGGCAGGCGCCCGGCCATTGGCGTGAAGCCGACGGCGGGTGGCAGATGATGACGCTCGCCGGCCTCAGGCCGGTCGATCCCGACGCACCGGTCTGCCATGTCAGCTATTACGAGGCCGACGCCTATGCCCGCTGGGCCGGCAAGCATCTGCCGACCGAGATGGAATGGGAGGTCGCGGCCCGCGCGGGCCAGCTCAACGACGCCTTCGGCATCGTCTGGCAATGGACGCGCAGCTCCTATTCGCCCTACCCGGGCTATCGCGCCGTCGAAGGGGCGCTCGGCGAGTACAACGGCAAATTCATGGTCAACCAATTGGTGCTGCGCGGCTCCTCGCTTGCAACTCCGGAGGGCCATAGTCGTATCACTTATCGGAACTTCTTCTATCCGCACCACCGCTGGCAGTTCACCGGGCTGCGGCTCGCCGACTACGAGTAGAAACTATCCCACGACAAATGCGCGCCGGACAGCGCGTTCAGGAGAGTATCATGAATGTGCACGCCAGCGCTTTGGCCGAAGCCCATCTTCCCGACGAGCAGACGACCGCCTTCGCCCGCGAGGCGTTCGAGGACCTCTCGCAGCAGCCGAAAAAGCTGTCGCCGAAATACTTTTATGACGCGACAGGATCGGAGCTGTTCGAGGCGATCACGAAGCTGCCGGAGTATTATCCGACACGCACCGAGCTTGCGATCCTGACCGAGCGCGGCCGCGAGATCGCGAAGATCATTCCGGAGCACGCAGCGCTGGTCGAGTTCGGCGCCGGCGCGACCACCAAGGTTCGCCTGCTTCTGGATCATTGCAAATTCGCGGCCTATGTCCCCGTCGACATCTCCGGCGACTTCCTGAAAGCGCAGGCGAATGGCCTGAAGCGGGATTTCCCTGCGCTCGGCATCTATCCGGTCGCGGCCGATTTCACCACGCCGTTCGAGCTGCCGAAGGCGGTCGCGTCCATGCCCAAGGTCGGCTTCTTCCCCGGCTCGACCATCGGCAATTTCGAGCCGCAGGAGGCGCAGGCCTTCCTGAAGAGCGCACGCAAGATCCTCGGCCGCGGCGCGCAGATGATCATCGGCGCCGACCTCGAGAAGGACGAGCGCGTGCTCCATGACGCCTACAACGATGCTGCCGGCGTCACCGCGCGCTTCAACCTCAATGTCTTGGTCCGCATCAACCGCGAGCTCGGCGGTAATTTCGACCTGTCCGCCTTCACTCATCGCGCGATCTACAACCGCGAGCGGTACCGCATCGAGATGCATCTGATCAGCAAAAAGAGCCAGACCGTCCGCCTGCTCGGCACCAGTTTCTCGTTCCGCCCGGGCGAGAGCATCCACACCGAGAACAGCTACAAATACAGCCTCGAGCGCTTTTCCGCGCTGGCGCAAGGCGCCGGCTGGCGAGTGCGCGAAAGCTGGACGGATGCGGCGAAGATGTTCTCGGTGCACGCGCTGGAGGTCGCGGAGTAGGCTTCCCGCGCCTACTCCTCGGTTGCCGGCCCCAGCGACACCGACTCCCACACCGCGACGACTATCATGATCGCGCTGCTGGCGACCGAGAGCCAGAGTGGCGAGAGATCGGCGGCGAACCACCATAGCACCAGCAGCAGGATGATGCCGATGCCGTGCGAGAGCTGGAGGAAGCCGCGGATCGCGTGCTTGAACAGGATGGTGCCGACCAGGAATACCAAGGGACCGCCGATCGTGCTCACGATGGTCCTGAAGTCGGAATGGCCGGTCGGATGCTTCAGCACCAGCTCATCCGACACCGCAGTCAGAATGATGCCGGCGATGATCGGCATGTGCAGATAGGTATAGGCGAGCCGCGCCAGCCGGCCGGATTCGGCGGACTTCGAGATCCGCTCGGCGCCGGCTTCCGCTCCCTTGTGGAAATAGATCCACCACATGGCGATGGCGCCGACCAGCGCGGAAACGAAGGCAAGGATGTTGGCTGCGGTCCATTCCAGCTCGGCAAAGGTCGCGCCGTTGACGACGACGGCCTCGCCCAGCGCGATGATCACGAAGAGGGAGCAGCGCTCGGCCATGTGGCCGCCTTCGACAGCCCAGGCTTCAACCGACGAGAAGCCCAGCTTCGGCACCCAGAACCGCGCCGCCGGCGAGACGTACTCCCAGGTGACGGCCGCAATCCACAGCCATAGCCGCGTCTCGCCCTCGTATAGGCCGCCTGCGATCCACAACACCGCGGAGATCGAGAGCCAGGTCAGGATGCGGATCGCGTTGTGGCGCACCGCAGTCCGATGCCGCGGCGTTGCGAACAGCCAAAAGGCGGTGCGTCCGAGCTGCATGGTCGCGTAGGCGATCGCAAACCACAGGCCCCGCCCCTCGAATGCGGTCGGGATCGTCGTCGACAGCACGAGGCCGCCCAACATCATGAGGAAGAGCATGACGCGGACAGGGGTCAGCTCGGGATTGAGCCAATTGGTGACCCAGGCGGTGTAGACCCAGACCCACCACACCGCGAGAAACAACACCGTGACATGCACCGCGCCGAGCGGCGTGAAATGGTGCAGCAGCGTGTGCGAGACCTGCGTGACCGCGAAGACGAAAACGAGGTCGAAGAACAGCTCGACATTGGTGACGCGGCTGTGCTGGTTCGGCACGATGACGCGAAACATCGCGCCGCGAGGATTGTCCGCAGCCATCATCCTTCCCCCGTCGCGCGATCAGATCAGGCAGCCGGTCAGATCAAGCGCCCGGTACGCCGGTTTGCAGCGCCAGCGCGTGCAGCACGCCGCCCATCTGGCCGCGCAGGGACTGATAGACGATCTGGTGCTGCTGGACGCGGGACTTGCCGCGGAAGGATTCCGAGATCACGGTCGCGGCATAGTGATCGCCGTCCCCGGCGAGGTCACGGATGGTCACCTCGGCATCGGGGATCGCCGCCTTGATCATCGCCTCGATATCGTGGGCGTCCATGGGCATTCGGGTCGTGCTCCTGTCTCGTCGAATCGCGCCGGGGTCCCCTCGCCGGCTGGGTCAAACTTAGCGTGAACAGCCTTCTTCGTCACGCATTCCGGCACTATATCCCTGATCCCATCGGGATAAAGGCACGACAAAGTGCCGCGCAAGGCAGATCGATCGAAAAGGCGTGACATCATGAAGCTTCCAGGGCCCGACCACCCCATCACCATCACCCAAAATCCCCGGCGCGTCCGGGTCACCGCGGGCGACATCGTGATTGCCGAGACCAGCAAGGCACTGACCCTGAAAGAGGCGAAATACCCGGCGGTGCAATATGTGCCGCGGGAGGACACCAATATGGCCCTGCTGGAGCGCACCGAGCGCACCACCCATTGCCCCTACAAGGGTGACGCCAACTATTTCAGCGTCAAGGCCGACGGCAAGACGCTCGACAATGCGATCTGGACTTACGAGACGCCCTTCCCCGCGATGACGGAGATTTCCGGCCATCTCGCCTTCTATCCGGACAAGGTGAAGATCGAGGAAGTGGGGTAGGCCCTGCTGTAGCGCCACGTCATGGCCGGGTTATCCCGGCCATCCACGTTCTTGGATAATCGCAGATACCGAAACACGTGGATGCCCGGGACGAGCCCGGGCATGACGATGAGTGCTGCTACCGGTCGGGCTATGCCCTGAAAATCGTCAGCCCCAGTATCAGCAGCACCAGGAAGATCACGACAAACACGTAGAACAGGAAGCGGGCGATATCGGCGGAGGCAGCCGAGATTCCGGTGAAGCCGAGCACGCCGGCCACAATCGAGATCAGCAGGAAGATCAGCGCCCATTTCAGGATCGTCATCGCCAGCTCCGCAATCGGTTGCCGCTTGCCGCGGCTCTCTACGCCCTTTCGCGAATGCTAACTTTGCTACGCGGAACTGGTTCCTCCGGTTGCCGCTGCCGAAACGACACTTGCTGAATCCGGTTCCCGGCGGCACAGTCCCGGCGGGACGGGACGCGGGGCGACCATAATGACGATGTCACATTCAGCGACGATGGGCGCGGAGGCGCAGGCTGCGCCGAAGAGCAAGGCGCGCAATCTCTCGCTCGATCGTGCCCGTACCTTCCTGACGCTGGTGGTGCTGCTGCATCACGCGGTGATTCCCTACACGCATTTCGGTCACACCGATCCGGCCTCCTTCGCCGGCTTCGACATGATTGTGCTCGCCACCGACAGCTTCTTCATGGCGATGTTCTTCTTCCTGTCGGGCCTGTTCACCTGGCCCGGCATCGCGCGCAAGGCACCGTCGGTCTTTTTGCGCGACCGCCTGTTGCGGCTCGGGCTGCCGTTCGCGATCGCGGCCCTCACCGTCATCCCGCTCGCCTACTACGCCATCGCGCTGCGGGCCGAGCCCGAGTTGACCTTCGCTGCATTCTGGTGGAAGACGGTGACGGCGGGGCCGTGGCCGAGCGGCCCGATCTGGTTCGTGTGGGTGCTGCTCGCCTTCGATCTCACCGCGAGCCTGCTCTACCGGGTCTCGGCGCATCTGGTCGACCCGATCAACCGCGTCTCGTTGCGCGGATTCGACCAGCCGGCCGCGTTCTGGCTGGTGCTCGCCGCGATCAGCATCCTCGTCTACGTGCCGGCGCTGGTCTATTTCGGCGCCAACAAATGGTTCGAGTTCGGACCGTTCTCGGTGCAGGCGAGCCGCATCCTGCTCTACTTCAGCTACTTCTTCATCGGCGCCAGCGTCGGCTCGGCGAACTTCGATCGCGGCATCCTCAGCTCGGACGGTCAGCTGCCGAACGACCGCTGGCGGTGGGTGTTCATCACGCTGGTGCCGTACTGCCTGATGTGGGGCATGATCTACATCAAGCGCGAAATCCTCGGCAATCCCGATCCGCTGCCGCACTGGTACCACGCGTTCTACGGCACGTTCCTGGTGCTGTTCTCGGCGTCGATCCTGCTCACGATCCTCGCCTTCTTCCTGCATTCGAAAGCGCCGGGGCCAACCCTGCTCGACCGCATGCAGGCCGACGCCTACGGCATCTTCCTGGTGCACTACCCGATCGCACTGTGGATCCAGTATGCGCTGTTCGATTACGAGCTGCCTGCGATCGTGAAGGCCGCGATCGGCTTCGTGCTCACGGTGATCCTGAGCTGGGGCCTGACGGCGGCTTTGCGCAAGATACCGGGGGCGTCGTCGGTGTTGTGAGAGCGCGCGGTCTCTCGGCTCGTCAAGGAGCCCTTGCGACGACGGGATCGTAGCCCGGATGGAGCGCAGCGCAATCCGGGAGTGTTGCCACACGCGATAGCGGTCCCGGATTACGCTTTCGCTCCATCCGGGCTACGGCTCTGAGTTTGTGGAAGCGCCTTACGCCGCCTTGCCGCCCATATATTCCGGCAGCCAGCGCTCGTGCGAGATCCGCAAGCTGTCGATCGTGACAGGCGCTTCGCCGGCAATGGCGATCGCGTCGCCGCCGGTGGTACCGATACGGACGCAGGGCACCTCGCAGCCGCGCATCTTGGCGAGCACGCGGCCGGCTTCCGTTTCCGGCACGGTGACGAGATAGCGCGCCTGGTCCTCGCCGAACCAATAGGCCTGCGACACCAGCGAGGTCGGCGCCGCCAGCAGCCTGGCGCCGATGCCGCCCGCCATCGCCATCTCGGCGAGCGCGATCAGCAGGCCGCCGTCGGAGAGGTCGTGCACGGCTGTGGCGGTGCCCGCGTGGATCATGCCGCGCACGCAATCGCCATTGCGCTTCTCGGCGGCGAGATCGACCGGCGGTGGCGCGCCCTCCTCGCGGCCGCAGATGTCGCGCAGATACACCGACTGGCCGAGCCAGCCATGGGTCTCACCGACCAGGAGGATCGCTTCGCCCTCGGCCTTGAAGGCAAGCGAGGCGGACTTGGTGAAATCGTCGAGCAGGCCGACGCCGCCGATCGAGGGCGTCGGCAGGATCGCGCGGCCATTGGTCTCGTTGTAGAGCGAGACGTTGCCGGAGACGACCGGGAAATCCAGCGTGCGGCAGGCTTCCGAAATGCCCTTCAGGCAGCCGACGAACTGGCCCATGATCTCGGGCCGCTCAGGGTTGCCGAAATTGAGGTTGTCGGTGATCGCGAGCGGCTTGCCGCCGACCGCGGTGATGTTGCGCCAGGCTTCGGCGACGGCCTGCTTGCCGCCTTCGAACGGATCGGCTTCGCAATACCGCGGCGTCACGTCGACGGTCAGCGCGAGGCCCTTCGGCCCGTCCTGCACGCGCACCACTGCGGCATCGCCGCCGGGACGCTGCATGGTGTTGCCGAGGATGACGTGGTCGTACTGCTCCCAGACCCAGCGCTTAGAGCACATGTCGGGCGTGCCGATCAGCTTCTCCAGCGCGCTGCCTAAACCCATCGGCGCCGGCACTTCGCGCGCATGCACGACCGGCAGCGCGACGGACGGGACATGCGGGCGGTCATAGAGCGGTGCCTCGTCGCCGAGCTCCTTGATCGGCAGGTCGGCCATGACGTCGCCGCCATGCTTGACCACGAAGCGCTTGCTCGGCGTGGTGTAGCCGACGACGGCGAAATCGAGGCCCCACTTTTTGAAGATCGCCTCGGCTTCTTTTTCCTTCTCGGGCTTGAGCACCATGAGCATGCGCTCCTGGCTTTCCGAGAGCATCATCTCGTAGGCGCTCATGCCGGTCTCGCGCGTCGGCACCGCGTCGAGATCGAGGTCGACGCCGAGATCACCCTTGGCGCCCATCTCGACGGCCGAGCAGGTCAGCCCCGCCGCGCCCATGTCCTGGATCGCGATGACGCAGCCCTTCTCCATGATCTCGAGGCAGGCCTCCAGCAGCAGCTTTTCGGCGAAGGGATCGCCGACCTGCACCGTGGGGCGCTTCTCTTCGGACTTGTCGTCGAACTCGGCCGAGGCCATCGAGGCGCCGTGGATGCCGTCGCGGCCGGTCTTGGAACCCAAATAGACGATCGGCATGTTCACGCCGGAGGCCGCCGCATAGAAGATCTTGTCGGCATCGGCGAGGCCGACCGCCATCGCGTTGACCAGGATGTTGCCGTCATAGCGGGTGTGGAAGCGCACCTGGCCGCCGACAGTCGGCACGCCGAAGGAATTGCCGTAGCCGCCGACGCCGGCAACGACGCCGGAGACGAGGTGCCGGGTCTTGGCGTGCTCGGGCGCGCCGAAGCTCAGCGCATTGAGACACGCGATCGGGCGCGCACCCATGGTGAAGACGTCGCGCAAGATGCCGCCGACGCCGGTGGTCGCGCCCTGGTAGGGCTCGATGTAGCTCGGGTGGTTGTGGCTCTCCATCTTGAAGACCACGGCCTGGCCGTCGCCGATGTCGATCACGCCGGCGTTCTCGCCCGGGCCCTGGATCACCCAGGGCGCCTTGGTCGGCAGGCCCTTCAGATGGATGCGGGAGGATTTGTACGAGCAGTGCTCGTTCCACATCGCCGAGAAGATGCCGAGCTCGGTGAAGGTCGGCTCCCGCCCGATCAGCTTCAGGATGCGCTCATATTCGTCGGGCTTAAGCCCATGGGCGGCAACCAGTTCGGGGGTGATCTTGGGTTCATTCTTCATGGCTTCAGGGGCTTTCGGCGGCGGTTTGGCCGTTCTTAGGAACATCCGGGGCTCGCGAAAAGCCCTTTATGGCGCATTTTCCCGCTGTCCCACGTTTTGCAGGCAGGGACGGCGGGAACAGGAATTGCACGGCGCCGACGGATCGGATTTAAGGGCTCGAGACCCGCAATTGAAGGCCTATTTCCTTGCACGAATTGACCAAAGCGCCCCCACCCCGCCGCCCCGACCTCCACGTCGCCACCGAGGGCGAATTTGTGGGCTGGCGGACCTGGATTCGCGACAGTTTCGAGGCCCATGTCGGCCCCTTCTGGCACCGGATCGAGGCGGACGGCAGCGTCCGCAGCGCCTTCCGGGTCGAGAAAAAGCACCTCAACGGCTCCGGGAACGTCCATGGCGGCTGCTACATGGCCTTCGCCGACTACTCCCTGTTCGCGATCGCCACCCATGTCCTGGACAGCCGGGCGGTGACGACCAACTTCGCCTGCGAATTCCTCGACGCGGCACGCGAGGGCGAGCTGATCGAGTGCACCGGCGAGGTCACCCGCGCCGGCGGCTCGCTGATCTTCCTGCGCGGCAAGATGATGTCTGCCGACCGGGTTCTGCTGACCTTTTCCGGCACGATCAAGCGGATGAAGCGGAAGGCGCTCCCTCAGCCAAACGCATAGCTCGGCGCCTTCCCTTTTCGCTCGCCCTCGCCCAGACTTCCCGGCAAGCGCTGTCGCGCCGGGGAGCAAGAACAAGGTGCCGCAGAGCACATCGGAGGCGGGTCGCGCGACGGCGGCCGCATCAACGCCGTTGCCGTCCATCGCCACCGGCGCCCGCAACTGGCGCGACTATGCGCTGCTGCTCGCGCTCGCCTGCTGCTGGAGCTCGACCTATCCGCTGGCCAAGCTGGCGCTTCCCACCATCCCGCCCATCACCTTCATCTCCGCACGCTCGCTGGTCGCGGCCGCCTTCCTGTTCGCGATCCTGTGGATGCGCGACATCAAGGTGCCGACGGACGCAAAGGCCTGGAAGCTGTTCGCGACCCAGCAGCTGATCAACTCGACCTTCCCCTTCCTGATCATCACCTGGTCGCAGCAATACGTGCCGGCATCGAGCACGGTGGTGCTGGCCTCGACGACGCCGATTTTCGCCTTCCTGATCACCTCGCTGATCACGCGTCACGAGCCGGCGACGCTGCTCAAGCTCGCGGGCGCGGTGCTCGGCCTCGCGGGCACGATTCTCATCGTCGGCCTCGATGCGCTGCACGGCTTCGGCAACGAGATCGTGGCCGAGATCGCGATCCTGCTTGCCACCATCTCCTTTGCCTGCGCGACGATCTTCGGTCTGCGCCTGTCCGACTACGATCCGATGGTGGTGGCTGCCGGCTCGCTCTTGTTCGGCGGCCTCATCCTGCTGCCGCCCTCGCTGATCATCGACCAGCCCTGGACGCTGCAGCCGACGCCGACGGCGATCATTGCCACCATCGTCATGGGCATCGTCTCGAGCGCGCTCGGGCTGATGCTGTTCTACGTCTGCCTCGGCCGCCTCGGCACGCTGACCACCAACGCACAAGGATATTTGCGCATCCCGATCGGCGTCGGCCTGTCCGTGGCTCTGCTCGGCGAGAGCGTGCCGTCGAACCTGGCGCTCGGGCTGTTGCTGGTAATGGCCGGCGTCGCCGCGATGACGGTGCCGGCGGAGCGACTGAAGCGACGCTAACGACTACTTGGCGTCGTCCGCCAGCATCTTCCGGTACTTTTCGACGTCGCGCGTCACGAGCTTCTGCAGCACTTCGGGCGCGTGCTCGTCCGCATCAGGGGCGACAGTGGAAAGATCGGCAAAACGCTTCTTCACGGCATCGGTCTCGACCGCAGTGCGCGCAGCGGCGTTCAGCTTGGCGATCACGGCCGGCGGCGTGCCCTTGGGCGCGAACAGGCCGTTCCAGCCCTGCGCCTCGAATTCGGGCAAACCCGCTTCAGCCGAGGTCGGCAGGTCCGGCAGCGTGGCGAGCCGCACGGTCGAGCCGACCACGAGACCCTTTACCAGCTTCTCGTTGATCGACTGCGAGACCGAGGCCGCCGCATCGCAGACGCCGTCGATCTGGCTGCCGACCGCATCGGTCAGCGCAGGCGCAGCACCACGGTAGCCGACCAGCGTCGCGTCGATGCCGGCAGCGGTGACGAAGCTCTTGCAGATCAGATAGTTCGACGAGCCGACGCCGGCATGGCCGAGATTGATCTTGCCCGGATTGGCCTTGGCGTAGGCGATGAACTCTTTCAGGTCCTTGGCCGGAAAGTCCTTGCGCAGCGCGATGATGCCGAATGTCTTCGCCACCATGGCGATCGGCACGAAGGACTCAGGCGTGAACGGCAGTTTCGGATAGATCGTGTAGGTCGCCGCATTCGTGCCGGCATTGCCGATCGCGATGGTGTAGCCGTCGGGCTCGGCGCGGGAGGCGCGCGCCAGCGCGGTCGAGCCGCCGGCACCGGCAACGTTCTCGATCACGATGGTCTGGCCGAGCGCGATGCCCATCTGCTCGGCGACCGTACGCGCGATCACGTCCGAGGTGCCGCCGGCCGCGAACGGCACGATCATGGTGATCGGACGCTTGGGATAGTCTTGGCCAAACGCGGCCGTCGCGAAAGCAATTGCGGCGACCGCGATCGACAGCCGCTTCAGCACGAACGAAATCACGCGGCTTTTTCCAGATGCTGAGCGAGGCCGGCGAACAGGCCGCGGCCGTCCGTGCAGCCCATGATGTCTTCGACGTGGTTTTCCGGATGCGGCATCATGCCGAGCACGTTGCCCTTGTCGTTGACGATGCCGGCGATGGAGTGCGCAGCGCCGTTGATGTTGCTGTTATCGTCCACCACACCCTCGGCCGAGCAATAGCGATAGAGCACCCGCCCCTCGCCTTCGAGCCGCTTGATGGTTTCTTCGTCCGCCTCGTAATTGCCTTCGCCATGGGCGACCGGCACACGGATCACCTGCCCGGCATTGTAGCCGCGGGTGAACGGCGTGTCGGAACGCTCGACGCGCAGATGCACGTCGTGGCAGATGAACTTCAGCCGCGCGTTGCGCATCAGCACGCCGGGCAGCAGGCCGGACTCGCAGAGGATCTGAAACCCGTTGCAGACGCCGAGCACGAGGCCGCCCTTGGCCGCGTAGTCGCGCACCGCGTCCATCACCGGCGCACGTGCCGCGATGGCGCCACAGCGCAAATAATCGCCATAGGAGAAACCGCCCGGCACCACCACGAGGTCGGTCCCCGGAGGCAGCGAGGTCTCGGCGTGCCAGACCATCGCCGGCTCGTGGCCCGAGATCAGCCTCAGCGCACGCGCCATGTCGCGCTCGCGGTTGATTCCGGGAAAGACGAGGATGGCGGCTTTCATGTTCGGGTTCCGACGGTGACGGGAATCGGGCTGGCCGAAGGGGCCAATTCGCTGGGAGACATAGCCATTTGACGGGGATTTTACCAGTGCTAGCCTCGCCGGGCGGCCTTGTACACAGGCCATAGCCACGGCAGTTTTGCCCAACGATCTTGCCCGGGATTGCAGCCATGAACGTCCCGTCGCTGCCCACCTCCCTCGCCGAGCCGGTATCCGCCGAGGGCGTCGTCGCGGCCGGTGCCTATGTCGACGGCCGGCGCGTTGCCAATATCGCGATCAGCGAGGCCTCGAGCTGGCGCGCCAAGCCCGGCCACGTGGTCTGGATCGGCTTGCATGAGCCCGACATGGCGCTGCTCAGCGCGGTGCAGAAGCAGTTCGACCTGCACGAGCTCGCGATCGAGGACGCCAACCACGCCCATCAGCGTCCCAAGATCGAGCAATATGGCGAGGCCCTGTTCATCGTGGCGCGCACCGCGCAACTGATCGAGGGCCGCATCGCCTTCGGCGAGACCCACATCTTCGTCGGCGAAGGCTATCTGGTCTCGGTGCGCCACGGCGCTTCGACCTCCTACAAGCCGGTGCGCGAGCGTTGCGAGAGCTGCCCGCGAGCGCTGGCTCGCGGCGAGGATTACATCCTCTACGCCATCCTCGATTTCATCGTCGACAATTACTCGCCCGTGCTCGAGAGCATTCACGACGAGGTCGAAGGCATCGAGGATGACGTGCTGTCGAAGCCGATCAGCAAGGCGCAGATCGAGCGGCTCTACATGCTGCGCCGCGACCTCTTGCGGCTGCGCAACGCGATCGGGCCGCTGGTGGAGGTCTGCCGCCGGCTGGAGCATGACGAGCTGGCGATGGTGCGGCAGGCCATGCAGCCGCTATTCCGCGACGTCACCGACCACGTCCGCAACATCCAGGAGCGCATCGATTCCATGCGCGAGGTGCTGGCCTTCGCCTTCGAGGCAAGTCTTCTGGTCGGTCAGGCGCAGGAGACGGCGGTATCGAAGAAGCTCGCCTCCTGGCTTGCGATCATCGCGATCCCGACCGCGCTCGCCGGCATCTACGGCATGAACTTCAAGCACATGCCGGAGCTGGAATGGGAGTACGGCTACTTCATGCTGCTCGGCGTGATGCTGACCGCCTGCGGCGCGCTGTACTGGCGGTTTCGCCGCGCGGGATGGCTGTGAGCCGTCCTGCTCACCCGATCAGCTCGACCCGATAATTCTCGATCACGGTGTTCGCGAGCAGCTTGTCTGCGGCGTCCTTCAGCGCGGCTTCCGCCTTGGCCTTGTCGGCGCCGGCGAGCTCGATGTCGAACACCTTGCCCTGGCGGACGCTGGCGACGCCGTCGACGCCGAGCGACTTCAGCGCGCCTTCGATGGCCTTGCCTTGCGGATCGAGGATGCCCGTCTTCAGGGTAACGGTGACACGTGCCTTCACGTCAAAATCCTCTTCAGCTCTTCACCAGCACCGGGCCGGAGCCCTGCGGACGCTCGTTCTCCATCAGGATGCCGAGACGCTTTGCAACTTCCGTATAGGCCTCGAGCAGACCGCCGAGATCCCTGCGGAAACGATCCTTGTCGAGCTTCTCGTTCGACTTGATGTCCCAGAGACGGCAGCTGTCCGGCGAGATCTCGTCGGCGACGATGATGCGCATCATCTCGTTCTCGAACAGGCGCCCGCACTCCATCTTGAAGTCGACGAGGCGGATGCCGATGCCGAGGAAGAGGCCGGTGAGGAAGTCGTTGACACGGATGGCGAGCGCCATGATGTCGTCGATCTCCTGGGGCGTCGCCCAGCCGAAGGCCGTGATGTGCTCTTCCGACACCATGGGATCGTTGAGCTGGTCGTTCTTGTAGTAGAATTCGATGATCGAACGGGGCAGCTGGGTGCCCTCCTCGATGCCGAGGCGCTGCGACAGCGAGCCGGCGGCGACGTTCCGCACCACCACCTCGAGCGGCACGATCTCGACCTCGCGAATCAACTGCTCGCGCATGTTGAGGCGGCGGATGAAATGGGTCGGCACCCCGATGTCGTTGAGGTGCTGAAACAGGTACTCCGAGATCCGGTTGTTGAGGACACCCTTGCCCTCGATCACCTGATGCTTTTTCGCATTGAACGCGGTGGCGTCGTCCTTGAAGTGCTGGATCAGGGTACCGGGCTCCGGGCCTTCATACAGAACCTTTGCCTTGCCTTCATAAATACGACGCCGACGGCTCATGGGGATGTACCGTGTTTTGTTGAAATCCATGTATTTGGTGTGCTCCGGTTACTAGGATTTACGACCCACAGCGGAGCTGCCGTGAACAGCCCGGAACCCATCTATAAACCCTTGGAAACAGAACGGGAACCAAGCCTTTAGGCAACCTATCCGATTGGCTGTCCGAGCACAATCGATCCGGCCGTCCGGCGCCAACTTATACCGTCTTGCCTGCGGCTTAACGGCCCGTTGTTTTGCCGATATGTGCTATCTATGTAGGCACGCAGCCGGGCGGTCGCAACGGAAGGCCCCCCGCGCCATCAGAGGGATTTGGAACAAGGCATGAGCGAGTTCGACAAGCGCCAGGAAGGTTTCGAGAAGAAATACGCCCTCGACGAGGAGCAGAAATTCAAGGCGGAGGCCCGCCGCAACCGGCTGCTCGGGCTTTGGGCCGCCGAAAAGCTCGGCATCTCCGGCGATGCCGCCACCGCCTATGCCAAGGAAGTGGTTGCGGCCGACTTCGAGGAGGCCGGCGATGCCGACGTCGTGCGCAAGCTGACGGCTGATTTCGCCGCCAAGAACGTCGCCGTCACCGAGCAGGCGATTCGCGCCAAGATGAGCGAGCTGCTCGCGGTCGCAGCCGCCGAGGTCAAAGCCGGGAAATAATTGAGTTAAGCAAGGCGCCGGCGCGCAATACCCTTGCGCGCCGGCGATCGCTTTCCGGTGTCCCGCGTGGTCGGGACGTCCCGCCCGGCATAGTTGCGCCGGATGGTCTCGAGCAGGCGCTCGGCCGCAGCGCTCAGAAAACCACCGCGGCGCGTGACGAGAACGATGTCCTGATCCGCCGCAAGATCGTCCACCACGATCGTCGCGAGCGAGGCCGCACGCAGTTCCTCCGCCATGTGGCTCCGTGCCAGCAGCGCAACACCGAAGCCCGCCTCGACGAGCCGCTTCTGGGCGGTGAGGCTATCCACGGCCGTCCACTCCACTTCGCCGAGCCCTTGCGTGAGAAACAGCGCAAACACGTGAGCCGCGGCGATCTCGCGGCGCCCGCGCGTCGCCGGGAATGCGATCCAGCGCTCGCCGCTGAGCTCCGCGAGGCGCTTCACGCGCTTTCCAGCCAGAGGATGGTCGGGCGCACAGACCACCTGCAACGCCTCGCTCAGCACCAGCTCGCAGGTGAGGTCGCCGGAGCGGTCGGTGTTGTAACGCAGGCCGATCGTCGCCTCGCCGCGCCGGACGAGATCGCTGACCTCCGCGCTGGTCGCGGTCTGCAAGGCCAGCGTGACGGCCGGATTCTCCTTTGCGAACCGCTTCATGATGGTCGACAGGCGACTATCGGCCAGCGTTCCGGTCACCGCGAGCGACACCGGCCCTGCATTCTGCTTGGTCAATGCGCGGATCGCCTGTTCGGCGTCCTCTGCCGCGGCAACCGCGCGCTCGGCATAGGGAATCAGCACGCGTCCGGCATCGCTGAGCCGGGTGCGGCCTGCCACTCGTTCGAACAGGGGCACGCCGAGCTCATGCTCCAGCAGCGCGATGCGGCGCGAGATCGCCGGCTGCGAGCGGTGCAGGAATTTCGCGGCATTCGAAATCCCTCCCTTGCGATGAACGGTCAGGAAGGTGTTGAGGGCGTCACTGTCCATTACGACCTCATGCAAAAAACTGATGTCTTCCGTAAGAATAACAAATTTGTCGGATGGCGAAAATGCTCCTAAGCCTGCCTCGACCGACAACACGGAGACGAGCCATGATGAGCCAGCTGGACAAGGCGACAGCGTTCCGCGCCCTGCACGCGCGCCGAGGCGCCTTCATCATTCCCAATCCATGGGACGCCGGCACCGCCAAGTTGCTCGCGGCGATGGGCTTCGAGGCCCTGGCGACGACGAGCCTCGGGGTCGCCAACATGCTTGGCAGGAGCGGCGTCAGCCTCGATGTCATCCTCGCCAACGCGCGCGCGATCGTCGAGGCGACCGACCTGCCCGTCAGTGTCGACCTCGAGAATTGCGGTGCGGACGAGCCGAAGCGTGCCGCCCAGGCGATACAGCGCGCCGCCGAGGCCGGCGCCGTCGGCGGATCGATCGAGGATTTCAGCGGCGACCGCGATCGCCCCATTTACGACTTTTCCCACGCGGTCGAGCGCGTCCAGGCCGCCGTCGAAACGGCGCGTGCGCTGCCGTTTCCGTTCACGCTGACCGCGCGGGCCGAGAACTTCCTGCACGGCCGCAAGGACATCGACGACACGGTTCGCCGCCTGCAGGCCTTCGAGGCCGCGGGCGCCGATGTCCTCTATGCGCCCGGCCTGTACGACCTCGGCACGATCCGGACCGTCGTCTCCTCGCTCGGTAAGCCGTTCAACCACGTCATGGGCTTTGCCGACCCGACGCTGACGGCCGAGCAATTGTCGGACGCCGGCGTCAAGCGCATCAGCGTCGGCGGGGCGTTGTCGCGCTACGCGCTTGCCGCGTTCCTGACCTGCGCGCGCGAGATGAAGGACAAGGGATCCTTCACCTATATTCGCGAGATGGCAGAGGTCGGCGCGTTGCGCGCCGCCTTCGCCGCGGTCACTCCTCCTTGAAGCCGTATTCCGGCACGTTGCCGCTGGCGCCGTAATATTTGTACGGCAGGAATTTGCCGCTCATGGTGATCTTGACGCGGTCGCCCTTCGGGTTGGGCTGTCGTTCCATCACCATGTCGAAATCGATCGCCGACATGATGCCGTCGCCGTACTCCTCCTCGATCAAGGCCTTCCAGGCCGGCCCGTTCACCATCACGAGTTCGTAGAAGCGATAGATCAGGGGATCGGTCGGGGGCATCGGCATGCCGCGCATTGGCGTCTCGTTCAGCATGGCGACTTCAGCCTTCGACAGGCCGAACAGCTCGCCTGCATTGGCCGCCTGCGGCTTCGTCAGCTTCATCTGGCCGAGGATGGCGCCCGTGATCAGCACCTCGGAATAGCCGCCGATCTTGTCGCAGATGTGCTTCCAGCTCCAGCCCTTCTCGCGCTTGATGTCGAGCAGCTTTTCGGTGAGGTCTTCGCGTTTCATGTCAGGGTCTCCTCTCAGGCGGTGAGTCCGGGACTGGGCCCGGGTATCCAGGTCTGTCTTTGCTCCTCGACGTTCGAGGCGATCGTCAGCCCGGGCTTGCCGATATGTACCGTCGGCACGTTGCGTGGATCGTGGCCCAGCGTTTCGGCGGCAAAGGTCTTGCTGCGCGTCACCAGGAAATCGATGATGTGGTTGCGCAGCGCATAATAGAGCGGATGGCGGTGAAGATCGATGCGGCCGCGATCCCGCGGCAGCGGATTTTCGACGACCTCGGCCAGCACCGCACCCGGCCCGTTGGTCATCAGGAAGATCTTGTCGGCGAGATACATCGCCTCGTCGACGTCGTGGGTGATCATGAATGCGGTCTGCCCGGTCTCGAGGCAGATACGCCGGACCTCGTCCTGCAGCGTGCCCCGCGTCAGCGCGTCCAGCGCCGAGAAGGGCTCGTCCATCAGCATCATCTTCGGCGTGATCGACAAGGCACGCGCGATACCGACGCGCTGCTTCATGCCGCCCGATAGTTCCGATGGCCGCTTGTGTTCGGAGCCGGCGAGGCCGACGAGATCAATGAAGTTCTGCGCGTGCGCCCTCACCTTGGCGCGGTCCCAGCTTCGCCATTTCGAGCTCACGGCGTAGCTGACGTTGCCGAGCACGGTGCGCCAGGGCAACAGCGCATGGCTCTGGAAGATCACGGCACGATCGAGGCTGGTACCGGAGATCGCCTGTCCGTCGACGATGACCGCGCCCTCGCTCGGCGCGTCGAGGCCGGCGAGGATGTTGAGCACCGTGGTCTTGCCGCAGCCGGAATGGCCGATCACGCAGGCAAACTCGCCGCGCGCCATCGACAGCCAGAGATTCTCGAAGATGGTGGTCGTAGCGCCACCCGCGCCGGGATAGCGCTTGGCGATGCCCTCGATGGAGATGAATTTATCGGTCATGTCTACTCCGGAAACGTGACCATGCGCGTGAAGCGCGCCAGAATCTGGTCGAGCAGCATGCCGATGACTCCGATCAGCAGGATTGCGATGATGACGTTGGTGATCGACAGATTATTCCACTCGTTCCAGACGTAATATCCGATGCCGGTGCCGCCGACGAGCATCTCGGCGGCGACGATGACGAGCCATGCGATGCCGACCGAGATGCGCATTCCGGTCAGGATCGTCGGCGCCGCGGCGGGGAGGATCACGGTGAAGGCGCGCCTGACGGTGCCGACTTCGAGCGTGCGCGCCACGTTGATCCATTCCTTGCGCACGCTGGCAACACCGAACACGGTGTTGAGCAGCATCGGCCAGATCGAGCAGATGAAGATGACGAAGATCGCCGAGACCGAGGAATCCTTGATGGTGTAGAGCGCGAGCGGCATCCAGGCCAGCGGCGAGATCGGCTTGAGCACCTGAATGAAGGGATCGAGCGCCTTGCTGAGCAGCGGCGACATGCCGATCAGGAAGCCGAGCGGGATCGCGACCAGCACCGCAAGCAGATAGCCGGTGCCGACGCGTGCGATCGAATAAGCGAGCTGGATGCCGAGGCCCTTGTCGTTCGGGCCGTTATCGTAGAATGGCCGTTTCAAATGCTCCAACAGCTTGGCGCCGACATCGAGCGGTCCCGGCATCGTTGATTTGCCCTGCGTCGCGGTGAGGCCCATCAGCTTGGCGTATTCCGGGCTCATCGTCGTGGTTGCACCGGTCGAGCGCGTGGCCAGGTGCCAGATGCCGAGAAACGCAGCGAGCAGCACGATGGAGACGAGGCCCGCACGGAGGCGGAGGGAGGAATTCATCGCGCCGACCTCACCCCATGTGTCCCGGACGCGATGCAGCACGCAATGCTGCTTCGCAGAGCCGGGGCCCAGCCGGGCCGGCTGGGTCCCGGTTCTGCGTCGCACCGCTTTGCGCTGCGCCGTGCCCGGGACACGAGAGCCCAGCCCATCACGACGCCTTCCTGATCTTGAAGCTCGCCACATAATCCTCCGGCTTGGCCGGATCGAACGTCTTGCCCATCACCGCGAAAGACTTGTAGGCGCTCGCCGGCGGCGACAGGCCCATTTCGGTCATCAGCTTCTTGGTGTCGGTGGCGAGATACACCTGCTCGGCGACGGCCTTGTAATCGACGTCGCCCTTGATCTGGCCCCAGCGCTTCATCTGCGTCAGCATCCACACCGCGAAGGACTGCCAGGGGAACGGATCGAAATCGACGCGCTTGGCGTCGGTCTTCACTCCGCCGAGCCCGTCGGCATAGGTGCCGGTCAGCACCTGCTCGAGCACCGTCACCGGCGCGTTGATATAGTTGGCCGGCGCAATCGCTTCTGCGATCTGCTTGCGGTTCTCCGCTTTCGATGCAAAGGCGGTGGCATCGACGATGGCGCGCGTCAGCGCTGCAAAGCTGTTCGGTGCCGTCGTGATGAACTCGCGACTGGCGGCGAAGCTGCAGCAGGGATGGCCGTCCCAGATCTCCTTCGACAGGATGTGCATGAAGCCGACGCCGTCATAGATCGCGCGCTGGCAGATGTTGTCGGGAGCGAGGAAGCCGTCGATGTTGTCGGCGCGCAGATTCGCGACCATTTCCGGCGGCGGCACCGAGCGCAGCTGCACGTCGGTGTCGGGGTCGAGACCGTGCTCGGCGAGATAATACCGCAAGAGATAATTGTGCATCGAATAGTCGAAGGGAATTGCGAACTTCATCCCCTTCCAGTCCTTCGGATCGCGCTTGTCCTTGTGCTTCATGGCAAGCGTGATGCCCTGCCCGTTGATGTTCTCGATCGCAGGGACGGCAAATGGAACCGGGTTGGCACCCAGGCCGAGCGAGATCGCAATCGGCATCGGCGCCAGCATGTGCGCGGCGTCGTATTCCTTGTTGATGGTCTTGTCGCGAACCACGGCCCAGCCGGCGGTCTTGACCACCTCGACGTTCAGACCGTGCTTGGAATAGAATCCCATCGGGGCCGCCATGATGATGGGCGTGGCGCAGGTGATCGGGATGAAGCCGACCTTGAGGTCCTTTTTCTCCGGCGCGCCGGCTTGCGCAAACGCCTCGGTCGCGGTCTTGAGCGGGAAGAACTGCGACAGCGCGGCGAGCGCAGTGGAGGCCCCGACCGATTTCAGGAATGCGCGCCGCGCCCCATCCTGCGGAAACATGGCGCGCATCACGGCAGACGCAACCACGCCCTCGTAGCGCTTCTCCTCGCTCTCAACGGGCTCGCATCGCAGGGTCAACGCGGCCTCGTGCTCTCCCGCCGAAGCGTGCTGGCCGCACACACATCCGGACTGAAGATTGCGGTCGGCATCGAACGGATCGTTAAACGTGGACATGTTTCTGCGCCCCTTTGTCACACCGTGCGGCGGACGCCGTTGTCCGCCGCGTCGGCTCAAAATTCCTTCGTGGCCCGGCTGCCCCCTTGCGCAGCCGGGCCACGGGAAACATGCAGGTTCTATGCCGCCTTGCCTGTTACCTGGGCAGCCACCGGCAGCCCCTGCTCAATCGGCAGCGACGGATCGCGCGACCATTCGTTCCAGGAGCCGAAATACATCCGCACGTCCTTCACGCCGGCGTTCTTCAGCGCCAGGAACGTGTTCGAGGCCCGCGCTCCCTTGAAGCAGTAGAGATAGACAGGTGTGGTCGGCGAGATGCCGACGGTGGCACATTCCGCCAAAATCTCGTCCTTGGACTTGAAGCGCGGGCCTTCCGCGGTCGGCTTCATCATGCGGTACCATTCCAGCCACACTGCGCCGGGGATACGGCCCTTGCGCGGGCAGAAATCCTTGCCGTAGGGCGAGGAGCTGTCGCCAATCCACTCGTCGACGTCGCGCACGTCTAGAATGGCAATGCCGGGCTTGCCGACCGCGGCGAGCATGGTCTTGGCGTCGATCAGGATCTCGCCGGCCTCGGGTACGATCGCGAACGAGGCTTTCGCCGGCGCCGGGACATCCTTCGTCACCGGGAAGCCCGCCGCTGCCCACGCGTCGAAGCCGCCATGCAACACCTTGACCTTGGGATAGCCAAGCATGGTGAGGAGGTAGTAGCCGCGGCAGGACTGGCCGAAGCCGGAATTCATCGACTGCTCGTAGATCACGGCCGTTTCCTTGCCGGAGAGGCCGGCCGCGCCGAAAGCATCGGCGAATTTGGTCTTCAGCTCGCTGATGCCCTCCGGCGTCGAGGTTGCAAGGAACGTGAAGATCTCGTGCACGTTCACGGCATTGGGCAGGTGCCCGGCAGCATAAGCGTCGGGATTGCGGGTGTCGATCACGACACAGGGTTCAAGCTTCAAGAGATCGGCAAGTTCGCTGGCAGAAATCAGAACGTCCGTCATTGGCGGCCTCTCCGTTGAGGTTGGGGGTCTTCTGGGTGGACTCGTGAAGCTCAGCAATCGGCGAGCATCTTGCGCAGCTGCTTGGTAGCCGGCGTGACGATCGCAATGAAATAGGCCTCGCGCAGGCGCCGCTGTGCGCGGTGGCTCTTGAGGTAGCCGCGCGCGCCACAATGCAGCATCGCCGCATGCGCCGCCGCGACGCTGGCCTCGCCGGCGCGAAGCCTGAGCGCGATCACCTTGCGCCAGTAGGTTTCCTCCTCGTTGTAGGGATCGCGCGCCAGCGCCATGGTCTCGGCCTCGAGCTCGGCGGCGAGATCGCGGAAATGCACCGGCTGCTGCGGCAGATAGCGGTTGATATGGCCGAGGGGATTGTCCACCTCATCCATGATGTTGATGCAGTCCTTGATGAGGCCGAGCGCCATGCCGGCCTGCAGCAGGATGAAGCCGGCGCGGATCTTCTTGACGAAGGGGCCGGCGGGATCGGCGAGGATCAATTCGTCCGGCACGAAGACGTCGCGGAACTGCACGCCATAGGTGCCGGTGCCGTCCATCGCCATGAACGGCTTGCACGGCGTCAGCGTGATCGCGGGATCGGCGCAATCGGCGAGGAACATCACCGTTTCCTCCGCGTCCTCGCGCTCGAAAATCGTGCCGAAGTAATGATCGGGACCGAGGTTGGAGACCCAGGGCAGCGCCCCCCGCACGACATAGCCACCCTCGACCCTGCGCCCCTTCAATTTCAGCTTCTCGATGCCGAAGAAGCTCTTCATCGGATTGGAGAGCCCGGTGCCGCCGAGCACCCGGCCGGTCGAGAAGGCATCGCCGAAGCGCTTGGCGAGCTTCAGGTTAGTCGAGTTGGCGGCGTACCAGACCAGGGTGTTCTGGCACCAGGCCATGAAGGCCGTGGCTCCGCAGACCTCTCCGATCGCCTCAATGGCCTGGATCGCGCAGCGCAGGTCGGCGGGACCCTCTTGCGGGACGTGACTTCCCCAGGCGCCGACCTCGCCGAATTTGCGCAGCACGTCGGCTGGATAGACCGAACCGTCGTCGATGCCGGCCGCGAGCGGCGCGAGTTGCTCCCGTGCGATCCGCGCCACTTCTCCTGCAATGGAAGGTGCGGGCTGATCCAGAACTTCGACCCGCGATAAAGCCAGTGAACCCATGATCGTCTCCCGCACCTTGTCCTGGTTGCTATTCAGCTAGATGCCGACCTCGAGATTGACCGGACGGGTGAAGGTGTTGGCGACCGGCGACCATTTCTTGACATGGGCGACCAGCGCGTCGATCTCGTCCTGCGCGATGCCCTCGCATTCCATGTCGACCTTGACGCGGACGTCGGTGAAGCCGACGGGCTTGTCGGAGGTGTCGCCGGTGCCCCACACCGCGGTGATGTTGAGGTCGCCTTCGAGCTCGAGCTCGAGCTTGTTGACGATCCAGCCGCGGTGCACCGCATTGGCGTGCAGGCCAACTGCAAGGCACGAGCCGAGCGCGGCGAGCGAGGCTTCCGACGGATTGGGGGCGGTGTCGTCGCCCAGGAGCCCCGGCGGCTCATCGACGATGTAGGGCGGCAGATTGCGGATATAGTTGGCGTGGCGGAACTTGCCTTCCGCGACCGTCTTGCACTTCAAGGTCTTGACGACCTTCGGATTAGCCTTGCCGCTCGCGATCAGTTGCTCGAGGCCATTCTTGTCGATGGGCGCAAGGCACCCCGTCAGCACTGTCTTTTGAACGACGGCAGTCATCTTTTTCTCCCTGGCAGCCGTGAAAAACGGCAGGATACCGAACGGTCTGTTTCCTTGCATAGGGCGTGCCAAAGCGGGCGGAAAACGAAATGCGAGGCGATGGAGCCGCTTAAGCGTCGCTGCCCGCGGATTGATCAGCCGCGCTCTGCTCAAAGGCGATGCAGATGCGCGCGCCGATGCGAATCTTTTCGGCGCGAAACAGATGCGGCTTGATGATACCGCGCGGCTGCGGGTAAGTTCGTCGCCATGGCCAAGACGTCATCGAAGAAGACCTCGCCCCACGCCGCCATCGGCGACGACGAATCCGCGCGCGGGCGCCTGCTCAGCGCCGCATCGCATCTGTTCTGCAAGAACGGAATCAATGCCACCGGTATCGATGCGATCATCGAGGAGGCCGGCACCGCGAAGACCACGCTCTACAAGCTGTTCGGCTCCAAGACCAACCTCGTCAACGCAGTGCTGGAGAGCGAAGGCAAGCAGTGGCGCGAATGGTTCATCGCCGCCATGGAGGAAGGCGGCGGCGACGCGCAGGCCAAGCTGGCGCGCATCTTCCCGGCGCTGAAGAGCTGGTTTGGCGAAGAGCGCTTCTACGGCTGCCCCTTCATCAACGCCGTCGGCGAGCACGACAAGGACGCCAAGCAGTTCCGGAACATCGCGCTGAAGCACAAGAAGATCGTGCTCGGCCACATCGAGAAGCTCGCCGGCGAGCTCGGATCAAACGAGCCGGTCGTGCTCGCGCATCAACTCGGCCTCCTCATCGATGGCGCGATCGTCGCCGCGATGGTGTCGCGCGATCCCGGCGTCGCCGATACGGCCGCGCTCGCTGCGGGCCCCCTGCTCGGTCAGGCAAAGACGAAGAAGAGGCGCGGGGCGGAGCATTTGGAGGCGGTGTGATCGCTCTCACTTTGTAGCCCGCATGGAGCGGAGCGGAATGCGGGAACACCCTCCCGGATTGCGCTCCGCTCCATCCGGGCTACGGCGGAGGACGATTCAACGTCTCCACAAACTGCCCGATCGCCGCCAGCACCGGCTGCTGATCGCCTGCGAAGAACCAGTGATCCTCGCCATCGAGCTCGACGAACTGCGCACCCTTGATCCGGCTCGCGATATCGCGCCCGGCGGCGATCCGCACGGCCCGGTCGCCGCGCCGGTGCAGCACCAGCGTCGGCACGTTGATCTCAGGCAGAAGGTGCCGCACGTCGGCGTCGCGAAAGGCTTCGAGCACGGCCGAGATGCCGCCGGGACTGGACGCCGCGCGCAGCAATCCGGCCCACCAGGCGCGCGCCTTCGGATCGCCCGCAAGGCTCGGCGCGAAGGTCTCGATCCCGACCGGCCCGCCCCATTGCGCGACCAGATGCCTGCTCCAGGCGTCATACTGACTGGCGCGCAAGGCATGCGGGTAATCCTCCGACCAGCATCCCTTGGCCAAGGCGCCGAACAGGATGAGCCCGGCCACGACGCGCGGCTGATCGACCGCAAATTTGACGCAAGCCGGCCCGCATTCGGACGCGCCGAACAGTACGACGCGGCGGGAATCCACCGCGCGCAGCACGGTGCCGATATCCTCCGCGGTGACGTCGATACCAGGCGCCGATCCGACCCGGTCGGACAGCCCGATCCCACGACGATCGAACACGATGAGGC
Organism: Bradyrhizobium sp. CCBAU 53351; assembly: GCF_015291745.1. Lineage (NCBI taxonomy): Bacteria > Pseudomonadati > Pseudomonadota > Alphaproteobacteria > Hyphomicrobiales > Nitrobacteraceae > Bradyrhizobium > Bradyrhizobium sp. CCBAU 53351. The sequence goes on from NZ_CP030059.1 coordinate 5,008,624, forward strand.
GCCCGAGCTTCATCAATGACGCCAGGAACGTCCGGCTCGCAGGGCTCTCCCAGGCACGCTCCACATGCGACACGAAGCCCGGCATCACCAGAATATCGAGCGGGCCGCTGCCATAGGTCTGATAGGCCAGATGCACGCCGACGCCCTTCACGTAGCGCGTCGTCGGAGCGGCGTGCGGTGCTGCGGCCGGACTCATGAGCGCCTCGGTCTCGGCCTCCGGTGCGACCCCGAGCTCATCCCGCAGCCGCTGCGTGAGTGCCGCGTGATAACGTTCTGCCGCGCTTCGGTCGCCTGATAGCAGCAGGCTGCGGATCAAGTGCCGGCCATAGACTTCGCTGAGCGGATCGAGCTCGACCAGGCGCTGCGCATGTGCCGTCGCGGCAAAATGATCTCCGGCCGCGTTCTTGTCCTGCACGAGACGCTCCAGCGCATGCACCAGCCGTCCCCGCAGCGCCTCGCGGCGGAAGAACGCCCAGTCGTCGAACTCGGGGCAGTCTCCCGGCGCGAAGCCCGCCAGGAAGTCGCCCCGGTAGATCAGGCACGCTTGTTCGAACGCGCCGCGATCGCAGGAATCCTCGAACAGACGTGAGTCGAGCTTCAGCTCGAGGTCCGGCGACCATCTCAGACTGGTGCGGTCGGTCTCGAACACCGCTTGGCCCAGCGTGAGCTCGACGCGGTGAAGCAGCCGCCGCAAGCGCGCAAGGCCGGTCTCCCGGGGCGTCTCCGGCCACAGCAGCGTGGCCATGATTTCGCGCGCGACGGCGCCCTTGGCCTCCCCGAGATAGACCAGCAGCGCAAGCCCCTTGCGCAAGGCCAGCTTGATCGGGCGGCCGTCGGCGTAGAGCTCGGGGAACCCGAACGTCTCCAGCGAAAAAGCCGTCATGGAAATCCTCTTCTTCCGGCTTGCGTTCTCCGGGGGACGCGCAGGGGACGGTCCGGCGGATACGGTCGGGCCAGATCGAGCCTGCTCGCCGGCGAGCGCCCAGGCTCTGCATGCGGCACCGTCGCCATCGGCACAATAGGAAAACCCATGTTCGCACGCCTCGCAATCCTGCTCTACGCCCTCGTGAGCTATGCCGTCTTCACGGTTTCATTTCTCTACGCGCTCGGTTTCGTCGGCAATTATGTCGTGCCGAAGTCCATCGATGTCGGGCCCGCTTCGAATGTAAGCGAGGCCGTCGTCGTCGACCTCCTACTGATGAGCCTGTTCGCCATCCAGCACAGCGTCATGGCGCGTCCGGCCTTCAAGCGATGGCTGGCCGGATTCATTCCCGAGGCCTGCCAGCGCAGCACCTATGTGTTGCTCTCGAGCCTGATCCTCCTCTTGCTGTTCTGGCAATGGCGGCCGATCCCTGCACCGGTCTGGCAGGCGAGCGGTATTGCGGCGGGGGTGCTGACCTCCGTGCATTGGCTCGGCTGGCTGATCGCGTTCGCCTCGACCCACATGATCGATCATTTCGATCTGTTCGGCCTGCGCCAGGCTCTTTTCGCGCTGCGCGGGGCCGAGATGCCGAACCAGTCGTTCCGGACGCCGCTGCTCTACAAGATCGTGCGGCATCCGATCATGCTCGGCTTTCTGCTCGCGTTCTGGGCCACGCCCGTGATGACATCAGGCCATCTGCTGTTCGCGCTCGCCAACACGGCCTACATCCTGGTCGCATTGCAGTTCGAGGAGCGGGATCTGATCGCCGTGTTCGGGGCGACGTATCAGGACTATCGCCGGCGCGTTCCCATGCTGCTGCCGCGCCTGTTCGGAGCGCCCCGATGAAAGCCGTGGTGTGCCGTTCGTTCACCGGACCGCAAGATCTGCGAATCGACGAGATCGACGAGCCGAAGCCCGCCGCAGACGAGATCCTGATCGACGTTCATGCGGCCTCGGTCAGCTTCATGGACCAGTTGATGGTCTCGGGCCTCTACCAGATGCGGCCGCCGACGCCCTTCGTGCCTGGCACGGAAGCAGCCGGTGTCGTGGTCGCGGTCGGCGAGCGGGTCACGGCGTTCGCGCCCGGCGATCGCGTGGCGTGCAGCAGTTGGACCGGCGGCTACGCCGAACGGATGATCGCGAAGGAATCGAAGAGCGTGCGCCTGCCCGATGGCGTTGCGTTCGAGACCGCGGCAACGATCCTGCACAATTACGGCACGGCCTGTTACGCGCTGGCCGAGCGGGCACGGGCGCAAGCCGGCGAGACCGTGCTCATCACCGGCGCGGCCGGCGGGGTTGGCCTTGCCGCCATCGATCTCGGCCGGCATCTCGGCCTGCGCGTCGTCGCCGGCGTCGGCGCCGACGACAAAGCGGCCCTGGTCCGCGGTTACGGTGCCAGCGAGGTCATCAACTATCGCAGCGAGGATCTGCGCGGGCGGATCAAGGCGATCACATCGGGAGAAGGCATCGACATTGGCTTCGACAATGTCGGCGGCGCGATCTTCGAGCAGATGGCCCGACTGATGGCATGGGGCGGACGGCTAATGCCGATCGGCTTTACCTGCGGCGAGATTCCGTCAATCCCGATGAACCTGCCACTGTTGAAGAACTATTCCATCATCGGCGTCTTCGCCGGCGCCTGGGCGGAGAAATATCCAGACGAAGCCGCGCGGATGAATCACACGCTGGTGCAATGGCTGGCCGACGGAAAAATCCGCCCGCACATCGATCGCGTCCTCCCTTTGGAGGAGGCCGGCAACGCCATGCGTGCCGTCGCGGGCCGCACGGTTCAGGGCAGAATTGTCCTGAAGATCAGATAGACTGGACCCGGGAAGGCAAACGAGGACAGCGGAATTGACAGAAATCATCATCGCCAAGCGCTTTTGCGGTCCTCCGAACTCCGGCAACGGCGGCTATGTCTGCGGTCGGCTGGCCCGGCACATTCCCGGCAGCGCCGAGGTGATGCTTCGCGCGCCGCCTCCGCTGGACACGCCGCTCGATGCGGCCGCGGCCGCCGATGGCACGTGGGAGCTTCGTGACGGCGACAAGGTCGTTGCAACGGGGCGAGCGGCGAATGTCGAGCTCGCGCAGCTCGAAACGGCCAGCTTGCAGGAAGCACGCGCCGCCGGATTGCTGGCGCTGTTCGAGCCGCACGAGCATCCGCTACCGAACTGTTTCGTCTGCGGTCCCGCGCGGTCGCAAGGCGATGGGCTGCGCGTCTTCGCCGGGCCGCTCCGCCGTCGTGCAGAGAACGCCGTTCTTGCGGCGACGTGGACACCGGATCCGAACCTCGCCGAGGAGGATGGCCTGGTCGCGCCGGAATTCCTCTGGTCGGCGCTCGATTGCCCCACCGGCTTCGCCAGCAATTGCAACCCGCAGAGCGGCACCTACGACAAGACACCGCTGCTCCTGGGACGGATGGCGGCCCGGATCGAGGCCAGCCCGCGACCCGGCGAACCCTGCGTCATCACGGCCTGGCCCACCGGCCGCGACGGCCGCAAGCGGACCGCGGACGCGGCGCTGCATGATGAAGGTGGCAGGTTGCTGGCGGTAGCGCGGACAACATGGATCGCAGTGGAGCGCGACGTGCTGCTCGGGCGATAGATGCGTGAGGGTAGTGTAGCCGAAGGCATAATCCAGCACGGCTCTTTCCGTTCGGATCGCAAAGAGGCGGGTTACGCTACGCCAACCTGCCCTGCGAACCACAAGCGCGGTCCCGGGGGTGTGCCCACGACTTCTGTTTCAGCTCCCTTGATCGAGAGGATGGGTACATTTTCGCTTTCGCTCTTCGAGCTACGGCGGACAAGTCGCTTTGCCGACCCTGCGAGACCTTCCGCGACGGCACCTACGTTGCCTGCTCCATCATCCCAGCAAGCCGCACCAACTCCGCCTCCAGATCCCGCTCCACATCCGCGGCGCGAATGTCCAGCACCCGATAGTCGCGCGCTTCCAGCCAGCTCCGCCGCCCCGCCCGGTCGGCCGCGATCGCCTCGCCTTCGCCCGGGTTGACCAGCTCGATCGCGATCCGGTGCGGGAAGGAGACGAAGTCCGGGATGTGCCGCCCCACCGGGGTCTGTCGCTTGAACTGCCCGGCGAAGCGGCGGTCGCGGGTCAGCGCCTGCCAGAGCAGCCGCTCGGCGTCGGTCGGGTTGCGCCGGAGCAGACGGGCGAGGCCGCGCACGGTCGAGCCACTGTCTGAGACGCCGCCGCCCTGCCCGTGTTCGGCCAGAAGGGCGCGCAGGCGCGTCGCCTGCTCGCCGTCGAGCACGCCGCCCTTGGCCGGTCCCTTGCGCCCCTCGGCAATCGCCATCACCACGCCGTGGAGGGTGTGCATGTCCTGCTTGGTCGGCTCCATCCGCGTGAAGATGTTGCGCAGGTTCACCAGCATGGTGTCGCGCTTCTCGGCCGGCCGCAAAAATTCCACCTTGTCGAGCTCGCGCACGAGGTTGTCGAAGAAGGCCTGCATCTGGTGCTGCGAGGCGCGCTCGGAGCGCTCCGGCATGGTATGCGGCAGCTCGCCGGAGGTCGCGCGCTTGAACCATTCATAGCCGACCAGCAGCACGGCCTGGGCGAGGTTGAGCGAGGCAAAGCCCGGATTGACCGGGAAGGTGATGATGCGGTTGGAGAGCCCGACCTCCTCATTGGTCAGCCCCCAGCGCTCCCTGCCGAACAGGATACCGGCCTTGCCTCCTGCGGCGACGTGCCCGGCGATCTCGCTGGCCGCAGCCTCCGGCCCGACCACCGGCTTGGCCTGGTCGTGAGGGCGCGCGGTGGTGGCGAACAGGAGGTCGAGGTCGGCGACCGCCTCTTCCACCGTGCCAAACAATTCGACCTTTTCCAGAATGTGGTCGGCGCCGGCGGCGGCGCGCTGGGCAGCGATGTTGGGCCAGCCGTCCCGGGGGTTGACGATGCGAAGGGCGGACAGCGCAAAATTGCCCATGGCCCGTGCGGCCATGCCGATGTTTTCACCGAGCTGCGGCTCGACCAGGATCACGATGGGACCGCCGAGGGACAGGCCCGCTTTGCTCTTGTCAGTCCCCGACATCTCGCTTCGCTTTCACTTCGTCTCAAGGCCTTGGCAAGGCCGCCTGAGGAATTGATTCAGGGCGGCCCCAGGATCGGGGCCTGCCCTCGCGGTCTGTCGTTTGCCTGTCCTGACGAAATTCTCAAGGGAAATAACGGGTTGGATTCGACTTTTGAATCGATGCGGGATCCCCCGGATTCGGCCCTGCGGCAGGGCGGCTCCCCGCCCCCCGTCTGGGGAAGCTGGATGAGCTAAAAGTGCATAATCCCTTGGCTTTCGCCCGCCGCGTCTGGGTGCTAAGAGGCGGCGGATATTCCCGTGGCGCGTCAAAAGCGCCGTTCCAAGAGGCTTCCCCGATCATGGCAAAAATCAAGGTATCCAATCCCGTCGTCGAACTTGATGGCGACGAGATGACCCGGATCATCTGGCAGTACATCAAGGACAAGCTGATCAACCCGTTCCTGGATGTCGAGCTGCTCTATTTCGACCTGGGCATGGAATACCGCGACCACACCAACGATCAGGTCACGATCGACGCGGCCGAGGCCATCAAGAAGGTCGGCGTCGGCGTCAAGTGCGCCACCATCACCCCCGATGAAGCGCGGGTGAGGGAGTTCAACCTCAAGCAGATGTGGAAGTCGCCGAACGGCACCATCCGCAACATCCTCGGCGGCTGCATCTTCCGCGAGCCGATCATCTGCAAGAACGTGCCGCGCCTGGTTCCCGGCTGGAGCAAGCCGATCATCATCGGCCGCCACGCCTATGGCGATCAGTACCGCGCCACCGACATCAAGTTCCCGGGCAAGGGCACCCTCTCGATGAAGTTCGTCGGCGAGGACGGCACCGTGATCGAGAAGGAAGTGTTCAAGGCCCCCGGCGCCGGCGTCGCCATGGAGATGTACAATCTCGACGACTCCATCATCGACTTCGCCCGCGCCTCCTTCAACTACGGCCTGCTGCGCAACTACCCCGTCTATCTCTCGACCAAGAACACGATTCTGAAGGTCTATGACGGCCGCTTCAAGGACATCTTCCAGGACATCTTCGACCGCGAGTTCAAGAAGGAATTCGACGCCAAGGGTCTGACCTACGAGCACCGCCTGATCGACGACATGGTGGCCTCGGCGCTGAAATGGTCCGGCGGCTATGTCTGGGCCTGCAAGAACTACGACGGCGACGTGCAGTCCGATACGGTTGCGCAGGGCTACGGTTCGCTCGGCCTGATGACCTCGGTGCTGCTCACCCCCGACGGCAAGACCGTCGAGGCGGAAGCCGCCCACGGCACGGTGACCCGCCACTACCGCGAGCACCAGAAGGGCAAGGAGACCTCGACCAACTCGATCGCGTCGATCTTCGCCTGGACGAGAGGCCTCGCCCACCGCGCCAAGCTCGACAACAATGCCGAGCTCGCCAAGTTCGCCAACACGCTGGAGAAGGTCTGCGTCGACACCGTCGAGGCCGGCTACATGACCAAGGACCTCGCGCTGCTGGTCGGCGCCGACCAGCGCTGGCTCTCGACCACCGGCTTCCTCGACAAGGTCGCCGAGAACCTCACCAAGGAGCTGGCGGCGTAAGCCGACCGCAATTTCGCCCGACTGGGCCAGACATCATCGCGGGCCGCGCCTTCAAGCGCGGCCCGTTTCTTTTGAGGCCCCGCGCGGAGATGCGACCATGTCGATCAAGCTTGCCGTCCCCTGCCTGTTGCTGCTCGCTGGATCTGCTACGGCCGCAGAATCCCTTCCCGACGCCATCGCCGCGCCGGGCGAGAGCATGGTGCTCAGCGTCCACGCCGAGGGCGCGCAGGTCTATGAGTGCAAGGCTGGCGCCGACGGCAAGCTCGGCTGGGCGTTCCGCGAGCCGATCGCGACGCTGCTGTCCGAGGGCAAGACGGTCGGACGACACTATGCCGGCCCGAACTGGGAGCTCACCGATGGCAGTGCGGTGGTCGGCAAGGCCGCCGGCAACGCGCCGGGCGCGACGGCGGCCGACATCCCCTGGCTGAAGCTGGAGGTCACCGCCCGCCGCGGCAGCGGCACCCTGACGCCGGTCACGACGGTCCAGCGCATCAACACGCACGGCGGCAAGCTCGACGGCGTCTGCGACAAGGCCGGCGAGTTCAGAAGCGCGCCCTACTCGGCCGAGTATGTTTTCCTGAAGAAGGGCTGACCGCTCAGCGGTCGGTATCGTCCTTCTCCGCCTGCGCCAGCTCCGCCAGCGCGAGGTCGCCGGTGTCGGCGAGCCTCGCCTTGGCGGTTTCGTGGACGTGGTCGGCGAGCGTCGGCATGCGCGCGATCAAGGCGTGAAAATCCTGGGCGTCGAGCACGAGCAGGCGCGTCTTGCGCGTCGCCGTCACCGTGCCGCTGCGTTTTGTCTTGTGCAGCAACGCGATCTCACCGAAGAAGGTGCCGTCGGCAAGCCGCACATGCTGGCTCGGCAGCGCGATCTCGACCTCGCCCGCCGTGATGAAATACATCGAGGACGCTGCATCGCCCCGCCGCACCAGGATCTCGCCCTGCTCGATCGTGCGCGCGCGCAGCAGCCGCATGATGTCGGCAATCTCGGCGGCCGACAGATGCGAGAACAGCGGCACCCGCGCCAGCATGCCCCAGGTGACGACGAAGTCGCGCCGCTTCACCTCCTCGGCAAAGGCGGTCGAGATGATCGCGACCGGCAGCGCGATCATCGCAAAGCCCGAGATGATGGCGAAGGTGGAGACGAGCTTGCCGAGCGGCGTCACCGGCACCACATCGCCATAGCCGACGGTGCCGAGCGTCACGATCGCCCACCACATCGCCTGCGGGATGGTGCCGAGCTTGTCCGGCTGCACGTCGCGCTCGATGGCGTAGAGCAGCGAGGCGAAGGTCAGGACCGCGCCGATCAAGATGACGATGCAGCCGATCAGCGCCCGCCGTTCGGCATGCACGGCGGCGAGCAGCGAGCGCATCGCCGGCGAGTACCGTATCAGCTTGAAGAACGGCAGCACGCCGAGCGCTGCCAGCGTCGCGTGCCGGCCGGTGGCGAGCACGATGGCCGCAGGCAGGAATGCCATGAGGTCGATGATGCCGAGCGCCGACAGGGCATAGCCGAGCCGGTCGGACAGCGCGGACGCCTTGCGGGGAGTGTGGCCCGCCACGGTCCACAGCCGCGCCAGATATTCCAGCGCGAACACGATCACGGACATGATGGTGATGGCTTCGAACAGCGCGCCGAACTGCGCGTCCAGCTCCGGCACCGAAGCGAGGATCATCGCGACCACGTTGAGCACGATGACGCCGATGATGATCTGGATGAAGCGCGACCCGGCCGAATAGGCCAGCGGGTCGTGCTCCAGCAATTCGTAGAGGCGATCCCTCACATCGGGATCGCGAAGCCCACGCCCTCGCGGACCGGGGCGCATGGCTTCACGCAGCCCCCATCGCTTTTTCGATCGCCGCCAGTGCGTCGGTCGCATTGGCTCCATCGGGGCCGCCGGCCTGCGCCATGTCGGGCCGGCCGCCGCCGCCCTTGCCGCCGAGCGCCTCGGAGGCCACGCGCACCAGGTTCACGGCGTTGAAGCGCGCGGTCAGGTCCGCGGTGACGCCGACCACGACGCCGGCCTTGCCGTCCTCGGTGACGCCGACGATGGCGACGACGCCGGAGCCAATCTGCTTCTTCGCCTCGTCGGCGAGGCTCTTGAGATCCTTCATCTCGATGCCCTCGACCGCGCGCGCCATCAGCTTGACGCCGCCGGCGTCGCGCACGCTGGCCGCGGCGCCATCGCCGCTCGACGCGCCGCCGCCCATCGCCAGCTTCTTGCGGGCGTCGGAGAGCTCGCGCTCGAGCTTCTTGCGCTCTTCCATCAGCGCGGTGATGCGCGCCGGGACATCGTCGATCGAGGTACGCAGCTCGCTCGCCGCGGTCTTCGCCAGCGCCATGGTGTCGTTGGCGTGCCGGCGCGCATAGTTGCCGGTCAGCGCCTCGATGCGGCGCACGCCGGAGGCGACCGCGCTCTCGCTCGTCAGCGTGATCAGGCCGATGTCGCCGGTGCGCTTGACATGGGTTCCGCCGCAGAGCTCGACCGACCAGCCGAGCGCGTTGGTGCCGCGCTCGCGCGCGGTGCGGCCCATCGAGACGACGCGGACCTCGTCGCCGTATTTCTCACCGAACAGGGCGCGGGCACCGGCTTCGCGGGCTTCATCGACGCCCATCACGCGCGTGGTGACCTCGTCGTTCTCCAGCACCACGTCGTTGGCGATGTCCTCGACGCGCGCGAGCTCCTCCGCCGTGATCGGCTTCGGATGCACGAAGTCGAAGCGCAGGCGATCCGGCGCCACCATCGAGCCGCGCTGGGCGATGTGATCGCCGAGCACCTGGCGCAGCGCCTCGTGGATGAGATGCGTCGCCGAGTGATGCGCGCGGATCGAGGAGCGCCGCGAATGATCCACTTCGAGCTGCAGCGCCGTGCCGATTTTCAGCTCGCCGCTCTCGACGGTGCCGACATGCACGAAAAAATCGCCGAGCTTCTTCTGGGTGTCGGTGACGCGGAACTTGATGCCGCCCTCGCCCGAGAGCACGCCGGTGTCGCCGACCTGGCCGCCGGATTCCGCATAGAACGGCGTCTGGTTCAGCACGATCGCGCCCGTCTCGCCGGCCTTGAGGCTTGCGACCTCCGCACCATCTTTCACCAGCGCGGACACCACGCCCTCGGCGCTCTCGGTCTCGTAGCCCAGGAATTCGGTCGCACCCAGCTTCTCGCGCAGCGGGAACCAGATCGCTTCGGACGCAGCTTCGCCAGAGCCCTTCCAGGATTCGCGCGCCTTGGCCTTCTGCCGCTCCATCGCGTCGGTGAACGCGGCCTGGTCCACGCCGATGCCGCGCGATTTCAGCGCGTCCTGCGTCAGATCCAGCGGGAAGCCATAGGTGTCGTACAGCGTGAAGGCGACGTCGCCGTCGAACATGTCGCCCTTCTTCAGCGACGCGCTCTTCTCGTCGAGGATGGCAAGGCCGCGGACCAGCGTCTTCCGGAAGCGGGTCTCTTCCAGCCGCAGCGTTTCCTCGATAAGATTTTCGGCGCGCATCAAATCCGGATAGGCCTGGCCCATCTCGCGCACCAGCGCCCAGACGAGGCGATGCATCAACGGTTCCTTGGCGCCGAGCAGTTGCGCATGGCGCATCGCGCGGCGCATGATCCGGCGCAGCACGTAGCCGCGGCCCTCGTTCGAGGGCAGCACGCCGTCCGCGACCAGGAAGGCCGAGGAGCGCAAGTGGTCGGCGATGACGCGGAACGAGGCGACGTTCTGCTCGTTCGGCCCGCTGCCGAGCGCGGACGAGGTCGCGTCGATCAGATGACGGAACAGGTCGGTCTCGAACACGCTGTCGACGCCCTGCATGATGCAGGCCATGCGCTCGAGGCCCATGCCTGTGTCGATCGAGGGACGCGGCAGGTCGACGCGCTCCTCCTTCGTCACCTGCTCGTATTGCATGAACACGAGATTCCAGAATTCGAGGAAGCGGTCGCCGTCCTCTTCCGGCGAGCCGGGAGGCCCGCCCCAGATGTGATCGCCGCGGTCGATGAAGATCTCCGAGCACGGGCCGCACGGGCCGGTGTCGCCCATCGCCCAGAAATTGTCCGAGGTCGGAATGCGGATGATGCGATCGTCGGAAAAGCCGGCGATCTTCTTCCAGAGCCCGTGCGCCTCGTCGTCGGTGTGGTAGACGGTGACGAGCAGCTTGTCCTTGTTGAGCCCGAAATCCTTGGTGATCAGCTTCCAGGCCAGCTCGATCGCGCGCTCCTTGAAATAGTCGCCGAACGAGAAGTTGCCGAGCATCTCGAAGAAGGTGAGATGGCGCGCGGTGTAGCCGACATTGTCGAGGTCGTTGTGCTTGCCGCCGGCGCGCACGCATTTCTGCGACGTGGTGGCGCGCTGATAGGGCCGCTTCTCGACGCCGGTGAAGACGTTCTTGAACTGCACCATGCCGGCATTGGTGAACATCAACGTCGGATCGTTGCGCGGCACGAGGGGCGAGGACGACACGATCTCGTGGCCGTTCTCGGCAAAGAAGTTCAGAAAGGTCGACCTGATCTCGTTGACGCCGCTCATGTTCATCCAATCGGGTATGCTTGGACCCGCTTCCCAGCCATCCAAACCGCGCGTTTGGGCTGATATCTGCGGGCCAAAGCGCTTTTAGACAAGGCCAGCTTCGCTGTCCAGAAACTGTGCAGAGAGATCAGAGGGTTGCCGCAGGCGCTCAGTCCCCCTTGCAATCCCGTTGAAAGGCACGGATGCCGCGTTGACAGGCTTGGCCAGCCTGTGGTCTTTACCCACTTGTATCGTACGGCCACGTCGGGAGAGACCGGCTTTAGGCAGCCGGCGCCGAAGGAGCAACCGCCCCGGAAACTCTCAGGCAAAAGGACCGCGTGGCTTTGACGACATCTGGAAAGAGGCGCCGGCGGGCAAATACCTTCTAAGGAAGGTTGGCCCGGATAGCGTCCGCCGACGGGATAATACTCTCAGGCACAGCGACAGATGGGGCTTCGACTGGTTTGTCTCGGGGAATCGTCCCCGGGGAACCGCCGAGGGCCCCTGTGATGCTGGCGCGTGACGACAAAGACTCCCTGAAACGTACCCCCCTCTACGATCTGCATGTGTCGCTCGGCGGCAAGATGGTGCCGTTCGCGGCCTATGAGATGCCCGTGCAATACCCCGCGGGCGTCCTCAAGGAGCACCTCCAGACCCGCAGCTCCGCCGGCCTGTTCGACGTCTCCCATATGGGCCAGCTCGCGCTCCGGCCGAAATCCGGCAAGGTGGAGGACGCTGCCCGTGCGCTGGAGCGGCTGGTGCCGCAGGACATTCTGGCGATCGCGCCCGGCCGGCAGCGCTACGCCCAATTCACCAATCCGGACGGCGGCATTCTCGACGATCTCATGGTCGCCAATTTCGGCGACCACCTGTTCCTGGTCGTCAACGCCGCCTGCAAGGCGGAGGACGAGGCGCATCTGCGCGCGAATCTCTCGGACGATTGCATCATCGATTCGCTCCAGGACCGCGCCCTGATCGCGCTGCAGGGCCCGAAGGCGGAAGCGGCGCTGGCGAAATTCTGTGCAGAGGCGCCCGCCATGACATTCATGGATGCCGGCCCGCACGAGGTCGCCGGCATCAAGTGTTTCGTCTCGCGCTCCGGCTACACCGGCGAGGACGGCTTTGAGATTTCCGTCCCGGCCGCCGATGCCGAGCGGCTCGCGAAGACGCTGCTGGAAAACCCCGACGTGATGCCGATCGGCCTTGGCGCCCGCGACAGCCTGCGGCTGGAAGCAGGCCTCTGCCTCTACGGCCACGACATCGACACCGCGACCACGCCGGTCGAGGCCGCGCTGGAATGGTCGGTGCAGAAGAGCCGCCGCAATGGCGGCGCGCGCGCCGGTGGCTTTCCCGGCACTGAGAAGATCCTCGCCCATTTCGACAACGGCGCATCCCGCCGCCGCGTCGGTCTGCGTGCCGAGGGCCGCGCGCCGGTGCGCGAAGGCGCGCTGCTGTTTGCGGACGCCGCCTCCGGCGAGCCGATCGGAAAGGTCACCTCGGGCGGTTTTGGGCCGACCCTGAACGCGCCGGTCGCGATGGGCTACGTGCCCACGGCCATGAGCGCGCTCGATACGAAACTCTTTGCCGAGGTGCGCGGCCAGCGGCTGCCGCTCACCGTCGCCGCCATGCCCTTCGTGAAAAACACCTACAAACGCTGAGGACTTGAAATGACCACGACGCTGTACACCTCCGACCACGAATGGCTGGCGATCGACGGCGATGTCGCGACCGTCGGCATCACCGATTATGCCCAGCAGCAGCTCGGCGATGTCGTATTCGTGGAGCTGCCCAAGGTCGGCCGCACGCTGAAGAAGGCGGAAGCCGCCGCCGTGGTGGAATCGGTCAAGGCCGCCTCCGACGTCTACGCGCCTGTCACCGGCGAGGTGCTCGAGACCAATGCCGAGCTCGCGGCCGAGCCGGCGCTGGTGAACTCGGATGCGCAAGGCAAGGCCTGGTTCTTCAAGATCAAGATCGCCGACAAGAACGAGCTCGGCGGCCTCATGGATGAAGCTGCGTACAAGGCACATACGGCTTAGGGACGATGGAGCAAGCGATGACCGCGCACCGCAAGACCAACGGCGACACCGCCGCCAGTTTCGTTCGCCGCCATATCGGCCCTTCGGCGCGCGATGTGGCCGCCATGCTGGAGGCCGTCAGCGCAAAGAGCGTCGATGCCTTGATGGCGGAGACGCTGCCGGCCTCGATCCGGCAGGCCGCGCCGCTCGATCTCGGCAAGCCGCTGAGCGAGACCGAGGCGATCGCGCACATGGCCGAGCTGGCGCGACAGAACCAGGTCTTCACCTCGCTGATCGGCCAAGGCTATTCCGGCACGATCCTGCCCGCGGTGATCCAGCGCAACATTTTGGAGAACCCGGCCTGGTACACGGCCTACACGCCCTATCAGCCCGAGATCAGCCAGGGCCGGCTGGAAGCGCTGCTCAACTTCCAGACCATGATCTGCGACCTCACCGGGCTCGACGTCGCCAACGCCTCGCTGCTCGATGAAGCCACCGCGGCGGCCGAAGCCATGGCGCTCGCCGAGCGGCATTCGCAGGTCAAGGCGCAAGCCTTCTTCGTCGACAAGGACGTGCATCCGCAGACGCTGGCGGTGATGCGCACCCGCGCCGAGCCGCTCGGCTGGAAGCTGATCGTCGGCGATCCCCTCACCGATCTCGACAAGGCCGACGTGCTCGGCGCGCTGCTGCAATACCCGGGCTGTTCCGGCGCCGTGCGCGACCTCAGGCCCGCGATAGCAGCGTTGAAAGCCAAGGGCGCGCTCGCGATTCTCGCCGCCGATCTCCTCGCGCTGACGCTGCTCGCCTCCCCGGGCGAGCTCGGTGCCGACATCGCGATCGGCTCCGCTCAGCGTTTCGGCGTGCCGATGGGCTATGGCGGACCGCACGCCGCCTATATGGCGGTGCGCGATGCGCTCAAGCGCTCGCTGCCCGGCCGCATCGTCGGCCTCTCCGTGGATTCGCGCGGCGCACCCGCCTATCGGCTCGCGCTGCAGACCCGCGAGCAGCACATCCGCCGCGAGAAGGCGACCTCCAACATCTGCACCGCCCAGGTGCTGCTCGCCGTGATCGCCTCGATGTATGCGGTCTATCATGGCCCCGAGGGCCTCTCGCAGATCGCGCGCAATTTGCATCGCCGCGCCGCGGTGCTCGCGGCCGGCCTGCGCAAGCTCGGCTTTGCGCCGCAGTCGGAGGCCTTCTTCGACACGCTGAGCGTCGATGCCGGCGCCAGGCGCGCCGAGATCGTCGCGCGCGCGGCTGCTGAGAAGCTCAATCTCGGCGTCGGTGACACCGCCCTGCGCATTGCGCTCGACGAGACCACGACGCCCGCGACCGTCGAAGCGGTCTGGCGCGCGTTCGGCGGCACGCTGTCCTACGCCGAGATCGACGCGACCACGCGCGAGGCGCTGCCGGAGGCGCTGAAGCGCACCACGGCTTTCCTCACCCACCCGGTGTTCCACGCGCATCGCTCGGAGACCGAGATGCTGCGCTACATGCGCAAGCTCTCAGATCGCGACCTCGCGCTCGACCGTGCGATGATCCCGCTGGGATCCTGCACGATGAAGCTGAACGCAACCACCGAGATGATGCCCCTGACCTGGCCGGAATTCGCGACGCTGCACCCGTTCGTCCCGCGCGAGCAGGCGGCCGGCTATCACGCGCTGTTCGCACGGCTGGAAAAGTGGCTGTGCGACATCACCGGCTATGACGCGATCTCGCTGCAGCCGAATTCCGGCGCGCAAGGCGAATATGCCGGGCTGCTCGCGATCCGCGGCTACCATGCCGCGCGCGGCGAGAGCCACCGCAAGATCTGCCTGATCCCCTCCTCCGCCCACGGCACCAATCCGGCTTCGGCCGCGATGGTCGGCATGGACGTGGTGGTGGTGTCCTGCGAGAAGAACGGCGACGTCGACGTCAACGATCTCCGCGCCAAGGCCGAGAAGCATTCGAACGACCTCGCCGCGGTCATGATCACCTATCCCTCCACCCACGGCGTGTTCGAGGAGCACATCCGCGAGATCTGCGACATCGTGCACGGCCATGGCGGCCAGGTCTATCTCGACGGTGCCAACCTCAATGCGCAGGTCGGCCTCTCCAGGCCCGGCGATTACGGCGCTGACGTCAGCCACCTCAATTTGCACAAGACCTTCTGCATCCCGCATGGCGGCGGCGGTCCCGGCATGGGCCCGATCGGTGTGAAGGCGCATCTCGCGCCGTTCCTGCCGGGTCATCCCACGACGAACGGCGATGCACCGGTCGGTCCGGTCTCGGCCGCGCCGTTCGGCTCGGCGTCGATCCTGACCATCTCCTACATCTACATCCTGATGATGGGCGGCGACGGCCTGAAGCGCGCCACCGAGATCGCAATCCTCAACGCCAACTACATCGCCGCGCGCCTCGATCCGCACTTCCCGGTGCTCTACAAGAACGAGAAGGGCCGCGTCGCCCATGAGTGCATCGTCGATCCCCGTCCGCTGAAGGTTACGTCCGGCGTCACCGTAGACGACATCGCCAAGCGCCTGATCGACTACGGCTTCCACGCCCCGACCATGAGCTTCCCGGTGCCGGGCACGCTGATGATCGAGCCGACCGAGTCGGAATCCAAGGCCGAGCTGGATCGCTTCTGCGACGCCATGATCGCGATCCGCAAGGAGATCGCCGAGGTCGAGGCCGGCCGCTTCAAGATCGAGGCCTCGCCGCTGCGCAACGCCCCGCACACCGTGCACGATATCGCGGATGACGACTGGAAGCGCGCCTATACCCGCGCCGAAGGCTGCTTCCCCGCGGGCACCTCGCGCACCGACAAATATTGGAGCCCGGTGGGGCGCGTCGACAACGTCTACGGCGACCGCAACCTCGTGTGCTCCTGCCCGCCGGTGAGCGATTACGCGCAAGCGGCGGAGTGAGGCTTCTTAGGGTGGGTTAGCGGGCGGCGGCGCGAAGCGCTGTCCGCCGGCGTAGCCCACCACTTCACTTCTGCGGAGACGGACGTTGTGGGTTACGTCTTTGACTAACCCTACGGCGGTTTCTGAGCATCATTCTGCGCCGAGCTCGTCCTCTGACGGCCCGGCTTCTTTCTCGTCATCTGGTTCATTCATTGCTGCGGCTTGCCGTTCCAGCAACTCCAGAAAGTTGTGCTGATCATAACGAAACGGGCACCGAAGACGTCGGCAACTCAACGTCCTCAATGCCCGCTCCTCGCGATAACTCTGTACTCGAAAACTACTCGTCCGTCGGCTCCTCGCCGTCGGCATCGCGCTCGGGCGTGCCGGCCAGGATCTGCTCGGCGATCAGGCCGGAGTTCTGGCGGATCGCGGTCTCGATCTTGGCGGTGATGTCGGGGTTGGCCTTCAAGAACGCTTTCGAATTCTCGCGGCCTTGGCCGAGGCGCTGGCTGTCATAGGAGAACCAGGCGCCGGACTTTTCGACGATGCCGGCCTTGACGCCGAGATCGAGGATCTCGCCCATCTTGGACACGCCCTCGCCGTACATGATGTCGAACTCGACCTGCTTGAACGGCGGTGCCAGCTTGTTCTTGACCACTTTGACGCGCGTGGTGTTGCCGACCACCTCGTCGCGCTCCTTGATCGCACCGATGCGGCGAATGTCGAGGCGGACGGAGGCGTAGAATTTCAGGGCATTGCCGCCGGTGGTGGTTTCGGGCGAGCCGTACATCACACCGATCTTCATGCGGATCTGGTTGATGAAGATCACCATGGTGTTGGACTTGTTGATCGAGGCCGTCAGCTTGCGCAGCGCCTGGCTCATCAGCCGCGCCTGCAGACCCGGCAGCGCATCGCCCATCTCGCCCTCGAGCTCGGCCTTCGGCACCAGCGCCGCGACCGAATCGATCACCAGCACGTCGACCGCGCCGGAGCGCACCAGCGTGTCGCAGATTTCCAGCGCCTGCTCGCCGGTGTCCGGCTGCGAGATCAAGAGCTCGTCGATGTTGACGCCAAGCTTGCGGGCATAGACCGGATCGAGCGCGTGCTCGGCGTCGATGAAGGCGCAGATGCCGCCCTTCTTCTGCGCTTCCGCCACCGTATGCAGCGCCAAGGTGGTTTTACCTGAGGATTCCGGCCCGTAGATCTCGACGATGCGGCCCTTGGGCAGGCCGCCAATGCCCAGCGCGATGTCCAGCCCGAGCGACCCCGAAGACACCGCCTCGATGTCCATGGAGCGATCGTTCTTGCCCAGCTTCATCACCGAGCCCTTACCGAACTGGCGCTCGATCTGAGAGAGCGCGGCGGCCAGAGCTTTACTCTTGTCCATGGAGGATCCTTCGACGATACGCAGGGCAGTTGCGGACATTGGGTCGTGCTCCTTATGGCGAGGATTCGCGTGAGGGACAAACGGTTGCGAGGGCGGCTCGGCGATAAAAGCAACGTACCCCATTTGTTCTAGGTTCGCAATATGTTCTTTGCGGATTTGGGGGTACTGTCCGTATTTGACCCCGGGTGTCCTAAGTTGACTTTAGGCGTGTCCTAAATCCGTAGTTCTCCGGGCGAGAACGGACGCGAAATAAATAGGTCCGAATTTGTTCTGCTGGCGTGTATTTATAAGCGGAACACGTAGAAGTAAGGCCGCCTCAGTGGGCGGCCTCTTTCATTCAAAGGATAGTGAGCAGATATGCCAGTTCCCGCTGGTAACGTTCGGCGGACGAATTCACCTGCAAGCGCTTCCCCTCGACCATATGGAAACTGCCGATCTTCAAGCGCGAGATCGGGATGCTCTTCGCGCCACTATGCGGCCAGACGTTCAGGCTCAGCTTAGCGATGACGGCGTGCCAAACCCCGGACCGGTTGGCTGAATTAATTTCACTGGCCTGATTTGATTTTGCGAGTGGCCTATTTCGGCCAGTACCGGATTTGGGTGCTGTCCGTATTTAACCCCCCGCCAAGCGCCCCGGCGGCGACAGTTCGAGCTTCAATCCCGGCTCGCCCCTGCGCGTTGTGCGCACAATTGAACAGACGCCGTTCCGTTTCTGGATCCTAATCCATCATCATCCGCGAGGGACCGCGGCAGCTAACGGTGATGCGAACGCCGATTGCGCTCCCCGCCTTCCTCGCACGGACAATGGCGGGTCATGCTCAAGCGGCGACGGTTCAAGCAACAACTGACCCTTCAAGACCGGCTCTCCGCATGGGTGAAGCAGGTCAAGGAGGACGCTGCCAGGCTGCCTCCCGGCCCAGAGCGGGATGCCCTGCTCAAGAAGGCGCGCCAGGCCGAGTTGGCAAATCATCTGCAGGACTGGGTCAAATCCCCCGGGCTGCAACCGCCGAAATAACAGCGCGGCCACGACATTCCTCCCGACCGAAGCTGACGTGCGTCGAAGGCCTATGACCTGTCGTCGTCATAATTCCGCAATCCTGCGGCACCGAACCTTTTCGCGGTCTCAGCCTTGTCCAAGACAAGACCGCAACTATTGGGGATCTCAGTCATGACGGACAACGAGCACCGCGAAACGTCCAGGCGCAAACCCCTGCTGCAGGCGGCGCAGGAGGAGATGACGAAGTTCGAGCGCAAGGAGAACGAGTTCCGCAAGAAGGACCGCAACGAGCGCGCCAGCGAGCTCCGTCTTCCCCTGAACGAAATCAAGGTCCACTGAAGCCTGTCGAGACTCGCCTTCGGAATCGACGACGACGCGCTGTCAGAGGAGCTTCAGCCGCCGGGCATGGGTGCGCATGGCGGGATGACGCGCCGAGTTCATACAGCCTGCCGCGCACAATGACGGTATCTAAACACTACCTATAAGCCATTGAAAGAACAACAAATTTCCCATGAGGCCTACTGTGCATGGGGTTGTTTTCCAGTTTTGAGATTGGCGGCATGCCCGTTGCCCGCGATCATCGCAGGGTACGGCCGCTGCCTGCACGATCCCCTACAGCAGCGCCAGCAGCACGAGGCCGATCACCAGCACCACGAAGCCAGCCGCGGTCGCGGCGGCAAATGACCGCTCTACGTTATCCATGATGCCACCCCGTTGCCGGCGTGCCACGTTTCCCCCATGGCTGCGCCGAACGGTGTGAAATCTTGCCGACCTGTGTGTCGGCAGTTGTGCGAACGGATGTCGAAATTGGGACCGGTGCGGGGCCAGTCTGCGGCCTGTGCCAGGCTCGGAAAGCTGCCGCCTGTCAGGCTGCCGTAAGCGGAGCCGGCTAGGATGATGCGGCTATGGTGTTGCAGCCCAGCACCTCAGCCTCCAACAACTCTCTGCCCCGCTTGGCTCTCCCCAGGCGGGGCTTTTTCATGCCTGACGGCCGGCCGCCGACTCACGTTCCTCTCGCGTCAGGCGCAGCGAGAAGGCGCGGATCGCGGGCGCAGCCAACAGCACGATCGGCACCATGGTGGCCCAGGCGATGAGCCACGACACCATCCAATGTTCAAAGAAGATCATGCCATCGCCGGCAGGAAAGCTGGCGACCCACGCTGCAATCAGCGAGGTCAATCCGGACTGGATGATTCCAAAGACGAAATGACTGTACCGCCGGGGAATGCCGAGCATGTCGAGCCCATGATGCTTGCTCTCATCAAGCAAGCAAAGCACATGCCGCCGCTGGCAGGGAACCGGAATCCACTGCAGCGCGAACACCTTAAGCCTGCGGTTCAGGAACTCTGTTCATGGTCGGAGAACCACGGGCTTCGCCCGGCAATCTGCAGATTTTGCTTGTGCCCGGAATATTATGACGACCACCATGTTAACAGTCATGAGGGTGAATCGTGGGAGGTCGCCATGAATCACAGGGGCATCGAGTTCACCGTCGCCAAGACGGCGATTCCCGGAATCTGGCAATGGCAGTTCCGCATCGGCGAGCAGATCAAGACCGGCAAGACCGAGACGAAAATTGATCTGCTCGCGATCCGCCGCGTGCAGTTGCGGATCGATCGGGAGCTGAAGCGATCGGCCGGACAACGGCCTGAACCGGCCGGATGAATTGTCGGCAATCGCGAGGCGCCTTGCGCCCCGCCACGGCTGGCAGGCCCGCTGCTGCAGCATCATCCGTAGCCGCCCGGAATTGATCTGACGCCGGTTTGGGATTGGACTGCGCGCGCCCATGGCCGTGGGGACGAGGCCATCACGTCGTGCGACCGGTGCTGCCCATGCCGCTCTATTTCTTTCGAATCCGGAATGGCCGTTATTCCGGCTGCGCCGACCAGGCGACGGAATTCGCCGATCGCGATTCGGCCTGGAAAGAGATGACCAGCGTCTGCGCGGACATGACCGCCGGCATCGCCCGCAAGCTCCAGGAAAATTCCGAATGGCACATGGAGCTCCTAGACGAGGCCAAGGAGCCCGTGTTCCGGATCCGCATCGTCGCCGAAACCCTCGAATAGCATGAGCCCTCGGAGCAGGCCCGCCTAGTCCGCGCTGGGCAGCCGCCGCATGGTGAATTCGATCTCGCCGCCGGGCAGTTCGCGCCAGGTCTCGACCGCGCTCATATAGCCGGCCTTGGGGTAGCGGGCGAAGAAGGCCTGCGCCCGTTCCCGCGCCGCGGTGCGCGGCAGCGTGAAGGTCTCGCGCAGATAACCGTCGCCGCTTGTTCGGCCGGGCTTGCCGGCCACCTTGCGCCGGCGCGCCATCCGCTCGGCGAGATCCCGCGGACGATCGGCCATATCCTGCCCTCCTCTACGCGCTACGCTCAGAGGCAAATGTAGGGCGCGGGCCGGCTGAAGAGGAGTCCCGTTCGCAAGGCGTCGGACCGTCCCCGACGCGGCCAAAATCAGTTGGCGGCCGTGCCGCTCTTGGACTTCTTCGGCGCGCTGGTTGCAGCCGATGCCTTCGGCGCCGGCTGTTTCGGCGGATCGGAGCGCATGCCGCCCCAGGGATCGTTGGACGCCTTGTTGTCCGGAATCTTCTTCAGCGTTTCCTTATAGGCCTTGTCGCGCTCGGCTTCCGCGGCCTTCTCTTCGGGGGTCTTGCTCGGGGCGTCCTGCAGCAAATTGAGCTGGGGCATTTGCGCGTAGGCCGGGCCGGCCAGCACGGCCAGCACCGCGGCCAAACGGAAAAGCTTCATCATCCACTCCTTGATCAATCCATGACGCACGGATCGCCCGCGCCGTGCCATCCGTGTCGCCCCCGGGCGCGTTCGGAGCCCCGCTAGAGCCGATCCGACCGGCACGATTTGGGCCCATGCAGCCAATCGTCCCAGATCGGGCCGCATCTGGTGCACCCACTCAGCGCGAGGCCGAGCGCGACCATACAAAAAACCAGGACACCCCGACGCAACATCATCCACCCGTACCCCAAGCGAGGCATCATACCGGGCCAAGTCAGGCATTTTCAAGCCGGCGGGACCGCCGCGACCGGGTGACTTTGCCGCGCCGATGCGCGCACAATGGGAGCGAAACATCCGGCAATACAGGAGTGTGCGACAGCAATGCAAAGGCAGCCAGACGCCGAATTCGGCCTCCCCGACGCCAGACGCATCCTCGGCGAGGTTTTCGCGCCCTGGGTCCAGGATCTCAACCTCGCGATCGAGCGCCTCGAGCACGCGCAGCCGGCGGATGTCCCGGACTGGCAACCGGGCGCGCTCCTGCGCATGCCGTTTTCGGAACGGTTGTGCCGGAACGGCGGCGTGGTCTGCGGCCAGGCCCTGATGGCGCTCGCCGACACCGCAATGGTGATCGCGAACCTCGCGGCCAATCGCGGCTACCGCCCCATGACCACGGTCGACCAGACCACGCATTTCATGCGCGCGGTGTCCTCCTCGGACGTGCTGGCGGACGCACGCGTGGTGCGGCTCGGGCGCACCATGAGCTTTGGCCGCGTCACGCTGCTCTCGGCGACCGACAACAAGCCGGTCGCGATGGTGTCCAGCGCCTTCGCGATGTTGCCGGGCTGATCCAAAAAACGAGAGCCGCGTGAGCGCAAAGCGCACCCGCGGCTCTCCATCACGATCGCATCGAAGCAGTCGCGCTTCGGCCCGCGTGCGTCACATCACTTGCCGAGCACTTCGTCGGCCGCGGTGACGATGCTGGCCGTCGGGTTCTTTCCGCAATGGCACCGAATTTCTTGGCGTTCTCGATGAACACGTCGGTGTCGATGATCGCGTTGTCCTCGTCGCCCTTGTACCAGCCATCCATCCAGGTCAGCACCACCTGGATGTTGTCTTCGCCGCTCTCGAGGAACTGCTTGCAGCTCATGGTCGAGAGGTCCCACTTGACGGCGTGGGCGGGCATCGACGACAGCGAGAACGCTGCAGCGAACAGAAGCGAAAGCGTGGTCTTCATCGGAATCTCCATCGGCGCGTAACGCCATAAAAGAAAGGCTTGTCGGGAAAGTCGGCGGAGAGCCTCTCCGCTCGAACGTCGTAAACGAAGTCTGAAACGCCAGGTAAGTAGCGCCAGTATTGAATTTAGTTCAACGCAATTTCTATGCACTACTCCTTGATCATCATGATGGATCGACTCGGATGATCGAGAGGCGTACAGCGCAGCGTCACCGTGTTTTCAAGGGTGGAACGATCACCTTCGAAAACAACGGCATCGCTTGCACGGTGCGAAACATGTCGGCGGGCGGCGCGGCGATCGACCTCGACGCTCCCGTCACGTTGCCGCAATCGTTCACGCTCTCGATCGCTCGCGACGACTTCGTACGGAATTGTCGCACAGTTTGGCGCAGTAACAAGCGCGTCGGCCTCGCCTTCGTGCAATAGCGCGCGCGATGTGAACGGAGTGTTCGCATCACATCCACAATACGATGATGATTGCGCGACACGACGAGAGCGCTGCCTCGCGAAGCAGGCGATTGTGGGTACTCGTCGTCGATCCCGCCGGAACATGATTCGAAAAGCCCGAATCAGACCCGCTACTCTATTTCGG
This sequence comes from Bradyrhizobium sp. CCBAU 53351, assembly GCF_015291745.1. Classification (NCBI taxonomy): domain Bacteria; kingdom Pseudomonadati; phylum Pseudomonadota; class Alphaproteobacteria; order Hyphomicrobiales; family Nitrobacteraceae; genus Bradyrhizobium; species Bradyrhizobium sp. CCBAU 53351. The sequence goes on from NZ_CP030059.1 coordinate 5,031,466, forward strand.
CTTCTTGGCCGGTTCGCTCGGGCGGGCGCCGCCCCATGGGTCGTACTTGTCCTTGGGCTCGGGAATGCGCTCGAGCGCAGCCTTGTAGACCTTCTCGTCGACCTTGGGCTTGTTGTCCCCGGGCTTGGCCGAGTCCTGGGGCGGCCGCCGGCCCTGTGCCTGCGCCGGGGCAGCCGTCAGCGCCAGCGCCAGCGCGGCGGCCGCGATGACCAAAGTCCTCATTGCTGCAATCCCCTTCGTCTGGGGTGCACGCTAGCCTGCAATCGCGGAATAGCAAATACCGCGGGCTCCAAGGATTGATCTCAAGGCTTAGTGGAGGCTTCAGCAAATCTTGATCGGCGAGGACTTCGCCGGACCGCATTCGTGCCTATCTGTTGGCCCGCAGGGGACTTTCACGGATGTTACGGATTGTTGCTCAAGCGGCGCGGCGCGCTCGCGCTCGGCGCCTGCGGCTTTGCCGACAGCCGCGCGCCGGTGCCTGAGTTCATGCGCATGAAGGAGACCGAGCAACCGGCGCCCGAAGCGCCCCCCGACGTCAAGCGTGTGGTGCGCGAACAGATCGACGTTGTCTTCCTCACCACCTCCTATCCGCGCGAGGTGCACGTCGCCCCGCCCCATCGCGAGGTGCGAGGACCGGGCTGGACCGCCTGCGTCCGCGCCCAGCTCACCTCCGCGACCGGCACGTCGCTTGGCGCCCAGACCTACATCGTGACGATCAATGGCGGAAAGGTCGTCGACCGCCGGCGCGCCGAAGCCGACGACATCTGCGGGACCGAGACTTACGAGCCGATCTAGGAGCGCTGAAAGAGAAAGTTCCGGGAAAAACCAGCATTTTGGCCGGGAACGATAGCCGCCTCCCCTTCTTGTTACCGCCGAGGGCAGTTTCGAGGAGGACATGATGAAGACATTTGCGATTGCGCTGCTGGCGGGCGTGGGTGCCCTGGCGGCCGCCTCGGGCGCGAAGGCTTCCGATATCTACACGACCAGCGAGTACACCAATCCGGATCTGGTTCAGCAAGTGCGGCTCGTCTGCGACGACGCCGGCCGCTGCTATCGCACGCGTGGCGGCGCGCGCGTGATCGTGCGCGATTCCTACAACTACATGCCGCGCGAACGCTATTACGAGCGCCGAACCTATCATCGCGATTGGGATGACGGTCCGCGCGCCGGCGTCGGCATCCGCGCGCCTGGCGTCAGCGTCGGCGTCGGTGTCGGCGACCGCTGGTAATTGATGACGGCATGACAGTCGGGACCGGACGAGACAGCTCGCCCGGTCCCGTTCGCATGCCATCGGGTGACGAAGATCAGCCGGCGGACGATTGCTGCTGAAACTGCTCGTAGGCCGCGATCGCATCGGCCGCGTACATCAGCGACGGCCCGCCGCCCATGTAGACGGCCATGCCAAGCGTCTCCTCGATCTCCTCGCGGGTTGCGCCGAGCTTGACGAGCGCCTCGGCGTGGAAGCCGATGCAGCCGTCGCAATGCGCGGCGACGCCGAGCGCCAGCGCCATCAGCTCCTTGGTCTTCTTGTCCAGCGCGCCGTCACGCGTGGCGGCCTGGGCGAGCGCGGAAAATCCCTTCATGGTGTCGGGAATGTCGCTACGAAGCTTCTTCAGATTGGCCGAGATGTTCCTGGTGATGTCGACGTAGTTCTTGTCCATCGGACCCTCGTTAGTTGGATTTGGATGCGCTCGGAGCCGCCTCGCGCGGTGCGCGCAGGGCGATATAGATCGCGGGGATCACCAGCACGGTGAGCAGCGTCGACGAGGCGAGCCCGAATAGGAGCGAGATCGCCAGCCCCTGAAAGATCGGATCGAGCAGGATGGTTGCGGCCCCGATCATGGCGGCGAGCGCGGTGAGCAGGATTGGCTTGAAACGCACAGCGCCCGCCTGCAGCACCACATCGCGCAGCGACTTGCCGTCTGCGTTGCTGTGCCGGATGAAGTCGACCAGCAGGATCGAGTTGCGCACGATGATGCCGGCAAGCGCGATGAAGCCAATCATCGAGGTCGCGGTGAACGGCGCACCCAGCAGCCAGTGCCCGATCAGGATGCCGATCAACGTCAGCGGAATTGGCGTCAGGATGACGAGTGGCAGACGGAAGCTCCGGAACTGGGCGACGACCAGCACGTAGATGCCGAGGATGGCTGCCCCGAAGGCGGCGCCCATGTCGCGGAAGGTCACCCAGGTGATCTCCCATTCGCCGTCCCATAGCAGCGTCGGCCGCGACTCGTCCGAGGGCTGGCCGTGCAGGCTGATCGCGGGCTTCGGCAGCCGGCCCCAGTCATGAGTCTCGACGCGATCGGCAACCGCGAGCATGCCGTAAAGCGGCGCCTCGAAGCGCCCGGCGAGTTCGGCCATCACCATGTCGGCGAAGCGGCCGTCGCGGCGGAAGATCGTCGGCGAGCCCTCCTCCATAGTCGCCTTCACGACCTGGCCAAGCTCGACCACCGTCTTGCTGCCGGGCAACGTGTTGGCCGGCACCGGTGTCGAGGCCAGCGCCTCGTCCCAGACCAGATCGCGCTTTCCGAGATGCACCGCGATCTCTATCGGATTGCGGTCCTCGCCGCGATGCGAATAGCCGATCGAGATGCCGCCGAACAGCGCCTGGATGGTGTCGTAGACGTCGCGCTGCTCGACGCCGAAGAATTCGAGCCGGTCCTGGTCGATCGAGAGCCGAAGCCGCGGCCGCTTCTCGCCGATGGAATCGTCGATGTCGACGATGAACGGCACGTCCGCGAACACCTTCTTGAGCTCGGCCGTGACCGCACGGCGCGTGGCCGCATCGGGACCGTAGACCTCGGCGAGCAGCGTCGACAGCACGGGCGGCCCCGGCGGCACCTCGACCACCTTGAGGCTGGTGCCCGCGGGCGTATCAAGCGCCTTCAGCTTCTCGCGCAGCTCGAGCGCGATCTCGTGGCTCGCGCGCTTGCGCTCGCCGCGCGCGGCCAGATTGACCTGCACTTCGCCGAGTTCGGGCCTCTCCCGCAGATAATAGTGACGTACCAGGCCGTTGAAATTGAAGGGAGCCGGCGTGCCGGCATAGGATTGCAGCGAGGTGACCTCGGGCAGTTGCCGCGCGATCTCGGTCGCGCCGAACAGCGTGCGCTCGGTCGCCTCCAGGCTCGCGCCTTCCGGCAGGTCGACGACCACGGCGATTTCGGACTTGTTGTCGAACGGCAGCAGTTTGACCGTCACCGACTTGGTCGCGAACAGCGTCATCGACAGCAGGGTCGCGATGCCGACGCCGAGCAGGAAGATCCAGGCCGACCGCTTGCTCCGCACGATCGGCGTGGCGAAGCGACGGTAAAGCCGGCCGAGCCGACCTTCGTCGTGCTCCGCATGCGCGGAGGCCGTCTCGCCCTTCGGTGCGAGCTTCAGCATCAGCCAGGGCGCCACCACCATCGCGACGAAGAACGAGAACAGCATCGCCGCCGACGCATTGGCCGGGATCGGCGCCATATAGGGACCCATCAGGCCCGACACGAACAACATCGGCAACAGCGCGGCGACCACGGTCAGCGTTGCGACGATGGTGGGATTGCCGACCTCCGCAACCGCCTCGATGGTCGCCTGCAGCCGCGGCCGGCCGTCGCGCATGCCCCAGTGCCGCGCGATGTTCTCGACCACGACGATGGCGTCGTCGACCAGAATGCCGATGGAGAAGATCAGCGCGAACAGGCTGACGCGGTTGATGGTGTAGCCCATCAAATTGGCCGCGAACATCGTGAGGAGAATCGTCGTGGGGATCACGACGAAGGTCACCAGCGCCTCGCGCCAACCGATCGCGACCGCGATCAGGACGACGATCGAGACCGTCGCGAGGCCGAGGTGGAACAAGAGCTCGTTGGCCTTCTCGTTGGCCGTCTCACCATAGTCGCGCGTCACCGTCACCTGGATATCATCCGGGATCAGGCGCGACTTCAATCCGTCGAGGCGCTTGGCGATGTTCTCGGACACGACGACAGCATTGGCGCCGGCCCGCTTCGCCAGCGCCAGGCTGACGGCGGGCGTGCGCGTCCACTGCCCGGCGGGCCCGCGCGAATCCGTCCAGACCCGATGCTCGATGGTGCTCGGACCGACGACGACGGAGGCGACGTCCTTGACATAGACCGGCCGGCCGTCGCGGCTCGTGATCAGCAACAATCCGATGTCGGGAACGCCTGACAGCGTCTGCCCCGCTGCAACGCCTCGGACGATGCCGGCATCGCGGACCTGCCCGGCCAGGAACGAGCGGTTGGCGTCCTTCACCTTGGCCACGAGCTGCTGCAGCGTGACGCCGAACAACGACAGCTTCTCCAGATCGGGCTCGACCCGAATCTGTTGCGCCGCGCCGCCGGAAATGTAGGTGAGACCGATGTCGTCGACCTTCATCAGCTCCGCGCGCAGCTTGTCGGCGAGCTCATAGAGGTCCTTGTCGGTCCAGCGGCTGGCCGCCTCCGGCTTCGGCGACAGCGTCAACACCGACACCGCGACGTCATTGATGCCCCGTCCCACGATCAGCGGCTCGGGGATGCCGACGGGAACGCGGTCGAGATTGGCGCGGATTTTCTCGTGCACCCGCAGGATAGCATCCTCGAACTTGGTGCCCACCAGGAAGCGCGCGGTGACCATCACGCGGTCGTCTTCGGTCTGGCTGTAGACGTGCTCGACGCCGTCGATACCCTTGACGATCGATTCCAGCGGCTTGCTCACCAGTTCCACGGCGTCGGGCGCGCGCAGGCCGTCGGCATTGACGCGGATGTCCACCATGGGAACGCTGATCTGCGGCTCCTCCTCGCGCGGGATCACGACGACGGCGATCAGCCCCACGACGAGCCCGCCGAGCAGGAACAGCGGCGTCAGCGGCGATGCGATGGTCGACCGGGTCAACCGTCCTGACAGACCGAGATTCATGGCCGCACCAATTCGTCGCCGGCCCGGATGCCCGACAGGATCTCGAGCCCGTCAGGAAGCGAAGGGGTCGGCATCTCGCGGCCGCGCTGCACCGGCACGTCAATCGTCCCATCCGCTTTCCGAAGCTGGACGTAGTCGACGCCGAACCGGGTCGTCACATAGCTGGAAGGAATGACGAAGGCCGACCGCACGCCGCCGGCGATCCAGACCCGCAAGCGATCGCCGACGAAATACTCGCCGAGCCCCTCGACCGTCGCGTCCGCGATGACCCGCCCCTCCTCGATCTGAGGATAGACGAGGTCGACCACACCCCATTTAGAGGCTTCGCCTGCCAGCTCTGCACCATCGACGCGGACCTTATCGCCGGCTTTGAGGAAGCGCGCGTGGCGCTCCGGCACGCGCAGCCGCAGCTTGAAGTTCTGCTCGGCGACCGTGACGATCGGATCGCCCGCAAGCACGACGGATCCCATGGTGATCAGTCGCTTCAACACGCGTCCGTCCGCCGGCGCCAGCACTTGTCCCTGGTTGAGCTGCTCGTTGATGACGGCGCGCTCCGCGGTCCTGGCGCGCAGGCCGTTGTCGGCGACGTTGAGCGCCGTGCGCTGCTCGTCGAGCTTGACGCGCGGCAGGATGCCGCGCTCGACCAGCCCTTCAGTCCGGGTGAAGTCGAGCTGCGCCTGCTTGGCCTGGGCCTGCAGCGCCTCGATCTGCGCATCGAGCGATGTCATCTGGAGGACGAGCTTCTCGTCCCCGATCGCTGCGATGATTTGACCCGCGGCGACGCGATCCCCTTCCCGCACCTTGAGCTGAACGACGGTGCCGCCGATGCGGCTACGCGCCGGGACCACGCTGATGCTCTCGACGGTCGCGAAGACCGCCTTCTCGTCGGCGACCTTCTGCTGCGCAACGCCAAACGTCTCCGCGGCGGCAAGGGATGCCGGCGGTACCCCGATCGCCGCCCACGCGGCCAACAGCCCCAGGCGCGCCAGATATTGCAAGGGACGCATCCGTGTCCTCATTGGTTCATCGCACCGCGCCGCGGTGTCCTCTCATTTCATCGACATCGGGCGGAGGCGCGTTGATCTCGCGCAAGGCGCACCCGCCCGCCATTGCCTAGGCTTCACTTTGTCCTTGCGGACTTCGGCGCGCAAAACACCTGATAAAGCGTCTTCAGGATCTCGCGCGCCGGCTCGCTGGCGATCGAATAGAAGATCGTCTGCGCATCACGCCTGGCGGCAACGAGGCCGTCCTTGCGAAGGAGCGCAAGATGCTGAGAGACCGTAGAGTCCCGCAGGCTGAGGAACTCAGCCAGCTCGCCGACCGACCGCTCGCCGTCGATCAACTGGCAGATGATGAGAAGACGGTGGCGGTTCGAGAGTGCCTTGAGCAACTCGCTCGCCTGATCCGCCGCCCGCTCCATGATTTCGCTATCTATTTTCATACTTGCGTATATACGTAATTACGAATATATAGTCAAGCGCTGCACGACAGCCGGCACAGAACCGGTGATGCGGCCTGATCCAACGGAGGTACCCATGGCGGAAGTTGTCGTAGTCGGAGCCGGTCTGAGCGGAACGCTGATGGCCTATGAATTGCTGCCCCAGTTGCGAAAGGACGACCGCCTCAGCGTCGTCTCGCAAGGCGCGGTCTATCATTTCGTGCCCTCGAATCCGTGGGTAGCCGTCGGCTGGCGCAAGCGCGAGGAGATCGAGATCGATCTCGCCGACATCATGAAACGCAAGGGCGTGCGGCTGCTGACGCAGGGGGCAAAGCGCGTCCACCCCGAGGAGAACCGTGTCGAGCTCGGCGACGGCACGTCGATCGACTATGATTATCTGGTCGTCGCGACCGGTCCTGAACTTGCCTTCGACGAAATCCCCGGTCTTGGGCCGCAGGGTCATACGCAATCGATCTGTCATGTCGATCACGCCGCGCACGCCCGTGAAGCTTTCGAGAAGCTCGCGGCCAATCCCGGTCCGGTCGTGATCGGTGCCGTTCAGGGCGCCTCCTGCTTCGGGCCGGCCTACGAATTCCTTTTCATCCTGGAAACGGAGCTGCGCCGGCAGAAGCTGCGCGACCGGGTGCCGATGACCTTCGTCACCTCGGAGCCCTATATCGGCCATCTCGGTCTCGACGGCGTCGGAGATACCAAGGGTCTGCTTGAAAGCGAGATGCGGGAGAAGCACATCAAATGGATCACCAACGCCCGCGTCGACAAGATCGACGCTGGCCTCATGACGGTCGAGGAGTTGTCCGACAACGGCACCTCTCGCAAGGCCCATGAGCTGCCATTCGCCTATTCGATGATGTTGCCCGCCTTTCGCGGCGTCGAAGCGGTTCGCGGCATCGAGAAGCTGACCAACCCGCGCGGCTTCGTCATCGTCGACAAGCATCAGCAGAACCCGACCTTCCCCAATATCTTTGCAGTCGGCGTCTGCGTGGCGATCGCGCCGGTCGGCGCGACGCCGGTGCCGGTGGGCGTGCCCAAGACCGGCTTCATGATCGAATCCATGGTGACGGCGACCGCGATCAACATCGGCGCCCTGCTCCGCGGCAAGGCGCCCACGGCGCAGCCAACCTGGAACGCGATTTGCCTCGCCGATTTCGGCGATTCCGGCGTCGCCTTCCTGGCGCAGCCGCAGATCCCGCCGCGCAACGTCAATTGGTCCTCAAAAGGCGAATGGATACACTTCGCCAAGGTCGCCTTCGAGAAATACTTCCTGCGCAAGATGCGGCGCGGCGAGAGTGAGCCGTTCTACGAGCGCTTCCTGCTCGACAGGCTGAACATCGCCAAGATCAAGGAGGTCCGAACCGGCACATGAGCACGACACGCCAGATCGTCTGCGGACATTGCGGGCGCATCAACCGCCTGCCCGCCGAGCGCGCACCGGAAGGTGCGCGCTGCGGCGCCTGTCATCAGCCGATGTTCACCGGCCATCCGATCGAGGTGGACGAGAAAGCCTTCGACCGCCATGTCGCCAGCAGCGACATTCCCGTGCTGATCGACGTCTGGGCGCCGTGGTGCGGACCCTGCCGCGCCATGGCCCCGATGTTCGAGCGTGCGGCGCAACAGCTCGAGCCCGGCGTGCGGCTGTTGAAGCTGAATTCGGACGACGCGCCCGCCTTGTCGTCGCGGCTCAACATCAGCGGCATTCCGACGCTGCTCTTGATGCGCGGCGGCCGCGAGATCGCCCGCCAATCCGGCGCGATGGATACGCGCAGCATCGTCACCTGGACCGAAGCCAACCTGACCCGAAACTAAGAAGGAACCTGCCATGAACGTCGATAAAGCCGTCCTCGCCTTTGCGGGGTTCGTTGTCCTGCTCGGTCTCGCACTGGGCACCTATGTGAACGCGTATTGGTACCTGCTGACGGCCTTCGCCGGGCTGAACATGTTGCAGGCCTCGATCACCGGCTTCTGCCCGGCAGCGATCGTATTCAGGAAGCTGGGCCTGAGCAGCGGCTGCGCGTTCTCCTGAACGCGCGAATCCAGCCATTGATGCGGGGGAATTTGCCATGACCGACGACACCTTCATTGAAGGGCCTCTCTACGAAAAGCGCAGGAAGGTCTATCCGCAGTCGGTCCATGGGCCGTTCCGCCGCATCAAATGGGCGATCCTCTGCGTCACGCTCGGGATCTACTATCTCCTGCCGTTCGTGCGCTGGAATCGCGGACCCGGCCTGCCCGACCAGGCCGTGCTGATCGACTTGCCGCATCGCCGCTTCTACTTCTTCTTCATCGAGCTGTGGCCGCAAGAGGTCTATTATTTCACCGGCCTGCTCATCCTCGCGGCGATGGCACTGTTTCTGATGAACGCGGTCGCGGGACGGCTGTGGTGCGGCTATCTGTGCCCGCAGACGGTGTGGACCGACCTGTTCTACGCCGTGGAGCGCTGGGTCGAGGGCGACCGCCGCGAGCGCATGCAGGGCGACAAGCGCTACTGGACGTTCGACCACATCCGGAAGGTCGCGCTGAAGCATTTTCTCTGGATCATGATCGCCTGGTGGACCGGCGGCGCCTGGGTGCTCTATTTCGACGATGCGCCGACGCTGGTGAAGGAGCTCGCGACCTTCCAGGCTCCGTTCATTGCCTATCTCTGGATCGGCATCCTGACTGCAACGACCTATGTCTTTGCCGGCCACGCCCGCGAGCAGATGTGCATCTATATGTGCCCGTGGCCGCGCATCCAGGCGGCCCTGACCGACGAATGGGCACTCAACGTCACCTATCGCCGCGACCGCGGCGAGCCTCGCATGTCCGTGAAGAAGGCGGAAGCCGCCCGCTCCCAGGGCGACCTCGCCGGCGATTGCGTCGACTGTCACCAGTGCATCAATGTCTGCCCGACCGGCGTCGACATCCGCCACGGCATCCAGCTCGGCTGCATCCAGTGCGGCCTCTGCATCGACGCCTGCGACAACGTCATGCAGGAGATCGGACGGCCCAAGGGCCTGATCGGCTACGACACCGACATCAACATGCAGCGCCGGCGCGAGGGCAAGCCGCCGATCTATCGCATCATCCGCCCGCGCACGCTGATCTATACGGCCGCCATTGCCATCGTCGGCACGATCATGATCTACACCCTCGCCACGCGCGCGACCATGGACGTCAACGTGCTGCACGAGCGCAACCCGCTGTTCGTGCAACTGTCGGACGGCGGCGTGCGCAACGACTACACCGTGCGTATTCTCAACAAGGGCGCACAGCGATCGTTCACGCTGGACGTTTCGGGACTGCCCGGTGCAACCATTCGGGTCGCCGGCATCGAAGCCGCTCCCGATGGCGAGCCGATCGTCGAGGTCGGGCAGGACCAGACCCGCGAGGTCAGACTGTCGGTGCAGGTCGGGCCGGCCGATCTGCCGAAGAGTTCGCGCGATCTCGAGGTCACGATCACCGATACGGCCAGCGGTGGACAAGCGAGCGCCCGTGATCACTTCCTGCCCGGCGACAAGTGAGGTTCAAATCGAGCATCCGGCACCGGATGCTCAATGAGACGTTAACATTACCGTTCGAATTGAAACGGCGCGCCAACGGTATTTTCCAATCTTTGCGCTAATCATGGCCCCGTGACGCGGCATTTGCCCGCGCGAACGGGACGAGGGGACGTGGTCGACATCGCGCAGCAGGCAGCGATCCATTCGGCATCCGCAAAGGATGCCATGGCCGCGCGCGTCCCGCTCCATGCGATCGACCCCGGACAATGGCGCGCTCTCGCGCAGCGGGCGATCGAGCCGAACGGATATTACCTGCCCGCCTGGGAGCTCGCCGTCAGTGCATCTGCGCGCGGCCGCACCTCGGCCTCGGCGTTGCCCGCGTTCGACGGCGCTTCGACGCGGCTGATCGGGCTGATGCCCGTGATCTCGCTGTGGCAAGCCTTGAAGATTCCCCTGCCCGCGCTGGTGAGCGCGCATCCCTACGGCACGCTGTGCAGTCCGCTGATCGACCGCGACGCCCCGATCGAGGCGGCCACGCGGCTGTTGCAGCAGGCCCGCGAGTCCGGCGCACACGCGCTGGTGCTGAACGATGTCGCGATCGACGGTGCCGCGATGAATGCGCTCAGGCAGGTCTTGAACCACGACGGCCTGAAGCCGCGCGTCCTGTCCTCCTATCTCCGCGCCAGCCTCGATGCGACGCAGGATGACGAAACGCTATTGCGCGAGGCCCTCGGCGCAAAGAAGCTCAAGGAGCTGCGTCGCCTGCGCCATCGACTCGACGAGCACGGCCCCGTTACGTTCGACGTTGCGCGCCGGCCGGACGAGATCGGGCCCGCGCTCGAGACCTTCCTGCAGCTCGAAGCCAGCGGCTGGAAAGGCAAGCGCGGCACCGCGCTGGTTCAGCATGCCGGCGATGCGACCTTCATCCGCCGCACCGTACCGGCCCTGGCGGAGACCGCGCAGTGCGAGATCGTCACGCTTCGCGCCGGGACGACACCGGTGGCCGCCGGCATCGTGCTGCGCCATCAGGATCGCGCCTTCTTCTTCAAGCTCGGCATCGACGAGCGCTTTGCAAAATATTCGCCGGGCGTGCAGCTCACGCTCGAGCTCACGCGGCACCTCTGCGCCGATCCCGCCATCGCCAGCGCGGATTCCACCGCCAGCGCCGACCACCCCATGATCAACCCGATCTGGCGGGGACGTTTCGCGATCGGTGACGTACTGATCCCGCTGCGGCGGCACGATCCGGTCGTCGCGCTCATTCACGGCGCGTTGGTCGGGCTCAACGCCGCGCACGAGACCGCGCGACGCTTGGTTCGCAGCCTCCGGAAATAAAGCGAACGCTACTCCGCCGCCTCGGTGTTGATCTCCTCAGAGACCTGACGGATGGCGCGAGCGAGCAGGTTCGGATCCTGCGCGCCGGAGACGGCGTATTTCTGCGCGAAGACATAGGTGGGCACGCCGGAGATGCCCTTCTCGGCGGCCTCCTGCGCGTCCGCCGAGACGCGTGCGACGTCCTCGTCGGTGGCAAGGCGCTTGCGCACGTCCTCGGCATCGAGGCCGATATCTGCGGCCGCCTGCACCAGCACGTTGACGTCGGTGAGATCGCCGCCGTCGCGGAAATACAGCTCCATCAGGCGCTGCTTCATCTCGGGCGCCTTGCCGATCGCTTCCGCCCACAGGATCAGGCGATGGCAGTCGGTGGTGTTGGGCTGGCGCGCGACCAGCTCGGGCTTGTAGACGAGGCCCTCCTCGCTTGCAGCCGCAACGACGCGCCCCGCAATGCCCTTATAGGCCTCGACCGAACCGAACTTCTGGGTGAGGTAGGCCTCGCGGCTGATGCCCTCGCGCGGCACCCAGGGATTGAGAAAGAAGGGGCGGAAATTGAGCTTGACCGGGACGTCAGGAACGAGCGCCAGCGCGCTCTCGATCCGGTGCTTGCCGATATAGCACCAGGGGCACACCACGTCGGAGACGACGTCGATCTGGAGCGGTTTCAGCGTGCTCATGTCAGGCGCCTCCTTCGGGCGGATACCGGGTTCGCCGGAAGATAAGCCGAACCGGGGACGGCGCAAGGCACCCGTCCTGCATGGCTCACGACTGCACCTCTGCGGTTATTGTGACGGCTCCGGCCCGCCGGGATACTCGCGGCCGGGATCAAGCCCGAAGGAGACCGCGATGAATGCCATTTTCAAGCCGGAAGGCCGGCAATTCCGGGCCACCGAGCATGCCGGCGGGCCATGGTCGCCGGACATGTTGCAGGGTAGCGCCACCACCGCGCTGATGGCTCGCGAGGTCGAGCGCCTCGCCGCCGCCTCCGGCTTTGCGGTGCGGCGCCTGACTTTCGATCTGTGGCGGCCGGCGGGCCTGCGTGCCTTCGGCACCATTGCCGAATTGCTGCGCGACGGCCCCAAGGCCAAGACCTTGCAGGTGCGGCTGATGGACGGCGAGACCGAGATCGGCCGTTGCACGGCGCTGCTGACGGCACCGAGCGGAGAATCGCCCGTCGATCCCTTCGCAAGGCCCGTAGCCGTCGACGAGGCACCCGAAGCAGGCAGCCCGCCGCCGGCCTTCGCGCAGAAATGGAGCCGCTATTTCCAGAACGTCTCGGTGCGGCTGATCGAGGGCGCACTGGAGCAGCCGGGCCCGGCGGCGGCCTGGATGCGGCTCGATGCGCCGCTGGTCGAGGGCGAGCCGAACACGCCGTTGCTGCAGGCGGTGCAGGCCGCGGACTTTTCCAGCGGCGTTGCGCAGATCGTCGACATGCGCGACTGGACCTTCATCAACCCCGAGATCAGCCTCTACTTCTTCCGTCCGCCGGAGGACGAATGGATCCTGATCCGCGCGGCCACGCGCGTCGGCGCCAACGGCGCGGGCCTCACCACGGCGACATTGAGCGACCGCAAGGGTCCATTCGCGGAGGTGATGCAGGCCATGAGCTTCGAGCGGCGCGAGGCCGCGCAAGCTCAGGCGTCCTGAGCCGCAAGCGCGACCAGGGCGGCTTCGGATGCGGCATCGGCCGGCATGAACATCTCGACGCGAAGCTCCTGCAGCGTCACATCCTGCGGCGTGCCGAGCGTCAGCACCGCACCGATCAGACCGATGCCGACATCGCCCTTGCGCAGGCGCACCTCGCAGAGCGGCCCCGGCACGGCGTGATCCTCGACCCCACATGCGGGAAGCTCCGGCAGCCGCATCAATTCACGCCAGGTCGATTGCAGGGCTTCGTCGAGTGGCGCTGCCATCGCCTCGTGGCGCGCACGCGACAGCAGCGCGGCGGCCACTGCGGGCCAGTTCTCGACGAACGGCTTGAGCTCGTTCGGCGCGAGGAACATGCGCATATGGTTGAGCGGCCGCTGCATGCGCTCCGCGCCGAGCAACATGGTCACCAGGCGTGAGGCAGCGCGATTGGCCTGCTTCACGTTCCAGCGCCGATCGGTGACGATTGCGGGAAACGGCTCGTGCCGCCGGAGCAGAAGATCGATGGCACGCCGCGCGTCGGCGAGCTCCGGCGCGGCAAGATCGCGTTCGCCATATTGCCGGGCAAAGCCACCGGCCTCGAGCAGCGCGTTGCGGTCGCGCAGCGACAGATCGAGCGCGGATGCAAGCTGCAGCAGAATGTCCCGGCTTGCTGCCGCCTTGCCGGTCTCGACATAGCTCAGATGCTTGATCGAGATGCCGGCCTCGAACGCCAATTCCGCCTGGCTCAAGCTGCGTCGCGTGCGCCAGCCGCGCAGGAGATCGCCGACGGGGTTGGCCGGCCGCATTCGCCGGAACGCGCGTGTATCCATCCCGAGGATTATGCGGGGGCCGCCGCTGTCTGTAAACGCCGCTATGACAGCCCGGCCGCCATCTGCTTCAACCGTTCGGCGGTGCGCTCGTCCGCCGGGAAGAACGTCTCCAGCGCCAGTTCCGACAGGGTGATGTCGACGGGCGTGCCGAACACCATGGTGGTGGAGAAGAAACTCAGTATCTCCCCGCCATGGCGCAGCTTGAAGGGAATCGCGACATTGTCGCTCGACAGCGGCCCTGCGCGCGCGGGAATCGGGTAGCTCTTGAGGTCGTCATAGAGCTTGATCAATTCAGGATCGGCCGTCGCCTCGCATTGCCGATGCAGCCGCTCCAAGAGATGTCCGCACCATTCCGCGAGGTTGACCGTGCGCGGCGCCAACGCCTCGGGATGGAAGGCGAGCCGCAGCACGTTGAAGGGCTGGCCGAGCAGATGCTGCGGAATGCCGTCCAGCAGCGGCGCCACCATGCGATTAGCCGACACCAGGTTCCAGTGCCGGTCCACCGCGAGCGCGGGATTGGGCTCATGGGCTTTGAGCACGAGATCGATCGCCTGGCGGGCTGATTTCAAGGCGGGATCCTCCAGCGGGCGCTGCTGGAAGGCCGGCGCGTAGCCGGCCGCGACCAGCAGCACGTTGCGGTCGCGCAAGGGCACGTCGAGACGTTCGGCGAGCCTCAGCACCATGTCCCGCGAGGGCGCGGCGCGGCCGGTCTCGACGAAGCTCAGGTGACGCGCCGAGATTTCGGCTTCGCCCGCAAGATCAAGCTGGCTCATGCGGCGGCGCTGCCGCCATTCGCGCAAATGGTCACCGATATGGACCGGTTGGCTTCGATCAGGACGTGCCGTGGCTGCATGTGCATTCATGACCGGAAACCTATCACGCAGGTTTCGGCCCTTCCATTACCTCAGAGGTCATGGTTTCCGCGTTGCCCAGCCCGTCGCCGGTCGCGCTTGCGGCATGCCGCCGCGGTCGACGATCAAATCCGTGAGGCCCGCTCCCAGCCACATGCCGCCGAGCACGAGCCAGGCGGTGAGCGCGAAGACCGAGGCGCCGGTCACGCCGGCACCGACCGCGCAGCCCCCGGCGAGCATCGCGCCGAACCCCATCAGCACCGCGCCGAGCAAGTAACGGCGCATGCCGAGCCCGTCCGAAAATCCTTCCAGCTTCAGCTCACCCGCCTGCGCCGCCGCGGCGAACGAGCCGAGGAACACGCCCGGGATAATGCCGAGGTCGAAGCCGAGCCGGAGCTGGGAGCTGTTCAGGACCAGCATCAGCAATTCGGCCGACGGTCCGCTGAAGGTCAGGCTCTTCAGCGTCACCGGCGCGAAGGAGGCCTGCGACAGCTGGTAGGTGAAGAACCAGCCGGCAACAACGGCGGCCCCCGCAGCGAGCGCGGCGAGAAGCAGCCGACGCGGCAAATGGCTGCGAAAGGCAAAGGCGAACCCTGCGATCAGCCACGATGCGCCAAAAGCGAGCTTCTCCTGTGTGCCGCCTCCGAACACCGCCATGATGTCACGCGACGGCCCACCGTCGACCAGCCACAGATTGGTGAACCACTCGCGCGCGGGCGACAGCAAGCCGCGATAGGAGGCCTGAGCGGTGACAGCAAACACCAGGCCCGACAGCAGCGCCCTGAGATTGCCGTTGGCCGAGAGCACGAGCAGCCGGCTGGCGCAGCCGCGAGCGAGGATCATGCCGCAGCCGAACATCACCCCACCGGCCAGCGCACCGGAGATACTTCCCTGCTGCGCGAGCTGCCGCGCCTCGGAGACGTCGAGCCAGCCGAGCGCGACCAGGCCTTGCGTGCCCACCAGCGCGGCAGCGAAGGTCAACAGCCACACCGCAAGGCGCGGCCCGCCCGCGCCGCGGGAGAACTCGACGGCGGCAGCGCGCAGGCAAAAGCGGCTGCGCTGGGCGAAGAATCCAAAGAGGCCGCCGACCAGGAGGCCGCCCAGCCATGACAGCCGGTCTTCCCCCATGAAATCGATGAGTGTCGTCAGCACGGCCGCCTCAATATGCCCTGGACTTGCCAATCTATCGCGCGGCGCGGTCGCGCCATATGAGCGAGATCAAGCCCCGGCGCACAAGCCCATGCCTGTTCAGGGACGCAAATACGCAAATCCCTGCTGTTGCAGCTCTGCGAGCCGCACCACGCCGCCCTTCTCCGCGACGACGAAGCCGGGCGTGAGGTCGTCCAGCTTGACGCCCTGGGCCTTCATCGTGTTGGCGCAGGCATCGAAGCCGACGCCGGCATCGATGAGCTTCGTCATCATCGCAACAGTGTGGTCCTGGGCCGCAAGCGCATGGAAGGCGCGCAGCGCCGGCCCGTGCACGACCAGCCTGATGTCGGCCTTGCCGGGTCCGCCGACACCGTCGACATGGTTCTGCAGATTGCCCAGGACGAAGACGACACGGTCGGCATCGGCCAGATGATAGGCGACGCGCTGCCGCGCGGGCGTTTCCGTCGCCGCGGACGCCTGGCGCACTGCGAAAGCACTAAATAGTCCGGCAAGGCTCGCGCGAAGCATGGATCGACGCTGCATGGTCCCCCTCCTATCGTGTCTGCTTGATGAACTCGGCGATGCGGTCGGCGACGTCTTCCGCGAACAGGTCGCGGAAGAAATGATCGGCATCTTCGATCGTGTCGAGCTGGACCCTGCCGCCGCTCGACCCAGCAAGCGAGCCGAAGGCGGCTGCGACGTCGGGCACGACGCTATCCTTGGTCGCGGCAAGCACCAGCACCGGCGGCTTCGTGCGCGCCACGAGCGCGGCGGTATCCTGGCCGGCATCGGCAGCGTAAAATGACGCAAAGGCCCGTGCCGTCACCACGGCATTGCGACAATGGATGAAGCCGGGCACGTCCATCCACTCCCCGCCGCGGCCGGCTGCAATCGCCTTCGTTGCCAGCTCCAGAATCGGCTCGAGCGGCTTGCCATAGGTCGTGGCGTAGGAAACCCGCACATCGGCCTCGGCTTTTGCGGTCACCGGCGCCAGCAGCACCGCACCCGTCACCGGCGGGGTTTCGCTTGCTGCGAGATACCGCGCGACTTGGTTGCCGCCGCGCGAATGACCGAGCGCCAAGACGAGCCGGGACATGCCCCTCGCCCGCGAGACCCAGGCGCCGATCTCGGCGACCGCATCCTCAACGACATAATCATGCCGCACGGCGCAATCGTACATGCCCTTGCGGCGATCGAGCCCCAGCGACAGCGTATGGGCGAGCGAGGCGATGCCGCGCTGCTCCAGTGCCTTCGCAACGCCCTGGATGACCTCCATGTCCTTGTGCGCGAGCGTGCCGTGGGTCATCACGACGAGCGGCGTGTCTGGTGTCATCGCCGCCGGTGTCCGCAGTGTTGCGAGCGTCGTGCGGCCCTCGACCGACAGTTCGAGCTCCTGCTCGGCGGCACAAGCGGGCCAAGCGAACACGAGCACGAAAGCAAGTCCCATCAACCATCGCATCGTCGGCTATCTCCCCTACGGCCGGACAATCGTCCAGTTCTTTTCGGCGAGATCTATCAGCGCGGCAACCCCGACCTGCGTGACGCCGATGCCTTCGAGCAGCGCGGGCCGCCTGCCCTCCTTCACCGCCAGCGTCTCCAGCGTATTGCCGCAGGCAATGAAACTCACATTGGGCATCGATTTCAGGAAATTCACCAGGCGCTCCCTCACCGGCGAGCGGTCGTCGAGCAGCATGTCGAGGCCGCCGTTGAAGGCGATGACCACGATCTCGACGTCCTCGCCCTGCCCGGAATAATGCCGCGAGACGTTGGCGGCAACATCGAGCACGGCGCGCATCTTGACCGGATCGTCGTCGCTGATCTGCAGCGCGAGCCTGTGAGGCTCCGCCGCCTGGACCACGGCCGGATGGATCGTGACGAGCAGGCCGGCCGCGAGAACCGCATGCAGCAGCGTGCGGCGGCTCGCCCGGCCGTGTCTCACTCCACGCCTCGGGACTTCTTCTCCTTGCCGTCCTCGGGCGTGACGTCGATGGCGGCAGCGCGTCCGGTGATCTTCACCGGGGCGATGCAATCCTTCATGCAGGGATCCTTCTGCCAGAACGACTTCTCGCTGGTGGCGCGGTCGTCCATCACGAAGCCCTGCTCGTTCGGCATCTTGATCGTGGCGAGGGTCTTCCTGTTCACCTCGAAGTTCTGATCGGTGACGACGTCGTTCAGATACAGGACGTAGGCGACCAGCGCATAATATTCATCGACGGACAGGGAGCCCGTGTTGCCGTACGGCATGGCATGACGGACATAGTCGAACACGGTGGAGGCGTAGGGCCAGTAGGAGCCCACGGTCTTGACCGGATTGTCCGATGTCAGAGAGCCCTTGCCGCCGGCCAGCACCGGCCAGCGGCCGTTGCCCTCGCCGAATTCGCCGTGGCAGCTCGCGCAATTGTCCATGAACAGCTTCTCGCCCTGCATGGCGGTGCCCTTGCCTTCCGGCAGGCCCTGGCCGTCCGGCCGCACGTCGATATCCCAGCCGCGGATCTCGTCCGCGGTCGGCGCGCGGCCGATGTGGTAGCGCGGACCGCTCTTGGCATCCGCCTTCTGCTGCGCGAGCGCCGGCGCGCTCAGCGTGGAGGCGAGCAGCGCGGCTGCAATGAGCTTAAGCGACTTCGACATTCTCGACCTCACCATTGGCCTGCACATGCCAGGTCTGGATGCCATTGTTGTGATAGATGGAGTTGACGCCGCGGATCTTGCGCAGCTCGGCCTTGCTCGGCTGCACGTAGCCGGTCTCATCCTGCACGCGCGATTGCAGCAGCAGTGGCTCGCCGTTCCAGTCGAACTCGTAGTAGAAACGCGTCAGCGCCTTGTCGAGAACGGGACCGTCGAGGCGCGCCGGCCACCAATTGCGGCCGCCGTCGAGCGAGACGTCCACGCGCTTGACCTTGCCGTTGCCGCTCCAGGCGAGCCCCGAGACGACGGTAAAGCCCTTGCCGTGCCTGATCGGCGCCTGCGGGCTCGGGCTCGTGATCACGGATTTCGCGTCCATCGACCAGGTGAAACGGCGTGCCTTGCCGTTCGGCATGAGGTCCGTGTATTTCGACGTTTCCTCGCGGGTGTGCCAGGGCTGGTCGCCGACCTTGATGCGGCGCAGCCACTTGACCCAGAGATTGCCCTGCCAGCCCGGCACCACGAGCCGCATCGGATAGCCCTGCTCGGGATAGAGCGCCTCGCCGTTCATCTTGTAGGCGATGATGCAATCGTCGAGCGCCTTCTCGATCGGCAGGCTGCGGTCCATCGCGGCCGCATCGGCGCCCTCGACCAAGAGCCACTTGCCGTTGGTCTTGACGCCGGCCTCCTCCAAGAGGGTGCGCAGCGAGACGCCGGTATATTGCACGCAGTGGATCATGCCGTGGGTGAACTGGCAGCCATTGAGCTGCGCGCCACGCCATTCCATGCCTGAATTCGCCGCGCATTCCATGAAGTGGATGCGGTTGACGCGCGGATAGCGCTTCAGCTCCTCCAGCGTGAGGATGAGCGGACGCTCGACGAGGCCATGGATCATCAGGCGATGATCGGCCGGATCGACCTCGGCAATGCCGCCGTGATGCCGCTCGAAGCAGAGACCGTTCGGCGTGATGATGCCTTCGAGCTCGTGCAGCGGCGTGAAGCTCACCGAGGATTCGCGCGAGGCGGTCAGCCATTCAACGTCGCGCCGCACGACGTCCTTCTCGAATTTCGACGGCTTTCCGTACGGGCGCACAGCGACGCCCTCGCCCAGCGATTTCGTCCATTCGGGAACGTTGGGTGGCTGGTTGGCGGGATTGCCGGCTCCCGCCGCGGCGGGCTTCGCGAGCACGGACGCCGCAACGCCGGCGCCAGCGGCCAGGAAACTACGTCGGGATTGCCGGGAACTGTCCATCTTCGACATCGCTTCTTACGCTCCGGTAACTTTGACGGCCCGGTTGGGTTCGAGCCGAACGGTTTTCTGTCGCGCCAGATAGTTCGCGACGACATCCCAGATCGGCGGTCCTTCGGTGCCTTCGTTGACGCTGGCCCAGCCCGCGACCTGATATTCCCTGGCGGGATCGATCGGCGCGCCGGTCTTGACCATCTGCATGTCCGAGATGCGCTGCCCCTGCGGCTTGGCGACGTCGATCGCGTAAGCGAGCCCCCCGATGCGCACCATGTCGCCGCCCTGCTGGTAGTAGGGATCGACGTTGAAGAGATTGTCGGCGACGTCCTCGATGATCTCTTTCAGTCGCGCGCCCGTCATGCCCATGCGGTAGACGGCGGGATAGGTGATCGCGGTGGCGTTGGTGACGTCCTCGAAGGTGATGTCCTGCCCCGGCAGCACGCTGGTGCCCCAGCGGAAACCGGGCGAGAGCGCGATCTCGGCGTCGCGCTCCTGCAGCAGTGCCTGACAGATCAAATCGTCGAACGTGCCGTTGAAATTGCCGCGCCGGTACAGCAGCGAGTCCGTCTTGCCGAGCACCTTGGCGAGATCGGACGCGAAAGGCTTGCGTACCTCGGCGATCTTCGCGGCCATCTCGGCGTCCGCGCCGATCACGTCGGAGAACAGCGGAATGAGCTTGTACCTGTAAGCCTTGATCTCGCCGTCGCGGACGTCGAGATCGAGCCGCGAGACGAACTTGCCGGACGAGCCCGAAGCGATCAGCAGCGTCTTGCCGACCTTGACGGCTTCGGGCAATGCGTCGTGGGTGTGTCCGGTCAGGATGACGTCGAGGCCTTTGACGCGGCTTGCGAGCTTGCGATCGACGTCGAAGCCGTTGTGGGAGAGCAGCACGACCAGTTGCGCGCCGCCCTTGCGCGCCTTGTCGACCTGCGCCTGCACGTCCTCCTCACGCACGCCGAACGACCAGGTCGGAATCATCCAGCGCGGATTGGCGACCGGCGTATAGGGGAAGGCCTGACCGAGCACCGCGATCTTGACGCCGCCGCGCTCGATCATGGTCGAGGCGTCGAACGCGGCCTCGTTCCACTCCGTGTCGCGGATGTTGAGGCCGAGGAACGGAAAGCCGAGGCCTTCGATCGCCTGCTTGACCCGCTCGGTGCCGTAGGTGAATTCCCAATGTCCGGTCATGGCGTCGGGCTTCAGCAGCGCCATGCAGTCGATCATGTCCTGGCCGCGCGTCTTCAGCGACGACCACGAGCCCTGCCAGGTGTCGCCACCGTCGAGCAGCGCGACCTTGTCGCCGCGCTCGGCGCGGATTGCCTTGATCACGGTGGCGGCGCGATCGAGGCCGCCGATCCGGCCATAGCTCTTGGCGAGCGACTCGAAATCCTCCGAGGTCAGCGCGTAGGCCGCCGACGAGCCCGGCGCGATGCCGAACCGCGTCAAGAACTCCTTGCCGGTGACGTGCGGCGGAAGGCCCTTGGCCTCGCCCACCCCGAGATTGGTCGAGGGCTCGCGGAAATACAGCGGCATCAGCTGACCGTGGATATCGGTCACATGCACCAGCGTGACGTTGCCGAGCGGCTCGAAGGCCAGCAATTCCTTTTCGGTGAGGCGCTGCTGGGCGACCGCACGCGTCAGGCCGGAGCCGACGCCGCTCGACAGCGCCGCCGTTGCCGCGGCAACCTGAATGAACTCGCGGCGAGAGATCATGCGCAGTGCTCCTGCAAGCTCATCGTTTCAGTTGCGCACCGACGGCGTCTCGACCGGCAGACCGATGCCGCGCCAGGCGACATAGAGTTCGAGCGCGAGAAACTCGTCCGAGAGCGGCTTGAACGGCTCGGCGCGCACGTCGAACATGCAGCCTTCGAAACGCTCATGCAGCGGCACCAGGCGCTGGTCGCGCAGCCGGTAGGTCGGAAAGCCGTTGGTCTGGCCCTGGCTCAGGAAATCGGCGCGCATGAACTTGCCGTTGTTGCGCTCGTGGCAGGATTCGCAGGCGAGATCGAGCTGGCCGTAGCGCGTGTAATAGATCTGCTTGCCGCGCTCGAACCAGGGCGACATCGGCCCGTCGGTCTTCACCGAGACCTTCATGCCGTGCGACTGATAGCGCACGAACGTCGTCATGTCGGTCAGCTCGCGGGACTTGAACTTCCAGGGCTCGGCCTTCATCTGCTCGCTCCGGCAGATGTTGATGCGCTGCTCGAGATTGACCGGCTTCTTCAACTTGTCGTCCCATTTCGGCATGGCGGCGCCGACGCCCTTCATGCTGGTCTCGGCTTCGCCGTGGCAGCTCATGCAGGACTTACCCTCGCTGCCCTCGACCTTTTTCCAGGCATCCGCCGCGCGTTCCACGGCGAGAAAGCCCGGGTTTTCGAGATCGTCGTCCTGCAGCGCGCGGGTCTCCTTGCTGCGGAACTCGTAGCCGGAGATGATGGTCTTGAAGACGTGGCCGGGCGGCGCCGCGATGCCCTTGCGCTCGGTTTCCTCTGCGCAGGCGAGCGTCGCAACCGATGCGGCGGCCACGATCGCAGCGGCCAAAGCAAGATATCGTGGCGCCATTCGAGTCTCCCTCAATGCGCGATGCGCATCATGCCCTGAGCGCGATCTTCTCTTCGGCCGTGATCACCGTGCCGTCGTCGTCCGTCCAGGAGAACTTGAACGTGCCGGCCTCGTCGATCCTGGCGTCGAACTGGACGTAGGGATTGGCCGAGATCGCCGGCTCCAGCGCGCAAGAGAACACCGGCTTGCCGTTGAACTCGCACGCGAACTTGTTGATGATCTTGCGCGGAATGGTCTTGCCCTGCGCATCCTTGCGCTGGCCCGATTCCATGACATGCGAGACCAGGGTCTTGATCTGGATGACCTCGCCCTTAGCGGCTTCCTTGGGAAGCTTGATGCGCGGTTTGTCTGCCATCTGTTTTCTCCTGACGCCCTTAGCCGCCGCAGCCGCCGATGGTGACCTTGACGGTCTTCTGCTCGGTGAACAGCGAGCCGTCGCTCATCTTCGCGATCGCAACCACGTTCTGCGTGGACGCGAGCCGGATCCGGATCGAGGCTTCCGCCTTGCCAGACAAGGGGGTGAACGAGAGCGTCGCCACGCCCGCATTCGGGTTGCCGTCCGCGATGATCATGACGTCCTTGACGTAGGCCTCCGCGGTCATAGGGCTCTCGATGTTGATCGACAGCGGAACGGTGTTGCCGTTCTCCGCGATCTCCGGCAGGTCGAGCGAGATCTTGCCCTTCGCCGGCTGCTTGCCGCCGGTGAACTTCTCGATCCACTTCGCCGCATCGTTCGTCACTTCGGCATCGGCCGCCATCGGCATCAGCGTCAGCATGACGAAGCCGCCCCCGAGCGCAAATGCCTGCCGTCGATTGATGGCCTTCATTCCTGATCCTCCTCGCCGTCAGTTCAGCGTCTTGAGAAAAGCGATGACGTCCTCGACCTGCGCGGCCGTCAAAATGGATTTGCCGACAAATTCCGGTCGCACCCGGCTGAGGCCTTCGTTCCTGAAGAACGCCGGCATGACCGTGTTGGTGAAGATGCGCTTGGGATCGGCGACGATGAGGCGCAATTGCGCCTCGCTGTAGCGGCCGGCGACACCGTCGAGCGACGG
The DNA here is from genome assembly GCF_015291745.1 of Bradyrhizobium sp. CCBAU 53351. NCBI lineage: Bacteria > Pseudomonadati > Pseudomonadota > Alphaproteobacteria > Hyphomicrobiales > Nitrobacteraceae > Bradyrhizobium > Bradyrhizobium sp. CCBAU 53351. The sequence goes on from NZ_CP030059.1 coordinate 5,054,573, forward strand.
ACCGAACTCGCCGTGGAATTCCTCGGACTTCAGGCTGGTGACCTGGTGGCAGGCCAGGCAATTGCCGAGCGTGCGCGTCAGAAACACCTTCTTGCCGGCGGCGGCATCGCCGGGCGCACCGGTCAGGGATTTCGGCAGGGAGTCGTCGACGATATCGAGCTTGATCGGCTCTTTGACAGCCTCTTGCGCGAGACCACCTCCGGCGGACAGACAAAGTGCAAACGCAGCCGCAAGCGAGCGCCGCATGTTTCCTACCCTTATCGCGGGGTGACGCCCGCCTTCGATCACGACGGACTCACGGTCCATCAAATTCAGTTATTATGATATGTTCATGTGATCGGCGCGGCGTCAAGCGAAATTCGACAGACGTCTGCGCTCAGCCGTTCGCGGCCAGGAAATCCCGGAAGGAGCCGCGCTCATAAGCACGCTCTCGCACGAAGCGGAACATCGCCAGGAAGTGCGGCGGCTTGAGATAACCGGGGGCCCGCGCCATCTCGCGCACCATCGCGTCCTTCACGTCGAGGCCGTCGGCGGATGGCGGAAAGAACTGAAAGGTCGGCGTGAACCTGATGCCGTATTTGCGGGCGAGATCCTTTTCGGCCAATTCCTCGCGGTCGAAATCGGTCACCTTGCGCGAGCCGATCAAATTGAGCTGCAACACCTCGAAATTGTCACGGATATAGCTCGCGATGCCGGCATCGGCGAAGTTCACCAGATGCGTCTCGCGGCAATAGGGGCAGCCGCGCAGCTCCCACATGATGGCGAGGCGCTTGCCGCCCGCCGCCGCGCTCTCCAGGTCCTCGCGCAGATCGAGGAAGCTCTGCAAGAACCAGGGCTCGTGATAGAGCCCGTCTTCTCCGACCGTGGGCTCTGCGGCCGCAGCGCGGCGCCCGGCGAGGGCCGCGCCCACAGCGAGTGCAAGGAGGCCGCGCCGCGTCGGCAGAAGCGATAGCGGGGCTTGGTGCGTCGGAAGATCTTGCGCAATGCTCATTTTCATTATGATATTCGAATACACGAATGTGACAAGGAGTTCCGATCTTGCGTTGCACCATCGTGCTGCTGGCGTGGCTGGCCTCGAATACGCTCGCGCTCGGCGCGGAGACCGACAGACGTGCCGAATTTGCATCGGCGATGGCGCCGGTTATGGCCAATCTTCGCACGGCCGCGAGCTATGCGCGCACCGGCAACGTCGCGCTGGCGCAGATCGAGACGGACGAGGCAGTCACCCGGTGGCGGCGGTTCGTGCAAGACAGCTCCCTGCCCGCCGACGTGCCAGCCGAATTGGCGGGATTTCTCGCGCGGGGGCGCGACCGACTCACGGCGATCACGGGGGCGCTGGACCGCGGCGACAATGTCGCCGCCGGCCGCGAGCTGCTGGGGCTTCGACAGGCTCTTCACGCGCTGAGGCAAGATGCTGGCCTCTACGATCTCGGCGATTGCATCTTCGAGATCGCGCCCGCCATGGAGAGGTTGCGGGTCGCAGCCGTCAGATTCGGCGAGCAGCCGGCGCCAGCGAACGCCGAGGAGACGGTCGCGGCCGCAAGCGCGTTCCGCGATCGGCTTCAAAGCTGCAACGAACAGGCAAATGGCGAGATCGCCGCTCAGGGCGAATTCCGCCGCCTGATCGATGGCGCCATCGCCAGCAGCGGCGAGATCGCCCAGGCCGCGAAGGCCGGCGACGGCCCCCTTGTGCATCGCTACCTCATCGAGTTGCAGTCCTTCGCCCAGTTGCTCGACTTCCGCTACGGCTAGCCTCAGCCGATGCTGGTCAAAGCAGGGAAATGCTCGAGCAGCCATTCCGAGACCGCAGGCATCAACCCGGTCAGGAACATCAAGCCGGTCGCGACCAAGAAGACGCCCATCGTCTTCTCGATCAAGCCGAGATGCCGGCGCATACGGCCCAGCGCTGAGATGAAGCGGCCGGTGAAGGCCGCTGCGATCAGGAAGGGAATGCCGGTCCCGACCGAATAAGCGAGCAGCAGCAGCGCCCCTCGCCCGGTCGTGTCCTCCGAGCCCGCCATCAGCAGCACCGCGGCGAGGATAGGGCCCGCGCAGGGCGTCCAGCCGAACGCAAATGCCAGGCCCATGACGAAGGCCCCCGCTACGCCGGCCGGACGGTTGTCGACCTGAACGGTCGCGCTGCGATAGAGCAGCGGAATCCTGAGCAGCCCGAGAAAATGCAGGCCCATGACGATGATCAGCCCGCCCGCGACGATGCCGAGCGTCGACAGATGCGCGGAGACGAAGCGCCCCGCGATCGAGGCGGTCGAGCCGAGCGCGACGAAGACCAGCGAGAAACCTGCAACGAAGGACAGCGCGGAGACCAGGATACGGGGCCGCAGATCCGGCCTGTCGCCGGACAGATTCGTGACGGAGACGCCGGCCATGTAGCACAGGAAGGGCGGGACCAGCGGCAGGATGCAGGGCGACAGAAACGACAACAGGCCCGCGACGAAGGCCGCACCCAGCGTGACGTCCAAGGTCATTTCCGCCCCATCCCTAGCACATATACGAATTTAATGATATAAAGCGCCAGGCACGTTTGCAATGCAAGCCCGTCAGGCAATCCAGAAGACCGGTCACGCAGCATGACAAGAATCATCGTTTTGCTCGCCCTCGCCTTCGGACTGGCGCTGCCGGCGACCGCCTCGCGCGCCGCCGAGCTCGTCATGTTCGAACGGGCCGGTTGCGCCTGGTGCGCGCGCTTCAACGCCGAGATCGCGCCGATCTACGGCAAGACCTGGGAAGGCAGGACCGCACCGCTGCGCCGGGTCAACCTGAACGGCCCCGTTCCCGCCGATCTCGCCGGAATCGATCCGGGTGCCTTCACGCCGACTTTCGTCGTGGTACAAGAGGGCCGCGAGATCGGACGCATTCGCGGCTATCCGGGGGATGCCTTCTTCTTCGGCCTCTTGGACCGAATCCTGTCAAATGCGGGTTCGGAACCCGAGAGGTCGTGATTGGTCTTGCGGATTTTGGTGAGAGGAACTTGACGCGATGCCGTTGCCGAAGCTGAAGGAGATTGAAGGCTCCGCCGAACTCGAGCAGATGATCGAGAAGGCGCGCGAGGCCAGCGACATGCTCAAGGCGCTGTCGCATGAATCCCGCTTGCTGCTGCTTTGCATCCTCGCCGAGGGCGAGAAGTCCGTGACCGAGCTCGAGCAATTCCTCGGCGAGCGGCAATCGACGGTATCCCAGCAGCTCGCGCGGCTGAGGCTCGACCGTCTGGTCACCACGCGCCGCGACGGCAAGACCATCTACTACAGCCTCGCCAGCGAGGACGTCCGCAAGATCCTGACCGCCGTCTACGACGTATTCTGCGAGCCGGTGCGCCGGCGGCGCAGGTAATTGTCCGCTCTGGATTTCCACAACCCTCCGGCACAAACTGCCGGAAGGAAGAATGAACATCCCCGGGAGGAATGCTGAACCCCTCGACCATAGCGTTCGCATGCGGGCTTGCGGCCGGCGCCATGCTCGGTGTCGCGGGTCGCGCGGGACGATTTTGCACACTGGCGATGCTCGAGGATGCGTTCTTCGGAGCGGATCTGCGCCGGCTGAAATCCTTTGCGCTGGCTGCGGCCGTGGCGCTGCTTGCGACCCAGGCGCTCGCCGAGTTCGGCATCGTCGATCTGTCGCGGTCGATCTACCTGACGCCGTCGATCGGACTTGGCGGTGCGATTCTGGGCGGGCTGACGTTCGGCATCGGCATGGCGCTGGTCGGCACCTGCGGCTTCGGCACGTTGGTCCGTGTCGGCGGCGGAGACCTCAGGGCCATCGTGGTCTTTCTCGTGCTCGGCCTCTCGGCGCTCGCGACCATGCGCGGGATCACGGGCATGCTACGCGTGACGCTGATCGAACCGTTGTCGCTGCGGCTCTCCGAGGGCAATAACCAGACGCTGACCTCGCTGCTGGGTGCGGGAGGTGGGTTGCGCGCGCTCCTCGTCGTGTCGATCGCCGCGGCGCTTGCCGTCTGGGCGCTCGCGGACGGCAGGCTGGTCCGATCGCCCAGGCTGCTGGCCTCCGGCCTTGCCGTCGGCGGCGCGGTCGCATTCGGCTGGTTCGCGACCGGATGGCTCGCCGATGACGAATTCGATCCCGCCCGCGTCTCGTCGCTCAGTTTCGTCGCACCGCTCGGCGACAGCATCCTCTACATCGCGACCTTCTCCGGGGCGCGGCTGAATTTTGGCATCGGCTCCGTCGCCGGCGTCGTGGCCGGCTCGTTCGCCGCAGCGATGCTCGCGCGCGGCTTCCGTTGGGAGGCCTGCGACGACGCGCGCGAACTGAAGCGTCACATGACCGGAGCGCTGCTGATGGGCATCGGGGGCGTCATGTCGATGGGGTGCACGATCGGCCAGGGATTGACGGCGTTCTCGACGCTCGCCGTCTCGGCACCGATCACCCTGCTGGCGATTGCCTGCGGAGCCCGGCTCGGGCTCGAGTTCACGATGACCGGCGAGTGGTGGCCGGCGCTGCGCAGGCTGTTCGGCGCCTCGACGTAGCCAAAACGCCCGCGATCCTCGCGAATCGCAAACCGCGTTGAAAATCCCAAAACTGTCCTGAATAGCGATCTGCCTTACCCCTGAGGTAATCGAATTGGCCCCTGGGCCGGCGCATCTTCTGTTGCAACAGGAGATGACCATGATCGCGCTGCTGCTCTACCGGACCGTCGCAGACCACCTTGTTCCCTGGGCCGTGACGTTCGCGACCCGCATGCTGGCGCGCAGCCTCAACATGCCCGAGCCGCTGGTGCATTCGACCGGCGATTATGTGGTCGCACAGGTCATCGCCTTCGAGCACGGCGTCGGCAAGAGCCTCTGTCCGTTTCGCCTCGCCCGCCTGCTCCGCGCCCGCTGGCGCGGATGGCGCTGAGTTTCACCCCGAGCCCCCCAAGCAAGGAGACCTACGATGATCGACGCTTCCACCTTCCTGCGCCGCGCCCTGCTCGCAGATAGCATCTTCAGCGGCGTCGCCGCGCTCGGCTTCAGCTTCGGCGCGAGCGCGTTCGCAACTCTATTCAACCTGCCGGAAGCGCTGCTGCGCGAGACCGGCCTGTTCCTGATTGCCTACGCCGCGCTGGTCGGCTGGCTGGCCTCGCGCGCCTCGGTGGCGAAGGCGCTCGTGCTGCTGGTCGTGGTCGGCAATGCGGCCTGGACCGTCGGCAGCATTGCGCTACTGCTCTCAGGCGCGGTGTCGCCGAATCTCACCGGCGAACTCATGGTCGTCGCGCAGGCGATCGCGACCGGCGTGTTCGCAGAGCTGCAATATGTGGGATTGCGCAGGAGCGAGCGCGCAGCGGCGGCGTGAGGCCTTTCGTGTCCCGGACGCGCTGCAAGGCTTTCGGCGTTGCGGCGCGTCGCCAAGGGGCGCTGCGTCCGGGGCACGAGAGCAGAGGCTACGCCCGCACGCGACCGTTCGCCTTGACCACGGCATGACCGTTGAGCTTCTTCTTTTTGGCGGCCTTGCTCTTCGAAGCCTTCGCGAGCAGGTTCTTCGCCACCACTTTCTTCGCCTTGCGCGCCTTCACCTTGGCGGCTTCCGCCCGTGCCTCGGCGCGCAGCTTCTTGCGCTTCTTCTCGCAGGACTCGCATTTGCAGCCGATCGGCTTCAGATAGGCTTTGAAATAGTCGGTGCCGTAATCGTAGTTGATCTCATCGCCGGGCTCGATGTTCCTGATGGCGCGGATGAACACCTTGCGCTCGCGCGGGCGGACATCGGATTCCGCATTGGGCCGGCAGGAATGATTGATGTAGCGGGCGAGATTCTTGCGCACCGAGCCGTCGATGGTCCAGCGGCCGTTGAGCTCGAACAGGTATTTGTTCTCGATGTCGTCCTGCTCGGGAATCCGCGAATCCAGGATCGGTCCGAAATAGCGGATGATCCGGGTACCCTTCTTGATTGGCTTGGTGGCGAAGAGGCCGAGCCCGGTTTTGGAACGGCCGACGCGATAGGATTTGCTGGAAGCGATGGCTGGCATGATCAAGAGAAATGAGGACGCGAACGAGGCACGATGCCTCAGGCGAAGCCGCTCTTCTAGAACGATTCCGCGCCGCTGTCAGGCCTATCCCATCCCTGTTTGAACCTTGCCCACAATGAAGACGTCTGATGGTACGGAGTTCCCGCAGCGTCAAAGCCCTCATGATGAACCTTATCACCCGCATTGGCCTCGCCGCCCTGATCAGTTGCATCGGCTTGAACAGTGCAGACGCCCAATCCGTGGGCAGCACCTACACCTCGACAGCGCCAAAGAACTGCCGCTCCATCGGCAAGCCCAGCGAGCTCGACGGCAGCACGACGCGCCTCTGTCCGGGCAAGAACGGCTTCCTGGTGCTGATTGCCGAGGACGATCTCCGCGAAATCGTCTCGGTCGGCCGCAATCGCAAGCAAGCGGCCGAGGAACCTGCCGCCAAGGTCTGGTTCGCCCCGTTCAATTCGTCGGAGACCACGATCGAGTGGCGCGCAATGGGCGCAAAGCCGTTTGCGATCATCCAGCGCTGGCACATCGCCGACAACACGGATCCCGACAAGCAGGGGCGGCCCAACACCAAGGCCATGCTGGTCGTGACCCGGCTGCCGCCGGGCCCGGTCTGCCACGTCGCCTATGTCGATGCGATCGCCAACCCCACCGCCAACGAGCTGGCGCGCAAGGCCGCGGACGATTTCGCCCGCAGCTTCACTTGCGGCAAGGACGAGGTGAAGATCATCGGCACGCGCGGCCGCGCGGTCGAGCTTGCGACGATGCGCTAGGCTCTCACCTTGGCGCGCCGATAGCGCGCCAGCAGCCGCTCGCCCTTCGCGGCAATGCGCCGTGCCGCCGCCACCGTCTTCGGAACCGGCTCGCCCCAGGCATGGGCCGACAGCGCGTGCCGGGTCGGCTGCCCCTTCCCATCGACCAACGGCGGCAGTTTCGCGCGGCCATAGAAGCGAACGGCCCAGCTGCCTTTGCGTCGCATCTCCTGCGGCGTCATCTCTGATTCTGGCTTGGTGACGCCCGGCCGCAAATGAGCGCCCTGCTTGCGGGCGAACGCCTTGCGGCCCGCCGCGGTCAGACCGCCGCGCGGATCCTTTTCGCGCGCGGATGCGCGGTGCTTCCGGGACTTGGCCTTCTTCGCGTTGCGCTTGCGGGTCTTCTTCGCGGATGTCGTCGACTTTGCCTTTGACGCCTTCGACTTTGAAGTTTTCTTCGAGCTCTTCTTCTTGGAGGACTTCTTCTTTGCTGCCATGCGCATGTTGTCCACGAGGTTGGGATAGCGGCGGCCGGCGCGGTGGGCGCGCGCTTTCGCCGCTGATTTCTGCGCGGGACTGAGATGCTTGGAGGACTTGCCGGCCCGCTTGCGGGGATTTGAGCGTTCCCAGGGAGCGCGCGTTGATTTTGCCATGCGGCGTCAACGCGCGACCACCGCAAGAGTTGCGCTCGCTCTTGATGATCAGGAGCCGAGCGGCTTCACGGCGATCGGCGCGGTCAGCATCGCCTCGAGCAGGCGTTCGGCCGTCGTTCCCTCGGGCAGCCGCTCCAGGATATCCTTGAGGCGCCCATCGAGCAGCAGCGTGGTGAAGCCGTGCACCATCGACCAGGCGCGCGCGATCGCGGCGCCCTGGTTCAGCGTCAGCGCATCCTCGCTGATCTGCTCCTGCCGCATCGCGCCGATGGCATTCGCCAGGCCGGCAAACGAGGCTTCAGCCGCCTCGTGCAGCGAGGGTCTGGAATAATCCAGCCGCTCGGTGCGAAACATGATGCCGTACATGCCGGGATGAGCCTGCGCATAGGCGACATAGGCTTTCGGCCGCGCCAGGGCGCGTTCGAGCGGCGTGCTGGCAGCGTCAGAGGACGAGGCCATCGCGGCATTGAACTGACGGAAACCGACGGCCGCGAGTTCGCTGAGCAGGCCAGTGAGATCGCCGAAATGATGGGTGGGCGCGGCGTGCGAAACGCCCGCCTCGCGTGCCACCGCACGCAATGTGAGGCCCGCGAGCCCGTCGCGTTCCAACACCCGTTCGGCGGCCTGGAGCAGCGCATCGCGTAGGGCGCCGTGATGATACGGCGTCTCGGCCTTCGCGCTCGCCGTGCGGCGCGAGGTGCGCGATGCCGCGGTCGACGTCGTTCTTTTGGGGGCGCGCGAGCTTCGCGCGGTTTCGCTCTTGGTGTCGGTCTTCGTCATTTACAAGCTATATGACGCAATATTGACAGTGTAAAGATTTCACTTGACCGGAATGGCAAGTGGCGCTATCTGATCTTTACGCTGTAAAGATAGGGAGGATATGCCGTGCAGCACGACGCCATCGCCGAGCGCCGCAACAATATCGCGCCGATCCCGTTCGAAGCGGACGCACCATTCTTGCCGGTCATCGGCGAATTGCCGCGCGATCTGAACGGGGTGCTCTATCGCAACGGTCCCAATCCGCAGTTCTCTTCGCCGGGCGCGCATTGGTTCGTCGGCGACGGGATGCTGCACGCCTTCCACCTCGAGAACGGCCGCGCCAGCTACCGCAACCGCTGGGTCCGCACGCCGAAATGGCTTGCCGAGCACGATGCCGGCCGCGCTTTGTTCGGCGGCTTCGGCCGCAAGCTGCCCGATGCCCCGGCGGATCTCACCGACGGCGGCGTCGCCAACACCAACATCGTCTTCCATGCCGGCAAGCTGCTGGCGCTGGAAGAGGCGCATCTGCCGACCGAGATCGAGCCGGGCACGCTGGCGACGCGCGGCTATCACAATTATCAGGGCCGTGTCGCCGGCAGCTTCACCGCGCATCCGAAGATCGACCCCGTCACCGGCGAGCTCGTGTTCTTCGGCTACAACGCCGCGGGTCCGTTGACGCCCGCCCTCTCCTACGGCTCGATCGATGCCTCCGGCAAGGCGACGCGCTTCGAACGGTTCGAGGCGCCCTATGCCAGCATGGTGCACGACTTCATCGTCACCGCGAACCATGTGCTGTTTCCGATCCTGCCGATCACCGGCAGCATGGAGCGCGCCATGAGCGGACGGCCGCCCTACGCCTGGGAGCCGGACAAGGGCGCCTATGTCGGGGTGATGAAGCGGAACGGCACGGCCAAGGACATCGTCTGGTTCCGCGGTGAAGCCTGCTACGTCTTCCACGTCATGAATGCGTGGGAGGACGACAACCGCATTGTCGCCGACGTCATGCAGTTCGAGGAAGCGCCGCTGTTTCCGCATCCCGACGGACGGCCGACCGATCCGGAGAAGTCGCGCGCCCGACACTGCCGCTGGACCTTCGACCTCTCGGGCAATACCGATCGCTTCCAGCAGACCTATCTCGACGATCTCACCGGCGAATTCCCGCGCATCGACGACCGCCGCGCCGGGCTGAAGAATCGTCACGGCTGGTACGCCTGCGCCAATCCGAAACTGCCGATGTTCGGCGCCCTCGCCGGCGTCGTCCATGTCGACGACAACGGCAGGCGGCTCGGCCATTATCTGCTGCCCGCCGGCGACACCATCTCCGAGCCTGTGTTCGTCGAGCGCTCGAAGGATGCGAGCGAGGGCGATGGCTGGCTGCTCGCGGTGGTCTGGCGCGCGCGCGAGAACCGCAGCGACCTCGCGGTGTTCAACGCCACCGATGTCGAAGCGGGCCCCGTCGCGCTGGTGCAGCTCGGCCATCGCGTGCCCGACGGGTTTCACGGCAATTGGGTGGGCGCGCAGTAACGCCCGTCATGCCGCGGCGCGCCATTTGGCGCGCCCGGAGCCACAGCACAGTCGTGTTACGAAGAGGTCGTATGCAGATGCCCTCAATCACCGCAGACTTCCTCGCCGTCCTCGCCCTGATCTGCGCCGCGCTCGCACTCGAGGTGGCCCATCTGCGGCGGAGCGGCCAGGTCATTTTCAATGGCGGCATCCTGCTCGCCCTCGGCCTCGCGATCATCTGCGCGCTGCCTCTCTTGTCGGGGCTGCCCTGGGCGGAATTGGCTGACGAGGCATTCGACCAAGCCATTGCAACGCTTCAGCTTTTGCACATCGCCTACGTCATTTTGACACTGTAAAGATTTTGCTTGACCCCGCTCCACGCCTGAATTATTTATCTTTACATCGTAAAGATCGGCCTTACCGAGGTGGCCATGGCGATTTTCCTGATTCTCGCGCCCTACGGCGCCTACACGTTCCTGATGCTGGTGACCTCGGCCACGGTGAGCGTGTTCGCGGCCTCCGCGATCTGCCTCACCACCGTCGCGATCGATGTGGCACGCGGCCGCTCGGTGAAGACCCTGGCCGCAGGGTCGGCGGTCGTATTCGCCGCCATCGGGCTCTATCTCGCGCTGCTCGATCCGCAGCTCGGCACGCTCGGCGTCAAGCTGTCGGTTGATATCGGCATCTTCATCATCTCGCTCGGCTCGATGCTGATGCGCCGCCCCTTCACGCTGCAATATGCGCTGGAAGCGGTGCCGGCCGAGACCGCGGCGATGCCCGGCTTTCTCTATGCCAATTACGTCATCACCGGCGCCTGGACGGCGGCCGCGCTGTTGATGGCGGCCGCCAATCTGGTGCTGCTCTACGTCCCTGGCCTGCCGCTCTGGTCAAGCCTTGCCGTCGCCTTCGCCGCCCGCAACAGCGCGATCTACTTCACAAAGTGGTATCCCGAGTATCGCCAGATCAAGTACGGTACGCCCGCCCGCGCATTGCCCAACGCCCGCTGAACAGGATTGACGATGAAGGACGTATTCGCCCGCCTCGCCTCCGATCTCTTCTCCGCCATCCTCTTCCTGGTCATCTATCTCGTCACCGACAACGTCATCCTGGCAACCTCGGTGGCGGTCGCCGGCGCGGTCGCGCAGGTGATCTACGCCCGCATCAAGGGGCAACAACTCAATTACATGACCTATGCGAGCCTCGCGCTCGTCGTTGGCCTCGGCACGATCACGCTGCTGACCAACGATCCTCGCTTCATGATGGCAAAGCCCTCGATCGCGCATTTCGCGATCGGCGCGATCATGCTCAAGCGCGGCTGGATGCTGCGCTACATGCCGCCGCTCGTCGTCGAAACCGTTCCGGAATATGTGACGGCTGCGGGCTATGCCTGGGCGGTGCTGATGTTCGTGATCGGCGCCGGCATGATCGTGGTCGCCTCCACCGGCGATCTGAAACTGTGGGCATTCTACCTCACGGTGGTCGCGGGCGGCGCCAAGATCCTCGCCTTTGCCGTGCAATATGTCGTCCTCCGGCTCATCGTCACCAGCCGCCGGCGGGCTGCCGCCCGCGCCTAAATGCCCTATTCCAGGGTTAGGCAGGAACTGCGAGTTGGGCTATAGGCTCGCTTGGGACTGGCCGCGGATCGTCGCGGTCCGCCGGGATTTGTTCGGGAGACGGGAATGGCCGTAGACGGCAACTGGAATCTGACGATGACGACGCCGATGGGCGAGCGCCAGGCGACGCTGAGCCTGAAGGCGGCGGGCGGCACGCTCACGGGCACGCAGGGTGCGGAAGGTAATACCACCGAGATTTTCGACGGCACCGTCTCTGGCGACAACGTCTCCTGGAAGGTCTCGATCGACAAGCCCATGCCGCTCACGCTCGAATTCACCGGCACCGTCTCCGGCGACAGCATCAACGGCGAGATGGGGATCGGCCCGATGGGCAGCTTCCCGTTCACGGGCGCCCGCGCCTAACGCCTCACGTTGAATGACCATGCGTGCGCTCCGTTTCGTCGCGGCAACGATCCTGTGCGTCGTGACGCAAGCTGCGCGTGCGGACGACACCGAACCGGCGTGGCGCGCAAGCGCGCTCGCTCTGGTGCCGGCGGGCTACGTCGCAGGCCACGCCTATCGTACTGAAGGTGCGACCGGTTACCTCGCCGTCTATCCCGCGACATCGAACGATCCGAAGACACCGGCCAGCGTGTTCGCCGCGCGTCTGGCCCTCGTCGTCACGCTGACCCCAGATGCGACGCGCGCGGTCTCGGCCGAATTGAAGCCGCGCGCCGAGCCGGCCCCTGACGACGACGAGACCGATTTCGCCAAGCTGCATGCCGATCTCGCCGCAAAGCGCTCAACACTGCCCGAGGGCACCGAGCCCTGCAGTCTCGGCGCCTGGTCCATCGACAAGGATGCGAGCGGCCTCAACGTGCGTGCCGAGCCATCGGTGCAAGCGCGCGTGCTCGGCACGTTGCCGCCGCCTTATATGCTGAAGCTCGGTGGCGCCGAGAACACGCCCGATGGCGGCTGGCTCACCGAATTCCGCATCATCGGTTTCAAGAGCGGCTGGTTCCTGATCGAAGGTGCCAAGCCTCCGGGCAAGGACTACGAGGACGAGAAGCGATATCCGCGCAGCGCACCGAGCCCTATGCCGGTCGCGGCTGGGTCGCGTCCAACAAGGTCGGCGCGAACTACGCCAATGGCGGCACGCGCGCCGGCGGCCTGTTTCAGGCGCCCTTCGTCGACGCCAAATGGATGCCGGCCCAGCGCGAGCTCGGCGGCCCGATCGACGGTGACGGCGGGCCGAAGCGCCTGCTCGCTTGCAGCGGCTTCTGGGGCCTGGTCGAGAGCTATGACGGCGTGCGCGGCTGGTGGCGCGCGCTGTGCTCCAACCAGGTCACGACTTGCAGCTGAGCGGGTAAATCTCGTGTCCCGGACGCGATGCAGCGCGAAGCGGTGCGTCGCAGAGCCGACCCATGCCGCCATGTGGACCCCGGATCAGCAGCGCATCATTCCATGCTGCGCAGCGTCCGGGGAACGTCACCTCAACCCAGATTCAACTCCTTGAAGAAGTCGTTGCCCTTGTCGTCGATGATGATGAACGCCGGGAAGTCGACGACCTCGATGCGCCAGATCGCTTCCATGCCGAGCTCGGGATATTCGAGCACCTCGACCTTCTTGATGCAGTGCTCGGCGAGGTTCGCCGCGGCGCCGCCGATCGAGCCGAGATAGAAGCCGCCATATTTCTTGCAGGCCTCGCGCACGGCGGGCGCGCGGTTGCCCTTGGCCACCATCACCATCGAGCCGCCCGCGGCCTGGAACTGGTCGACGAAGGAATCCATGCGGCCCGCGGTGGTCGGACCGAACGCGCCGGAGGCGTAGCCCTCGGGCGTCTTGGCGGGGCCGGCGTAGTAGACCGGATGGTTCTTGAAGTAATCCGGCAGCGGCTCGCCCTTCTCCAGCCGCTCGCGCAGCTTGGCGTGCGCGCTATCGCGCGCGACGATCATGGTGCCGGTCATCGAGACGCGCGTCTTGATCGGGTGCTTCGAGAACGTCGCCAGGATGTCCTTCATCGGCTGGTTGAGGTCGATCTTGACGACCTCGCCGCCGAGCGACTGCTCGACCTCAGGCAGATATTGCGCCGGATTATGCTCGAGCTCTTCGAGATAGACGCCGTCCCTGGTGATCTTGCCGAGCACCTGGCGGTCGGCCGAGCAGGACACGCCAAGCCCGATGGGAAGCGATGCGCCATGGCGCGGCATGCGGATCACGCGCACGTCGTGGCAGAAATACTTGCCGCCGAACTGCGCACCGACGCCGAGCGACTGCGTCATCTTGTGGATCTCCTGCTCCATCTCGACGTCGCGGAAGGCGTTGCCGTCGGGCGAGCCGTGGGTCGGGAGCGCATCGAGATAGCGAGCAGAAGCGAGCTTCACCGTCTTCATGCAGAGCTCGGCCGAGGTGCCGCCGATCACGATCGCGAGGTGATAGGGCGGGCACGCCGCGGTGCCCAGCGTCAGGATCTTCTCTTTCAGGAACGCGAGCAGCCGATCCTTGGTCAGCACCGAGGGCGTGGCCTGGAACAGGAAGCTCTTGTTGGCGGAGCCGCCGCCCTTCGCCATGAACATGAACTTGTAGGCATCATCGCCCTCGGCGTAGATCTCGCACTGCGCCGGCATGTTGTTGGCGGTGTTCTTCTCCTCATACATCGAGAGCGGCGCGACCTGTGAGTAGCGCAGATTGCGGCGGAGGTACGCATCGCGCGCGCCTTCCGACAGCGCCGCCTCGTCGTCACCGTCGGTGATGACGTTGCAGCCCTTCTTGCCCATGATGATCGCGGTGCCGGTGTCCTGGCACATCGGCAGCACGCCGCCGGCCGCGATATTGGCGTTCTTCAAAAAGTCCAGCGCGACGAACTTGTCGTTGGGGCTCGCCTCGCCGTCCTCCAGGATGGCGCGGAGCTGCTTCAGATGGCCCGGCCGCAGGTAATGGTTGATGTCGCCGAAGGCCGCCTCCGACAGCGCCCGCAGCGCCTCGCGCGATACCACCAGCATGTCCTTGCCCAGGACCTTCTCGACCCGGACGCCCTCGGCCGTGATCTTCTTGTAGGGCGTCTCGTCCTTGCCCAGCGGAAACAGCGGGGTGTGCTTGTAGGGCGGGACGGGCTTGGACTGGTCGGGGAAGGCGGTGGGAGCGTTCATGGGCGAATCCAGGGGGTTTGGGGCCACGCGCAGGCCCTCGCGTAGAAGCGTTCTAAGCCCATTTTGGACGGAAAAGGAAGGGACTGGTGTGCATGAGACAGGGCCGCCAGGGCTCGGGAAAGCATTGGCGCAGCACGTGGAAAGCCCAGATCCCACTCTTGCGCTTCGCGGCCGCCGACGCTTGAATGCGCGCCCTAAGGGGCTTTTCATCATGACATTGAACTTGAACGTCCGCGGCGCGATCCTCCTCGCCGCCGCCATCACCGGCCTTGTGACCCTCACCTCGCCCGCGCGCGCCGATCGCTGCGACGACAGCGCCAAGGAGCTGGCGAACCAGGTCGACCGCCTGAAGGTGAATTTCCGGGCCGCCAACGTCGTCTACCTCACGCATCCCGCTGCCAAGGAGCTCTCGGTCGGCTGCCGCGGCGACAAATATTCGATCGAGCTCTACGCCAAGGGTGATCGCAAGCCGAAGCCGGAGTTCTATGCGCTGGTGGGTTCGATGGCCGCGATCGTCTTCACCGTGACCAAGGACGACACCACGACAGGCGCGACACGCTGCCTGAAGCGGATGGGCCTGCTCCGCGGCGACAAGGTCACCATGCGCTACCGGCGCCTCAACATGGAATGCACGCGCACCAAGACGGACGCGTCGATCGCGATCACGCGCGGCAAGGACGAATAGAAGACGGCCCCTCGTTCCGCATGCTGGCGGCACACGCATCGCGACGCCGCTCGCCATACACTCCGTCATTGCGAGCGTTGCGAAGCAATCCAGAAATCTCTCCACCGAGGGACACTGGATTGCTTCGTCGCAAGAGCTCCTCGCAATGATGGGGAGAGGCGCCTCGTGTGCCTTGGCACCGCGCGGATGCGACGCAAACACGGCCCTCCCTGCACCAATTGCCTCGCATTTTAACGATTGGCTTGAAGGAATTTTCGCTCCTCACGGCGCAGGCTCAATTGTTTCCATGTGTGAGGATTTGCGGATGAAGGTTTCTACCGTAGCACCGCCGCCGATCGCGATCGTGGTTCCGAGCTACGACACGACCAAGCAGCAGGACGACCAGACCAAGACCAAGGACGCCGACCCGACCTACAAGCCGCAGCCGCCCGCGCCGCTGCCGCCGGGTCAGGGCACGCGGATCGATCAGCTCGCCTGATCGATCCCCCCGCGGGCGGATTCGCCCGGTGCGATCGATCAGACCTGTTTCGCATCCAGCCGCATCTTTGCCGGATAGCGGGATCAATATCGTGCGCGGCCAGCCCGGGACCTGCGCATGATCGCAACACTGCAACTGCCCGAACACGGTCTTCGCCGCCGGGGCGGCGCGGCTGCTTGCGTTCGCGCGAAAGTTGCACTGGCCCTGGATACTCCCCGCCGCGGCATTGTCCCCTTGGCGCACGATGGGCTCGCAAACCGCCGCCTTTCGAATCGGCGCACGCCTTCAAGTGTGATCCGGCTCATCAAGTTTCCGCATTCGGCGTGCTCATCTGCGAGGCCGAACGAGCCCATCCGAACGTCTGGCGGGCAAGCGTCTGTGGGACACGCCAATGGAACTGAATGAAAGGCTGCTGTCGCTGGTGGCGGACATCTACGATGCAGCGCTTGACGATTCGCGATGGTCCACGACACTTTCAGGTATTGTCGACCTGGCGGGCGGCCAGAGCGGCGGGCTGGTCCGGATCGGAGCTGCCGGCGAGGCGGTGATCTCGCATGCCGTCAGCGTCGATCCTGCCTATATTCAGTCCTACATCGAGACCTACGAGCCATTCGATCCGTCGCGTGGCGTGCTTCACGCACCGGTCGGCCAGATCCAGACCATCAGGGACTGGATCGACGTCGACGAATTCCGGACCACCATGTTCTACAACGAATGGACGCGGCCGCAGGGCCTCGAAGACGCCGCCAATATCCTGCTCGACAAATCAGCCGAGGGAATATCCCGCCTCTCGATCATGAAGGCCGGCGGTCCTGTCGACCGCAGGATGTACCAGGTAATCTCCCACCTCACGCCGCACGTGCAACGGGCCATGCTGGTCAGGCAGAAGCTGCAGCAGCAGAACGAGCTGGAGACGAATTCGGTCAGCACCCTCGACGCCCTGCGAACCGCCGTGCTGCTGCTCGATGCCGAGGGTCATATCACCCACGCCAATGCGAGCGCGCGCGACTTCCTGGGCGAGGGCGAAATCCTTCGGTCGGTTCGTGGCCGGCTGGTGACGAACGACCTGAATGCCGATCGCGTGCTGCGGCAGGCGCTGGCGGGCACGGTGGTCGGAGACCGGGCGATAGCGAGCGCGAGCATCTCGCTGCATATGACCGCCCGCGACGGCTCGCATTATGTCGGACATCTCCTGCCGCTGACCGCCGGCCGCCGGCAAAGATTCGGCGCCAGCTACGACGCCTGCGCCGTGCTGTTCGTCAGCAAGGCAGCACTCGATACGATCGTCGCGCCCGACCTCATCCGCAAGCTGTTCAAGCTGACGCCGACCGAACTGCGGGTCTTCCTGTCCATCGTCGAGATCGGCGGGGTGCCGGACGTGGCCAGGAGCATGGGCATCGCCGAAACGACCATCAAGACCCATCTTGCACGGATCTTCGTCAAGACCGGAACCAAACGGCAGGCGGATCTGGTTCGGCTCATCGCGGCCTTTACACCGCCGATCAAGGTCTGACACCCGGACGAGATCGACCATGATCGCCAGACTGCTGCTGCAGAACACGATCACCACCGTCGCGATGGGCGCGCTGCTGTTCGCATCCGCAGGGACCTTGCGCTGGCCCGCAGCCTGGGCGTTCCTCGCGGCATGCATCCTGCTCGGCCCGCTCTGCGGCTGGTGGCTGTACCGGATCGATCCGGCGCTGCTCGCCGAGCGTCTGCGACCACTTCTGCAAAAGGATCAGCCCGCCGCCGACAAGGTGTTCATGGGCGCCCTCATCGTTGCGATGCTGGCCTGGCTGGTGCTGATCGGCATCGACCGGCGCGTTGAAGGGTCCGACATGCCGGTCGCGTTGCAGGTAGCCGGCGTCGCACTGTTCCTGCTGTCGACGCTGTTCACGCTGTGGGTCTTTCGCGAGAACTCGTTCGCCGCCCCCGTGGTGAAGCTGCAAGCCGAGCGCGCGCAACGCGTGATCTCGACCGGGCCCTACGCCCATGTGCGTCATCCCATGTATAGCGGCATGGTGCTGTTCTTCACCGGGTTGCCGCTGCTGCTGGGCTCGTGGTGGGGACTCGCGATGGTCCCGGTCTTCATCGCCTTGTTCGCGATCCGTATCGGCATCGAGGAACGCATCCTGCGCGACGGCCTGCCGGGCTATGCCGACTACGCGGCCCGGGTGCGCTATCGCCTGGTGCCGGGCGTCTGGTGAAGGCGCCACTGCACAGAAAATCGTGCCCCCTCCTCCGATCGACTGACGTCGCGGCCAGCGAGCCCCGCTAAGGGAACCCGCACCTTTGCGACGGAGACGCGACGATGTTCTGCAAGCCCCCCTGCCCCGACGAGCACGACCTCTCTCCCGTCCCCGATGATTCGGACGAGCGATACCGGAGCGTTCACGGACGTTCCCCGGCCACGACGCGTTCGGGCGACTGATCGCGCCCGAAGCGGCCGGTCCGGAACGGAGGCTGCCGCCAGTCTTCGTCCGGACCGGCTAATTATCCAGCTCGCGATACCGGCGGAAGATGCCCTGCTCGTTGAAGGGAATGCGGCGCGGGCTTGCGAGATAGGCCTTGATGTTCGGCCGCGCGGCGATCCGATCGTGCAGGCCGAGGAGGCCCGGAACGTCTGTCTCGAACGCCTTCATGCGCTTGGGAAAGGCATAGCGCAGCCCCGCGACGACCTGGAACAGCGAGAGGTCGACATAGGTCAGCCTCCGGCCGGTGACATAGGCGCCGCCATTGGCCGCGAGAAGCTGCTCGAAATAGCCGAGATATTTCGGCACGCGCTCGTCCCAGAAATCGGCCGTGCGCTTCTTCGCCGGCGGCTTCTGGTCCTCGTAATAGAGCGAGGGTCCGAGCGGATGATGGGTGTCGTGAATCTCGACCACGAGGTCGGTGATGGTGAGCTGGAGCTGATGCACCCAGAGCTTTGCTGCCTCCGTCTTCGGTGCGAGTCCGTGTCGGCTACCGAGATAGAGCAGGATATTGGCGGTCTGGCCGATGACGAGCTTGCCCGCTTTCAGGAATGGCGGCGCAAAGGGCGGCGTGCCCTTCTGCGCGTCCATCATCTTCATCATCGCAGCCGTGCCGCGCGCTCCCCGCGCGACATCGACGTAAGCCGCGCCCGCCTCCTCCAGCGCCAGCCGCACATATTCGCCGCGGCCCTGGATCTCGGGCCAGTAATAGAGCTCGTATTTCATGGGAGGGGTCCGTGAGCGTGGATGCTAGCGGACCAATGTAACATGCGGCCTCGGGTTCCGTCAGGGTGATACGGAACCCTCTCTCAACACGCGTCATTGCGAGCGCAGCGACTTGTCCGCCAAAGCCTTGGCGAAGGCGGAAGCAATCCAGAGTGTCTCTGCGGCAAGATTCTGGATTGCTTCGTCTCTTCGCTCCTCGCAATGACGCGTGGAGAGAGCTCAGCCCTCAATTCGCAGCGAAACAATACAGCAGCCCGTCGCCGCCGGTGCTCTTCAGATCGGCCTGCGAGCAGCCGCCGTCGGGGCCGCGCGAGGGGTGCGAGCTGTTCCAGGATTTTGACGGTTCGTCATCGCGCAAGCCTAGACGATCGGCGTGGCCAACGATCGCCACACCTTGCGTGCTCGATGTCCAGTTCTTGCAGGTCTTGTCGTCGCCGGCGGCGAATGCGGTGCCGTCGGGCTGCGTTCCCGTCAGGATGTCATGCCGGTTCGGCGTGTCGCCGCGGCCGTTGGTGACCTCGCCCTTCTCGCTGAGGGCGGTCTGCTTGGTGAGGTTGTTGGCGGGGCCGTGCAGGTCAGCCACGTCCTTGGCGATCACCGCGCCCTTCGCGTTCTGCCACGGTCCCTTGCCGATGCGGTCCTTGGCATTGACGGCCGGCTTGCCGTCGGCAGCCTGCGCCGAGAGATAAGCGCGCCAGGTTTTGGCTGCTGCGCCGGCGGCCTGCGCCAGCCTCGCGCAGTGCGCATCGGCGCCCTCCAGGCCGCCGAGATCGGCGCCCTTGCCCGGGCCGCTCGAGGTCACGAAGAACGTCATGTCGGCCGATTGCGCCTGCGCGGATGGCGCCGCCGCCAAGGCCAGTGCCAGCGCGAGCCCTGAAATCGTCACGGATCTCTCGATACGGATCATCTTGTCCCCCCAATCGTGTTTGTCGTTGGCCGCCAGAATTTCAACCCAAGGCGCATCCGCTTATTCCAATGCCGCGTGAGGCGCCCAAAGAAAAAGGGCGCCGTGCGGCAAGCACGACGCCCTTCTCGTCTCGATCGCGTTGCGATCAGTTGGTCTGCTGGATCGCCGACAATTCCCAGCCGCTGCCGGGCCGGCGGGCGAAGGTCCAGACCTCGGTGACTTCGCCCGGCTGTTCGCTGCCGGCGACCACCGTGCCGCTGTTGCGGTCCAGCGTCTTGTCGGTGAGCGCGAAGCGCAGCGCCACCGTAGCGTAATCGGTCTCGCCTTCGCGCCAGGCCTCGGCAAGGTCGCCCTGCAGCAGCTTGACGTTGGTCACCTTGTTGACGACGTTGCGCGCGCGGTTCTGGGCGAGGTCCTGCTCGAAATAGGAGACCATCTCCGGCGTCGCGAGCGTGTGCAGCTTGGCCACGTCCTCGTTCGACCAGGCGGTCTGGATCTCGCCGAGCAGGCGCTCGAACGCTTCATAGTCGTCCGGCTTGATCTCGAGCGGCGCGTTATTGGCATTGGCGCCGAAGCCGAAGCCGCCGAGACCACCACCAAGGCCGCCACCGAGACCGCTGCGCTGGTTCGGCTGCGGTCCCGAAGCTGCGCCTGCGTCGGCATTGGCATAAGCCGCCTGCGGCGTGTGACGGCGCTGCCACCAAGACATCGCCAGCCGCACCACCAGCACCACCAGCACGATCTGGATGATCAGGCCGAGGATCGAGGACAGGCCGCCGAGGCCGCCGAACAGGCCGCCGCCGAACAGCATGCCGAGCAAGCCGGCGCCGAGGAAGCCGGCCGCAAGGCCGCCCATGAAGCCGCCGGCGCGGCCGCCGAACAGGCCGCCACGCGCGGGCGCGGACGCAGCCGAGTTCATGCCTGCACCCGGCTGGGTGTAGGTGCGGTTGAATTGCGAGGCCGAGCCCGGCGCCGTGGAGGTCGAGGGCGGTGCCGAAAAGGTGCGCGAGCCGCGTGAGCCCGACGAGCCGCCGCCGCCGACGCGCGCGTCGGCGGACGAAATGACGAGCGCTGTCGGCAGCGCAAGCGCCAGCATGACGGCGAGCGTCTTGAAGAGGTTGCGGGAGCGTAGCGAGAAATTCATGTGCGTTTCCCAAATCCCCGGCATGGGGACGTGCCCCTAAGATGGGCAGACTTCCCAAAAAGTGAAGTGTGTTTGGGAACTTGCGGCTGCGGCCCTCAGTCGCGGGGATGTGGCAAAAGCCCATATTTGGCGGGGGCTTGGCCGGGTGGCGAGGGAACCGTGGTCACCGGCTACCGGCGGTTTCGGGGGAAGATTTCCACCCTTTCCCCCCTCATTGCGAGCTTCTCGCGAAACCTCACCCCTGCTTCGTCATCGTCTCCTTCACCGCCGCCACGAGCTGGCTGAGCGTGAACGGTTTCGGCAGGAAGTCGAACTGCTGGCCCTCTGGCAGGCTCTTCTCGAAGGCGTCCTCCGCATAGCCGGAGACGAAGATGAACTTGATGTCGGGGTTCTTTTCCCGCATCGCCTTCAGGAGCGTCGGGCCGTCCATCTCGGGCATGACGACGTCGGAGACGACAAGATCGATCCCGCCGCTCTGCTCCTCCAGCATCTCCATGGCTTCGACGCCGTTCTCGGCCTCGACCACGGTATAGCCGCGCGAGCGCAGGCCACGTGCGTTCAGCGCGCGTAGGCCCTCTTCGTCCTCGACCAGCAGGATGGTGCCCTGCCCCGTGAGATCGGTGCGCGGCTTGGCCTCGACGGCCACAGCTTCCTTCGCGGCGCCATTCGTCGCGGTGGCAACGGCCGGCTGCTCGACCTGCACCTCCGGCTCGGCGTGATGGCGCGGCAGGAAGATGTGGAACGAGGTGCCCTGCCCCGGCTCGGAATCCACGTAGATGAAACCGCCGGTCTGCTTGACGATGCCGTAGACCGTCGAGAGGCCAAGGCCGGTGCCTTTGCCCACTTCCTTGGTCGAGAAGAACGGCTCGAAGATCTTGTCGCGGATATCGGCGGGAATGCCGGTGCCGGTGTCGGCGACCTCGATCCGCACATAATCCGCGGCCGGCATGCCCTTGTAGGCGAGCTTGCCCGCGTCCTCGGTGGTGACGTTGGCGGTGCGGATGATCAGCTTGCCGCCGTCGGGCATGGCGTCGCGCGCGTTCACCGCGAGATTGACGATCACCTGCTCGAACTGGGAGACGTCGACCTTCACCGGCCAGAGATCGCGGCCGTGAACGAGGTCGAGCTTGACCTTCTCGCCGATCAGCCGGCGCAGCAGCATGGTGAGATCGGAGAGCGCATCGCCGAGATCGAGCACCTGCGGCCGCAGCGTCTGCCGCCGCGAGAACGCAAGCAACTGCCGCACCAGCGTCGCGGCGCGCGTCGCGTTCTGCTTGATCTGCATGATGTCCTGGAACGACGGGTCGGTCGGCTTGTGCGCGTTCAGCAGGAAGTCGTTCGCCATCATGATGGCGGACAGCACGTTGTTGAAGTCGTGGGCGATGCCGCCGGCAAGCTGGCCGACCGTCTCCATCTTCTGCGACTGGTTGATCTGGTTCTCCAGCGCGCGCCGCTCGGTGGTCTCGAGCATGTGCACGATGGCGGCTTCCGTCTCGTTCTCGGCGGAATCGACCGGCGTGACGAAGAACTGGCCCCAGCGCTCCTTGGTCCCTTCCAGCGCCACCTCGACCGGCGCGATGTCGGCCTGGCCTTCGGCGGCCTGGTTGATGGCCGCGATCAGGAGATGCCGGTCGCGCGAATTGACCGCGCGGAAGATCGACTTGGAGGCGCTGTCGAGCCCCAGCGCCTGGCCGAGCTTGGCGTAGCGCGCATTGGCGCGCACGACGTTGCCGCCGCGGTCGACGGTCGCGATCGCCATCGGCGTGTGGTCGAAGAAGCGCATGAAGCGCACTTCTGCGGCGCGATCGGGGTCGCTGCGCTCGTCGCGGGCGCGGCTGATGACCAGCGTGCGCGAGGGGCCCGGCGCACCGTCGGCGCCGAAGGCGAGCTTGTGATAGAGCCGCACCGGCATGGTCTTGCCGGTGCGCATGCGCAGGTCGATGTCGAAGACCTCCGTCTTCACCTCGCCCGGCACGGCCACGATCGAGGTCAGCAGCGATGCGCCGTCGCCGGAGACGATGTCGGTCAGCTTCAGGCCGCCCGAGCCGATCTCGGCGAGGTCGTAGTCGAGCCAGTTCGCCAGCGTCGCGTTTACATAAGCAAGCTCCCCGGCCGGATTGACCGAGAAGAAGCCGCACGGGGCATGATCGAGATATTCGATGGCGTGTTGCAGCTCCTGGAACACATCTTCCTGGCGCTCGCGGTCGCGGGTGATGTCGGCGATCGACCATACCGCGTATTTGGACTCACGCTTGCCGGTGCCAAGCGGGCGCACCCGCATGCGCAGCCAGCGGCCCTGGCTGCCGTCCTGGCCGGAGATGCGCACCTCCTCCTGCTGGCGCTTGCCTTCGCGGGCCGCTTTCAGCAAACGGAATACGGCTTCGGAAACGTCGGGATTGCCGATGAAGACGCGTTCCACCGGGCGCACGTCCTGCGGGCCGGCGGCGCCGGTCAGCGTCAGATAGGCTGCATTGGAATAGACCACGTGGCCGCGGGCATCGGTGACCGCCAACCCGTCGAATCCATGATCCGCGATCCGCCCCACCACGGGATCATCGAGATTGCGGTCGGCGAAGCGGATGATGCCGGCGGCGAAGGCGAACAGGTTGAACAGGCCGACCATCGCCAGCACGGCGAGGATGCCGAGGATATAGGGCTGCGCCTGCGCGCGGCCGAGCGTCATCAGCCCGACGGCGACGGCGACGAGGCCGGCGGCCACCAGCAGCACCAGCGCAATGCTGCCCGAGCGCTGCGACGGCTCGTGCGCCGCAACGGGCTCGCGTGTGAGGTCGTGGTCGGTCTCGGCGGTCATCTCAAGCTGGCGCGGCCTGTCGGCAGAGAATCAACGCGCCACGGGGCGCATGGGGTCCTCCCTGCCTGAATCGGACCCCGAGGTGCAAGGGCAGCGGGAGCGAAAGGTAAGCTGATTCCCAGATTACAGCCATTTCCGGACCTTTTCGGGTGTTTTAGCCGCGTCCGGCACGGAATCCCTGCTTCAGCCGCATGACGTAACCGATCACCTCGGCGACCGCGTGATAGTGCTCGGTCGGGATTTCCTGGTCGATCTCGACGGTAGCGTAGAGCGCGCGGGCCAGCGGCACGTTCTCCACGATCGGGATGTCGTGCGCGCGCGCGATCTCCCGGATCTTGAAGGCGAGGTTGTCGACGCCCTTGGCGACGCAGATCGGCGCCGACATGCCGCGCTCGTAGGACAGCGCGATCGAATAGTGGGTCGGGTTGGTGATGATCACCGAGGCCTTGGGAACCGCCGCCATCATGCGCTTCTTGGAGCGCTGCTGCCGCAACTGCCTGAGCTTGCCCTTGATGTGCGGATCGCCTTCGGACTGCTTGAACTCTTCCTTGATCTCCTGGAGCGACATCTTCTGCCGCTGGAACCAGCTGCGATACTGGAAGAAATAATCGGCGATGGCGACGACCGCGAGCGCCGCGACCACAGCGCCGAGCAGATGAATGGTCATGCTGGTGCTGGCGCCGAGCATGGCGGCAGGATCGAGCCTGACCATCGCTTCCATGCGATGCCGCTCCGGCCACAGGATCATGGTCATGACCACGCCGAGCAGCACCAGCTTGCCGATGCCCTTGAGAAAATTGGCCGCCGCCTGCTTGCCGAAGATGCGCTCGAAGCCGGCGCCGGGCGAGATCTTGCTGAACTTCGGTGTCAGGGATTCGGTCGACCACACCAGCCGGTGCTGCAGCATGTTGCCGGCGACCGCCGCCAGCATCAGCATCAGCAGCGGCACGCCGATCGCCGCGAGAATGGCGAATTCGACGTGCTGCATCAGCGCCAGCAGCGCCTTGCCGTCGGTCTTGATCATCCAGGAATTGGCGAGCAGATTGCGCATCGGAGCCAGCAGCCCGCTGCCCACCGAACCCGAGAAGGTCGAGACCACGAGCGTGCCGCCCGCCATCATGAACCAGGTGTTGATCTCCTGGCTCTTGGCAACGTCGCCGCGCTCGAGCGCATCGTCCAGACGCTTTTGTGTCGGGTCTTCTGTTTGACTCTCTGGATCGTTGTCTTCCGCCATCGATCCCTCGTTACCTGAGCGGCATCAACTGGTGCATGACACCGATGAAGTAATCCAGATAGGTGCCCATCATCGCCGTGAGCACGACGGCGAGCACCAGGAAGCCTGCGAAGATGGAGAGCGGCACACCGACGAAATAGACCTGCATCTGCGGCATCAGCCGCGCCAGCACCCCTAAGCCGATGTTGAAGACGAGGCCGAACACCAGGAACGGCCCCGAAAGCTGCAGCCCTAAGCGAAACGCGGCGGCGAAGGCGCGGGTTGCGAGCGCGGCGACGTCGCCGCTCGACACGGTCTCGCCCGGCGAGAAGATCGTATAGCTGTCGTTCAGCGCCGCGATCACCAGATGATGGCTGTCGGTGGCGAACAGCAGCGTCACGCCCAGCATGGTCAGGAAGTTGCCGACCAGCACGCCCTGCTGTCCCTGCGTCGGATCGACCGAGGTGACGAAGCCGAGCCCCATCTGCTGCGCGATCACGGATCCCGCGACCTGCAGCGCCGACAGCGTCACGCGCGCGGTCGCGCCCAGCACGATGCCGATCGCGATCTCATGCAGCATCAGGACCAGCAGCGGCGCCAGCGAGCCCATGTCGACCTGGTAGGCGTTGCGGTGCAGCGGCAGGATGATCATCGTCAGCAGCAGCGCGATCGAGAGCTTGATCCGGGTCGGAATGTTGGTCTCGCCGAGCCCCGGCAACAGCATCACCATCGCGCCGACCCGGGCGAAGACGAGCATGAAGGAAGCGGCGAGCGCCGGCAGCAGCGAGACGTCGATGCGCATAATTGCCGCATCTTGCCTCAGCCGCCGATGATTCGCGACGAGATCCGCAGCATGTGGGAATGCAGCGCGTCGGCCATGAACGGCAGCGCCAGCAGCATCGTGGCAAAGATGGCGAGGATCTTCGGCACGTAGATCAGCGTCTGTTCCTGGATCTGCGTCAGCGCCTGGAACAGCGACACGATGACGCCGACCACGAGGCCCACCACCATCAGGGGTGAGGACACGATCACGATCGTCCAGATCGCATCGCGCGCAACGTCGAGGGTCTCGGGTCCGGTCATTTGGGAATTCTCACTGTAAGTATTTCCGTCATTCCGGGGTTCGCGAAGCGAGAGCCTGGAATCTTAAGGTTCCGGGCTCGGTGCTTCGCACCGCCCCGGAATGACCGGTGCAAATCAGATCGGCATCTTCATGATGTCTTCATAGGCCGCGATCATGCGGTCGCGGACCGAGACCAGGGTGGACACCGCGACGTCGGTGTCGGCGACCGCGGTCACCACGTCCATCACATTGGCCTTGCCGGAGGCCATCGCGACCGTCTGCGCATCGGACTTGCGGCCGGACTCCATGACGCTGCCGACGGCGTCCTTCAGCAGCGAGGCAAAGGACTGCCCGCCGGCCTCGGTGCCCTTACCGGCACCGGCACCGGCGCCGGTGTTGTCCAGCACGCGGGCGAGGTTGGCATATGCATTGGCGGCGACTGACGGTGATGCCATGGCTCAATTGTCCTGTTCAGCTCTTGAGGATGTCGAGCGTGCGCTGGATCATCCGGCGCGTCGCACTGATGATGTTGAGGTTGGCCTCGTAGGACCGCTGCGCATCGCGCATGTCGGTCATCTCGACCACCGAGTTCACGTTGGGATATTTGACGTTGCCGCTGGCGTCCGCGACCGGATTGTTCGGCTCGTATTTGACGCGGAAGTTCGACTGGTCGGGCTTGATCTTGCCGAGGGTGACGACCTGCGCGTCGAGCGAGCGGTCGAGCGCGGAGGAGAAGGTCGGAACCTTGCGCCGGTAGGGATCGCCGCCTGACGTCTGCGCGGTCGAATCCGCGTTCGCGATGTTTTCCGAGATCACCCGCATGCGGCCGGCTTGCGCCCGCAGACCGGAGGTCGCGATCGCCATGGAGCGGGCAAAGTCGCTGCTGTCATTGGCCATGATGCGCCTCCTCTAGCCGTTCTGTTCCGTCGATCATGCGGCTAGCCCTTGCCAATCGCGGTCTTGAGCAGATGCAGGCTCTTCGAATAGAGCGAGGTCGCTGCCGCGTAGTCCATCTGGTTGCTGGCGGCCTTCATCATCTCCTCTTCGAGATTGACGGCGTTGCCCGCGGGGCGGGTTTCGAAGCCCGCGTTCTTGTTCTGGTCGAATCCGGACGCCGCGCCCGACGGGGTCATGTGAGAGCCGCTGGTGCGCATCATCGCCAAGGGTCCCATCGAGCCGGTGACGGCCCCGGACTTGTCGAGTTTCGGCTCGACCAGGTCGCGCGGCCGGAATTTGGGCGTATCGGAATTGGAGACGTTCTCGGACAGGACGCGCTGGCGTTCCTGGTGCCACTGCATCTTGGTGCGAAGCGCCGACAGTACCGGGAGGTCGTTGATGGACATCGTCGCGGCTCCTTCCGCCTCTCACGGACCCCTGAGGTCCGCAGCTAGGCAGAATTTGCCGTGTGTATGGTTAACAGCTGGTTAAGAGGATCCCCGACACATGTCCCCGTGCGGGACAGTCAACTACGCCCCCCGTGTTTCTACGTCTCCAAAAGTGGCATTAACCCAACCGTTTGGCGGCGCCGGCACGGGCCAAGAAGTCGTTTTGGATCGAGCGATTCATGGGTTATTAAGAGTTGGGGACGGCAAAACTTGCCGTGGGACGTTAAGAAATCGCAGTTTGGGGCATCGTAGGCCGGTGGTTGGCGCATCCGACCATGGGCACGACAGAAGCGCCATTTGTCGGGGACAAGTATGCAAGGCAGCCCTATCACCTTCATCGTCGCGTTCATCGTCGTCCTGGCGTTGATCGGCGTCGCTGCTTGGCTGGTTCGCCGATTCGCCACCAGCCGGCTCGGCGCCAACACCCAGCGCGGCAGGATGCCCCGCCTTGCCGTGATCGATGCCGCCGCGGTCGACGGAAGGCGCCGCCTGGTGCTGGTCCGGCGTGACAATGTCGAGCACCTCCTGATGATCGGCGGCCCCACCGACATCGTCGTCGAGCCCAACATCGTTCGCGCCGCGCATGGCCGCGATCAGCTGCCGCAGCGTCCCAACGCCGCCGAGCCGCCGCGCCTCGCCCCGATGCCCGATGCCGGCGGCTGGGCCGACGAAGCGCCGCGGCCCGAGCTGCTCGATCATCCCGAGCCGCAAATGCCGGAGCCGCCGCCGCGGCCCGCACGCCCGTCCTTCGCCGACGAACTGCGCCGGCCCGCTCCCGCGCTGGCCGAACGCCGCAGCGAACCACCGATGGGCGGCTTTCCGCCCGAACCGATCGCGCCGCGTCCCGAGCGCGAACCGCGCCCCGAGCCGCTGCCGCCGCGCGTCCCGCGCAGCGAGCCGCCGCTGATGCCGCGTCCGCCGCGTCAGAGCGAGCCGGCCAAGATGCCGCCACCGCGCGCCGAGCGCGCCGCCACACCGCCGCCTCCTCCGCCCGTGCCGCAGGCGCCGCCCGTTCCGCCGCCGGCGCCCGCTCCCGCGAGCCCTTCGAGCGCCGAGCAGAACCTCGCCGAAATGGCGCAGCGGTTAGAGGCTGCGCTACGCCGCCCCGCCGGCGAAACGGTCGCCCCTCCCGTCGCGCCGGAGCCCCCTGCCGCGCCGCCCCCGCGGGCGGCACGCAGCGAGCCGGCGGCGCCACCGGCTCCGCCGCCGAAGCCGGCCGCGGAAAAGACCAGCTTTGAAAACCTCGAAGACGAGATGGCCTCGCTGCTCGGCCGTCCGAAGCCGTCTTCGTGAGGCTGCTGTCCCTCCCGCGTAGAGTTGTTTTCCTTTCTGTCCTGATCGCCGCGGCTTCGCTCGCGGGCCCTGCGCATGCGCAGGACATCAGCATCAATCTCGGCGGCGGCGGTGCTGGCGGTGGCGGCGTCACCGAGCGCGCGATCCAGCTCATCGCGCTGCTCACCGTGCTGTCGATCGCTCCGTCGATCCTGATCATGATGACGTCGTTCACGCGCATCGTGGTCGTGCTGTCGCTACTGCGCACCGCGATGGGCACGGCGACCGCACCACCGAACTCGGTGATCATCGCGCTCGCGATGTTCCTCACCTTCTTCGTGATGGGCCCGGTGCTGCAGAAATCCTACGACGACGGCATCCGGCCGCTGGTCGCCAACCAGATCGGCGTCGAGGACGCGCTGCAGCGCGCCTCCGTCCCCCTGCGCGGCTTCATGCAGAAGAACGTGCGCGAGAAGGACCTCAAGCTGTTTCTGGATCTCTCGGGCGAAGCGGCACCGGCCACCCCCGACGACCTCGCCCTTCGCATCCTCGTCCCGGCCTTCATGATCTCCGAGTTGAAGCGCGCCTTCGAGATCGGCTTCCTGTTGTTCCTGCCCTTCCTGATCATCGACCTCGTCGTCGCTTCCGTGCTGATGTCGATGGGCATGATGATGCTGCCGCCTGCGACGATCTCGCTGCCGTTCAAGCTGATCTTCTTCGTGTTGGTCGACGGCTGGTCGCTGGTGGCGGGGAGCCTGGTGCAGAGTTACGGCGGGTGAGGGGAACATCGCCCCTTCCACAAGGAAAGCCGGCCTTGTCCCGCATCAACAACGGAGTTGCACTCCCTCTCCCGCTTGCGGGAGAGGTGCCCCCAGCCAGCAGTGATTGGTTTCAACCTGAAGCCGTCGGTGTTACCGCGTCATCTTGATCTGCCGCACCACCGGGATCGTGGGCAGCGAGCCGGTGTGCTCCGCTTCGTCCTTGGCGTGGGGGGCGGCCGGTGCGCGGGCGGTGGCGTCAGGGAAGCGCTGCTTCATCTCGCGCAGGAAGCCGTCGAGCGTGTCGACGCTGGCAGCGAGCTTGGCGATCTCGGCGAATTCGGCGCTGGAGGCCGCGGCCGGCTTGCTGGCGATGTCGAAGGCGAGACGGTCGGCGCTCTCGCTCATCAGCGGCGCGTATTTCTCGCGGAAGCGCGACAGGCCGATCGAGTCGTCGGCGAGCGCATAGCCGACGGCGGCGCGGATGATGTCGCTCTTCTCCACCGCGTTGAGCGGCTTGAAGTCACGGAAGCGCTCGCCGTAATAGAGCTCGATCTGCTCGGCGGACTCGCGCCAGCGCCGTGCCGCCCAGAAGATGTCGGAGCGCAGGCGGAGCACCTCGCGCCCGGAGACGTTGGAGACGATGTCGAGCGCGAGATCGTGACGGCCGACGTCGCTCTGCGCGCGCGCCTCCAGCAGCAGGCGCTGCTGCCTGAGCTCGCCGGAGAGATCGCTGATGCGGCTGGCGCGCAGCGCGGTGATCGCCATGTCGGGCTTGCGGTTGGCGAGATAGATCATGGAAAGGCGTGCGGCGACCTGGGCACGCGCGGCGCCTTCGAGGCGATGGTCGACCTGGTACTGCAGGAGCTCGGCAGCCTGATCGAGCAGATCGATCGAGGCGAGACGGTCGGCGAGCCGGCGGATCAGTTCGTCGCCGCGACGGCCGATCGGCGTCAGCTCGCGAAACTCGTAGAACATCCCGAGCGCTTCGACCGGCGGCAGCTCGTCACCCTTCGGTCCCAGGAAAATCTGCGTGAACAGCTCGGAGGCGAGATCCTGTGCCTGACGGGAGGCTTCCGCGTTCGGCTGCAGCCGCGTCGCGGTGCGCGCCGCGGTGAGCGCGTCGCGGTAGCGACCGCTGTCGGCATACATCCGCGACAGCATCTGCAGCGTCCTGACCTCGATCGTGTCGCCGCGCCAGGTCATGGACAGGGTCTCGAGCTCGCGCAGCGCGTCTTCCTTGCCGATCTCGTCGCGCTTCTGCCGCAGCGCGACTTCGAGCTGCTTGGCCTCGGCGGCCGCCGGCCGGTCCGCCGAGGCGGCAGCGAATTTGTAATCGTCGAGCGCGTCCTTGTCGTGGCCGAGCGCCTCGGCGAGCCGGCCGCGCAGCACGGCGAAGCCGGGCGCAGCCTCGGGCGAGACGCCGACCACCTCGAGCTCGCTGCGGCGCTTGGAAGCGCCGGCATAATCCTTCACCTCCAGCGACGCGCGCATCGCATCCATCGTCACGATGCGCTGGATGTCGAGCGGCAGCGAGGCGATGGCAAATTCGACGTTCTTGAACTTCTCGCGCGCATCCGCCCATTTGCCCTGACGCGCAAAGGCGAGCGCCTTCCAGAGCTGGGAATCGTGGCTGTTGCCGATCACGGGATTGGCGAGGTCCTTCAGGCCCTGCGTCGGGCGGCCGATCAGGATGTTGGCGATCGCATGCATGATCAGCGCGCCGCTCTCCTCCTTGTTGAGGGGATCGGTCAGCATGACGTCGGTGACGGCCTTGGCCTCGTGATACATCGCACGCGACATGTAGAACTGCGCGAGGTCGAGCCGCGGCAGCGAGCGCAGCGCCGGCTCGACGGCCGAGATCGCCGTCAACAGCTCGCTCTGGCGTGCCATGAAGTTTTCCGACTGGCCCTTGCGCCAACCTTCGGGACTGAAGACCGGGCGGACCGCGGTCGGCGCGCGCTCGGCCGAGATGTCGACCGGCGACAGCGTCAATCCGCCCTTCTTGCCGAGGATCACCTTGTCGGAGCCGACCTCGACGCCGACCTCGTCGGAGTTCGGCCGGATCGCGATGCCATGCGC
Source organism: Bradyrhizobium sp. CCBAU 53351 (assembly GCF_015291745.1). Taxonomy (NCBI): domain Bacteria; kingdom Pseudomonadati; phylum Pseudomonadota; class Alphaproteobacteria; order Hyphomicrobiales; family Nitrobacteraceae; genus Bradyrhizobium; species Bradyrhizobium sp. CCBAU 53351. The sequence continues at coordinate 5,085,909 of NZ_CP030059.1, forward strand.
GGATTCCAGCAGCGAGAGATCGACGAGGTCCTGCCGCTTGATGAAGCCGCGCACCGGCCGCTGCGCGGTGACGACATAGAGCGTGTCGCCGGCGTCGGGATCGGTGAGCTTGTGCAATTGGCCGGGATTCGCGAAGGGGATCGCGATGTTGGCGAGCGCGGGGTCAGTGATGTTGCGCGACATCATCAGCGGCAGCGGCGTCGCCGAGATCTTGTCCGCGAGCGTCAGAAGCCAGTTGGTCTCCTTGCCGACCTCCTCGCTCGCCAGCGAATAGACCAGCGGACGGGTGAGACGGATGCGCACCGCCTGCCCCTTGTCGAGCGGGATGCGGCCGACCTCCCCGATCATCGCGCCGCCCCTGGCGCGGATCGCCTCGACATCGATCGGCTTCGGCGTATCGAACACCAGCCACACCGTGTCGCCGCGGCGGAACGCGGCCGCGGGCGTTGCGACGGGAATCGGGAACGTCACGCGCAAGCCGTCGCTGTCGCGGCGCGCATCGACGCTGGCGATGCTCGGCTGCGGCGCGGCCGGCGCAGCCTTTGCGGTTTCCTTGGCACCTTCCTTGACCGGCTCCTTCGCGGCCTCTTTCGGCGCTTCGGCAGGCGCGGGCTTGGCCGGCGGGGCCGCAGCTTCAGCGACGGGGGCTACGGGCTTCGGGGCTTCCTTCAAAGCGTCTTTGGGCGCTTCCGGAGCATGCGCCACCTCAACCGCGGGCGCCGGCTTCGGCGCTTCAGCGGCCGGCATCGCGGCGGGCGCCTCCGGCTTGACGTCGGGCTTGGCGTCCATCCTGGCTTCGCGCGCGATCGTCTCGGAGGTCGGCGGCGCGATCTCGCGATGGGCCTCCTTCGGCTTCTCGGCCGCGGGCTTCTCGGGCGCCGGCTGAGGTCCGTGACCGGCGGGCTTCATCTGCGCGATCGCCGCCTCGGGCGTCGCAGCCATCTTGCCCTTGTCGGGCTGGAAAGACACGTCGACGACGTAGTTCTTCTCGTCGCGGAACGAATGCACGTCGGAATCGCCGATCAACGCGATCTCGACATTGGTCTGGTCGATGTCGGCCTTCTGCTTGATCGAGGCGACGTTCGGCGGCGCCGCGACGACCGCGTCCGCCAGGTCGAAATTGAGGTTGGCGTTGAAAGCGAGCGTGAGCTTCTGCTCGTTGAGCACGGAGGACACGCCGACACCGTCGGGCATCTCGAACACGAAGCGCACGAAGGTCGGCTGCACCGAGGCGCGCACGCGGATCGGCGGACGCTTCTTGGACTCGGCCGCGGCGCGCTGGGCACGCAGCGCGCGCTCGGCGACGCGTGCGCGCTCGGCAAGCTCCTTGACGACGTCCATCGGCAGGCTCGGCGGCGGTCCCTTCCAGCCCTCGGGCAAGAGGTCGATGAAGGTGCGCTCGCCGGCGTTCATGGTGTTGACGGTGACGCGCCGCGCCAGCGACAGGCGGATGGCGCTGCCGTCGGGATCGCGGCGCGCGGAATTGATGTAGTCAGGCGCGCCTGCCGGCACGCGATCGACGGGAACGTCGACGGGCCGGTCGAACCGGATGACGAGGATGGAACCCGCGGTCGTCACCTCGGAGGGAACGTCCTCGCCGAGCTTGATGACGAGACGGGCAAAGCCGCCGCCGGCCGAAAAACTCGCCTCGCCCCTGACCGGATCAGCCGCCCGGGCAGGGGTACCAAGGCCGATCAGCAGGCAGACCGCCAGCATGGCCGCGCTTCGGACATGACGCGACAGGCCCGGCGCGAAAGCGCGGGCGCGCGACACAAATCCAGCGGCAGCCTCTCGCCCCATTGGCGGCATGTCTTCCGTTTCGATGGTCCAGCACGGCACTGATGCCGGCCCCTGCCGTCGACTGTAGGTCTCGCCAATTAAGGACTTGTTAATGCTATATCTTGATTTGCTCTGGAGGCAGCACGCCGTGCCGCAATCGAGCGTCGACGGATCCGCCGTATTTGAATTTGAGACGCCGATGGTTAAGGATTTGTTAACACCTGCATAACGGTCCTGCCGGGGTTGGCCAGCCCCTCACGGCATCCCATAGCGGACAAAGGCTTCGTCGATTCGAGCGTCGATCTTCTTGGCCGCCGACATATCGCTTTGGCCACCATCTGTGTCGCCGAGCTTGAAGCGGGCAAGCCCTCGGCCGTACAGCGCGCTAGCAAGCTTGGGCGCGAACCGCAGCGCTGAGTTGTAATCATCTATCGCCGCGGAGAATTGCCCCATTTTCAGGTTTATAAGAGCTCGCGAGTCGTATGCTGCCGCGTTGTTCGTTTCCGATCGAAGCACAATATCGCAGTCTTCCAGCGCAGCCTGCAAAGCGCCAAGGACGGCTCGGGTCCAACAGCGGCCGCTCCGCGCCGCCTCCAGCTTCGGATCAAGGCGAATTGCCTCGTCATAGTCCCGCGCTGCACGGTCGTACGCGTTCGCCTTCAGGTACGCCGCCGCGCGGTTGGCATAGGCAGCGCCATAGTTCGGGTTGAGCTTGAGCGCCTCCTCAAAAGCGCTGATCGCGAGATCGTGCGCGCCCGTTCTCAGATAGGCCACGCCGAGGTTGTTGAAGGCTTTCGCATAATTCGGATCAAGCCTGGTCGCTTCGAGGAAATCCTTGATCGCGCGTTCGTAGTCGGCTTTAGCGCTATAGGCATTCCCCCTGTTGTTGTAGGCGACAACGAAGCCGTTCAGCGCCCCCTCGCCCGCTTCGATGAACGCCGTGCAGCCATCGATCCGAGCTTCGGGTGAGACGTGGTCTGAGCCGTTACACAGCTCAACCGTCTTGAGGGAGCTGCCCTTCTGCTTCTGCGCCCAGCCCGACGAACTGGACAGGACAAGCATAAGAGCGAGCATCACGGCCTGGATGAAACTGGCTCTTGCGGTCATTTCCACACCACGTGTCGAGTCCGACAGTGAATGAAGCGCCACTGCTCATTCTCCCCGGCCGGCGCTGCAGCGCTCGGCGGCTTCGGACCAAGCGAGTTTCTCAGCAGCCTCGACAGATGTTGAGCCTTCGACTGCTGCTTCGATCGGGCTCCGGCGCCGCGGATGTCGGTGGCTTCTTCAGGAGCTTGCTCTTGCCCTCTTCGATCAAGGTAGAGAATCTGACCGACCCATCATCCAAAATCTCGATGTGCGGCGTCGTGCCCCGGATCCCGAGCGTGGCGACGGGGGTATCGACCTTCATGTCGCCTGTCTTTGCGACGCTGCCTGCGACAAAAGTGAACGTTCCCTTGGCGAGATTGAATAGGCTCGCATTGGACTTGCCGGCCGGCTCATACACATAATGATCCAATACCATACGGGCGTTGCTCGATAGATTGAACGAGCTGCCGTCGGTAAAGTTGATGGCGACCCGGCCATCGACCCCCGTCTGCACCACATCACCAAGATAGACGGGATCACCCGTATTGGCCCGGATGGGGTCACCCGAGACATTCGCCTGAACGATCACTGCGCCCGCATGTTCGATTGTGACCGAGCCGGTGGCAACCACCACCTTCCCAATCGGTTTCGATGACGAGGTAGCGACGGCGGGCTTGGCGGAATCGATTTGCGCTCGAGCCGCACCCGGTAAGAAGCAGGCAAGCGCCACAACGAGGACGGTCGCCAGAGCGGCTATCGCAGGTCTGCACATGATCCCCCCTTTCTGAGAAGATCTTGCCGCTAATCGGCGGTCTATTCTCTGACCCGCGCGACGGAGCCACAATAAATATAATATTGTTTAATTTTATTAACTGGACTACCTTATCTCCGGCGCGGTGCAAGCACCATCAATTAAATAAATCTCGTTTGTCAATTTAATCACATTGGCGGGAGGGGCACGGCGGGGAATGGGCGGTAAGCTTCGCTGTCCCCGGCGCAATGCGTCTCCCTCTCAGACTTGATTTCTTTCGGCGGGCAAGCCTTCGGGGCTGCCAGCGCCAGGAAATTTTGTGCCTTGGCGAGGACCCGAGCAAGGCAGCACGCCGAGCCTGAAACGATCACCCAGGCGAGGGCGAGCCATGCTAGTTGCTTCCGGCATCCAGGTTGATAACGGGGCCGCCATGGCCCTGCCCGCCGAACTCATCGGCCATATTCCGACAGTGATCGGTCGCTGCACGCTGACGCGAGCGAGCGGCATCGCCACGCAGGCAGTGGCTGGTGCGCCTATCTACCGGGGCGACGTGCTGGAGACCGATGCCGACGGACAGATCACAATTCGCTTCATCGACGGTACTTTCTTCAATATCGGCTGCGGCACTCGCGTTGAGCTGAGCGAGTTCGTCTTCGACGCCGAAGGCATGCCACTTGCAGCCCTGTTCGACGTGACCCGAGGGAGCTTCAGTTTCGTACCAGGCCGGCTGGCACAAGCCGGAGCGCTCCAGCTGAATACCCCCATTGCAGGCATTCGCGCCCGAGGGCACGCGGGCGGTTTCGGGATGCTGACGCTTGCAGCATTGACTTTCTCGGCCGCGCAAGACGCCGAGGCGGCGGATCCGGATGTCACATTCCTGGATGACGATTCCATCACCTACAAGGACCTTGCGCACGGTGCATTCGAGCTCGTGACCAAGGAGCGGATCCCGCGGCACATCATCGTCGAAGATCCCGGCGAGACGATCGTCATCAAGAAGGTGGGATCAACCATCAGCGTCAACCAGGTCACGAACACGTCCGCTCGCATGGACGAATTGCGCGCCGCTCAGCAGGACGTGCTCGCCAATCTCTCCGACGGGCAAGGTCCACACGGATCGAGCACACCACCCTTTGTCAAATCCCTGTCGCTGCAGCCGATCAATTTCATTCCGTCCGATGCGCCCACGCCGCAGAACCTGCTGGCCCCAGTGACACCATTCGCTATTCCCGTTTTCGACCCTGTGCCGCCGACGCTCAGCACGGGAGCGGGGCCAACCGAACTCGATACGGTGGTGTTTGATACATTCACTCCGACGAGCGGAGTTTTTGCCGCCAGCAGCACCAGCAGCGGCGCCAAGCTGACCTTTGGTGTCATAGGGGCGGCCGCCGGCGAGACGATCCTCGACGGAGTGACATACGATCTGTCAAAGCCAAGTCCGTACGGGACGCTCTACGTCAACAGTGCGAGCGGTGCCTACACGTTCGTGCCTGACAGCGCCGCGATCAATGCGTTGAAGGCACCCTCGACCGACGATTTCGTCATCACGGTTTCCGACGGCCTCAATTCTGCGAGCAAGACGTTCACAATCATCATCAACGGTGTCAACGACGCTGCAATCATCTCTGGCAATACGACCGGTTCGACCATCGAGGCTGGCGGCATAGACAATGGAGCGCCCGGCACGCCGATTGCGACCGGCACCCTTTCCGATACCGACGTCGACGATCCGCCCAATACGTTCACGGCGGTGAGTTCGCCAACCACCAGCACCGGTGGCTATGGCACCTTCACGATGACAGCGTCCGGCGTGTGGACCTACACTTTGGACAACGCCAATCCCGCAGTGCAGCGACTCAATGCCGGCGACACGCTCACCGACAACTTTACGGTGACCACGAGCGGAGGCACCGCCCAAGTGGTGACGATCACGATCCACGGAGCCAGTGATGCCGCGATCGTTTCCGGCGCAACGACCGGCGCAGTGATCGAGGCTGGCGGCCTCGCCAATGCAAACCCCGGCACGCCCACCGCGACCGGCATCCTCACCGATACGGACGTCGACACGACCGCAAATGCTTTCACGGCGGTCGCCTCGCCAACGGCGAGCACCGCCGGCTATGGCACCTTCACCATGACGACAGCCGGCGTGTGGACCTATGAGCTCGACAATATCAACGCTGCGGTGCAGGCGCTCAACACCGGCGAGACATTGACCGATATGTTCACAGTGACCACCCTGGACGGAACTGCCCAGGTCGTGACGGTCACCATCCAAGGCACCAACGATGCTGCCATCGTTTCAGGCACCCCGACCGGCTCGGTGACTGAGGCCGGCGGCATCGCCGATGCGACACCCGGCAGCCCGAGCGCAACGGGCACGCTCTCTGCCGCCGACGTCGACAATGCGCCTAACACCTTCACCGCGGTGAGTTCGCCGAGGGCAAGCACGAATGGGTATGGCACTTTTACGTTAACCGCCGCCGGCGTGTGGACCTATACGCTCGACAACGCCAGCGGCGCGGTGCAGGCGCTCAATGCCGGCGGTACGCTCACCGACAGTTTCACTGTCACAACCCTCGACGGCACGCCGCAGGTGGTGACGATCACCATTCAGGGCAGCAACGACGCGGCCCTCATTTCTGGCACCACGACCGGCTCGGTGACCGAGGCAGGAACTTTCTCGCCTGGCGCTCCCATCGCGACGGGCACGCTCACCGATACAGACGTCGACAACCCGCCGAACACGTTCACCGCAGTCTCTTCGACAGCAAGTGACGGCGGATACGGCACCTTCACGATGACCGCGGCCGGCGTATGGACTTACACCCTAGATAACAACAACAGCGTGGTTCAGGCGCTCGACGTCGGCGACACGTTGACCGACACGTTCACGGTAACGGCCATCGACGGTACGACGCAGACGGTGACCGTCGCCATTCATGGCGCCAGCGATGCAGACCCCAACGATTTTGATAACTTGGCCACGGGATCTGCAGTGATCTCCGATCCTCCGAACGTGTATGGAACACCGGGGAGCGAAACCATCGCCGGCGGCGGCGACCGAGGTCAGATCATCTACGCGGGAGCGAGCAGCGATACCGTCAACGGCACGGGCAAATCCGACGTTCTCTATGGCGGCTCAGGCGATGACACCATCAAGGGCAACGATGGGAATGACGTGATCTATGGCGGCTCAGGCAGCGATACAATCAACGGCAACAACGGCAATGACGTCATAACCGGTGGTTTTGGTGCGGATCAACTCACCGGCAGCAATGGCAACGACCGCTTCGCTTATTTGTTCGTAGCCGATTCCAACGCAAACCAGTACGACACCATCACGGACTTCGCCTCGGGGGCTGACAAGATCGACCTGACTGCCTTTGGCGCGCTTGGGTTTGTCATATTGGCCTTGAGTTCAACCAGCACCGTCGTGCCGGCACATACGATCGCCTGGCTCTACGACAGCGCGGCCAATCAAACGATCGTGTACGTCAATCCGACGGATCAGACCCTGCATGTCGGCGATTCCGGTCTGCTCGAAATTCATTTGCAGGGGGTTGCAACCATCGACGCGTCGGACTTCATCACGGCGCCGGCGGCGGCACCGGTGATGGCGGTAGCCGGCGATCTGCTCGACCTCACCGCAACCGCGCAAAATGACGCGACCGCCGTGATGACGACCACTTCCGAAGTCTCGTCCGATGTCGGCGGCGGCGACGGCACGCTTCTCGCTGCGGGGAGTTCGGCAATCCAACCAACCGAGCCGGCCTCAAGCCTCGATTCGAGCTGGGACCAGATCGCAGCGAGCGGATATTCCAGCTTGCCCGGTTCAGACGAGGTGCAAACGCTCGTGATCGAAACGCCCCGCAGCGACGCCGCACCTGCCCCAGCCGGTGCGCTGGCGGTGATCATGCAGCACATGGTCACACCCACGGAGACCAGCTTTGTCTTCGACAACCTGACCGGTTTCGACGCCGCCTCAATGGCTGGCAAAAGCGGCACGATTGCCGCGAGTGGCCAGGTGCCCGACATTCCGATCGCCATGCTGAATTTTGCCCATGACGCTGCCGAACACCACGCTGGAGGCAGGTTTGCGCCGGGGAGCGATGCTGACGACGGCACCTTGCCACCGGGACGCGCCGCCAAGGCGGCTCATGCCCATGATCAAACCGGCGATGAAACGGCAGACACGACGCTCAACCCAAGCCTCCTGAAGTCAGCGACCGGCGGCGTCAACCATTTGCCGACCGGCGAGGCGGAGCAGCACAACCTGTCCCAGGGAGCGTCTGGATCCCACCCCGCCGGTCCGCAGCAACTCGGCGGCTCGTTCGAGTTTAGAGGTGACGCTTCGCCTGGCTCACTGCACAGCGCAGTGTTGGATCGTCTCTCGGACATCGTCGGTCAGCACGAGCAGGATAAGGGATTCCATGCGTCCGAGCTGGCGTCCATGCCTGAAACATCCGGTGTTGAGTCGCCTCACGGCGCAGGAACAATTCACGGCCATGTGTTGCACGATCTGATCGTATGACGCTCAGGTCGATTGCGTCTTCAGTGTTGCTTGTCGGCGCCTTCTGGCGCCGAGGAGTTCTGTACGCCGAGGGGAGATCCATCATCGTTACCGTCGTCAACTTCTGGCGGCGCTACATGCTGATGGCTAAGGGCGGACGTCCACGCTGATGTCATCGCCGCTATGAGCAGCCGGTTGACGGCCTCAATGACGCGCTCCGCTGCGGACGAGTAGTTCATGGCCTCCTCCTGCGCTGCCGATTGCGAACGGCCGAAGCGTAGGACCGCGGCTTGAGCGCAACTGTACGCCACTTCACACCTGCGCGCGTCAACTCATCGCAGTCCCAGAGGGTGCCGCCTGGTTCGACTGCATCCGCCGCGGGAGTTCGATCGAGTTGCTGGGCGCGCGCTCTCACAACCTTCGGCACGTTGCGGTTCGCGCGCGACTCTGAATCAGATGTGACCTCGGCGATGCGAATCGCATTGGTTAGCTTTTGGGGGGTAATCAATGAACGGAGAAGCCGGTTGCATTGTGTGTAGCAGGGCAAGAGCGGTCGTAGCGATCGTTCCGATCGCCAGCGGATACGCCCTGAAAACATTTGAGTGCTCCTGTTGCCATAGCACCCTGCAGCTCGTGACTCGCGTCACAGAGGCGCAGCTGATCAAGCAGCAGCTAGATACTCTTCCTCGGGTGGAGAAGCAGTTGCGCCCGCCTGTTCGCAGGGTGCAACAGGTCTTCGCGATTTAGGCACGCAAGGCTCTTGTTGGGCTCCAGTCGAACGACCACGCTGCAACGCGTCCGGTCGCGCTAGCTCTGTTCGCCTTGTGCCCTCAATTCGGCTTTTGCGTCGGCTTGCCCTCGATCTTGGGCAGCTCGGCGGCCGAGGCGGACTGATCGCCGCCGCCATTGGCGCGGCGGGCCATCTCGACCGTCAGCTTCTCCGCCGCTTCCGGCGACATCAGTCCCATGATGTCCGACATCTTCCGCGGCGCGATCGCCGAGGCGATCTCGATCAGCACGCCCATCTCGAGGCGGTCGAACACCCGCGCGGCGTCCTTGGGCTTCATGCCCTCGTACATGGTGACGAGGCCCTTCATGCGCTGGGCTTCGGCGGCCTTCTGCTCGGCCTGCGTCGCGGAGATGCGGGTTTCCACCGCCTTCATCTCCTCGACCTTGCCTTCGATGCGCTTCTCGGCCGATTTGAGCAGGCTTTCGCGGATGTCGATCTCGCGCTGACGGGCCTCGATCTCCTGGCGGCGCGCCTGCAACCGCTCGAGGATCGCGCGCTCGGAGGCCGAGACCTGCGGCTGGCCCTCCTCGACCTTGACCACGGTGCCTTCCGGCTTGGTCTCGGGCGCGGCGGGCTTCGGTGCCTCCTTCGGCGCGCCATGGGTCGAGCCGGTGATGATCTCGGGTTCCTCGCGGCCGGTCGGGAAGTTCAGGTTCTCCTGCGCCCAGGACTTCTTGGTCTGGTTCGGCTTGTAGTCGAAGACATAGCCGCCATTGATCACGAGGCCCGCGACCTTCAGCGTGGCGAGGCCAGCGACGGCAACCAGGACGACCGGAATGACGCGGATGTTACGAAAGGATTTCATATCCTGGCTTCATGCGGCAAGGATTTCATGCGGCAAGCCCGTTGGATCGCCGGCGCTCGGAGAAGGCTTCGGCGGCCGCCGCCACCGCCTTCGCCGTCGATGGCTTGGCTGCGGGCGCGACGACCGTTTCGGGGCCGGCGACGGGGCGCGCGGCGATCGCGATCTTGGACAGCCGCCGCACCACGTTGTCGGCTTCGCCGAGCTGCTTGTGGAGCTGGTCCGACATCTGCGTCGCCGCGGCGAGCTGGCTGCCGAGGTTCTCGTTGACGTCGCGCACGGCGAGCTTCAGCCCGCCGATCGCGCGCTCGGCGATCTCTGTCGCCGTGATCAACTCGCCGATCACCGCCTTCAGCGAATGCTCGTCCGCCTTCAGCCGCGTCAGCCGCTTGTTGAGCATGACGCAATAGACGATCGTCAGCATCAGCAGGATAGCCACCAGCGTCTCGATCGCCATTCCCAGGGAGTGGTTCATGGGGCCTCCATCATCTTGTTCTGCTCGTCCACCTTCTCGAACATCGCAAGTGTCGTACTTGGCTTGCGCAAGGGTTTCGTCACGCGGATCGCGACGCGGTCGCCGACCCGGCCCATCCGCCCCTCGGTCAGCGTGACGTCGCCGCAGCGCACGGTGACGTTGGCATCCGCACGCATGTCCAGCGGCAGCGTGTCGCCGACCTTGAGCCGCATCAGCTGCTTGAGCGGGATGTCGGCCTCGTAGAGCACGGCATCGACGGCGATCTCGGCCTGCACGATCTCGGTGGCGAAATGGCCTTCCCAGACCGGGTCGCGGCCGAATTTTTCGCCCATGAACATCTGGAGCAGGACGCCCCGGATCGGCTCGATGGTCGCGTAAGGCAGCAGCAGTTCGATGTTGCCGCCGCGGTCTTCCATGTCGATGCGCAGGCGCACCAGGATCGCGGCATTGGCGGGACGGCTGATCGCGGCGAAACGCGGGTTGGTCTCGAGCCGGTCGATCGTGAAGGTCACCGGCGACAGCGGCCGGAACGCCTGCTCGGCGTCGGCCAGCACCACCTCGACCAGCCGCTTGACCAGCTCGGTCTCGATCGTGGTGTAGGGCCGGCCCTCGATGCGGAGCTGGCTGGTGCCGCGGCGGCCGCCGAGCAGCACGTCGATCATCGAATAGATCAGGTTGGAATCGACCGTCGCCATGCCGAAGTTTTCCCACTCCTCGGCCTTGAAGACGGTGAGGACGGCGGGCAGCGGGATCGAATTCATGTAGTCGCCGAAGCGCACCGAGGTGATGCGGTCGAGCGAGACTTCGACGTTGTCGGAGGTGAAATTGCGCAAGGACGTCGTCATCAACCGCACCAGGCGGTCGAAGACGATTTCGAGCATCGGCAGACGCTCGTAGGAGACCATCGCCGAATCGATGATGGCGCGAATGCCGGAATGGTCGTCGAGCGTGACGTCGCCGACGGTGAAGCCGAGGAGATTGTCGATCTCCTCCTGCGACAGCACCCGCTCGCCGGAGTTCTTGCCGCTGCCGAGGTCGCGGCTGCCGTCCTCGACCATGGCCGCCCATTGCAGGGCCATGGTCTCCGACAATTCATTTTCGGCGGCAGCCTTTGCGGCCTCCGCGGGATCCTCGGAATCGAGCGACGCCTCCCATTGGGCGGCAATCGCATCCTGGTCCATTTGCTCGTTGCCGGCCATGACGCTAGCCCATTGCCTCCCGCAGCGCCATCACTGGACCACGACTTCCTTGAACAGCACCGCGCTGACCTGAATCGGGGCGACCGCCGCGTTGACGCGCTTGGTCAGCTCCTCCTTGAGGCGGAAGATGCCGGCGGAACCGTTGAGGTCGGAGGGGCGCAGCTCGCGCACATAGGTCTGGAAGATGTCGGTGACGCGCGGCATCGTCGGCTTGATCGCCTCGATTTGCTTCTCTTCCTTCAGCTCCAGCACGATCTTCAGCCGCAGATATTGCACGCGCTCGCCCGGCGCACCGGCGAGGTTGACCATCATGTCGGGGACGTCGACGAAGGCCGGCGGCTTCGGCGGCGGCGCGGCCTCGGCATGATGCTCGTCGTCGCCGTGGCGGAAGAAGAAGAACCAGGTCGCAGCACCGCCGCCGAGGATTGCGAGCAGGCCGACGGCCATGATGATGAGCTTCAGCTTGTTCTTGGGCGGAGCGGCTTCCGCGCCTTCGGCGGCTGCGCCGCCTTCTGCTTCATTCTCTGCCATGGTCGCCGCGCCCGGATCTCTGAAAGGGGTCGAAAGAGCGAAGCCTCAAGACAGTGACGCGATACAAATGCCCCGGCGCAATGCGCTCCTCTTCATGGCAAACGCTACGGTAATAATGGTTAACGGAATCTTTCAATTGGGCTTCCGCTAGGAAAAATCTGCCGGGCAGACATGGCTAACAGAACCTTTCTGCCGCCCTCCCGGACCCCTCGAAAATCGCCAAACAATTGAAATAACACAATTTTCCGAGTTGGCACGGCTTTCGCTGAGAGAGGGCCGAGACCCCAAGGTTTGGGAGAACCTGAAGGTCTCGTTCACGGGGGCGGCCAAGGCGCTTGGGAGAGCGAAATGGCAGGCCTCACTCAGGGGAGATTTCCGATGCAGAACGCGCTTCTGATCGGCCTGTCACGGCAGATGACGTTGGAACGGCAGATGGATGTCATCGCCAACAACGTCGCCAATGCCAACACCAACGGCTTCAAGGCCGATCATTCGCAGTTCGAGGAGTTTCTCAACTCGAACGCACGCGAGGACAATTTCATCGGCGCCGACCGCCGGGTCTCCTATGTGCAGGACCGCGGCACCTTCCGCGACGTCGGCCCGGGGCCGATGGAGATGACCAAGAACCCGCTCGACATGGCGATCAGCGGCGACGCCTATTTCGCCGTGCAGGTCAATGGCGGCGAGCGCTACACCCGCGACGGCAAGTTCTCGCTCAACTCGACCGGCCAGCTCGTGACCTCCGACGGCAACCTCGTGCTCGGCACCGGTGGCCCGATCACCTTCCAGCCGACCGACCACGACATCAACATCGCCCCCGACGGCACCATCACGGTGCTCGAGGGCACGGCGAAGACCGACTCGATCCGCGGCAAGATCAAGATGGTGTCGTTCGACAATCCGGCCAAGCTGACCAAGCTCGGCGCCAATCTCTATGACACCGGCTCCGCGACCGTGCAGCCCGCCACCAAGTCCACCGTGGAGCAGGGTTACATCGAGAAGTCGAACGTGAATTCGGTCGGCGAGATGACCCGCATGGTCGAAGTCATGCGCAGCTACACCGCCATCGCCAATCTGCTGCAGCAGCAGAGCGACCTCCACAAATCGGCGATCGAAAAGCTCGCCGACGTTCCGGCCTGATTGAGGGAGAACTGAGATGCAGGCACTTCACACCGCAGCGACCGGAATGGCGGCACAGGAACTCAACGTTCAGGTGATCTCCAACAACATCGCCAACCTGCGCACCACCGGCTTCAAGAAGCAGACCGCGGCATTCCAGGATCTGATCTACGAGCACGTGCGCCGCGTCGGCGCGCAGGCCTCGGACCAGGGCACCATCCTGCCCGTCGGCGTCGACATCGGCGGCGGCGTCAAGACCGTCGGCACGCCGCGCAGCATGACGCAGGGCACGCTGTCGCAGACCGGCAACGATCTCGACCTTGCGATCTCGGGCGAAGGCTTTTTCAAGATCCTGATGCCCGACGGCAGCTACCAGTACACCCGCGACGGCACCTTCCAGATGGACAATCAGGGCCGCGTCGTCACTGCGCAGGGCAACCCGGTGCAGCCGACGATCACGATCCCGCAAAACGCCTCGGGCCTCACGGTCAACGTGCAGGGCCAGGTTTCGGTGACGCTGCCGGGCTCGTCGACCTCCACCATCCAGGGCCAGCTCGGCCTGACCCGCTTCATCAACAAGGCGGGCCTGCAGCCGGTCGGCAACAATCAGTTCGTCGAGACGCCCTCCTCCGGCCCGCCCCAGGACGGCACGGCGAGCGCGGAAGGCTACGGGAACATCACGCAAGGCAGCCTCGAGCAGGCCAATGTCGACGTCGTGTCGGAGATGAGCGACCTGATCGCCGCCCAGCGCGCCTACGAGATGAACGCCAAGGTGATCAGCGCCGCCGACCAGATGATGCAATCGACCACGGCGCTGTTCCGCTGAGGCCAAGTCTGAAGCAATGACACTGAAGCAATGACGATGATCCGCGCCACACTCGCCACGATCTCCACCCTGCTCGCGCTGGCCTTGCCGGCAGCCGCCGCGGACGATTTCATCGCCTCGCCGACACTGCGCGCAAGCGTCACCGTGACCTCGGACGTGGTGCGGGTCGGCGATCTCATCGACAATGCCGGATCGGCCGCGCTGATCCCGGTCTACCGCTCGCCCGATCTCGGCACCACCGGCGCGCTGCCGGTCGCGCACGTCCTGAGCGTGCTCCGTGCCAAGCAGGTGATCGGCGTGATGACCGGCGACATCAAGGAGGTCCAGGTCACCCGCCTCGCCCGCACGCTCGCGAGCAAGGATATCGAGAACGCGGTCGCTTCGGCACTCGAGCGCCGCTTCGGCCTCGGGGACGCCGCCAACATCACCGTCACGTTCGACCGCGGCGGTGCCGAAATGCGGCTGGATGCCTCCAACAGCGGCGCGCTGCAGCCGGTCGCGACCCGCTACGACGCGCGCAGCGGCCGCTTCGACATCGCCTTCGAGATCGCCAACGACAACAATCCGAGCCCGACCAAGCTGCGCTTCTCGGGCACCGCGATCGAAACGGTGGAAGTGGCCGTGCTGACGCGCGACATCGACCGTACCGACACGCTGAAGGCCTCCGACGTCGCGCTGGAGCGCCGGCCGAAGGCCGAGGTCACCGGCGAGCCGGCCTCGCGCGATCGCAGCGTCGGCATGCAGCTGCGCCGGGCGATGCGGGCGGGCACGCCGCTTCGTGCCGCCGACGTCGTCAAGCCCGATTTCGTTGTGCGCGACCAGGCCGTGACCGTCATCTTCCAGGCGCCGGGCCTCTACCTCACCACACGCGGCAAGGCGATCGAGAGCGGCGCCGAGGGCGACACCGTCAGCGTCCTCAATCTGCAATCCAAGCGCACCCTGACCGGGGTCGTCACCGGCCGTGGCCAGGTGACGATCCAGGGCGCGAGCCAGTCCGCGCCGATGGCGCCCGCGGTCGAGCAGACCTCCTCGCTCAAGCGCGATGAAGCGCCGGCCCCCGTCGACACCGCAGCACTCCTGCGGAACCTGGTGCAGGCCCCCGCCTCGCCCGCCCAGATCGCAGAAGCCCAGATCCCGCAAGCTCGCGTCTCGCAAGCTCAAGCAAAGTAAGAGTTCGTCATGTCCTCGTTCAGTTCGGCTTACCGTCTTCGTCGCATCGCGATCTGTGCCCTGCTGCTGACCTCCTGCGCGCTGGGCGGCTGCTCCTCGATCGACCGCCTGTCGCAGATCGGCGAGCAGCCGAAGCTGTCGGCGATTGACAATCCGACGACGCAGCCCGGCTACAAGCCGGTGCAGATGCCGATGCCGAAGCCGGAAGTCGCCTCCTACAATCCGAACTCGCTGTGGCGCAACGGCAGCCGCGCCTTCTTCAAGGACCAGCGCGCCCGCCAGGTCGGCGACCTCCTGACCGTGACGGTCAACATCACGGACAAGGCCAACATCGCCAACGAGACCCAGCGCAGCCGCACCAATTCGGAAGATTCCGGCATCACCGACTTCATCGGCGCCAAGACGCTCGGCGCGCAGGCGCAAAAAGTGCTGCCCGGTCGCATCCTCACGGCGGACTCCTCCGCCTCCAGCGACGGCAAGGGCTCGGTCAACCGTACGGAAGCCTTGCAGACCAACGTCGCCGCGGTCGTCACCCAAGTGCTGCCGAACGGCAATCTCGTGGTCGAGGGCAAGCAGGAGATCCGCGTCAACTACGAGATCCGCGAGCTCGTGGTCGCCGGCATCGTCCGCCCCGAGGACATCCAGAGCGACAACACCATCGATTCCACCAAGATCGCGCAGGCCCGCATCGCCTATGGCGGCCGCGGCCAGATCATGGACGTGCAGCAGCCGCGCTACGGCCAGCAAGTCATGGACGTGCTGCTGCCCTTCTAAATTCTCCCGAGCTCCCACATCGTGTTCGCGAACCTAGGCGCGAACGACGATGTACAACGCGGCCCTCGCTAGCTCCCCTGGCGAGGGCCGCATGTATTTTGAGCAGTGGTCATCGCGCGGTCGCAGGTCCGGCCCGTATATCGACGCGGCTGCGCCGACTCCGCAATGACGCCGAAGCGACTTCTGCCCCTCAGGTAAACTCCGCCTCCACCACGCCGAGCCCGTCCAGCTCCATCCGCACCTTGTCGCCGGCCTTCAGCCACAGCGTCTTGACCAGGCTGCCGGTGAGCACGAGCTGCCCCGCGTGCAGTCCCTTGCCCTCGGCGGCGAGATGGTTGGCGAGCCAGGCGAGCGCGTTGTGGGGATGGCCGAGCACGTCGGCGCCGGTGCCCTGGCTGACCTCCTCGCCGTTGACGATGGCGCGGCCCTTGACCGCCTTCAGGTCCGGCACGGACGAGCGCGGAACCGACGGGCCCAGCACGCAGCCGGCGGCGAAGAAATCGTCGGCGATCAGGGTCGGGGCGCCCATGGTCTCCCACTTCACATAGCGGTCGTCGACGATCTCGATGGCGGGCTGATAGCTTTCAACGGCCTCGCCGACCCATTCGGCCGTGAACGGCGCCTCGCCGGCGGCAAGGTCGCGCTTCAGCCGGACCGCGATCTCGCATTCAACGCCGACCCGGACATAGTTCGAGGCGGCGAGCTTGGCCCCGCTGTCATGCACGCCCTTCTGGAACACGCCGCCGCCACAGGGGTGGGGGATGCCGATATAGTCCTGCATCACCTGGCTGGTGCAGCCGATCTTGTAGCCGACCAGCGGCCCGGCATGCGCCAGCAGCAGATCATGCAGCGCACGCTGGACCTGATAGCCTTCGGCTTCATCCCTCGGCGGACGTTCCAGCGCCGCAAGCGGCGCATGGTTGCGGCGCGCCAGCGCGATTGCCTTCGCGGCTGCGAGAATCTTGTCCATCGGCGCCGCCTCCCACGCTACGCAATTGTGGGCGACACTTCAGCATTCCAACCCGGGCCTGACAAGCGCCGCTCGGCGCTCGGCCGGGTCGATTACGGGGGGAGCCCGCCGCTTAAGAAAAAATTGAGTTGGTCCGGTCTTTATGGAGCCACGCGGCAGGTCTACGCGCCCGCGCGGTACGAGATCCCTGATTGCAGCGATGCGTGAAGCCGCTGCGCCGCCGTCTCAAGATGCCGGTCGATCTCCTTGATGCGACTCGCAAAACGGCCCGCACCTGAAGTGAAAGCTTTTTCTCATGCGAACTCACGTGAGCACGGAGGATTTGACTCTAGCCCATTGATCGCGATTCATTTTTCGCGATCAAACCAACCGTCGTCACACGATAGGGGCGTTGTGGCACAGGGAACGCGCCACAACGCTGAGAGCAACGAGATCCCGTCCCTCAATTGCGTCCGAGTGCGATGCGGATGGCGACCTCGACCGGCGAGTAGTCGCCCTCGCTTCGCTCCAGCCGGTATGGCTCGGCGAGATGCAGCGGCGGCTGCGCCAGGAAGCGCGGTCGCGTTCCCTGATGCTTCTGCGCGGCATGAACCAGGAAGGGATGGCAGAGATAGACCGTGCCGGCCGCACCGGTCGCAAGGGCAACCGGACAATCGGCCCCCATCTCCTCCAGCATCATGTGCGCTCGCCCCGCATCGCCGGCCGGTGCCAAATAGCGCGCCATCGGCAGATGCGAGCCGACCCGGATCCGCGTCGGCGCATCGTCGTCACCGATGTCGGAGAACAGGAACAGCAGCAGCAACGCCCGCCCGCGCGAGGTGACATTGACGCGCCAGGCCATGTGATCCTGCGCTTCGTTTGGGTTGTCATCCTCGCCGGGAAAGCTGAGATCGACGTGCCAGCCGGCGTCGCCCGGATCGTCCGGATGCGGGAAGCGCACCGGAAAGGTGCCAATGTCGCGCCGCGGCCGCCATCGCCCCTGCCCGACGATCTGGTCGAAGGCCGTATGGAGCAATGCGGTGTTGATGGCATCGCGGAACGGCGGGTCGCCATAATAGGGCAGCCGCACCACGGGCCGGGTCCAACTCGCGGGGTCGTGCTCGCTGCACGGCAGATCGCGCCACATGATGGCGCGGGCCGCCTCGGCGAGCTCACGGGGGAAAGCATTGTCGATCCGGACAAAGCCGTCGCGGATGAATTGGGCAATTTGCGCGTCGTCCAACGCGCGGGGAACGGCGGTCATGATGATCTCTCGATGCCTCGCCCAGCCCTCATGGTCCGCTCGCTGCGGAACCGGCTGGGTCGATCGGTGGGGAATCCGCAAGCCGGGCTCGCGGGACGCAATGCCTCCGCGGCGGAGGCGCCTGCGCTCAACCCAGGAAGAAGACCGATGCGATGTTGAGAGTGCAAATCATCATGGCGGCGCGAATCTACGCGCCGGAGAGGCGGCATTCAAGCGGCAGGCAAACGCCGAGCGCGGCGCGAAACAGCGCACCTTACGCCACAAAAACAAAAGAGCCGCATCGCTGCGGCTCCGTCTCTATTCGTCGCGATAGACCTTCTCGCGTTTCTCGTGGCGCTCCTGCGCTTCCACCGAGAGCGTCGCGATGGGCCGGGCCTCGAGCCGCTTCAACGAGATCGGCTCGCCGGTGTCCTCGCAATAGCCGTAGGTGTTGTCCTCGATGCGCTGGAGCGCGGCGTCGATCTTGGCGATCAACTTGCGCTGGCGGTCGCGGGCGCGGAGTTCGATGGCGCGGTCGGTTTCGGACGATGCCCGATCGGCGAGATCGGGGTGGTTCACGTTCTCCTCCTGCAGAGCCTGCAGGGTGAGCTTGGACTCTTTGAGGATCTCATCCTTCCAGGCAAGGAGCTTCAAACGGAAGTACTCCTTCTGCCGGTCGTTCATGAAAGGCTCTTTTTCGGTCGGTCGGTAGTTTTTCAACTTTTCCAAGGGCGGCCTATCTGTCTAAGCAACGACTCGCAACGGAAACGGGGTCCGTTGAGCGGGGCGTTATATAGCGGCCTCCTGTGACAGACAATCTTTCCCTGAAGGTCCGGCCGGCACCCCCAAGCCCTTGCACAGGAAGGTTTATCCTGGAGGGCCCGGGGGCGCCGGAAGGCCTAGTATCCGACCGTGAAACGCTGCCGCAGATGGGCCGGCCGCTCGATCTCGTCGGCGAGCGCAATGGCGTAGTCGGCGAACGTGATCCAGCTCTTGCCGTTCGCATCTGCGAGAAGCTGATCGGTCCCGAGCCGGAACTTGCCCGTGCGTTCCCCCTCGACGAACAGCGCGGACGGCGAAATGAAGGTCCAGTTCAGCTCCTTGTCCTGCCGCAACAGGTCGAGGAAGGCCGAGCCTGCCTCGGCTTCCGCCTTGTACTGGGCCGGAAAATTGGGAGTCGTGACCAGCTTCACGCCCGGCGCGACCTCGAGACTGCCGGCACCGCCGACCACGAGATAACGGCCAACCTTGGCGTCCTTCGCGGCACCGATCAGCTTGCGCGCGTCGCTGGCCAGGAAGTGCACGGAACTCACAGCGACGTCGTGGCCGGCCCACAGCTTGGCAAGGCCGGCCTGGTCGAGCACGTCTCCCTTGGTCGGCGTGACGTTCGGCAGCGCCGCGATGTTCTCCGGGTTCCGGGCGATGGCGGTGACCGCGTGGCCGCGGCGGGACAGTTCCTTGGTGATCTCCGACCCGGCCCGGCCCGAGGCTCCGGCAACTGCGATTTTCATGGAAGGCTCCTTCGATTCTGTGGTAACCAATAGCGACTAGATATCAAAAAGAATGCTGGTGTTAAGAGAGCACTTTGTGCTTACCTGATTACGCGGGGGTAACCCGGGCGCTTCACCCAGCGCCCTCCCGACCGACGCCCGGACCGCAAGCGACCGAACGAACTCCGAGGACCGACGATGAAACCCGACGTCTACGCAGCAAACTGCCCCACCCGCCAGATCCTCGACCGCGTCGGCGACAAATGGGCGGTGCTGATCCTCCTGCTGCTGCGCGAGGAGCCGATGCGCTTCAATCAGCTGCGCCGCACGATCGAAGGCATTTCGCAGAAGATGCTGAGCCAGGTTCTCAAATCGCTCGAACGCGACGGCCTACTCAAGCGCCACGCCATCGCGACCGTACCCGTGACGGTGGAGTATTCGATCACGCAGCTCGGGCTGACGCTCGCCGGCGCCGTTGATCCGCTGCGCGATTGGGCCGAGCAGAATCTGAAAGACGTTCTCGCCGCCCAGCGCCGCTACGATGCGCAGCAGAAGGAGGAAGCGGCATAGGCGCGGCGGGAGGTTACGCCTGCCCGGCCTTCGCCAGTTCGACCTCGACGCGCAGCTCGATCTCGGCAAGCACCGCATCGAGACCCGCATCGCCCGAGGACGATTTCAGATTCGCCGCGGCATCCCGCAGCCGCATTACGGTCGAGGCGTCGAGATTGCCGGACAACAAGCCCATCTTGAGATCGTCGAGCACGTCGAGCGCGGTCCTGCCGCGCGTGACCGAGCGCTTGCGACGCTCGACCGGATCCTCCTCGACACCTTGCAAGGCAAGCAGCCCGTCGATGTTGGCGGCAGCCTTCGGTGCGGCGGCGCTCCGCGTCTCCTGCGCCGACGAGGCGTCGGGCAGCACGAAGGTGCCGGAGCCGGTCCGCCTGGCCTGGCTGGCCGGCGTTCCAAGCGTGGTGCCATTCGGTCCGTAGATGCGCATCGGAAGGAATCCGGGTGATCGATGCCTCACCTTCGCCGTCTTATGGTTAACGGCGCGTAAACGGCCCGGCAAAATCTGCCGACAGGCGGCATTTTCGCTCCTCAGGGCGAACGCCGGGCTGACACCGGTCGAGACAGATTTATTCAACCTATTCAGCCACCTAGCCTCGCCGGCCTGGGTTGGCACAGCCCTCGCAAGGACAGCGTCGGACCAGCTCGTCATGGGAGTGTCGTGCAGGTCTTTCCGATTTGAGGCGCCCCTTTTAGGGACCTTTGGGGAGCAGGGGATGTCAGGCGTTCGTTGGGTGAGGATTGTTGGGGTGGCCTGCGCTGCGCTATCGGCGCTTGCGCTCTCGGTCGCGCCGGCGGCTGCGACCTCGCGCATCAAGGACCTCGCCAACATCGAGGGCGTGCGGCAGAACCAGCTCATCGGCTACGGCCTCGTCGTCGGCCTCAACGGCACCGGCGACACGCTCAACAACATCCCCTTCACCAAGCAGTCGCTGCAGGCGATGCTCGAGCGCATGGGCGTCAACATCCGCGGCGCCACCATCCGCACCGGCAACGTCGCCGCCGTGATGGTCACGGGCAATCTGCCGGCGTTCGCCACCCAGGGCACGCGCATGGACGTCACCGTCTCCGCGCTCGGCGATGCCAAGAACCTCCAGGGCGGCACCCTGCTCGTCACCCCCCTGTTAGGCGCCGACGGCAATGTCTACGCGGTGGCGCAGGGCTCGCTCGCGATCTCCGGCTTCCAGGCCGAGGGCGAGGCGGCCAAGATCGTGCGCGGCGTTCCGACCGTGGGACGCATCGCGAACGGCGCCATCATCGAGCGCGAGATCGAATTCGCGCTCAATCGCCTGCCGAACGTGCGCCTGGCGCTGCGCAACGCCGACTTCACCACCGCCAAGCGTATCGCGGCCGCCATCAACGACTATCTCGGCGTGAAGTCCGCCGAACCGATCGATCCCTCGACGGTGCAGCTCTCGATCCCGCCGGAGTTCAAGGGCAACGTCGTCGCGTTCCTCACCGAGATCGAGCAGCTGCAGGTCGATCCCGATCTGGCCGCCAAGATCATCATCGACGAACGCAGCGGCATCATCGTGATGGGCCGCGACGTCCGCGTCGCCACCGTCGCGGTGGCGCAGGGCAACCTCACCGTCACCATCTCCGAGAGCCCCCAGGTCAGCCAGCCCAACCCGCTGTCGCGCGGCCGAACCGTGGTCGCGCCACGCAGCAGCGTCACGGTCACCGAGGACGGCAAGAAGCTGGCCGTGGTCAAGGACGGCGTCTCGCTCCAGCAGCTCGTCGACGGCCTCAACGGCCTCGGCATCGGCCCGCGCGACATGATCAGCATCCTCCAGGCGATCAAGGCAGCCGGCGCCATCGAAGCCGACATCGAGGTGATGTGATGCAGACCAGCACGATCAACACCCCGCGTGTCGCCAACTCCTCGGCCTTCTCGGTCGAGAGCCGCAACGGCCGGCCCGATTTCGATCTCGCTAGCGCTCTGCAAAAGGTCTCGCCGAAGCAGCAGGCCAAGGCGCAGAAGACGGCCACCGATTTCGAGGCGATGTTCCTCAACAGCATGTTCTCGCAGATGACGTCGGGCCTGAAGGGCGAAGGCCCGTTCGGCGATACGCCCGGCACCGGCGTGTGGCGCTCGATGCTGACCGAGCAATATTCCAAGACCTTCGCCAATGCCGGCGGCGTCGGCATCGCCAGCGAAGTCTACCGCACCCTCATCATGCAGCAGACGAAAACGATCCGCACGGCATAAGGTCAATCGAGATGAACCATTTCAACGCCTCACGTCAGCCGATGCAGGCCCAGCGTCCGAACACCGCGCCCGGCAGCGCCGAGGCGCGCAAGCTCGCCGAAGACCTGATGGATGCGATGAGCGCCCTGCTCGGACTGATCGAGCGCGAGACCGAGCTGGTTCGCGCCGGCAAGGTTCGCGAGGCGATGATGCTCGAGAGCAAGAAGCAGGAGCTCTCGCGAAACTATGTCGGTGCCGTCAGCCAGCTGAAGGCCAATCAGCCTCAACTCGCGAAGTCCGCGCCGGAGCTGCTCTCGACGCTGCACCGCCACCACGATGCATTCCGCGCGATGCTCCAGGTCAATCTCACCGTGCTCGCGACCGCGCACGCGGTTTCCGAAAGCGTCGTGCGCGGCGTCAATGCCGAGATCCAGAAGCGCAACGTGCCGAATACCTATACGGCCGCAGGTCGTCGCGCAGCTCCAGGCCCGCGCCACATCACCCCGCTCGCGGTCAGCCGCTCGCTCTGAGCGCACGCGAAAACAACCGACAATTTTACGAAAAACCGCGCGGCGATTTCGTCGCGCGGTTAGGCACGTTTCCTTACCGGGTCTTCAGTCCTGGTGTTCCATGGTTGCGTTATGAGAGGGGTTGGGATTTGACTCACGTGAGGCAACCAGGAGGCTGCCATGAGTACAGATTTCAGCATCAGGCCGGTGGGGATCCCGGCCCCCGTGCAGATCGTAACGACGTCCAGCGTGGCGGCGAACGAGGCTGTGCAAACTGATCTTCCGGTGAGCCAGACGGTCGCCGCGGCGGATACGAGCGCGCCCGTGCGCAATGATCTGCCGAACCACGAGAACATCTCGCGCCAAGTCGTGTTCGACCAGGCGGCCGCATCCTTCGTCTTCCAGGTCGTCAACGACAGGACCGACGCGGTGGTCAATCAGTTCCCCGACGAAGCGATGCTGCGCCGGCGAGCCTATTTCCACGCAGAGGATCTGAAGTCCCAGCCCTCGCGTCCGCTCAGCACGGATGTCAGCGCCTGACGATCACGCGTCGCGATCGCGGGATCGGTGACGATGTTCTGCCCTGCGTCTGACCGGCACCGGTCAGCGTCAAATTGTCATTGCTGAAAGACGACAAGTCCAATGCTCGTGACGTCGACCATCACGAGTTCCCGTCACGGCCGTCCGGACAGGCCCGCGGCGATGTTGCGGTTGATCTCGATCAGCGGACGGAAGTGATCGAACTGCGGGCTCATCTGGAGCGCGGCGGTCTGGCTCAGCACGAACACGCTGATGTTGGCGATCTTCTGCCGGACGTCGATCGGCTGCGGGTTGTTGTCGCGCATCGCCTCGCTCAGAAAGATGGTCCAGAGCTTGCGGTTGAACATCAGGGCCTGCATGGTCTGCTCGCTGAGCGGATCGGCATTGTTCACCGCATCCTGGAGCTTGTTCGCGGCCTTCAGCAGAGTCTGCGCCTCGATGTCGCGAGGAGATGCGGTGGTCGTTGCAACACGCGCATAAGCCGAGGCAGCGGAATTCGACATCAATCACACCCTGGAGGTTACCTAGCGCGTTGTAAGCGCTTAAGGATTTCTTTCCCAACCCTAGGCAGCACCGCTTAAGATTTGCTTACGTGTGTGCTTGGAAGCACTCCGGATAATTACGGGTCGCGGAGCTCTTCGTCAGCGCAACGCTAGATCCACGCACGCACGATGTAAACGCGCTTCGCGCGAGGCGTGCTGATCTCAGCTAATCCTGTCTTAGCGATCTCCCTCAAAAGAACGGCGGGGCGTTAGCCCCGCCGCGAAATCTCGAAGAGCGAGCCTGGCGCTCGAAATTAGCGGAGCAGCTGCAGCACGCTCTGCTGCGACTGGTTGGCCAGCGACAGCGCGGAGACCGCGATCGACTGGCGGGTCGACAGCGCCTGGCTGTTGGCCGCTTCCTCGTTGGTGTCGGCGAGCGTCAGGTTGGACGAGCCGGTCTGCAGCACGTTGATCAGGTTCTTGGAGAAGTCCTGACGCACCTGCACGATCGAGAGATTCGAACCGAGCGAAGAGCCCTCCGAGCGCAGCCTGCTCGAGGCGGCATTCAGGCTGGCCAGCACCTTGTTGGTGGCGCCGTTGTCGATGAAGTCCGTACCGGGAACGAGATTGCTGAGACCGAGACCCGCCGCGTTGAACACGACGCCGTTGATGCCGAGCGTGGAGCTGCCGGTCTCGTTGAAGACCAGCTTCAGCGTATCGCCGTTGAGCAGGTTGATGCCGTTGAAGGACGAGTCCTGCGACGTCGTGTCGATCTGCGCCAGGATGTTGTTGAACTGGCTGACCAGGCTCGAACGCGCCGTCTGCGCGACGGGATCCTGGATCGGTGGCTGCGCGGTGGTAAAAGCGAGCACGCCGGTGAGCGTACCACCGACCGCGCCGCCGGCAGCAGTCGAACCGAGGGTCGAGGACGCGTACTCGTTGACGGTGGTGACCGTCAGCACGCCGTTGGCATCGATCGTCGCCGTCAGGTGGTTCGCCTGCAATTGCACGTTCAGCTGATCGAGCGTCTTGACGGTGCCGTTGGTGCCGTCGCCGAAGGTGACGTTGACCGGCGTACCGCCGTTGAAGGACGAGAAGGTCAGCGTCTTGCCGCTGACGCCGCCGACGCCCGAGGTGCGCGCCGCGGTGAAGGCGGTCGCCGTTCCCGTGTTGCCGCTGAGGCCGAAGGCGCTCAGGGCATTGCCGGTGCCGGTGATCGACAGGTCGGAATTGATGCCGGTGGAGAGCGCAAGCTGACCGCTGCTGTTGACCGACGAGGGGATCTGGCCCGCGGTGGTCGACAGCGTCGCCGCGCCGTTGAAGATGCCGGCCGTCTTGACGCCGGTGGCAAGGTCGATCGAGTTGAGCAGGTCGGTCAACGTCGCGCTCTGGAGATAGACGGTCGAGTTGCCGTTGCCGTCGGTGACGACGTTGCCGCTGACGCCATAGCCGGTGGCCACGCTCGCCGCCGATTGCGGCGTCTGCGCGTTCTTGAAGGTGATGGTGTGGCCGTCGATGTTCAGCGTCGAGCCGTCCTGGACGAGAGTGCCGAGCGAGCCGGCGGTCGTCGACCGGTTCGCAGTGACGCTCGCATTGCCCGCGCCGGTGGCCGCAGTCAGACCGAGCTTGTTGAGAAAGTCGGCCTTGCCGGTCAGGCTGAGATCGGCGCCGGTCGAGCTCTTCAGCGTGATCTGGCCGCCGCCCGAGATGGATGACGCCGTCTGGAGCGTGCCGACGGGTCCGGCCGCGCCGCTGATGGCGATGGTCGCCGCGCTCGCGCTGATGGTTGCAGTCTTGACGCCGCTGGCGAGGTCGATCGCGGTGAGGACGTCGTTGATGGTCGCACCGGGCGCAGTCGGCGTTCCCTCGTAGACGATCGAATTGCCGTTGCCGTCCGTGGCGATGTGGCCGCTGGCGTCGAGGCCCCAGCCGGTCGGCTGCGTGCTCGGGGCAATACCGGTGCGGAAGGTGATGGATTTGCCGTTCACGGTGATCGTATCGCCGTCGGCGGGCGCGGCGCCGAAGGTGGTGGACGCGGTTGTGCCGACGAGCGTGGCGGTGCCGCTGAGTACCGTGGTGCCGTCAGCCGCGGTCGCAGCGAACCCGACCACCGTGCCGGCGCTCGAGCCCAGCGAGGCGCCGAGTGCGGCGGTTCCCGTAACCGGGGTCACGCCGCCGGCGGCGCCGGTATAAAGCACGTTGCTCTTGGCGGTAGCGCTCGCATAGGAGGTCGTACCGCGCAGGTCGGCAGGCGTCGCGCCGGGAATCGTGGTCGAGACGTTCGACTTGGTGGAGTAGCCGACCGTGGTCTGCAGCGCCTGGTTGGCGATCGATTTCGCGCTGTCGATCAGCTTCTGCAGCGAGGTGATGCCGGTGTTGGCGGCCTGCAGCACCTGGACACCGTTATTGATGCCGTCGAGCAGGTTGCTGATGTCGCTCGCCCGGTTGTCCAACCCCTGCGCCGTGAAGAAGTTGGTGGGATTGTCGAGCGCGGTGTTGACCTTCTTGCCGGTCGACAGCCGCTCCTGCGTCGTGGCCAGCAAGTCGGCCGTCGACTGCAGCGACAACAGGTTCTGGCGAACGGACGCCGAGAGAACGATGTTGGACATTGGCGAGTCTTCCTCTTGAACCGGATACGAATCGGCCGCGCGGTCTGCAAAGCGGGCTTTTGTCCAGTTTTAGGAGGTGTCCTTTAAAGTATGGTTAACGCCGGTTTAAGGGACAGGGTTAATGGCGAGTGAACGCCCCTGCCCGCCCAGGACGCAAAAAGAACGGCGGGGCAAATGGCCCCGCCGCTCGATTTTATCCAGTTATTTCAGTCGCTTATTACCTGAGTAACTGAAGCACGCTCTGCTGCGAGGTATTGGCCAGCGACAGCGCGGAGACCGCGATCGACTGCCGGGTCGACAGCGCCTGGCTGTTGGCGGCCTCCACATTGGTGTCGGCCAGGGTCAGGTTGGACGAGCCGGTCTGCAGCACGTTGATCAGGTTCTTGTTGAAGTCCTGACGGATCTGAACGACCGAGAGGTTCGAGCCGAGGCTCGAGGCTTCCGAGCGCAGCGTGCTCGACGCGGCGTTCAAATTGGTCAGCACGCGGTTGGCGGCGGCGTTGTCGATGAAGTCGACGCCGACGGTCAGCGCGGCAAGACCGAGACCCTTGGAGTTGTAGGTCACGCCGGTGATGTTCAGGCTCGACTTGCCGGTCTCGTCGAACACCAGCTTGAGCTGGTCGCCGTTCAAGAGGTTGACACCGTTGAACGAGGAGTCCTGCGAGGTCGTGTCGATCTGGTTCAGGATGTTGTTGTACTGAGACACCAGATTGGCACGCGCCGTCTGGGCAACACCGTCCTGGACGGGGTTGGAAGCCGTCGAGAAGGTCAGCGCCGAAGTGAGCGTGCCGCCGATCGCACCGCCAGCCGCGGTCGAGCCGAGCGTCGAGGACGCGTAGTCGTTGGACGCGGTGATGGTCAGCAAGCCGTTGGCGTCGATCGTTGCCGACAGGTTGTTGGCCTGCAGCTTGGTGTTGAGCTGATCGAGCGTCTTGACCGTGCCGTTGGTGCCGTCGCCGAAGGTGACGTTGACCGCCGTGCCGCCGTTGAAGGAGGTGAAGGTCAAGGTCTTGCCGGCGATGCCGCCGATGCCGGAGGTGCGGGCGGCCGAGAACGCCGTCGCGCTGCCGGTGTTGCCGGCGAGACCAAGCACGGAGAGCGCATTGCCCGTGCCGGTGATCGACAGGTCGGCGTTGATGCCGGTCGACAATTTGAGCTGTCCAGACGTGTTGATGGTCGATGCAGCCTGCCCGACCGCTGTTGCGAGCGTGCCGCCACCGCTGCCATTGAGCGTGAAGGTCTGCACGCCGGTGGCGAAGTCGATCGCTTTCAGCACGTCGGCGATGGTGCCGGTTTGCAGATAAACCGTCGAGTTGCCGTTGCCGTCGGTGAGAACGTTGCCGCTGACGCCGAAGCCGCTCGGGACTGCCGGAGCGTTGGTCGATCCCGGAACCGGCGCGTTCTTGAAGGTGATGACGTGGCCGTCGACATTCAGCGACGTACCATCCTGCAGCAGCGAGCTCAGGGAGCCCGAGCTGGTCGTTCGGGTCGCAGTCAACGTGATATTGCCGCCGCCCGTCGCACCGGTCAGACCGAGCTCCTTCAAGAAGTCGGCATTGCCAGTCACGGACAGGTCGGCCCCCACCGAGCTCTTGAGCGTCACGACGCCCGCAGCGGCGGTCGAGGGCGATGCGGCGGAAGCAGCACCGATGGTCGCTGCACCAGCGGAGATCGTCACGGTCTTGACGCCACTGGCGAGGTCGATCGCGGCCAGGACGTCGCCCACGGTCGCCAGCGTCGCCGTGGTCGCGGTGTCGCCGAGATAGATCGTGCTGTTGCCACTGCCGTCGGTGACGAGATGACCGCTGACGCCCGAACCGGTCGGAACGGCGCTCGTAGCCGGCGCAGTGCCGGTGCGGAAGGTGATGGTCTTGCCGTTCACCGTCAGCGTATCGCCATCGCTCGGAGCGGTGGTCAGCTTGCCGGCGGCGGTGGTGCCGAGCAGCGTGGTGGCCGACGAGATGCCTGTCGTGCCGTCGGCCGCAAGACCCCCGGTGCCCGCAAACGAGCCCTGGGTTGCGCCGAGGGTGGTGGACGCACTTGCCGCGGTGGTGCCGCCGGCCGTGCCGTTATACAGCACGTTGCTGCTGGCTGTCGCACTGGCGAAGGACGTCGTGCCGCGCAGGTCGGCCGCCGTCGCACCGGCGATCGTGGTCGAGACGTTGGACTTGGTGGAGTAACCGACGGTGGTCTGCAGCGCCTGGTTGGCGATCGACTTGGCGCTGTCGATCAACTTCTGCAGCGAGGTCAGGCCGGTGTTGGCGGCCTGCAGCACCTGCACGCCGTTGGCGATGCCGTCGAGCAGGTTGTTGATGTCGCTGGCGCGGTTGTCGAGCGACTGGGCGGTGAAATAGTTGGTGGGATTGTCCAGAGCCGAGTTGACGCTCTTGCCGGTCGACAGACGGTTCTGTGTGGTGGCGAGAAGATCGGCGGTGGACTGGAGAGAAAGCAGGTTCTGACGAACCGACGCAGAGAGAACGATACCGGACATGACTCTTTACCCTTCTGGCTTACGCGTCTTCGTTCGATCGCTTGTGGATCGAGTGACGGGCTCAGCGTGCCGCGACGTGGCTAACAAAGGGTGAAAGGAGTGCAGACTGCATAAGCGCCGGTTCACCATAAGCGAGCCGAAGGCGCCGAGACGAGCGACAACCCACCTGAAATCATTGGCGATTCCTGGCGCTTACGCTCCATTAACCATAACCGCTGGTTACTTTCTCGAGCGCTGCCTGCCCTCTCGAAAGCTTTTGAGCTAGGAGCAAAAAGAAAACGGCGGGGCCGAAGCCCCACCGCCGGATCTTGCTCTGCGATGTCGTCCGCGACTTAGCGGAGCAGTTGCAGCACGCTCTGCTGCGACTGGTTGGCCAGCGACAGCGCGGAGACCGCGATCGACTGGCGGGTCGACAGCGCCTGGCTGTTGGCCGCTTCGACGTTGGTGTCGGCCAGGGTCAGGTTGGACGAGCCGGTCTGCAGCACGTTGATCAGGTTCTTGTTGAAGTCCTGACGAACCTGCACGATCGTCAGGTTCGAACCCAGAGCCGATGCTTCCGAGCGCAGCGTGCTAGACGCGGTGTTCAAATTCGCCAACACCTTGTTGGTGGCAGCGTTGTCGATGAAGTCGACACCGCTGGTCAGCGCAGCGAGGCCCAGACCCTTGGAGTTGTAGGTTACGCCGGTGATGCTCAAGCTGGACTTGGCCGTCTCGTCGAACACCAGCTTGAGCTGGTCGCCGTTGAGGAGGTTAACGCCGTTGAAGGACGAGTCCTGCGCGGTCGAGTCAATCTGCTGAAGGATGTTGTTGTACTGGTTCACCAGGTTGGCACGCGAGGTCTGCGCCACCGTGTCCTGGACGGGGCTGGAAGCCGTCGAGAACGTCAGCGCCGTCGTCAGCGTGCCGCCGATCGCACCACCCGCGGTGCTCGAACCGATGGTCGAGGACGCGTAGTCGTTGGTGGTCGAGATCGTCAGCAGGCCGTTGGCATCGATCGTCGCCGACAGGTTGTTGGCCTGAAGCTTCGAGTTGAGCTGATCGAGCGTCTTGACCGTGCCGTTGGTGCCGTCGCCGAAGGTGACATCGACCGCCGTGCCGCCATTGAAGGAGGTGAAGGTCAAGGTCTTGCCGCTGATGCCGCCGATGCCGGAGGTACGGGCGGCAGTGAACGCAGTCGCCGTGCCCGTGTTGCCGGCAAGACCGAGCACGTTCAGCGCGTTGCCCGTGCCGGTGATCGACAGGTCGGCATTGACGCCGGTGGACAGCTTGAGCTGGCCGGAGGCATTGATCGACGAGGCGATCTGGCCCGAGGCGGCCCCAAGCGTCGCGGTGCCGTTGGCGGCAATGGTGGCGGTCTGCACGCCGGTGGCAAGGTCGATCGCGCTCAGCACGTCGGCAACCGTGCCGGACTGCAGATAGACCGTCGAGTTGCCGGCGCCGTCGGTGAGAACGTTGCCGCTGACACCGAAGCCGCTCGGAATCGCCGGGGCGTTGGTCGAGCCCGGAACCGGCGCGTTCTTGAACGAGATGACGTGGCCATTGACGTTCAGCGATGAACCGTCCGAGATCAGCGAGCTCAAGGAGCCCGAGCTGGTCGTGCGGGTCGCGGTCAACGTGATATTGCCGCCGCCCGTCGCACCGGTCAGACCGAGCTGCTTCAGGAAGTCGGCCTTGCCCGTCACGGACAGGTCGGCACCCGCCGAGCTCTTGAGCGTCACGACGCCCGCGGCAGCGGTCGAGGGCGATGCGCCGGAAGCAGCACCGATGGTCGCTGCACCAGCGGAGATCGTCGAGGTCTTGACGCCACTGGCGAGGTCGATCGCGGTCAGAATGTCGCCGACGGTCGCCAGCGTCGACGTGGTCGCGGTGTCACCGAGATAGATCGTGCTGTTGCCGCTGCCGTCGGTGACGAGATGACCGCTGACGCCCGAACCGGTCGGAACGGCGCTCGTAGCCGGCGCAGTGCCGGTGCGGAAGGTGATGGTCTTGCCGTTCACCGTCAGCGTATCGCCATCGCTCGGAGCGGTGGTCAGCTTGCCGGCGGCGGTGGTGCCGAGCAGCGTGGTGGCCGACGAGATGCCTGTCGTGCCGTCGGCCGCAAGACCCCCGGTGCCTGCAAACGAGCCCTGGGTTGCACCGAGCGTGGCAGACGAACCTGCCGCGGTGGCGCCGCCGGCCGTGCCGTTATAGAGCACGTTGCCGAGCGCCGTGGCGCTGGCGAAGCTCGTGGTGCCACGCAGGTCGGCCGCCGTCGCACCGGAGATGGTGGTGGAGACGTTCGACTTGGTGGAGTAGCCGACCGTGGTCTGCAGCGCCTGGTTGGCGATCGACTTCGCGGAGTCGATCAGCTTCTGCAGCGAGGTGATGCCGGTGTTGGCGGCCTGCAGCACCTGCACGCCGTTGGCGATGCCGTCGAGCAGGTTGTTGATGTCGCTGGCGCGGTTGTCGAGCGACTGTGCGGTGAAGAAGTTGGTGGGATTGTCCAGGGCCGAGTTGACGCTCTTGCCGGTCGACAGGCGGCTTTGGGTAGTGGCGAGGAGGTCAGCGGTGGACTGGAGGGAGAGCAAGTTCTGACGAACTGAGGAAGAGAGAACGATACCGGACATTGAGTGTTACCCTTCTGGTACGCAACGCAACAAAACTTCGATTAGGATTAATCGATGCTCGGGACGGTGAACGTGGAGGGCTAACAAAGCATGAAGCGTGTCGCGCCAGTCCCTGCGCGGATTCACCATACGGGCGATCGAAGCCTGATCACGCTTCTCCATATCGTCATGATAGGATGACGCTTTTTGGCGCGGCGACGAGCCATTTGCCACTTGTCAACCATAACTCAGAGTGAGCAATTGGCTGCATCCGATACATCATCCCACTTCATCGAGCGGCATCCCGATGCCGACGCAAAAAAAAAGCGGCGGGGCCGAAGCCCCGCCGCCGGATCTTGCTTTGCGATGTCTGCCGCGACTTAGCGGAGCAGTTGCAGCACGCTCTGCTGCGACTGGTTGGCCAGCGACAGCGCGGAGACCGCGATCGACTGGCGGGTCGACAGCGCCTGGCTGTTGGCTGCCTCGGTGTTGGTGTCGGCCAGCGTCAGGTTGGACGAACCGGTCTGCAGCACATTGATCAGGCTCTTGTTGAAATCCTGACGAACCTGCACCACCGAGAGGTTCGAACCGAGGCTCGAAGCTTCCGAGCGCAGCGTGCTCGACGCAGCGTTCAGGTTGGTCAGCACCTTGTTGGTGGCGGCGTTGTCGATGAAATCGACACCGCTGGTCAGCGCAGCAAGGCCGAGACCCTTGGAGTTGTAGGTCACGCCGGTGATGCTGAGGTTCGACTTGCCGGTTTCGTCGAACACCAACTTGAGCTGGTCGCCGTTCAACAGGTTGACGCCGTTGAACGAGGAGTCCTGAGCGGTCGTGTCGATCTGGTTCAGGATGTTGTTGTACTGAGACACCAGGTTGGCACGCGAGGTCTGCGCCACCGTGTCCTGGACGGGGCTGGAAGCCGTCGAGAACGTCAGCGCCGTCGTCAGCGTACCGCCGATCGCACCACCCGCGGCGCTCGAACCGATGGTCGAGGACGCGTAGTCGTTGGTGGTCGAGATCGTCAGCAGGCCGTTGGCATCGATCGTCGCCGACAGGTTGTTGGCCTGAAGCTTCGAGTTGAGCTGATCGAGCGTCTTGACCGTGCCGTTGGTGCCGTCGCCGAAGGTGACATCGACCGCCGTGCCGCCATTGAAGGAGGTGAAGGTCAAGGTCTTGCCGCTGATGCCGCCGATGCCGGAGGTACGGGCGGCAGTGAACGCAGTCGCCGTGCCCGTGTTGCCGGCAAGACCGAGCACGTTCAGCGCGTTGCCCGTGCCGGTGATCGACAGGTCGGCATTGACGCCGGTGGACAGCTTGAGCTGGCCGGAGGCATTGATCGACGAGGCGATCTGGCCCGAGGCGGCCCCAAGCGTCGCGGTGCCGTTGGCGGCAATGGTGGCGGTCTGCACGCCGGTGGCAAGGTCGATCGCGCTCAGCACGTCGGCAACCGTGCCGGACTGCAGATAGACCGTCGAGTTGCCGGCGCCGTCGGTGAGAACGTTGCCGCTGACACCGAAGCCGCTCGGAATCGCCGGGGCGTTGGTCGAGCCCGGAACCGGCGCGTTCTTGAACGAGATGACGTGGCCATTGACGTTCAGCGATGAACCGTCCGAGATCAGCGAGCTCAAGGAGCCCGAGCTGGTCGTGCGGGTCGCGGTCAACGTGATATTGCCGCCGCCCGTCGCACCGGTCAGACCGAGCTGCTTCAGGAAGTCGGCCTTGCCCGTCACGGACAGGTCGGCACCCGCCGAGCTCTTGAGCGTCACGACGCCCGCGGCAGCGGTCGAGGGCGATGCGCCGGAAGCAGCACCGATGGTCGCTGCACCAGCGGAGATCGTCGAGGTCTTGACGCCACTGGCGAGGTCGATCGCGGTCAGAATGTCGCCGACGGTCGCCAGCGTCGACGTGGTCGCGGTGTCACCGAGATAGATCGTGCTGTTGCCGCTGCCGTCGGTGACGAGATGACCGCTGACGCCCGAACCGGTCGGAACGGCGCTCGTAGCCGGCGCAGTGCCGGTGCGGAAGGTGATGGTCTTGCCGTTCACCGTCAGCGTATCGCCATCGCTCGGAGCGGTGGTCAGCTTGCCGGCGGCGGTGGTGCCGAGCAGCGTGGTGGCCGACGAGATGCCTGTCGTGCCGTCGGCCGCAAGACCCCCGGTGCCCGCAAACGAGCCCTGGGTTGCACCGAGCGTGGCAGACGAACCTGCCGCGGTGGCGCCGCCGGCCGTGCCGTTATAGAGCACGTTGCCGAGCGCCGTGGCGCTGGCGAAACTCGTGGTGCCACGCAGGTCGGCCGCCGTCGCACCGGAGATGGTGGCAGAGACGTTGGACTTGGTGGAGTAGCCGACGGTGGTCTGCAGCGCCTGGTTGGCGATCGACTTCGCGGAGTCGATCAGCTTCTGCAGCGAGGTGATGCCGGTGTTGGCGGCCTGCAGCACCTGCACGCCGTTGGCGATGCCATCGAGCAGGTTGTTGATGTCGCTGGCGCGGTTGTCGAGCGACTGTGCCGTGAAGAAGTTGGTGGGATTGTCGAGAGCCGAGTTGACGCTCTTGCCGGTCGACAGACGGTTCTGCGTGGTGGCGAGGAGGTCAGCGGTGGACTGGAGAGAGAGCAGGTTCTGACGAACCGATGCGGAGAGGACGATACCGGACATGACTCTGTTACCTTTCTGGTAAACGACGCTACTGTTACACGTCTGCTTGGATCGCGAGTGATCCAGCGACGGCGGACCGTGGCGCGGAGACCTCTAACGAAACATGAAATGAAACCCGCACTTTCGCCGGGTCACGTGTGATTCGGTCCGGGGAACGGCGCGGATCGCTGCGCCGCCGCACAAATGCACCTTTGAAAATATTGGGCTTTTCAGTGCGAACGGTGTGGATTTACAGCTCGTTAACTAATTGCGAGCGAGAATCGCGTCTTCAGAGGCCGCAACGAACGCTCGGTTACGAAAGCGTTGATGGAGAACAGGCATGGCCCTCAAGGTCGAGCTCAGACCGCACGAACGCATCATCGTCGGTAACTGCGTGATTACCAACACGGACCAGCGCGCCCGCCTCCTGATCGACGGCGACAACGTGCCGATCCTGCGCGAGCGCGACATCCTCACGCCGGAGACCGCCGATACGCCTGCCAAGCTCGTCTATCTGGCGGTGCAGCTCATGTACATCTCGCCGGATCCGCAGACCCAGCACGGCACCTATTTCAACCTGGTGCGCGACATCGTCACCGCGGTGCCGAGTGCCTGGCCGATCATTGAGGCCATCAACAACAACATCCTGAATGGCGACCTCTACCGGGCGCTGAAGGATGCCCGCAAGCTGATCGCCTACGAGGAGAAGCTGCGGAGCCAGTTCGAGGCCACCCATCCCACGGCTGAAGTGGCCAAGGACGACGTGAGTTCCGCCGCCTGATCAACGACACAGTCCCGCAAACGACAACGGCCCCGGATCATCTCCGGGGCCGCTGTCGTTTCAACAATGCGTGCGCTATTGCGCCGCGAGCGGCGGTGCCTCGACCTCGATCAGATCCTCGCCGCAGCGCCGTCCGCCGAACTCCAGCACCGCCGCGACGAGCGCATCGATGTCCGCCGCCTCAGTGCGGTGGTTGACGATCGCGGCGCGGATCGCGAACTTGCCGTCCAGCGTCGTGCTCGACGGTGCCGCGATTCCGGACTCCTGGATGTCGGCAACGATCTCGCGGTTGACCGCGTCAATGGCACGGTAGCGGAAACAGACGATGTTGAGGTTGACCGGCGCCAGCAATTCCAATCGCGGTTCGGCCAGCACGCGTGCTTCGAGATACTTCGCCAGCGCGCAGCTTCGCGCGATCGTCGCACCGAGCCGGTCGGTGCCGAACGTCTTCAGGGTGAACCAGGTCTTCAGCGCACGAAAGCCGCGCGACAAATCGGGTCCGAGATCGCAGGGCCAGACCGCCCCCGCCGCAAGCCCCCTCGCCTCGCGGCGCAGATAGGCCGCGGGCTGCGCAAAGGCCTGCCGATGCTGCTCGCCATCGCGCACCAGCAGGAAGCCGGCATCGTAAGGCACCTGACCCCATTTGTGGAAGTCGAGTGCAATGGAATCGGCGAGCTCGATACCGCCGAGCAGCGGCGCGAGCTCGGGCGACAGAATCGCGAGCGCGCCGAAAGCACCGTCGACGTGAAACCAGATTCCCTCCTCGCGGCACAGCTGTGCAACGGCCTTGAGATCGTCGATCGCACCAATGTCCACCGTGCCGGCAGACGCGACGACCAGGAAGGGCTTGAAGCCGACCTCACGATCGACAGCGATCTGCGCGCGCAGCGCGGCAACGTCGATGCGATGATCGGCATCGACGCCGATCTTGCGCAGCGCATCGCTGCCGAGCCCGGCAATGTCCATCGCCCTGGACACACAGCCATGCGCGGCCTGCGACGTATAGGCTGCGAGCAGCGCGCCGTCATTGCCGATGCCGTACTGCCGCGCCAGCGTGCCCAGCGCCGCCGTGCGCGCCACCAGCACCGCCATCAGATTGGCCATCGACGTGCCCGTGACGAAGATGCCGCTCGCGCTGTCCGGAAAAGCGAACAGGCGGCGCATCCAGTCGACGATCTGGCGCTCGACCTCGATCGGCATATGGTCCCGTCCGCCGAGATTCGCGTTGAGGCCGGCCGTGAGCATTTCCGCGAGCATGCCAACCGCGGTGCCGCCGCCATGCACCCAGCCCATGAAGCCGGGATGGACGTTGCCGGTCGCATAGGGCGCGATGTGCTCGGCGAATTCGCGGTAGACCTCGGCGAGATCGCTCACCTCGCGCGGCACGTCGGCCTTGAATGAAGCGCGGACCTCATCGGGGATCGGCTGCCAGACGGGACGCGTCCGGACATTGGCGATGCCGTCGATCGTCTCGTCGAGCATGCGATGAGCGAGCGCGCGAAATGCGCTCCAGTCCTGCGGGTCGAGCGAGGTGTGCGCAGTCGTGCTTTGCGTGTTGCGGATGATCTCGTTCATGTTGCGCTCTCCACGGCTGCAGCATACCGCGACAGCATCGCCGCGAACGCCGCGAAGATCTTGCGCATCTGCGGCGGCTTGTAGGGAAACACGTCTGGCGAATCCATGTTGTGCACGACGGCGGTGTTGTCGGCTTCGAAGACCAGGAGTTCGCCAGCCTGGTTCTCCGCGCAATCGACGATGAAATAATCGAGGCCGACGCGCCTGCTCATCTCGTCGAGCGCGCTGCTGTGACGCGCCGCGAAGGCGTGGTCGAAATCGCGCATGAAGAGCGCCTCTTCTGCTCGCTTCTCCTCGCTGAATGCCATGTAGGCGTTGAGATACCAGATATCCCAGCGGTCGGCGATCGCCATGTGGCAGGCGTAAGGCTTGCCGTCGACCATCGCGAGACGATATTTGCGATAGAGCCCGTCGCCGCTCACATAGTCGACGAAGCGCGCGACGAAGAAGTCCTGCTCGTCGCGCTCGGCGAGATAGGCTGCGAGCGCCGCCGCATTGTCGAGCTCTGCGAGCCCGACGCCGGCATGCGAGCCGCGCGGCCGCGCGATCATCGGAAAGCGCAGTTCACCCGCGATGTCTCGGCAAGCGATCCGCCCTTGCGAAAGATCCGACAATTGCGCGCGCGTCGCGTGGATGGTCGCGGGAATGTCGAGACCCGGTACGCCGGCCAGCAGCCGATGCAGCTTGTCGCGATCGAGATTGCCGATGCGATCGGGACGATTGAGCAGCGGCCGCGGCCAATGCGGTGCGGCCTTCTCGATCAGGTCGAGCGCATCGCGGCATTCCTCGGAATCGGAGGCGACCACGATGGCAACGTCGTGCTCGGGCAAACTCTCCGGCAGGCCGACGCCCTTGATCACGTAGAGCGTCAACAGCTCGATGTCGGAGCCTTCAAGCAGAAAATCGATCGGGGTGTTGCCGCCCATGTCGATGTCGGCGGCAAGCGCCAGCACGCGCAAGCCCGGCTTCGCAGCAGTGCTCGGCGTGCGGAACAATTGATGGAAGGCCAGCACCTCCGACTGGATCGCAAGGCCTCGATCCTTGTCGCCGAGAAGCTGGGTGATCAGCGACAGGTCCAGTCCTTCGCCCGCCAGCGCCGTTCCTGCCGCGATCCGCGCCACCAGATGGTCGCGCAGCGGATGCAGGTCGACACCTTCGAAGGCACGGCGCGTCAACTGCGCAAAGCCGATGCGATCGGCAAAGTTCGCCGCGGTCATGCGAAGCGGCGCGGAAACCGGATGCTGCATCTCACACCTCGAACGCGGAGTTTACCGGCGTGGCCGCGACTGCGCCACGGTCAAGCAGCAGCTCGATCTTTACCAGCACATGGGCGATGCGATCGAGAATATGCTTCACATTGCGTTGCGCCTCGGCCGTATCAGGCGACCAGGCTTCGGTCACCAGACTGGCGCCGACGCAAAGGCGCAGCACCGCCTGTGGTGCCGCGTCAGGCCGCTCCAGACGGACCGGCTGGCCGATCAGGCAGCGCTGCGCGGCGACCTGCCGGTCTGCCGCACTGCCGCCGATCTTCTCGTTCATGTCACGCGCCAGCGCCTGATGAATGGCATTGGTCTCGGCGATCGAGACCGGCTTGCCACCGCGCAGCAGCATGAACGGAAAAATCGTAGTTTGTGCAAATTCCTCGTCATCCACGCCGGCCGTGCCGGTCACGGTTGGCACGGGTTGAAGCGACGGCGACAACGCGATCATGCTGTCGATGCCGACGGCGAGCTCGGCGAGCACCCTGGCGCGGAATGCGCCGGGTACGGCGTAATACCCGCCGATCTCGGCGAGCGCCGCCTCCCAGCGCAGCCATTGACCGAAATTGGGACGGCGGTCGAAGCGCGAACGCAGCGCCGTCCAGGCCATCGGCCAATCGCAACGGCCGGCATAATCGAAGATGCCGGGCGCGATCCGCTCGATCCGGTCGATCGAGCGCGACAGGCCCTTCGGCACCAGCAGCGCACCGCTGAAGGCGGGCCCGCCGAAGAATTTCGAGCCCGTCATGAGCACCATATGGCCGCGGTCGAGATAGGCGCGCAGCCGGCGGCGGCCGAGCCGCGCCTGACAGGCGTCGACGACGATCTGGACCTTGCGCGGCCAACGCCGCGCGATCTCATCGAGGCAGGCCGCGCTCGGTGCGCACCAGCCGAGCTTCGATGCATCCATGATCTGGAGCAGCACGGGCGCGTCTTGCGCGATCACGGTCTCCACCGCCTGCAGCACCGCGGCATCGGCCTCCCCGCGCATCGCAATCCCGGGCCCCGCCTGAACCAGCGGCAGCGCAAGACTGGCGCCGGCGAGCCCCGCAATCGCGCCGTCCTTGCGAACGGCAAGGCCGCTCGCCGTCATGGAGCTGAAATGATGCCCGCGAGCGGTATGGCTCGTCCCGCTTCCGGTCTGGTCGGCGCCGACCACGATCGTCACCGGCGGCGCCCCGAGCACCGCGCGCGCCAGGAACAAAGCGTGGAGCTGGGAGTCCGTGCCGGAGGGCGAGAACACGATGTCGACGCGCGGCGGCAGCTGGAGGTGGCCGCGCAGCTCGCTGCGCATGTCCTCGCAACGTGCGTCGAAGGCGACCTCGACTTCGTCGAACAGGCATTTGTGCACCAGCTCTTCGCGCGCCAACGCGGCGCGGTCATAGCCAGCTTGCGAGATCGTCGACGCGGTCGAGGACGCGAAATTCCAGAGCTCCGGCTCCGGCGAGGCCGCGCAGCCATATAGGTTGACGCGATCCGTGGCGTCGAGCGCCAGCCGCGGATCTCCGCCGGAGACGAGCAGCGTGTCGAGCGGCGTGAAGAGATCGCGCAGGCGATAACGCGAACCGCTGTCGGATGCGCGTTCGAATTCTGACAGACGGGATGCGCCGGTGCTCATCCCGAAAGCTTCACGCCGCATCGGCCGCCGCCCCTCCGGGCGCCGGTGCGAATTGCGAGGCGATGTCGCCGTGGAACACCGACGGTCCGACATGATCGAGCGAGCTCTGGATGTCGGCCCAGATCTCGCCGCCGATATCGGTCCAGCGCTTGCAGAAAGCGAAGTCCTCGGACAGATAGGTGCCGGTCGCCGGATCGATCATGCATTCGAACAGCGCGAAGCGGTTCCGGCTCGTGACCAGCGTGTCGTGCGAATGCTCGCGGAAGAACTGCAGGCTGGCATAGTCCGGATGGCGGCACATCGCCTCCAGCGCGTGGCGCCGGATCATCAGAAAGCCGGTGCCGGCGTAGCGCACGCGGGTAAAACCGTTGACGACGACGATGCGGTCGGGATCCTCGATCTCGAGCACATAATCCAGCGAAGCCGCCGGCACGTCGGCCCGGCCGGACTGGATCGCCCGCGCGGCCTTGTCCCAGTTGACACGCTTGATCGGATAGCAGCCGGCCACGACGTCCGCGCCGCATTCGATCAGCCGGAACACCTGCTCCGGCTTGAAGCCGATATCGGCGTCGATGAACAGGAAATGCGTCGCCTTGGGATCGTCCAGGAACATCGCGACGAGATTGGCCCGCGCGCGGGTGATCAGCGCGTCGCCGTCCCGCAGCAGCACCTTGAGCTCGAGATTGGACATGCCGTGCACGGCGCGCTGCAGCGCGAAGATCGAGCTCGCATAGATGCTCGACACCTGCCCGCCGAAGCACGGCGTTGCCACCACCAGTTGCATCTTGTCCGACATCGGCAGCTCCGCCCCGCTCCAATCCTCACCAAGAGGTAAAGAGGCATGGTTAACGGCGCCTTAACGCGCCCTTACAGAAACTTGACGAGCGAGAGCTGCGCGAGATTCGAGGTCACCTGGTAGGATGCCTGCAGCGCATTCTGCAGCGCCAGGATTTGGCTCGCCACCTGGTCGGGCGAAGCCGATTCCGCCTGGTCGATGATGGTCTGGAGCTGCGCCTTGGCCTGGGTCTGGCGCGTGGAGGCGTCCTTCATCGTGTTCTGGGCCATCGCGATGTCGGTCTGGATGTCCTCGATGCGCTGCTGGCCGGGCTGCTGCGTCAGAGCCTGCGTCACCCGCTGGCTCAGCGCGGAGACCTGCCCGCCCGAATACTGCCCGGTCGGCGAGGTCGAGAACGTCCCGAACACCGCGATCGCCTGCAATTGCCGGCGGATCGCATCTTCGTCCGCCTGGGCGCCATACTGCACCGTGACGGAATCGTCGACCCGCGCCATCGCTGTCGAGCGCGCCGAGCCGGGCCCGTCGTTGCCCTGGTACCATTTCACGGTGGTGGCGGTCCCGTTTACCAGCGTGGTCGCCGAGCTTGCCGGGGAGGTCCCGACCCGCAGCGGAGCCTTTGCTGCCGTGACCGGAGAGGACGTGAAGCCAAGCGCTCCGAACGCCGCGCCGTTCGAACTGCTGATGTTGAGGCTGCCGGGATTGTCGGTGTTGATCGTGATGAAGCCGCCATGGATGGTCGACGGCTTCGAGGTGCCGGTCAACTGATCGATCTTGCCGAGCAGAGTTGTGATGTCGTCGGTAATGTTGATCTGGTTCGGGCCTGTGGCGCCCGAGGCGACGAACGTCAGCGTTTGACCGTTCACCGTGATCGTATCGGGGTTGACGACAGGCGGTCCCGCCGACCCCGCCTGGAACGCCGTCGAGAGGACTTGCGAGCCACCCGCAATCGCAGTGCCGCTGAGCACGGTCGAACCGGTGATCGGCGGCGTCGACGCCGCGTTGCCGCGCGTCACGCTACTGAGACCGAGCGCCGTGGCCGCCGGGCCGCCGGTGACCGACACGTCTGTACCGGTGCCGGTCGCGATCTGGATATTGCCGCCGGCGCTCAAGGTTACGTTTGCGGCGGGGATGCCGGCGGCCGTCGCGATCGCATTCAGGATATCAGACATCTTCGCAGTGCTGCCCGAAGCCAGTCCGATCGTGGTGTTGCCACCGGCCGTCGTGACCGTGGTGACGGCCGGGTCGAAGGTGATCGTGTGGGCGCCGTTCGCGCCGGTGATGGTCAGAGTGGTACCGGTCGGAGCGTTGGCGAGCGCGGTGAGGACGGCTCCGTTGAGATGGGGTGTCGCCGCCGGATCAAGCGAGGTCGTCGTCGACGCGGCCGCCGCTGCGCTGTCCTGCAACGCGACCGAGCCCGTCCCGGTCGTCGAGGTATAAGAGATCAGATTGCTGGTGCCAGCCGCGTTCGCGGTGGCTGATCCAACCGTATTGAAGAAATTGTCGCCGGCGGTCACGGCCGACGCCGCCACCAGCGAGGTGCCAGCGAGCTTCTTTATCGCAGTATTCAGTGCGTTGTTGAGGTTCAACGCCGTGACGTTCGGGTCGGGAAGAACCGGCGGAACGGCATTGGGATTACCCGGATCGATCGCGAAGCTGCCGAGCGGCGTCGGCGTCGCGGTGGAGGCGGTCAGGTCGATCTGCTCGGTAGTGCCGTCCGGCAGCGTGAACTGCACGCTCAGCTTGTCGCCATTGCTCGGATTCACGCCGTTGAGA
This sequence comes from Bradyrhizobium sp. CCBAU 53351, assembly GCF_015291745.1. Taxonomy (NCBI): domain Bacteria; kingdom Pseudomonadati; phylum Pseudomonadota; class Alphaproteobacteria; order Hyphomicrobiales; family Nitrobacteraceae; genus Bradyrhizobium; species Bradyrhizobium sp. CCBAU 53351. The sequence goes on from NZ_CP030059.1 coordinate 5,127,812, forward strand.
TCGACGGCGAACGACACCGGCGAGCCGCTCGGGCCGGTGAGCGTCGCAGTTGGCATCGTCAGGGAGGCCGCCTTGAGCTTGAGGCCGAACGGCGATCCGGGGACGTCTTCCGACACCTTCACCGAACTCGGCGTCGGCTGCGTCTGCACCAGACGGCCCATGCCGTTGGCGCCGAGGTCAGCGGCCTGGCGTTCCGCCATCACGGTCTTGAAGCCCGCCTGCGTCGTGGTGCCGTTGATGATGTCGCCGGCATCCGCAACCGGTTGCGTGTTGACCGCGGTTCCGGAGAACAGATAGCGGTTGCCCGTCTGGGTGTTGAGGACGCCGACCATCGAGCCGAATTGCGCCGCGGCGGTGTTCTGCGCGATCGTCTGGCCGTTGACGTTGAGATCCTGCGCGGTGTTGGCGGCGCCGGTCTGCACCGTGCTGCGGATCTTGGTCAGCGACTGCAACGCGGTGTTGGCGAGGTTGATGCTGACGTTGACGTTGGTGATCGTGTCGGTATAGGCGGCGATGTTGGAGAGCTGCGCGCGCCCGGCGATCGCAAAGCCCTCGTTGGTGCCCATCCCGGAATAGTTCTGCGACAGCTTGCCGGTCGAGAGCTGCGTCGACAGGTCGGTGAGCTGCTGATTGATGTTGCGGATCTGCGAGCCGAGAACCGACGAGGAGTAGTTGATACTGCTGATCGACATGTTTCAGCGCTCCGTTACTTCTACACTTGAGCCTGGATCAACGTGTTCATCATGCTCTGCACCACCGACATGACGTGGGCGTTGGCGGCGTAGGCATTCTGCAGCTGGATCAGGTTCGACATCTCCGAGTCCAGATTGACCTTGGAGGTCGAGTCGAACTTGGCCTGCAGCGTCGAGACCACGACGCCCTGCCCCTCTTGGAGCTGGGTGGCCTGAGTTGAGGCGTTGGCCTGGATGCTGAGGAATTGCTGCAGATAGCCCGAGACGCTGCCGGTGAAGGGCTGGTTGGCCGAGCCGAGGCCGCTCTGCGGTGAATAGGAGAACACCGCGCTGGTGAGCTGCGAGTAGAGATAGTCCGAACGCGTGGTGTCACCCGCGGGCGTCACCGGCGAGGTGTTGTACACCGACATCCTGGTGGGGTCGGCGGTCAGCTGCGTGTTCACCTTGATGCGACCGGCAAAGCCGGTCAGCTGCGAGCCCGAGCCGGTGATCGCGCCGGTGTAAAGCGCCTGCCCGCCATCGGTGAACACCGCCAGTTGCGGATTGCCCGAGGTCAGCGACGACACGGTCTTGCTCGTCGAGGCCGAATTGACCCTGGCGAGACCGGAATTGTCGTCCGTGACCCGCAGCGTCGTGGCGCTCGCCGGCGCTGGCGCGGCAGAGAAGCTGAGATGCGAGGTCGAAAGCGCGGTGTTGAGCGCCGAGGCGATCGCGCCCATGCCGCCGGAAAAATTCACGCCGATCTGCATCGGGTTGGCGTTGGTCGCATTCTGCAGCGGCAAGGCAGCCGGATCGGTCACATTCACCAGCGTGATCTGGCGCTGGGTGTTGGTGGCCGTGTCGGTGTAAGTGAAGGTGGCGGTGTTGCCCGGGAGCGCGCCGCCGAGGTCGACGTCAAAGCCAGCGGGCGGACCCGACACCGTGCTGCCGGCCGTGGTCTTGTCGGACAATGCGCTCGACATCGTCGCGGCGAGCTGGTCGATCTGGTTCTGCGCCTGCACCAGCGTCTGATCGCGCAGCTTCAGATCAGCCGCGATCTGGCCCGATGAGACCACGTTGTTGGCGACGACGTCGACCTTCGAGCCGTTCGGCAGCACGATGTTGAGCGCGCCGACGCCCGACTTGGCCGGATCGATGTTGTAGAGCGAGGTCGCAGACATCGCCCCGGCGGAAGCGAAAGTGAATTGTGAGGCGAGCCCCGCACCGACCAGCTGGATGCCCGTCGTGGTGTAGATGTTGGCCTGGTTCGATCCGTCGGTGGTGACGCGGACGTCGACATATTTCGACAGCGTGTTGATGGCCTGGTCGCGCTGGTCCATCAGCGTCGCGGCCGAGGGGTCGTTGGCCGACAGGCCCTGCAGCTTGGTGTTGATGTTGGCGACCTGCTGCATGGCAGCGTTCGCGGCCTGCGCCGAGGTGCCGAGATCCTGCTCGACGTTGGAGCGCAGCGACTGGATGCCCTTGGTGGTGACGTTGAGCTGCGTGGCCAGCGCCTGCGCCGCACCGAGGGCCACCGTTTGCGCCGACGACGCGCCCGAGCTGGTCGACAGCGCCTGCAGCGCCGTGGTGAAGTTGTTCAGCGCGGTTTCCAGCGTGCCGCTGTTGCCGGGCGTGCCATAGACACTCTGAAGCTGCTTCAGGATGTTGGCCATCTGGGCGGCGTAACCGCTGCCGCCGGTCTCGGTGCGCAGCTGGTTCAGCACGAAGGTGTCGAGCTCCCGGCTGACGCCGGTCGTCATCGCCGTCGAGCCGAAATCGCCGGTGGTGACCTCGATCTGGTTCGGGGTCTGGACGACGTAACCCGGCGTCTGCGCATTCGCGACGTTCGAGGAGACGATCGAGAGCGCGGCCTGGTTGGCACGCAGGCCGCTCATCGCGCTGGCGAGGGCTGAACTCAAACCCATGTTACTTGCCGCCTTTGGTTACGTCACGCGCCGATCAGCGCAACACGTTCAGGAGGTCCTGCACCATCGAATTCGCCGTCGTGATCACCTTGGTGTTGGCCGAATAGGCCTGCTGGGTCACGATCAGCTTGGTGAATTCGTCGGCGATGTCGGTGTTCGAGCCTTCCAGCGACGAGCCGCTGATGCTCCCCGATGCGCCGTCGATCGCCGCACCCGACTGTTCGGTCGCGGCATAGGCGCCACCATCCATCGCCTTCAAATAGTTGGTGCCGTTGAAGTGCGACAGCGAGACTTGGGCGAGGTTGAGGTTCTGGCCGTTCGAGAAGGTGCCGACCACGAGGCCGCTGTTGTTGACCGCGACCGACCGCAATTGGCCTGCGGCGTAGCCGTTCTGCGTGATGGTGTTGATGGTCACCGCGCCCGACGTGCTGGCATATTGCGTCAGTCCGCCGGTCGAGATGTTGAAGGCGACGGAGCCGAGCGACTGGCCGCTGACGCTGACATTGTTGATGGTGATGCCCGAGCCGCTCGGCGTGGTCAGCGAGCCGTCGGAAGCGAAGGTGAAGGCCTGCCCCGTATTGACCCAGCCGACCGTGGTGCCGGTCGCGTTCGGATCGGTCTGGTAGAACAGGTTCCAGCTGTCGGAGTGACCTGCGCCGAGCGAGGCGCTGTCGGTCTTGGCCCAGCGCAATTGCAGGTTCACCGGCGTACCCGCAGCGTTGTAAGCGGTCACCGCGCCGCCGCTGATCGACTCCTTGGTGAAGGTCGCGATGTCGTTGCCGATCACCCCGCCGGTGCCCGCGGTGCCGCCGCCGTTACGGTTCTTGGTGATGGTGGATGTGAAGCCGAGCGCGGCGAAGGCGGCGCTGTTGGAGCTGGACACCGACAGGTTGGACACGGTGCCCGTGTTCAAGGTGATCACACCGCTGGTGCTGACGGACGAGCCGGTGGCGCCGGAGAGCGCATCGATCTTGCTGAGCAGGGTCGTGATGTTGTCGGTGACGTTGATCTGGTTCGGACCGCTCGCGCCCGAAGCCACGAAGGTCAGCGTCTGGCCGTTGACGGTGATCGTGTCGGCAGGCGGGCCCGCCGAAAAGCCGGAGGTGAGAACCTCGGCGCCGCCGGCCGTGGCGCTGCCGCTCAGCAGCGTCGACCCCGAGATCGCGGGCGAGGACAGCACGTTGCCGCCGCGCGTCACGCTGGTGATGCCGAGCGCCGTGGCCGCGGTGCCGCTGTTCACCGCCACATCCGTGGAGGTGCCGCTCGAAATCACGATGTTGCCGCTGGTGTTGAGAGACGCGGTCACGCCAGCACCGCCTGCGTTCTGGATTGCGGTCAGAATGTCCTGGACCGTCGCAGGCGTGCCGGCGCCCAGGCCGATGGTCGAGTTGGTGCCGAGTGTGACCGTGTTGCCGGTGTTGAAGGTGATCGTGTTGCCGTTGATCGTCAGCGTCTGGCCGCTCAGTGCGGTGAGAATGCTCGATGCGAGATGGGTGCCGACGGCGGCATCCAGCGATGTCGTCGTCGATGCCACGGCCGCCGAGTTGTTCTGGAGGGCGACCGATCCGGTGTTCGTCGTCGAAGAGTAAGGCGAGCGGAGGTTGCCCGTGGCCGCGGCGCCCGAAGCGGTGTTGTTGGTATAGGGCGCGGGGGGCGTGCCGACCGGAAGCGGGTTGGCAGCGAAATCCGACGGGTTGAGGCCGCCAGCCGCCAGCAGCGACCCTGTCGTGGCGGTCGAGCTCGCTGCAGTGTTCGGCTGGGTTGGCAGGTTTGCCGCATACTGGATCGAGGTGGTCGCTTGCGCCGGAATGAAGTTGTTCTGGAATTTGAGGACGTTCGCCACGTTGCCGGTGGGGTTGCCGGTCTTGGGGTCGACCGTGACGCCCATCAGGTAATAGCCGGCGCCGTTGACCAGGTTGCCGTTGGCATTGAGCTGGAAGTCGCCGCGGCGGGTGTAATAGGTGACGCCGCTGAACACCGGCACGTTGTCGACGACGCCGGTCGCCTTCTGAATCGAAAAGAAGCCGTCACCGGTGATCGCCATGTTGGTGGCGACGGTGGAGCCCGAGATCGTGCCCTGCGTGGTGATGGTGGCCTTGGCATTGGCCGTCACGCCGCCCGCGACCTGCTTGCTCGGAACCGAGGAGTCGGGGATGAGATCGACGAAGCTGGTGCCGATGCCTTTGTAACCGGTGGTCGATGAGTTCGCGATGTTGCCGGAAATGTTCTGCAGCGCGTAGGACTGCGCCTGCAGGCCACCCACCGAGGTGTTCATTGCATCGAAGATACCCATAACTTTGTCTCCAAATCCGATCTCGGCGGCCGGTCGACCATGGCCGCAGTCGGGGGAGACAGTCGCAAAGGCCATGCCAATGCGGGTATCTCTAAGAAATCAATGGCTTAACGAAAAAGCCCCGGTCGGGCGACCGGGGCACAATTGCCGGGACCGGCAACAATTGCCGGGGCTTTCTTACGTCGCCGACGCTGCTGCGGGATGGAAAACCAGCCCGAAACCGTCGATGCAATAGCGCAGGCCGGTCGGCTTCGGACCGTCGTCGAAGACGTGGCCGAGATGGCCGCCGCAGCGCCGGCAGTGCACCTCGGTGCGGACCATGCCGTAGGCCCGGTCTTCGGTCTTGCAGACATTGCCCTCGATCGGCTGGTAGAAGCTCGGCCAGCCCGTGCCGCTCTCGAATTTGGTTTCGGACGCGAACAGCGGCAGGTCGCAGCCGGCGCACGCGAAGGTGCCCTTGCGGTGCTCCTTCAACAGCGGGCTGGAGCCCGGCCGCTCGGTGCCGTGATTGCGCAGGATCTCATATTGCTGCGGCGTGAGCTGGGCGCGCCATTCAGCCTCCGTCTTCGTGATCTCGAATTTTTCCGCGGTCTTCTCGCCGGCCTCGGCAGGCGTTGCTCTGAGCCAGCGGAAGGCCCCAAGGCCGAACAGGCCGGCGGCGGTCGTCAACAGGATGCGGCGGTCAAACATCTCATTCTCCGTGCGGGAGCTCCACGCCCTGAGATACGGGCTCTAACGGCCGAAGTTACACGTCCGGGCGGAATTTTTCGCCGGTTTATCGCGCAACGCCGGCGTCGTGGGAGGCCGGTTCCGAAGTCGGGTCGCCCGCTTGGGCGGCGGGTTTCGGCGGCGGGGCCGGCCGCGGCCTGACTCCGGGCGGCGGGCGGCGCGGACCGGTGCCGGCGGCCCGGTTGGCTTCGGCAAGACGCGCCTCGCGCTGGTAATCCCTGAGCCTGGCCCGTTCACGGTACCGGGCGAGCGAGCCTGCGGCTGCGGAACTCGCCCTGCCCCAGATCCCGACCAACTGGCCCGCGACCCGTCCGGTGGCGCCGCCAGCCCAGACCAGCTCGAACGGCGAGAACAACTTCCAGCGCTCATCGCCCCACAGGATGCTCCGCACGATCATCTGCCCGGCCATGGCCGAGGTATTCATGCCCTGGCGCCCGAACCCGCTCGCCACCCACAGGCCTTTGCGCAACTGGCCGATCTGCGGCATGCCGTGCACGGTCTGGCCGGTGGCGCCGCCGAACATGTCGGTGACCTCGACATTGCCGAGCGCCGGAAAGATCGTGCGGATCCGCCGCCTGACGGCGCCCGCAAAGCGCTGCGGACGCGCAGCCCAGGTGGTCTCGGGGCTCTCCCACATCAGCCGGTCGCCGTCGACGATGCGGAAATGGTCGACGCCGTCGGAGTCCATCACCGATCCCTTGAAGGCGATGATCTCATGCACGCGCTCGCCGAGCGGCGCGGTGATTCCGGCATAGCGCCAGACCGGCAGCAGCGTCTCCGACAGGCGCCGCAGGGGCGCGCCGAGATGGATGTTGCCTGCGAGCACGATGTGGGTGGCGCGCAGCCGCGCCGAGGGCGTGACGATGCGCTTGCGGATGCCGGAATGATCGATGCTGACGACCGGCGTGTCCTCGAAAATGCGGGCGCCTGCCCGACGCGCCAGCGCCGCGAGGCCATGGACATATTTGCGGCCGTCGACCTGAAACGCCTTCGGATAATGCACGCCGTGGAAGTAACGATCGGTCTTGAGCACCTCGCGGACGCGATCGACCTGCCAACCCTCGACCTCGGTGTCGAAATCCTCGTTCAGCATCTGCAGCCGGCTGATCAGCCGGTCGCCGGCATCGACGTTGGAGACCTCCAGCACACCCTCGCTCAGTCCGATCCCCGGCATGTTCTCTTCCGTGGCGTTGGCCCGGACGAATTCTGCGCCCTCCTTCGACAGCGTCCACAATTCACGCGCGTCCTCGAAGCCGATGCGCTCGATCAGGTCGGTGAGCGGCAGGGCAAAGCCCGGCATCACCGTGCCGAGCTGGTTGCCGGACGCGTTCCAGCCGATATGGCGGCCCTCGAGCACCGCGACACTGGCCCCCAACCGGGCCGCCTCCAGCGCGATGGTGAGCCCGGCCAGCCCCGCACCGATGACGCAGATGTCGGCGTCGAGGTCGAACGACAGCCGCGTGCGGTCGCGAAAGCCGGCTTCGTCCTGGGACACGCTTGTGTAAGTCTCGCTCATGTCGTTTCTTAAGATACCAACCGGGCGCCTGTCACCTTGTCCTCAACCGGCACCTGTAGATTATTCTGGACGTGGAACGATTCGAGAATGCCATGCGCCGTTTGATGCTGCTGCGTCACGCCAAGACAGAGACTGACGCGCCGAGCGGCCGTGACCAGGACCGCCGCCTCGACGACCGCGGCCATAGGGATGCCGCGCAGATCGGCGACTGGATCGCCACCCATCCGCCCTTCCCCGATACCGTGCTGGTGTCGCACGCCGTCCGTGCCAGGCAGACCTGGGACACCGCCTGGGCGGCGATGAAGGACCGCGTCCCGGTGCCGCAGGTCGAGATCCTGCCGGAACTCTACGGCGCCGATCCCGCGCAGATTCTGGACTCCATTCGCACTGCAACGGCCCCTGCCAATCCCAGGCAATTGCTGCTGGTCGCCCATAATCCCGGCATGCACGAGGCCGCGCTGATGCTGATGGGCGGCGGCGATCCTGCCGGTGCCAAGGCGCTCGCCGACAATCTGCCCACCTCGGGGCTTGCGATCTTCGACTTTGACGTCAAGGATTGGGGTGACGTGGCCTACCGCCGCGGCAAACTGGTGCTGTTCACCAGCCCCAAGCTGCTTCGATCGGCTTGAGACGCGCGAGCGCCGTCTCGACCGGTTGATCCAGTGCGATCAAGGGCTGAAGATTTGGAGGCGCAGATGTTCAAGTCCATCCTCGTGCCCATCGACCTCGCCGACACCGATCTGGCCAAGCCGGCGATCGCGACCGCGGCCACGCTGTCGCAGACCTGGAGCGGCCAGGTGCGGCTGCTCAACGTGCTGCCGATGACGCCGGTGATGCTGGCCGAATACGTGCCGGCCGATTTCGACGAGCAGCAGCGCCAGACCTCGGAGGAGGCGCTCGCCATCGTCGCGCGCGAGTCCGGCATCGACCCCGCCCGCATCTCCAGCGTGGTCCGCCAGGGCGGCATCTACCACGAGATCTTGGAGGAAGCCGTGCACATGAAGGCCGATCTGATCGTGATGACCTCGCACCGGCCGGCGATGCGCACCTATTTCCTCGGCTCCAACGCCGGCCACGTCGTGCGCTACGCAAAATGCTCGGTGCTGGTTGTGAGGCACTAGCTCGGAGCAAACGCGGTCGTAGCCCGGATGGAGCGCAGCGCCATGAAGCGATGGTGGCGAAGATGGACCTACGAGGTCCCGCTCGCGATCGGTGATGCGCTGTGGGAGGTGCTGGTCGTCCAACTGGCGGCGCAGTTGGACAGGCTGACCGCGCGGAAGATCATCGCCTTGATCCCCGTCGCGATCCTTGTCCTCGCCTACTATCACAGGATTCCGATTCCGCCGGAACTGATGCTGATCGGCGACTTCCTCGCCTATATCGACATCTTCTCGGTGCTGGTCCTGGTCGGGGTGCTGAGCCGCGTCGCGACGATCCTGTTCGTCGTCAAACAAGCCGCGGCGCGCATCACCCTGCTCGGCGGCCGCGTCATCACGCGCTTGCGACGGCTCGACGTCCGGCGCCGGCGCCAGCACGGCGCCGCGACACGGCCTCGCCGCAAACCCGAGAGGTCCGAAGATGATCGAGCTTATGGCTGTCCCTGGGATGACCTCGCATCGGCGATGCGCACCTATTTCCTCGGCTCCAGCGCCGGCCACGTCGTGCGCTACACCAGCGGCGAGTTCGTAGAGCATGATAGGATGGAACAGTTCCTCGGTTGGAACGTTCACCGTCATCGCCGCCCGGCTCTCGGCTATCATCGGTGATGAGAACGCCTGATCGCGCTCCCGCCCTCACGGAAAGGAACGCCAGATGCAGCGTCACCGGTTCAAACACACAAAATCGCTCAATGAGCGCCTCCTCGAAGAGGCTATAAAGCTAAAAGAGGAAGCGAAGCTGCTACCGCATGGCCCGTTGCGGGAAGCTGCAACGAAAAGGGCCCGGCAGGCCGAGATGGCGGCACATATGGATGATTGGCTCTCCTCTCCGGCGTTGCGATCGCCGAAGAAGGACGAGACACCGGGCCCGGGCTAGGCATCTAGGCCCGCAACAGACTGGCGCTGACCTGCCCGCGTGCAGGTGCGGCGCTTTGCCTAAGAGTGAATGCGGTAACGAGAAGAACGGTCAGATTCGGGCGCCGCACAGGAACCAACGGACGACGCCCTCGTTTGAATTACCTGCAACATTTCTCATTGCCCTGAGGCATCGTGCAGAACCCACTGAGGTACTGCCATGACCTTGCTGCGCACACGCTCCCCTTCGCTCGTCTCCAACTCGCTCAGTGCCGCAAGGCAATATCCCGCGCTCGCCGCTGTTGCTGGAATTGGAGCGGTGCTTCTGGGGACAGCTCTCATCAATCGCCAGCTTGCCAGGAAGGCACAACGCGATAATCCGCCACAGGGGCGGTTCATCGAGGTCAATGGCGTGCGTCTGCACTATGTAGAGCGCGGCAACGGCCGGCCACTGGTGCTCTTTCATGGCAACGGCAGCATGATCCAGGACTTCGAGTCGAGCGGCTTGATTGATCTGGCCGCCAAAAACTACCGGGTTATCGTCTTCGACCGCCCGGGATTCGGACATAGCTTGCGGCCCCGCAATGCGGTTTGGACCCCTGAGACCCAGGCAGATCTGTTCAGGGAAGCACTCGGCCGTCTGGACGTTCAGCGCGCGATTGTGCTGGGGCACTCATGGGGAGCGTCGCTCGCAGTGGCGCTGGCGATCAGGCATGCATCGCTGGTCGAAGCATTGGTGCTGGCGTCGGGATATTATTTCCCGACCGCCCGCACCGACGCCACGGCCTCTTTGGCACCTGCAATCCCTGGACTCGGCGATATCATCAGTTACACAATATCCCCGATCTTCGGGCGGCTGATGTGGCCTGTGATGTTGCGCAAGCTATTCGGCCCGCGCAAAGTCCCCGAGAAATTCGCCGACTTTCCCAAAGCAATGGCTGTACGGCCAGCACAGATGCTTGCCAGTGCCGCAGAAGCGGCCTTGATGGTCCCGGCGGCTTTTGTCGCTGCGAAGACCTATAGTGAGCTCAGGATGCCCACGATCATCATCGGGGGTGAGGACGACCGTCTGATCGACATCGAAAAGCAATCGGTCAGGCTCCACGAAGAGATCAAGCAAAGCAAACTGCACCGGATCGCCGGCGTCGGTCATATGGTCCATCAATCTGCGACGCCCGATTTGATGGCGGCCATCGATGAAGCCGCTGCCGCGACATTGCACTAGACAATGGACGCCGCGAATGCTGGCGAGCACCGCGCCCTCCGCTCGGGATGGTCGGACACGGCATGGTGATGGGACGTGCCTTGGCCTTCCCGCACTTGGCATTGCGCTCGGTCAGCTGCATAGCCATTTCCTCTTCAGCGATGCCGCAGACCGGACTGTCGCAGCGATGCCGACCTGAGTTCGAGCTAACCCGACTCATCCGCCGGCCAATTCCAGTCAGCGCAGTTGGAGCCGAGGCCTAAGCATGCAGATCCGGGTCGGCTTCGAAATGATCTACGACTTCCCGCAAGTCACGCCATTGATCGCGATGGTCGGAACGCATTTCACGCGGGCATCCGATGTTGTCGTACCGGATCACCTCATCACTTCGCCTTCCGTTCCGATCACGCCTTACCGCGACAGCTTCGGGAACTGGTGCAGCCGGATGGTTGCGCCCCGCGGCCGCATGCGCCTTACTGCCGACGGAACGGTGCGCGACAGCGGCTTGCCCGATGTGATCGTGCCTTCAGCCGCGCAGCACGCGGTCGAGGATCTTCCATCGGACACCCTGCTCTATCTGCTCGGCAGCAGGTATTGCGAAACAGATCGGCTTTCCGACATCGCGTGGAAGCTGTTCGAGAAAACGGCGCCCGGCTGGGCGCGCGTCCAGGCGATCTGCGATTTCGTCCACCATCACATCGCGTTCGGATACGAGCACGCGCGGGCGACCATGACGGCGTGGGAGGTCTTCAATGAGCAGAAGGGCGTCTGTCGGGACTATGCGCATCTCGCCATCGCGTTCTGCCGCTGCATGAACATTCCAGCGCGCTACTGCACCGGCTATCTCGGCGACATCGGCATTCCGCCGCCGCATGCCCCCGGCGACTTTGCGGGTTGGTTCGATGCCTACCTTGGCGGCCGCTGGTACACCTTCGATGCACGCAACAACACCCCGCGCATCGGCCGTGTGCTGATCGCCCAAGGCCGCGATGCGGCGGATGTTCCGATTGTTCATATTTTCGGACCAGGCGAGCTCATCAGCTTCAAGGTGTGGACTGATGAACTGGTATGAGCCGCTCGTCCGGGTTATTGCACGCAAGATCGACGAGATTGATCTCGCTAATTGGCAAGGCGAGTGCTACAAGGCTGGCATCACCGCGCGCTTCTTGGCTGTTATCGGTGACTGAGAGCATCGCGCTCCCGCCTCCACCCGACAGAAGGCGGTCAGATGTCCGATTCGGTCAAATTCGACATTCGTGAGTGGCTCGTGCCACCTTTACTGGTGCCTATTTTCCTCGTTCTGCTGATCGCGATCGTGGCCGTTCTCTAGCGGCGGGCGGTCCGACGATGACCCGCGCCAAAATGCAAAGCGCGGCGCTTCAGCCAACTCGCGAGCACGCGAGCCGAGACAGCAGGCGGCAATGGCAAACACAGCAATCATCAGAGATGCCTACGGCGTTCCGGCGGTTTTCACGGGTTCGAAGACAGGTCGGGACGATGCTCCCTTCGTCTTCGTGAGGGTCGGAAACGAGGAGCGCAGGATGCGCCGGTCCGAATGGGATGCCCTGCCGGCCTGGACCGGCGAGCGGCCCATTTGGGCGAATACAACCAAGTAACATGGAGTGTTCAGCATGACGCCGGCCCGAACGAGCAAATGGACCAGAGCGCTCTTGCTGGCGGCGGTGGTGGGCACATCCACGACCGCAGCTGTTGCGGCGGAGCCAAACTGCCGTGCAATCGAAAGCACCAACGCGCGCCTGTCGTGTTACGATGCGGCATTTCCTCCAAGAACAGCGAGGCCCGCCCAAGCGAGCATCAGCTCATCGTCAGGTGACAAGGATCCGTTTCTTGCGGAAGACGCTCGAACTGCCGCGAAGCTGAAGAATATTTGCCGCGGCTGCTGAGTTTCACAGATAGTTCCCGCGCGGAAACGAAATAAAGCACTCGCTATCCAGCAGATAAAGTCGCATTGTCTCGCCACCGCCGAGCGGCCCGTAGCATCTATCGGTGGTGTGAACGCGAGTTGCGCTCCCGCTTTCCCCCGCAGCGGAGCATGAAAATCTTGGCTCGACGATTCCCAGAACCATCATCGACATTCGAATATCGCCTGGCGCAAGAGGCACTCAACCTTCGCCAGCAGGCCAAAGAGATGCCCACTGGTATCCGCCGTTCGGAGCTTTTGCGAAAAGCCCGGCAGATCGATGTTGCCGGAGAGGTCAACAAGTGGTTGACCTCGCCGGGCCTGTTGGCGCCGCTTTAGGTCTCAATCTCCAATTGGCTGAACCTACGCCCTCTGCGTAAAGACCTATTGGTATCGGGATTTTACTCTCACCCTCCCGGGGCTGATCAGCCGCCGCCTGCGCCTCATTTCAAGCGGGCGGCGTTTTTGCTTGCGAGGGCGGGCCCTTCTCCGGGACTGTTCCCCAGCAGGAGGGAAGCGAGGCCACAATCCCTTGCGCTGCCGCCGGGCAAAACACCCGAGCCATCGGTCAATCCGCGCTGGCAAAAATATTCCGCTTTACCGAAATTCGGAATGGCGTATCCATCGCGGCAACCCGGCCCAAGCACAAGGGGCGTATCGCGATCGTCACGAACGCGGGCCGGGCGGCGGTGGGCGCTGATGATACCGGCGCGACCGGCTTTTGCAGGGCGGGCAACCGTGAGCAAGGCCATCGCGCACACGACCGGTGCCATCAGCGTACGGCAAAATCGTGTGGTCCTGGCGCCCGCAGTCTGGCGTCAAGTCTTGCGGTGATGTAGCGGCCCGACCGGGTACGCGCGTCAGCCATCCGCAAGGCGACGGGGGCAACAGTGCAACGCTCCCCGGGGAGAGCACGACATAAGCCGTTCAAACCACTGCGCAGGGAAGGCCGGGATGTCCCCGGTTGCCCTGTTCTCCGCTATGCAGCAGCACACGCAGTCTGCCCTTGGCATGGCGGTCCACGGGAGCCAACCGGCTCCCGGCCTTTCCTGCGCCCTCTTTCGATGAGGGCGAAGAGATCAAGCAAAGCTCGGGCGAAACGCGTCGCGAGGATGTGAAGCCACGTCTGCAGAATTGCAGGATGGGTAGAACGAAGCGAAACCCATAGCGCAGCGCCAAGCGGTGCGCTGCAGAGCCGAGGCCCATGTTGCAGCGTGTGCGCGGCCCCTGGGTCCCGGCTCTGCGCAGCAACGCGTTGCTGCGCGTCCGGGACGCGACAGTGGTGGCTTACAGATACCGCGTCAACTCGGACTTGAACTGCCCGTAGACGGCGTCCTCGATCTGGCTGCGCGTGATCCCGATGTCGCGCAGGGCGCGGTCGTCGAGCTCGTTCAGCGTCTTGACGGCGGTACGGCGCTCGAGGCGATCGAACAGCGCATAAGCGGCGTGGGCGAGCGTGGTGAAAAATCCGCTCGTCGAGGATGGGCGTAAACTCCGCCCGGCAGTTTGCGAGATAATGGTCATTTTTCTTCTCCGGCCTGTCGTTCCGCGCGGCGAAAGCCAATGCCGTTGGCGCGGACGCACTGGGCGTCTGCACCTCATTTGCCGTCGGATTGCTCTCGCTCTCCTCGGCTCAATCGCGGACCTTGATGGAACTTAAATGCTTCAGTACACTACTCGGAGCAAGTAAAACATTGCTCTCGGTGCAATAATGTCCAAGTTCGAGTACGTGAAGCTTGCCGATGCCATTGCCTCGGATATCTCTAACGGCACGTTAAGGCCCGGCGATCGGCTGCCGCCGCAGCGCAATTTTGCCTATGATCGTGGCATCGCGGTCTCGACCGCGAGCCGGGTTTATACGGAGTTGCTCCGCCGTGGGCTCGTGGTCGGCGAGGTCGGCCGCGGTACTTTCATCTCCGGCGACATCAGGCGCGAGGTCGAGGCGCTGAGCGAGCCGCGCGAGGCGCGGATCGATTTCGAGGTCAATTACCCGCTATTGCCGCAGCAATGGGCGATGATCGCCAAGAGCCTTGCGGGACTGGAGCGCGTCGATGCGCTCGAATCAGCGCTGCGCGTCTCCACCAGCACCGGCACCAAGAGCGCGCGCAATGCGGCCGCCGCCTATCTCGCGCGCAAGGATTTCGCGCCGCAGGCCGAGCAGATCGTCTTCACGGCGAATGGCAAGCAATCGCTCGCGGCCGCGCTCGCGGCGCTCGTGCCCACCGGCGGCCGCTGCGGCGTCGAGGCGCTCACCTATCCCTACGTCAAGAGCATCGCGGCGCGGCTCGGCATCACGCTGGTCCCGATTCCGATGGACGAGTACGGCGCGCGGCCCGACGCCATTCAGAAGGCGCATCGCGAGGCGCATCTGTCGGCGCTGTATCTGCAGCCCATCATCCAGAACCCGCTCGGCGTCACCATGAACGCGACGCGGCGCGCCGACATCATGCGCGTCGCCGAAAAGCTCGACCTTACCATCATCGAGGACGCCGTGTACGGCTTCCTCGCCGACGACACGCCGCTGGCAGCTCTCGGGCCGGACCGCTGTATCGTGATCGACAGCCTGTCGAAGAAGGTCGCGCCGGGCCTTGCGCTCGGCATCCTCGTGGCGCCGCCGCAATTGCGCGAGAGCGTGATGAGCGCGGTCCGCACCGGCGGCTGGATCGCCTCCGGCCACGCGCTGGCGTCCGGGCAGCGGCTGATGGCCGACGGCACCGTCGCCGAGCTCACGCGCCTGAAACGCATCGACGCCTCGCGGCGTCAGCAGACCGCGGCACGGCTGCTCGCCGGCTACCAGCTCGCCGCCGACCCGCGCTCCTATCATCTGTGGCTGACGCTGCCGCCGCATTGGCGCTCGCAGACCTTTGTTGCCGCTGCGGCCCGGCGCGGCATTGCACTGACGCCGTCCTCCACCTTCGCCATCGCCCACGGTCATGCCCCGAACGCGGTGCGCCTCGCACTCGCCCCGCCCACCTTCGAACAGCTCGATTCCGGCCTGCGCACCATCGTGTCGCTGCTCGGCACCAAGGAAGAGGATTTCGACTCCACGGAGTAGATCGCGGGGGCCCTTTCGCCAACGCACCTCCAGCCGAGGACAAGTTCCGCAGGAATGTCCGCTCGGACCATGGCCGCTCATCGGCGTTTATTTGGATTGCTCCGAGCCCGGCGGCAGGCCCCGCTGACAATCGATCAGCGGCCGGTTGCAAGCTACGGCAGCAGCGATTGCGGCAGGCGCGCCAGGGTATAGGCGCGTGGCTGGTTGCGCCGCACGAAGCCGCCGACCTGCCAGGCGAACAGCCCGGCAAAGCCGACGATGAACAGCGCGCCGGCGAGCTCGCCGATCATCAGCGCACGGATCAACAGGCCCGCCATCACCACCGTCAGCGCCGCCAGGAATGCCAGCACGATCGCATAGGCGGTGCGGCCGAGCCCGGCGGTCAGCGCCGCGTGGCTGCCGGCCTCGGCCATCCGCGCATGCAATTCGACGATGAACGCGCGAAAGCCGTTGTCCTGCGGCGCCATCAGCGCCGCGGTCTGCCAGCTCGTCGACAGGATCGCGATGCGGCGGCCGCTCCTGTGTCTGACATCGGCGCGAAAGCGGTGCTGCTGCATCGACACCGGGCGGAACGACAGCCGGATTGCACTGATCTCGTCATAAGGCCACAGGCCCGAGCGGCCGGAGATGTGCCAGGACAGCCCCTGCTCCGTCAGCTCGAAGCGATGCGCCGAGCCGATCAGCGACGCCTTGTAGGCATAGCTCACAACTGGCGCGGCCTCGGCCTCCGAACCCTGCATCCCGACAACCGATCTCGTCCGCGCGATCCCGTCCGCGCCATCCCGCCGGCGATCCGCTTGCGCGATCGCCCTCGCCCATCCTACAAGCGAGGCATGGTTGAGACGACCTTTTTTCCGCGCCGTCTGATTCTCGGCGCCGCAATGATCTCCGGCGTGCTGCTGGCGCTCGCGGTGCACATGCTGGGCGCGCGCTACGGCCTCGACCTCGGCGGGCTCTGGCGTTCCGACACGGCCGAATTCATCCCCGCGGGCGCGGCGATTGCCTGGTGGCTGATCGCCTCGGTCGGATTCTCCGGCGGCTATTTCACGGCGAGCTTGATGCAGAGCGCCGTGTCCGGCCAGATCCCGCAGCGGATGCGGCAGTTCCTGATCGCAGTCGGCGTGCTCCTGCTCGCGGGCGCGGGTCAGGTGGCCTCGGCGCCGAGCCCGATCCCGACCGTCTCGGGCGTGCTGGCCGGGCTCGCCGCGCTATGCCTTGGCGCCGTCATGGCGTTCTGCGGCGCCCATTTCGCGCTGCGCCGCGGCTGAACGTCACGCCGACGCCAACAGCCGCGGGCGGTCCAGCATGATCGTCACGTCGGAGGCCGGCCGCGGCTTGCTGAACAGATAGCCCTGCGCCTGATTGCAGCCCTCGCGCCTGAGCAGCTCGAGCTGCGCATCATTCTCGACGCCTTCCGCGGTGGTGACGATGCCGAGGCTGCGGCCGAGGCCGGTCACGGCGCGGATGATCGCCATGGAATCCTCGCGCGTCGCCAGCTCCGACACGAACGAGCGGTCGATCTTGATCTTGTCGAACGGGAAGCTGCGCAGATAGCTGAGCGACGAATAGCCGGTGCCGAAATCGTCGAGCGAGATCCGCACCCCCATGCCGCGCAGCTCGTGCAGGGTGGTCAACGTCGCCTCGCTGTTCTGCAGCAGCACCGATTCGGTGATCTCGAGCTCGAGGCGTCGCGCATCGAGCCCCGAAGCGGTCAGCGCCTCGGTCACGGACGCGATCAGGTTCGGATTCTTGAACTGCACCGGCGACAGATTGACGGCGACGTCGACGTCGTCAGGCCAGCTCGCCGCGTCGATGCAGGCGGAGCGCAGCACGAATTCGCCGAGCTGGACGATCAGTCCGGTCTCCTCGGCCAGCGGGATGAAGTCGATGGGTGCGATCAGGCCGCGGTGCGGATGGTTCCAGCGCAGCAGCGCCTCGAAAGCGACGACGCGACCGCTGATGACGTCGCGGATCGGCTGGTAGTACGGCTCGAACTCGCCACGTTGCAGCGCCGCGCGCAGATCCATTTCCAGGAGCCGCCGCGCCTGCGCGCGGGCATCCATCCCGGTCTCGAAGAAGCGATAGGTGCCGCGGCCGTCCGCCTTGGCGCGGTAGAGTGCGAGGTCGGCATTCTTCAGCAATTCGTCCGGGTCGCTGCCGTCCTGCGGCGACAGCGAGATGCCGATCGAGACGCCGATCACGATCTGATGGTCGTCGATCTCGTACGGTGCCGAGATGACCTCGACGAGACGGCGGGCGAGCGACCTCGCGGCGGTTTCCTCGGAGCGTCCGATCTGGACCACGGCGAACTCGTCGCCGCCCAGCCGCGCCACGGTGTCGCTTTCGTCGACGACGGCCGTCAGCCTGCGGCCGACCTCCTTCAGCAGCGCATCGCCGATGGGATGGCCGAGCGAGTCGTTGATGTCCTTGAAGTGGTCGAGATCGAGACAGAGCACCGCGAGCTGCTCGCCCGACCTTGTCCGGCGCAGCCCCTGCTCGAGCTGCTCGTGGAACAGCACGCGGTTCGGCAGGCTGGTCAGCGCATCATGGCGCGCCATGTGCGAGATCTTGGCCTGCGCCTCCAGCCATTCGGTGATGTCCTCGAAGGTCGCGACCCAGCCGCCGCCGTGCATCGGCTGGTTGACCACCCGGATGGAGCGGCCGAACCGGTTGACCACGTCGGTCGTGGTGCGGCCCTCGCGCGCGTCGGCGACGAGGCGGGCGAAGAATTCATCGGCATCGCCCTGCCACTGGCCCTTGGCCTGCTCATCCCGCAAGATGTCGACCAGCCGGCGGCCGGTCAGCGCGATGTCGGTGCGGCGAAGCATCGCCGCATAGCGCTCGTTGAACAGGATGATCGTGCCGTCGGCGTCGAACATGCACAGCCCCTGCGACATGTTCTCGAGCGCCGTATCCAACACCATTTGCTGGGCCCCCAGTTCGCCCTTGGCGCGGCGGTCGAGCAGCGCCGCCACGAGGGCGATCGCGATGATCGCGACCGCGGCGCTGGCGGTGAGAAAGGACAGCGAGGCCGGCGGGATCGACAGGCCGCTGATTGCGAGCGTCGGATCCGGCGTCAGCAGCACCGCGCCCATGGCCGTGAAATGATGTGCCACGATGGCGACCGTCAGCAGCGCCGTCGCCGTCAGCGCATGGAAGAGGTCATCGCGTCGCGCCGCCACGAACAGGGCAAGCGCCGCAAAGACAATTCCGGACAGGATCGAGATAGCAACCGTGCTTCCGATCCAGCCCACCCGCGCGGGTATCTCCAGCGCCGCCATCCCGGTGTAATGCATCGCCGCGACACCGGTGCCGACGATGGCGCCGCCAAGGGCGACCCACGCCGCGCGCGAGGACGATACGGCGATGCTCAGCCCCACGAAGGTCACGGCGATCGCAAAGATCAGCGACAGGATCGTCACCGGGATGTTGTAGGCGCCCGCGCCTCCCGGCCCATAGGCGAGCATCGCGATGAAATGCGTCGCCCAGATGCCGCAGCCGCTGACGGCAGCATCGAGGCCGATCCAGGCAAGACGCTCGAGCCCGTGCGTCGCACGCGCGCGATGGAACAGGCTGATCGCCGCTGCGCTGGCGAGCAGGCACACCGCACCGCCGAGCGCGACGAGGCGCAGATCGTGCTCCTCGGTAAGACAGTAGAGAACTTGATACATTGCGGGCCCCGTCCCTATGGACCCGCACTTGAACCGACAGAGGTGGACGATCGGTAACCGGCTACATGACCGGTCTGCGAATGGTAAATGGCGGATGTCCGGATTCGTTCACATTGTCATTCTCGCGCCGGTGCACCGAAGCCGATCGCCGCCGCCGCCAGCAACAAGACCGCCGCTGAAACGATCAACGACACATGCAGGCCTTCCATGAAGGCGCCTGTTCCCGCGATCAGCGATCCGAACAAGGCAACGCCGAGGACGCTGCCGGTCTGCCGCGTCGCGTTGAGGACGCCCGCCGCGATGCCGGAGCGCGCTTTGTCGACGCTGCCCAGCAGGGTCGAGGTCAGCGGCGGTACCAATAGCCCAAGGCCGCCGCTGATCGCGATCATCTGCCCGCAGATCATCCAATAGCTCGTGTCGGCCGCGATCCACAGCAGACCGAGACAGCCGAGCGCAGACACGCAGGCGCCGACGACGATGTCGGGCACGCGCCGATGCGCTCGGCGAGGCGCGGCGCCAGCAGATTGATCGGCAGCACCGCCGCCATCATCGGCACGAAAGCAAGCCCGGTCCACCACGCCGACAGCCCGTTGATCCGCTGGAAGTACAGGCTGAGCACGAAGATCAGGCCGTAGATGGCGATGTTGACGAGCAGGCCGACGAGCGAGGTGAGCGCGAACAGCCTGTGGGCGAACAGCGACAACGGCAGCATCGGCTGGGCCGCGCGACTCTCGCGCCAGATGAACAGCGCAGCGAGAATGGCCGAGCCGGCAAAGCCTGCGATCACCGCCGGATGTCCCCAACCCAACGCACCGCCTTCGATAATGGCGCCGGCCAGCGCCCCCAGCGCGCCGATCGCGGCAAGCTGGCCGGGCAGATCGATCTCGCGCGAGCGCGCCCGTGTGGTCTCGCTGGCATAGCGCCAGCTCAGCCACAGGCCGGCGAGCCCGATCGGCAGATTGACCAGGAAGATGGCGCGCCATCCGACCAGCGTGATCAGCGCGCCGCCGACGAAGGGGCCGGCGGTGAGCGCAAGGCTCGCTCCGGCGGCCCAGACCGCAACGGCGCGGCCGCGCGCACGGTCGTCCGCATAGGCATGATTGAGCAGCGCAAGCGAGTTCGGCACCAGGATGGCCGCCGCCAGCCCTTGAACCAGCCGGGCGCCGATCAGCACGGCCGCATTGGGTGACAGCGCGCAGGCGAGCGAGGCCGCGGTGAAGATGGCGAACCCCGCCATGAAGACGCGCTTGGCGCCGATCCGGTCGCCGAGAGCGCCAGCCGTCAGGATGAAGGCGGCAAACGCGATAGTGTAGGCGCTGACCACCCATTGCAGTTCGGGGACGCCGCCGCCGAGCGCCCGGCCCATCGCATCGAGTGCCGTGTTGACGATGGTGACGTCGAGCTGCACCACGCCATAGCCGAGGCTCATTGCAGCCAGCGTGAGAGAAGTCGCAAGAGCCGAGCCCGCGCGTGGCGTGTCGGCCCTGCCGTCGAAGGTTTCATATTTGATGGTGTTGGCTCGCATGCTGCACCTCGATTGCAGCCCCCTGCGACATATACGCCTTTAGCCCGCGGTCATGCTTCGAGACCGACCGAATAATGATGTTAAACGTGAAGCGCCGCGCGGACCACCGCGCGGCGCCAATCATGGTTGGCCTTGCATCAGCTCGCCGCGCGCAAATTCACCTTGCTCTCGGCGAGCGTCGTCAGCTTCTTGTCGGTCGCCTTTTCCTCCTCGAGCGTCTTGGCGAGCACGCTGGCGCAATCGTTGCGGCCGAGCTGCTTGGCCCAGGCGATCAGGCTGCCGTAGCGCACGATCTCGTAATGTTCGGCGGCCTGTGCCGCGTTGATCAGCGCGGCATCGAGCACCGCCTTGTCGGCGACTTCGCCGGCGGTCTCGTCGGCTTCCTCGATGATGCCGTCGATCGCCGGACAGTCGACCGCCTTCACGGGGACGCCATGCATCTTGAACACTTCCTCGAGCCGCTTGACGTGCTCCTTGGTCTCCTCGAGGTGCGTCAAAAAGCCCTGTTTCAGCTGTGGATCCGTGGCCTTGCTCGCCATCTTCGGCAGCGCCTTGGTCAATTGCTGCTCGGCGTAATAGATGTCCTGAAGCTGGTGCACGAACAGGTCATTCATGGTCTTGATGTCTTTTGTGAACAGTCCCATCGTCCGTCCTCTTCCGGTTTTTGGAACACGAAGGCCGCGGCTTGCACGAAAAGCCGCTTATTCCGCCATGCTCGGTTGCTGATGGGGCCCAACGAGCGCCCGGCATCGACGTTCCAAAAAAGACCCGTAAGGCTTGCGCTGGAACAATGCGGCCGGCGCCGGGACCTGAGATCATGGGGCCCATACGAACGCACGAGCCGGGCCGGTTTCACGACTCATATGCTTAACGCGCCTGCTTAACGCGCCTCCGATGTGAACCACGTATGACAAAGTGGCCGGTCCAGCGCAGAACCTCTTGTTGTCAAGGGCTGCACAAGCCGCTGTTTTTGCCTTAAATGAGCTGGATCATGCCGAGCGATCGATGCCCGCCTTTGGCCATGATCACACCCGACTGGCCAATGCCTGGCCCGGTCGGTCTTGCCCCCCGCCGGGAGGATGAATGCACGGACTGCTGCCCGCGCTGAAACGCGGCTTCAAGAGATGGATCGGCTGGCGACGCCTTGGCGTTGCCGCGAGCATCTTCATCATCGCTTTCGCGATCACCACGCTGGTGCGGACCCTCAAGGGCATCGATACCGGGGTCATCCTGACTGCGTTAACCGAGATCCCCCGCGGGAGCATCGGGCTGGCGGCGATCTGCGTGTTTTTCGCGTTCTGTACGCTGACCTTCTACGATTTTTTTGCACTGCGAACGATCGGCAAGAAGCACGTGCCCTATCGCATCGCGGCGCTCTCCAGCTTCACGTCCTATTCGATCGGCCACAACATCGGCGCCACCGTGTTCACCGGGGGCGCGATCCGCTTCCGGATCTATTCGGACTACGGCTTGAACGCGATCGACGTCGCCAAGATCTGCTTCCTGTCGGGCCTGACCTTCTGGCTAGGTAACATCTTCGTGCTCTCGATCGGCATGGCGATCCATCCGGATGCGGCGTCCTCGATGGATCAGCTGCCGTCGTCGATCAACCGGCTGATCGCGCTTGGCGGCCTCGCCTCGATCGGCGCCTATCTGGTCTGGCTCTGCATGGGCGAGAAGCGACGCGAGCTCGGCCAGAAGGGCTGGAAGGTGGTGCTGCCTTCCGCGCCGCTGACCCTGGTGCAGATCCTGATCGGGGTGGTCGATCTCGGCTTCTGCGCCACGGCGATGTACCTCCTGATGCCGGCCAACCCGCCGATCGACTTCATGTCGCTCGCCGTGGTGTTCATCCTGGCGACGCTGCTCGGCTTCGCCAGCCATGCGCCCGGCTCGATCGGGGTGTTCGACGCCGCCATGCTGCTGGCGCTGCCCGAATTCGGCCGCGAGCAGCTCCTGGCGACGCTCCTGGTGTTTCGCATTCTCTATTTCGTGATCCCGTTCGGCCTTGCCATCTCCATCATGGGCACCCGCGAGCTCTGGATGAACGTGGTGGAGCCCTGGCAGGAGCGGCGGCGGCTGGCGGAGGCCTGTGCCCAGGCCAATCTGCCCAAGGAGGTGACGCCCATGGAGCGCGAGCGGTTGCTGCGGCAGGCCAATAAGCGCTGAAATGGTCGGCCCGGACCAAAGGGTTGCGGGCGGCGGCGCAATGCTCTCTTATTTCCGCCTCAACTTTGCCGTTGAAGACGCGGGCCATGATCCCTGTATTCCTTCGTACCCTCTCCGCCGGCGCCCTGCTGCTGGCCGGGCTTTTGACCGTTTTGCCGGCCGAACGCGCCGCCGCCCAGGATGCCGGCACGCTGCAGATCAGTTGGGAGGTACGTAATCGCTTCCGGCTGTTCCGCGAGGAGCGCGACTTCCTGCTCCATGTCGAGAATGCGCGTAACCGCAACATCCTCGCCGCAGAACAATCGCTGGAGCAGCAGAGCGAAGGCCGCGGCTGGGCCCGCAACATGGTCAACCGCCTCTGCATCGACCTCCAGGGCCGCGTCAACCAGCCCTGCACCCGCGACAACACCAAGGAAAACTACCTCACCCCGATCGACCATCCCGTCACCGTACGCCTCGTCGGCGCGGTGCCGGTCGGCGCCATCTGCGCCTGGTCGTTCGACGACGGCGACGGCCCGCAACAATCGACCTTCGATTGCGCCGAGCCGATCAATTTGCGTGTCCGCTACGGCAAGCCGACGGTCGCGACCGTCGATGTCTCCTCCGGCTCCGATCCGACTCAGAAGGTCCAGACCGAGATCCAGGTCCGCGACGTCTTCGTCGCCGGCCTCGGCGACAGCATCGCCTCGGGCGAGGGCAATCCGGACCGGCCGCTGGCGCTGTCCGACGAAGGTTTCTGCTTCCGCTCCTATCTCGGCACCGCCGGCGGGCAGTACTATCGGCCGAGCCGCCACGGCTACAAGGGCGGCCGCGCCTGCGAGGCGCCGGATACGCTCGCCAACTGGCAACGCTACAGTGCGCTCTGGTTCAACGCGCCCTGCCACCGCTCGCTGTACAGCTACCAGACGCGCACCGCGCTGGCCCTCGCGGTGCGCTACACCCACATTGCCGTGACCTATCTGCCGCTCGCCTGCACCGGTGCCAGCATCAGCGACGGGCTGCTCGGCTCGCAGCGCGCCCGCGAATGCCCGCCCGGCAAGACCGGGGTCTGCAACACCAGCGTGAACGCCCAGGTCGCCGAGCTGCGCGAGGCGCTGACCGCGGCGAAGAAGCGCCAGCCCGATCGCACGCTCGACCTCGTGCTGATCTCGGCCGGCGCCAACGACGTCTATTTTTCCGGCCTGGTCGCCGACGTCATCGTCGACACCGCGACCGAGCGGGCGCTGTTCCGCCGCTCCGGCGTGATGGCGAGCGTCGACGATTCCCGCGATGCGCTGGCCCGCGAGCTGCCGCAGAATTTCGTCAAGCTGCGCGAGGCCTTGAAGCCGCTCGTCGGCGGCGATCTCTCCCACGTCGTCTATGTCTCCTACGCCAATCCCGCGCTTGCCGATGGCGGCGTGCCCTGCCGTGGCGGCCGCGCCGGGTTCGACATCCATCCGTCCTTCAACGCCGACCCGCAGCGCCTCGCCCGCGTCTCGACCTTCGTCGACACCGAGTTCTTGCCGCAATTGAAGGCGCTCGCCACCTGCACCCGCGGCGCGCTGTGCCGCGATCCCGAGGCCGACCGCATGACCTTCGTCGATGCGCATCAGGCCGCCTTCGCCGATCACGGCTTTTGCGCGCATTCGGGCAACGATCCCGAATTCGACCGCGCCTGCTTTGCCGAGAACGGCCAGAGCTTCAATCCTGATATCGTGAGCGCAGCGAGCCAGCCGATGCTGTGCGGCCGTGGCGCCTCGGAATACCGCGCCTACCTGCCCCGCGGGCGCTGGATCCGCGACGCCAACGACAGCTACTTCGCCGCGATGACCTATCCGCAAGGCCTTCCGGCGGCGAGCCAGCCGACCGATATCCACGACGCCACATGGGGCGTGCTCTCCGCCGTCTATGGCGGCGCGGTGCACCCGAGCGCCGAGGGGCATGCGGCGATGGCGGATGCGGCATTGCCGGCCGCGAGTGCCGTGCTCGGGCTGGATGCCGTGCCGCCGGGCGTGACGCGGGGGGTGCTGCCGCAGCTGCTGCCGAGTGCGCAGCAGTAAGCAGCGCTGCCTTCGCAAACTCAATGTCATCGTCCGCGCAGGCGGACGATCCAGTAATCCGTGACAGCTGCAATTGAATCGAGACGCTGCGGCATGCTGGATTTCGCGCCTGCGCGGGGAATGACCATGGAGTGCGCTGTGAGCGCATTCGCCATCTCCACGCAATCGTTCCCCTCACCTGCCGTTCCATCAATCCAAAAACGGCATCGATCGATACTGCCTTGAACTTGGACACTCCGCCGCACGCGCCTCTAGGAGTCGCCTGGAGGAAATGTTCGAGTTTCAAGGAGGCGCCTGATGAGCGCAGTGGTGTCCGCAGCGGACGCGAGGCGATCTCGCGTCAGGCTGTTCATCGTGACCATGTTGTTCCTGGTCACGACAGTGAATTATGCCGACCGCGCCACGCTGTCGATCGCAGGTCCCGCGCTCTCCAAGGAGCTGCATCTCGATCCCGTCGCCATGGGCTGGATCTTCTCGGCGTTCGGCTGGTCCTATGTCGTGGCGCAGGTGCCGGGCGGCTGGCTGCTCGACCGCTACGGCTCGCGCCTCGTCTATGCCTTCAGCATCATCATCTGGTCGCTGTTCACGCTGATGCAGGGCTGGGTCGGCTTCCTCAGCGCCGGCACGGCCGTCGTGGTGCTGTTCGCGCTCCGTCTCCTGGTCGGCGTCGCGGAAGCGCCGTCCTTTCCCGCCAATGCCCGCATCGTCGCCGCTTGGTTTCCGGGCAATGAGCGCGGCACAGCGTCGGCCTTCTTCAACTCCGGACAATATTTCGCGACCGTGATCTTCGCGCCGCTGATGGGCTGGATCGCCCACTCGTACGGCTGGCGCTTCGTGTTCTTCGTGATGGGCGCGCTCGGAATCGTCATGGGCTTCGCCTGGCTCAAGACCATCTACGGCCCGAAGGAGCACCCTTCGATCAACGAGGCCGAGTTCGACTACATCAAGAACGGCGGCGCGCTGGTCGATCTCGACGCGCCCAAGGACGACCTGCCGCGCGCGCGGTCGCCCGAGGCCGGCTCCGGCTGGGACCACATCCGCCAGCTGCTCTCCAACCGCATGATGCTCGGCGTCTATCTCGGCCAGTACTGCATCAACACGCTGACCTATTTCTTCCTGACCTGGTTTCCGGTCTACCTCGTCAAGGAGCGCGGCCTGTCGATCCTGCAGGCCGGCTTTGTCGCGACCCTGCCGGCGCTGTGCGGCTTCATCGGCGGCGTGCTCGGCGGCATCATCTCGGACGCGATCCTGCGCCGGACCGGCTCGCTGACCATGGCGCGCAAGATCCCGATCGTCGGCGGCATGCTGCTGTCGATGTCGATCATCGCCTGCAACTATGTCGACGGACAGGCGCTGGTGGTCGGTTTCATGGCGCTTGCCTTCTTCGGCAAGGGCATCGGTGCGCTCGGCTGGGCCGTCGTCTCCGACACCTCGCCGAAGGAAGCCGGCGGCGTCTCCGGCGGCCTGTTCAACACCTTCGGCAACCTCTCCTCGATCACCACGCCGATCGTGATCGGCTACATCCTGGCCTCGACCGGCTCGTTCAACGGCGCACTGGTGTTCGTCGGCCTCAACGCGCTGGTGGCGGCGTTCGCCTACCTCGTCATCGTCGGCGAGATCGAGCGGGTGACGCTCAAACGTTCCTCCTGAGGGCTCCCATGGGAGCTTGACCAGGCAACTCAACGGCGGCCCTCAGAAGCCGCCGTCTTTGTTTTTGGGGGTGATCGATGCTAGAAGTGCCGGGGAAACGCCTTATTCATCTAAGGCATGTATCGATGTTCGACCTCAACCAGCTCCGCTGTTTCGTCACGGTGGCCGAAGAACTGCATTTCGGCCGCGCCGCCGCGCGGCTGAACATGACCCAGCCGCCGCTGTCCCGGCAGATCCAGGTGCTCGAGCACATCATCGATGCGCCGCTGCTGGAGCGCACCAGCCGCTCGGTCCGCCTCACCCCTGCCGGGCGCAGCTTCCTGCCGGAGGCGCGGCGTATCCTGAAGCTGGCGGAAAGCGCCTCGCAGGTCGCCCGCCGCATCGCGCTCGGCAAGACCGGCTCGCTGAAGATCGGCTTCACCGCGGCCGCCGCCTACGGCTTCCTGCCGGAACTGGTCGCAGCCTGCCGTGCAAAACTGCCCGAGGTGGATTTCTCGCTGAAGGAGATGGTGTCGGGCGACCAGTTCGAGGCGCTGACTTCGGGCCAGATCGACGCCGGCCTGCTCCGGCCGCCGATTGCGCGGCCCGAGCTCACCAGCCGCCGCGTCGTCGCCGAGCCCCTGCTCGCCGCGATCCCGAAGAAGCATCCGCTGGCGAGCGCCGACAGCATCACCATCAAGGATTTCGACGACCAGCCCTTCGTGATGTATTCGCCCTATGAGAGCCGCTACTTCCACGATCTCCTGGTGGCGCAATTCACCCGCGCCGACGTGCTGCCGCGCTATGTCCAGCATCTCAGCCAGATCCACTCGATCCTGGCCATGGTGCGCGCCGGCCTCGGCCTTGCCATCGTGCCGGCCGCGGCTGCGGGCCTGAAGATCTCCGACGTCCGGCTGCGCCCGCTCAAGCTGCGGGGCCGCGTGCCGGTCGAGTTGTTCATGGTCTGGCGCCGCGACGACGAGAATCCGCTGCTCTCGGCACTGGTCAAAATCGCCGGTGAATTGTCCTCCGCGGAGGTGGCGGAGGATTAATGCTCAATCCGCATCGGTCGATATAGGCTTTAGCTTGGACCCGCATCGAACGGTCTCCTAAACCACGGCGCATGGACGCGCAGGCATCGAGGCCCGCGTCCTCCACAACACGCACGAAGGGAACAGCGCCCGTGAGCAAGATGACCCCGCAGGAAATGGCCCAGAAGATCGGATCCGGCCTCCTGTCCTTTCCCGTCACGCCGTTCAAGGCTGACTACTCCTTCGACGAGGCGACCTACCGCGCCAACATGGACTGGCTGTGCGGCTACGACGTCGCGGGCCTGTTCGCCGCCGGCGGCACCGGCGAGTTCTTCTCGCTGACGCCGACCGAAGTTCCTGAAGTCGTGAAGGCTGCCGTCGACGAGACCAAGGGCCGCGTGCCCGTGCTCGCCGGCACCGGCTACGGCACCGCGATCGCGCGCGAGATCGCCATTGGTGCGGAAAAGGCCGGCGCCGACGGTCTGTTGCTGCTGCCGCCCTATCTCACCCATGCCGAGCAGGAGGGCCTTGCCGCCCATGTCGAGGCAGTCTGCGCGGCCGTGAAGATCGGCGTCATCGTCTACAACCGCGACAACGCCATCCTGCAGCCCGACACGCTCGCCCGCCTTGCCGAGCGCTGCCCGAACCTCGTCGGCTACAAGGACGGCATCGGCGACATCGAGCTGATGACCCGCGTCTACACCAAGCTCGGCGACCGCCTGACCTATGTCGGCGGCCTGCCGACCGCGGAGACCTTCGCGCTGCCCTATCTCGACATGGGCGTGACGACCTATTCCTCCGCCGTGTTCAACTTCGTGCCGGAATTCGCCACCAATTTCTACGCCGCCGTGCGCAAGCGCGACCACGCCACAATCCAGGCCGGCTTGAAGGATTTCATCCTGCCGCTGATCGCGATCCGCAACCGCAAGAAGGGCTATGCGGTCTCGATCATCAAGGCCGGCATGAAGGTGATCGGCCGCGACTCCGGCCCGGTCCGCCCGCCGCTCACCGACCTCACCGAGCAGGAGATCGCGGAAGTGACCGCGCTGGTGAAGAATCTGCCCGCCATCCGATCGACACAACAGGCGGCAGAATAGGCCGACCACAACAAGGAGCGAGCGATGGCCCTGACCGAGATTTCCGGCGCACCAATCGTCACGGCGATGCAGGTGATCCCGGTCGCCGGCCGCGACAGCATGCTCCTCAATCTAAGCGGCGCGCACGCGCCGTTCTTCACCCGCAACATCGTCATCCTCACCGACAATGCCGGCCACACCGGCGTCGGCGAGGTGCCGGGCGGGCAGAAAATCTGGCAGACCCTGCAGGACGCGCGCGACCTCGTGATCGGCAAGACCGTCGGCGCGATGAACAACATCCTCGCCGACGTCCGCACGGCTTTCGCCGACCGCGATGCCGGCGGCCGCGGCAAGCAGACCTTCGATCTGCGCGTGATGATCCACGCGGTCACCGCGATCGAATCCGCGCTGCTTGATCTGCTGGGTCAACACCTCAACCTGCCGGTCGCCGCCCTGCTCGGCGAAGGCCAGCAGCGCAGCAGCGTCGAGACGCTCGGTTATCTCTTCTTCGTCGGCGATCGGCGCAAGAGCAAGCTCAGCTACGTCAACGGCGAGACCGGCAAACCCGAATGGTTCAACCTCCGCCACCAGGAGGCGATGACGCCGGAGGCCGTGGTGCGGCTCGCGGAAGCCACCCACGACCATTACGGCTTCGCCGACTTCAAGCTGAAGGGCGGCGTGCTGCGCGGCGAGCGTGAGATCGAGGCCGTCACCGCCATCGCAAAGCGTTTTCCCAACGCACGCGTGACGCTCGACCCCAACGGCGCCTGGTCGCTCGACGAGGCGATCAAGCTTTGCAAGGGCATGCACGGCATCCTCGCCTATGCCGAGGACCCCTGCGGCGCGGAGGCCGGCTTCTCCGGCCGCGAGATCATGGCCGAGTTCCGCCGTGCCACCGGGCTGCCCACCGCGACCAACATGATCGCGACCGACTGGCGGCAGCTCTCCCATGCGCTGCGCCTGGGGGCGGTAGACATCCCGCTGGCCGATCCCCATTTCTGGACCATGCAGGGCTCGGTGCGCGTCGCCCAGACCTGCCGCGACAACGGCCTGACCTGGGGCTCGCATTCCAACAACCATTTCGACATTTCGCTGGCCATGTTCACCCATGTCGGCGCCGCCGCCCCCGGCAAGGTCACCGCGATCGACACCCACTGGATCTGGCAGGACGGCCAGGCGCTGACCAGGGAGCCGCTTCAAATCAAGGGTGGCAAGATCGCCGTGCCTGACAGGCCAGGCCTGGGCGTCGAAATCGACAGGGCCGCTATCGACGCCGCGCATGACCTCTACAAGCAGCATGGACTTGGCGCCCGGGATGACGCTATTGCCATGCAGGACCTGATCCCCGGCTGGACTTTCGACGACAAGCGTCCGTGCCTGGTACGGTAAACACTCAGGCATGATCCCGGAAAAGTGGACACCGGTTTTCCGACCAGGATCATGCCCCCTTGAATATGGAGGAAACGATGACTGCGATCCTTAAGAACTTCATCGGCGGCGAATGGGTCGACGGCTCGGGCGTCACCAGGAACATCAACCCCTCCAACACCAACGACGTTGTCGGCGAATACGCCAAGGCCGACAAGGCGCAGACCGAGAAGGCGATCGCCGCCGCCAAGGCCGCTTTCCCTGCCTGGGCGCAGTCGACGCCGCAGGCGCGCTTCGACGCGCTGAACAAGATTTCCCTCGAAATCCTCGCCCGCAAGGAAGAGCTCGGCCGCCTGCTCGCCCGCGAGGAAGGCAAGACCCTCCCCGAGGGCATCGGCGAAGTCGCCCGCGCCGGCCAGATCTTCGCGTTTTTCGCCGGCGAGGCGCTGCGCCTGATCGGCGAGAAGGGCGCCTCGGTTCGCCCCGGCCTCGACGTCGAGCTCACGCGTGAGCCCGTCGGCGTCGTCGGCATGATCACGCCCTGGAATTTCCCGATTGCGATCCCCGCCTGGAAGATCGCGCCGGCGCTCTGCTACGGCAACACCGTCGTGTTCAAGCCGGCCGAGCTGGTGCCCGGCTCCGGGCACGCGCTCGCCGAGATCATCACCCGCTCCGGCATTCCCGCCGGCGTGTTCAACCTCGTGGTCGGCTCCGGCTCGGTGGTCGGCCAGACCCTGCTCGAGCACCCGGACGTCGCCGCGATCTCCTTCACCGGCTCGGTGCAGACGGGGCGCAAGATCGCGCAGGCCTGCGTGCTCTCGAACCCCATGAAGAAATTCCAGCTCGAGATGGGCGGCAAGAATCCGCTGGTCGTGCTCGACGACGCCGACCTCAAGACCGCCGTCGAGGTCGCCGTCAACGGCGCCTATTTCTCGACCGGTCAGCGCTGCACCGCCTCCTCCCGCCTGATCGTCACCGAAGGCATCCACGACCGCTTCGTCGCTGCGGTGGCTGAGCGCCTGAACAGCCTGTCGGTCGACGACGCGCTCAAGGCCGGCGTGCATATCGGCCCCGTGGTCGACCAGAGCCAGCTCGACCAGGACCTGCGCTACATCAAGATCGGCCAGGACGAGGGCGCCAAGCTCGCCTTCGGCGGCGAGCTGCTCAAGCGCGAGAACCCCGGCCATTATCTCGCGCCGGCCCTGTTCACCGAAGCCAACAACAACATGCGTATCGCGCGTGAGGAGATCTTCGGCCCGGTCGCCGCCGTCATCCGCGCCAAGAACTACGAAGAGGCCCTCGCCATCTCCAACGACACCGAGTTCGGCCTTGCCTCCGGCATCTGCACCACCAGCCTGAAATACGCCTCGCATTACAAGCGCAACAGCGAGTCCGGCATGGTGATGGTCAATCTGCCGACCGCCGGAGTCGACTATCACGTGCCGTTCGGCGGCCGGAAGGGCTCGAGCTACGGCGCCCGCGAGCAGGGCTCCTACGCCCGCGAGTTCTACACCACGGTGAAGACGGCCTATACGTTCCCGGGCTGATGCACGTTCGTAGGGCGGGTCAGCCGGCGGCTGCGCAAAGCGCAGTGCGCTGGCGTAACCCGCCTCCTATCTTCCAGCATCGAGAGAAGTGGCGGGTTACGCCTTCGGCTAACCCGCCCTACAAGACGGAGTCCTCCCATGGACCAGGACGTCGCAGCGAAAGAGCAGCCCCGCTACATCAAGCTCAACGAGCGCGACAATGTCGCGATCGTGGTCAATGATTTCGGGCTTCCCGCCGGCTCCCGCTTCGCCAGCGGGCTGACGCTACGCGCCTTCGTGCCGCAGGGGCACAAGACGGCGCTGGTCGACATCGCGGAAGGCGCACCGATCATCCGCTACGGCGAGATCATCGGCTATGCGTTGTCGCCGATCCTGGCCGGCGAATGGGTGGACGAGGCACGCATCCGCATGCCGGAGGCCCCCGACCTCGACAAGCTCGAGATCTCCACCGCCGTCCCCGCCCCGCTGCCGCCGCTCGAAGGTTTTACGTTCGAGGGCTACCGCAATCCGGACGGCTCGGTCGGCACGAAGAACATTTTGGGCATCTCCTCCTCCGTGCAATGCGTCAAGGGCACGATGGAATATGCGGTGAAGCGCATCCGCGCCGAGCTGCTGCCGAAGTACCCCAACGTCGACGACGTCGTGCCGCTGACCCACGCCTATGGCTGCGGCGTCGCGATCACCGCGCCCGACGCCGTGGTGCCGATCCGCACGCTGCAGAACCTCGCGCTCAACCCGAATTTCGGCGGCGAGATTCTGGTGGTCGGCCTCGGCTGCGAAAAACTCGCGCCCGAGCGGCTGGTGCCGGAGGGCGTCAGCGATGCCATCGTGCGGATGCAGGACGAAGCCTTCGACGGCTTTGGCGCGATCGTCGATGCCATCATGACCCAGGCGGAAGCCCGCCTGAAGATCCTCAACAAGCGCACACGCGAGACCTGCCCGGCCTCCGATCTCGTCATCGGCCTGCAATGCGGCGGCAGCGACGCCTTCTCCGGCGTCACCGCCAATCCCGCCGTCGGCTTTGCCGCGGACCTCCTGGTGCGCGCCGGCGCGACCGTGATGTTCTCGGAGGTCACCGAGGTGCGCGACGCCATCCAGCTCCTCACGCGACGCGCGATCAACGAGGATGTCGGCCGCGCGCTGGTGCGCGAGATGGCCTGGTACGATTCTTATCTGGCCCGCGGCGGCGCCGACCGCAGCGCCAACACCACGCCCGGCAACAAGAAGGGCGGCCTCGCCAACATCGTCGAGAAGTCGCTCGGCTCGATCGTCAAGTGCGGATCATCCGCGATCACCGGCGTGCTCTCGCCGGGCGAGAAGGCCACGCAGAAGGGCATGCTGTTCGCGGCAACGCCGGCAAGCGACTTCATCTGCGGCACGCTCCAGCTCGCCTCCGGCATGACGCTGCAGGTGTTCACCACCGGCCGCGGCACGCCTTACGGCCTTGCAGCGGCACCCGTGATCAAGGTCGCGACCCGCAGCGAGCTCGCGCGGCGCTGGAAGGACCTGATCGACTTCGATTCAGGCAGCATCGCCACCGGCGAGAAGACCATTGAGGAATGCGGCTGGGACCTGTTCCGCCTGATCCTCGATGTCGCCTCCGGCCGCACCAAGCCATGGTCGGACCGCTGGGGCATCCACAACGATCTCACGCTGTTCAATCCGGCGCCGGTGACCTGAAGCGCCGACTTGGGTCTCCGCGAAACCGTCCGGAAACATTGGCGCGGAAAACTTCGTCTCGTGCTGTCGCCTGACGCAATCAAGAAGTTCGTCAATGGACACATGAATGTTCGAACAGGAGCGAACCTGTTCCGGCATCGTCACGACCAAACCTCCGATTGACATCTTCAACGGAGATTTTCCAATGCGTGTTCTCACAATGATTGCCCTCGCCGGCGCCATGATTGCGAGCTCGGCTAGCGCGTTCGCCGGAGAGCTTCCCTCTTACGAAGTGAAGTCGTTGCCGATCTCGGCGACCCAGGTGCAGGTGCTCGGCGGTGCCGGCGTTGAGGAGCAGTCGACCGCGCCCACCATGATCGTCGCCGGCATGCCCGCCTCGCCCGCACAGGTCTCGGTGTTGTCGCCGCGCGTCAAGCGGCTTGCGAGTGCAAATTCGCAAAGCGAGGCGCGCTAAACCTACCGCATCGCTTGCGGCGCCTGCATCCGGTGCGGGCGCCGTCAGCGTTTTCAGGTCATGCTGCCCGGCATGAAGCAGCGCACGCGCGGATGACCGTCGATATAGTGCTTCCACACCATGGTGCGGCCGATCTTGTTCGGGACGGTGATCACGGCACCGTCGGGCACCACGACCCATTCGTCGTCGATGCGGACGCGGTAGCGGCCGCGATCGGATTCCCAATCGACGTCGGCAATGACGTAGCCGTCGGCGTCGGTGCAGCACTGGCCGAATTCGCTGTGCAGGCTTTCGAACCAGGGTTTCAACGGCGAGTTGGCGTAGCGCCCGTCGTCACGCGCCTGGGCCGGGAATGTCAGAAGCGACGTCACGCCCAGCAGCGTCGCCGCGCACAAGCTTGAAAATCTCATCTCGTCGTCCCGCGATCAAAATGATCCGTGCGGGGGACGACAACGCCATCCGTTGTCCGCGCCTTGAATCAGGCGCGGCACCGGCGACTCGTTCCCCCAGCAGCTGACGACAACTATGCAAATCCGCTGCCAGCGCGCATTCCGGGGAACTACTGCCGCAGGGCGCAAAGGCATCCGCCTTTCGACGGATGCGGCCTAGGATCAAAATCCGACGCCGAGACGACGACGCTCAAGAAGACCGCAACCGGCCTACTGCTTCGCCGGTGCCATCATCATGCCGCCGCCCTTCTTCGGTGCGGGTGCCGGCGGCTTGGTGGCCGCCGCCTGCGCGGGCAGATATTTTGCCACGATGGCGGGATCGACCTGGGCGATGTTGGCGTCAGGCAGGCGTGTCCAGGCCTCGTCCTTGCCGAGCAGCGAAATCCCGAGATAGCCGCGCAGCGTCAGGGTCTGGCCGTCGGGACTGACCTTCATGTTGGCCTTCCAGATCTGGCCATCGCGTGGATTGAGCACGTTGCCGCCTTCGTACTTCAAGCCTTCGCGCTTCATGTTGCGGACGAAGGAGATGCCGAGCACAGGCGCGTTCTTGCGATCGTCGGTGCACTTGCTGCAGATCTCGTTCGGATCGTCGCCGGGGCGCGGGAAGGTCTTGGCGATCACGCCTTCGAAGATGCCGTTGCGGTCGATGAAGAGAAACCATCCGACCGTCTTGCCGTCTTCGACCTTCTGCCACAGGCCCGCCGCCGTGGGCTCGGCGGTCTGCGCGGCAGACGGTGTCACCGTCGCGAGCGACAATGCGAGCGCGAGGAAGGGGAGCAGCCGAAAGCTGGAAAAATTCCGCATTAGATCACCTTGTTAGTCCACGACCGGAATGGCCGCAGACTACGGCGATTTCGCGAACGGTTCCAGCACCAGAAACATGGGGCAACCTCTTGCCGCCCGTTGCCGTCAGTTGACACCGAGCTTCTTTTGCAGGCTGGAGGACGAGGTCGTGTACTGGAACACGAGCCGCTTCTCCGGATAGACGTAGCGATGGGCTTTTTGCGACATCAGCGCGCCCTCGTGGAAGCCGCACAGGATCAGCTTGATCTTGCCGGGATAGGTGTTGATGTCGCCGATCGCGAAGATGCCGGGCACGTTGGTCTCGAACGCGGAGGTCTCGACCGGCACCAGATTGTTCTCCAGCGCAATGCCCCAATTCGCGACCGGACCGAGCTTCATGGTCAGTCCGAAGAACGGCAGCATGGTGTCGCAGGCGACTTCGCTGATGCTGTTGTCGTTACCCTTGACGGTAGCACCGCTGAGCTTGCCGTCGGCACCGGAGAGCGCGGTGACCTGGCCGAGCCGCAGATCCATCTTGTCGCCGGCAACCAGCGCCCGCATCTGCTCGACGCTGTGGGGCGCGGCGCGAAACTCGTCGCGCCGGTGCAGCAGCGTGATGCGCTTGGCGATCGGATGCAGATTGAGAGTCCAGTCGAGCGCGGAATCGCCGCCGCCGACGATCAGCACGTTCTTGTCGCGGAACGTTTCCATCTTGCGCACGGCGTAATGCACCGAAGTGCCTTCATAGGCCTCGATGCCCGGCACCGGCGGACGCTTGGGCTGGAACGAGCCGCCGCCGGCAGCGATCACCAGCACCTTGCATTCGAACACCTTGCCCGCATCCGTGGTGCAGCGAAACAAGGGATCGCCGATCTTCTCCACGGTCTCGACCATCTCGCCGAGATGGAAGGTCGGATGGAACGGCTTGATCTGCTCCATCAGCGCTTCCGTGAGGCCCTGCCCCGAAACCTGCGGAATGCCGGGAATGTCGTAGATCGGCTTTTCCGGATAGAGCTCGGCGCACTGGCCGCCGACCTTGTCGAGGATGTCGACGAAATGCGTCTTCATGTCGAGAAGGCCAAGCTCGAAGGCGGCGAACAGACCGCAGGGGCCGGCGCCAATAATCAGCACATCGGTTTTGATCGCGTCGCTCATGTCGTCTCTTTGTCTGTCGTTATCTGTTGGACGGCGCCCTTTGGGCAGAGGTGACCCCGCCTGTCTAGCCAACGGGGATGGATCAGGGAAGGCATAAAAGCGGGAGCGCCCCGCGGCCGCGCCCACTTGCCGGGGCAGGATAACTGGGCTGTAACCAGCAAGGATATGACGGAGATCAATCGGTGAACGCACCTAGTCGCCTCGATACGACGCCGCGCCTGGAGGACTTTCCCTACCGCCTCAGCGACAACGTCCGCTTCGGCGATCTTGATCCCAACCAGCACGTCAACAACGCCGTCTACGCCACCTATTTCGAGACCGGCCGTGTCACGCTGATGAAGAGCCCCGAATATGGGCTGACGCCGCCGGGGCTCGCCTGGATCATGGTGCGGCTCGACATCCATTTCCGCGCCGAACTGCACTGGCCGAACACGATCGAGCTCGGCCTCGGCGTCGTGAAGCTGGGACGGACGTCCGTGACCTTCGAACAGGTCGTGTTCTCGGAAGGCAGATGCATCGCCTCGGCGATGTCGGTCGGCGTCATGCTCGACGAGGCGACACGGCGGCCCGCGCCGCTCAGCGCGGAGATCGTCGAGAAGCTCAGACCCTGGCACAAGCGCGGCATCGAGGTCGCGCCGCCGACCCTCTAGTTCAACTCAGAAAGGGCGGGATCAGGCCTGTCAGGCCGACCCAATCAGGCCTGACGTTCCGGCGTCGACACGACGAGACCGTCGAGATCGTCGCTGACCTTGATCTGGCAGGACAGGCGCGAATTCGGGCGCACGTCGAAGCCGAAGTCGAGCATGTCCTCTTCCATCGGCGTCGGGCTGCCGACCTTCTCGCGCCAGGCTTCGTCGACATAGACATGGCAGGTCGCGCAGGCGCAGGCGCCGCCGCATTCGGCCTCGACGCCGGGAATGCTGTTGCGGATCGCGGCTTCCATCACGGTTGCGCCGTTCTCGATTTCCACCGTGCGGGTTTCGCCCTTGTGGTCGACAAAGTGAATCTTGGCCATGTGTGCTCGTGCTGCCGCGGTGCTGGGAATGAAGGAGGGTCCGGGCTGTCCTATAACGGGTCGATCAGCCCGGCGCCATAGGGTTTTGCGACGAAGTAAATGCCGCTTTGCGGCAAGAAATTGCGTCAAAACAAGAGACTAGAATCCGGCTCGGCCGCGTGGCCTCAAGGCTTCAGGATCACCTCGATGGCGGCGCGGGCCTCGGTCACCGCCTCCTTCAACGCCGCGAAGGCGTGGCGCTCGTTATGGCCGGCCTGGATCGCGGTCTCCAGGCTCGCTGCGGCATCGGCTACCGCAAAGGCGCCGATCCCGCGGGCCGACCCCTTGAGCTTGTGGGCAAGTGCGCCGGCCTCGGCCGGCAGTCCCGCCATCGCCGCCATCAGGCGGACCGCCTGCTCGGCGAACATGGCCAGCACTTCCTGCTCCAGCTCCGCATCGCCGAGCGTCATCCGGGAGAGGTGGTCGAGGTCGAGCGGGCTGTCGATGGGTGCAAGCGGGGGCGAGGGCATCCAGTCCATCCGTTGCAGTTCAGGCGTCATGGCGAAAGGCCCCGGCATCGCGCGACGGTTCCGCCGGTCCGGCGGTGCGGTCGCCTCACCCAAGCATGGAAATGGTTAACGAAATGTTGGGGGCCGGCGACGCAGTTCTGCCAGTTTATTGACGAAAAGTTGCCGCAATCGGCCAAGTTCGGTGGAGAATTGCATTTATTGCTAAGGCGTTACGGCGCGATCCTGTTAACGATGATTAAGATTGTCTTAATCGCGGGCATTTCATTCGCGACGCTCTGCCAATAGGATGTTGCAGAAATTGGCGGACAAGCCGTCCGGGTGGCGACGGCTCGGAGATCCGCGTAAGCGGCATGATCCGGTCTGTGGGCTTGCGTCGCGCGCAGGGCTCGCGGGGGGACGCGTACAAGTAACGAGGGCTCGGACTGAACATGGCGAACACTCCGAAAAAGGTCAAAGACCCGACAGAAGTTGCGCTTTCTGCGATCCAGGAAGCCCTGAACATCAGCGACACGGCCGCGGACACCAGCCGCAACGCCTCGATGCGCAACGAGACCACGCCCTCGGTGGCGCCGCCCCCGATCTTCGACGAGCCGAGCTTCGAGCCCCGCCCTGCCGCCAACGAGCGGTCGACCGTGTTCGACCCGGTCGAGGAGCCCCGCTCTTCGCGCCGCGCCGCCAATGACGACCGCGAGACCATCGGCCAGCTGCTCCAGGCGCTTCAGAAGGGCCGCCCTGCCCGCAGCGTCTATACTTTCGCCACCGTCTTCGCCGGCGTCTGGCTCGCGGCCTGCGCCGCGCTGACGTTCGGCTTCCTGCCCTCGATCCAGGCCGCCATGGGCCAGAGCGGCGGCGTGCTCGTCATTGCCGGCCTGATCGCGATGTTCTTTGCGCCGATCATGCTGTTCTACTTCCTCGCCAGCCTCGTCTGGCGCGGCCAGGAAATGCGCATGATCGCGCAAGCGATGGCGCAGGTCGCGATCCGCTTCTCCGAGCCCGAGGGCTCGGCCTCCGATTCCATGGTCACCGTCGGCCAGGCCATCCGCCGCGAAGTGGCGGCGATGGGCGACGGCATCGAGCGCGCGATCGCGCGCGCCGGCGAACTCGAGACGCTGGTGGCCAACGAGGTCGCAGCGCTGGAGCGCGCCTATTCCGACAACGAAGTGCGCATCCGCGCGCTGCTCCAGGATATCGCACATCAGCGCGACAATCTGGTCGGCCAGGCCGAGCAGGTCCGCAGCGCCATCTCCGGCGTGCAGATCGATCTGCGCCACGACATCGCACTGATCTCCGACGCGATCGCCTCGCGCGTCGACGAGGTCGCCAAGTCCATCACCGGCGCGCTCGAGGAGCGCGGCGCCCACATCACCAGCGCGCTGAGCAATGCCGGCGACAACATGATCCTGGCACTCGGCGAGCGCGGCGGCGACCTGCTCGACCGCCTCGAGGAGGCCAGCAACGAGACCACGCGCGCCGTGCTCGATGCCAGCGAGCGGCTGACCACCAGCCTCAACTTCAAGACCGGCCACGTCCACGACGAGTTCGTCGACCTCGCCGACCGCGTCCACGAGATGCTGAACGAGCGCATCGACCGCATCACCGGCGAATTCGAGCAGCGCTCCGCCGCGATCGTCGACGGCATCTCCGAGCGCACCGAACAGGTGCACGACAGCCTGAAGAATTCCTCGGACTCGCTGCTGCTCGAGCTCGAGCTGCGCTCCAACGACCTTTCCGCCAAGATCGACGACGCCGGCAACCGCCTCGCCGGCCAGATCATGACGAGCGGCGACAAGGCGAGCGAGGCGCTCGACGCCACCGTCAACACCCTCGTCGCCAAGGTCGTCAGCCAGACCGAGACCGCGCACGACTCGCTGTCGCTGCAGATGAGCGCGTTCGACGAGCTGGTCAGGAACCAGGGCACCGAGCTGGTCGAGAAGTTCGCCCGCGACTCCGGCACGCTGGGCGCCCTGATCACGCGCCACATCTCCGAGTTCGACCGCACCGTGAAGACCTTCGGCGGCGAGATCGTCGAGCGCATGGGCCAGCGCACGCAGGACATCCATGAATCGCTGAAGACCTATGTCGAGAATTTCGACACCCGCTTCACCGCCAACGGCGGCGAGATCACCGCGATCCTCGACCAGCGCCTGATGCAGTTCGAGACCACCATCGGCGACCGCGTCAGCAATTTCGACGCTTCGCTGAACGGCAAGATCGCCGGCCTCGACTCCACGATCGAAGGCCACATCAAGACTTTCGACGAGCAACTCGGCGGCCGCGTCACCGCGCTCGAACAGTCGTTCGACAGCCGTGCGAAGTCGATGACCGAGACGATCGACGGGCGCATCGACACGCTCGCCTCGTCGCTGACCGACGGCGCCGCGCAGGCGATCCAGTCGATCGACAGCCGCCTCACCCACCTCACGACCTCGCTGACCTCAGGTGCATCGCAGGCAGTCGAAACCATCGACGCGCGCCTCAACCACCTCACGAGCACGCTGACCGACGGCGCCTCGCAGACCATCCAGTCGATCGACACCCGTCTGACCCACCTCACGACGACGCTCACCGGCGGCGCCTCGCAGGCGCTCGAATCCATCGATAGCCGCCTCACCTACCTCACCACCACGGTGACCAACGGCGCCTCGCAGGCCGTGCAGTCGATCGACACGCGTCTGACGCTGCTGACCTCGACGCTCACCGACGGCACAGCGCAGGCGATCGAGGCCGTGGACCGCCGCATCACCGGCGTCGCCGACATGATCGACGGCCGCAGCACGCATCTGACCGACACGGTCAGCGCGCGCTTCCAGGAGATCCAGCACGCCATCGAGACCAAGGTCGGCTCGGTCGCGAGCGACATCGACGTGCGCGTGGCGCAGTTCGAGGACCTGCTCGGCTCGCGCGTCGAGGCCGTCGCCGGCCGCATCGAGAGCAGCGGCCGCCAGGCCAGCGAGGACATGATGTCCCGCGCCGAGATGATCTCGACCGCGATCCGCTCGCATGTCGAGGACGCCGAGCGCTCGCTCACCAACCTCGTCGTCAACACCAGCGAGACGATCCAGACCGGCGCGCGCACCGCCCAGCAGTCGCTGATGACGGTCTCCTCCGACGTCAACGCCCAGCTCAAGATGACCTCCGCCGAGGTCGAGCGCGCGCTGACCGCGGTCGGCACCGGCTCTGCGAACTCGATCCTGAGCAGCGCCCGCGAGGCGCAGTCGACGCTGGTCGCAGCGTCGGGCGAAGCTTCCAACCAGATCAAGGGGCTCGCGGCCGACGTCGAGCGCACGCTGTCGGCGGCAGGCTCGGCCACCGCAGCCTCGATCCTGGCCGGCGCCCGCGAGGTGCAGACCACGCTCGTCACGGCATCCTCGGACGCGGCCAACCACGTCAAGACGCTCACCGCCGACGTGCAGCGCTCGCTGTCGCTGGCCGGCACCGCCACGGCGGACTCGATCACCGCCGGTGCCCGCGACGCTCAGAGCGCGCTGATCGCGGCCTCGGCCGAGACCGCCAACCAGATCAAGGCGCTGTCCTCGGACGTGCAGCGCTCGCTCACCATGGCCGGCACCTCGACCGCCGAAACCATCATGAGCGGCGCCCGCGAAGCCCAGAGCACACTGGTCACGGCATCCTCGGATGCGGCGAGCCAGGTCAAGTCGCTCGCGGCCGAAGTACATCGTTCGCTCTCGCAGGTCGGCCAGTCCACCGCCGAGACGATCACCACCAGCGCCCGTGACGCCCAGAGCACCCTGCTCACGGTCTCGGCCGAGCAGACCAGCCAGGTCCGTTCGCTCGCGGCCGAGATGCAGCGCGCGCTGGCGACCGCCGGCGGCGCCACCATCGAGGCGCTCACCAGCGGCGTGCGCGAGGCCCAGGGCTCGCTGATCTCCGCGTCGACCGACGCGGCGAGCCAGATCAAGTCGCTGACTACGGACATCGAGCGTACGCTGACCGCGGTCGGCGCCGACACCGCCTCGACCATCCTCAACAGCGCCCGCGAGGCCCAGACCTCGCTGACCTCGACCTCGGCGGACGCCGCAAGCCAGATCCGCGCGATCTCGACCGAGATCGAGCGTACGCTGAGCTCGGCCACCGCGAATGCGACCAACGACATCCAGACCAGCGCGCTCAACGCCCAGAACGCGCTGATCTCGGCCTCCAACGAGGCGAGCTCGCGGGTCAAGTCGAGTTCGTCCGACGTCGAGCGTTCCGTGCTCGCCGCCAGCTCGAGCTTCGGCCAGGCCATGACCGGCAAGACCGACGAGATCGTCACCTACGTGCAGCAGCAGGCCGACCGCCTGTCGAACATGATCGACGCCAAGCGCGGCGCGCTGGTCGACGCGATCGGCTCGAAGACCAGCCAGCTCACCCTCGACATCGACCGCGTCACCTCGGACGCGCTGAAGTCGATCGAGACGCGCGGCCAGGCCTTCTCGCAGACCATGATGGGCAACGGCTCGGAAGTCGCCCGCACCATCAACGCGGCGAGCGAGATCGCCACCAGCGCGGTCGGCAAGTCGCTCAAGGACCTCGAGCAGGCCTCGCGTTCGGCGATCGACCAGTCGCGCCAGGTCTCGATCGCGGCCGTCACCGAGATGCAGGAGACCAGCAAGATCCTGCGCACCGACACGGTGGCGCTGTTCGAACGTCTGCGCGAAGGCAACATCCTGCTCCAGGAGGTGTTGACCGGTGCGCACGACAACCTCAACTCGCTCGAGCGGGCGCTGGTGACGCGCGTCGCCGACTTCGTCTCGGCGATGAACGACGTCACCTCGCGCAACGGCGCGGCGACGCAGAACCTGGAAGAGCAGCTCAACGTCTTCAACAGCAAGACCACCAAGGCACTGCAGGACCTCGGCGAGCTGTCGACCCAGTTCGACGCGCACGGCAAGGCGCTGGTCGACGCCGCGCAGGTCGTCGAGCAGAGCAACAAGAACACCACCGCCTCGCTCGCCGAGCGCAAGCAGGCGCTGGAATCGCTGGTCACCACGATCGACCTGCGCACCGCCGATCTCGACCAGCGACTGTCGCGCTTCACCGGCCTGCTCGATGAATCGCTGGCCGCGGCCGAAGAGCGTGCCCGCGACATCGCCCGCGTCGTCGCCGAGACCGCCGGCGCCGGCTCGGCCGCGATCACCCGCCAGTTCGAGGCGGTGCGCGCGGCGTCGGAAGAGGAGCACCGGCAGACCATCGATGCCATGCACGACATCTACCGCCAGACCACCGACGAGGCGGATGCGATGTTCAAGCAGTCGACCGAGAAGTTCACCAACCTCGTGTCCAGCATGAAGCAGATGGCCTTCGAGATGCACAACGAGCTCGAAGCCACCCGCAACGAGCTGCGCCGCGGCGTGCTCGAGATGCCGCAGGAGGCCGCCGAGAGCACGGCGCAGATGCGCAAGGTGATCGTCGACCAGATCGAGGCGCTCGCCGAGCTCAACCGCATCGTGGCCCAGCACGGCCGTGGCCTCGACGTCACCACGGCGGGCCGCGCCTCCGTCGCCGTCCAGCGCCAGGAAGAGCCGATGATGGCCGTTGCGGGCGCTCGCGCCGCCGAGACCCGCATGCGCGACACCGGCAGCGCGTCTACGCTGCCGCCGCCGGACCTCGGCATGCCGGCGCCCTCGCGCCGCACCGAAGCGCCGCCGGTCGCCCCTGTTGGCAACGACCAGGGCCGTGACGGCTGGCTGTCGGACCTGCTCAACCGGACCGACGCCAACCAGGGCGCTCCGACCGGACGTGAGGCTCCCCGTGGCCGCGCCGCAACCGCGCCGCAGCCGCAGGCCCCACAGGCCAGCAGCAATCCGCTGGAATCGTTGTCGCTCGACATCGGCCGGCTGATGGACCGCAACCTCGCGGCCGAGATGTGGGACCGCTACCAGCGCG
Organism: Bradyrhizobium sp. CCBAU 53351; assembly: GCF_015291745.1. Classification (NCBI taxonomy): domain Bacteria; kingdom Pseudomonadati; phylum Pseudomonadota; class Alphaproteobacteria; order Hyphomicrobiales; family Nitrobacteraceae; genus Bradyrhizobium; species Bradyrhizobium sp. CCBAU 53351. The sequence goes on from NZ_CP030059.1 coordinate 5,171,121, forward strand.
GCGAGAACAAGGCGTTCACCAAGCGCCTCTACACGCCCGCCGGCCAGAAGGCCTTCGACGAGGTCGCCCGCAAGTACCGCGCCGACCGCAACTTCAAGGGCACGGTCGACCGCTACGTCGCCGAATTCGAGCGCCTGCTCGACGAAGTCGCCCGCGATGGCCGCGGCCCGCAGGAGCTGCGCAGCCACCTGACCTCGGAGACGGGTCTGGTGTACACGCTGCTGGCGCATGCGGCGGGCCGGCTGGGGTAATTGGCAACCAAGCGCGAATGAGAAAACGGAGGCCACACGGCCTCCGTTTTTGTTTTAGGGATGTCCTGAAGCTCAATTGCCACCGGGCTGGCCGAACGACAGCCGCTCGGCGAGCACGGCGGCCTGGGTGCGCGAGCCGACGCCGAGCTTGCGCAGGATGGTCGAGACGTGGCCCTTGACCGTCTGCTCGGCGATGTCGAGCTCGCCCGCGATCTGCTTGTTGAGCTTGCCCTCCACGATCATCGCGAGAATGCGCAGCTGCTGCGCCGAAAGGGTGGCCATGCGCGCAGCCAGCTCCACATCGGCGCTCTGGATCGAGCCGCGGCCGCCGACATTGGGCGGCATCCAGATCTCGCCGGCGAGGATCTTCGTGATCGCCTCGGCCATCTCGGGCAGGCCGAGCGATTTCGGGATGTAGCCGGATGCGCCATAGGCGATGGCGCGGCGGATCGTGGCCGCGTCCTGCCGCGCGGAGATGATCGCCACCGGCACGGTCGGGAATTGCGCCGACAGGATGAACAGCGCGGCAAAACCCTGGATACCCGGCATCGTCAGATCCCAGAGGATCAGGTCGATGTCGCCGGACTGGACCGTCAGCACGCCGATCGCCTCATCCAGCGATTGGCAGGCGACGATGTCGAGATCGGGCAGCACGCTCGACAGCGCGCTGCGTAGCGCAGCCTGCACCAGCGGATGGTCGTCGCCGATCAGGATGCGCATCGTCAGGGAGTCTCCGGTTCCGTCCCGAACTGTCGGCTCAATGCCTCACCACCGAGAAAGCGCCGAAGGGCCGCCGGCTTGACCGGCTTCGACAGGATCTCGCAGCCGCGCGCCCTCGCCTCGTTGCGCACCGCCTCGCTGCGATCCCCGGTGACGACTAGCGCGCGGACGGCGCGGCCCGACTTCTGCCTGAGATCGTCAAGAAAGTCCAAGCCGTTGCGGCCGCCGTCGAGATGGTAATCGAGCAGCACGATGTCGGGCGGGACGGCCGCGGCCGTCTCCTTCGCCGCGGCCGCGTCGGTTGCGACCAGCACGCGATGACCCCAGCCGCCGAGCAGCGCGGAGAGGCCTTCCAGGATCGTCGCATCATTGTCGAGGCACAGGATCGTCAGCGGCCGCTCCGCCACCGCTGGAGCCGCAGTCGCAACCTGGCGCTGGAGCGGCATTCCCGGCCCCTCGGCGAGCGGCACCGTGACGGCAAAGCACGAACCGTGACCCGGCCGCGAACGAACATCGACGGGATGACCCAGCAGCCGCGAGACGCGATCGACGATCGCGAGCCCGAGGCCCAGCCCCTTCTCCGATCCTTGCGCCAGACGCTGGAACTCTTCGAAGATGCGCTTCTGGTCCGCCGCGGCGATGCCGACGCCGGTGTCCCAGACTTCGATGCGCAGTGCGTTGCCGCGCCGCCGGCAGCCGAGCAGGATGCGTCCCCTCGGTGTGTAGCGAAGCGCATTGGACAGCAGGTTCTGCAGGATCCGGCGCAGCAGATGCGGATCGCTGCGCACGGCGTGGCGGCAATCGACGACGCGGAGGACCAGGCCGCGTTCGCGCGCCATCGCGGAGAATTCGACGTTCAACTGCACGAAGAGATCAGCGATCGGAAAGTCGGATATCTCGGCCCGAACGGCGCCGGCATCGTAGGAGGAGATGTCGAGCAGCCGGTCGAGCACATGCTCGGTCGAGCGCAGCGCCGTGATGGCGCTGCCGGTGAGGGTTCGCTCCTTCTCGGCCGCGCCGGATCGCGACGCGGCATGCAGGCTTTCGTCGAGCGCGGACAGAAACAGACGCGCCGCGTTCAGCGGCTGCAGCAGATCATGGCTCGCCGCCGCCAGGAAACGGGTCTTGCCGAGATTGGCCTGCTCGGCCTCCGCCTTGGCCTGCTCGAGCGCCTCGGTGCGCTCGCGGACGCGCAGCTCGAGTCCTTCATTGGCGCGTCGCAACGCTTCCGCGGCCCGATGACGCTCGGTGACGTCGGTGTAGGTCGAGACGTAGCCGCCCTCGGCGGCGCGGTCGTAGACGATCTCGAGCACCGTGCCGTCCGGCCGCTTGCGCTCGTAGAGATAGGGCCAGCTTTGCGTGGCGACGTCACGGTTGACCAGGAGCGCCGCGAATTCGGAGGCGGCATATTCGCCACGCTCGACATTGAAGGCGATGAGGTCCGCCAATGGAAGCCCGACGCGCACGAAATCCGGCGGCAGGTCCAACAGCGCGATGAAACGTCCGTTCCAGGCCGTGATGTTGAAATCGGCATCGAAGGCGCAGATGCCCTGCGGCACGCTCTCCAGCGTGCTTTGCAACAGGCTGCGGTTGAAGCGCAACGCCTCCGAGGCCTCGTCGAGCATCGCCATCGCCTCCCGCCGCGAGAGCGAGTGGCCTTCCAGCGACGCTGCAATCACCACGCGCGCCGATGCCGCGCCGATCGCGCCGGCAAGCAGGTTCTCGGTGAATCGGATCGAGTCGAGATCGACCAGTCCCGACGGATCGAGGCGCGATCCCATCCCCGCAACACGGGCCGCCAGATAAGCGTCAAAAGCTGCCGCGCCGCGCTCGACACCGACGAAACGCAGCGCCAGCGCGCGGAGATCGTCGAGCCGGACCAGCACGCGCGACGACAATTTCGGGATGGACTCACGAACGACACCGTCGGCGAACGCGGCCGCCTGGTTGCGCTCGACGGTCGATTGCCGTCCGAGCGCCGAGACGATGAGAAAGCAGACGAGATTCGCGCCAAGGCTCCATAGCGTGGCGTGCGAAATCGGATCGACGCCTTCGAGGCCGAACAGCGCATTGGGCTTGAGCCAGGCGAGTTGCCACGGGCCGTGGCGGACGATCTCCTCGATCCCAGGCCACAGAGGCGCGGCCGAGGGCAGCAGCAGCGTATAAGCCCAGATGAAGAAGCCGACCGCGATCCCGAGCGAGGCGCCGGCCTTGTTGGCCCGCGGCCAGAACAGCCCGCCGACGAACGCCGGACCGAATTGCGCGACCGCGACGAACGACAAGAGGCCAATCACGGTGAGCGGATAGGACTGATTGACCAGGCGGTGCATCAGATAGGCGAGCAGCAGAATGCCGAGAATCGACAGCCGGCGCACCGTCACCAGCACCGAGGTCATCGGCCGGCTCTGCGCGCGCAGGCCGAAGACGCGCGAGCGCAGCAGCAGCGGCATGATGACGTCGTTGCAGAGCATGGTGCTGAGTGCGACCGACGTCATGATCACCATGCCGGTCGCGGCCGACAGTCCGCCCAGGAACGCGATCAGGCTGATGGTGCCCGCATCCGCCGCGATGGGCAGCGAGATGACATAGGTGTCGGGGTCCATCATCGCACCGAACCGGTTGAGCCCGGCCGCGGCGATCGGCAGGATCAGCAGGCTGAACAGCGCAAGGTAGGCCGGGTAAAGCCAGGCCGCGGTGCGCGTGTGGCTCGGACTTTCATTCTCGACGACCGCGACATGGAAGGCCTGCGGCAGGCACAGGAAGGCGATTCCTGAGATGATGATGGTCGCGGGCCACACCGGCTGCGTCGGATCGAAGCTCAGGATTCCCGCGAGCTGCGGCTCCGACTGGAATTGCGACAGCAGAGCGGCCGGCCCGCCTGATAGTCCGAACAGCACGAACAGCGCGACGATCAGGAATGCGAGCAACTTGACGACGCTCTCAAAGGCGATCGCGAGCATCAGGCCGCGATGATGCTCGCTGGCGTGGACGTGCCGGACGCCGAACACGATCGCGAACAGCGCCATCGACGCGGCCACGCCGAACGCGGAATCCTGCCAGAAACGCAAGCCCTCGCCGCCGGCCCGCTCGGGCTGGAGGATGAGGTAGTCGAAGCTCTTGCCCACGGCCTTGAGCTGGAGCGCAATGTAGGGAAGCACGCCCAGCAGCGATGCGAGCGTCACGAAGGCCGCGAGCACCTGGCTCTTGCCGTAGCGTGCGGCGATGAAGTCCGCGATCGAGGTGACGTTCTGCGCCTTGGCGATCGCAATCACCTTGGACAGCAACCTCTGGCCGAACAGCAGCACCAGGGTCGGGCCGATATAGATCGTGGCGAAGTCCAGCCCGCTGGTGGCGGCGCGCCCGACCGATCCGTAGAAGCTCCACGACGTATTGTAGACCGCGAGCGTCAGGCAATAGCTGATTGCGGCGGCCCAGGAGTTTGGCGACACCAGCGGCCCAGCGGCGCTCCGCCGGTCGCCCCACCAGGCCACCAGGAACAGCGTGGTCACATAGCCGGCAGCGACCGCAAGAACGAACCACGCCTGCACGACATCCTCACCCGAGACCTCCGATCCGCCGGCGACGAGCGGGGCCGGATCGCCGGCGGATACTAAGGCGTTTTCAATCGCATGGAAGGCTATTCATGCCGGAGAGAGCGGCGGCCGGAAGATCTCCGGCCGCCGACGGCAGTCATTCAGCTGCCTCGCGGGACAGCCGTTGCTGCGGTACGCGCTTGAGCGCCAGGTTGACCGCGACGGCCACCGCGATGTTGAGCGCGAGCGCGAGCAGACCGGTGTAGATCGCAAACTTGCCGGCGCCGAAGTCGATGCTGTGCAGCGGCTTCAGCCCGTCGGACCAGGCCAGCCAAGATCCTCCGACGAGACCGACGGCCCAGCCGGCAAGCAATGCCGTGCTCGAGAACCAGTTCAGGTAGAGACCGAACACCAGCGCCGGCAGCGTCTGCAGGATCCAGAGGCCTCCGAGCAGTTGCAGGTCGAGCGCGAACTGGGTCGGCATCAGCAGGATCGCGAGCAGCGCGCCGACCTTCACCAGCATGGAGGTGATCTTGGCGACCTTCGCCTCGCCGGCCGGCGTCACCTTCGGATCGACCCACACCTTCCAGAAGTTGCGGGTGAACAGGTTGGCCGCGCCGATGCTCATGACGGCGGCCGGCACCAGCGCGCCGATCGCGATCGCGGCGAAGGCGAAGCCCGCGAACCAGCTCGGGAACAGCAGCTTGAACAGCTCGGGCACGACGTCGTTGTTGCTCGCGAGCTTCAATCCCGCCGCGTGGCCCATGTAGCCCAGCAGCGCGAGCAGGCCGAGCAGCAGCGTGTAGGCCGGCAGCAGCATCGCATTCTTGCGAATGGTGTTGCCGCCCGAAGACGCGAAGATGCCGGTCAGCGTATGCGGGTACATGAAGGCAGCGAGCGCCGAGCCGAGCGCCAGCGAGGCGTAGGGCACGATCTGCGCCGGCGACAGCAAGGTGCCGCCTGCGCCTTTCGCCGCGAACGCCGCGTCCGCCGCGGTGAAGATCGCACCGTAGCCGCCGAGCTTCGAGGGTACGATCGCGATCGCTGCGATCACCACGATGTAGATCATGATGTCCTTGACGAAGGCGATCAGCGCCGGCGCGCGCAGGCCCGACGAATAGGTGTAGAGCGCCAGCACCAGGAAGGCGAGCACGAGCGGCACCTCGCCGTGCAGGCCGAGCGCCTTGATCGCGACCTCCATGCCGATGAGCTGGAGCGCGATGTAGGGCATCGTCGCCAGCACGCCGGTGGCCGCGACCGCAAGCTCGAGCCCGCGCGAGCCGTAGGCGCCGCGCACCACGTCGCCGGCGGTGACATAGCCACGCTCCTTGGCGACCTTCCACAGCACCGGCATCACCGCGAACACGAAGGGATAGACGATGATGGTGTAGGGCAGCGCGAAGAAGCCGTAGGCGCCGACCGCATAGACCAGTGCCGGAACGGCGATCACGGTGTAGGCGGTGTAGAAGTCGCCGCCGACCAGGAACCAGGTGATCCAGGTTCCGAACTTGCGGCCGCCGAGGCCCCACTCGTCGAGATGGGCGAGCGTCTCCGGCTTGCGCCAGCGCGAGGCGACGAAGCCCATGCCGGTGACGAGGATGAACAGTGCGAGGAATACGGCGAACGCCGCGCTATCGACATCAGCCAGCACGACGCACGCTCCTGTAGACGATCCAGGTAAGCAGCGAGGTCAGCGGCACCCAGGCGAGCTGGTACCAGTAGAAGAACGGGAAGCCGAACAGATAGGGCTCCCGGATATTATAGAACGGCACGATCATCAGGCCGATGAACGGCAACAACAGCAGCAGGCGTACCATGCGCTCTCCTCCCCTGTGAGTGAAGTCGACGCGCCTTGTCGTGGGCACGCCTTGAGCGCGATATAGCTGACAACGACCGGCAGCCCCTCCCCCTACCTTGGCTCGGCCAGACCCCCATACTTTCGTATCGTCCCGTCATTGCGCGGAGCCCGCGACAAAATTGCGAAGCAATTTTGCGCTGGCGACGAAGCAATCCAGACTGCCTTTCGCAGAGACAGCCTGGATTGCTTCCGCCTTCGCCAAGGCTACGGCGGACAAGTCGCTACGCTCGCAATGTCGGCTGGGAGAGCACGCCTCCCTCGTCTCGCGCGAACTTGCGGCGCTATCGCCTGCCGCTCGGCGCTGCGGCCGGCTTGGGCGGTTCGGGCGGCGGGGCGGCCGGCGCGCTGTTGCTGGCGCCGAACAGCACGCGGGTCGGGTTGCGGTCGAAATTGTTCACGGCGCGGCTGATGTCGCCGAGGGTACGGCGGCCGTCGGCCATCAATGCGCCGGAGCGCTTGTCGAAATCGTCGGCGAGCTCGCGGATCGACTTCACCGCCTGGAACAGCTCGCCGCCGTCCTTGCCGCCGGCGAGCGTGTTGAGGCCGAGCATGAGATTGTCGGCCTTGAGCATGACGCCGTCGACCTTGGCCATCACGCCGTCGATCTTCTCGGAATTGCGCGCGAGCGAGTTGGTGAAGGTCTCGAGATTCTTCAGCGAGTTCTTCACGGACTCCTGGTTGTCGGCGACGATCTTGTTGATGTTCTGCAGCGTGCCGCGGATCGCCTCGGTGACGTCCTGCAGCTTGTTGGGGTCGGCCGTCAGCGTCGGGATGCCGTCCTGGTCGAGCGGCGGCGGGGCCGCGGCTTCGTCGCCACCCTTGAGCGAGATCGCGGCAACGCCGGTGAGGCCCTGGAATTCGAGGCCGACCAGCGTGTCCTTGCGGATCGGGGCATTGTTCTCGATCATGGCGAGTGCGACAACCCGCCGCGGGTTGTCGAGCTTCACCGAGACCACCTCGCCCACCCGGATACCGTTGAAGTTGACGCTTCCGCCATTGCGCAGGCCCGCCGCCGGGCCTTCGAACACGACGCGCAAGGGGCTGCGCTGCTTGGTGGTATGCAACGACTGGAACCAGAGCACGAAGCCGATCGCCGCGGCGATCACCGCCAGCGTGAACGACCCAATCAAGACGTAGTTCGCCCGCGTTTCCATCAGGTGCTCCGGCTACTCATCCCAGCTACTCAACCCAGCCACTCAACCCAAGGCACTCAACCCATGACCGCGCGGGCGCGCTTGCCATGGAAATACTGCCTCAACCAGGGATGCTGCGAGGCCTGCATGTCGGCGATCGACCCTGCCGCAATGATCTTACCGTTCCCTAAAACGGCGATGCGGTCGCATGCGGTGTAAAGGCTGTCGAGATCGTGGGTTACCATGAAAACCGTCAGCCCCAAAGTGCGCTGGAGCGTCCTGACCAGCTCGTCGAAATCGCCGGCGCCGATCGGATCGAGGCCCGAGGTCGGCTCATCCAGGAAGACGAGGTCGGGATCGAGAGACAGTGCGCGCGCCAGCGCCACGCGCTTGATCATGCCGCCCGACAGCTCCGAGGGAAATCGCTCGGCGACCTCCGGCTTGAGGCCGACCATGGCCAGCTTGGCCATGGTGATCTCGTCCATCAGCCGCTGCGAGACGCGAAGATATTCGCGCATCGGAAACTGGATGTTCTGCCGCACGGTCAGCGAGGAGAACAGCGCGCCCTGCTGGAACAGGACGCCCCAGCGCCGTTCGACGTTGCGGCGCTGCGCGGTGTTGGAGGAATCCAGATCGACCCCGAACACCTCGATGGAGCCTGCGACCTTCGGCACGAGGCCGATGATGGTTCGCGTCAGCACCGATTTGCCTGCGCCTGACGGACCGACGAAGCCAAGGATCTCGCCGCGCTTGACGTCGAGGTCGAGGCCGTCGAGCACGCGCGTTGAGCCGAACTGCACGGTGACGTCACGGACGCGGATGATGGGGTTTTGGATTTCGCTTTGAGCTTCTGTCGCCATCGTCACATTCCGATCGCGGCGAAGAAGATGGCGAACACGCCGTCCATGACGATGACGAAGAAGATGCCTTTGACGACGGACGACGTCGTGTGCTGGCCCAGCGATTCCGCACTACCCTGCACGGCAAGCCCTTCGACGCAAGCGACGATGCCGATCACGGCGGCCATGACCGGGGCCTTGACGATGCCGACGATGAAATGGTCGATCGAGATGGCGTCGCGCAAGCGCAGCAGGAAGGCCTCGGGCTCGACCCCGCCATAGAGCCAGGCCACGAGCCCGCCGCCATAGAGCGCGGCCATCGCGCCGAGGAAAGCCAGGATCGGCAGCGCCAGCACCAGCGCCATCATGCGCGGCAGCACCAGCACCTCGATCGGATCGAAGCCCATGGTGCGCAGCGCGTCGATCTCCTCGCGCATCTTCATCGAGCCGAGCTCGGCGGTGTAGGCGCTGCCCGAGCGCCCCGCGACCATGATCGCGACCAGGAGCACGCCGATCTCGCGCAGCACCAGCACGCCGAGCATGTCGACCACGAAGATGTCGGCGCCGAATCTTCGGAAATGGAAGATGCCTTGTTGCGCGATGATGCAGCCGATCAGGAAGGTGATCAGCACGATGATTGGCACCGCGCGCCAGCAGACCTGCTCCATGTGATGCACGGTCGAGGTCAGGCGGAACGAGCGCGGATGGATCAGGACGCGAAACCATGCCGCGAGCACGGCGCCCAGCATGTCGACGAGCCCCGCGATCGTCCCGCCGACGCCGGCCACGGCCCGGCCGATCTGCTCCAGCATGCCGGCGATGGTGATCGGACTGTTGTCGATTACGGCGCCCGCCCGGACCCGCCGCACCTCGTCCACGAGGCTGGAATAATTGGCGGACAGCCCGGCGATCTGCGCCTCGACCGGCCCCTTGGTGAGGCTGCGGCGCAGCCGCTCGATCAGCCAGGCCCCGAAGGTGTCGAGCTTGGCGACTTCGGACACGTCGATGAAGATGCTTTGGGGGGTGCCGGCGAGCTTCTCGGCGTCGGCCACCATCCGTTCCAGGACCGGCGCGAAGCTCGCAGTCCAGGTCCCAGTGGCGCAAAGTGCCAGCGCGTTGCCCTTGGCAATCCGTTCCAGCTTCGGATCGCTGTTCAAGATGTCCGCTCCCGTACCGGGGCGGAGAAAATCAGAGAGTTGCGCACGCGCCCTTACCCAGAGAAGGTATCCCCAAGTGGTTAATGTTAGTTGCTACAGGTAACTAGCAGGTTCAGATTTCGCCAGAGTTCAAAATGACTTCCATGAAATTTGCGTCCCTGGCGGCGCGAATCGAGCGCTTCCCGATCGCGGGCAGCTTTACCATCAGCCGCGGGGCCAAGACCGAGGCCGTGACCGTCATGGCCGAGGTCAGCCGGGACGGGCTGACCGGCCGCGGCGAGTGCGTACCCTACCCCCGCTATGGCGAGACGCCCGAGGCGACGCTGGCGGCCATCCAGGCCATGCAGCAGGCCGTTGCCGATGGTATCTCGCGGCAGGCCCTGCAGGCCGCCATGGCGCCGGGTGCGGCCCGCAACGCCCTGGATTGCGCCCTGATCGACCTCGAGGCCAAGGCGGCGGGCCAGCGGGCCTGGAACCTGCTCGAGCGCCCGGTGCCGGGCGAGCGCACCACGGCGTACACGATCTCGTTAGGGACCCCCGAGGCCATGGCCGCCGCGACCGCCAAGGCGGCGCACCGGCCGCTGCTCAAGATCAAGCTCGGCGGCGACGGCGATCCGGAGCGGATCGCGGCGGTGCGCAAAGCCGCGCCCGAATCCGAGCTGATCGTCGATGCCAACGAGGCCTGGACCGAGGCCAATCTGGAAGCCAACCTCGCCGCCTGCGCCGCCGTCGGCGTCACGCTGGTGGAGCAACCGCTGCCGGCGGGCAACGACGCGGTGCTGGCACGGATCAAGCGGCCGCTCGCGGTCTGCGCCGACGAGAGCGTGCACGACCGCTCCTCGCTTGCGCCCTTGCGCGACCGCTACGACGCCGTGAACATCAAGCTCGACAAGACCGGCGGCCTCACCGAGGCGCTGGCGATGGCCGATGCGGCGCAGGCGCTCGGCTTCGAGATCATGATCGGCTGCATGGTCGCGACGTCGCTGTCGATGGCCCCCGCCATGCTGGTGACGCCGCAGGCACGCTTCGTCGATTTGGACGGCCCGCTGCTGCTGACCCGCGACCGCGACCATGGGCTGCGTTACGACGACAGCCTGGTCTATCCGCCGGACGTCTCGCTCTGGGGCTGAGCCGTGAGCCGATGCCGCGCCGACCAGATCAGGACCGCGCCACCAACGGCCATCGCCGCCATGACGTAATACAGGCCGTCGCCGATGCGAGCGTAGATCGCGCCTGACGCGATCGAGGTCATGGCGCCCAGGAGACCGTTGCACGCGGCATAATAGCCCTGACCGCGCGCGATCTGATGCGAGGGCACGCGCTGCACCAGGAGGTTCATCGTGCCGACGATGGTCATGCCGAAGGTGAGGCCATGGCCGAGCTGCACGATCGCGAGCAGCGCCAGCGGCGGCTCGCTCGCGGTGACGATCCAGCGCACCACTGCGCTCAGGCCTCCGATCGCGATCATGGTGGAGGGATGCAGCGAGAAGCGCGGCGACAGTGCGAAGACGACGATCTCCGCGATCACGCCCAGCGTCCACAGGCCCGCGATCGTCAGCCCGCTGATGCCATGGAGCTGCCAGTTGATGGCCGAGAAGGTGTAATAGGCGACGTGGCTGCCCTGGATCAGCGCCGCCGAGACGATGATCGCCCAGAAGCCGGCATCGCGCAGCAGCGCCTTGCCGACATGCCTCTCCGCCGTCTTGCGCCTGACATCGTCGAGCGGCTGCAGCAGCAGGCTGGCTGCGACCGCGACGACGGCCCAGGCGACGATGATCCAGATCAGGTCGCGCGGCGCGATGACGTCGATGAGATAGCCGCAGGCGAGCGAGCCGGCGGCGAAGGCCGCCGAGCCCCACAGCCGCAACGGTCCGTAATCGAGCCCGTAGCGAGCGACGCCGCGCAATGCATAGGCATCGGTCAGCGGCATCGTCGGCGTCCACATCATGCAGGTCAGCGCGTAGATCAGGAACAGCGCCAGCGGCTGCTGCTGCAGGCCGACCGCCGCAAATCCGATCGCGGTCGCCAGCACCGACAGCATCATGGCGGCGCGGATGGCGTGTCGCTTTTCGGCAAAGGCGGTCACCTGCGGCAAGGTGGTGAAACGCGTGATCGCCGGCAGCGCGTTGATGAGCCCGATCCAGGCCGCGTCGATGCCGATCGCCTTCAGCCACACCGGGAAGAACGGCAGATGCGTGCCCGAGACCGCGAAGACGGCCGAATAGAACAGGGCGAGACTGACGGCGAATCGCCGCTTCCTGGCTGCCGCGATGGGGATTTGTGATTCGGACTGCATCAAACCAATTGCGATTCGGTCGATATCGTGGTGATCGTTACATTAACGCGCACTGATTTGCGCGACGAGATCGCCATGGCCAACGAAGCATTCGCACTCTCGCCTATGTCTGCCCGCGCAGCGGAGCCGAACGAGCAGGATTACGACGCGATCCGCGAAGCCTTCATGGAGACGGCGCGCGGCCGCTGGTTCCTCGGCGAATACGCCAAGCGCAACCGCAATGCCGACACGCGCATGGTGCTCGACGCGGTCGCGAAGATCGAGGAAACCCTTGCGGCGCAGCGGCAACCCGTCGTCGAGGACCGCCTGCCCGAGGCGCTGATCGAGATCCGCCGCGCGATCCGCGAGGCCGAGACCATTGCGCTTGCTGCCTTCGACCCCGCAGCGATCGAGGCGAGCCTCGCGCCGATCCCGCGCGGGGTGCGCATCATCAAGGAGATCTCCTGGCGCTGGCGCGAGATCGGCGCCGACGGGCGAATCTGCGACCTCATTGATTCGCAGCTCGCCTCGATCGAGTCCGCTTGCGGACAGGCCTCGACCATCGATCCCCGGGTCGAGCTCAAGATCGCCTTCGATCTCCTCAAGGATCGGGTCGACCAGGGCGGCGCAACGCCGCAGGCGGCGCCCCCGGCTCCGGTGCAGGACGTGCCGTCATCCGTCGCCGAAGCACCCGTCGAGACCGCACCTGCAGCGATGACCAGCGAAGCACCCGTGGCTGTTACGGAGCCGCCGCAGGACGTCGCAGCACGTGTCGAGCCCGAAGCCGCCATCGCAGCGGCCGGCACCGCAGAAGCATCCGCCGCGGCTGAGCAGGCACTGCACGAGCAGGCACTCGACGAGCAGGCAGTGGATACGGCCGCCGCGACGACGATTGCGGCCGAAAGCCAGATCGCCGTTCAAGACATCGCGCTCGACCAGGTCGCGCCGGAGACCGTCGCGCCCGAAGCTGCCGCGCATGAAGAGATCTCGTTTGAGGCGCCGGCGACCGAGCCTGCCGTCGATCCCGCTGACGCCTTCGCGCTCGATGCGGCCGCGCAGGCCGAGGACGACGCCGTGCTCGAGGCCATTGCGCTCGAGATGGCCGCGCCCGATCCGGAGTTCGACGAGATCATCGCCCCGGTCGAGATGGACGCGGCTGTTCCGGAGCCGGTGCAAGCGGAAACCGCAGCACCCGTCGCCGCCGAGCTTGCCGAGCCGATCGCACCGGAGCCTGTCGCCGCCCCTGTCGTGGAAGAACACCCGGCGGACGCACCGATCGCGTTGGACTCGCTCGCGCGCCTCACCGACGCCATTGCGGAGGCCGCCGCTGAAGTGATGGAGCAGCAGGCCCCGGCGATGGCAGCCACCGCCATCTTCGCCGCGGCGCCGGCCACATCACTGCCGACGCCCTCGCCGGCCCCGGAGCCCTCGCTCGGCGCCACCATCCTCGCCAGCGGCATCCTGCAAAAGCCCCGCGCGCCGGCAAATGACCCGCTCGCTCCGATCCGCCGCATGACCCAGGCCGAGAAGATCGCGTTTTTCTCGTAAAGGGCCGGCCGCTCACTTTCGTGTCCCGGACAAGCGAAGCGCAGATCCGGGACCCAGAGGCCACGAACTTCTCGGCAGCATAGGCCCCGGCTCCGCAGCGCACCGCTGACCGGACGATGTTTCACATCGCCGGGTTAGCGCTGTGCTGCGTCCGGGGCACAGGAGTGAGTATTGATGCGCGCTCTTTCCGCATCGTCATTGCGAGCGTAGCGAGGGTTACTCAATCACCCGCAATTCCACACCGCTCCGATCGGCGTGCGCGTCCAGCACGGGCCGAAGCTGCCGCCGTTGTAGCGGCCTCCGTTGAAGCCGGGGCGGCCGAAATAGTGCCACTCGCCGTCCCAGCGGTAATATTGCGGAACCGGATCGATGTACCAGTGACGCCGATCGGCGCGCGACATTCGGCGCATCGCGTCCTTCTGCTTGTAGAGCGGAATGCTGTTGCTCAAGGGCTGGCGATAGCCCGGCAGGAAGCCGTAGCCCTGCCAGGCCTGCTTTGGGCGCTTTTGCGTTGACGCAGCGGACGCGACGACCGGCAGTAGCGACAGGACGATGGCAACAAATAGAGACATAAGGCGAGACATGGCGCGAACATAGACAGTCAGGTGCAAGCGCGCCATTCAAATTCGAGTGCGGGACGTTTCGCCGCTTCTGCCGATCAGCCGCTGCGGATAGACTTGCAACGCGCAGCATGAACGCTGTGCGGACAGCTTGAATGTTCCGGAGTGACCGAATGCCTGAGAGCCCGCACGTCGGCGCATTTGCGATCGTTCCCAGCAACGATCTTCCCGCTGCGATTCCCTTCTGGGAACGTCTCGGCTTCGCGCGCACGGGCGGCGATGCCGGTTACGTCATCGTGAGGGGCTGGGGTTGCGAGGTGCATCTCACGCAAGCAGGCGACGGCCCGTGGCGCGTGCCGGAACACAATCCCTTCGGCGTGTTCATTCGCACGCCCGATGTCGAGGCCATTGCCGCGCGCGTGGACGATCTCATCATCCGGCCCGGCGGCGTGCTGCGTCACCGTGAATGGGGCATGTATGAGGTCGGCATCAACGGCCCCGACGGTCTCCTCGTCCGCATCGGCTGGCCCTCGGAGCTGATGCGCCAAGCCGGCTAGCTGATCACGCCCTTCCTGATCAGGAAGCAGCCGTAACCCCTGCTGTCGCCGACCTGCACGACGCCGAAGCCCGCCGCCGCCGCGCGATAGAAATCCGCCCGTGAGAGCTTGCCGGGAGCAATGGCGCCGCCGCAGGCGCGTTCGATCTCCGCCAGCACCGCGCGCTGCACGTCGGGCACGCGATCGGGATCGTCGACCGGCATCATCACGCGTACCGGATCTGGATCGAAATCATCGAGCGGATAGACCGACATGATGGCGCGGACGGCCGTCTCCATCGTCATGCCCGGGAGCTGGATCAGGCGCTGCGACGATGTCGAGCGGGCGATGTGCGTGGCCGGGTGGTTGGCATCGACGACCACGAGATCGTCGCCGTGGCCCATGGAGGCCAGCAGCCAGAGCAGGTCGGGCGTCAGGATCGGATCGATCGATTTCAGCATGTGACGGCGGTTCCTCTTAGCGATCGTTCACCATAGCAGGTTCCAAACGTGATTCAGATCACGGAGGCCATCATGGTGACTGGGATCACGGACCTCAAGCTCGAACGCGGTCAGGCTTCGTCGCAACCAATCTCGTATCGAGATCAGTGCCAAAGGAGCACGCCATGTTCCGCCTAAAGCCTCTGCTGATGACAGCCAGCCTTGTTGGAAGCCTGTTCGGCTTCGCCTGCGGCCCTGTTTCCGCGCAAGTTGCCCCTGTCGAGCCGGCCCCCACCGCGCTGCAGGGCCCGGAGCAGCGGGTTGCCCTGGTGATCGGCAATTCGAACTACCAGAACGCCCCGCAGCTGCAAAATCCTGACAATGATGCGCAGTCCATGGCGCAGTTCCTGAACTCCGCCGGCTTCGAGGTGGTTGCCGCAACCGACCTGACCCAGAACGACATGCTGCGCGTGGTGCAGGACTTCTCCGCAAAAGTCTCCGCGCGCGGCCCGAACACGGTGGCGATGGTCTACTACGCCGGCCACGGCGTGCAGCTCGCCGGCGAGAACTATCTCGTTCCCGTCGATGCGAAGGTGTCCAACCCTACTGAGCTCGTCAACAATTCGGTGCGCCTCGTCGACGTGATGTCGACGCTGGAGACGATCCCGAGCCGCATGCGCATCGTCATCCTCGATGCCTGCCGCAACAACCCGTTCCCGACCGTCAATGATGCCGGCCGCGGCCTTGCCATCGTCGATGCGCCGAACGGCTCGATCGTCGGCTACTCGACCGCGCCGGGCGCCGAAGCGCTCGACGGCACCGGTGGCCACAGCCCGTACACGCAGGCCTTCCTGAACGTCGCGCGCGAGCCTAACGTGCCGATCGAGCAGCTGTTCAAGCGCGTCCGCCTGCAGGTGAACCAGACCACCAGCGGCGCGCAGATCCCGTGGGAGAGCTCCTCGCTCACCTCGGACTTCACCTTCTTCGGTGACACCGTGGTCGCCGCCAACCGCGCGCCGGTCAAAGCGCCCGTCGTGCAGATGGCCGCCAACCTGCCGAGCCGCTCGACGCGCCAGGCCTATGACTACGTCGTGTCCGAGGGCCGGCCGGAATATTATCAGGAGTTCATCCAGATGTATCCGCACGACCCGCTGTGCGACCACGTCCGCTGGCTGCTCAACAACATCCTGCTCTCGCAGGCCTGGCACAAGGCGGTGCTCGTGAACTCACCGCTCGGCTACAAGAGCTTCTACGACAGCTACGGCAACAGCCCCTATGCGCAAATGGCGCTGAAGCTGCAGGTGCAGCCGAAGCAGATCCCCCTGATGCAGGCGACCAAGTTCCTGGCTCCGCAGAACATTGCCCCGACCTTCAAGATCGGCAATCTCGGCCAGCCCAAATACATGCCGCTGCAGCAGGGTAATGGTGGTGGCCAGAGCAATGGCAACCTTCCCATCGTGCAGAAGCCGGTCGATGGAAATGTCATCGGCAAGCCCGGCAATGGCGGCCAGATCGTCAACCTGCCGGCGGGCAACAACAACCAGCCGAACCAGCAGAACGGCACGCCGACGCAGACCCCGGGCAAGATCGTCACCATGCCTGCGCCGACCAACACGCCCAACAATGGCGGTACGGGCAAGATAGTCACCTTGCCTGCGACCAACAACAAGCCGGACGTCGGCAACGTCAACGGCAACATCAACGGCAAGCCTGGCAAGATCGTGAGCATGCCGGTGAATGTCGGCAAGGGCGGCACGAATGTCGAGACCAAACCGGTCGTTCAGACCCAGAACAACCCGATCCGCGTCAACAACGGTGTGAAGATCAACAACACTCCGGTGAACAAGGTGCAGGTGCAGAACAACAACCGCCTGCAGTTCAATGCGACCAACCGCATGGTCAACAACGGTGGCAACAATTTCCGCCAGTCGATGAACCAGGCCCCAAGCATGGGCGGCGGCAACAACCACCGCGGTTTCATGCGCTGATCGCCGCAGGCGAGACGACAAGGGGGCAGAGCGCAAGCGCTCTGCCCCTTCTTCATGTCGGCTCTTGGAGGTCGTCATTTCGGGATGCGCGAAGGCGCGGACCCGGAATCCATTGTGCAGCGGAGTCGGTAGGGAAATGGATTCCGGGTTCGCGCTCACGCGCCCCGGAATGACGACTAAGCCACCAGTTCGGCAAACAGATCCGCGTCGACATTGCCGCCGGACAGCACGATGACGACGTTCTTGCCGGCGACGTCGAGGCGGCCGGCGAGCAGTGCGGCAAGACCGACGGCTCCGCCGGGCTCGACCACCAGCTTCAGCTCGCGATAGGCGAAGGCGACGGCAGCGCCGACTTCCTTGTCCGACGCCGTGACGCCACGCGCGAGCAGCTTGCTGTTGATCGCAAAGGTCATCTCGCCGGGGATCAGCGCCATCAGCGCATCGCAAATGGTGCGGCCCGCGGGCCCATGCGGCTCGCGATGGCCGGCGGTCAGTGAAATGCCGTGATCGTCGAACGCCTCGGGCTCGGCCACCACGATCTCGGCTTGGGGATAGAGCGCCTTCACGGCCGTCGCGACGCCCGCGATCAGGCCGCCGCCGGAGGCCGGCGCCACCACGATGTCAGGGCTGAGGCCGAGAGCCGCCATGTCCTCGGCGATCTCGCGGCCGGCGGTGCCCTGCCCCGCGATCACGAAGGGATCGTCATAGGGCCTGACCAGCGTCGCGCCGCGCTTCTCGGCGATGCCGCGCGAGATCGCCTCGCGGTCGTCCTTGTCGCGATCATAGAGCACGACTTCGGCGCCGTAGGATTTGGTGCGCTCGCGCTTGGACAGCGGCGCATCCGCGGGCATCACGATGGTCGCCTGCATGTCGAGGATTTTTGCCGCCGCCGCCACGCCCTGGGCGTGGTTGCCGGAGGAGAACGCGACGACGCCGCCGGCGCGCTTGTCCTGCGGGATCGAGAACACCTTGTTGAAGGCGCCGCGGAACTTGAAGGAGCCGGTGCGCTGGAGCATCTCCGGCTTCAAAAACACTTTCGCACCAACGCGCTCGTTGAGCACCGGAAAGGACAGCAGCGGGGTGCGGATGGCGTAAGGCGCGATCACACGCGCGGCGGCATCAATGTCGGCAGGGCCGATCGGGAGAAGTTGTTCGGTCATGGCTGACCTTATCGCGGCCATCGAGCCGCGGGCAAGACACCTCCGCGCGAGGAAATCTCCCCCTTAGGCGACGAAACGCGGCTGTTCCGCATCGTTCCGGCCCGGCAGCACAGCCCCTACCGCCTGGATACTGTCGACAAAGGCCCTCGCCGAGGCTTCCCAGGTGTAGTTGGCGGCGAATTCGACACAGTCCTGCCGGGAGACATCGAGCGCCGCGAAGCAGGCGCTGCGCAGGTCGTGATCGAGCGCGCCGACCGGGGCGTCACCGATCACGTCGCGGGGTCCCTTCACCGGGAAGGCCGCGACCGGCAGGCCGCTCGCCAGCGCCTCCAGCAGGACCAGGCCGAACGTGTCGGTCTTGCTCGGGAAGACGAACACATCGGCGGCCGCATAGATCTCCGCCAGGGCCTCGCCGTGCTTCTCGCCGAGGAAGATCGCATCGGGATAGGCCTCTTCCAGCGCGGCGCGGGCCGGGCCGTCGCCGACGATCACCTTGGTGCCGGGCAGATCGAGCTCGAGGAACGCTTCGAGATTCTTCTCCACCGCGACGCGGCCGACCGACAGGAACACCGGTGCCGGCAGGCAGAGGTCGATGGCGCGCGGATGGAACACATGGGTGTCGACGCCGCGGGGCCACAGCACGACATTGTCGAAGCCGCGCTCGGTCAGCTCGCGGGCGAGCGCCGGCGTTGCCGCCATCACGGCGCGGCTGGGCGCATGGAAACGGCGCAGCGCGCGCCAGATCAGCGAGCCCGGCACCGGCACGCGGGCGCGGACATATTCGGGAAAGCGGGTGTGGAAGCTGGTCGTGAACGGCAGCCTGCGCTGGCGGCAATAGCGGCGGACCATCAGGCCGATCGGCCCCTCCGTCGCAATGTGGATACTGTCCGGACGCGCCTCCTCGATCAGCTTTGCAATCCGTGCCGGGCGCGGCATGGCCAGCCGCACGTCGCGATAGCTCGGCATCGCAAAGGTGCGGAACGATTGCGGCGTCAGGAACGTGAACTGGACGCCGAGCGCCTCCGCGGCGTCAGCGAGTTTGGTCAGCGTCCGAACCACACCATTGACTTGCGGGTGCCAGGCGTCGGTCGCGACCAGGATACGCATCAGGCGGCCTCTGTCATGCAGCTCTGGCTGCAACCTGAGGGACGTCTGCCGGCTTCTGCAGATGATCCGCCCAAGTGATGATCTCGAAATGACCGTCGTCATGCTCGACGAGCGCCGTGCAGCTCTCGACCCAGTCGCCGCAATTCATGTAGCGAATGCCGCCCTCGTCGCGGATCACGGCGTAGTGGATGTGGCCGCAGATCACGCCGTCGGCGTCGTGACGCCGCGCCTCGGCGGCGAGCGCCTGCTCGAACGCGCCGATATAATTCACCGCGTTCTTGACCTTCTGCTTGGCCCATTGCGACAGCGACCAATAGGGCACCTTGAATAGGCGGCGGAAGAAGTTGACGAAGCGATTCATCTGGATCGCGAAATCGTAGGCCTTGTCGCCGAGATGGGCGAGCCATCGCGCGTTCTGCACCACGAGATCGAAGATGTCGCCGTGGATGACGAGGTAGCGCTTGCCGTCGGCGCCGGTGTGGACGGTGTTCTCGACCACGTCGATGCCGCCGAAATGCGTGCCGTAATAATTGCGCAGGAACTCGTCGTGATTGCCGGGGATGTAGATGACCTTGGCGCCCTTGCGCGCCTTGCGCAAAAGCTTCTGGACGAGGTCGTTGTGGGATTGCGGCCAGTGCCAGCTCGATTTCAGCGCCCAGCCGTCGACGATGTCGCCGACCAGATAGATCGTGTCGGCATCATGGTAGCGCAGGAAGTCGAGCAGAAGATCGGCTTGAGAACCGCGGGCTCCGAGATGAACGTCGGAGATGAACAACGTGCGAAAGCGCCGCTCCGGGCTCTCGTCACTCACATCGTAACTTCCCATGCGCCAGCCTGTAACAATGTCCCGTGACAGGGGGATGACCGATTGAACTTTTGAGGCACCTTCAGATACGAATCACGCCTTGCCTCGCCCTCCCCGCGAATATCAGTCGCATGCGACAATCAGGCGACATGGCGCCGCAGGGGGGACTGAGAGATCAGATTGCCGTTGGAAGCACCTAGTTAAGTGCGCTCCCACCCCGCTTGCGGGAGAGGGTGTTTCCCCAGTGGGATTTCCCAAGAGGAGGGAGCTCTCACCCGCGGCGGAGCCTGTCAACGGGGCGCGCCCTCGGCGCGACCCGTTGGGCGCAACCTCTCCCGCAACCGGGAGAGGTTCAGCAAGCCCGCCTCAGTAGAATCCGTGGAAATGATGGACCGGCCCATGGCCGTGGCCGACGCTGAAGCGGTCGGCGGCGGCGATCGCGGCGCTGATCCAGATCTTGGCGTTGCGGACGGCGGTTTCCAGATCCTCGCCCTTGGCGAGCCCCGCCGCGACCGCCGAGGATAGCGAGCAGCCGGTGCCATGGGTGTTGCGGGTGGCGACGCGCGGTGCGGCGAGCGCGATCGTTGCTTCGCCCCTGACGAGGTAGTCGATGCTTTCGGCGCCCTCGCCGTGCCCGCCCTTGATCAGGACCGCACGGCAGCCGAGCGCCAGCAGGCGCCGTCCCTGGCTTTCGATCTCCGCTTCGCTTGCCGCGACCGGCTCGTTGAGCAGGGCCGCGGCTTCCGGCAGGTTTGGCGTGATCACCGACGCCAACGGCATCAGTTTCGTGCGCAGCGCATCGACGGCTTCCGCGGCGAGCAGCCGGTCCCCTGACGTCGCGACCATCACGGGATCGAGCACGACATGCCTCGGCGACCAGCGCGACAGCGCGGCCGCGATCGCATCGATGCTGGCGGCTTGGGCCACCATGCCGATCTTCACCGCGCCGACGTCGAGATCGGAGAACACCGCATCGATCTGCTCGGTGACGAACGCCGCCGGCACGGCGTGGATGCCGGTGACGCCGCGCGTATTCTGCGCGGTCAAGGCCGTGATGACGGACGCGCCGTAGACGCCGAGCGCGGCGAAGGTCTTCAGGTCAGCCTGGATCCCGGCGCCGCCGCCCGAGTCGGAACCCGCGATGGTGAGTGCGACCGGGGTCGTCATCGCCGGACACATTTGCTGGATAGTGACACCGCCATGGCCTGTCCTAGCGCGACCGTGGAACACCGGCAAGCGCCGGCCGCGGCCGGCCGTGATTCGCGGCGCGCCGGCGGATATGGGGGCCTCGGCGCCGCAATCGTGCGGCATGGAAATGCGCCCGCGGCGAACCCTTGGTATAGTCTCGAACTGCTTCGCCGATGCGTGAGACGTCAATGGTGGAACTGTCCGGCGACACCGATGTCGCGGGTCGCCCTGGCCCGCAAGCCGTCCGGAACGGAATCTTTGGGTGGAACGATGTGGGCCTTTTTTGAACGTCTCCTCGACTCGTCCATGCTTTCGCCGCACGGCATCTGCCTGTTGTGGGAACCCGAGCTGATCTGGCTTCACGTCGTGGCCGACGCCTGCATCGCCGCCGCCTATTTTTCGATTCCCTTTGCCCTGGCAATTCTGGTTACCAAGCGGCGCGACCTCAAATTCGGCTGGGTCTACTGGGCCTTCGCGATCTTCATCATGGCGTGCGGCCTGACCCATGTGCTGTCGATCTACACGCTGTGGGTCCCGATCTACGGCATCGAGGGCATCGTCAAGGCGGCGACCGCGGTGGCATCCGTGGTCACGGCGGGCGCGCTGTGGCCGCTGCTGCCGAAGATCCTGACGATCCCCTCGCCGTTCGAGCTGCGCCAGGTCCAGGCCGCGCTCGAGGAGGAGGAGATCAAGAGCCGCGACGCCACGCTGCTGCTCCAGCAGGTCAGCGACGCCCAGCGCGCGATGCGCGAGAGCGTGACGCGCCTCACCGCCATCGTCGAGACCGCGGTCGACGGCGTCATCCTGTTCGACGCGCAGGACCGTGTCCTGCTGTTCAATCCGGCCTGCGAGCGCTTGTTCGGCTACTCCGCCGACGAGGTGATGGGCCGGAACGTCACGATGCTGATGCCCGAGGCCGGCGCTGCGCCCGACGGCCAGGCGAGGCAATTCGTGACCGCCGGCGAAGCCACCGGTCTGCGCAAGGACGGATCGACCTTCCCGATGGACGTGTCGGTCGGCCAGGCGCGGCAGGACGGCGAATTGATCTTCGTCGGCATCGTCCACGATTTGACCGCGCGCAAGCTGACCGAGCGGCAGCTGCAGCAGGCGCAGAAGATGGAGACGGTCGGCCAGCTCTCGGGCGGCATCGCTCACGACTTCAACAATCTCCTGACCGTCATCATCGGCAACGCCGAGCATCTGAGCGAGCAGCTCAAGGCGAGGCCCGACCTGCGGCGCTTTGCCGACGACATCTCCCAGTCGGGCGAGCGCGGTGCCGAGCTGACGCAGCGCCTGCTCGCGTTCAGCCGCCGCCAGCTGCTGCAGCCCCAGACGATCGATTGCCGGGGCCTGCTCGAGTCCATGTTCAAGCTGCTCAAGCGCACCTTGCGCGAAGACATCGAGATCAAGACGGCCTCCCGGCCCGGCACGATCCTGGCCTTCGCAGATCGCGCCCAGCTCGAATCCGCCGTGCTGAACCTTGCGCTCAACGCGCAGGATGCGATGCCGGCCGGCGGTCACCTGACCCTGAGTACGGAGTTGACTGCGCTCGACGACGATTATCGCGCCGCTCACCCCGAAGTCGCATCCGGGGCCTATGCGTTGATCTCGATCAGCGACGACGGCGAAGGCATGACGCCGGAGGTCACCCAGCGCGCCTTCGAGCCGTTCTTCACGACCAAGGAGGTCGGCAAGGGCTCCGGTCTCGGCCTCAGCATGGTCTATGGCTTCGCCAAGCAATCAGGCGGCCATGTCTCGATCTACAGCGAGAAAGGCCTTGGGACGACGGTCCGGATCTACCTGCCGCGCGCGGACACCGGACAATCACAGACCGACCTGTCCGACGGCGAGGACGCGGCGCCGCGCGGATACGAGACGATCCTGATCGCGGAGGACGATCCGTTCGTCCGCTCATCCGTCATTCGCAGGGTTGAGGCGCTCGGATATCGCGTCGTCGCCGCGGTCAACGGCAAGGAGGCGTTGCAGCAGCTGCGCACCGACCCCAGCATCGACATGCTGTTCACCGACATCGTGATGCCAGGCGGCATGAGCGGCTGGGAGCTCGCCGATCAGGCGCGGCGGATTCGCCCCTCGCTGCCGGTCCTGTTCACCTCGGGCTACGCGCTGGAGACCCTGGTCGAGCAAGGCCGCGCGCACGCGCAGGCCATCGTGCTGACCAAGCCCTATCGCAAGGTCGAGCTCGCCCAGCGGCTCAGGGACGCCTTCGCCGCGGCGGCCGTGGCCTCCTAAAGCTTCGGGCCGGCATCTGGCGGCCGGCAAGTTCGCTTGCTAAACCGTGCCGGTTTTGGCCTATTAGCCGCCAGATACGCTTTCGGAGTGCCCGCGATGGTTCCTTTTTTCGTCCAGATCAAATGCAAGCTCGGCCAGTCCTACACGGTGGCCAATGCGCTTGCCGAAGCCGAGATCGCCTCCGAGATCTACTCCACGGCCGGCCAATACGACCTTCTCGTGAAGTTCTACGTCGACAAGGACACCGACATCGGCCATTTCGTCAACGAGAAGGTGCAGGTGCTGCCGGGCATCCAGGACACCCTCACCATCATCACCTTCAAGGCGTTTGGCGCCAGCTAGGGCGCGCAGTTAGCCGGCGTCCTTGCCGGCTTCCTTGCGCTTGGGCCGCGGCGGGCCTTCCACAGGCGGCAGCGATTTGAGGTAGTCTGCCATCGCCGCAATGTCTTCCTCGGGCAATTGCGAGGTGTTCTTGATCACGCGCGTCATCGCGCCGCCGACACTGTCGCCGTCGGGCAATTCGCCGTTCTTGAGGAAATAGGCGATATCTTTCACGCTCCACTCGCCGAGGCGCTTCTGGGTGATGTTGGGCACCCAGCCCTCGCCTTCCGGATTGGGCCCGCCGGCAAAGCGCTGGCCCGCGATGATCCCGCCCAGCGCGTTGCGCGGGCTGTGGCATTCCGCGCAATGGCCAAAGCTGTTGACGAGATAGGCGCCGCGATTGAATTGCGGTGACTTGCCGGCGTCGGCGATGAGCGGCTTGTCGTCCAGGAACAGGAATTTCCAGATGCCGACATTGCGCCGGATGTTGAACGGAAAGCGCATGTCATGGTCGCGCACCTTGCCAGTCACGGGCGGCAGCGTCTTCAGATAGGCAAAGAGATCGACCACGTCCTCGCGCCTGGCGTGTTGGTAGGAGGTGTAGGGAAAGGCGGGAAAATAATGCTGCCCGCCCGGCGAGACGCCGTGCATCACCGCGTTGACGAAGTCGGTGTCCGTCCATTTGCCGATGCCGTCGTTCGGATCGGGCGAGATGTTCGGCGCGTAGAACGTTCCGAACGGCGACTTGATCGCGACGCCGCCGCCGAGCCTGCCACGATCGGGCTGGTCCGGCGTCGCATGGCAGGACGCGCAGCCCCCGGCGTTGAACATCACCTCGCCATT
The DNA here is from genome assembly GCF_015291745.1 of Bradyrhizobium sp. CCBAU 53351. NCBI lineage: Bacteria > Pseudomonadati > Pseudomonadota > Alphaproteobacteria > Hyphomicrobiales > Nitrobacteraceae > Bradyrhizobium > Bradyrhizobium sp. CCBAU 53351. Next base: position 5,195,633 of record NZ_CP030059.1, read on the forward strand.
GGCAAGGTTTGCCGCACGGGCCGGCGCATGGCCCGCGGCCGCCACCTTCGGCGCGCTGAGCCACCAATAGACGCCCGCGGCAATGACCGCGGCGAGCAGGCCTGCGAGAATTGTTCGTTGCAACATGCCCATCCATTCACTCGTCGCGGCGAATCTATGACCGATGTCGTCGCGGCTCCAACCACGAAGAATTTAGCCCGCCCTGACCGGAAACGGGAATAAACTGAAATGCCGGCTGTTGGAAGTTTGGCAGCCCGAATGGGTTCAGCAGGGAGAGTGTCATGAACAAGACCATCATTGCCGCCTTAGCGCTCGGTGCCATCAGCTTCGCAGGCCCGGCCAGCGCCGAAAAGCTCAAAGCAACGCTCGACGGCAAGTCCGAGGTGCCGGCAACCACCAGCAGCGGCACCGGAACAGCGGACCTGAACTATGATGCCGCCAGCAAGAAGCTGTCCTGGACCGTCACCTATTCCGGCCTCTCCGGCCCCGCCACCGCCGCCCATTTCCACGGACCTGCCGAGGCCGGCAAGAATGCCGGCGTGGCGATCGCGATTCCGAATGCGACCGCCAGCCCCGTGAAGGGCGAAGCGACCCTCACCGACGCGCAGGCTGCCGATCTGCTCGGCGGCAAGCTCTACGTCAACATCCACACCGCGGCGAACCCGGGCGGCGAGATCCGCGGTCAGGTGACGAAGTAAGCCTCAAGGTTGCTTCGTTGCACGAAGGCCGGGCGCAGGAGGGGGCGCCCGGCCTTTTCGATTCCGTTGCACTCTAGGCCGCGTTCAGCGCCTGCGCGAGATCGGCGATCAGGTCCGAGGGGTTCTCGATGCCGATCGACAGCCGGATCGTGGAATCCAGCACGCCGATCTTGCGGCGGATGTCGGCGGGAACGCCGGAATGCGTCATCGTCGCGGGCAGGCTCGCGAGCGACTCGGTGCCGCCGAGGCTCACCGCCAGCTTGAGGATCTGCAGCGCGTTGAGGAATTTCACGGCGGCCTCCTTGCCGCCGACAATGTCGAACGAGAAGGTCGACCCCGCACCCAGGCATTGCCGCGCGAACACGCGCCCGGCCGGCGAGGAGTCCTCGTGGTGGCCGAGATAGTGGACCTTGGCGACCTTGGGATGATCGCGCAGATAATCCGCCACGAGCCGCGCATTGTCGTTGGCCTTCTCCATGCGCAGGCTCAGCGTCTCGAGCGAGCGGTTGATCATCCAGCAGGAATGTGGATCGAGCTGGGTGCCGATGGCGCCGCGCAGCGCCTTGATGCCTTTCATGATCGCCTTCGAGCCCATCGCGGCCCCCGCGATCAGGTCTGAGTGACCGCCGACATATTTGGTCAGCGAATACAGCGACAGGTCCGCCCCGTGCTCGATCGGCCGCTGAAACACCGGCCCGAGCAGCGTGTTGTCGCAGGCGATGATCGGCGTGTGTCCCTGCGCCTTTCCGATGGCATCGGCGATGCGGCGGATCATGGCGACATCGACCAGGCCGTTGGTCGGGTTGGCCGGGGTCTCGATCAGGATCATCGAGACGCGCCCCTTGGCCATCGCCTCTTCCGAGGCCTGCTTGACGGTGGCTTCGTCAATCCCGTCGGCGAAGCCGACGGCGCCGATCGACAGACGCGCCAGCGTGTTGGTCAGCAGCGTTTCGGTCCCGCCATAGAGCGGCTGCGAGTGCAGGATGACGTCGCCGGGGCGGACGAAAGCCAGGATCGTGGTCGAGATCGCCGCCATGCCGGACGAGAACAGCGCGCAGCTCTCGGTGCGCTCGTAGATCGAGAGCCTGTCCTCGACGATCTCGCTGTTGGGATGATTGAAACGCGAATAGACCAGCCCCGCGCCCATGCCTTCCGGCGGCTCGCGACGGCCGGCGACGAAGTCGAAAAAGTCCTGCCCGTCATCGGCCGTCTTGAATACGAAGGTGGAGGTCAGGAACACCGGCGGCTTGATGGCGCCTTCCGACAGCTGCGGATCATAGCCGTAGGTCAGCATCAGCGTTTCAGGATGCAGCATGTGATTGCCGATGTGCGTCTTCGACGGAAACGGTTTGACCATGGCCTGACTCGCTTTGATTGAGATCCTCGCCGCGCGCTGGAACTCCTGATGTCATGAGGCAGTCGAAAAAGACGAGCCGACTCACATCAACGCCACGGCCGTTGCTGCGAACATAACCGCTCGGACGGCGATCCGTCAGACCTTGCAAACGGAAAAAGGGCGGCTGCTTTCGCAACCGCCCTTCATCTTTCAAATTGAGTCTGTAGCCCGGATGGGCGAAGCGACATCCGGGACAGACTATGAGCTCGGCTGGAAGCCCCGGATATCGCTTCGCTCATCCGGTCTACGAAAGCACCGCCTCAGCTGTTCTTCACGCGGTAGGTCTCGTGGCAACCGCCACATTCCTTGCCGATGGCAGGCATGTTCGCCTTGAGCGAGTCCAGATCCTTGATCTTGCCCTTGGCCTCGCTGACGACCTTGGCGAAGCTTGCGATCTTCGCGTCGAAGCCGGCCTTGTCCTCCCAGACCTTCGGCGAGGTCGAGTAGTCGCCGTCGAGCTTGACGCCTTTGGCGCTGGCCGGAAACAGGGTCGGCAGCTTCTTGGCGGTATCCTCGAACTGCGCCAGCGCGCTGTCCACCGTGGCCTGGTCGTAGGGCTTCTCGCCCTTGACCATCGCCGACATCGCGCCGGCATTCTTGCCGTTGCCCTTCATGAGCATCTGAGCTTCCTTGGCGGAATCCTGTTGCGCCCAGACGGCACCCATCCCGAGCAGCAGCGCGCCCCCGACAACCAACATTCGCTTCATTCGCAAAATCCCTTTCCCTGATGCAGGATCGTGCCGACCCCTGAATGGGCCAACACCGATTGGCAGATTTCATTCCATGGGCAGTGCGACGATAAATCGTCGCACTGCGGCTGATGGGTTAAGCAAACGCGTGCGCGTCTGCCTGGTATTACAGGCTGTGACGGCGATGGTGTTCGCTGATCGCGATCCATACCCGCTCCGGGGTCGCCGGCATGTCGATGTGGTCGATCTTGTATTCGCGCCAGAGCCCATCGACGATGGCGTTGACGACGGCCGGACAGGAGCCGATCGCGCCGGCCTCGCCCGCCCCCTTCACGCCCATCGGATTGGTCTTGCAGGGGACGTTGGCCGTCTCGAACACGAAGGCGGGACCATCCGCCGCCCGGGGCAGCGCGTAGTCCATGTAGGTCGCGGTGATGAGCTGGCCGTCGGTTGCGCCATAGACCACCTGCTCCATCAGGGCCTGGCCGATGCCCTGCATGGCGCCGCCATGGACCTGGCCGGCCAGCAGCAGCGGATTGAGCGTCTTGCCGAAATCATCGACGATCACGTAGTTGACGATCTTGATGATGCCGGTGGCCGGATCGATCTCGACCTCCGCGACATGGGTGCCGTTGGGATAGGTGCCGTCGGCACTGGCAAAGGTCGCGCTGCCGTTCAGCTTCGAGGGATCGACGCCGGGCCGCTTGGCGAGATCGGCGAACGAGATCGAACGGTCGGTGCCGGCGATACGCACCACGCCTTCGGAAATCTCGAGGTCGCCGGCGCCTGCCTCCAGCGCCTGCGCCGCGATCTCCTTGAGCTTTTGCCCAAGCTCCCGCGTCGCACGCTCGACGCTGACGCCGCCGGAGGGGATCGAGGCCGAGCCGCCGGTGCCGAGGCCCGTGGCAATCTCGTCGGTGTCGCCCTGGCGGACGTGGACCCGTTCCGGCGCGACGCCGAGCTGCTCGGCGACGATCTGGGCATAGGCGGTCTGGTGGCCCTGCCCGCTCGACTGCGTGCCGATCAGGACGGTGACGTCGCCGTTGGGATCGAGACGGACATTGGCTGTCTCCTCACCCATCACGCCGCAGATCTCGACATAGCTCGCCAGCCCAATGCCGCGGATCAAGCCGCCCTTCTTGGCCGCCTTGGCGCGCTTTGGAAATTCCTTCCACTCCGCGATCTCCATCGCGCGCTTGAGATGCGCGGCGAAGTCGCCGGAATCATAGACCTTGCCCGTGGCCGTCTTGTACGGCAGCGCCTTCGGCGGGATGAAATTCTTGCGGCGGATGGCATCCGGCGTCATGTCGAGTTTTCGCGCGCAGGCATCGACGAGGCGCTCGATGACATAGGCCGCCTCGGGCCGGCCTGCGCCGCGATAGGCGTCCACCGGCACGCTGTGGGTGAAGATGGTGCGCACCCGGCAATGGAAGGCCTGGATGTCGTAGAGCCCCGGCAGCATGCCGGCACCACCGTGCGGAATGTAGGGCCCGAAGGTCGACAGATACGCGCCCATGTCGCCCATGAGGTCGCAATCCATCGCGAGGAACTTGCCGTCCTCGGCGAGCGCCATTTTGGCGGTGGTGACGTTGTCGCGGCCCTGCGCGTCACCCATGAAATGCTCGGTGCGGTCGGCTGCCCATTTCACCGTCTTCTTGAGCTTCTTGGCCGCAACCGCCATCAGGGCGTATTCGCGATACGGAAACAATTTCGTGCCGAAGCCGCCGCCGACGTCGGGGCAGATCACCCGCATCTTGTCGGTGGGGATGTTGAGCACATTCTGGCACAGGATGTCGCGCAGGCGATGGCTGCCCTGGCTGCCGATCGTCAGCGTCAGATGGTCGCGCTTGGAATCGTATTCACAGACCGCGGCGCGCGTCTCCATGAAGCTCGCGACCACGCGCGGATTGACGATAGAGATCTCGGCGACCGCATGCGCCTTGGCGAAGGCAGCTTCGGTCGCCGCCTTGTCGCCGATCGAGACGTCGAACAGCACGTTGCCGGCCTTGTCGGGCCAGACTTGCGGCGCGCCCTTCTTCACGGCGTTGACGACGCCGGTGACCGCCGGCAGCGGCGACCATTTGACCTCGATCGCCTCGATCGCATCGCGGGCCTGGTCGATGGTCTCGGCGACCACGAAGGCGATGGAATCGCCGACATGGCGAACCTCGTCCTTGGCAAGGATCGGGTATGGCGGACCGGTGAACGGATCGGTCTCGAGATTGAACAGGCACGGCAGATTGCCGAGATCGGCGACGTCATCCGCGGTCAAAATCAGCGCAACGCCGGGCAGGCCGCGGGCTCGGCTTGCATCGATGGTGTATTTGGCATGCGCGTGCGGCGAGCGCAGCATCAGGCAGCGCAGCGCGGCCTGCGGCGCGTAATCGTCGGTATAGCGGCCCTTGCCGCGGATGAGCGCGTCATCCTCCTTGCGCAGCACGCTTTGGCCAACGCCGAACTTGATGGGAGCCGCCATTTTATCTTCCCGTTCTCATGGTTGTTTTGCGGGCATATTGCCGTGGAAAAACCGGCAAGGCAAACGGGGATTGGGCACGCCCACCCTCGAAAGGTCGGCATGCTACCCCTGTCGGAGGCGATGAGACGGAAAAGTCGCAGCTCGGTCATTTCTCGGTGAAGATCGATCCCGACCGAGGCACGATAGTTGCCAAACTTACCTGCCGTGCATGCATGCTTGAACAAGCGGCCACGCTGACCGCCGCTTGTTCGCAAAGCGCATGCCCTCTCCGATGGTTGATCGCCTACATCCCACCACGGTTCAACAGATACCTTGTTCGATCCCTGAGCGCATCGATCGCGCGTCCGGGTGCGATGCAGTCGATCTCACCGCGCGTCAAACCGATATCCATCAGCTCCCGGTCGTTCAGATCATGGAGGCTGACTTGTGATCGCTCGCGCCTCTGCAAAAGCGCCCTCCAATACTGATTAAGCAGACCCAAAACGCTTCGCGTCGCGGATCCGGCGGCATTCTTGTCGTACAAAGCGTTTTCCAGAGCCGCGGCCGATGCCTTGAGCCGTGATGCCAACGCCTGGTCGACCGCGCTCTTCGCTTGCACAATGGAGAGATTGAGGCCGCGCCTTGCGGCATCGCCCTCTATCCCGGGTGATATGTTCGTCAGTTGAGGTGGCATCGGATGCTCCTGCTGTTGAGCCGGCAGGAAGCGTGGCCACTAAAAAGGCCCCGTCCGATGCCGGCGGGGCCTGGTGGAAAAGATGTCGTCGTCGAATTCCTAGCGCACGACTCCTCCCACGGCCCAGCCGAAGCGGGTCATGTGGTTGCGGTTGACGGTGCGCGAGCATTTGGTCATGAGCTGCGAATAGCACGGCAATCGCGCAAAATCAAGAGATGTGGAGGGGCTGCCTACATCCTTCAGGCGAGCGCCTCGTTTCGGCGGATGCACCTGCAAGGCCCTCGGATCATCTTCCGCGGGGAGGCGCCGCTGCAGGACAGGCAAGCGAACTCGATACGTGCCGGCGGCTACTTTTGCTGAATACGGCCGAGATAATCGACGACGGAGAGGATACGTTTTCGCACGACGACCTCCGGGCTCTGCTCCGGTCCGGCCTTCTGCCAATAGGACGGATCGACATAGTGAGGCAAGTTGATGATGGGATTGAATCGTTCTCCCCAAATTGGCATCTCACGCGTGCCGTGAGCGGGAATTGTCTTCATCCCATCGATGACTTCATAGATGGTGTTCGTGGGAAACACGCCGTTGTTGTTCTTGGCCAGCATCGTCAGATCGGCAGGCGCTGTCTTCAACTGGCCGCTCACCGGTCCCTTGCCTCTGGCATCCGCACCGTGGCAACTCGCGCACGACGACTGAAATTCCGACTTGCCGACGTCGAAATCTTCGGCCTGAGCCGCTGCGGCGAAACCAGCGGCAAGACCGGTAATGATCAAACATTTCACAGCAGATTTTACCATGTCCTGCTCCGACGCTGGCCAGTAAGCCCCTACTCCTAGCCACTTCGCCCGCCGGCAGTTTGACCCACATCAAGACTGGCTTACGCGCGCTCCGATCCGACCCGGGTTCGGGCGGACGCGGACGGGATTTTGAAAAAGCTTGCGACCGCGCCTAACCGCGCACCAGCGAGACCAGCCAGCTGCGGCCGAACAAAACGAGGATCGCGAGCGCATAGACGATGGTGCCGCCGGCGGCGAGCAACACCAGCGTCACCTCGTCACGGAAATGCATCGAGCCTAACGAGGGACCGCTGAAGCGCGCGATCAGCCAGAACGCCACCGCAAGGATGATGCCAATCAGCAGGAATTTGCCGAGCGACATCAGCCAGGCTCGATCCAGCACGAGGAAACCGCGCCGCACGGCGAAGAACAGCACCAGCAACAGATTGGTCCAGACGCCGACGGCGGTGGCGAGCGCAAGGCCGATCTGGGCGAGCGATCCCATCAAGGCGACTTTGAGAGCAACGTTGACGGCGATGCCGGTCAGGGATGCCCGCACCGGCGTCGCGGTGTCCTTGCGCGCATAGAAGGTCGCGACCGCGCTACGGATCAGCACGAACGGGATCAGGCCGATCGCATAAGCCGCGAGCGTGCTGCCCGCGGCGACCGCATCGGCCTTGGAGAACGCGCCGCGGGCGAACAGCGCGCGCATGATCTCGTCGGGCACGGTAAGGAAGGCCGCGACGAACGGGATCGAGAACAGCAGCGTGAAATCGAAGGCGCGGCGCTGCGCCTTCATTGCGCCGTCGAGGTCGTTGGCCGTGATCCGCCGCGACATCTCCGGCAGCAGCACGGTGCCGATGGCGATGCCGATCACGCCGATCGGAAGCTGGTTGAGCCTGTCGGCATAGTATAGCGCCGACAGCGCGCCCGCGGGCAGGAAAGTCGCGATGATGGTGTCGGCGAACAGCGCGACCTGGGTGCCCATGGAGCCCAGTGTCGCAGGTCCCAGCGCTTTGAAAAAGCCGCGGACGTCTTCGTCGAGCTTCAATGGCGCAAAGCGCGGCAGGCCGCCATGGTGGGCGAGATCGCCGGCAAGCAGGAAATATTGCAGGAAGCCCGAGATGAGGACGCCCCACGCGGCGGCGTGGCCCGCGGTCGGAAACCAGACCGCAACCGCCAGCGTCATCATCATCGCGACGTTGAGGAAGATCGACGCCGCCGCTGCGCTGGCAAAGCGCTGCATCACGTTGAGCATGCCGCCATAGAGCGTCACCAGCGTGATCAGGAGCAGATAGGGAAAGGTGATCCGGGTCAGTTCGATCGCGAGCCTGCGCTGCTCGGCGTCCTCGGAAAAGCCGGGCGCCAGGATGCTCATGGCCTGCGGCATGAACAGCCAGGCGACGAGCAGCAGCAGAACTTGCGAGGCCAGCAGCAACGTGAAGATGCGGTCGGCGAACAGATGTGCCGCCGCTTCCCCCTTCTCGCCATGGACATGGGCATAGGCCGGCACCCAGGCGGCGTTGAAGGCGCCCTCGGCGAAGATCGCGCGGAAATGATTGGGCAGCCGCAGCGCCACGAAGAAGGCATCGGCCACCGGGCCGGCGCCGAGGATCGCCGCGAGCATGATGTCGCGGGCAAATCCCGTCAGCCGCGAGAGCAGCGTGTAACCACCGACCGTGAAGATGCGTCCGAGCATGCGTCTGTTTTAGAGCATGGCGCGATTAGGTCTAGGTGGAAGCGGCCGGAGAGGTCGATTGCAGCGACGATGCCCGTTGCTGTGCCCTCTCCCCTTGTGGGCGAGGGCAGCACCGAGGGTAGACGCAAGTTCAATCGGGTGAGGGGTCTCTCTCCGCGCATTCCGTGCGGAGAGAGACCCCTCACCCGTCTCGCCGCTACGCGGCGATCCACCCCCTCCCACAAGGGGAGAGGGAAAGAAATCAGCCCGCCAGCGCGCCGCGGACGGCGGCGATCACGCGCTCCTGGTCGGCTTCGGTCAGATAGGCGTGCATTGGCAGGCTGATGACGTCCTGCGACAGGCTCTCGCAACCCGGCAGGCCGCCCTCGGCGACCGGATATTGCTTGTAAGCGGTCTGCTGGTGCATCGACTTGCCGTAATAGATCGCGGTCGGCACACCCTGGGCCTTCAACGCGGCGGCAAAACCGTCGCGGTCGGTGCCCTTGGGCAGGCGGATCGTGTACTGCGCCCAGACCGAGGTGTTGCCGGGCGCGAGGCGCGGCACGGTGACGACGTTGGAGAGGCCACGCGCGTAGCGCTCCGCAACCTTGTTGCGGGCGGTGATCTCGTCGTCGAAGATCTTCAGCTTCTCGATCAGGACCGCGGCCTGCATGGTGTCGAGCCGGCCGGTCAGGCCGAGGCGGACGTTGTCGTATTTATCGACGCCCTGCCCGTGCACGCGGATGCTGCGCAAGATCGCCGCGAGCTCGTCGTCATCGGTGAAGATCGCGCCACCGTCGCCGAAGCAGCCGAGCGGCTTGGCCGGGAAGAAGCTGGTCGCGGTGGCGAGGCCGAAGGTGCCGAGCTTGCGGCCCTTGTAGCTGGCGCCAAAGCCTTGCGCTGCGTCATCGAGCACGAACAGGCCCTCGGCCCTGGCGATCTCGGCGATGGCGTCGTGATCGGCGGGCTGGCCGAACAGGTCGACCGGAATCACCGCCACCGGCTTGAGGCCGGCCTTGCGCGCCGTCGCGATGCCGCGCTTGAGCGATTCCGGGCTCATGTTGAAGGTGGCTTCGTCGACGTCGACATAGACGGGCGTCGCGCCGGTCCGCGCTACCGGCGAGGCCGTTGCGATGAAGGTGAAGGACGGACACAGCACGGCATCGCCGGGCCCGACATTCTTCGCCATCATCACCATCAGAATGGCGTCGGTACCGCTGGCGCAGCCGATCACGTGCTTGGCGCCGCTATAGGCTGCGAGCTGCTTCTCGAGCTCGAACACCTCAGGGCCGTTGACGAACTGGCAATGGTCCATCACGCGCTTGACGGCCTCATCGAGCGAGGCGCCGAGCCGGCGGCGCTGCGAGGCAACGTCGATGAAGGGAATGGGTTCGGAACGCAGATGCTGGTTCATTGTCTGGTTCTTGGCGCCTTGCTGGTGTTGAGCAGTCGACATGGAAAGGGGATCAGCCGGCGACGCGGCGCGGCCCCTTGAGGGCGGACGATTTGGCCGCGGGCCGCGACGGCGTCTCCAGGCACTGGGTCGCGATCTCGAGGCTGGCGACACCCTCGTCGCCGGTGACCGCCGGCGTCTCGCCGTTACGCACCGCCTTGAGGAACGCGATCAGCTCGGCGCGCAGCGGCTCGTCATGGCCGACCGGCAGATGCCGCATCGAATAGCTGCCGTCAGGCTTGAAGCCGAAGCATTCGGTGACCTGGCGCGTCAGGAGATCGCCCATCACGTATTTGCCGCGGGTCGCGACCGTGACGCTGCGCGCCTTGAACGGCGTCAGCCAGTTGGTGTTGATGTGGGCGAGCACGCCGCTCTCGGTGCGGAACTGCAAGAGCGCGATGTCCTCGCGCTCGGCAACCGCGCTCGACAATTGCGGCTGCACCTCGACGATGTCGGATTCGGTGAACCAGCGGATCAGATCGATGTCGTGCACGGCAAGGTCGATGACGACGCCGACATTGGACATGCGCGGCGGGAACGGGCCGACGCGGGTGATGGCGATGGAGAGAATGTCCTCGCCCGCGATCGCCTGCTTGACGGCGGCCACGGCCGGATTGAAGCGCTCGACATGGCCGACCATCAGCGTCACGCCGGCCTTCTGCGCGGCGGTGACGATCTCGCGGCCCTCTTGGACGGTGGAGGCGATCGGCTTCTCGACCAAGACATGGATGTTCTTGGCGATGCAGGCGAGCGCGACCTCGTGATGCAGATGGGTCGGCGCAGCGATGGTGACGGCGTCGACGCCGGCCGCGAACAATTCGTCGAGCGTCTCGAAGCTCGGGCAATTGGCAAGTTCCGTCGCGCGGCTGCGATGCGCCGGCGAAGGATCGACGACGCCGACGAGGCTGACGCCGGGCAGTCCGCTGAGCACGCGCGCATGGTTGCTGCCCATCACGCCCGCGCCAATGACGCCGACGCGCAAGCCGGCCTTGGCCGGTGCAGATCCTTTGGAACTCATCTGAGCAAACCCCGATTCAACGCAAATCCCCGGCGCGCTTCTAGCACGGACGCCACATTTGTGGCGAATGCCGCCCTCGCGGCCCGGACACGATTTGATTCAAAAAGTTACACGTTCCCCGGGCCTTAGGCCGAAAAATATCGCCTGTTGGGCCCGGGTCTCGTGATTCGGAGTTTGCTGGTTACGACCTTTGGTAGTCGTCTTCAATCCGGATGATGTCGTCTTCCCCGAGATAGGAGCCGGTCTGGACCTCGATCAGTTCCAGCATGATTTTACCGGGGTTCTCCATGCGGTGGACGGCGCCCATCGGGATGTAGATCGACTCGTTCTCGTGCACCATCTTCACGGTGTCATCGACCGTCACCTGCGCGGTGCCGCGAACCACGATCCAGTGCTCGGCCCGATGATGGTGCTTCTGCAGCGACAGCCGCCCGCCCGGCTTCACCACGATGCGCTTGACCTGGTGGCGCTCGCCATTGTCGACGGACTGGTAGCTGCCCCAGGGACGATGCACCTTGAGATGCTCCTCGGTGACCTTCGGCGCGACCGCCTTCAGCTTGGTGACGAGACGCTTCAGGCCGTTGGCATCCTTCTGGCGCGAGACCAGAACCGCATCCGCGGTTGCGACCACGACGAGATCATCGACGCCTTCGAGCGCGACCAACGCCTGGTCGGTCGTGACGTTGCAGTTGCGGGAATCCTCAAACACAGCGGCACCGTGCGCCGCATTGCCCTGCGCATCCTTCGCGGACAATTCCCACACCGCGTGCCAGGAGCCGACGTCCGACCAGCCGCACGACACCGGCACCACCGCAGCGCGCGCGGTCTTCTCCATCACGGCATAGTCGATCGAGATCGCCTTCGCCGCGCCGAACGCCTCCGGCTCCAGCGTGACGAAGCCGAGATCGCGTCCGGCATTGTTGACCGCGTTGCTGACCGCCTCGACGCTTGCCGCATCCACCTTGCGGTATTCGTCGAGCAGCACGCTCGCCGGGAACATGAAGTTGCCGCTGTTCCAGAGATAGCCAGAATTGACGTAGTCGGAGGCCTTCACAGCGTCCGGCTTCTCGACGAAGCGCGCGACCGCATGCACCTCGCCGGAGATCAACTCGCCAGGATTGATGTAGCCGTATTCGGTCGCCGGCCGCTCCGGCTTGACGCCGAAGGTGACGATGCGTCCGGTGCTCGCTGCGGTAAGCCCCTCGCGGCAGGCGGCAACGAAAGCGGCATTGTCCTGCACCACGTGATCGGCGGCGAGCGCGAGCACGATGGCCTCACTGGCGCGGTTCTGCGCGAACACCGCGCCGGCTGCGATCGCCGGCCCTGAATCGCGCCGCATCGGCTCGAGGATCACGTCGGCCTCGATGCCGATCTCGGCGAGCTGCTCCAGCACCATGAAGCGATAGGACGCGTTGGTGATGACGATCGACCGGTCGAACAGGGAGGGATCGGAGACGCGCAGCAGCGTGTCCTGGAAGGTCGAGCGCGTGCCGAACAGGGGAAGGAACTGCTTGGGCCGCACCTCGCGCGACGCCGGCCACAGCCGCGTGCCGGCACCGCCGCACATGATCAGGGGGATTATGCGTTTGTCCATCGTCATCTCAAACCTTGAAGTAGTCCCGATACCAGGTGACAAAATTATGGACCCCATGCTCGATCGGCGTTGACGGTGCAAAGCCGGTGTCGCGCATCAAGTCCTCGACATCCGCGAACGTTTCCAGCACATCTCCCGGCTGCATCGGCAGCAATTCTTTGATCGCCGTCCGGCCCAACTCCCGCTCCAGAAGACCGACGACATGCATCAGTTCCTCCGGATGGTGATTGCCGACATTGTAGAGCTTAAACGGCGCATTTGCGGCAGAAGGATCGTCCGAGGGCACAAGATCGATCAGCTTGGATACGACACGCGTCACATCATCAATATAGGTGAAGTCGCGGCGCATCTGCCCATGGTTGAAGAGCCGGATCGGCTTGCCGGCCATGATGGCGTTTACGAACAGAAACATGGCCATGTCGGGCCGTCCCCATGGCCCGTAGATGGTAAAGAAGCGCAAGCCCGTGACCGGCAGGCGATAGAGATGGCTATAGGACTGCGCCATCACCTCGTTCGCCTTCTTGGTCGCGGCATAGAAGCTGACGGGATGATCGGTGCGGTCCGCAACCGCAAATGGCATTTTTGTGTTGGCGCCGTAAACGGAGGATGACGAGGCGTAGACGAGATGACGACAGCCGTTATTGCGGCAGCCCTCGAGCACGTTGAGAAAGCCGACGAGATTGGAATCGGCGTAGGCGTGCGGCTGCTCGATCGAGTAGCGCACGCCGGCCTGCGCCGCGAGATGCACCACCTCCGTGAAACGATGCTGCGCAAACAGCCTCGCGATCGTCTCGCGATCGGCAAGATCGGCCTCGACGAAGGAGAAACCGGAGTCGTTCTGCAACAGCGCCAGGCGCGCCCGCTTCAGTGCCGGATCGTAATAGGGGTTGAGATTGTCGAGCCCGACGACGGTGCGGCCTTCGCCCAGGAGCTGCCGGGCGACGTGAAAACCAATGAAACCAGCCGCGCCAGTAACCAAAATCGCCTGATCTGTCATCCTGTTCCCTGGGGATCCAAGCCGGCCCTGTTTAGCCGCCACCTCGATCGGCTCGCAATAGGCCCGCCGCGCGTCATGAGGACTCCTCTCAGCGTCCTTAACGAGGGTCAGCATCCTTAACGATGGCTATTGCAAGATCGGCGCCAAGACCATACCAAAGCGGCCGAATTCGGCGCCTCGCGTCGGGTTGCCTCAAATCTTCGCAAACCCTGTACATGCGGGCGAGATGCGCCGAATCCTGCTTTCTGCGGCCAAAATCCTGATTTCCGCGGCGCTGCTCTATCTGGCGCTGCGCAAGGTCGATCTGTCCGAACTGTTTTCGCGCTTCACCGTGAGCAGTCTGTTCTGGATCGGCGTGGCGATCGCGGTCACGTTCCTTCAGATCTTCGTCGGCGTGCTGCGCTGGCGCGAGATCAGTGCCGTCTGCGGCGCGCCGCTCGAGCTCGGCCGCGCCATGCGCTACAACGTGATCGGCTCGTTCTTCAACCAGACCCTGCCGTCGGCGATCGGCGGCGACGCGGTCCGGCTGTGGCTCGTGGCACGCGCCGGGGCCGGCTGGCGCGCAGCCACCTACTCGATCTTCGTCGACCGCGCGATCGGCCTGATCGCGCTCGCGGTTCTCATCGTCGCGAGCCTGCCCTGGAGCTACACCCTCATCACCGATCCGCACGGACGCTCGGCGCTGCTGCTCGTCGATCTGCTGGCGCTCGCCGGCGGCGTCGGCTTCCTGATCTTCGGCGCGCTGAAATGGCGCTGGCTGAAGACCTGGTGGGCCACGCACCATCTTCACGCCTGCGCGGTGATCGCCAACCGCGTGATCTTCAGCCGTAGCCGCGGACCGATCATCGCGATCCTGTCGATCCTCGTTCACGTCCTCGCCGTCGTCATCGCCTGGTGCGTGGTGCAATCGATCGCGGCCCCGGTTCGCTTCAGCGACGTCTTCATGCTCGTGCCGCCGGTGATGCTGATCACGATGATGCCGATCTCGATCGCCGGCTGGGGCGTGCGCGAGGCCACGATGGGCCTGGCATTCGGCTTCGCAGGCCTCGCCGCCAATGAGGGCGTCAACGTCTCGCTGCTGTACGGCGCCGTGTTCTTCATCGTCGGCGCGTTCGGCGGCCTGGTCTGGATCCTCAGCGCGGAAAAGGCCGCGCAGGGGGCCACTCCGATCGGGGTGCCGGAGTGACGACGCTTGCCTCGGGCCCGGACCTTGCGGCCGGACTGCTGCTGTTCGCGCTTGCGCCCGTCGTGCTGGCTGCACTGATCTCCGCCTGCATCACCTGGCAGAGCATGCCGCTGCTGCAACGTTACGCGCTGGCGCGCCCGAACGCACGCTCGTCCCACAAGATTCCGACGCCGCAAGGCGCGGGCATCGCGGTGATCGCGGCGACGCTGTTGGTCGCCGCGGCTTTTGCTTACGGCGCAATTCCCCTGGCTCTGATCAGCTCCGCGGTCCTGATCGCAATGGTCGGGCTCGTCGACGACATCAGGCCCCTCCCCGTCCTGGTCCGCCTCGTGCTGCAGGCGGCAGCGGTGGCCGCAATCGTCTTCACGGCGCCGGAGACGGCCCGCATCGTGCCGGCGCTGCCGTTCGCGCTGGAGCGCGGCCTCATCCTGCTCGCCGGAATCTGGTTCGTGAACCTCGTCAACTTCATGGACGGTCTCGACCTGATGACGGTGGCGGAGGTGGTGCCGGTCACCGCCGCGCTCGGACTGCTCGGATGGTTTGGCGACCTCTCGCCGGCGGCCGGACTGCTCGCCACGGCCCTGTGCGGGGCCATGCTCGGCTTTGCGCCGTTCAACCGCCCGGCCGCAAAAGTCTTCCTCGGCGACGTCGGCAGCCTGCCGATCGGACTTCTGCTCGGCTGGTGCCTGCTGGAGCTCGCTTGGCACGGGCAACCCGCCGCGGCGCTGCTGCTGCCGGCCTATTACCTCGCCGATTCCACCATCACGCTGTTTCGGCGCATCGTCAGGCGCGAGCCGTTCTGGGCGGCGCACCGCAGCCACTTCTATCAACGTGCAACCGACAACGGCTTCACGGTCCCGCGGGTGATCGGCGAGGTGTTCGCGCTCAATCTCGTGCTGGCGTTGCTTGCCATCGTCACCGTTCGCGCCGGCTCGACGACGATCACAATTGTGTCCTTGCTCGCGGGCGCGGCCGCCGTCGCTGTCGTGCTGCGGCGCTTTTCCCGCGCTCAGTCGTCCTGAGCCGACAGCGCCAGCCGCAACCCCTCGTCGAGGGAGACCTGCGGCTGCCAACCGGTCGCGATCGCCTTGGAGATGTTGAGCTCGAGCGAGCCGATCAGGCTATCATGCGCGTCTTGCCGGCCCGTTACGTTGAGCAGCGCGGTGAGCAGGCTCGTCGGCACGCCGAACAGCCGCAGCCTCTTGCCGGACGCATCGGCCAGACGCGTGATGAATTCGGGCGTCGAGACCTGCTCCCTGTCGGCCACGAGGAAGATATCGAAATTGCCGGCGGGATCGGGATAAGTGAGCCGGCGCAGGATGAACGACGACAGGTTCTGCACGGCAAGGAAGGCGCGGTGATTGCGGATCGCGCCAAAGGGCAGCGGCAATCCGAGATCGACCGCGCGCGTCAGCAGCGCGAAATTGCCCTTGGCGCCCGCGCCATAGACCAGCGGTGGCCGGATCACCGAGATCTTCATGTCGCTGTCGCGCGCCAATGTCCTCAAGCCCTCCTCGGCCGCGGCCTTGGACATGCCGTAGAGACCGCGCGGCGTCAGGATGTCGCTCTCGCTGAACGGCGCGCGGCCCTCGTTGCTACGGCCGTGCACCAGAACGGTGCTGACGAAAATGAACTGGCGCACGCCCGCCGTCGCCGCAGAACGCGCCAGATGCAACGTGCCGGCGATGTTGACGTTGCGGTAGAGCTGGACCGCGTGCTCCTCGTGCTTGTGATGCACGCGCGCGGCAAGATGCACGACGGCATCGACACCGTCGAGCGCGCCCGTCCAATCGGTCTCCGGGCCGATCGTTTCGATCACGACCTCGTCGCCGGTCCCCTCGGGGCTGCGCACCGCGCGGCGAACCGACCATCCCGCGCGCGTGAGCGCGGGCACGACATGACGGCCGACGAAACCGTTCGCCCCCGTCACAAGCACCACTGCTTTCCGCTCGCTCATCCTTGCTCCGCCAGAACAGGGTTGCGCAACAATTCGCCGATCAGGCCGGCATAGGCGTTCATCGCGACGGTCCGGTCGAACTGTGCGGCCGCCTTCACCGCGCGTCCCGCCATGGCGTCGGCGTCGGAACGGGACGCCATACGGATCGCGTCCGCCAAAAGATCGGCGCGGCCGGGCTTCACCACCCAGCCGAGTCCGTTCTCCACCACCGTCAGCGCAGCCTCGGCCTCCGGCTCGGAGACCAGCGCCACGGGACGGCCAACCGCCAGCAGATTGTAGAACCGGCTCGGCACCGACACCCCCGCAACGTCCTTCCGGTACGGAATGATCCAGAGATTGGCCGCCGCCAGGAACGCCTCGAGCTCGGCATCCTCGACCCGCGCCACGAAGGTGACATTGGCGAGCTTCGCCTCGGCCTGCAACTGCTTCAACCGGTCGAAGCCGATGCCCCAGCCCGAGAGCAGAAAATGGATCTCCGGCTGATCCTTCAAGAGGCGCGCCGCCTCGAACACGATCTCGGGATCATGAGTGAAGCCGAGATTGCCCGACAGGCCGACAACGAAGCCCGCCGACAGCGTCTTGCGGAACGGATTTTCCGGCGTGATCGGACGGGCACCGGGCACCAGCGTCGCCCAGTTCGGGATGAAGCGGATCTTGTTCCGCGTCATTCCGGAATAGCTGAGGAGCGGCCGCTCCGCATCGCGACCGATGGTGATGACCGCATTGAGCGCGCAGAACATCAGGCCGTTGGCGGCCCGCATCATCCGCGTCACGAACGAGCCGGGCTTCAGCAGGCCCGCCATCACCAGCACGTCGGGAAAGAGGTCATGCATGATCAGCGCCGAGCGCGCGCCCTTGAGCCTGGCTGCCGCCGCCACCGCGTAGGGCAGCATGAACGGCGCGGTGACCGTGAGCACGACGTCCCCTCGCCTCAGCTGCCGCGTCAATGCGAAGAACGTGCGCGCCGCGAACATGAGCTCGGACGTCGCGCGCCGCACCAGTGCCGCCTTGCCGGCCAAGCGGTTCTTGATGGCGACGACGCGCGGCATGCCGGGACCGGTCTGCGAGGCCGGCAACGCGCCCGGCCAGCCCGAGAGCACGAGGACCTCGTGCTCGGCGGCGAGACGGCAGGCGATCTCGGCCATGATCGCCGCCGTCGTGCTGGTATCCGGCGGATAATGCTGGCTCGCGACGACGATCTTGCCGGAAGGCTGCATGGTCAGGCCGCGGTCGACCCGAATTCCGGCACCGCATCCTTCAGGATGGTCCTGATGGTGGCACGGTCCTCGCGCGCGACGGCCTGCTCCAGCGCAGTGATCCATTTGCGCAGCGTCTGCATCGGCGGCTCATTCGGCTGGGCGGCCATGATGCCGGCAACGCCGATCTCGCGGGTCGGCTCCTCGGAGGCGAACAGGATCTCGTGAAGCCGTTCACCCGGCCGCATTCCCGTGAACACGATCTCGATGTCATAGCCGGGCTGCAGGCCCGAGAGACGGATCATGCGCTCGGCGAGATCGACGATCTTCACCGGCTGACCCATGTTGAGCACATAGACCGCAACGTCGGGACGCTGCGTGCCGAGCGCGTGCGTAGCCGCGGTGATGACGAGATCGCAGGCCTCGCGGATCGTCATGAAGTAGCGGACCATGTCGGGATGCGTCACCGTCACGGGGCCGCCGGCCTCGATCTGAGCCTTGAACTTCGGCACCACCGAGCCGTTCGACGCCAGCACGTTGCCGAACCGGACCGAGATCAATCGCATCGGTGGCCTGGCACCGCCGCTGGCCGCTGCGATGTCGTGATCAAGCGCCTGGCAGTACATCTCGGCGAAACGCTTGGTCAGGCCGAGCATCGACACCGGCTCGATCGCCTTGTCGGTCGAGATCATCACCATGGCTTCGGCGCCGGCACTGTGCGCGGCATCGGCGACATTGATCGAGCCGAAGATGTTGGTCTTGACGCCCTCGCTCCAGTCGCGCTCGAGGATCGGCACATGCTTGAGCGCGGCGGCATGGAACACGATATCGGGCTTGAACTCCGCCATCAGGCGCATGATGCGATCGCGATCGCGAATGTCGGCGATCCGCCCCTCGATCTCGGCAACCGCCCCCCGGGCGGCGAGCGCTTCCGTGATCGCATAGAGCGCCGGCTCCGAGTTTTCGACGATCAGGAGCCGTGCGGCGCCGAAGGCGACGACGCGCTCGCAGATCTCCGAACCGATCGAGCCGCCGCCGCCGGTGACGATCACCGCCTTGCCGTTGATCAGGGCCTCCAGGCGGGCATAGTCGATCGTCTCGCTCGGCCGCAGCAGGAGATCCTCGACCGCGACAGCCGTGAGCCGCGGCGTGTCGCCGCTCTCGAGCGAAGGCATCCGGTTGACGATCACACCCAGCTTGCGCGCCCGCATCAAGATCGATTCCGGATGCGCCTCCGGCTCGAACGCCGACGGCGTCATTACGAGGCGCGCGATCGGCTTGTTGCGCTTGGCGAAGTCCGCAATGACGTCCTCGATATCGTCAATGCCGCCCAGCACCGGCAGATTGCGGATGAACTGGCCGCGGTCCGACAGCGACGGCGACAAGACGCCGACCGGCCAGATGCGCTTGATCGCCCCGCTCTCGATGCCGCGCAGCAGCACCTCCGCATCCGCGGCGCGGCCGATCAGCAGCGTCGGCGCGGCCTCATCGGTCCGCGCATGACGCCGCACCCGCGTATAGCGGAAATAGCGATAGGCCATGCGCAGCGCGCTGAGGAAGGAGATCTCCAGGAACCAGTAGAGGACGATCGTCACCTTGCCGAGGAAGAAGGCGCCGCGAACGTTGGGGGCAACGAAGATGTAGTCGAGGACGAGCAGGGCAACCGTCAGCACGGTCGCAGCGCGAATGATGTTCAGCGCGTCCGGCAGCGAGATGAAGCGCCATTTCGTCGTGGTCAGGTTCAAGACGAAGAACACGACCACGCTGAAGGCCAGAAAATAGGGCAGGATCTGGAACAGCAGCGGCAAACGGTCGAAGAAGCCATCGCCCCCTTCGAATCGCACGTAAAAGGCGGCGAAGAGCGCTGCCGTGGTCGCCAGCAAATCGTGGAGCGCGATCAGGAAATTGCGCAAAGTGAGATGCGAAAGACGCGTCATCCGCCGACCGATGAAAACCCAGTTAGATGCAACCTGCTCGCGCTGATAGCCTATCTGGATCAGACTTGCCAGCCGCGCGGCCGGTCAGGAACCGCTTCCCCCATCTTCGCCTCGCCCCGTTCCGCCCGGATCACCATGCCGCCGGCAACGCCGACGCCGATGACGTACATCCAGCCCTCGTGGAAGTCGAACAGATGGGAGTTAAACAGCGAGGTGAAGACGTTCTGCACCACGACCAGGAGCCCGATCCAGTTGGCAAGTCCGTCGCCGCGAAACAACAGCAGGTGCAGGATCCAGATCGCATAGAGAACGGCGACGCCGATCACGCCCCATTGCACGGCAACGTTGAGCGTCTGGTTATGCGGATTGCCGATCACCTCGGCCGAGGCTTTGTTCTGGCCGGCCGGCGCCGCGGCCCTTTCGAACAGGCCGCGCGTCGAGCCCGTGCCGTGCCCTGCGATCGGCGCCTCCGCAAAGAAGCCGAGCGATTTCCGCCAGAATTCGAGCCGCAGGCCCGCCGAGGTGGCCTCGCCCTTCTCGACATAGCGCGTATAGTCGCTGGCAAAGGTGTCAGCGGTCCTGCGCAATTGCGGCGAGGTCTGCCAGGCGATGGCGGCGCCGGCGAGCAGGACCGCGGAGATGACGACGATGCTGCGCCATTTGAGGTGGAGCAGCGCGAACACGCCGAACATGATCGGAACGGTGACGAGCGCGGTGCGCGACACGACCACGAAGACCATGTTGACGAAGAAGCTCAGCGCCAACGCGGTCAATAGTCCCGCGAGCAGGTAGCGCCTTTCACGCAACAGCATCACGACCGGATAGGCCAGCGCGACGGCGCAAAGCGCAAATTCCTGGCTCTGGTCGATGTAGTTCTTGACGAAGATGCCGCGTTCGGGGGGATCGGTCTTGAGCGCGAGGTCCGGGTAGAAGGCGACCAGCCAGGACATCACCGACAACAAGGCGCAGGACACCAGGAAGGCGATGAAGATCCAGTGGGCGCGCGGCGACCGCTCGAAATGATAGAGCAGGACCGGCAGCACGAGCAGCTTGATGGTCGGATTGACGGCATAGAAGCGCGCGCCCCAGGTCGCGTCCGACCAGAGTGTCCCTACCAGCGCGAGCAACACCAGCGCGATCGGGGCCGCGCAGATCGGACGCTTCAAGGATTGCAGGAACGCGCGGACGTCGAGGAACGGCACCATGCAGACCAGCATCAGCGCGTTGAAGATCCCCGCAAGCGAGGTCGACCAGGGCAGCGAGGCTGCGGTCAGGACCGCGAATATATCGACGGTCTCGCGCCAGGCGGCCGGACTGCGCAGACGGCGAAGCAGCATTTCGCCGGTCGTCTCGCGTGCAAGCACCGTCACTTGCCCCCTCCCCGGGCGCGGTGGACCAGCGCCGTCGTGCTGAAGCCCTGGAGGATGTCGACCAGCACCACCACCCCGCCCGCTTCCTCGACGACCTCGTGGCCGACCACCTGCTCGCGGGTGTAGTCGCCGCCCTTCACCAGCACGCCGGGCTTGATGCGCCTGATCAGGTCGATCGGGGTGTCCTCTTCGAAGATGACGATGAGATCGACGGCCTCCAACGCGGCGAGCACCTCGGCACGCGCGCGCTCGTCCTGGACCGGCCGCTCGGCGCCCTTGAGCCGCCGCACCGAGGCATCGCTGTTGAGGCCCACGATCAGGCGGTCGCAGGCGGCGCGCGCCGCGGTCAGCACCTTGACGTGGCCGGGATGCAGGATGTCGAAACAGCCATTGGTGAAGCCGACGCGCTGGCCCTGCCTCTTCCATTCGGCGAGCTGGGCGTCAAGCGTATCAAGCTCGAGCACGATCTTTTCCTCGGCCGCGAGGCTGGCATGCGGCAGGATCTTTCGGCGCAGCTCGGCCGCACTCACGCTGGCAGTGCCCTGCTTGCCGACGGCGACCGCGGCCGCGGCGTTGGCGATGCGCAACGCCGTGTCCCAGTCCGCGCCGGCCGCAAGCGACACCGCGAGCGCGGCGGCGACGGTGTCGCCGGCACCGGAGACGTCGCGCACCTTCACCGGGAATGCCGGGACGTGAACGGCCTCGCCGCTCCGCGGCACCAGCGTCATGCCGTGCTCGCCCTGGGTGACCAGGATCGCCTCGCAATCTGCGAGCCGCATCACGTCCTCGCTGGCATCGACGATGCTCTGCGGGGTATCGGCGCGGCTGCGGGTCGCCTCCGAAAATTCCTTGCGGTTGGGCGTGAGCAGCGTGGCTCCGCGATAGATCGCCCAGTTCAGGCTCTTGGGATCGACGATCACGGGCTTGCCAAGCTTTCGCGCGGCGTCGATGGTGTGGCGAATGACGCGCGCCGTCAGCACGCCCTTGGCGTAGTCCGACAGCAGCACGAGGTCGGCGCGCGCGATTCCCGGCAGGATCGCCTCGATCAGCTTCGTCTCGATCTCATCGGATACAGGCGCCGCCTGTTCCCAATCCGCACGCAGCATGTGCGTGGAAAAATGCTCGGAGACGAAGCGGACTTTTCGCGTGGTCGGGCGCGAGGGATCACACACCAGCACGCTTTCGATTGCAGCGAGCTCGTCCAGCGCCGTCTTGAGCCGTGCGCCGGCATCGTCCTGGCCGACGAGGCCGACGAAAATGCAGTGTGCGCCGAGAGAAGCGACGTTGCGCGCGACGTTGCCGGCGCCGCCGATATGGATCTCGCTGCGCTGGGCCGTGATGACGGGCGTCGGCGCTTCCGGCGAAATCCGCGAGACCTCGCCATAGACGAACTCGTCCAGCATGATATCGCCGATGCACAGCACCGTGCGGCCTGAGATGGCTTGCGCGAGGGCGTCGAAATCGAGAATGGGCGTCGGCATGGCGTTGGGCCTCAGCGGAAGCGGTCCGGCCGGTCGAGGTAATCCCCGACATAGGCCTTCACCGCGTCCTCGAGCGTCGTGAAGCCGCCGTTATAGCCGGCGCGGTGGAGCCGATCGACCTCGCTCTGGGTAAAATACTGATAGGCCCCGCGGATCTGCTCGGGCATGTCGATATATTCGATGTTGGGCTTGGTGCCGAGCGCCGCATAGGCAGCCAGCATCAGGTCCCTGAAGCTGCGCGCCTTGCCGGTTCCGACGTTGAAGAGTCCGGACACCGACGGCGTCGCGAGCAGCCATATCACGACGCGCACGACGTCATCGACATAGATGAAATCGCGGCGCTGATCGCCGTCGGCGATGCCCTCGCGATGCGATTTGAACAATTGCACGACGCGGCCGGCCTTGACGTCGTCGAAGCGGCGCGCCAGCACGCTCATCATCGAGCCCTTGTGGTATTCGTTGGGGCCGAACACGTTGAAGAATTTCAGGCCGACACATTGCGGCGGCAGCGGATCGCTGTTCGCACCGCGTGCGGCGACCGCAAGATCGAACATGTGCTTGCTCCAGCCGTAGAGATTCATCGGCCGAAGCTTCTTCAATGCGGGGATCGAGGCGTCGTCGTCAAAACCCGTCTCGCCGTCGCCATAGGTCGCCGCCGAAGAGGCGTAGATGAACGGCACCGCGTTCGCTGCGCACCAGTCGAGGAGGCGCATCGACAAGCGGAAATTGGTCTCGAACACGAGGTCGCCATCGGTCGCGGTGGTCGCGGAAATCGCCCCGAGATGGATCACGGCATCGAGCTTGCGACCCTTCAGCCAGTCCATCAGCTCGGCCGGCGGGACGATGTCCACAAGCTGGCGCTTGGCGAGGTTCCGCCACTTGCCATCGCCGCCAAGCAGATCGCAAACCACGACGTCGCTGCGGCCCGAATCATTGAGCGCAGCCACGACATTCGACCCGATAAAACCGGCCCCGCCGGTCACCAGCAACATTCCGAAATCCCTGCCCGATTATTTGCGGCCCGGTCCTGCCGTAGCGCATGAGCCGCCAAAGTGTAAGCGCTTTTGGGATTGAGCGGTTTGCCCGCTTTACCTGCCGGCCGGGAGCGGCTACCGAACCGCCGAAATCATTGCGGCCTCATTCAACGAATGAATCAAAATTCACAATTTAGTGGAGATGCGGACCGGAGCGACACCCGCCCGATTCTGATCATTCCCTATATGTGGATCGGCGATTTCGTCCGGAATCACACAGTCGTACGGGTCCTGAAGCAGCGCTGGCCGAACCGGCCGGTCGATCTCCTCACCACGTCGCTGTGCGCCCCCTTGGTCGACTACATGCCCGGCGTGCGCGAGGGGATCGTCTGGGACCTGCCGCGCGGCCGCCTCGCCGTGGGCCGGCAGCTGGCTTTGGCCAAGCTCCTGCGCGAGCGGAACTACGGTACCGCCCTGGTGCTGCCGCGCACCTGGAAGGCCGCCATCGCGCCTGCCCTGGCCGGTATTCCTGAACGGGTCGGCTTCGTCGGCGAGTTCCGGTTTGGCCTGCTCAACCGCTGGCGCTGGGGCGAAAAGAAACTGCCCCGTTTCATCGACAAGAACGCCGCCCTGGCCCAGCCCGACGGGGCCCCCCTGCCCCCGGAATGGCCGGTACCTCAATTGCGGGTCTCCCCCGAGGAGATCGTCCGCTGGCGGCAGGCCAACGGTCTCAGCACGGGTGCCGCGGTGGCGCTCGCCCCGGGCTCGGTAGGGGCCTCAAAACGCTGGACCTACTATCCGGAAGCCGCCCGGCTCCTGGTCGAGCGCGGGCTGGAGGTCTGGGTGGTCGGCGGCCCCGGGGAAAAAGCCCTCGCCCAGGAGATCGTCGCGGCCGGCGGCGCGGGCGTGCGGAATCTCACCGGCAACGACTTACGCAACGGGGTGCTGGCCATGGCGGCCGCCGGCGTCGCCATCTCCAACGATTCCGGCCTGATGCACATCGCGGCCGCGCTCGGCACGCCCACCATGGGCATCTTCGGCCCGACCAGCCCCTATCTCTGGGCCCCCCTCAACGGCCTCGCCGCGACCGTGGTGCAGGACAAGGAAGCGCTGTCCTGCCAGCCTTGCCAGAGCACGATCTGCAAGATGAACGACCACAGATGCATGCGGAATATCGCAGCGAGCGAAGTGGTGGCGATTGCGCAGCGGGTGCTGGGCGAGGCTGGGGCGAAGGCGGAGAACTGAGCGCCGCTGGCGCACGCGATCCGCATCGCCGCTGCGCCAGCACGATCAAGCATGTGCACGCGACAGCTCATATTGAGCCGTCAAAGCGCCAATGGGAATGCTCCATTCCTTGCTGATGGTCCGGATCATATCCAGCGTCAGTGGACGGATGCGATTCAAGACTTCGGACGCCCGATTGCGTCCGATCAGAGCCGCCAATTCCGTCTGCGAGCGCCCCATGGATTCAATTGCGAAATGGAGAACGTCGATGGGATCGCCCTGGGCGGTCGCGAAGTGATTATCCTCGTACGCCTTGATGAGTGAGGACAAAACTTCGAAGCGATCACCGTCAGGCGTGCCGGGAGCGGGCTCGGCCTCGAAATAGCGGGATACTTCACCGATAGCCCAATCGTAATCCTGTTCGTTGCGAAGCGGCCTTACGTCCATCATCACACGGTCTCCGCGTCTATTCCGTCGTACTCTGCATGCGTGCCGACAAACTTGATGAGAGCTGTTTTGAACTTGTAGGAGAAGTGAACCACAAGGCGATATTTGTTGCCGCCAATGTCGAAGACGGCTCTGTTGTCGCCAACAAAGTCGATGTTGTTTCCAAACGCTCTCTTCAGGTCTGCGGGGCCGCTCCAGTCACCCTTCGAAACGATTTCGTACCAGGTGCCCAAGGGAGTTTCCGCTTGGGGGTATCGCTCCCAAAAGACCTTGAGCGCCCTTCGAGCTATTACGTTCATAGCCATAGCATGTTCCCAATTCGGGATCAACGCAAAATTCCCAAAACGGGAACAAAACTCTGGCACCAACGACATAAATCCGCAGGTCAGTGCTGTTGCCAACCCATTGATTTCCTTATGGCCGCCTACTGTGCATGGGGTTGTTTTCACAGTTTTAGTTTGCGGATGAGGGCGGCAGGTCAGAGTAACGGCCGATAGACCTCCCCGATCCGAGCCGCTTCCGCATCGAGACTGAACTTTGCAAGCACCCGCGCCCGCCCCCGCTCGCCCATCACTGTGGCCGCAGCAACGTCGCGCATCAGCGGCTCCAATGCCGCCGCCAATGCATCGGCATCGCCTGTCGGGATCAGCACGCCGCTTATCCCATCCTCGACCACGAGTTCGGCCGCGCCGGCGCGCGCGGCGACGAGCGCGCTGCCGACCGCCATCGCCTCGATCAGTGTCAGGCCAAAACCTTCGTTGCGCGAGGTGAAGGCGTAGATCGTCAGCCGCTGATACCAGCGCTGCACATCTTCGATCGGCAGCTCGCCGGTGATAATGATGCGCGATTGCAGACCGGCGGCCTCGATCCGCTTTTTCAGATCGTTGGCAAAGGACGTCTGCTCGGCGGTGACCTGACCGACGATGACCGCGGTGAAATCCGGATGGCGCGGCAGCAGGCGGCACATCGCATCGACGAACAGATCGGTGCCCTTCTGCGCACGCACGCGGCCGAAGCAGCCGACGGCGTAGCGGCCCGGCAACGCGGCTTCCGCGAAGGCCGCCGCGCGATCTGCCGGCGGCGCGTAAACGTCGGTGTCGACGCCGTGCGGGATCACCGTCGCCTTCACCTTCAGGAACGAAGCCGAGAGATCTGATGTCGCGATGATCGCGTCCATGCGCCGGATCAGCCAGCGCGTGATCCAGCTATGGTGCCGCTGCGCCGCCGAGGTGAACACGAGCATCAGCGGCCAGCCGAGCGCGCGCAGCACGACGCCCGCGATCATCTCGTTGTTGCGCCGTGCGTGCCAGATCAATGGCTGCTTGCGGCGCCATAGCTTGAGAAAATCGGCAACGCCGAGGCGCGCAATTCCCGCCGGCGCGTCGGAGCCGAACCAGGCGGCGCGATACAATTTCGCCAGCCGCGGCGCCACCATCCGGTTGGTCGCGGTGACCCCGGAATAGCGCCTGTGCAGATTTGGCACGATCACTTCGAGATCGCCGGGGGAATTGGCCACGTCACGCTCCGTTTGACAGGCCCCCTATACGCAACATTAAGCATAGTGACCAGTTCGGCCGCCCCGATACCCCCTCTTCACCACGCAGACGTTAGCTTGCAGCGTTGATCGAAGACGGGTGAGATCATGACTGTGCTAGTCACCGGCGGCGCCGGCTACATCGGAAGTCACACGGTCCTCGCGCTGGCGGAAGCCGGCGAAGACGTCGTCGTGATCGACGATCTCTCGACCGGATTTTCCGCGTACCTGCCTGAGGGCGTACCGCTGTTCATTGGCGATGCCGGCGACGAGAACCTGCTCGAAGGCGTGATCGCCCAGCACAACATCGAAAGCATCATCCATTTCGCAGGCTCCGTCGTCGTGCCGGATTCGATGCGCGACCCGCTCGGCTATTACCGCAACAACTTCATGACCGCGCGCAACCTGCTCAACGTCGCGGTCAAGCGCGGCATCAATCGCTTCATCTTCTCCTCGACCGCCGCCGTCTATGGCAATCCGGACCAGGTCCCGGTGCCCGAGCACGCGCCGACGCGGCCGCTGTCGCCTTACGGCTCGTCGAAGCTGATGACCGAGATCATGCTGCACGACGTCGCCGCCGCCTACGGCATGCAGTACGTGACCTTGCGCTATTTCAACGTCGCCGGCGCCGATCCGCACGCCCGCATCGGGCTGGCCACCGTCGGCGCGACGCATCTGCTCAAGATCGCGGTGGAAGCCGCCACCGGCCAGCGCGCCAAGATCGACGTTTTCGGCACCGACTATCCGACCCAGGACGGCAGCTGCATCCGCGACTTCATCCACGTCACGGACCTCTCGCAGGCGCATCGCTCGGCCCTTGCGTATTTGCGCAATGGCGGCGCCTCGACGACGCTGAATTGCGGCTATGGCCGCGGCTATTCGGTGCTGGAGACCATCGACGCCGTGCGCCGGGTGTCGGGCCGCAGCTTCGCCGTGCAATACGCGCCGCGCCGCCCCGGCGACATCATGACCATGGTCGCCGACACCAGCCGCATCCGTGGCCTGCTGGACTGGAAGCCGCAATACGAGGACCTCGAGACCATTGCCGCCCATGCTCTGGCGTGGGAGGACAAGCTGTTCCACGAGCGCCATGGCGAGCTTCGCCACGCCGCCTCGGCCTAGAATCATCCCCAGCGCAAGCCCTTAATTGGGCTTGAAAAACCCCGCTTGAGCGGGCACAGAGGCCCATCGATCCCTGACGCGCGGGCAGGCTTTGTCCTGCGCCGTCAATGGACACCGGATGGCCCAGTTTCCAAAGAAAATCACCGACGATCCCTATGCGGCGATGGCCCTCGTGCGCCGCCTGGTCACGGAACAGGGGATCGTCTACTGGCGGCGCTACCTCGTTGCCTTCGCGCTGATGGCGGCGGCCGCAGGCGCGACTGCGGGCGCGACCTACGTGCTCGGCCAGGTCATCAACCAGGCCTATGTCGACAAGAACATCCCGGGCATCGCGATGTTCTCCGGGATCACGGTGCTGCTGCTCTTCATCAAGGGCGTGGCGACCTACGGCCACATGGTGATCCTGACCAAGATCTCGAACGCCATCCTCGCCACCAACCAGCGCCAGCTGTTCGCAAAACTGATGCGCGAGAGCGTCGGCTTCTTCTCCGAGCGCCATTCCTCCGAATTCCTGGCGCGGCTGACCGCCGGCGCCAAGTCGATCACCGACGTGCTCAACATGCTGGTCAACGCCATCGGGCGCGACCTGTTGATGCTGCTCGCCATGATCGGCGTGATGGTGTGGCAGGACCCCGTGATGTCGTTCATCGGTCTCGTCGTGGTGCCGCCGGCGATGCTGGTGCTGCGCAAGCTGGTCAAGCGCATCAAGGGCCTCGCCTTCAACCAATTCACCGGCACCGCCGACATCATGGAGACGATGCAGGAGTCGCTGCAGGGCATCCGCACCGTGAAGGCGTTCACGCTGGAAGAGACCATGCAGAAGCGCATCGACGAGAACATCGCGATCGTCGAGCGCAATGCCAACAAGATGGCGCGCGTCGCCAACCGTTCCAATCCGCTGATGGAGATGCTCGGCGGCTTCGCGGTCGCCGGCTGCCTGATGTACGGCGGCTACAGCGTGGTCGCGCTCAACGCCACGCCCGGCGCGTTCTTCTCCTTCATGACCGCTTTCCTGATGGCGACCGAGCCGGCCAAGCGGCTGGCGCGGCTCAACATCGATTTGAACAGCCAGCTCGTCGGCGCGCGCATGCTGCTCGAGATCGTCGATAGCCCGGCGAGCGAGCATTCCGACGACGACAAGCCGCCGCTGAAGCTCTCCGAGGCGCGGATCGAGCTGCGCGACGTCAGCTTCGCCTACCGCAGCGGCGAGACCGTGCTCAACCGCATGAGCTTCGTGGCCGAGCCCGGCAAGGTCACGGCTCTGGTCGGGCCGTCCGGCGGCGGCAAGTCGACCGTGCTGGCATTGCTCTTGCGTTTCCACGAGGTGACGCAGGGCGACATCGTGATCGACGGCCAGTCGATCGGCGCGGTCTCGCGCAAGTCGCTGCGGTCGCAGACCGCTTATGTCGGCCAGGACGTCTATCTGTTCCGCGACACCATCCGCAACAACATCGCCTTCGGCAAGCCGGACGCGAGCGAGGACGAGATCATCGAGGCGGCGAAGGCGGCCTGCGCGCATGATTTCATCACGGGCTTCCCGCTCGGCTACGACACGCCGGTCGGCGAGCACGGCACGCAACTGTCGGGCGGGCAGCGCCAGCGCATTGCGGTTGCGCGTGCACTGATCAAGAACGCGCCGATCATCCTCCTGGACGAAGCCACCGCCGCGCTCGATTCGGAGTCCGAGCGGCAGGTGCAGGAGGCGATCGAGCATCTCTGCCAGAACCGCACCACCATCGTGATCGCGCACCGCCTGCACACCATCATGCACGCAGACAGGATCCTGGTAGTCGAGGGCGGCGAGATCGTCGAACAGGGCCGGCACGACGATCTGCTCCGCCGCGGCGGCCGCTATGCCTCGTTCTTCCGCCTGCAACACCACGATTCCGGCGCCCTGGCGCCGATCAGCGCAACCGCATAGAGTTCGTTCCACCTCAAGAGCAGCGAGACCCGCTTCATGAACGCCGCCTCCTACGTCATCCCGCTTCCGCCCCAGGCTTCGCTTCCCGTCGTCGGGGAAAGCGGCCGTTATCCGGTGCGCCGCATCTGGTGCGTCGGCCGCAACTATCTCGAGCACATCCGCGAGATGGGCAATGACGAGCGCGCCCCGCCGTTCTTCTTCGCCAAGCATGCCGACATGCTGGTGCCCGACGGCGCCACGATTCCCTATCCGCCGCTGACCAAGGATCTGCATCACGAGGTCGAGCTGATCGTCGCGATGAAGAGCGGCGGTCTCAACATCCCAGCCGACAAGGCGCTCGATCACGTCTACGGCTACGCGGTCGGCATCGACCTCACCCGCCGCGACCTCCAGATCGCCTCGCGCAAGAAGGAGCGTCCCTGGGAGATCGGCAAGTCGTTCGACGGCTCCGCCCCGTGCTCCGCGATCCAGCCGGCCTCCAAGATCGGCCATCCCGCCAAGGGCAAGATCTGGCTCACGGTCAACGGCAAGGAAGCCCAGAAGGGCGACCTCACCGAGCTGATCTGGAACGTGCCGGAGATCATCTGGCAGCTCTCGCAGCAGGTGAAGCTCGCTGCCGGCGACATCATCATGACCGGCACGCCGGCCGGGGTGTCCCAGCTCCAGCCCGGCGACAAGCTCGAATGCGGCGTCGACGGCGTCGGCACGCTGAAGGTCAGCATCGGCCAGCCCGAGTAATTTCGGAGCGTAGGGCGGATTAGCGATAGCGTAATCCGCCACCTTCGCGGCAATCGGTAGCGCCGATTGCTGTTCGACTCTGAGGCGGATTGCGCTGCGCTAATCCGCCCTACACGCTACCAGGCCTTCACTGGCCGGTTGGCATAGCTCGCCTGCGGCACACCGCGGTTGAGCGACATGTGCGAATGCACGCACAGCCAATTATCGCCCTCTCTTGAAAACACCATCGTCGCCCGGCCCGGGCGCGGAAATGGGTTGCCATCGGGATGATAACCCGTGCTTGTCCACGGCGCGATCACCGTGGCCATCGTGCCGTCGGGCGATGCCAGGATCGAGGCCTGATCGAGCACGAAACGGAAGTCGGCCGTCTTCGGCCAGACATTGTCCCATTGCGTCGAGACCCATTGATCGAGGCCGGGGATGACATCGTTGTGCGTGCCGAAGGCCAGCACGTCCGGATGAAAAAGCGGCCGCGCCGAGGCGTAGTCGACCTCGCGGACGTAGCCGGCGAAGGTCTCCAGCCAGCCGCGGAAGAATTGCACGATCTCGGTATTCGCGGTCGGCAAGGAGGCCATCACCTGCTCCACATTCGACAACTCAATCACGGCAATCTTTGTTGCCATGAGCCGGGCCATCCAGCAAGATTTAGCTCCGGGATCACTCGATCGCGATAGGGGTAACTCGCAGCCGGCTCTGATGCTTCGACATCGGCTGGCTCGATTTGATGGAGCCAGCTTCATGAACCGCCTCCTTCTGCTTGCTGCCGCTCTTCTCCTCACCGGCAGCGCAGCCAGCGCACAGTCCAGCCAACCCTATGCCGGTCTGGAAGGGCGCTCCATCAAGGCGCTGTCGCAGCAGCAGATCGACGATCTTCGTGCCGGACGTGGCATGGGCCTGGCTCTTGCCGCGGAGCTTAATGGATATCCCGGTCCCAGCCACGTGCTCGAGCTCGGCGATCGCCTCGCCTTGACCGCCGATCAACGCGCCGAGGTCCGGCGGTTGTTCGATGCCATGAAACAGGAAACCGTTCCGCTGGGTAACAAGCTCGTCGAACAAGAAAGAGCGCTGGAAGACCTTTTCGCCTCCCGTGCGGTCACATCGGAAACGCTCAAGACGAGCATCGGAGCCATTGCCGAAACGCAAGGGCAGCTCCGCGAGAGCCACCTCAAATATCATTTGTCGACCGCTGCCTTGCTCGATCAGAGCCAGATGCAGCGATATGCAGAGTTACGGGGCTATCAGCGTCCCGACAGCCACGCAGGGCACAAGCACCATCATTAGACAATGCCGATCGAGCTCAGGCGATCACGGTAGGATAGCAAAGAACTCCATATCGGCACGATGCAAGGGCGAACCAAGCTATGCTGATCCGCCCTCCTGCAGCGCTTCAATTCAGTGCCGAATATACGATGAGGCCGAGGATCAGCGCCGTCAGCGAGTATTTCAGCGTGTAGTAGACGTTGCGGTTCCACTCCTTGACCTTGCGGCTCGCAAGATGGATCTCGTAGAGCTTGCCGAACACCTTGTTGAGCACACCGACATTCTCACCCTCGACGTTCTGGGTCGCCGACGCCTTGACGATGTGATGGCTGACCCAGCGGTTGATCGCGGTCATGAAGCCGAACTTCATCGGGCGCTCGACGTCGCAGAACAGGATGATGCGATTGACGTCGGTCGCATTCTCGGCGCTGTGGATGAAGGTCTCGTCGAACATGAAGGCCTCGCCGTCGCGCCAGACGCATTCGACGCCATCGACCAGGATGCGGCACTTGTTCGAGTTCGGCGTGACCAGGCCAAGGTGATAGCGCAGCGAGCCGGCGAAGGGATCGCGGTGCGCGCCGAGCTTGCCGCCCGGCGGCAGCATCGCGAACATCGCGCCATGCACGCTCGGGATCGACTTGAGCAGCTCCACCGTCTTCGGGCACAGCGTGTTCGCCGAGGGCAGGAAGTCATCGTACCATTTCAGGTAAAACCGCTTCCAGCCGCTCTTGAAGAACGAGTAGAAGCCCCAGTCGTTATTCTTGGCGGCGGCGCGAATGAAACCCTCGTCGAACAGGCGCACGGCCTCGTCGCGGATGGTCTCCCAATTCTCGCTCAGCGGCTTCAGCTCCGGAAACTGCTCGACCGAGATCACCGGCTTGTTCGGCACCGCCGAGCCCGCATACATCAGCACATTATAAGGTGCCAGATAGGTCGAGTGATCGCCGAGCTGGCGCGCAAAGCGCAGCCGCTGCTTGCCGCGGAAGTGGACGTAAATCGTCGAGGCCGCCAACACATAAAGAATGACGAGTTGCGGCGCAAAAAGCTGTTTCAACATTTCCCCGTTCCCCAGTGAACCCAGCCGGGGACGTCATCTACTCCGGCCGAACGGGCGCGACAAGATGCTCACCGTTGGGTTGCGTTCACACTGGAGAGAGCGGACGAAGGAACCTGGCGCCGGCCGATCGAGCCAAATCAGGTCCGGGACAGCGCCTGGAGGCCCTTGAAGGTCAGGCGCTTGGGGTCGGTGACGCCAGCCTGATAGAGACGGCGGATGAAGGCGACGACGGCGTCGCGGTCGCAATCGGTGAGCGCGACGACGGCGTCGACTGCGATTCTCTGGGCTTCCATTGGGCTTACCTTGGCCTTGCGAGTAACCCCGGCCGAGACAGGCTAGGACTGATCCGTAAATCCGGCGTTAACCGTGCGGGTCACAACCGTCAGGAGTATCGCATCACGCCATCGTCGATGCGGCCGAAGCGCAAGGTGACGATGTCGAGCGCGTAGTTCTGATACAGCCGCCACGGCTGCTTGGAGCCCTGCTTCGGCATCTTGGCCACCGAGCGCTGCACATAGCCCGAGGTGAAATCGAGCGAAGGCTGCGCGGTGATGGCGGGGTCGTCATTGTGCGGCATGCACTGGCGGAAATTGTGCCGGTCCATGTAGTTGATGAGACGGCAGACATATTCGCAGGTGAGATCGCATTTCAGCGTCCAGGACGCGTTGGTGTAGCCGAAGGCCGAGGCCATGTTCGGCACGTCGGCATACATCATGCCCTTGTAGGTCAACGTCTTGGCGAAATCGACGACCCGGCCGTCGACACTGACCTCGAGGCCGCCGACGACCTGGAGCACCAGCCCGGTCGCGGTCACGATGATGTCGGCCGCAAGCTCGCTTCCGTCCTTCAGGCGGATGCCGTCATGCGTGAACGTGTCGATCTCGTTGGTCACGACGCTGGCGCGCTGCTCGCGGATCGCCTTGAAGAGGTCGCCATCGGGCACGAGGCACAGCCGCTGGTCCCAGGGATTGTAGCGCGGCGTGAAATGGGTCGCGACATCGTAGTCGGGGCCGAGCGCCATCCGCACGCCGCCGAGGATCAGGTTCTTCACCTTGTCCGGCCGTCGCCGGCTGAGCTGGAAGAAGAACATCCCCCACATCACGTTGCGCCAGCGGATCAAATGATAGGCCAGCCGCGCCGGCAGATTGCGGCGCAATTTGTTGGCGACGGGATCCTGCGCCGGCCGCGACACCACATAGGTCGGCGAACGCTGCAGCATGGTGACCTGCGCGGCCTTCTTGGCGAGCTCCGGCACCAGCGTCACCGCGGTGGCGCCCGAACCGATCACGACGACGCGTTTTCCCGCATAGTCGATGTCCTCGGTCCATTTCTGCGGATGCACGATGCGGCCGGCGAAATCACTGGCGCCCTTGAACTCCGGCGTATAGCCCGCCTCGTATTTGTAATAGCCCGAGCACATGAACAGGAAATTGCAGGTGAAGCGCACGAGCTCGCTCGCGCCCTCGCCCGTGATGCGCTCGGCTTCCACCGTCCAGCGCGCGTCTGGCGTCGACCACGATGCGCGCTTGACGCGATGGCGGAAGCGGATGTGCTTGTCGATGCCGTTCTCGGTCGCGGTCTCGCGCACATAGTTCAGGATCTGCGGCCCGTCCGCGATCGCCTTCGGATCGGTCCACGGCTTGAAGGAATAGCCGAGCGTGAACATGTCGCTGTCGGAGCGGATGCCGGGATAGCGGAAGAGGTCCCAGGTGCCGCCGATGCAGTCGCGGCCCTCCAGAATGACGTAGCTTTTGCCCGGGCATTTGGTCTGGAGATGATAGCCCGCGCCGATGCCGGACAGGCCGGCACCGACGATCAGCACGTCGAAATGGTTTGCCATGACGTTTCTCCTCGACGGCGCCAATACCCCATCAGATGACATAATAGCGCAGCCACGCAAGGGAGGGCCGTGTTGACGGTCCCGTAGCGCCGACTACTATAGGTGGTCTTTTTGCCTACGCACAGTCTTTGATTTTCAGTTCATAATCTGGTGGGGGGCTTCATGTTTGGCAGCAATGTATTGGATATCGCGATTGGCCTGATTTTCACTTTTCTGACCGTCAGCCTGATCGCCAGTACGGTCACGGAGGCACTTTCCTCGGCCATGTCCTGGCGGGCGAACACACTGTTCGAAGGCGTCAAGAAACTCTTGAACGATCAGAACTTCACTGGGCTGGCAGTGGACATCTACAACCACGGCCTGGTGAACAGTCTTTCGAGTGGCACTGCAACCGCTGGCACCAGTCCGCCGATCAAGCCGTCCTACATCGATCCGAAGCTGTTTGCGTCCGCCCTGACCGACGTGGTCAACCTCAACCCCGCCCAGACGCTCACCGAGCTGAAAGCGAGCATAAGCACGGTTCAGGATCAGCAACTGAAGGACGTTCTCAACGGAATCGTCGACCGCACGAACGGCAATTTCGGTCAGGTTCGCGATGAGATCGCCTCCTGGTTCGATCAAAGCATGGAGCGGGTCTCGGGCTCGTACAAGCGCAAGACACAACTATGGTCGCTCATCATCGCTTTCGTTGTCGCGGTCGCGTTGAATATCGACACGGTCAAGATTGCCGCGACGCTCTGGGATCAGCCGATGTTGCTCAAGGGTATTTCGCCTCAGCCTGGCGCGACTGCGCAACAGGCGCTTGCGCAATTGGAACAGCTTAAGCTGCCTTTCGGCTGGAGCAACGGCGCCCTTGGCAATTTCTTCACGGGCCTGAACTGGGCCTTCGTCATCCCGGGATGGCTCATCAGCGCGATCGCCGCGCTGTTCGGCGCGCCATTCTGGTTCGATACGCTGCAAAAATTCGTGCAATTGCGTGGCACCGGGCCCGACCAAAAGAAGCAATCTTGACCGGCTTGCCGCCTGCGGGC
This sequence comes from Bradyrhizobium sp. CCBAU 53351, assembly GCF_015291745.1. Lineage (NCBI taxonomy): Bacteria > Pseudomonadati > Pseudomonadota > Alphaproteobacteria > Hyphomicrobiales > Nitrobacteraceae > Bradyrhizobium > Bradyrhizobium sp. CCBAU 53351. Next base: position 5,231,356 of record NZ_CP030059.1, read on the forward strand.
CCCGCATAGAGCAATGGCCGGGGGTTGCGCCCGGCCATTGTCGATTCGACGATTTCAGTCTCGTTAGCGTTCAGGACGCTGCGTCTCAGTAGCGGTAATGATCCGACTTGTACGGGCCTTCCTGCTTGACGCCGATGTAGTCGGCCTGGTCCTTGCGGAGCTCGGTGAGCTTGACGCCGATCTTGGCGAGGTGCAGGCGGGCGACCTTCTCGTCGAGGGTCTTGGGCAGCACGTAGACTTCCTTCTTGTACTTGCCGTCCTTGTTGTTGGCGAACAGCTCGATCTGCGCCAGCGTCTGGTTGGTGAACGATGCCGACATCACGAAGGACGGATGACCCATCGCGTTGCCGAGGTTCACGAGGCGGCCTTCCGACAGCATGATGATGCGGTGCTTGTCGGGGAACTCGATCTCGTCGACCTGCGGCTTGATGTTGGTCCACTTCAGATTGCGCAAGCTGGCGATCTGGATCTCGTTGTCGAAGTGACCGATGTTGCAGACGATGGCGCGATCCTTCATCGCGCGCATGTGCTCGATCGTGATGATGTCCTTGTTGCCGGTCGCGGTGACGAAGATGTCGGCACGGGGCGCGGCGTCTTCCATGGTCACGACCTCATAGCCTTCCATCGCGGCCTGCAGCGCGCAGATCGGATCGACTTCCGACACCATGACGCGGCAGCCGGCCTGGCGCAGCGAGGCGGCCGAGCCCTTGCCGACGTCGCCGAAGCCGGCGACCATCGCGACCTTGCCCGACAGCATCACGTCGGTGCCGCGGCGGATGCCGTCGACCAGCGATTCACGGCAGCCATAGAGGTTGTCGAATTTCGACTTGGTGACGCTGTCGTTGACGTTGATCGCCGGCCACAGCAGCGTGCCGGCCTTCTGCATGTCGTAGAGACGGTGCACGCCCGTCGTGGTCTCTTCGGACACGCCCTTGATGCTCTCGGCAATCGCCGCGAAGTAGCCCTTCGGCTTCTCCTTGAGCTGCTTCTTCAGCAGCGCGAAGAAGACTTCCTCTTCTTCCGAACCGGGCTTGTCGAGGAAGGCGGTACCGCCCTTCTCGGCGCGCAGACCGAGATGGACGTACATGGTGGCATCGCCGCCGTCGTCGAGGATCATGTTCGGGTGACCGCCGCCGTGCCAGTCGAACAGCTTTGCGGTGTAGTCCCAGTATTCGGTCAGCGTCTCGCCCTTGACGGCGAAAACGGGAATGCCGGCGGCCGCGATCGCGGCGGCAGCATGGTCCTGCGTCGAATAGATGTTGCAGGAGACCCAGCGAATGTCGGCGCCGAGCGCGGCCAGCGTCTCGATCAGCACGCCGGTCTGGATCGTCATGTGCAGCGAGCCGGCGATGCGCGCGCCCTTCAGCGGCTGCTTCGGGCCGTACTCCTCGCGGGTGGCCATCAGGCCGGGCATCTCGGTCTCGGCCAGCGAGAGCTCCTTGCGGCCGAAATCGGCGAGCGAAATGTCCTTGACGATGTAATCGGTGAAGCCGGGCTTCGCGTTCATAGGGGGTTCCTGTCTGTTTGGCTCGTCATTCCGGGCTCGCCGCCGTCGCGGCGCCCCGGAATGAAGCAAGTGACTTAGAGCGCGCGCTTGAGCTGCTCGACGAGGTCGGTCTTCTCCCAGGAGAAGCCGCCCTCATTGTCGGGCGTGCGGCCGAAATGGCCATAGGCCGAGGTGCGCGCGTAGATCGGACGGTTGAGGTCGAGATGGGTGCGGATGCCGCGGGGCGTCAGATCCATCGCCTGCGCCGCGGCCTTCTCGAGCTGCTCCTCCGGCACCTTACCGGTGCCGTGGGTGTCGATGTAGATCGACAGCGGACGCGCCACGCCGATGGCGTAGGCGAGCTGCAGCGTGCAGCGGTCGGCAAGGCCGGCCGCGACGATGTTCTTGGCGACGTAGCGCGCGGCATAAGCCGCCGAGCGGTCGACCTTGGTCGGATCCTTGCCGGAGAACGCGCCGCCGCCATGCGGGGCCGCGCCACCATAGGTGTCGACGATGATCTTGCGGCCGGTCAGGCCGGAATCGCCGTCGGGGCCGCCGATGAAGAACTTGCCGGTCGGGTTGATGTGCCAGATCGTCTTCGGCGTGATCCAGTCCATCGGCAGCGCCTCGCGCACATAGGGCTCGACGATGTCGCGGATCTGCTTGGACGAGATGTCCTCGACCAGATGCTGGTGCGAGACCACGATCTCGCGCACGCCGACCGGCTTGCCGTTCTCGTACTGCACGGTGACCTGGCTCTTGGAGTCCGGTCCGAGCACCTTCTCCTTCCCGGAGTGGCGCGCTTCGGAGATCAGGCGGAGGATCTTGTGGGCGTAGAAGATCGGCGCCGGCATCAGATCGGGCGTCTCGTTGGTGGCGTAACCGAACATGATGCCCTGGTCGCCCGCGCCCTCTTCCTTGACCTCGCCCGGCTGCAGCGCATCGACGCCCTGGGCGATGTCGGCCGACTGCGGATGCAGCAGGATCTCGATGTCGCAGGTCTTCCAGTGGAAGCCTTCCTGCTCGTAGCCGATGTCCTTGATCGCGCCGCGGACGACGCCCTCGATCTGCTCGTTGGTCACCGACTTCGGACCGCGGGTCTCACCCGCGATCACCACCTTGTTGGTGGTCGCGAGCGTCTCGCAGGCGGCGCGGATCTGCCAGGGGTCGATGCCGGCCTTCGGCCCTTCGCGGTAGAACAGATCGACGATCTCGTCGGAAATGCGGTCGCAGACCTTGTCCGGATGACCTTCGGACACGGACTCGCTGGTAAAGAGATAGGACGCGCGCATCAGTAACCCCTTGTTCCGCCGCTAAGCCGGCGGGCGTTTGCGATGTTTACCTGTGGAGATGTCAATCACGCCGGCGCGAGATGACGTAGGATTCGTCGAGAAACCAGAGCCCATTGTACTTTCGCAGCACGTCCCTGGCGGCATCCAGAGTGCGGCCGTTTTGAGTCATTTCCGTCAACCGGTCGTCCTCAATCTGAGCGACATACACCGCCGCATTCCACGCTGCAAAGGCCGTCGAGGTTCCGATCGTCCCGGTCACCTCGTTGGGCAGCGCTTCCATATCATACCTGAAGATCGAGCGGTTATCCGCATATGCATTAAAATTTAAGTCGCGGCCCACCGATCCCAGTTCATACTTAACGGCGCGCAATAGCTCATGACGGCTCACCGCGAAAGGATTTTCTCCGGGCCAGATCGCCTGGATCATTTCCATGCCTGGATCCTGGCCATGGGAGTGGATCCCGATCAGCCGCCCGCCCGGCCGCAGTGCCCGCGCCAGCGGTGCGATGATCCGCTTGGCCCGGAAGTTGACCGAGGACAAAGCGCGGTAGGGCTGGGACGCGATGACGAGGTCGAAATTGGCTTCGGTCTGGCCCGGCCGCGGAATGGTCGAATCCAGCAGGAACCTGTGATCCTCTCGATACAGCACCAGAACGACGGGCCGCTCGTACAGCGGCATGGCGGTGCGCGGGCTGATCGCGGCGCGCCAGTTCTGCTCCAGGAAGGGCCGGAGCTCTGCGATCTGCTGCTCGAACTCGCCCGACGAGGCGCCCCGCAGCGGGACCTCGTGCCAGACGGTCGCTGCCGCCGCCGCAGGCGATGCCGGCGTGAGCCAGGGCGCTTCCGAGTAGAACATGTTGGTGAAGACGAACACCGACGCCGGATGCTCGAAAATGCGGTCCGGCACCTTCTCCAGCGTCAGGCGCAGGTCCTCGAGGCTGAGCTCCTTGCCGGCGACGTAGAACGGCATGTGAGGATAGCGCTGGTGCGTTGCGCGGAGCACCCGCGCCAGCACCGTGCCGTCGCCGACGCCGGCGTCGAAGATGCGCAGGGCCGGCGGGCGCGGATGGATCGAGGCGAGCTCCAGCGCCACCCGGTCCGCGACCACCCGTTTCTCGCTGCAGGTGTGGACGAACAGCAGGTATTTCTGCCGGTTCTCGAAGAAGCGGAAATTGCCGCGCGGATCCCGCTTTTCCGGGGGCACCTGAAGCCCCCGCGGCGGCGGCAGGCCACCGGTCGTCGATGCCGCGATATAGGCCTGGATCCGCTCCAGCGTGTCGATGGTGATGCGCTTGCCCTCCCGCAGGCGATGCACCAGCTTCCCATCGTTCACCGCGCGCCGGCCGAACGTCGATTCCGCCATGTCCGCCGTGCGGCAGAACTCCGTGATCTGGCTCAGGATTTCGTCGTTCTTCATGGATGGGATGCGGTGGGCAAACGGAGTGGGACGCATTCCCTAGCAAAATCTGCCCACCGAGGGAATAGCGGATCTCGGCTTCTCCCGCCCCGTGCGCGCCGCCGCGGGCGGATGAACCCCGCCGGCCCGCCGGGCAACAAACAGGCGCTTCTCCTCTGACCGAGCCATCGCCATGCGCCGCCTGCTCGTCGCGCTTACTCTCCTCACAGCATTCCTGTGGTCCGCGCCCGCGGGCGCGCAGGCGCGCAACCAGCTCGGGCCGCTCTGCACCACCGACACGACGCCGGCGGACAAGATGATCGATGCCTGCAACAAGATCATCGCGTTGAAGGTGTTTCGGGGCGAGCAGCTCGCGACGATCCATTTCTGGCGCGCAGTCGGCTGGAACAAGAAGGGCGACTATTCCAAGGTCATCACGGACGCCACCGAAGCGATCCGGCTCCATCCGAGCCAGGCGGCCTACAATCTCAGGGGGTCGGCCTATTACGACAAGGGCGACTACGAGATCGCCATCAGCGATTTCGACGACGCGCTGAAGCTCGGACCGCCCAGCGGCACCATCTTCCACAATCGCGGCAACGCCTGGCGCGGCAAGCACGATTATGCCAAGGCCATCGCCGATTACGACATGGCGATCAAGGCCGATCCGAAATCGGCGTTCTCGTTCCAGAACCGCGGCATCTCGAAGCAGGCACTCGGCGATCTCGACGGTGCGCTCGCCGACATCAACCAGGCGATCCGGCTTGATCCGTCGCTGCCGCAGCCGCTGATCAACCGCACCGCGATCTGGCGCGCCAAGGGCGATCTCGATCGCGCCATCGCCGATGGCAGCGAGGCAATCCGGCTCGCCAGGGACAAGCCGCCGGCCAACATCATGACGCCGCCGAACAGCGTGCTGATCTCAGGCTACACACACCGCGCGCTGGCCTATGAAGCCAAGGGTGACTACGCCCGCGCGCGCGACGACTACAACGCGACACTGGCGATCGTGGCGTCCGACGCCGGCAGCAAGGCCAACCAGGCCACCGCCAAGGTGCGGCTGTCGCTGGTGACGGACGCGAGCGCCCCGATCCCGCGCGATGCGCCCTCACCGACGCCGCAACCGGCGATGACTCCTGCCCCGCAGCAGACCGGCGCGGCACCGGCCGCCTCGCCCACTCCGGCCATTCGCGGCGCCCGCATGGCGCTGATCATCGGCAACGGCGCCTATGCGCATGTCAAGGCGCTGCCCAATCCGGCCAACGACGCGCGCGCCGTCGCCAGGAGCCTGCGCGACATCGGCTTCACCGTGTCGGAGGGTATCGATCTGGACCGTGCCGCGATGCAGAAGATGACGCGCGACTTCCTGCGCGAGGCGGCCCGGGCGCAGGTCGCGGTGGTCTACTATGCCGGCCATGGCGTGCAGGTCGACGGCCGCAACTATCTCATTCCCGTCGACGTCGCGCTCAAGCCGGGCACGGCCATGACGGACGGGATGATCGACATGGACACGATCATGGCCGGCCTCGACGACCAGGTGCGCACCAACATTTTGATCTTCGATGCCTGCCGCAACAATCCCATGGCACAGCAGGTGGCAAGCGCCGGCACCAATCGCGGCATCGAAGGCGCCTCCGGTCTCGCAGCACCGACCAGCCTCGGCAGCGGCGCGACATTGGGAGCCGGCACGCTGATCGCCTTCGCGACCGCGCCGGGCCAGGTCGCACTCGACGGCGAAGGCGCCAACTCGCCGTTCTCCGCCGCGCTCTCCCGCCACCTCGGCACGCCAGGGCTGGAGGTGCAGCAGATGCTGACGCGGGTGCGAGCGGAGGTGGTCTCGTCCACGAAGAACAAGCAAGTGCCGTGGTCGAACTCGTCGCTGCTGGGCGAGGTGTATCTGGCGGAGAAGTGAGGGCGGGCTTTTGCGTCGTAACGTCAGGATCGCGGAGCTATCAGCCACATGCCCGGTGTCGTCGCCCGACTTTGATCGGGCGATCCAGCACTCCGTGACGGCCGCGGCCTATAGAGCGGCCGCGGCTTGCCGGATTCCCTGCCTTCGCGGGGAATGACAGTGAGTGTGTGGAGAGCCTCGCCGCTACCTAGGCAACCGACAGTGCGAGGCTTAATTGCCCCACACTTCCTTGGCGATCTCGACCGCGAGGCTGAGCTTGGCCCACTGCTCTTCCTCGGAGAGGATGTTGCCCTCCTCGGTCGAGGCGAACCCGCATTGCGGGGAGAGCGCGAGCTGCTCCAGCGGCGCGAACTTGGCGGCTTCCTCGAGGCGGCGCTTGATGTCATCCTTCTTCTCGAGCTCGCCGAACTTCGAGGTGATGACGCCGACCACGACGACCTTGTTGCCCTTGGGCAGGAAGCGTAGCGGCTCGAAGCCGCCCGCACGATCACTGTCATATTCCAGGAAGTAGCCGTCGTAATTGGTACCGGCGAGCATGGTTTCGGCCACCGGCTCGTAGCCGCCCGAGGAAATCCAGGTCGAACGGAAATTGCCGCGGCACACATGCGTCGTCACCACCATGTCGGCGGGCTTCTCGGCCAGCGCGTAGTTGATGATGCGTGCATAGATCTGCTGCAGGCCGTCCGGATTGTCGCCGCGCTCGCGCGCCTTCTGCAATTCCTCCTGCGAGCAGAGGTATGCCCACACGGTGTCGTCGAACTGCAGATAACGACAGCCAGCGTCGTAGAACGCCTTGACGGCCTTGCGATAGGTCTTGCCGAGGTCTTCGTAAAACGCCTCGAGATCGGGATAGACGTCCTTGGAGATCGACTTGCGGCCGCCGCGGAAGTGCAGCACCGCGGGCGACGGGATCGTCATCTTGGCGGTGACGTGGGCCTGGTCAGCGACCTTCTTCAGGAAGCGGAAGTGGTCGAGCATCGGGTGATCGGCGGGGAAGTCGAGCTTGTCGATCACGCGCACCGCATCGTGACGGGTCTGCACGCCCGCGAACTGGATGCCGGCGTCGGGATGGAACAGCTCGCATCCCGTGAGCTTGGCCAGGAAGTCGAAATGCCACCAGGAGCGGCGGAATTCGCCGTCGGTCGCGAGCTTCAGGCCAACCGAGGCCTGCTTGTGCACGACCTTCTCGATCTCCATGTCCTCGATCTTGCGCAGATCGTCGGCCGAGATCTCGCCCTTCTCGAGCCGGCTGCGGGCTTCCTTTATCTTGGCCGGACGCAGGAGGCTGCCGACCTCGTCGGCGCGGAAGGGGGCTTTGGTTCGCTGCATGTCTTACTCCCTGGACATTTTAGTTTAGTGGGCCGCCGCCCCGGCGACGCCGAGATGGCGTTCCAGGACCGAAGGGTCGGCCTTCAGCGCGGCGCTCGGAGCGTCGTGGACGATCGTTCCGCGCTCCAATATCACAACGCGGTCGGCGAGCCCCAGAATCTTTTGGGCATTCTGCTCGACGATGATGGAGCAGATGCCGCCCGCCCGGGTGATGGTCCCGATCGCCTTCAAGAGCTCCTCGACGATGATCGGGGCAAGGCCTTCGGTCGGCTCGTCAAGCAGCAGCACTTTCGGGTTCAAGGTCAGCGCGCGGCCGATCGCCAGCATCTGCTGCTCGCCGCCGGAGAGCTGGTTGCCAAAATTGCTCCGCCGCTCCTTCAGCCGCGGGAACATCTCGTAGACCCTCTCGACCGTCCAGGGGCCAGGCTGCGCCACCGCGGTCATGTTCTCCTCGACCGTGAGGGAACGAAAGATATTGCGCTCCTGCGGCACCCAGCCGATGCCGGCGCGCGCGCGCTGGTCGGGCCGCAGGCTCGTGACGTCGGTGCCGGCGAGCGCGACCGAGCCGGAGAAGCGGCGCGTGACGCCGACGATGGAGTTGATCAGCGTGGTCTTGCCGGTGCCGTTGCGGCCGAGCAGCGCCAGCACCTGCCCCTCGGCGAGGCGCAAGGACATGTTGGGCAGCACCACCGCCTCGCCATAGCCGGCGCGCAATGCCTCGATCGCGAGCAGGTCAGACATTGACCGCCTCCTCGCCGAGATAGACCGCCTTGACCTGCGGATCGCGCGCGACCTGCTCGGGCGGGCCTTCGGTCAGCAGCGCGCCAGAGACCAGCACCGAGATGCGGTCGGCGAAGGAGAAGACGAGGTCCATGTCGTGCTCGATCAAGAGCACGGTGACGTCGCGCGGCAGCGCGCCGACCACGGCGAGAATATCGTGACGCTCGCTCTCGGGCACGCCGGCAGCGGGCTCGTCGAGCAACAACACGCGGGGCTTGGCCGCAATCGCGACCGCGATCTCGAGCAGGCGCTGCTTGCCGTATGGCAACGTCACGGTCTGCTCGTTCATGACGTCGAGCAAGTGGAAGCGCGAGAGCAGATCGGCGATCTCGCCATTGACGTCGCTGCGCGTCCCCATCCGCCGCCACCAGTCGCCGCCATGGCCGAGACGCTCGGAAACGGCAAGGCCGATGGTTTCGAGCGGGGTCAGGTCGGGATAGAGCTGGTTGATCTGGAAGGTGCGCGACAGGCCGCGCAGCACGCGTTTGTGTACGGGCAGATCGGTGATGTCCTGGCCTTCGAGCAGGATGCGCCCCGAGTTCGGCTTGAGTACGCCGGTGAGCTGGTTGATCACCGTGGTCTTGCCGGCGCCGTTCGGACCGATCAGCGCGTGGCGGGCACCCTGCTCGATCCTCAAGGACAAATCGCGGGTGACGCGCAGGCCGCCGAACTGCTTTTCGAGATTCTGGGTTTCGAGCGCGATGGTCATGAATCGCTCTCCGGCACGGCAACGACGGCCTTGCGCCCTGCAACCCGCCTGATGACCAGGTTGGGCAGGTACAGCACCCAACGATGCAGGCGCTGGCGGCCGATCAGCACGATCAGGACCAGCACGAGGCCGATCCAGAACTGCCAATATTGCGGGGTGATGGTGGAGAATAATTCCTGGAGCATGCGGAAGATCACCGCGCCGATCAGCCCGCCATAGAGATAGCCGGTGCCGCCGATGACGAGCACCAGCATCAGGTCGGCCGAACGTTCGAAGGCGAAGACGTCGAGCGAGGCGATCGCCGTGGTCTGGGTGAAAAGCGCGCCGGCAATGCCGGCATAGAAGGCCGCCAGCGTGTAGATGGCGATCAGGCGGCGGTTGACGGGGATACCGATCGCCGCCGCGCGCAGTGGGTTGTTCTTGATCGCGCGCAGAGACAGGCCGAACGGCGAATGCACGACGCGGCGGGCGAACAGGAACAACAGGAACAGGACAGCCAGCGAATAGAAGAAGCCGGCCTTGCCGAACATGTCGAACGGAATCTGGCCGAAGATCGGCTGCATCTCGATGCCCTGCAGGCCGTCGGTGCCACCGGTGATGTTGGAGAAGCGTTCGGCGAGTGCTTCCAGCAGCAACGCGATGCCGAGTGTCACCATCAGGCGCGTCAGGTCGACGCCGCGGATCACAAGGAAGCTGGTGGCAAAGCCGAGCACCATTGCGGCAAGGCCGGCGACGATCAACGCGAGCACGGGCTCGTTGATGATCCCGTGCAGCGCGAGAAGCCCCGCCGCATAGGCCCCGACGCCGAAGAAGGCGGCGTGGCCGAGCGAGACGATGCCGGCATAGCCGAGGATGAGATCGAGCGACATCGCGAACAACGCGAGCCGCAGGATGTCGGTCATGATCAGATAGCGCGTGGGAAAGACGAAGCCACAGGCCAGCACGATCAGCCAGAAGGCGGCTTCTCCGTAAGTCCAGCGTGCCTGGCGCTGGGCGTGATATCCGACGTCGGAAGCAGCGCTCATCGGCAAACTCAACGCGCGGCCGTGCGGCCGAACAGGCCGTTCGGGCGCCAGATCAGGATCACGATCATCATGGTGTAGATCACGAAGGGGCCCATCTTCGGCACGTAATATTTGCCGGCGACGTCGCCAATGCCGAGCAGCAGCGAGGCCAGGAACGGGCCTGTTATCGAGGAGGAGCCGCCGACGGTCACCACGATCAGGAAGTAGATCATGAACTTCAGCGGGAAATACGGATCGAGGCCAAGGATCTCGGCGCTCAGCGCACCGCCGAGACCGGCGAGTCCGCAGCCAAAGGCAAAGGTGAAGGCGAACACCTGCGGCACGTTGATGCCGAGGCCGCTCGCGGCGCGCGGATCATCGACCGCGGCGCGCAACCGGCTGCCGAAGCGCGTCTTGGCCAGCACCATCTGCAGAGCGATGGTGAGCAGGCCGCAGATCACGATGATCATCAGGCGGTAGCGGCCGATGCCGACGCCGAACAGGTCGAACTGGCCCTGCAGCGCTGCCGGCAGGTTGATGAAGACGCGCGATGATCCCTGGATGTAGTCGACGGCGGCGACCGACATGAACGTAAGACCAATGGTGAACAGCACCTGGTCGAGATGGCTGCGCGTATAGAGGTGGCGGTAGAGCGTGCGCTCGAGCGCGATGCCGATTGCCGCCGACGAGACGAAGGCGAGCGGCAGCGCGGCGAAGAACGGCCAGCCCATCCGGTTGACGAGCACCATGCAGACATAGCCGCCGGCCATGGCGAAGGCGCCGTGCGCGAGGTTGACGAAGTTCATCAAGCCGAGCGTGACCGCAAGCCCGCAAGCGAGCACGAACAGCAGCATGCCGTAGGCAACGCCATCGAACAGGTTGGTGAGGATGGAGGTCATCGTGTCAGCTTGGAGTTACTCGTCTCGTCATGGCCGGGCTTGTCCCGGCCATCCACGTTCTTGTCTGGCCGTTCTCTTCTTGGGCTTTGCGTGGATGCCCGGAACAAGCCCGGGCACGACGCTAGAGTGGGGCGAGATCCCGGATGCGCGCGAAGCGCGCTCCGGGACGACGCGCTTTCGCGCGTCACTTCTTGGTCTTGCCGAGATCCTTGACTGCCTCGAAGGTCGCGAACTCGACGTTGTAAAGTTCGCCGTCAACCTTCTCGACCTTGCGGATGTAGATGTTCTGCACGATGTCGCGGGTCTCGGGGTCGATCGAGATCGGGCCGCGCGGGCTCTCCCACTTCTGGCCCTTCATGGCTTCGACCAGCTTGGTGCCGTCGGTGTCGCCATTCGTCTTCTTCAGCGCTTCGTAGATCAGGTGGATGCCGTCGTAGCCGCTGACTGCCATGAAGCCCGGACGATTGCCGAACGCCTTCTTGTAGGCTGCGACGAAATCCTTATTCATCTGCGAGGGGTGCGCCGCGGAGTAGAGATGCGCGGTGACCGTGCCGAGCACGGCGTCGCCCATGTTGTTGAGCAGGTCGTCGTCGGTGACGTCGCCCGGCCCGATCACCTTGATGCCGGCCTTGTCGAGGCCACGCTCGGCATACTGCTTCATGAAGTTGCCGCCCTGGCCGGCCGGCACGAACACGAAGATCGCATCGGGCTTGGCGTCCTTCATGCGCTGCAGGAACGGCGCGAAGTCGGGATTGGCGAGCGGCGTCTTGACTTCTTCGACGACCTCGCCGCCGCCCGCGGTGAAGTTCTGCTTGAAGAAATTGAGCGCGTCATTGCCCGGCGCATAGTCCGAGGTCAGCGTCGCGACCTTCTTGATGCCGTTCTTCACGGCCCAGTCGCCGATGATGGTCGAGGATTGCGCCAGCGTGAAGCTGGTACGCACGATATAGGGCGAGCGCTCGGTGATGATCGAGGTGCCTGCCGCCATCACGACTTCCGGGATCTTGGCCTGTGTTGCCAGCGGCGCGGCCGCGAGCGCGGCCGGCGTCACGCCGAAGCCGGCGATGAAGTTGACCTTGTCGTTGACGATCAGCTCCTGCGCCGCGGTCTTGGTCTTGTCCGGAATCGCGGCGTCATCCTTGAGGATGATCTCGATCTTCTTGCCGGCGACGGTGTCGCCCTTCTGCTGCATGTAGAGCTTGATCGCGTTCTCGATCTGCTTGCCGGTCGAGGCCTGGCCGCCTGTCATCGGCAGGATCAGGCCGACCTTGACGGTGTCCTCGGCCTTGGCCGGCGCGACGGCCGCGAAGCTTGCGATGACGGCCGCTGCCGCGGCGCGCGAAAAGATCTTGCGTTCGAACATCAAATGTCCCTCCCCTTCATTCCTGCGTTCTTGTGAGCCGGACCGAGTGCCCGGTCCTTGCCGCTCTTTAACTTACGGACAAGCCATGCCGTGCGGCCACATGGCGTCCTCTGCAACCCCGTTGTCAATCGGACGTTGGGCGACCATTCGGCGCAAGCCGCGTGATCCGCCCTCAACGCCAACGGGAGAGATTTGTACGATTGTACAAAGAAGATGGTCCTGTCAACAAAAAAGCCCCTGACCGAGTGGGGATGGCTCGTTGACACGCCACTGTAAGGAGGCCGCACGATGCAGTGGATGGAGGATTCCGCCTCTCACTTGCAGAATCTGGACATCTCACGACTGCGCGGTGAAGCCCCTCGTCACGCTGCCCCCGAACCACTAAACGTAAGCACGCAATGTATACCGTATCAGCTGAAACGAGCGCTTCAAGGCCGAAGTTTGTGTATTATAATACCTATCATGTATACATTCTCGCCCACCGCTGAATAGGCCAATTTTACTGGTTGAGAGCTATGGTTTGCCGCTGACGCCATCCGGTGCTCAGCCTCCAGGCCCGATCGGGCACGACCCAAAAGATGTCCATGCGCACCCGTCCGCTTTCGATCGCTGCCGTCGCCCTGCTCGCTTCCACCCTTGCAGGCTGCGGCACGGTCAACGAGAGGCTCTCCGCCGGCATGGGCGACTCCATCCCCCAATGGGCCGGCGGCCTGCCGGCCGACGCCCCGCCGCGACCGGGGACGCCGCAATACGACGCCTACATGAAGGAGCGCGAACGCAAGCGGCTGCTGCCGGCAGCGGACCGCGAGAAGGAAGAGCAGGCGCAGAAGGGCACGACCGGATCGACCTCGAAAGACGCCGTTCGCTAGCGAAGGCCGCCGGACGCGCTATCAGAGCTAATTGATTTCCCGGGCTGCATCAAACGGCGGCTGGCGCCAGTTCTCGTAGTCCCCATCCGCCTGGATTTCCTTCAGATAGGCCACCCACGATCCGATCCGCTCCTTCTGGAGTTCGATCCGCGGCCGCGACTTCGGGTCGAAACGGACGGCGTTCTTGAAATCGGAATCCGCCAAAGCGTCTTCGCCTACGCTCAGATAGACGGTGCCGCGGTTCGCGTAGTTCTCGCCCAGGGCCGTTCCTTTGGTGAGTTGTATCGCGCGATCGTAATCCTCCAGCGCGGCCTTCACCTCACGTTTGGCGGCGTGGAGATTGGCGCGCAGTCCGTAAGCGTAACCAGCCTTGGGATCGATGTTCAATGCATAGTCGTAATCTGCCAGCGCGCGATTCTGCTCGCCCGTCCGTACATAGGCAAATCCACGGAACGCCGCGATCGCTGCAAGCGCGGTGGCCGGCGCGGGGCGACCGTCAACGGTGCGCCGGGTGGAAAGAAACGCGCCGCATGACTGGATAATTGCGGCGGGATCTGCCTTGATATCGCGGCACACTTTGAGGTCTTGATTGGTCTGGGCGGTGGCTGCGTCGGGCGCAAGACATCTCAAGAGAGCCAAACCGAAAGCCAACTGCGAGAGTCGTCTGGATATCTTCATTTGAGGTCCAACTTCAGATTAGCCGCGTTCAGCGCGCGCGCAAACGCGGCCACTTCACCGTAAGCCAGCACGGTCCGGACGATCCTCTCGCGTGCGTAGTAGCTGAAATTGTCCTGCAGGTGCTTGAGATTGGCCACGTGGGAAGGCGAGATGTCGCCCCGGGCAATGCGATGACCGTCAGGAAGATGCCCGCCTGTTGCCGACGGCGTCGTCAAGGGGACCAGCGTCGTTGCGAGGTTGATACGCGAGCGCTTCAGCTCTCCATCATCAGTCTCGGCGAGAGCTATTTCACTGATGTTGAAGTAAACCGCAACGTTGCTCGATATGACGGGCTTCGTCACGTACCCCGGCAAGAACTTGTAGTCGGTGAGTTCCGCATTCGTGAACGTGATCGCGCCGAGAAAGCGATCGGCGGTCTTGAGGTTGCGAACGACCGTGCCATTCTTGGGCAGAGCACCATAGACGAGCGAGACCGCCTCGCCGAGCGAAACACCAAGCTTGTCGTCGGCGAGGAGAGCCTTGTAGATCTGCGCAAGCTCGTCTGCGGTGACCGGGTTCACGTAGACAAGGTCGTCATTCAGGATGAAGGCGTTGGCCTTCGCGAGATACGTTACCTTGTTGGCGAACTTCAGGTCTGCGATCCCTTCGAGCGTCACTCCGCCGGGGATCGACTGATACTTCGAGACGATCGTCTTTGCAGAAGTCTGCGTCACCGGGTCGTATCGGGAGCTGACGCTGCTTAACCCGCTCACATCGGACTCCCGATACCGGGGCTTGGTCTGCGGTCCAGCTGACGGCGGCCCGGCCTGTCTGGCCGGAGCATTCTGGGGACGAGCGAGTTGCTGCTGCTTCGCGCGGACCGCGAGGATCGCGCGGCGGCGATATTCGCTGGGCAGCCCGACAATGAATTTCGCGAACGCCTCGTCCCGGTCTTCCTCCGGCAATTGCGCGAGATACTCGACGCCCCGCAGGATCTCCTGATCCTTGTCCGCGGGGCCGGGGCTTGCCGGATCAATCGCAGCGGCCGCTTTGGCCTTGGCGGCGCCACAAGCATAGAGCCGGCCGCAATTCGGATCGACGCTGGCGCCATCCCATTCACCAGACGATTGCTGGTGCGCTTCGAGCGAGTCGCCGGGAAATGCGAGACCCGTCTCGTCGCAGCAGAGCATCACGGCCGGAATGCGCGTTTGAGTGGGATCCGCCGGGTTCTCCCAGCGCGCATGCGATGGATTGAAAACGAAGCCATCCGGACTGTGGTACCCTTTGGACGAATAGGTTTGCAGATTATCGCCAGTCCCCCTCAGAACGGGGCCTCGGCCCGATTGGCTCCGGTCGACATTCCGCGCCGCCAGCGTGTCCTTGGAATCGGGGGCAGCGCCCGCGGCCTGGCCTTCCGGCGCGCTTTGAGCTCGATTGGCTTCGGCCGCGCTCGGATTTTGCCCGGAGACCGGTCGACCATCCGTCGTGCGTTGCTCCGCAGTTATCTGCTGAGCTGCCGCTGAGGATGTGCCCTGCGGAGAGGTCGCGGCCGGAGCATTCGCGGGAGCTTCTGCGGCGGACCGGCCCTGCGGCGACGCATCACCGCTGACACCGCTTGGCGAATCCTGGCGATCCGCACTGACCGGCGCACCATTCCCCGAAAGCCGCACCATTGGCGGCTTTACGGACTCTCGGTAGCCCTGCAGCACGCTGGACTCCGCAATGCGCCGTATGCGCTGGTTCGCCTGCTCGAGGTCGGCGGGGGACCTGATCTGGCCGATGCGGCCGATCTCACTCTCGATCCGACCGGCAAGCTCTCGCGCGTCGCGCGGCTGCCCGACCGCCGCCTGCAGTCCGTCGTCGGACGCGCCCACCATCAACTGCTCTTCGAGGGACCTGGCGCGGGCGAGGCGCGCCGTCATCAATTGGTTCGACAGGAACTGGATGGCCTCGTCGTAGGACAGTGGCGCATTCTGCTTGACGATCTTGCGATAGATCGCGGCGTTCTCCCGATAGGCCGCGATGCCGTTCAGATAGTCTGTCCGAACGACGGCCAATGCGAGCTTGTTCGGGTTGGCCGCGGCTTCGGCCGCCCACGCCTTGAACTTCTGTTTCGCAGCCGCCAGCGCCGATTCGCCGGCGCGCGAGCCGGGGGACGCACTCTCTGGAAGCGAACGCTGCCAGCTCTCGACAAGTCGCCCCGAGGCCTGATCGGCGAAAATAGCCGCCCGGTTGGCCGGACTGAAGAACGCCCGGTTGGAGTCGGAATTTCGAATTTGCTCGTTCAACACGCCCGCCGTCAGGAGTGCCTGCCGGCGCGTCTCGTCCTCAACCGGCTCATGTCCTCCCTGGCGCGCAACCTCGGTCCCGTTGACCACATAGACTGCGCCGTTGACGAGGACCTGCAATTCCTCCGCCGCCACCGACTGGATCCAGAGTGACGGGACAAAAGCAAAGCCGAGCGCCGCCAGGATCACGCGTTTGGCGGGCGAAACAACTTTGGTTGAAATCAATGAAGTCGACGCGTGATCCTGACCAGCGCAGCCAGATCGCCCCATGCCCATGTAGCATTCCCCCAAGCCCCGCATGGATTTTGCCCAGTGGTCCGGGGGTTGTCGAGGGGCTAGGGAAAATTCGGCAGTGCAGCAATGAACACGCCTGACGTGCAGCTGCGATGCTAATCCACGAACACCACGGTCTTGCGGCCGTTGAGGATGACGCGGTCGTCGAGATGGTAGCGGATCGCGCGGGCGAGCACGCGGCGCTCGATGTCGCGCCCCTTGCGGACGAGATCTTCCGGCGTGTCGCGATGACTGATGCGCTCGACGTCCTGGTCGATGATCGGGCCCTCGTCGAGATCGCGCGTGACGTAATGGGCCGTGGCGCCGATCAGCTTGACGCCACGCTCATGGGCCTGGTGATACGGCTTTGCGCCCTTGAAGCCCGGCAGGAACGAGTGGTGGATGTTGATGCAGCGCCCCGAAAGCTTCGCCGACAGATCATCCGACAGGATCTGCATATAGCGGGCGAGCACGACGAGGTCGGTCTTCGTGTTCGAGACGAGCTCCATGATCTGCGCTTCCTGCTCGCGCTTGGTCTCCTTGGTCACCGGCAGATGGTGGAACGGGATCCCGCCGAAATCGAGCCCACCATAGACCTCGCGCGGGTGGTTGGAGACGATCGCAGCGAGCGTCATCGGCAATTCGCCGGTGCGCCAGCGATAGAGGATGTCGACTAGGCAGTGGTCGGACTTCGACACCAGCAGCATCACCTTGCGATGCGCGGCGCGGTCGCGCATCTGCCATTCCATGCCGAAACGCTCGGCGATCGCCGCAAAGCCGGTCTGCAGCGCCGACAGTTCCACGGCAAGGTCGGCCGCGGTGAACACGACGCGCATGAAGAATTTCTTGGTCTCGATGTCGTCGAACTGCTGGGCGTCGAGAATGTTCTGTCCGTTGTGGGCGAGGAACGTCGACACCGCCGAGACGATGCCAGGCCGGTCCGGACAGGACAAGGTCAGAACATATTGATGATCGGGCATGTTGATGAACGGCTTGGCTCTTGATGAAGGATTGTGCAGCGGTAGATCCGCGAGTTGCGCCATGCTCTAGCACCGACGCTGCCCTTGCGCCAATCCCAACCACGGAGTCAGGATGAACGGACGATTGCGAATGACCACCGGAGAATCCCCATGGCCGACCGTTTGAACGGCACCCGCATCCTGATCCTGGAAACGCGCGAAGAGGCGCAGTTTTCCAAGCTGCTCGCCGAGCAAGGCGCCGAGGTCGTGCAATGCCCGATGTTCACCATCCACGATGCGCCGGACCCGGCCCCGGTCGAGGCCTGGATCCGCCGCGCCATCGAGAAGCCGCTTGACGACCTCGTGCTGATGACCGGCGAAGGCCTGCGGCGGATCATGAAGCTGGCCCGCGCCCGCGGGCTCGATTCCGCGCTCGTTGCGGCGCTCGCCAAGACCCGGAAATTCACGCGGGGCCCAAAGCCCGGCAAGGCGCTGCGCGAGGTCGGTCTGGAGGCGCAGCAGACCACGGAGAAACCGACCACCGACGGCGTGATCGAGATGCTGGGCAAGCTCGACCTCAATGGACGGCGTCTCGGCCTGCAGCTCTATCCGGACAAGGATCACAGCGCGCTGACCGGCGCGATCGCCGCGCAAGGCGCCGCGATCGATACGGTGCTGCCGTATGTCTACGATTCCAGCGCAGCCGATACCAACATCGTCACGGCGATCGACGACATGGCCGCGGGGCGGATAGATGCGCTCGCGCTCACCAATCTCGGCCAGGTCCGCCGCCTGATCGAGGCGGCAAAGGCGCATGGCAGCGAGGCCAAGCTGCGCGCCGGTCTCGAACGGACGCTGATCGCGTCGGTCGGCCCGGCGGTGTCGGGCGAGCTCGCCGCTCACGGCCTGCGCACCGACGTTTCGCCGGCGGAAGACGCCTATTTCATGCGTCCGCTGATCTCGGCGATGGCCACGGCGCTGGCAGAGCGCAAGCCGGCCGCGACGCGCTGATCCATCGTGCCGCTACATCGAGGTATTGCCCACCAGCACGAACGGCGCCCAGATGCCGGGCTGCGCATTCGCGCCACCCCTCGCAATCAAGACGGAGATCGAGCGGCGCAGCGCCTCGGCGCGGCCGATGTCGGGATGGGCGTTGATGGCATCCATCGTGCCAGTGGTGATGACAACCGCGGCATCCGAGTTGACCGCCCAGTGCGAGACCAGCAGCGCGCGCGTGCCCGCATAGAAGAAGGCCCGCGCGAGACCGGAGAAGGCCTCGGAATTGGCAGCCTGGCCGCCGGCGGTGTTGCACGCCGACAGGATCACCCAGTCGGCATCGAGCCTAAGGCCCGAAATCTCCGACGAGGAGAGATAGCCGTCATCGGCTTGCGTCGCGGTCGCCGGCGGGCTCAAGATCAACCCGGGCTCGATCGAGCCGCGCACCTGCCCCGCCAGCGCGCCATGCGTCGCGAAATGCAGGATGCGATATTTCGCGAGATCGCCGCTCTGGCTGAGCGTCTTCATCCTCGTCTCGGACGCATCATTGGCGAGCACGACATCGCCTTTGACCGGCGCGAAGCTGTCGGCCACGGCGCATAATTCGACCGCGGTTTCCGGCAGCGGCATCTGGCGCCGGAGCTGCGCAATGTCCGCCGTGGCGCCCGACAGCGCGTCGACGGCGCGCAGGCTCCGTTGTGCGACCTTGGTAGCCTGCGTCGGGATGACGGCGCAGCTCTGGATCTGGCGCGCCAGCTTGGCGCGCGAGATCGAAAGCTCGCTGCGGCCATCGCCGTCCAGCGTGGGATTGCCGACGCCGAGGAACGGTTTCGACGCCGTGCTCCCGCGCGCGACCTGGCGCAGGGCCTTGAGACTGGAGGCGGACGGCAACACCGTGGTCGCAAATCGCTTGACCAGCCAGGGGGCCTTCGCGAGGTCTCCACCCGTCACGGGCTTGTCGGTCAACAGGACCTGGAAAGGCAGCGTCGCCAGTGGGCCCGACGGCACCAGGATCAGTTCCTTGCCGTCGATGTCGCGCGCAACCGGACCAAGCAGGGCCTGGTAAAGCGCAAAGGCGCGCTCCTGATCGAACGGCAGCGGCTCGTCTGCGCCCAGTGGAGCATTGCGGCCGAGCTTCTGCGGGCACATGGATGCCTTGTCCAGCCATGCCTCCGCGTCGAGACCACAGCGCAGCGCGCCGACGGTCTCCTTGAGCTGGCTCTCGCCGAGATCGGCGGCATGCCAGCGCACATCCGAGCGCGTCACGGTCCAGACGAACGTCGCGCGCGAGGTCGTCGCAAACAGCAGCACCGCCTCATTGGGACGAAGCTGCCTCTGGACGTCCTCGATCGCGATCGGCGTCCTGGTCACCAGCGCCGCATAATCCGGAAACTGCGCGGCGATTGTACGATCCAACTCCCGAATCTGATCCGCGAGGGCCGAGGCCCGGGCACGAAGCGCCTGTTCTGCGGCCGCATCGCGCGCGACATTGGCTTGCGAGATCGCCGCCACCAGCAGCTTGTCGGTCGCCGCCGCCTGCGTGCCGAGGTCCTGCCGCTCCCGGACGCGGGCCGCCAGATCATTGCGCCCATCGGCAATGCGGGCCGACATCGCGGTTATCGCCCGCGCGGCCTGCTCGTCACCGATCCACTGCGCCGCCTCGAACGCCTGCGATCGCAAGGCGCTCCTCTGCTCGTCATTGGCGGCGCGCGCGAGATTGTAGGCGGCGGCGATCAATCCCGGATATGGATTGGTGTCTTCACGGGCTTTGAGGTCGCTGCGACCCTCTTCGCCGAACTCCGCGATCCGGCGACCGCTCTGGATCGCCACCGCCCGCGCAAATGCGGCGCGCGCCTGCGGCCAGTCCTGCAAATCGAGAAAATGGGCGCCGAGATTGGCTAGGCTAGAGGCGATGTCCGGATGCGTCTCGCCGAGCGCGTGCAGTCGGATATCCAGCGCGCGTTTCAGGAGCGGCTCGGCCTCCTGCGCCCGGCCGGTGCTGTCCAGGATGACGGCGAGATTGTTCAGGCTGTTCGCGACCAGCGGGTGAGAGGCGCCGAGGGCGGCTTCGCGTAGCGCGAGCGAGCGGCGCGCGAACGGCTCAGCCTCGGCGTACCGATCACCGTCGCCCAGCAAGGTCACCAGATTGTCGAGAGCGATGGCAACGTCGAGATGCCCGGGACCGAGCGCTTTCTCGCGTATGGCGAGCGATTTGCGCAAGATCTGCTCGGCCTCCTGCTTGCGATTGAGATGGGCCCAGGCCTCGGCAAGATTGTTCAGAGCCGTCGCCACGTTCGGATGCGCCGCTCCGAAAGCTTTTTCCTGGATGGCGAGCGCCCGCGTCAGCAGCCCCTCGGCCTCGGCGTCCCGGCCTTCTCGCGAAAACACCAAAGCGAGATTGTTGAGGCTCGCCGCGACGTCGGAATGATCGGGCCCGAGCGTCTTCTCCCTGATGGCCAGAGCCCGCCGGGCCAATTGCTCGGCGTCCTGAAGCCGGCCCTGCGCACGCCGGAGTTCGCCGAGATTGCTCAGCGTCGCGGTCAGATAGATGCTGTCCGCGCCGTGCTGCTTCTCCTGAAGCGCGAGCGCTTCGGCGAAACTCGCTTCGGCCTGCTGCAACCGGCCTTGCGCGCGATTGACCTCCGCGATGTTGTTCAGCGTCACCGGGATCATGATGTCAGCCTGCCCCGAAGTCTTCCTGAAGACCACGAGCGCGCGACTGAACATGTCGAGCGCCTCGGTCTCCTTCATCTGACGGTGGCGGAGATTGCCGAGTTGCATGCGCGCAAGGGCCGTCGTGAGATGGTCGGAGCCCAGCACGCTCTCGTTGATGGCGATGGCGCGTGACATGTCCCGCTCGGCCTCGCTCAGCCGGTTCAGGCCGAGCTCGATCTGGCCGAGCGTGCCGAGCACGGCGGCGACGTCTGGATGATTGGGCCCGAGGCTCTTCTCGCGAATCGCAAGAGCCCGCCGCAGCACGGCTTCAGCCTCCGTCGTCTCGCCTTGCGCCTGGAGCGACTGACCCAGCACCACCAGCGTGGTTGCCGTCAGCGGCGACTGCCGGCCCGCGCTCTTCTCGGCCTCGCCAACGAGCTTTCGCGCAAGCCCCACCGCCTCGCCGTAGCGGCCCTCCTTCGCCAGCGACGTAATGCGCTGCATCAACGCCAGCATGTCCTGCGGACCCGCCCGGCAGGGCGATACGACCATGCCCACGAGAAGCAAGAAACCCAACAGCCGCGCAGTCAAACCATGCCAAGACACCAACATGCCGCAATTGCTCCGTCCGCCCGCCCACCGTCTCCTAAGGTCACAGCAAAATGAAAACTGTGTGACCTCGCCGGCAGATCCAGGACCGCAACAACGGGCCTGCAGCCGGGCCGACAGTGTCGCCGGCGCACGGCGAATCGCCCGTTGTCGTCGAGCATGACGCCATGCGGCAGCTTCAATTGACATGAACGCCGCCAGCGCTACGCTTGCAAAGAACAATAACAAGGCAGGGAATCGCCGTGATACGAGCCATCGCGCCTTGAGCACAGCCGCACGACCTTCCGCGCTGGCGCCATTCCGCATCCGCAACTATCGCTTTCAGTGGCCATCCGATCTGCTCACCTCCTGGGCGTTCGAGGTGGAGACGCTGGTGCTCGGCTGGTACATTTTGGTCGAGACCGGCTCGGTGCTGCTGCTCACCGTGCTTGCTTCGCTCCAGTTCGTCGGGACGTTGGTCGCGCCGGTGTTCGGCATGATCGGCGATCGCATGGGCCATCGCGATCTCCTGGTCGTGATGCGTCTTGCTTATACGGTGCTGTCGTCGACCATCATGGTTCTGGCGCTGACCGGTCATCTGTCGCCGCTGAGTGTCATGATCATCGTCGCGATCATGGGCCTGATTCGTCCCTCCGATCTCGGCGTCCGGGGCGCCCTGCTCGCCGAGATCATGCCGGCCGAGCAGTTGGTGGGCGCCATCAGCGTGGCGCGCACCACGCAGGACAGCGCGCGCATCGCCGGCGCGTTGACCGGCGCCGGCTTGTTCGCCGTCCTCGGCATCGGCCTCGTCTATGTGGCAATCGCCTGCCTCTACTTCGTGGCCGCGCTTCTCATGCTCTGCCTGACCCGCCCCAAGAGGACCGTCATCACGAGCGATCTTCCGGCAAACAGTCATGCAGTGTCGCGACTATTGGGCGACCTCAAGGAAGGCATCGTCTACGCCTGGAATGGCCCGGGAATGCGTGCGGCGCTCTGCGTCGCCTTCCTGGCCAATCTCACTGCATTTCCCTTCACTGGCGGACTGTTGCCCTACATCGCCCGCGAGATCTTTCACACCGACCAGACCGGCCTTGGTTACCTCTCGGCGAGCTTCGCCGTTGGCTCGCTGATCGGCTCCATCACGCTCAGCCTCGTCAGCGGAGTGCGCATTGCCCGGCTTCTGATCGGCGCGACACTGGCCTGGTACGCCATGCTGCTGGTGTTCGTGGAAATCAGGACCATGCCGGTGGCGATGGCCTGCCTCGTACTCGCCGGTATCGCGCAGAGCATGTCGATGATCTCGGCAGCCGTGATTCTGATGCGGACGGCCAGTGCGCATCTGCGCGGCCGTGTGATGGGCGTGCGGATGATGGTGATCTACGGCCTGCCGATCGGATTGCTCGCGGCCGGCAGCCTGATCGACATCATCGGCTATTCCGCGACCGGTTCACTCTATGGCGCCGCGGGCTTCGTCGCGATGCTGGCGATCGCGATCCGCTGGCGCGCCGATCTGTGGCCGGTGCACGCGCCCGCCAATGCGCGATGAAGCCGCCTTAGTCCCCGTATCCGCGCAGCCGCTCGACATCGAGGATGGTGACGCCGCCATATTCGAGCCGCAGCAGACCTTCCTTTTCCAGCCGGTTCAGCGCGCGGTTGGCGTTCTGGCGCGACATGCCGGAGAGCGCACCGATCTCCTCCTGGGTGATCTCCAGATGTGCGGTCGATTCCGGATAGAGGATCGGGTTGAACAGCGAGGCGATGCTGCGGGCAAGGCGTGCAGTGGCATCCAGCGTGCGGTTGACCTCGAGCATGCCGATGAACTGGCCGAGCCGTTCGTTGAGCTGGCGCACCAGAAAGCGGTTGAAGCCGACGCTGTTCTCGAACAGCCACATGAAGGCGCTGCGTTCCATCAACGCGACGCGGCTGTCGCGCAGCGCGACCACGTCATAGCGCCGCGGCTCGTTCTTCAGCACGCTGCCTTCGCCGAACCAGGCCCCTGCCGTCAGCCCGGCGAGGCTGGTCTCCTTGCCGTCCCGCGAGACCCCGCCCATGCGGGCAAGGCCGCCCACCATGCCGGCCCAATAGGCAAAGATATCGCCGCGCATGAACACGGTCTCGCCGGTGCCGTAGGACCGCTCCGTGATTCCGGCACGCGCGACCTCGATCTCCGCTTGCGTGAGCTCGCGCGACCACGCGGCGACGCGCTTCAGATGATCTTCTGAAATCATGATCTCGCGGCCAGCCGCACCGTTTCGTCACTCCACCTTCTGTTGCATTGCAACATGATTATTGCGACCGCCATCCGACGAAAGATGAAGGCCGCGGCCGCCCGGCAAACTTTGTCGCAGAATTGTCAGCCGGGAGACATTTCAAAATAGCGCTTTCCCCTATTGAGGACCACCTCGGGAGATGCGGCTTTCGATCCCAGCGGGAACGAGAGTGGCGCGGCTCCGGTCGAGACCATCTGCTGCATGGCCTGACCGGCACCACCGTACTAGGATCGCCCGACGGAACGGACGAAGAGCGCCGCTAAAAGGCGCCATCACCGGGAGGGTTTCGTTTGGTGGCTACCAGTCTCGAAGTGCGCGGCGTGTCCTTGCGATTCGGCGGCGTCCGTGCGCTGACCGATGTCAGCTTCGCCATCAAGGACGGCGAGCTGTTCTCGATCATCGGGCCCAACGGCGCCGGCAAGACCTCGATCGTGAACTGTATTTCCGGTCGCTACAAGCCGACCGAAGGCCAGCTCTTCTATGGGGATCGCGACATCACCGGCCTGACGCCGAATGCGCGGGCCTCGCTCGGGATCGGCCGCACCTTCCAGAATCTGGCGCTGTTCCACCACATGAGCGTGCTCGACAACATCATGGTCGGCCGCCATCACCTCCTCAAGAACAACTTCCTCACGGGCTCGCTGTACTGGCTCACCGGCGCGCGCAAGGAGGAGCTCGAGCACCGCCGCAAGGTCGAGGAGATCATCGACTTCCTCGATCTGCAGTCGGTGCGGAAGGCGCAAGCCGGCACCCTCTCCTATGGCCTGCGCAAGCGCGTGGAGCTCGCCCGCGCGATGGCGCTGGAGCCGCGCCTCATCCTCCTCGACGAGCCGATGGCCGGCATGAACTTCGAGGAGAAGGAGGACATGGCCCGTTACATCGTCGATCTCAACGAGGAGTTCGGGATGACCGTGGTGATGATCGAGCACGACATGGGCGTGGTGATGGACATCTCCCATCGCGTCATGGTGCTGGATTTCGGCAAGAAGATCGCCGAGGGCGACCCGGCGGCGGTGCTCGCCGATCCCCACGTCAGGCGCGCTTATCTCGGCGAAGAAGACGAGGTGCTGGTCGATCCCGACGACGAGCCCGCAGCTCCGGAGTGCGCGGCATGATGGATTACGCAGGCCGCGTCGCCCTGGCCGACACCTATCCGAAGATGCTCCGGCTCAACGCCAAGGAGCACGGCAACGAGATCGCATTGCGCGAGAAGGATCTCGGGCTCTGGCGGTTGTTCACCTGGAACGACTATCAGGCCCGCGTCCGCGACTTCGCGCTCGGTCTCGTCGAAATGGGCCTTGGCCGCGGCGACGTCGTCGGCATCATCGGCGACAACCGGCCGGACTGGGTCGCGGCGGAAGTGGCGACGCACGCCATCGGCGGCCTCAGCCTCGGGCTTTATCGCGACGTGCTCGACGAGGAGGCCTCCTATCTCCTCAACTATGGCGAGGCGCAGCTGGTCTTCGCCGAGGACGAGGAGCAGGTCGACAAACTGCTCACCCTCGCCGAGCGCGCGCCGAAGCTGAAGCACATCATCTATTCCGATCCACGCGGCATGCGGAAATACGACGATCCCAGGCTGATGTCGGCGGAGACATTTGCCGAGCTCGGCCGCGCCCGTGCGGCGCGCGAGCCCGAACTTTACGACAGACTGGTCGATGCCACCAAGGGCGAGGACGTCGCGATCCTCTGCACCACGTCGGGCACCACGTCCCATCCCAAGCTCGCGATGCTCGCCGCCGGTCGCGTGCTCGGTCACTGCGCGACCTACCTCGCCTTCGACCCCAAGGGCCCGGACGACGAATACGTCTCGGTGCTGCCGCTGCCGTGGATCATGGAGCAGGTCTACGTGCTCGGCAAAGGCCTGCTCTGCCGGATGAAGATCAACTTCGTCGAAGAGCCTGACACGATGATGAACGATCTGCGCGAGATCGCGCCGACATTCGTGCTCTTTGCCCCCAGGGTCTGGGAATCCATCGCCGCCGACGTCAGGGCGAAGGTGATGGACGCCACGCCTCTCAAGCAGCGCCTGTTCGACGTTGGGATGAAATCGGGCCTGGCCGCGCTCGAACAGGGCAAGCGTTCGGGCCTTGCCGACGCGATCCTGTTCCGCGCGCTGCGCGATCGCCTCGGCTTCACCCGCCTGCGCTCGGCCGCGACCGGCGGCGCGGCGCTCGGCCCCGAGACCTTCAAGTTCTTCCAGGCCATGGGCGTGCCGCTGCGTACGCTGTACGGCCAGACCGAGCTGCTTGGAGCCTACACGCTGCATCCCGAGGGTAAGGTCGATCCTGACACGACCGGCGTGCCGATGGCCGACAATGTCGAGATCCGCATCGACAATCCCGACGTCCACGGCGTCGGCGAGATCGTGGTGCGGCATCCCAACATGTTCCTCGGCTATTACAAGAATCCCGAGGCGAGCGTCGCCGACATCAGGGACGGCTGGATGTTGTCGGGCGATGCCGGCTATTTCAACGCCGACCAGCAACTCGTCGTCATCGACCGCATCAAGGATCTCGCCGAGACCTCGCGCGGCGAGCGCTTCTCGCCGCAATTCATCGAGAACAAGCTGAAATTCTCGCCCTATATCGCCGAAGCCGTGGTGCTGGGCGCCGGCCGCGACGCGCTCGCGGCGATGATCTGCATCCGCTACTCCATCATCTCGAAATGGGCGGAGAAGAACCGCCTTTCCTTCACCACCTACAGCGACCTCGCTTCGCGACCCGAGGTCTATGCGCTGCTTCGCAAGGAGGTCGAGACCGTCAATGCCACGCTGCCGCCCGCGCAGCGCATCTCGCGCTTCCTCTTGCTCTACAAGGAGCTCGATGCCGACGACGGCGAGCTCACCCGCACGCGAAAGGTGCGCCGCAGCGTCATCAACGAGAAATACGCCGGGATCATCGACGCCATCTACCGCGGCGATGCCGAGATCCCCGTCGACACCGTGATCCGCTTCCAGGACGGCACCACCCAGCGGGTGCGCACCACGCTGCGCGTGGTGGATCTGGGGATGCACGGGCATATGGCGGAGGCGGCGGAGTGAAGCACCTTCCGACCAAGCGCACGATGCCGGCCGATGCGCCCTCTCCGCTTGTGGGAGCGGGCATCTTCGCAGCCAACGACACCCTCGGTCGGGTGAGGGGTTCTCTCTCCGCACCGTCACCGCCGAGACAACCTCTCACCCGTCTTCGCTTCGCGAAGCCACCCGCTCCCACAGGGGGAGAGGGCAAGAGCGCGCCGGACTCGTCATCGAGCATCATCACATGAACACCGCCTTCCTCATCCAGCTCCTGGTCAACGGCCTCGTGGTCGGCACGCTCTACGGCG
Source organism: Bradyrhizobium sp. CCBAU 53351 (assembly GCF_015291745.1). Taxonomy (NCBI): domain Bacteria; kingdom Pseudomonadati; phylum Pseudomonadota; class Alphaproteobacteria; order Hyphomicrobiales; family Nitrobacteraceae; genus Bradyrhizobium; species Bradyrhizobium sp. CCBAU 53351. The sequence goes on from NZ_CP030059.1 coordinate 5,258,408, forward strand.
TGGTCGCGATGTCGTTCGTGCTGATCTACAAGGCGACCCAGGTCGTCAACTTCGCGCAAGGCGAGCTGCTGCTGGTCGGGGCCTGGGTGTGCTGGGCGCTGCTTGCGAAATACCAGGTGCCGTTCTGGATCGGCATGCCGATGACGCTGGTGTTCATGTTCGTGTTCGGCATCGCGGTCCAGGTGCTCATCCTGCGGCCGATGATCGGCGAGCCCATCATTTCCGTCATCATGGTGACGATCGGCCTCTCCACCGTGCTGCAGGCGACGCTGAAATGGATGTTCGGCGTCAATCCGCAGCCGTTCCCGCGCGTATTCGAGAGCCAGTCGGTCAGCCTGTTGGGCTTACAGATCCAGACCGTCTACGTCATGAGCCTCGTGGTGTCGGTCGCCATGATGGTCGGCATGGCCTGGTTCTTCCGTGCGTCCAAATACGGTCTTGCGATGCGCGCCACCGCGTTCAACCAGCAGGTCGCGCAATCGCTCGGCATTTCCGTCAAGAGCGTGTTCGCGATGGCCTGGGCGATCTCGGCGACGGTCTCGGCGGTCGCGGGCGTCGTCGTCGCAGTCGTGAACGGCGTGTCGTCGGGCCTTGCCGCCTACGGCATCAAGGTATTTCCGGCGGCAATCCTCGGTGGGCTCGACTCCGTCGGCGGCGCCGTGCTCGGTGGCATCATCATCGGCCTGCTCGAGAACGTCGCGCAATATGTCGACAGCGAGTATCTGCACTGGGGCAATCTCTACGAGATCGCGCCGTTCTACGTCCTCATCATCGTGCTGATGATCAAGCCCTACGGGCTGTTCGGCACCCACGACATCGAGCGGATCTGACCCATGGCCGGCCCTGCCCTCATTCCTGCTGGTGACTTCCGCACCTCTTACGCGGCGGACACCACGATCTTCCCGACCACCACCAGCCGCAACTTCGCCATCGCGGGCGTAGCGCTGCTGTGCCTCGCGCCGCAATTCTTCAGCGGCTACTGGCTGAGCATCCTGATCCAGATCGGCATCTTCTCGATCGCCGCGCTCGGCCTCAATATCCTCGTCGGCTTCACCGGCCAGATCTCGATCGGGCACGCCGCGTTCTTCTTGCTCGGCGCTTTCACCTCGGCCTACATCTCCAACAATGCGCCGATCCCCGTATTCTTCGCGATCCCGCTCGCGGGCGTCGTCACCGCGCTGGTCGGCCTGATCTTCGGCATCCCGGCGGCGCGGCTGAAGGGGCTGTACCTCGTCATCGCGACGCTGGCCGCGCAATACATCCTGCTCGACTTCTTCTCCCGCGCCGAGTGGTTCACGGGCGGCTCGGTGCCGGCGAGCGCCAATCCGTTCTCGATCTTCGGCTACACGCTGCGCGGCGATAAGCAATATTTCTATGTTGTGCTGGCCTATGTGGTTGCGAGCTACATCCTCGTCACAAACCTGATGCGCACGCGTGACGGCCGCGCGCTGGTGGCGATCCGTGACCATTATCTCTCCGCCGAGATCATGGGCATCAACCTGACGAAGTACCGCACGCTGTCGTTCGGGCTCGCCGCCTTCTTCGCCGGCATCGCCGGTGCGCTCTACGCGCACTACCAGCTCGTGGTGTCGCAGGAAGGTTTCGGCATCGAGCGCTCGATCCTGTTCCTGGCCATGATCATCATCGGCGGCACCGGCTCCGTCATGGGCACGCTGATGGGCACCGCCTTCGTGGTGCTGCTGCCGGAATCCATGGAATTCATCAGCCTGTATTTGAAGGGCGGCGCGATCGACAAGGCGCTGTCGCTCAACACCAACATCACCTTCCTGCGCGAGATCGCGATCGGGGTGATCATCATCGCGTTCCTGATGTTCGAGCCTGACGGGCTCGCGCATCGCTGGCGACAGGTCAAGGCGTACTGGAAACTCTACCCGTTCTCGCATTGAGCGCGGGCAACTTCACTTAAACAATAAACAGGAGGAAACCCATGACGATGAAGTCCCTTTTGAGCACCGCATCGCTCGCGCTCGCGATCGCCGCATTTTCGGCCGGCGCGCAGGCGCAGATCGCGATCGGACACCTCGCCGACTATTCCGGCGGCACCTCCGACGTCGGCACGCCCTACGGCCAGGCCGTTGCCGACACCTTCGCCTGGGTCAACAAGAACGGCGGCGTCGGCGGCAAGCAGCTCAACGTCGACACCAACGACTATGGCTACCAGGTGCCGCGCGCAATCGCACTCTACAAGAAGTGGTCCGCGCCGGACAGCAAGGTCGCCGCGATCATGGGCTGGGGCACCGCCGACACCGAGGCGCTGACCGGCTTCCTCGCCCAGGACAAGATCCCCGACATGTCCGGCTCCTATGCCGCAGCACTCACCGATCCCGAAGGCGTCAGCGGCAAGGCCAAGCCCGCGCCCTACAATTTCTTCTACGGCCCGAGCTATTCGGACTCGCTGCGCGCCATGATGATGTGGGCGGCGGAGGACTGGAAGGCCAAGGGCAAGGGCGGCAAGCCGAAATTCGTGCACATGGGCGCCAACCACCCGTATCCAAACGCGCCGAAGGCTGCCGGCGAAGCCATGGCGCAAGAGCTCGGCTTCGAGGTGCTGCCGCCGCTGGTGTTCGCGCTCACACCGGGTGACTACAGCGCGCAATGCCTGAGCCTGAAATCCTCCGGCGCCAACTACGCCTATCTCGGCAACACCGCGGCTTCCAACATCTCCGTCCTGAAGGCCTGCAAGACGGCCGGCGTCGACATCCAGTTTCTCGGCAATGTCTGGGGCATGGACGAGAACGCTGCCAAGACGGCCGGCGATGCCGCCAACGGCGTGATCTTCCCCTTGCGCACGGCGGTGAGCTGGGGCGGCGATGCGCCCGGCATGAAGACGGTCATGGAAATCTCGAAGATGTCCGACGCCAGCGGCAAGGTCTATCGTCCCGTCCACTACATCGCGGCCGTCTGCTCCGCGCTGTACATGAAGGAGGCGATCGACTGGGCTGCCAAGAACGGCGGCGCCACCGGCGACAACGTCGCCAAGGGCTTCTACCAGAAGAAGGATTGGGTGCCGGCCGGGATGGACGGCGTCTGCAATCCCTCGACCTGGACCGACAAGGACCATCGCGGCACGCTGAAGGTCGATCTCTATCGCACCAAGATCTCGGGCGCGACCGACGGCGACCTCAACGACCTCATGGCCAAGGGCACGATCAAGCTCGAGAAGGTCAAGACCGTCGAGCTGCCGCGCAAGCCGGAGTTGCTGGGCTGGTGAGCGCAAACTCGGACGTCATGGCCGGGCTTGTCCCGGCCATCCACGCCTGACCTCACGGCACGAAGTACGTGGTGCCCGGGACAAGCCCGGGCATGACGACCGTAGCAATCTGGTAGACACACCAATGACCGACACCCTCGACGCATCCCGCACCAAGCCGGCCGCAGTGCCGCCCGCCGCCCTCCTCGCCGTGCGCAACATCGAGGTCGTCTATGACGACGTCATCCTGGTGCTGCGCGGCCTCAGCCTCGACGTTCCCAAGGGCGCGATCGTGGCGCTGCTGGGCGCCAACGGCGCCGGCAAGTCGACGACGCTGAAGGCGATCTCCGGGCTGCTCAAGACCGAGGACGGCGAGGTCACCCGAGGAGAGATCCTGTTCGAAAACGAGCGCATCAACGGCATCGACCCCGACAAGATCGTCCGCCGCGGCATCTTCCAGGTGATGGAGGGCCGACGCATCGTCGCCGACATGACGTCGCTGGAGAACCTCAAGCTCGGCGCCTTCACCCGCAGGGACCGAGAGGTCGATTCCGATCTCGACATGGTCTTCAACTATTTTCCACGCCTGAAGGAGCGCACCGGCCTCGCCGGCTATCTCTCCGGCGGCGAGCAGCAGATGCTCGCGATCGGCCGTGCGCTGATGGCGCGCCCGAAAATGATCCTGATGGACGAGCCCTCGATGGGTCTGTCGCCGCTGCTGGTGAAAGAGGTGTTCTCGATCATCCAGAAGATCAACCGCGACCTCGGCGTCACCATCCTCCTCGTGGAGCAGAACGCACGCGCCGCGCTGTCAGTGGCAAGCCACGGCTATATCATGGAGCAGGGCAAGGTCGTGCTCGACGGCACCGCCGACGAATTGCGCGATAACGAGGACGTCAAGGAATTCTATCTCGGCGGCGCCGGCGACCAGCGCAAGAGCTTCAAGAATCTCAAGAGCTTCAAGCGGCGCAAGCGCTGGCTTTAACCCTCGAGCACCTGCTCCGCTTCCGTGACCGCGCAGAGAACATGATACAACGACGACGCAGGAATGGTGTCGATCAGCGATTTGCCGTCGCGGTCGAACTGGTCGTACCAGCCGCCCCTCACGGGATGGCTGAGATAATGCCGTTCGAGCCGCACCAGCGCCGCGCGCGCTTCGTCCGCCGCGCCGGCCTCGCCGGATTCGGCCTGCGCGATCCAGGCTTTCGCGATCTCGGTCTGCGGCCACAGCCGGCGCGTGCTGCGACGAATGTTGCCGATATCGTCCCCCTCGTCGATCATGCAGCCTGTGGCCTCGTCGCGATAGCGCATCGCGGTCGCGAGGAGCTCGGCGCGCCGCTGCCCGGTCGGGCAGCCCGTGATGCGTTCGAAGCCCTTCAGCAGCCAGACCCATTCGGCCTGGTGGCCCGGCTCGACGCTGACCGGCTCGATCTTCGACCAGTCCTCCTCGAAATACTCCGTCAGGATGCGCTTCTGCTTGTCGTAGAGATTGGCCAGGAACAGCGCGAAGAATTCGCCGGCACGGTTCTGGAACGACAGATCGTGGGTCGCGTCGAAACAGGCGATCATCGCCTCGAACAGATGCATATGCGGGTTCTGCCGCCGCGGCAACGAGACCGGAAGGCCTTCGTGCACGCCGCCATGCGGCGATCGGAGGTGGCCGTCGAGGAAAGCGAGCAGCGCGTCGATCTCGGCCCGAACCTGCGCGTCCTGGTCGAGCGCATAGACGGTCGCGAGAGCAAACAGGATGAAAGCGTGGTCGTAGGCATCGCGCCGGCCGTCCAGCACCGTCCCCTCCGGCGTCAACCGGTGCACGAAGCCGGGCCGGCCGTCGGGCGCTTTGGCTTTGGCCAGCAGATGTTCCAGTCCCTTCAGCGCGATGGCGCGACCCTCGGGATACCAGCCCAGCTGCGCCGCCTTGGCGTAGCAATAGATCTGGCGGGCCTGCACGAACACGCGCCGCGGCGCAGCCGCATCCGCGGTACCGTCCGGGTGCAGCCGGTCGATGAAGCCGCCCGTGGCCCGATCCCAGCCGACCGTCGACCACAGCGGCAGCGCCTCGTCGATCATGCGGCCCTTCAGGCGCACGACGACATCCGCAGCCTCATCCGCCGCAATGCTTCCCTTGTCCGCCATCGGGTCCTCTCTCGGCCTCACCAATGGCGGTCTGATACCCATGCCGGTGGCGGCGCGCAACGGATGCCAACACGGAAAGAACAGCCATGACCGCCCATTACGACGCCCGCGAGACGCGCGAGCCGGCAGCCCGCGAGGCCGATCTGTTCTCCCGCCTGCCGGAGGTCCTGCGAGCCGCGATGGCCGCCCCGGCCTACGCCGAGCGGCTGAGAGGTCTTGATCCCGCCGCCGTGACCTCCAGAGCGGCTCTGGCGGCCCTGCCGGTGTTGCGCAAGTCGGAACTGCCCGCCCTGCACAAGGCCTCTGCGCCCTTCGGAGGCTTCGTGGCGGCCGCCCCCGGCTCATTCGCCCGCCTCTTCACCTCGCCCGGCCCGATCTTCGAGCCGGAGGGACGGCAGGCCGACCCCTGGCGCGGCGCAAGAGCCCTTTTCGCGGCCGGGTTCCGGCCCGATGACATCGTCCTCAACACCTTCAGTTACCATCTCACCCCCGGCGGCTTCATCTTCGACGCATCGGCGCGTGCGCTCGGCTGCGCCGTGATTCCCGCAGGCCCCGGCAATACCGAGCAGCAGTTCGAGCTGATCGAGGCTTACCGCCCGGTTGGCTACAGCGGCACGCCGGACTTTCTGAAGATCTTGCTCGATGCCGCAGCGAGTTCGGGCCGCGACGTCTCTTCGATCAAGCGCGCGCTGGTTTCGGGTGCCGCGTTCCCGCCCTCGCTCCAGGCCGAGATCAAGGCGCGCGGCATCGACGCCTACCAGGCCTTTGGCACCGCCGATCTCGGCCTCATTGCGTTCGAGACCGGCGCGCGCGAGGGCATGGTCGTGAACGAGGACCTGATCCTGGAGATCGTCAAGCCCGGCACCGGGGATCCCGTGGCGCCCGGCGACGTCGGCGAGATCGTGGTGACCTCGCTCGACCCGCATCATCCCTGGATCCGCCTTGCGCTCGGCGACCTCACCGCCGCTCTGCCAGGCCCAAGCCGATGCGGGCGCACCAATATGCGCATCAAGGGCTGGATGGGCCGCGCCGACCAGACCACCAAGGTCAAGGGCATGTTCGTCCGTCCCGAGCAGGTCGCCGAGATCGGCAAGCGTCATTCCGCGCTTGGAAGACTGCGCCTCGTCGTCACACGACAGGGCGAGACCGACGCGATGACATTGCGAGCGGAAACGGCGAGCGCGAGCGAAGCGCTGCGCGAAGAGATCGCCGGCACCTTGCGCGCCGTGACGAAGCTCGGTGGCGCCGTCGAACTGGTCGGCCCCGGCGCGCTGCCGAATGACGGCAAGGTGATCGCGGACGAGCGCTAAACTCACTCGCAAGATCGTCGACAAGTCACCCGCGACTCTAAACAAAGGTGGCAACACCTTTTGCGACATCCCATAACAGCAACACGCCCGGCAGTCTTTCTTTGTCGGGACGACGTCCTCAACCACGATGGGGCGACGTCTTGGCGGCAACAGGCCGAGGCCACGTTCTTACCACGTTGAAATCCTAAGGAAAAATTGGCTTCGTTCTGCAGAGAGCAAACCATCTCAATCTTTAGTTGCATAATTCAAATTATTCGCCTCATCTATTCTTGCTGAGGGTAGCGTTGCTCCGCTTTCAGTTGAAGCAAGGATCGGAGGGCGCGATTGCGTTGGCCGATCGCTCGAGCCTCATAGCGGTCGAGGGTCAAGAGCTCCGGCAGGGCCCGCCGCACCGCCTCAGCAGTGCGCTCTTCGACGGACAGCATAGTTTCAGATAGGTCATCGGGCGCCACGAGAGGAGGCCAGGTGCTGACGCGCACGGCGACCTCGCAGAAGCGCAGCTCGTGTTTCCAAGAGGCGGGACCCGGGGGGGCGGCCGATCCCAATGCTAGCTCGTGCTGGATCAGTGCCGTTTTGACGCGGCGGACGCGAGCAAGATCGAACGTGGCGATCGCCACCTCGCGGGCAAGTTCGCGCACAAGGCGCTCCGTGCTTGCGCCTGCGATTTGCTGGGCGAGCTTGTCGACCAGTTTGGCCTGCAATGCAGTCACTTGGAAGGATGCGCACAGGCCATGGCGCAAGGCGTTCTTGGCGGCGCGCTTCTTGCCGGCGGCCGAGCGCGGCCCAGTACTCTGACAAGCGTTGCGCCGATTGGCTTCGATTTGACTTTGGCTCGCCATGATCATCCCACGTGCTGACGCGCATCAAGCGGCGCGAGCGCAGGTTGCTCCACCGCAGCCCGGACCTGAGCAGCAAACGCCTCGCGATAGCTCGAAATCGCGCCAAATGCGCGGTGCAGACGTGCCTGCTGCGCTGACATCATCCTGTCGAGCCTCTCGAGCTGATCGGCCTGGCTGCTGATCGCGGCGGCTTCGATGACACCCTCATCAAGTTGAAACGCGGCGAGCCGCTTTGCTACCTCTTGCCGCGCCTCCGGCTTGGTAAACCAGTCGCGTTCGAGCGCGGTACGCGCTTCGCACTCGGCGGCAGTCTCGGGTGGGCCCAGAACACGGTCCAAAATCTCGGCAATTGCAGGCCCAAAGGCAAGGTTGATGACGTGGTCTCTGCATCGTCGCAGCCGCATCATCTCCCAAACGCACGCCGCAACGTCGGCGAGAAAGATCTTCTCGACGATGTTCTTGGGCTGTATCTCGCGCGCCAATTCGCGTTGCAGGCAGGCGAAGGCTTCTTTGGATTCGGTGATGAGCAGTGAACCCTCCGAAATCGAAGGGCCGAATTGCTTGCTATGATATCGCGGGACCATGGAATGCTCCGAGCCGATCGGCCGAGATGGCAATAACTTGCCCTCACCTCCGCTCGGCCGTGGAGCTGAAGGCGCACGCGGTTGGTGGCGGGTGATTCTGCACCAGCCAGATAAATATGAGCTTTTTGGAAAGTCGAAGTCCTGCGATCCGCCCGAACTTCGTTGCCTCGGATCCCGAGACGCTGCGCGCGACGTCGTCGCTGCGCTTCAACTATGACTCAACTGCCGGCCCATTTCAACAAGGTTCGCAGAGCGCGCTCGTCTCAGAATCCTGTAGTGTCTACTGATTCCATTTGAAAAAAACTGTCGTTTCGATACCTTGCTGCGCGCTCTTGCTGAATGAGCGGCCGCGCGGGCGATGTCCGTGAGCGGTGATCCGGCGACGCCGACCATCCCTGAAGCCGCTTCAAACCATTGTTTCGGTCGAACGGCAGCGGGCCCTTCTCGCCATCGCGATGCGACATGCGAGGACAATCATCTGCAGGCCTTCACCCTTATCACGCACGCCTGTGCAGGCGTGCCATTGGAGACGAAGCATGACAACGGAAAATGATTTTAAGTTAGAGGCTCGCGAAATCCTGAGTACGACACGACTGATTCGCAGGGGATCTCAGAGCGAGCGGGTCTCGCTGTTCGGCGCGATCCTGCTGGCGCAAGCTGACAGGGCCTTGCAGGGCAATGATCGCGCCGCCCGGGTCGTGCTAGAGATAGGTGTGTATTGCGACGTGTTTGACAGTCGCCAGAAAGATCAGGGGTTCGACCTGACAAAACTCGAGGCGGACGAGCTCCCGGCTTTTGAGCGGATGATCGCAAAACTTCGCGTTGGCGTTCCCCAGCAAGAAGAAGCCTAAAGGTTCACGTCGCTCTTGACGGTCAGACAACACGCCGTCTTTTTTAGAGGCGAGGCGGCGTGCTGCGGCGCCTGTTCGAACTTGATCTGCGGACTATCGAGACGCCATCGCTCATTGCTACCGCTAAACGTTCATAACCAGACTGGCTCCCAGCATAGCCATATTTAGCGCTCGGCTGGCCTTCGTTTAGATCTTCGCTTGTTCAGGCTTCTCGGGTTTAGGTTTGCGAAGACGAACGCCGGGGCCTCCGCCGTTTGCATCGATGAACTCGACGCCGGCTGCCTCTAAGGCCCCGCGTATCGCGAGGTTATTCGCCGCAGTCATGGAAGTCTCATTATTCATCAATTCAGCACGGCGAATGGTGGTTAGGCCTACTGAGGAGGCTCGGGCCAAATCCTCCGCACTCCAGCGGATTAGGGCTCGTCCGGCACGCAATTGCGCACTGGTTAGCGGGTTATGACTTGACTTTTTCATTCCAAATGGTATTTTTCATTCCATCGATTGCAAAAAACTACACCTGCTGGGGTGAGGGAGGTTAGTAAGCATGGATTCGAGAATTTTTGCAAAAGCTGACCACGATCGCCGCTCGTTTATCGGTGGCTCTGACGCTAGGATTATCATGGGCGATGATGATCTCGCCCTGCTGCGGCTCTGGAAAGAAAAGCGCGGCGAAGTTGCCCCCGATGATCTATCAAAAAATCTCCTGGTCCAACTGGGCACAGCAACCGAACAACTAAACCAGCATTGGTACGAGATAAATACCGGCCAAGCTATCATCGATGCGCAGCGGCGAGTATTTCACCCCATTCATCGGTGGATGGCCGCAACACCTGACGGCCGCGTCGAGCAGACGGGGGCGGTCTTCGAATCAAAATTCATGCTGCCTTGGAATTTTTCCGAGGAAGCCGCAGCCGAAAAGCACATGGCACAGCTGCAACACAACATGTGGGTTGTCGCTGCCCGCTCCTCGGTCCTCTCCATCATCACCGGCGGCGGCCAGTGGGTTGAAATCAAGATCCACGCCGACCCGCTCTATCAACATCTCCTGCTCACCGCCGAGAAGAAATTCTGGCGCTGCGTTCAGAGCGGCGAGCCACCTGTCCTCTTCAATATCGAAACGCCGCGCCCGCGCCTGGAAGCGATCAGGGTCGTCGACATGTCGACGTCCAATCAATGGGCCGAACTTGCGGCGACGTACCTTCGAACCCGGAACGCGCATGGCGAGCATGAGGCGGCGAAGGCGGATCTGAAGAAGCTGATGCCGGAGGACGCCAAGGAGGCGACGGGCCACGGCGTCAAAGCCAAGCGTTCCAAGTCTGGCGCAATCAGCTTCGAGGCCCAGGTGACGGAGGTCTCGGATGCACCAATCCAGTGAGCGAATTGGAACCATCGCAGCCGCCCTCGCCCGCGCCCAGGCGGAACTGGTGAACCCTGAGAAGACCCTCACCGCCGTCATCCGATCACCATTCCCGCGCGAGGACGATCGGACCTTCCGCTACGCATCCCTCGCGTCCGGCCTCGACATCGTCCGCAAGACGTTGAGCCAGCAGGAGATCGCCACCATCCAGACCACCCGGATTGAGCCGGTCACAAGTCAGATCCATCTCACCACCCTGCTCGCCCATGCCTCCGGCGAATGGATCTCCTCGGACCTACCGGTGTGCGCCGCCAAAGAGGTTGAAGCGCCGCACCGAATGGGGGCGGCCCTCACCTACGCCCGCCGGTATGCCCTCTTTGCCCTGGTTGGGATCGCCGGGGAGGACGATTTGGACGCGCATGACGTCGTGACGGGGCCTCCAACAGCAACCGAGCCGCAGACGGCGCTAGGATCGAAGGGAAAGCCTCCGAAGGGCGTCCTGAACCGCCCCGCTGTCTTACACCCGGAACGCTCCGCCGCGCTACTGGACCAGCTCTTGGGCGAGCTCGCGCGCCAGGAGGGTGGCGGCGGACTACTTGCCTGGACCAAGGCCACGCTCGCCCTCAAAAACACTCTTGTGGAGGCCGACGCACACATTCTCGAGGCCGCCTTCCAGAAGAAGTTCGAGCAGGCCGCCCTTCCCGAACTCAGTATACCTAAACAAGACACGGCGTCGCCGACCGAACAGTCGACCGCAAGTTCTAGGCGCTCAGACCGCGCCTCGGCAGTCGGCGAGCCTCCCAAACCGCCCATCGCGGACCCACCAGGCGACCTAGCCTTTCCAAAGGAGCCGCCGCGAAAGCGCAGCAAGGAGCATCTGGTGTTCGTCCGCAGCCAACCTTGCCTGATCTGCAAGGAGAGCCCCGCTGACGCCCATCATCTGAAGTTTGCCCAACCCCGAACGCTCGGGCGCAAGGTCGGCGACGAGTTCACCGTCCCGCTTTGCCGGTGTCATCATCAGGCCCTGCATCAGCACGGCGACGAAAGAGGCTGGTGGGCAAACATGCGCATCTCTCCCCTCTTGATTGCGAAAGAATTGTGGGAGGCAAGCCCGGTCAATGTGGCAAGCGAAGCGAGCCTGGTCAAATTACCGCTTCGCGAGGAAACCGCGCCACATGTTGGCCGTTCCGTGAGCCCCGAAACGTGAGTGGTCACTTCCATCTCCAAGGACTCCAGACGCCCCTCCTCGACCAATAGGGGTGGCATGCCAACGGCCTCCCGCTAGGCGAGTGATCTCGAGCTACTCGCGTCGAGTGCAGGCAACGCAATATGTTCGCATGTCAACCGATCGGCAGCAGTACTCGATTCAAAATCAGGCCGCCGTCATCGCAGCCTAGGCTCACGTCCACAATCTTACGCTAGTGCGAACGGATGAGGGCGAAAGCGGGTTGCTCCTCAAGAACAGGATGGGGCTTCTCCAATTGCTTGAGGATGTCGACCATCCCTGTGTCCGAGAAGATCACCGCGCGGATTTTTGAGCGCATCGCTAAGCTGGAATTTGATGTCGCTGCACATTACGTCCCAAGGTCGAAACCTCGTTCTCGGCGAGCGATCCATCAACTAGAGACCTTGAGGCTGGCTTAGAAACGAGCAGTTTGCGCCCATTCACGCTGCCGATCCTCTCGGATAAACTAGCGGCGCGACCATAAATCCGATCGCAATCTCAGTTAACTCCCGCCTGCTCTTGGGCCGGCGGGTCTTTCTTTGAACCTTAGCTCAGTCTATCTGCCGTTCGGCGCCTTAACCAAATTTTAAGATCTATTGTGCGGCGGCGTCCCTTTTGGTTAGAAAGGATGAAGCGTCAAGTCAGTTGCGTTAGAGGCTCATGATTACGTACAAACAGTATCACATCCAGCGAGTTGAGCACGGCCATAAGCGCTGGACTGCTCGTATCACGCGGGCGGATGGCCAGAACATCCGCACCATCCTGCCGGCTTCCGAGCATCCCTATCTGGATACGAAACCTGCCGCGTCGGCCGAGGAAGCTGAACAGCTCGCGAAAGAAGGCATCGACTTCGGCGGGGTAGTTTGAGCGGCCCCTCGGCTGCTCGCGTTAGCACTTAGACGTGAGAGCTCCGTACAGCGGCTGGAGGCGGTCGCTTTCTCGTGAGTCGCACGCCTTTGATTTTCGGCGCCCCGCATATGGCGAGTGCCTCGATTGGATAATCTCCTCCAGCATCTTTTCTGAGGCTCAAAACGAAATGCCGCGCCTTCCCAGCCACGCAAGCGCCGCGGAGCAAACTGCTGACAGCAAGGCGGTCAAGAACCAGGACCGTCCACGAGCGGCGCTGATCGAACGCAGATATAAGAAAGCTCCAAGAAGCTTCCCGTAGTTCCTGCGGAATTCTCCGTTAAGCTTAGCTACTTCGGGCAGGTCGGACAAAGCCTTGCATTCGTCGGCCATTCGCTGGGCTCCATTTGCGGCGGGACCAGCACCTCCCATAAGCCACTGTTTTGCCCGACGGCGCAAGCGAAATTTCGGTTTTTTCGATTCGCAACGGTCGGCGACCGCTGACCCTCGTAGGCCGGTTGTCCTGCGAAATGCCGACGTAATTCGCTAGGGTTCCTACCTCAGACCGGAATCCGGCCAGCGAGGAACTTCATCTGCCGGCCTCGATCGGCGAAAGTTCTGCCGCACCATCGCGTAGACCACAAAAAGGCCGATGGTGATGGCGACGGCCAGCGGCGGGAAAATATAATTCATGCAGCCTCCAAGACGTCGAGGTGGACGCGTCTAGCTATGCAAATTCCATCCGCTCGGGACGATGTTCCTGACCACTGCTTACTCATCGAGCTCCCGCTCCGATGAGCTTTACCTTTAAAGTTGTTATCCATGGTCCCGTTTCACGCGCTTGAGACCTCGTCGCTGCCGCGATAGAGCAGCCGTCTCATAACGTTCCAAGCTAGACAGAAGTCTCATTTGTTTTGGGTCGGCGTTCTCAATTACAAGCAATATCAGCCGTAGCCTAATAGCTCGCAAGCGATCCTGGCGATACCTAGCGTGAGCCAGATCTTGAAGCGCGGTCTCCGAACCCGCACCTTTAAACTCCTCCGCAAGAGTTGCATCAAATCCAGCGAAACCAGGAGCGGCAGCTTCGTCCCAACGAGATAGTCCATGCCGATAAGCGTTGCGGCTCGACACTGCTTTCCCAGCGTTTGTTCGCGGTCCCGTACTCTTCGCTACGTTTGTGCGATTGGCTTCGATTTGTCGCTTTGACGCCAACTTGCCTCCTTGATTTCTCGATTCAGGAATCGAGCGCCCCGCAAGTTCGTGAATATCACAGCCTCAATCCTGCGTTCCCGCGCCTAGGCGAGGGGCCGCGACTGATCCGGAGGATAAGACCAATCCACCAACAACGGGGCAATGAAGGTATGGAGGTTTGATCCGTCAAACAGATAGGCGGCTATTCCAGCCGCCTGGGCTGCAGCAAGGTCGGTCTGCTTGTCCCCGATCATAAAGCTCGCATCGAGATCCACGGCATACCGTTCAAGCAGAGCTCTAATCATCCCCGGCTCCGGCTTACGGCAGTTGCAGAGCGCGCGATAGCGCTCAATGAGGCCGTCGGGATGGTGGGGACAGAACTCAAACGCATCGATATGCGCACCCACGTTAGCAAGTTCACGCGACATCCATTCGTGCAAATCGTGAACATGCCGTTCCTCATAAAACCCTCTCGCGATTCCTGACTGGTTCGTCACGACAAACGCAAGATAACCGGCGTCGTTGACTGCCTTTACCGCCTGTTGGGCTCCTTCTACCCACCGGATCTTCTCCGGTTCAAAAGTATAGCCGTCGTCCTCGTTGAGGACGCCATCGCGATCAAAAAATACTGCCGGACGTACCAAGCTCATCAGCCCGGGCTGGAGAGATATTGCCGATCTTCCGAGAGTCATTACTTCATTTTACCACGTGGAACGAGTTCGGACAGGAGTTTTGCCTGCGCCGCTGGGCCCTTCAGGCGGAGATTGGCTTTGTTTTGTCTTTTGATCTGTCAGCGCGACGTCGTTCTTGCCTAAACCGTGAGAACACGACCCACTTCAGGCTCTATAACGAGCAAGAACGTTGCTGGCTTTTCAGCGCGATTAGAGCGTCACTGAGTCGGCAGGGCGAGAGGACGCGGGCTTCGGCAGTGCGGCATAGGAAGCCGCTTCTTCCTATTCGAGACTCAAGGAATGCGGTACAGTGATACGGGTGTTCTTGCTCAAGGAGGAAATCATAGCAGCCGACGAATAGAGGCCCCCGCTATTTCCGGGTCATCATCGGGGTCGCAGCTACTTTAAAGCCGTCCACCAGGTCGTTAGGATCGTGAGAGCGATCACCCTGGAACATGACCTCCAAGCTCCGAGAGCGATGTCTCAAGGCACCGCAGGCCGCGCACGGTCTGCGACTGAATCAAAACACTATCTGGGTGGGCCTGGCAAAGTCGCGGACGATTCGACTGACGGACCAATGTTCTCGCCGAGCATCCACTTCTCCGCGTTTCCAGCCCGCGCCTGGCGCAGATGCCCAGTCAGACCGATCATGAGCATGAGCAGAACGTCGCGGCTGATGCGGCCGTGAACCAGGCTCAACAACATCACGAAAGCCAGCGCACAGGCGGCAAAACGATAATCAGCCATGATCCGCGCAAGGCCGCTGACTGAACTCCAGGCGGCCGCGAGGAGCGCGAGCAGCAGGACGCCGGCGACCCAGCCGAATTCGACGAACACCTGCAAGATGGTGTTATGGACCTCGTGGCCTGGCAGGCAGCTGCGGGCTGAAAATCCGCCAGGACCAATCCCGAACAGTCCGGCTTTCGGCAGGAGACGCAGAGCCTCGAACAGCAACTGTTTACGAATCTCGATCGAGTTGTCGATGTCAATCTTCGGACAGAGATCCGCCGCTTGCAATAGGACCGGAGCACCGGATGGCACCGGCGGTGCATGCGCCGCTGTCAGAGCATGCGTCGCGTAAATGGAGGCCATGTCCCAACGGACCACCAAGCCAGCCACAATCCCGATCACCATCGCTCCTACCACGAGGATACCGCGCCGACGCTCCTCACGGCCACTAAACAGGATGCCGATCGATGCAGCTAGAACCGCGGCGAGCAGGGAGAACCTCACCATGGACGCTGCAAACACCGCAGCTGACAAGGCCACGAGCAGGTTGAATGCGGCCATCCCAGGGCGGTCCAATCTGCCAGACGTGACGACAGCAATCACCGCCAGGCCGAACAACGCCGCAAATTGTACAGGCGCCGCATCGAACTCACCGAAAACCAGCGGCTTTCCGTGAGGAGCCGACCACTGCCCTACCAGTGCGATCGCCGTAGCAGTCACACCAGCCGCGATGACCGCTCCGCCGACGACAACGACACCGGCACGCGCTTCGCAACCGGACGTGACGCGTCCGGCAACGTAGAGAGCAAGCGTCATCAACAGCAGCGCGGACTCCTTAACATCCCCGGCACTGTTGAGAACATGCGAAAGAGCAACAGCGCTGACAAACGCCGCGAATAGCCCGTCGCAAACATTGGGTCGGAATTCCCCCCACGTCGCGAGCGCCGCCAGAACGATGACGGGCACCACCAAGACAACTCCGGTGAAGATAGCTCCAAGACTAAGTAGGCCATGCCCGAGCACCATAAGGGGCCCGGCCGAAATGGCGACACCGAACAAGCCGGCACGTACAGCTGGTTCGATCAATTTCGCAATCCCGGCCGTTGCTCTCATGCGCGTCCACAGATCTAGATGTGAGTGGACAAAAGAGTGGCGTAACTTAAGCGAGAGATCAAGTCGAGACAATCGATGATGATCCTCGCACAAATAGCGTGCCGCGAGCTCACGCGCGACCAGCCTACGCACTGTGTGAGCTTTACAACGCAATCTGGCAGCAGATCCGGGGGATGCTGCCGGACAGACCGTCATCGTCGAGCAGCTGTCGCTGGATAACAGGCGCCACCCATTGAGAATCCGCGCAATCCGCAAGGCGCTCTATACCATGGCAGTCCAAAGTGGAAGCTGACAAGAGCCGCAAGGTCTATCCGGACCTCGATTCCCGGGACATCGAGAGCCCCACCCAGACGTACTACCTAAGCTGACCACGGTATTTTTTCCCCTCTGAATAACCAGCCTCTATCCAATTGTATCAAGCCCCTAAGTTCAACCTGCAGGTTGCGACGAACGACGCCATCACCTCATGAGGCTCGCACTAGGAGACAGGGCATTTTCAGCCCGCTCTTATCTCATAGCCTTTGCGAGCTTTTCGTTGTTTCAAAACTAGGATCGTACTCTATATTGCTTCTTGAATCATCTTTCGGCCCGCTGACGTTTTGCTCGTAGGTGTACTTCAATTTGAAAGGCGAACACCAATGACTGGCGATCAGCGCGTGCTGGTGACGGGTGGGAGCGGTTTCATCGGCCGTCATGTCGTGCCCGCGCTAACAAGCGATGGGTGGTTAGTGCGCCGCTCGGTACGCAGATCGGAAGGCACACAGGACGAAGTGATGATCGAAACGATCGGTCCCGAAACCGACTGGCAAGCCGCGCTTCAAGGCGTCGACGCCGTCGTTCATCTCGCGGCGCGCGTGCATCACAAGCACGACGAGCACGCGGCCCATCTCTACCGCAACGTCAACGTTGCTGGCACGCTGCGCCTGGCCCGCTGTGCAGCGAGCGCCGGCGTGCGCCAGTTCATCTTCATCAGCACTGTTCTAGTGCACGGTCGCAGCAATGACGGGCGCGCGCCGTTTAGCGAGGACGATGTCCTGACGCCGCGCGATCTCTACGGCATGTCCAAGGCCGCGGCCGAGGAGGGCTTGAAGACGCTGGCGCGCGATAGCGCCATGAAGATCTCCGTGATCAGGCCGCCACTGGTCTATGGTGCTGGCGCAAAGGGCAATTTTGCGCTGCTGACCCGTGCAGTGAGCCTCGGGCTGCCGCTGCCCTTTGCTACAATCCGTAATCACCGCGCGTTCATTGCCGTGCAAAACCTGTCGTCGTTCATCCTGCGCCGACTCTCTCATCCCAATTCCGCCAGCAATTTCGAGATCTTCCTGGTGGCCGACAGGGAGCAGGTCTCGACGCCCGAATTCATCGAGCGGCTGGCCAAGGCTGCCGGCAAGAAGTCGCGGCTGTTCGGCGTACCGTAAGCGTCGTTCTTAGGCCACAGCTTTGAGGGCTTGAGCGCGGTAGGCCCAAGGCAATAGCTGGTCGATGTCGCGGTTGGGATGACCGCTTACGATCCTGGTCACGACGTCCGTGAGATAGGCGAGCGGATCGACGTCGTTGATCTTGCAGGTCTCGACCAAGGTTGCGACGATGGCCCAATGTTCGGCGCCCCCGTCGGATCCGGCAAACAGCGCATTCTTCCGACTGAGCTTGATGCCACGGATTGATCGCTCGACCGTGTTGTTGTCGAGTTCGATGCGGCCGTCATCGATAAAGCGCGTTAAGCCTTGCCAGCGCGAGAGGGCGTAGCGGATGGCCTCGGCGAGCTTGATCTTCTGGCTGATGAGAGCCAGCTTGGCGCGCAGCCATACCTCGAAGGCGTCGGCCAGTGGTCGGCTCTTCTGCTGCAGCACGAGGCGCCGCTCCTCCGCACTGCGGCCGCGGATCTCCTTCTCGATCGCATACAATGCGGCGATGTGCTTCAGCGCCTCACTCGCGATCGGAGCGGGGCCGGCTGTCGCGAGTTCGTAGAAGTTGCGCCGCATGTGCACCCAACAGAAGGCGAGCTCGACCCCGCCACGTTCGGCAAGCTTTGGGTAGGCGTTGTAGCCATCGACCTGCAGGACGCCCTTGAAGCCAGCAAGATGGCTGAACAGCCGCTCGGCTTTTCGATCGGGTGCATAGACATAGGCGATGCCGGGCGGATCCAGGCCGCTCCAGGGCCGGTCGTCGGCGGCATAGGCCCAGAGCTGGCCGGTCTTGGTGCGCCCTCGACCGGGATCGAGCACCGGCACCGTGGTCTCGTCGGCGAACAGCTTCGACCTTGCTCTAAGTACCGTGAGAAGTCGCTCGTGCAGCGGGCGCAGATGGAAGGCGGCATGCCCAACCCAGTCCGCCAGCGTTGATCGATCGAGATGGATGCCCTGACGGGCGTAGATCTGGGCTTGCCGGTAGAGCGGCAGATGATCGGCATATTTGGACACCAGAACCTGGGCGACGGTTGCCTCCGTGGGCAGGCCCCCTCGATCAACCGGGCCGGAGCCTCGGCCTGCAGGACGCCATCTCCGCAGCCTCGGCAGGCGTATTTGGGACGTCGGGTGACGACAGCGCGGAACTGCGCCGGCACCATGTCCAGCCGCTCGCTCTTGTCTTCGCCGATCTGGTGCAGTTCGCCCTGGCAGCAGGGGCAGGTCTTGTCGTCGATGTCGACAACGACCTCGATCCGCGGCAGATGCGCCGGCAGTGCTCCGCGATTGACGCGCCGCTTGCGTGCGCGTTCCACTCGGCCTTCAGGGGTTGTCTCGTCCTGACCGGCCTCGGCAGAGGCTGCGACCTGTTGGACGTCCTCGAGGCCCAGCAGCATCTGCTCCTCGGGGAGCGTCTCGGCCTTCCGGCCAAAGCGGTGGCTTGCAGCTCCTTGATAATCTGACGCAGCCGTTCGCTCTCGTGAAGCGCTGCCAGCAGCATCGCCTTGAGCGTCTCGGGATCGTCAGGATGGTTATCGCTCACTGGCAAATCAGAGCATATTCGTGCCCGCCTGACGACGCGCTCGATGCTCCTGATTCACTTCGCCGCAGCGCGACCCACAATTATCCGGCTTGCGTCGGAACGATCGTCTCCCGTGCCGCGTGGACACGCCGCCAATCAAGCCCTTCGAGCAGCGCCGACAATTCCGCCGCCGACAAACGCATCACGCCATCCTCGATCTTCGGCCAGCGGAAGACGCCTTCCTCGAGCCGCTTGGCGAACAGGCACAAACCGGTACCCAGAAGATCAGCTTGATCCGGTCCGCCCGCTTGGCACGGAACACATAAACAGCGCCCGAGAACGGATCGGCCTGCATGTGCTCGCGCACCAACATAGCAAGCCCCTCCATTCCCTTGCGGAAGTCGACCGGCTTGGTTGCCACCATCACCCGGGCAGTTCCGGACGGGCCGATCACCGGCTTGCCTTCAGCGCATGGACGATGGCCGCAATCATCGCCACATCCGCACCTCGGCCCACCCGGATAGTGACACCTTCGGCTTCGATCTCGATGCCTCCGGCATCTGGCTTGGCCTTGCGTCGCGCTGTCTTTGCGCTCATGGCCAACAGCAGCGACTGGGGTCATGGCGTCTACCACCGCCGGTACAAACGGCGGATCGTCAGGCATCGGCAACCGGCGTGCTTGCCGGCGCCAGGTGAACACTTGTTGTGGGGTCAGCCCGTGTCGCCGGGCAATCTCGGAAACGACTGCGCCCGGTACCAGCGTCTCCTCGACAATCCGGGCCTTGTCGCCCCTGGAGAAACAACGACGGCGTCCCGTCTCCGTGATCACTTCCAGCTGGCGCGCCGTCACGTCCGACTTAAGCGTATGGTCAAGCATAGACACAAGCCGATCCCTTCAAAGAGATCGTGAAACTCGCCTATCCCATTGGCCGAGAGAAGGTGGGAGCGAAACGACGCTTACGGCGTACCGCCGAACCTGCTCTCAATACTGCTGAGCGTGATGGGCAGGCAGGATACGCGTGATAGCCTGATCGGCTCCCTCGAGCTCAAGATCTCAAAGGCGATGGCGACAGGGTGGCAGCCGCAAGCCGGTCTAGACGAAGGCTTGCGACTCGCATGTCAGCTCAGGCGCCCAAACGATCAACAGTAAGCAAAATACGGCTAAGGCAAATTTTATCCGGCTATGCCCAGAGACGTTGGTAGCCAGAATGAGCTTTGAAGCGCTTGTAGCGCTACATTAACATTTGGCAGAGCTTGAGAGCCAGAGCGGATAGTCGCGTGCCAAAGGAATCGAACACAAAGAGTGCTCCGAAATGCCTACGATCAAAAAAATCGCCCCAATCGATTGAAGCCAAGAATAAGATCTAGCACCTCTTGTTGCTGGGCGCGCGTGATCTCGGCGAACATTGGCAGCGAGAGGATCTGGCGCTGGTCGCGATGAGCATTCGGAAACTGCTCTGGATAATGGCCGAAACGCGCATAGGCCGGAAGAAACGGTAGGGCAGTCGGATAGTTGATTGCTGTTTGTACACCGTTGGAAAACAGGTGCGCCGCCAGTGCGTCGCGGCGCGGATGCCGGATGGTATAGAGATGATAGACGTGGTCACGGCCCGACCCAACCTCGGGCGCTACGACTTCCCTGATATGGCTTAGGCCGAGATTATAAAATGTGGCTGCCTGCTGGCGCGCCTCGGTCCAAGCAGCGAGATGGGAAAGTTTAACAGATAGGATCGCCGCTTGCATGCCATCGAGCCGGCTGTTGACGCCCTCAATCTCATGCTGATGCTTCACGAGACCGCCATGTCTCGCTAGTCGCGTTATGTTCTCGGCCAATACCGCGTCGTTGGTGACGACGGCGCCCGCATCACCCATAGCACCTAGGTTTTTGCCCGGATAGAAGGAATATGTACCGGCCGCGCCGAATGTTCCAACCATCTGCCCCTTATACCGCGCAAGATGCGCCTGGGCGCAGTCCTCGATGACCCACAATGCATGCTTGTTCGCGATCTTCATGACCGCTTCCATATCGGCTGCCTGACCATAGAGATGCACGGGAATAATGCCAACGGTACGAGGCGTAATCGCCGCCTCGATTGCCGCGGGATCGATGGTGAACGTCACGCCGTCCGTGTCACAGAATTTTACTGTGGCGCCGGCCTGAGTAATCATGGCAGAGGTCGAAATCCACGAATGTGCCGTGGTGATGACCTCATCGCCGGGCCTCACCTTAAGTGCAGTCATCGCAAGGTAGAGAGCGTCTGTCCCGTTGGCACAGGAAACGCAATGCTTGGTGGATGCAGCCTGCGCAAACTCTCGTTCAAACGCATCGACAAAAGGACCGCGGATGAAGGCATTGTCACGAATGACACCGACAATGGCCGCGTCGATCTCAGCCTTGATATTTTGGTACTGGAGCTGAAGATCAGCAAAAGGGACGGCCATTGATCACCTCCGCAGGGTCAACAGCTGTGCCGGATTGCCCGCATAGGTTCCTACGGCCGTAATATTTTTCGTCACCACCGAGCCGGCACCGATTACGACGTCGTCCACTATCGTGACTGGCATGATCGTCGCATTCGAACCGATCGACACCCGGCTGCCGATTTTGGTCTGGCGCCACAACTCCTTGCGACCGCGCGATGGGCTCCCGCTCGCGAACGTGTCGTTGATAAACATCACGCCGTGACCGATGAAGCAATCCTCACCAATACTAACGAGCTCACAAACGAAACTGTGGGACTGAACGCGCGTGCGCGCGCCGATGACAACATTACTCTGGATCTCAGTAAACGGCCCGATGAAGCAGCCTTCGCCGATTGTGCAACCGTAGAGATTGCAGGGTTCGACCACCTTAACGCCGGCTCCAAAGCTGACATCGCGTATTCCGGCTCGATAGCGCTCGGGCTCCCTCATGAGGCAACGCCCAAACGGCTGCGGCGGGGCTGGAAGCGAAGGGGCACCTCTTGCCCGGTCTCGATGGATTCGTAGAGCGCGGAGATCAGCTCCAAACTCTTGCGGCCCTCCAGCCCATCAACCAGCGCCGCCCCACGGTGGGCTAGACACTCGACAACGTGCTGGTAATAGGCCTGATGGCCGAAGCCGTAGACATTCGGAGGATTTACCGAGAACTTCTCGATCACTTCCTTGTCGGACGGCTGCTCGTCAACGAAACGCCAGTGGCGGATTTCGTTCATCGCGAACCCGCCGACCTCCACCGTCCCCCTCTCACCGAGGACAGAGAACGAGCCTTCTAGATCGGCCGGACGCACCGCAGTCGTAGCCTCAATGATTCCCAGTGCCCCATTGCGGAACTTGAGTGTCGCGACCGCGGTATCCTCAGTCTCGATTTTGGCCAGAGCGGTGGCGCCGCGCGCGTGAACACTCACAACGTCGCCGAAGAACCATTCCAGCATGTCGATATGATGGCTCGCCTGATTGGCAAGCACCCCGCCGTCCTGAGCCCAGGTGCCCCGCCAGGCGTCCTGGTCGTAATACGCTTGGTCACGGCACCAGCGAACACGCACAGTGCCAAGAACCAGCTTGCCAAAACGCCCGGCATCAAGTGCCTCGCGTACCTTGATCACAGGCACATTGAAGCGGTTTTGCTTAATAACAAAAAGCTTTACGCCGGCGTCGTCACAGGCGCGAATCATGTCGTCGGCGTCTTGCAGACGCAACGCCATCGGCTTCTCAACTACCACGTGCTTGCCCGCTCGCGCGCAGGCGATTGAATGCGCGGCATGGGACCCGCTTGGCGTCAGCACAGCAACCGCGTCGATGTCCCTGCGCGCCAGAAACTCACCCATTTCGTAATGAGCAGCAGCTCCCACTTTCTGGGCAATGGCATCAGCGCGCGACTGGACGGTGTCGCACACCGCAACAAGGCTTGCCCCAGCTATATTACCCCCACCAAGAAGCTCTGAATGACGCTTGGCAATGCGTCCACACCCGAGCAAGCCAAATCTAACCATGCAACCAGCTTACCTCATTGCTCACACAACTGCAAAACGATTAGAGGAGAGAACAAGCTCCTTTGGAAGCCCCAAGCATGCATTACTCAGGAAACTTGGAACAATGCAAGAAATCGTTCGAGAAGACTATGGAAGGCTCACTGCTCAGCAGCTTGCACTCAGCCCAATGGTCAGGCAATCTCCGTGGCAGCCTCACACCCCGTATTCGGGTTTGCCACTCCTTGCGATTCACAACTTGCCTTTTGAAGCCACAGCTTCGTTCTCTGGCGCCACGAGCCCCGCTAGCTAACTAAACAATATTAGCCTTATAGAGTACGTAGTTCGTCAGGAAGCTGAGAAAGTGGCCCTAAGCCAGAAAGCGATGCATTATATACGCTTCGGCGTACTGATCTGGTTTCATTTACTCGTCAGTTGCCTAGCCCTGATTTTCGTTTCAGAGCTATATCCTCAATATCATGTCCATTTCCGCTGGGATGCTTTGCCTCAGGCGCTCGCGGTCATCGCGGGATACTATTTGCTATCAGCTGCCTTCATTTCTTCTGAATTCAACTTCGGATATTTCATTGGCTTCTCTTTCTTCTCCATGATCGCGGGCTATCTTTGGCTGAATTGCTTTTCAGAATTTCAATACGACCATCATATCGCGAGTATTTCGGCGTGCGCTTCCATAGTCGCCCTCCTTCTTCCGGCGCTATTTCTGAAGTCACCGATAAGACCATTTTGGACGCCTTCTCATGCAGGATTTAGCAAAATTCTAGATTCGATACTATTGTTGTCAGGGATGACGCTTGTTGCCGGAGCAATGTACAATTTCGACGTCGCTCAACTGGTGCGTTTGATCAAATTAGATGCGGATATCTACCTCGCGCGAGAAACATTGAAGTTCCCAAAGCTCCTCGACTATCTTTTGGGAATCACAGCGACCGCGCTGCTTCCGTTCGCATTCGCCTGCTTTGTCGAACGCCGCAGAGGAGGACGGGCGGCTGCCGCCCTGAGCCTGCTATTTCTATTTTATCCTGTTACACTAAGCAAGATTGCTCTTTTTAGCGCAGTCTGGATCGGTCTCATCGCTTTGTCAGCCCGGTTTATCGAAGCGCGATTACTAACTATCCTGTCTTTGCTGTGCCCCGTAGCGCTTGGTGTTTTTCTGATCGTCCTCAGGAAACTTGGGGTGCTGCAAGGGTCATTGGTTGGGTCGTACTTTGCGTTGATCAATTTCCGAATGATGACGTTTCCATCGCTGGCTATGGACTATTACAATGAGTTCTTTTCGAAGAACGAACTCACCCATTTCTGCCAAATTTCCTTCTTGAAAGCCTTTGCAAGCTGCCCTTATCACGAACCGCTTGGAATCGTAATTTACAACGCTTTTGGAATTGGAGGATATTTCAACGCCTCGCTGTTTGCCACGGAGGGAATTGCGTCGGTCGGCCCTTGGTTCGCTCCGCTCGCAGCCTTTGCCGGCGGACTTGTGCTGGCATTGGGCAATCGCGTGTCGGCGGGACTGTCACCGCGTATGGTCCTGACGTCCGCGGCTCTGTTGCCGCAGATCTTCCTCAATGTGCCGTTGACGGTGGCGCTGGCGACCCACGGGGTCCTCGTACTGTTCCTGCTGTGGTACATCACGCCTCGGACTTCCGTGCAGCATGAATGAACGCTAGTGAATAGCGACGAATTGCACCGTCCTCGCCGGTTTTGATTCGCAGCATCAGTTCGTCTATACAATCAATTGCTATCAACCACTCCGCTCAGACGCTACTTTCAGATGCTGATTGTTTTCCGAGCCGACGCCGATCCCGCCACTGGAGGAGGTCACGTCATGCGCTGCCTGACGCTGGCTGCCGAAATGGAGCAACGTGGCGCCGACGTTCTATTCGTCTGCTCCGCAGCAACCGCCAGCACCGTGCCAGCGCTGGCGCGCTCGCGAATTGTTTGGTTCGAGGCCGATCAGCATGATTGGAGCGCAGCACTCTGGGACGGCACGTTTAACGGAAAGCGGATTGACCTAGTCGTTGTCGATTCCTATCGCCTCGGTGAAACATTCGAGCGCTCACTGCGCAAGCTTGGATCTCCGATCCTTGTAATAGACGACGCCCCCGCACGTCCTCATGATTGCGATCTTCTCGTGGACATGACGCTGGGCCGGAGCGCCGATGCGTATTCCGGGTTGACTCCGCAGGGGTGCCGCGTGCTTGCCGGCGCGTCCTACACACTCCTGCGTTCCGAATTCGGAGAGCTTCGAGCTGCCTCTCTTGCACGGCGGGTCGGTGCATACGAGGCCAAGTCGATATTTGTCTCGCTGGGGCTCACCGATGTTGGAGGTCAGACGGCCAACATCGCTCGATCCCTGATAGCGGCCAGAAACCTTTCGCGGATCGTCGTAGTAAGCGGTCCGGCCGCACGGTCCTTCGATGAACTCTCCGCACTGGCATCCCGGGATACCCGGATCGAGGTGCTTGTCGATCCCGACAACATCGCGGATCTGATGGTTTGCAGCGATGTCGCGATCGGAACACCCGGCACATCAAGTTGGGAACGGTGCTGCCTTGGCCTTCCAGCGATCCTCATTGTGGTCGCCGACAATCAGCGCGACAACGCTCGCGCACTCGAAGTGGCCGGCGCTGCGAAAATCGCCTCAATAGATTCCGAGGGACCTGATGCGGTTTTGCGAATCCTGCGTGAACTCGCCGTCCAGCCCGGCAAGCTGGAACAGATGTCGCGACAGGCAGCTGACGTTTGCGACGGCAATGGTGCCCAGCGTGTCGGGACAGCTATCGACGAGTTCCTGCTGCCCGAGCGAAACGGGCTGCTGACGCTACGCCTAGCGACCATCGCCGACGCCCGTCGACTTTGGCTTTGGCGCAATGACCCCCGCGCTCGCGAAATGTTCGGCGATAGCCAGCCAGTGTCTTGGGATACTCACAAGGCGTGGTTCGAGGGCCATCTGACCGATCCAAACACGCGAATTTTTGTTGTCGGAGCCTTCGACAGACCTTGCGGCTACGTGCGTTTTCACGTCAAATTGACGGGGACGGCGACGGTCAGTATTGCAATGGCGCGAAACGTTCGCGGGCTGGGATACGGGACCGCAGCTCTTGTTTTGGCGTGCCGAGAGGCGTTTGAGCAGCGCTTTTGCGAGTGCATCGAGGCGCTGGTGAAGCGCGAGAACGTAGCCTCCCAGCAAGTCTTTCGTAAGAGCGGCTTCCTGCCTGTTGGCGAAGATGCCGATTTTTTCGTTTACCATCTGCACGCGCGGACAGACGCGCATGAAAGCCGGACCTCGGGACAAGCGGAATGACACGCTACATACTTGCGAGCCGGACCGTCTGGCCGATCGACGAATTCCTGCGTCGTCGCAGCGAGCTGAGCGGGGAGTGGCTTCTGATGACGAGCGAAACAGACCTCACGACCGACGTTCTGCAACGATTTGACCCGCGCTACGTCTTCTTTCCACATTGGTCGTCCATCGTACCGAGAGCAATCCTCGATGCGCACGAGTGTGTCTGCTTTCACATGACCGACGTGCCCTTTGGACGCGGAGGGAGTCCGCTACAGAACCTCGTCAGTCGGGGCATCAAGGAGACAAAACTTTCGGCCCTTCGCATGACCGAGCAACTCGACGCCGGGCCGGTCTATGCCAAGCATCCGCTTGATCTGTCGGGCAGCGCTGACGAGATTTTTCGTCGCGCGGCCACTATTTCCCTCGACATCATGGCGTGGATGATTGCACACGAGCCATCGCCCGTTCAACAAACCGGCGAGCCGACGTTTTTTCCGCGCCGCAAGCCCGACCAGAGTGCGATTCCGATGAGCGGAAGTCTTGAATCGCTCTACAATCACATTCGCATGCTTGATGCCGAGGGATATCCCCACGCGTTCGCAGATATTGGAGACTGGCGCGCAGAGTTCACGGGCGCTTCGTTGGAAGGCGATACGGTGACCGCCAAAGTGAAGCTTCTGAACAATCTAAAAAAGGGTTATGAAGCCGGATGACCCGCGGGCGTCGAACAATTCTGGTATGCGCAGCTCACCCCGACGACGAAATACTCGGGTGCGGAGGCACCATGGCGCGCCACGCCGATAGCGGCGACTCCGTGCATGTCGTCTTCGTCGCCGACGGAACTGGAGCAAGAAAATCCAGGGACGCCGAGCGTATGCTCACGGAACGACGCGAGGCCGCGATCAAGGCAGCAATTATCGTCGGCTGCGATCATCCACACTTTCTCGATTATCCTGATCAGCGACTGGATACGATCGGACTGCTCGACATCACGCAAAGCATCGAGGGTTTACTGTTAAGGATTCAACCTGACATCATTTTCACGCACCATGGGGATGACCTGAACGCTGACCACCGTATCGTCAGCGAAGCGACTATGACCGCGGTGCGACCGATACCTGGCCAGAAGGTTGTCGCTGTCTACGGTTTCGAGACGCTGTCGAGCACGGAATGGGTTTTTCAGAGCCGAGGAACCGGATTTCGACCCAATCGTTTCGTGGGAATAGAGGCGACGCTTTCACGCAAGATCGACGCATTGCGCGCCTATGATTTCGAAATGCGCGACTTTCCTCATCCGCGATCCTACGAGACGGCTGCCGCACTTGCAAAATTTCGCGGCTCGACGGTAGGTCTGGGAGCCGCGGAAGCCTTCACCGTGTTACGAGAAGTCGAGCCATGAAACCAAGCCCGGAAATCAAAATCGCCGGACGCAAGATCGGACCTTGCCATCCACCTTACGTCATCGCTGAGCTGTCGGCCAATCACGGCGGACGCCTTGCGCGCGCCCTGGAGTTGATCGAGGCCGCAGCCGCAACTGGCGCAGACGCGATCAAGGTCCAGACCTACACGCCGGACACGATGACAATCCCGCACGACGGCCCGGACTTCCAAATCAAGGGAGGCCCGTGGGATGGCTACAAGCTACACCAACTCTACAAGGAAGCTTACACCCCCTTCGAATGGCACGCCCAGATGTTCGCCAAGGCGCGCGAGATCGGGATCACGATCTTTTCGACACCCTTCGATGAAACTGCCGTCGACCTGCTCGCCAGCCTCGATGCCCCCGCCTACAAGATAGCCTCCTTCGAAGTCATCGACCTGCCGCTTATCAAGTGCGTCGCTCAGCGCGGCAAGCCCATGATCATCTCGACAGGTATGGCCAATCTGGGCGAGATTCAGGAAGCAGTCGAGGCGGCGCGAAGTAACGGCGCTACCGAAGTCGCTTTGCTTCACTGTACCAGCGCCTATCCTGCGCCGATCGAGGAAGCCAACGTTCGCACAGTTGCGCATCTCGGAGAAGCGTTCGGCGCCGTATCGGGTCTTTCCGATCACGCGCCCGGCTCCGCGGCCTGTGTCGCCTCAACCGTTCTGGGAGGCTCCATCATAGAGAAGCACTTCACGATATCGCGTGCCGACGGAGGGCCCGACGCTGCATTTTCGCTCGAGCCGGACGAATTCAGGCAGCTAGTCGTTGATTGCAGGTCGGCATGGTCATCTCTTGGCAAGGTCGACTATAGCTTGGCACCCAGCGAGGCTGCTAACACTCGTTTCCGCCGGTCGATCTATGCAGTTAAACCGATCAAGGCTGGACAGCCGCTCACCCGCGATAATGTGCGCGCGATCAGGCCCGGCTTTGGCCTACCACCGAAGCACCTGCCCGAGATCATCGGACGCACGGCCGCGCGTGACATTGCCTATGGTGAGGCGTTAACCTGGTCTGCGATCGCCTGACCACTCACCACTTTTCCCAAGAACCCCTCTGCGACTGCTGGAAAACGGATGTCCCTTCGCTACCCCCAATCAGAAGAATTCCTCGAGCGCGCTCGAAGGACGATCCCGCTCGGCGCGCAGACATTCTCCAAGAGTGTAACGCAATATCCTTTTGGCGTGTCACCCTACTTCGTTTCGCGCGGCAAGGGGTCTAAGATCTGGGACATCGATGGCAACGAATATATCGATTTCATCAATGGCCTATGCTCGGTGACACTCGGCTATTCCGATCCCGACGTGAATGCGGCAGTGGCGGCACAGCTCGAGGACGGTACAATCTTCAGTTTATCGCACCCGCTCGAAACTGAAGTCGCCGAGCTTCTGTGCGACGTCGTGCCAAGCGCCGAAATGGTGCGATTCGGCAAGAACGGATCGGATGCCACCGCGGGCGCCATTCGCGTGGCGCGCGCGTTCACCCAGCGCGACCATGTGCTGGTCTGCGGCTATCACGGCTGGCAAGACTGGTACATTGGCTCGACTGCGCGGAACAAAGGTGTGCCGCAGGCAACGCGAGATCTTACTCACGGCTTCGCGTATAACGACCTGACCGCGCTCGAGAAGACGCTTGCCGAATACAAGGGCCACGTGGCAGCGGTTGTCATGGAGCCGATGAATGTTACAGCTCCCGCTCCAGGCTACCTCGAAGGTGT
Source organism: Bradyrhizobium sp. CCBAU 53351 (assembly GCF_015291745.1). NCBI lineage: Bacteria > Pseudomonadati > Pseudomonadota > Alphaproteobacteria > Hyphomicrobiales > Nitrobacteraceae > Bradyrhizobium > Bradyrhizobium sp. CCBAU 53351. The sequence continues at coordinate 5,287,787 of NZ_CP030059.1, forward strand.
CAAAGCGCTAACGCACGCTGCTGGCGCCTTGCTGGTTTTCGACGAGACCATCACTGGGTTTCGCTATGCGCTCGGCGGCGCGCAGGAGCTCTTCGGTGTCATTCCGGATATTACAACGTTGGGTAAGGGCATCGCGAACGGGTTCCCCCTCTCGGCAGTGTGCGGCCGCCGAGACGTGATGCAACAAATGGAGGAAGTTTTCTTCTCTTTTACGATGGGCGGCGAGACGCTCTCGCTCGCTGCGGCGAAAGCAACTATCGGCAAGTTAAAGCGTGAACCCGTCATTGCAACCATGAACAAGCGTGGCTCCCGCATTCTCGCCGAGATACCGAAGCTGATCGACAAGCACGGCATAGGACACTTCGCCGCTGTCAGCGGGCATCCGACTTGGTCATTCCTGATCTTCAAGGATGTCGAAGGAACGAACGCCTTCGAGATTAAAACGCTTTGGATGCAGGAGATGATGGAGCGCGGGCTGCTGTCATTTGGGACCCACAACATCAGCTACTCGCACACAGAGTCTGATATCGATGCACTGCTGGCTGCCTATGAAGAGATTTTCCCGATCCTCCAACGGGCCGTGGACAGTGGCGCCATCCGTCAATATCTCAAATGCGAGCCCTTGGAGCCGCTATTCCGCGTTCGATGATCACTATGCGTGATCCCCTCACAAACTCCGCTACTTCTAGAATCGGGCTTGGCACAGTACAATTCGGCACGAATTACGGCATATCGAATGCAACCGGGCAGGTTCCAGTGCCGGAGGTGGCAGCGATACTCCGTTCAGCGCGCGCAGCAGGAATTCGCGTGCTCGATACAGCGGCCAGTTATGGCACCGCGGAGGAGGTGCTGGGCGCGGCGCTTGCGGACGACAAGGACTTTGCAATCGTAACCAAGGCGCTGCCGTTGAGCCACGGTCTCGAAGAGATCGAGAATCGAGCGCGACGATCCCTTGATCTCCTTGGTCGGAAGTCCGCCGAAGCCATCCTGATTCACGCGGCGCGCGACCTCAGTGATAGCGAGGGACCGCGTCTTTGGGGGCTGCTGCAGCGGCTTCGCGATGAAGGCCTGTACAGACATATCGGTATCTCGGCTTATTTTGATGACAAACCGCTCGAGCTCGCACGGCGATACCAGCCCGACCTCATGCAGCTCCCCGTCAGCATTTTGGATCAGCGGCTGCGACGAAATGGGGAGCTCGCGCAAATAAAACAGCTAGGCATCGAGATTCATGTTCGATCGATTTTCTTGCAGGGCTTGGTCTTCATGAATCCCATGCGGCTGCCAGCGCGACTCGCCCACGCCGGCCCCGCACTTGCGGCCACTCGGGCTCGCATCAAAGAGGCAGGCTTGCAGCCGATCGAGGCAGCAATCGGCTTCGCGCTCAAGCAGAACGAGATCGATGTCGCAGTCGTGGGTGTCACGAGCCGCGATGAACTCGCACAGCTCATCGCCGCATCCGCGAAGCGTCTGCCAGACTTTGATTGGGAAGCGTGTGCAATAAACGATTTGGTAACGCTCACTCCATCCCTCTGGTAACCGGACAGGCCCGATGATCCTCGCTATCCTGCAAGCCCGCATGTCTTCGACCAGGCTTCCCGGAAAGGTGCTCAAGCCGATTCTTGGGCGTCCAATGCTTGCTTGGCAGATCGATCGCATCCGGCGTTCAAAGGCGATCGACAGGCTTGTGGTCGCCACGAGCCAGGAATCTTCCGACAACCCTATCGAGAATTTCTGCGAGGCCAACCGGGTAGCTTGCTATCGTGGTGCGCTACAAGATGTGCTCGCGCGTTTTCACGGTGCAGCAATCGCCTTCGGTCCAGCTCAGCATGTGGTCCGGCTAACCGGAGACTGCCCTCTAATTGACTGGACGATCATTGACGCAGCTGTCGAGTTGCAGAGGCGCTCAGGATCAGATCTCGCCGGCAATGCCGTCGACCGTACGTATCCTGACGGCCTGGACGTGGAGGTCGTCTCGTTTTCGGCACTGGAGCGCGCGCAACGCGCGGCCACCGACGCAGGTGAGCGGGAGCACGTGACGCAATACATCTATCGCCACCCCGAAGCATTTAAGCTCGCGCATTTGACCCAGTCACCCGACCTGGCCGCCTTGCGTTGGACCGTAGATACGGCGGCGGACTTTGAGATGGTCGAGAAAGTACTTACGGCGCTCGCTGACCGCCACAACGACTTTCTTCAGCAAGACGTACTCGACCTCCTGAAGGCTCACCCCGAGATCGCCGCGATAAACGCGGCTTGACCTCTCTCCCGCGACTTTCCCTTGCATTATTTGCCTGGACTGACTACTACCGCTTGAATTTTTCAACAACCCCAACTGGAACCATGCTTGACAAGAAGGCGATTCTGATCACAGGCGGCACCGGCTCTTTCGGTACCGAACTCGTCAAAGTTCTCTTGCGGGACCATGACCTGGGGAAAATCATCGTCTACTCGCGCGACGAGTATAAGCAAGCTATGATGGCGCAGGCCATCCCCGATCCAGGCGGCCGCCTCCGTTTCTTCATCGGCGACGTTCGCGATCTCGACCGGCTCAAGATGGCAATGCGCGAAGTCGATCTGGTGGTTCATGCAGCAGCCATGAAGCACGTTCCAATCGCTGAATATAATCCCATGGAGTGCATCAAGACCAACATCATGGGTGCCGAGAATGTTGTGCAGGCCGCGATCGCGAACCGCGTTGCCAAGGTCGTCGCGCTGTCGACCGACAAAGCCTGCAATCCAGTCAACCTGTATGGCGCGACGAAGCTTGCTTCCGACAAGATTTTCGTCGCCTCCAATAATCTATCCGGCAACACGGGGACGAAGTTTGCTGTCGTTCGTTACGGAAATGTGGTCGGCTCCCGTGGCTCAGTTGTTCCCTTTTTCCGAGAACTGCTCGCGAAGCAGACCGATCACTTGCCGATCACCGACCCCCGAATGACGCGCTTCTGGATCACGCTCGACAAGGGAGTCGATTTCGTGCTCTCGAGCGCTGAGATGATGCAGGGTGGAGAGCTGTTCGTCCCGAAGATCAAGTCAATGTCAATAGTTGACTTGGCCAAAGCGATGGCCCCGGACTGCCCGCAGAAGATCATCGGCATCCGGCCGGGCGAAAAACTCCACGAGGTGATGATCACTGAAGACGATGCGCGCTTTACGATAGAGTTGGAAGATCGCTACGTCGTGCAGCCGGCGCTTGCCTGGTGGAGCTACAAAGGGTACGGCGACGTCGGCAGAGCCGTCCGTGAAGACTTCCGTTACGCCAGCGACAACAATCCGGAATGGCTCGATGCGGCCGCGCTCAAGGCGATGCTACACAAGAGCAGCAGTTTCGCATGACCAGGGCCCCGATCCCCTATGGTCGTCAGGTCATCGACGACGAGGATACCGCCTCCGTATTGGATGCGCTGCGGTCCGCATGGCTGACGACCGGTCCCAGGGTCGGCGACTTCGAGCGGGCTTTCGCCACATTTTGTGGGGCCAGCGAGGGCGTGGCCGTCAACAGCGGAACTGCGGCTCTTCATGCCGCGATGCGAGCCTTGAAGATCGGTCAAGGCGATGAAGTTATCATCCCGGCAATTACCTTCGCGGCGTCGTCAAACGCGGCGGTCTACGAGGGCGGCACTCCGGTCTTCGCTGATGTAGACCCCGAGACGCTGCTGATCGATCCCGTGTCCGTAGACCAGAAAATCACGTCTCGAACCCGTGCAATCGTGGCGGTCGACTATGGCGGCCAGCCGGCCGACTACGACGCCTTAAGGGAACTCGCCGCGGGCCGCGGAATCAGGATCATCGCTGATGCCTGTCACGCGCCCGGCGCAACCTACAAGGGCCGCAAGGTCGGAACGATTGCCGACCTCTCTGCTTTCTCGTTCCATCCAGTGAAGCACCTCACGACCTGCGAAGGCGGCATGGTCCTCACAGATGATCCCGAAATGGCCGCGCACATGCGCCGCTTCCGCAACCACGGAATCGACTCTGATCACAGGTCGAGGGAGAAGGCCGGAACCTTCGCATATGACATGGTGGAGCTCGGCTACAACTACCGACTGCCGGATGTGCAATGCGCCTTGGGGATTGCCCAACTGAAGCGACTACCTCGCTGGCTCGAAAGACGTCAGGCGATCGCGGCCCGCTATGACGAAATGTTTTCAGAAATATCCTTTGTTCGTCCGCTTGCGGCGCGACCGGACCGGACAAACGCCTACCATCTTTACGTGATCCGCCTCGACCTCCGTCAAATCAAGATAGATCGCGAACGCGCCTTCGACCATCTCAGAGCCGCCGGCATCGGTGTTAATGTGCATTATGCTCCCGTCTACCACCATAGCTTCTATCGCGAGCGGTTTGGCTATCAGCCCGGCTTTTGCCCTCACGCCGAGGCGGCCTACCGGGAAATTCTGACCTTGCCGATGTTCCCGACGTTGTCCGAGGCTGATCAGAATTATGTGGTCACCACAGTGGCCGAACTGTCCCATCTTTGATGGAACTCGAAACCGCAGAACCATGCCGCAACGACGGAAGTTCGTCTCCGAAATTGTTGCGAGCGATCATTGTTGGGAATTCACCATCCAATACGTCCGCCCGTTGGTCGCGGGGGCGGTATCGTTGCTGGCTGCCCTCTTGCCTTCGAGGTCCGGGCCCCGTCCGACCGACGCCGCAGTGGGCTATCGCAGGCTCAAGTCCTTTGCGGCCCTCCCACGGTCGAGCGCGCCTCAAAGACGTCGCAAAGCCGCGGTCGCGCAGGTCGCGAGCTCCTCGATTCATTCCGCAATACGCGACCAGTTCGTACGCACAAAGGCCTATCAGGGATGTGAGAATCGCGCAATTCCTGGCCAGAATTGCTAAGTGCTTCGAGCCAGCACCATGAGATGCATTGATAAGTCGCAATTGCCGAGATTTATGCCTGTCGTGACACAGCTCTGGCCAAATCCAGCTATATCAGCGAAGCACGGAAAGCGTGCCCCTCAGAGCACCTAGGCTGCACAGCCCTTGATTGACTTTTGAAGAGTCAAGGCCTACTGCGGGCTTCACGGAACGCCACGAGCGGGGTCGCATAGACCTGCTCGATCTTTGGATTGGAGTAACGTCGACCAGCGAGCTGCGTGATTCGCGATGGACAGCTACTTTGGGACTGGCGCGGCCACCTCAGTTTGCACCCACATACGGCTGGTTGTCAGCACGGACGAGGAAGGCTCCATGAGACAGGAGATTGGGCTCCTGAAATCACCGATCGGCAACTTGCAATCGGTCTATAACGCTCTTTATCACCTCGGGTTGGACCCCGTCTGGGTCGATGAGAATTTCCGGTCTTACGATGACCTCAGCCATCTGATCGTGCCGGGTGTTGGCCATTTCGGAGCGGTGATGACCTATCTCAACGAGAGTGGTCTTTCGCACCGGATACGAAATTTCGCCTCGTCCGGCCGCCCCTTGCTCGGCATCTGCGTCGGAATGCAGGTGCTCGCCACTGTCGGAACCGAAGGCGGTGACACGCTTGGCCTGGGACTGATAGAAGCGCGCGTTGAGCGCCTGCCCGAAGGAGACGGCCTTACACTTCCCCACGTCGGCTGGAACAACGTCACATTGAACGCGGATCACCCGGTGTTTGCGGACATCAAGCCGAACCGGGATTTCTACTTCGTCCATTCCTTCGGTGTGATGACGGCGAACGAGGCCGATAGCCTGGGGACCACGGTCTACGGACGCCGCTTCGCATCGATCATCGGTCGCGAAAATGTTTTGGGCTTTCAATTTCACCCCGAAAAGAGCCAGGCGAATGGGTTGAAGCTACTCGAGAATTTTTGCTTCTGGGACGGTCGATGTTGAAGAAGCGCATCATTCCGATCCAATTGCTAATGGACGGTCGACTGGTCAAGACGCGACGGTTTTTGAATTGGCGTGACGTTGGCGATCCCGTCAAGAGCTCCGCCGTCTACAACTCGCAATATGCGGACGAGTTGATCTTTCTCAACATATCCCGACAATCGCGCTCGATCGATGACCTTAAGCGCGTCATCGCCGCTGTCTCCAAAGTATCTTTCATGCCAATAGCGATGGGAGGCGGTATCCAGACGGCATCCGATGCAGCCGAACTGATCTTGACCGGCGCCGACAAGATCGTGGTTAACACCGTTGCCTATCGAAACATGCGTATCATTAGTGAGACGGCTGATCGCTTCGGAGCTCAGGCGGTCGTCGCTTCCGTAGACGCCTTGCGCGACGAGCACACTGGTGAGTATTGCCTCATGTCCGATCGCGGCGAGCGCCGAGAATTCGTCACGCTCGAGACGCATGTGCGCTCGCTGATAAGCGCCGGCGCCGGCGAAATCATGATACAATCGATCGACCGAGACGGCATGATGATCGGTTACGATATTGATCTGGTCCGACGCGTCACCGCCATCTCCACGATTCCCGTGATTGCGGCCGGCGGCTCAGGCAACTATCACCACCTGAAGAGTCTTTTTGAGACCACGAACGTCAGCGCGGCCGCCTGCGGAAGTCTGTTCAATTTCTCGGACTCGAATCCGATTCGGGCAAAAGCGTTCCTCACGAATTACGGCATTCCCTTCAAAGTGGTCTAGAAATGGAGCAACATAGCATCTCGACTTCGCGGCTCAGATTGCGCACTCTGCTGCCGGTAGACTGCAGCGAACGTTATGTGTCCTGGCTCAATCAGCCTGAGATCAACCGTTATCTCGAGACTCGTTTCGAGCCTCCACAAACGCTGGAAAGCGTGCGCAGTTACGTCAGCGCCGTTGCCGAACGCAGCAACGAACAGCTGTTTGGGATCTTCCTGGACGACGGCGTTCGTCATGTCGGCAACATCAAAGTCGGTCCGATCTCCAATCCGCATCGCGTTGGAGACGTCAGTCTCCTCATTGGTGAGCGCGACTGCTGGGGACAGGGTATCGCGACCGAGGCGATCCAGGCCGTATGTCGCTATGCTTTCGTTCAGCTTCACGTACGCAAGCTTTCTGCCGGAATGTACGCGCCAAATCGAGGCAGCACCCGAGCCTTCGAAAAGGCCGGGTGGCGGCACGAGGGAATCCGGCGCGATCACTACCTTCTTGACGACAGTCCATGCGACGTCGTCATTCTTGGATTAAGGCCAAGCGACTTGCCCGGCTGATTGCCTGGCGATATTATGTTTCTTGGTGACGAGGACGTGACCGTCCTGATCATAATCATGCCAAGTGGCCCGTGGCTGCCCTGCGGTGTCGACGGACGGGGATACCTGATGAGCAATCTGAAGAGCTGCACCAGTTGCTTGCTGCCCGAAACCTATGAAACGATCGAGTTCGACACCAAAGGTGTTTGCAACGTCTGTCGTAGCAAGGAATATCGGGACGAAAAAATCGACTGGTCCGACCGCAAGCAGCAGCTTGATGCTCTCATCGAAGAGCATCGCGGCAAGCACGATTACGACATGATCGTCCCGTTCTCAGGAGGAAAGGATTCGACCTTCACGCTCTGGTACTTGATGAAGGAGTACAAGGTCAAGCCGCTGGTCGTTCGATTTGATCACGGCTTCATGCGCGACACGTTGATCGAAAACAACACGCGTACTTTCAAGAAACTTGGCGTCGACGTTCTCAACTTCACGCCGAACTGGAAGGTCGTAAAGCGATTGATGCTCGAATCGCTACGACGTAAAGGAGATTTCTGTTGGCATTGTCACACAGGAATTTTCTCTTATCCGATGCACATTGCGGTCAAGTTCGGGGTGCCTCTTGTCATGTGGGGAGAGCCATCGTCCGAGTACACCCAATACTACGACTATCGCGACAACGAGATCGAAGAGGTCGACGAAACCCGCTTCAACCGCTTCGTCAATCTAGGTATCACTGCTGAAGACATGAAAGGCATGATCGAGGGCGACTTCGCTATCGATCCGCGCGACCTTTTACCCTACACGTATCCCCATCTCAGAGATCTGAAGCGGCTTCGGTACAAATCAGTTTGCCTGGGCTCCTACATTTCGTGGGATGTGAAAAAGAACGTCGAGGTCATTCAGCGCGAACTCGGATGGCAGGGCGATCAAGTCGAAGGCATGCCGTGGGACGAATACCCTTACGAAAAGATCGAATGCTTCATGCAGGGCATGCGGGACTACATAAAATATCTGAAGCGCGGCTATAGCCGCGTCAGTCAGATGGTAGCCTTGGACTTGCGCAATGGGCGCATCAGCCAAGAGCACGCAAAGGAACTCGTGACCAATTTCGAGGGCCGAAAACCTCCTTCGCTTGAACTATTCCTGGATTACCTTGGCTTGAACGAAAGCGAGTTCAACGAAATCGTGACGCAAACCGTCGTCCCGCCCAACGAGCCAGATTTCGGCAAAAACGATTATGCACCGAAGACCTGGGATTTTGACCGTTGGTATCGCGAAGGTGACGCCGACAAGGGAATTGCGTTCAAGACTGGAAAGGCAGGTTGAGCGACCCCTTTGACGCGTCACCTGCTTCCAGCCATGCGGCCGCGCCAATAGGGCGGGCCTGACCCCGGGGATCTTCATGAAGGCGATACAAACGATCGTATTGGAAGCGGCGAGCACGCTACTTGCCGGGTGACAGCACGCGCGCGGGAACTCCACCCACGACATCCCCCGGATTGACGTTGCTAACGACCACCGCGTTCGCGCCGATCACACAATTGCTTCCTAGAAGAACGGGTCCCAACACCTTAGCACCGGCTGCGATTGTCGCCCCGTCTTCAACCACGGGCCTCTGGGTCAGATCGTAGTCCCAGTCCGCCATTTTTGCTCCCAGCGTAACTTGCTGGTAAATGGTCACGTTGGACCCGATACGCGCGGCACCGAGGATAATTCCATTCGTGTGCGGAATGATCAGGCCAGGGCCGATTTCCAGACTGCTGGGAATTTCCATCCCGAACAGTCCAAAATTCAGGAGAGAGGTCAGCTTTCCGAGCCGACGCCAACCGGATCTATGGAATGCATGCGCCCAGCGAATGAGAACGATGTGCGCGAACCTGGGCGAGAACGCGTCGGTCCATTTCCGAGCTCTGCCTGGCCTGCCCATTGCAGACAACAGACGTTGCCAATCGGCATCGAGCAGGCTGCGAACGCCAAGCTCCGAACGAGACTCAGAATAAGACATTAGCTCAGGCCGGCTTACGGCAAAAATGTCGAAAACGTGTCAGTAACCGGGTAACAAGACCCGATACTGCCGCTTGACTTGAATGGTGTCCAATGTTTAGCGGATCACGTCGAGGTGAGTAAAGCCCTGTCAGGCTAGCCTTACCGAACCGAAGACCACAGCGCGCAGGTTATTTTGTCCACAACCGAAAACGGCTCGTCCCCCTCCGGAGTCCTAGTCTTCTGTCGTCCTTATCTCGTGGACGATTTCAAGGCAAATTTTGCTGCGTTCTCGGGTAACCAGAAGCTGTTTTTTCTTACGGACGGCAAGAGCAAGGGCACCGACGACACGCGTGAGGCATTCTACCGTTTCCTGCGCTCTGGAACACCGCCGAACCTACTAAGCGCCGAACAAGACAATGATTGCATTCGACGATGCCGCCTCCTGCGAAATCTTGATCGAGCGGATGCCGAGCGTCGTCTTCACGCAATGGCCGCCGCGCTTCAGGAATGGCTCGACAGGCTAAATCCCGAGGCGGTGATTGGTCACATGGTCGATGAGTATGTGACTCACCTGCTGAGCCTGCTCGCCGAGCGGCGCGGTATCCCGTATATCGGCTACGCTCATTCGTTTTTTCCCGGCCGCATCCAGCTCACCAGCAATGCAAATGGCGACGCCTTCAACATCCGTACCCCGTCTTTCGAGGAAGTCGAGCAGACAATCTCAACCTTGATGAAGCCATTCTTCCGGCAGGACTACAGCCAACGCAAAAACTACTCATTGTCTCGTCACGTGTTCGGTGTGGGACGGTACTACGTCAAACGGATTGTCTTCCTGGCGAAAGGATATCTGGAGCGCGATCCCCTTCAAGTTCATTACGCCATCACGCCTTATCTGGCCGAACGACGTCGGCTTCGAGACTATCCGTCCGCAAACTGTTTTAGCAGAAGCTGGAAATCCGAGCTGCTTGCGCTGAGGAAGAAATCGGCCTCGCCAACGATATATGTTCCTCTCGCCTACTTTCCCGAATCGACAATCGACTACTGGATTCAAGACAAGTCGATCCTCGACTACGAGAACAAGACTGCGGAGATCGTAGCTGCTATATCGCGAGTCTGCGTCGTCGTGATCAAGGAGCATCCTCATATGCTCGGCACGCGTAATCCGGCCTTCTACAAACGACTGAATTCGATCCCGAACATCGTAATGGCTCCGCCAATGGAATACTCTGCCGAAATCATGGCCAACAGCGACGCGGTGGTGCTAGGCGCAGGCAGCGGAGGCGTCGAAGCCGTGCTGCACGAAAAGCCGATTTTCACCTTCAGCCAGACGAGCTACTGGTTTGCTCGCTCGGGCGCAGTCTACCTCGATCTTGCCTGCGTAGGAAGCTGGGCCGACAGCATCATCGAAGGCCTCAGGTCCGCAAAACCGTTGTCCGCGAGCGAGAAACACGAATTCATAAAAGCATGCCTCGAGAGCACAGTCCGCCCCCGGGCCGGAGGGCGTCGGTGGCCCCTGATCGACCTGCTGGATCTCGAGCTGCTACTCCAAGCCGTCGGTAACAGTGGGTTCCGCGAACCTTGATACCAGGATGAATCACCCGTGAACAAGACAGAACGAACTTCATTCTTCGAAGTAAAACCCGGCTTTGATGCCATTCGGTATCTGCTGAGCTTTGGGCTGCTTACGCTCCTGGCGCGCCGTGCCCGCAAGCGACCAGCGGCGATGTTCGTCGAAATATCCAGCACAGTCGACCGACATATCCTCTCGGAGGGCCTGTTCGAAAAGGGGGTTATAGAGGCGTTGCACTACGTCATTTCCCGCTCCGGCACCACGAAACTGATGATCGATATCGGGGCCAATATAGGTAACCACAGCGTCGCGCTGGCGCCACTATTCCAGCGCGTGGCAGCTGTCGAGCCGCATCCTGTCCTCTTTCGCGTACTCGAAGCGAACATGTTGCGTAACCGGTTGCCGCACGTTTCATGCCATAATTTCGGCCTGGGCAAGACCGGGGGAACGGTGACTCTCGAGGAGTCGCCAGACGAGCACTCCATCAGCCGCGTCGCGGAAAGATCAATGCTGCCCCCCGAAACGTTCGGGCTATCAGAACAGCAGTTCGGAAATAAATATTCGATCCAGCTCGAGTCGGCGCAGGACTTCGTGAAGCAATACGCCGATCAATTGTCAGAGACGTTTATCAAGATCGACGTTGAAGGAATGGAGCAGGAAATTATCGAGGCTCTCGAGCCACTGCTCCGTCAATATCGACCCCTCGTGGGCTTCGAACTCTTCACAAAAGCGCAGCCCAATCTGATCAATATTGCCCGCTCGATACCTGGTTACGAACTCTACGCCATTCGCGTGCACGACACGGGGCGCTCGAAGATATGGCGCTCCCTGAAACTGCTGTTCAAGGGTCGAGAGAATACGCTGGAGCGGGTTGATCCAGACAAACTGGACGAGGTTTACCCGCTGGTACTGATGGTGCCGGTTGCCTCGAAATTAGAGCGTTGAGCAGAACCTAGGAGACGTAGCGCGAAGAGCACCATCACACGCGAAGCGAAAGGCCCCGAGATCCGTATCAGATCACCGCGCTCTATTCGCGATCGCTTGGATCGCTCATCGAAGGTATACGCGATTGATGTAAGGATCTATGGCCAGGCCGTTCTGTTCGGTTTGATACTTCATAACAGGACGCTTGGGACCGCCGACGTATTCAGCCAGGGAATAGAGAACCTGGAACAACAGACGGGTTCGCGTCTTCGGCGGCACGCCGCGGTGTACGCCGTAGGTGTTTTCGATGAATGCCGTTCCGGCCGGTCCAGTGAACGACAGCATATTGTCCGCGCCGAATTCGCGGGCAACTTCCGCCTCGGACAGCCGGCGGATTTCAGTCAACTTGTCGATCTTATGCGTTCCGCGGACAAAGGCGTGCGGGCCTGATCCCTCGTCCACGTCGGTAAGATAAACAAACAGTTTGACGAAACGGAAATCATCGACGTCGCGGTGATAAAGTTCGGCCTCTTTCGCTGCCTCACCATGAGCAATCGACCACCACGCTGTCATGTAGCTGATAGTTGGTTTGGCGCCGAGCGCCTCAGCAACAGCCGACAGGACGATTGGGTTATTGGCTATCGCGAGCGCGTGGGGGGCGCTGACCACGTCGAGATGATCAAAATTCGCGACATGCGTTCCCTTCGGAGCGTTATCCGGAGCTTTGAACTTGCCGACCTCGGGACGGTAGCCATCGAAAGCGAGCCGGGTCTCAAAGTACTCTCTCATCTCCTTAACTTGCTGCGGCGACAGCAGGCCCGGCAGCATCGCATAACCGTCCGAATCCAGGCGACCGGACGTATCGGCAGCTTCGGGCCGGCTCGGATATTTGGGCAGAGTTGCCGCCAGTCGATCGGCCGCAGCATTTCGTTCGGGCATGCCGACGACACGGCGCTGCGCGTACATGTGCCGGTATCTCGGGTCGAACAAAACCTTTGCGCGGTTGCTGATTCCCGAGATTATTCCCATGAAATTCCCCTCGCTGCAAATCGTCTTCCTGGACAAAGCTCTATATCCATTAGGCAGCTTCAAGTACAGCCCGATAGCGCAGGACCTCATGACAGAGCGCAAAGCTCGTTGCCGATACGTTCACTGGCGCGATCCAGCTACGGTTATCCGGTAGCCCGCGGACGAGAGACGCTCCAACCTCGAGATCATCACGACCTCGGCGATAGCTTGGATGGCCCGTGCGCATCCGAATGAGAGCATATAGGCCGTAAAACCCAGCTGCAAATAGGCCGAAATCGCAAAGAACGCAGTGCAAGATCCGAAGAACAGGGCTGCGCCGACAAAAACGCCGCGCTCTCCATCCAGAGCGATCAGGGCCCAATCGAAAACCGGCGTCACTTGAACAGACAAGGTAGCCAGAGTGCCAACGACGACAATAATTGAAAGCTGATACTTCAGCCAAAAACCATCGTACCAGATCAGATGGAGCACAACAAACGATGCGGCGGCGCCGGCTGCCATCAGCAAAGACAGCCTGCAGGCGTGCCGTAACGACATGCGCAGGATGCTTGGGCTTTCAACAGCAGCCCTCATGCGGATAAAGTCTGGCCCCAACTTCTGAACATACACGCTCGTCATGGTAAAAGCGGCACTGATCCATATGCCGCAAAAGGCATATTGCGCCGCGGAGACAGGCAGTGAGAAGTGAACTATCCACAAGCGGTCGAAGCTCACGGGGACCAAAGCAAGACCGAAGGCGGCAAAAAGCCATACACCGTCAGATCTACCCGAGATGAACGCGTCGACGCTCTCCTCACTCGAAGTCGATGACATCGCTTCGCTACGAATGATGGCTCTGGAATAATAGAGAAAAGCAAGGCCGACCAGGGCCGAAGAAACGGCCTCCGCCGAGAGGCCGCCCTGCCAACCAATCGCAGCACTAAAAGCCGCCGAAAATGCCAAGGCGAGAACCGCGCGGATAGTTGCGGACATACCAAGCCCGACCAGCCTGTCGTAGGCTCGGAAAAGCGATGCGGAGATGGCGAAGGCGTTGGCGGCAAATGCCAGGACAACGAGAGCCGCGGCTGGGGCAAGCAGCCAACGGCCATAGACTACGAAGGTAATGAGCAAGACGACACCAAGTGCAGCCACATGGCGCCATGCCAATCTGCGAGCGTCAGAACCAAGCGTTGCGCGCAATTCATCAGCGCGCCCGTACGCGACGAGGCGAGTGAACTTCTTCACCATCCCCTCGACCAGACCGAAGCTCAATACACTGGCGATAGCTCCTACCAAAGCGAACGCGGCCGAATAGTGAGCAAAATCCAGCGGCGGGAGAATGGCGGCAAGGATTCCTGATTTCCCAAGCGTGGTCGCGCTCGAGAAGGCCATAAGACCAAAGAAAACGTGATGCGACTTCACTTGTTGGACTTCGGAAAAATTCGCACAGGAGAACCGACCGCGATACAATCCGCCGGGACGTCCTTGGTTACAACTGCACCAGCTCCGACAATCGAGCGATCGCCTATGGTCACACCGGCGAGGACCGTTGCCCGAAACCCGAGCCACACCCCCTCACCAAGCACAATGGGCTTGGCTACGTGCGCGTAAGGTATCGGTCCATTGATATCCAGACCGCCTGTCTCGAGGCAGGCGCCCTCCGAAAGTCTCACATGGTCGCCCATTTGGATGCCGCCCATCGCACCCAGCACGCAAGAAGGACCGATTCGTACCCCCTTTCCGAACGTGATCCGATCCGGACACTTTACCCGACAGTTCCAATGGATATAGAAGTCCTTCTGCCAGGAGTCCGGCCACAGGTAACTTGCATAGGCGCGATTGCAAATGCCAAGCACGCTAGACGCGAACTTGTCGACCACCCATAAGAGCGCCCTAGCGCCGCGTGTGGCAAAAAGTCGGGCAGTAAGGATTTTTATCATGGAACCATCTTAAACTACGACTTCCTCAACCTCAACGCACTCGGGCTGGAAATGATGAGCGACGTCCAGATCTCTCACCGATGGCTGGTAGTCATGACGGCGATGGTAATCCTCTCGCCTCTAGCTCTCGTTCTGAGCCTGCGGCTCCTTACCGAATATGGAACTTGGCGACCCGTCAGCTTCCTTGGTTGGACTTTCGTTGCAGGATGGTACGTCGCCTTTCTGAGCGGATTTATGGTGCGCGTGAGGAGCATTCCATTCGCGCCGCGCATCCGATGTTTCGCTAATCATTGGGTGATTGTTCTTTCGCTCGCGGCGCTGATCGGCGCTGGCATAATGACCTATGAATTCGCGATCGTTCGGGGTTACGGATTCTCCACTCCGATCTACGATTTGCGAACTATGCAGGTTCAACAGGCTGCTGCCGGCTTCCTCGGGTCGTGGTTAGGGGGCTTTGGTCGCCTGCTCGTCTCTGCGATCGTAGTTGCGTGGATCGTTACCTGCTTAAGATGGCAAGACGTTTCCTGGGGAGGGCTGGTCGTCCTGCTATTCTCGACTCTCGCGATTTTTGTTTACCAGGCGACGTTTGAAGGAGGTCGATCCTTCGCCACGGCTCTGCTGCTCTCCGTGCTCTTTGCAACCGCGAGCTCCTCGATCGCTGACGTCAGTCGCGACGGTCAGGCTCGGCTGAGTTCGCTGCGGCTTCGGCACGCAGCTCCGTTGGTGTTCACTTTTGCAATGTTGCTTGCGAACAACCAATACAATTTGAACGTTTTCGCTTCGCGCGGCGCCCAAATCATCCAAACCATCGAGCAACAGCTGGATCATACGCTGTCAGCCCCAGATTCGGCGCACGACACCGCCGATGAAAAAGCACAGAAAGTCGAGCAACTCGAGATTATTGGTAAAGCGAGAGCCAGTTCGGCCCCGCCCTACGCGCTCGCGTACCTTCGCTACGCCTCGGATTTCGATATCGACCTCTCCTCGATCCAGAACTTTAATCAGCTGGCTATCAAATACTCGCGAGCGATGGGTTGGCTTTATGTCACGCAGGGCATCAATGAATTTGATCGAATCTTCCGGCTCGTTGAGCTGTCGCACTCGCACGGTCTCTATGAGTTTCCGCAGATCGCTCAAATCCTCAGCAAGCTTTCAGGAAAAGACATGCGGTACGATCTCGCGGAAAACTTGCCGAATGTCGGAACCTACTTCACGTTGATGGGGGCATTTTATCTCGACTTCGGAGCCATACCGAGCTTGGTACTGGCAGCCCTGATGGGCGCCTGGCTTCGCCATGGGCTACAATGCATACTGGGGCACACCACCAACATTCTTTCCCTCTCGGCACCGCTTGTTTTCGTTATCGTGGCGGCTGCACCGGTCACCACGTTACTACCAAACTTGTGGCCGTGCTTCGTTTGGATAGCAGTGATCTGCGCAGCACCTCATTTTATCGCTGGCTCGCGCCGAGAGGAATTTGCCTGAGTGGCTTAGGCAACTGTATCGACGCGCTGCGATGGTCGATCTGCGTAGCCCCGTCTTCGGCCCAACTTCGGTTCCGGAAAGCATACGGAGCGATTGCGCAGCAGATCTTGCGAATACCGTAGCTCGCAGATAGCCCGGCCTCACCTGCACCACATGAATGCGGGCTTGCGGGACGGTCAGCAAGCGGTCACATCCGCCTGCGCAAAGATAACAAGGTCGCTCCTGGCCGCAGGAATTGTTGGGCATGCCCTCTCCCAACGGGTTGTTCACGGCAATGCTGCAAGCTAGTGATCAGCCATGATTGGAACGTGGGCTTCATCATCGTCAAGAGACGAATTGCACTTGCTTAACTGCCCCCTCCTTCGGCAGTCTCTCTTCAGGCTTCACCTTCGCGATCGGATGAGAACTCGTCGTGACGTATAGACAAGACATAGACGGTCTTCGCGCGCCATCTCCATCCTCGGTGTCTTGGTCTTTCACTTCTTTGGAGCAACGCTTCCTGGCGGCTTCCTGGGTGTCGATGTATTCTTCGTTGTATCCGGATTTTTGATTGTCGGGCTGATCCTCGACGAGATCAGCGCCGCCTCTTTCTCGTTCCTGCGCTTCTACGAAAGGCGCATTAGGCGACTGGTTCCAGTTGCTGCCATCGTCACGCTGACGACCTGTCTGGCAGCGTGGTTGCTCTCGCTGCCGCCAGAGCTCATCGACTTCAGCAAGAGCCTCGCGGCATCCGCAACATTTCTTTCAAATTGGTATTTCCTTGCGACGGTTGGCTACCTCGACGGCCCTGCCACGTTAAAGCCCTTGCTGCACACGTGGTCACTTTCCATCGAAGAGCAATTCTATCTTGTTGTTCCTGCCGTCATGGTCGCGTGCGCAAGGTTGCACCGGGTCAGGCATTTCTCGACTTTCGTTCGCAGCATCGCTCGCCTTTGCAATCTGGCTTAATATGACCGCACACTTCGATGCCGCGTTCTATAACTCCTTCGCTCGCATATGGGAGTTGTCGCTGGGCGGTCTTGCAGCCTTTGCCTATCGCCGCAAAATCCAGATTCCTCGGTTGCTCGCCTCTGCACTTCCGCGTGACCGGGATTATTGTCATCGGGACCACGTTCTTCCTGACGCCGATCGAAGTACAACGTCACCTGCTTTCGGTCTCCTCGGCTTGTGCCGGCGCCACCTTACTCTTGATTGCGCCCCCATATGCGCAGGACGGACTCTTACGATTGCTCTCCTCATCGCCAGCAACCCTCATCGGACGAATTTCCTATTCTCTTTATCTATGGCATTGGCCCGTGCTGGTATTCGGACGGCTGTACTTCGAACCGCTCGCGCTGAACGTGGCACTCGGCCTCATCGTGCTCACCTTTGCGTTGTCGACCGCAACCAATTATCTTGTCGAAAATCCAATACGTCAAAAGCGACTCCTGATCGGAATGCCGCGCGTCTATATCATGGGCACCCTAGCGACATGTGCCGTGCTGGCATTTGCTGCGAACGGTGTTCGCACCAACGGCGCACCGAATCGTCTTCCGGAGCGCGTGGCTTAGGCCCTGGCCGCGCGCAACGTTGTAGACGGCCCCAACTACCACTGTTTCGATCCACCAGGCACGGATTTCGTTTTCTCAATGGTCGAGAAAAACAAACAAAGACGAGCTTTGCCTCATCGGCAAGCATGATCCCGCCAAAGTGGATTTCATCGTCTGGGGTGACAGTCATGGATGGGCAACATCGCCCGCGCTGATAGAGCTCGCGGAGAAATATAGACTAACCGGCATCCTCGCCAACTACGCAGGCTGCCCGCCGCTAGTAGGTACCCACAACGGCTGGCGCGGAACAATCAAATCCTGCACCGAATTCTATGACGCAGTCGAGAATCTCATTCAGAGGCACGGCGTCAAAAATGTCTTCCTGATCGCTCGATGGAGCTTATACACAATCGGAACGATGCAAGGCAGTGAAGCGCCTGCAAGCCCTTATCTCGTCTTCAACGAAGATTGGAATATAGAACCTAATCGGTTGAAAGTTTTTGAACAGTCCCTTTTCAACACGGTTCGACAGCTGCAAAACGTGAATGTGTATCTCTTCAAGGAAATCCCAGAACAGCGCCAGAGCGTTTATCGAATCCTAGCGAGAAACGAGTTGCTCCGCCGCAGCAGCGACGAAGCGTGGACGACGTGGCAGACGCACACCGAGCGTCACAAGCCCATCGACGACATCATCGCGTCTGCTGCCGAACGGAGCGACAACCTCACGATCATCGATCCTATTCCGATGAGGTGCCCGGATCGAAAGTGCGTTGTCGAGATGAAAGGGAAGCCGCTGTACTGGGACGAAGATCATTTGAGCAAGACCGGCGCGAGATATCTTGAGCCCGTTTTTGAACGGGCCTTTCAGCGTATGGCGAAACGAAACGAATAAGCCAAACCATCGCTTTGCTGTCAGTAAGCTGACTCCTGCCCACGTCACGCACATGGGAGAGCTTGTGGTAGGATCTCCCGCTACTCCAACATAGCACCGCAATGCTTGCGCGCAACCGACTTGACCGCTAGGAATATCGCGTGCGTATTTTGTTCGGGAACGCTGGTGGACCACAAGAATACCCTCCGATTTGACGTGGCCAGAGGGGTCGCGGCCCTCGTGGTCCTAGTCGCCCATGTGGCGCAGGCGTTCGCTTGGCGCCTCTATGGTGGCGGATCGTGGCTTGAAATGATGTCAGGTTGGGCAGCGCGGTTTGCTGTACTAATCTTTTTTTTGCTGTCCGGCCGATTAATTGTAGCAAGCATCGCGTCCAACATAAGTCGGAACGGATACTTTGACGCGAGTGGCTATATACTCAGCCGTATCGCAAGACTTTACCCACCATTATTGTTCGCCGTGGCTCTGGCAGTGGGAGCTGTCACGATCGTCCACATATTCGATCTGCCAGGAGCAAATGGAACACCGCTGGGCGATCTGCGCGCGTCAGGCCTTCATTTCACGGCAGGTGAGCTTATGCGTAGTCTGCTGCTTTACAATGGCATGACGGTCGTCGACGGTCCATTATGGACACTCTACATCGAAGTGAAGCTCTATGTCAGCGCGGGCGGCGCCGCAATCTTCGCCTTCAGTCGCGCACCAGTAGCCAGATTAGTTGGAGCAGCCTTCGTCCTTTTTGCGGTTTTGACCGCAGGTGAACATTATCGCTTCTGGTTCTTCGCCTCTGTTTGGTGTCTTGGAGCAATCACGAATCTGCCAGCCGCGCATAAAGCGAAGATATTCCTCCCAATCGCGGCTGCGGCGATTCTGCTTTGTTACGCCGCGCCAACTTTTTCCGACTATATCGACAGTCCTCGCGGCAGCTTGGTACAGGTGATAAGTTGCGTTGCAATTGCATACGCATTCCTGTTGCGCAATTGGGCAGAACTCCACTTTCCTGATTGGCTTCTCAAATCAGGAGACTTCTCGTATACGCTCTATGTTAGTCATTTCCCCGTCCTCGCAGTTGGCTTGTCTTTGTCGCTTCAAATCGATCAGACGTCGGTCGTTGTGGCGGTCATTGCCGCGCTATGCTCAGCCGCCGCGGCCTTGCTGCTCGCCTTCATTGGAGCGCCCCTGCTTGAGAACACAGCCGTAACGAAGAGGATTTTGAAGCGATGGTTGACCGCAGAACCTTCCTGGGCAGCGTAGCCGCTTCATTGCTCCCATCGCATTCAATGGGCGATCCTTCGCGAGCAGTAATTTTTTGGTTCTACACCAGCGAAGCAATGGGTATCTCCGATTGCCCCGTCTCCGATAGCAGATTTGTAGTTGCCTCTGCGGACCTTCCTTGCCATGGCAGAGACATAAGATCTGGCGAACCCCCCGAACTGAAAGGCTGGCGGTATCGCCTCGAACGCAACGAAGATCTTTTCGGAGCTTTCACCTCGAGATGCATTGAAAGGCTCGACCAGCTGCTTGCAGCCGGGGAAGCGGATCCGGAGCGGGTGTTCGTTGGTGGCGTCTCGCGTGGCGCTTTTGCCGCCTTTCATCTCGCATTGCGAGAGCGTCGCTTCAAATCGGTTATCGGGCTCTCGCCAGTGGTCGATCTTTCTGACTTATCCGAGTTCGAAGGCTATGCCGGCGAGACTGGTGCTTTGCACCAGCGTGCTGATGCGCTCGGTTATGTAAGTACGTTCCTATCGATTCAAAGCCATGATGAACGTGTTCGCACGCGCTCGACTATTGCGCTCGCGGACGAAATCATTCGAACTCATCCACCCCCCGTTGATGTGACGCTGCGTGTCGAAGCCGGATCAGGCCATACCGTCACATCTCAGATGCGTAACGCCGCTAGTGCCTGGATTGTGGCGCGTTTAAGATAGCGTTTGTAGCCTCGATCCGACTGCCGTCACCTGACGAGAAAGACGATAGGCACGTGCCATAGTATAAAAGCTATGATGCTCAGGTCCGATCTGGCTGATGGCCGAGGCATCGACGACTCTGACCGTGGATTGGTCCGAAGACAGTCCGGCGGTCTTCATGGCGTCGAGATCGAGGGAGTGATGAAGATGAATGCCACGGAGGAATAGATCCAGGCGACGAGACTTGACCAGTTCCGGCCAAGGAAGCGATAGGCGCGCCATCGCTTGCGCAGCACTGCGATGGACGGGCGTCATCGAAGCGTCCTCGAGCGAGACTCGAAGTGCATCCTCGACCAATATCTGGGCGTAGACACTTAGCACCCGCGAATTCGGGAAGAGCCCAAATTTGTTGAAAAGCGCCTCTGCCACCAGCCCCGGTGACGTCGCCCTGAGGAGCGTGGCGATTGCATTATTTGTCGGGAGCCCGAATATCGCTCGCTGCTCAATCCCGTAGTCCAGTCTGCGGTAGTCGAACCGAGCGGGACGTCTCGTGAGCAAAGCGCTCCCGTCCAAACTTCGCTCAAACGACAGCCAAAACCCCTCCGATGTCCGCTCCACCCGCGGTCCAGAAACTCCTGGTGTTCCTTGCTCCAATTGGCCTACATAGCAGATGATGTGGTCTGATACGAAAGGTCGCCGGACACTGGGAGAAACGGATAGTGCGACGATCTTTGGCGAATTGATAACGCCCGCCGCGATCCAAAGCCGTCGCGACTTGAATGTTTCGGCGCCAGCGAAGACGGTTGGACCACTGTCCCCAATGTCAAACCTATCGGCTAGCAGGGGCAGAAATCGCAAATTGCCGCCGCGCTGGCGCGAAAGCCTCGCCCACTCGCGCCGTGGGCGCACCGGTCTTCTCGGCACGAAGAGCCAGCGGCGACCAATCCTATCCTGGATCGAGGATCGCGGATAGAAATACTGGAATAGCTCCACTAGCTCTTTGCTGCTCTCCTGCGCGTAGGGAGCCTCAATTCCGGTCGGCACAACTCCATGCCAAAAATTGCCCAGCCCCCCGACCCCTGTATAGGAGCAGGGGATAGACTTCTGATCACTATAGAACTCTAATTCCGCCTTCTCAGCTCCACCAATGACCAGCACCTTTCGCGAGGCTGCGAGCCCAATGGCCGCGCCGAGCGCCGCGAGTCCGGAGCCAATTATGATGTCGTCGTAAACCACGTCCTATTACTCAGATAGAGGTAGCCGTACCATTTGTATCCCATTGCTCGCAGAATAAGATCTATTGGGCGGAGCGCACAGGGCCATCGATGTAGCATGCTCATAGCGTGGCCATATAGCGCGAACGCGATTTCCTCAAGTCTACTCGCAAAAGGTCGCTCGTAACGCCTGATCAGGCGAACTGGTTGCTCGGCGCTGTCCAGCCATTGCGGCGCAAGCATAAACGCGGCCAAGTCGTCGTAGCTCGTCGCAATGGTCGCCCCGGCTGGCAATTCGGATGGCTGTTCGTACATCATACCGACGGTCAAAATACGTGCGCCCAGCTTTTTACGCGCTAGCGTCTCGGCCAACAGCTTGACGGTAGGATAGCGGTAGCAACGCGTTCGGGAGGCCACGTTCGTTGTGGCAGACGAGATGTAGACATACTCTCCCACTCCTGCGCGCCCCAATTTGTCTATCAACGCCGAATTCTCTTCGACCTTCCGCGAATAGGACAAAATCCACACTCGATCATTTGGCAAAAAACTCATGCCATCAAGCTCACTATGGGAGATCGCAACATGGAAATGTGCGGCGATGTCGGATCGCCTCGAAAGCCGACGCCAGACGGTGGAATTCTTTCCGACAATGACTTCGCGTCCCATATCGACGACTAGCCCAATAGCCGCCGTCTCAGGTGGCCGACTCTTCGCAGATGTGGCCCCAGTGCATCCAGAGGACTCCATGCAGCATGCAGATCAGAACCGAGCATATTTAAGCAGCGCGTTGGAGGCATAGCGAGAGAAGTGAATCGTCGAGCGCGCAACACTGAGACCTTCAACCTCCCGATACGTTGACCAGACTTTCTTCGCCGAGTTGATCTTGCTTCGAGAAATCGAGCCCGGCAAAATTCGATAACGCATGAGATCTTCGTGCAGGGCTCGGGCGAGATAGCCTTCTCGAAGCAACTTCAACCAAAGAGCGAAGTCATCGTAATAAGTCTTCCTCATCTGAAAGTCTCCGGTCTGCTTCCGGTCGACCATCGCCGTCGAAGTTGCGATTGCGGTGTTTCCGAGCAACATGCGGTAAGTAAGCCTGTCCGGCACTTTGATCAGACGTCCTTCGTTTCCGCCATCCTCACCGACACGTCGGAATTGGGTATAACTCAAAGCGGCTCCCGACCGGCGCATGAAGTCTACTTGACGCTCGAGCTTCGTCGAGAGCCACCAATCGTCGCTGTCCAAGAACGCGATAAACCTGCCTTGCGCTTGTCGAAGCGATGCATTACGCGCCATTGCAGGTCCCTGATTGGTTTTCTGCGCAATCAATCTTACTCGGCGATCCTGTTCGACGTATCGAGCGACGATTTCTCGCGTCTCGTCAGGCGAGCAGTCATCGGTAACAATCATCTCCCAGTGGGGATAGGTCTGCTGTTGAACAGATGTAATGGCCCGGTCAACGTACTTCGCAGCCCGGTAGGCTGGGGTGATAATTGAAACGAGATCAACCATCTGACGGAGTTCCTAAAACCTTCACCCATCGCTCTCCAACCCATTTAGGGAAAGCGACGACTTTTATTCGGGGTGACGCATTGCGGCGCTCGCGTCAACACTAAGTCGCAAGCCACCCGAGACACGCCGCTCATTCCTGGCTGGTGCCGTAGACTATCGAGCCCTAGCTGATCTTAAGCAGGGAAATCGGTATTACAATACCTACAAATGTATTTAGAGTTGCAAGGAAAAGCGATATCGATACCACTGTCTGTCGGAAATATCGTAAGCAACTTTATCGAACTGGAGACCCGATGTCGCTCGATCAATACCAAAACGGTCGACTCCTCGTTACAGGAGGGGCAGGCTTTATCGGATCTCACTTGTGCGAGCGGCTCCTGAACGACGGCGCCGAAGTTGTGTCAGTAGACAATTACTTCACCGGTAGCCGCCGCAATATAGGGCACCTTCTGCAAAATCCATTATTCGAGGCGGTGCGGCATGACGTCACCTTCCCACTTTACATAGAGGTAGACGCGATCTTCAACCTGGCCTGTCCGGCATCCCCGATCCACTACCAGCGCGACCCCGTGCAGACCACCAAGACCTCGGTGCATGGCGCCATCAACATGCTGGGGCTAGCCAAGCGGCTCAAGGCGCGCATCTTCCAGGCCTCGACCAGCGAGGTCTATGGCGACCCGTTGATCCATCCGCAGACGGAGGATTACTGGGGCAACGTCAATCCGATCGGCGTCCGCTCCTGCTACGACGAGGGCAAGCGCTGCGCCGAGACGCTGTTCTTCGACTATTGGCGCCAGCACGGCCTGCCGATCAAGGTCGCGCGCATCTTCAACACTTACGGCCCGCGCATGCAGCCCAATGACGGCCGCGTGGTGTCGTCCTTCATCGTCCAGGCGCTCAAGGGCGAAGAGATCACCGTGTTCGGCGACGGCGGGCAGACCCGCTCGTTCTGCTATGTCGACGACCTCGTCGAGGCCATCATGCGGTTGATGGCGACTGCGGAAGACATCACCGGCCCAATCAATATCGGCAACAATTCCGAGTTCACGATCCGCGAGCTCGCCGAGAAGGTCATCGAGCTCACGGGCTCGCGCTCCAAGCTGGTGTTCAGGCCGCTGCCGCAGGACGATCCGCGCCAGCGCCAGCCCGACCTCACCAAGGCCAAGGCGGCGCTGAACTGGCAGCCGAAGGTCGCGCTCGAGGACGGGCTGAAGGAGACAATCGCCTATTTCAAGCACATGCTCGACATTGCCTGAGCTGTTACAGACGGCCGGGTTCCGATTCGTCGCTCAACTCGCAACTGTCACTTTGCGGCAGCCCGACCGCCCATCCCATAAATCCAACCAGCAGCGCTGAATTCGTCAGCGAGACGCTTATTCGATCCCGACGAATAGCAGGCCAGCGAACACAAAGGACGCGACGGCATCGTCTGCCTGCCGACAACAAACCCAGAATGAACACAGCGACGAGAAGCAACGCGGCGGCAACACCAACCTCCACTGCCGCTTGCAGGACAACGTTGTGCGGTTCTGTCTTGTAGCAGGATTGTTGGGCGAACGTTTCTATGCCTTGGCCGAAAAAGCCAGCTTTCGGGAGCAGGTTTAGGGCTTCAGGTCCAGCGAAAATACGGTCGGACCTCCGCGGAAGCCCAAGACCCGCGGCTTGAACTCGCCGCTCCGATCGTAGACCACAGCCCAACCCTTCAGCAGGGTCCCCACCAAGACGATCGCCGCCGTGATATAAGAGAAGCGCCACGGATCAAAACGATGACCCACGGCCCGGAACGCAGGATAGTAGCCATGGAAATCGCGAGGAGCGCGTACTCGTGACCGCTCGCAATTCTGCCGTTCACGACGGCTGAAGCCACCATGAGCACTGCTAATGCGGCAAACAAATAGTCGGCCGGGATCGGCCGAAATTTCCTCGCTATCACGACGAGCGGCGCGATCAATACAGCTGCCGTTATCGCTGGATGCCCTTTCCCGCCCATCATGCCGTTGAGAAGGACAAGGACTGAGTTAGCTGAAATCCAAACCGCTATCGCTGCGTTGGTAAACCAGGTCTTCGTCATCAGTTTGGTCGCTGACACTTGATCGCCGAGAGGATCAATGACTCTGCTCCCGTGACGACGCAAAAAGCCCCAATGGCATCAACATCGATCATGACTAGAACTGATCGAGCAGCGAGACCTATCTTGTCTGCTACCATTGCGGCCTCAACTTGTAAATATCGTCGCCAACTCGGTCAGGCACCGCAGCTCTAACCGCTCCGCGAAACCATTACATCCCGAGTCAATCGGACGAAATCTGCAACGAACGTCTCGACGCGCTGCTCCAGGTTAGGCAACAAATCGCGGACGGTCGCAGGCCCGGCTGTCTGCGCAACCTGCAACATTTGATCCGCCAGCGCCTCGGCGTCGCGGATGCCGAAATATCGCGCGCCGCCTTCGGTCTGCTCGTGATGGACGTCGAGGTCGGACAGGATCATCGGGACGCCAAACGACTTGGCTTCCTCAACTGTCGTGCTCCACCCCTCGCACTCCGAAGGATTGATGAGAGCCGTCGACGCGCGCAGGAGGGCGTAGACGTGATCCAGCGGGATCATTCCGAGATGCCTGAAATTCATCTCGAGACCGCGCGACCTGACCTGGCTCATGGTGCTCTCGAAAAGACCGGACTCACGGAAGTCCTTCGTATTCCCGGAGGCGGCGACGACGACGTCGTGCCCCCGAGCCTTCAGCAGATCGAGCGCATCGATGACGAGCTGATGATTTTTGTGCCGCCAGAACTGGTTCGGCAGATAGAAATATCGTCGCGGAAGATCATAGTGGGCGATCACGTCGAACGGCTTGGCGGCGAGCAGGCCGACAGGCGGGTCGGTCGCAAACCGAACGACCGAGACGCCGTTCGCATGGCCCGGATAGAACCTCTTGAGGTCGCCGAGCGCGCTGGCGCTGCTCAACATGATGTGCCGGCCGGAGGCAATCTGGGCTCGAAAGCCGAGATCGCGCCGCCAAAAGGCGCTCCTGGAGAACAGATGGGGAAGCAGGCGATGCTGGAAATCCGGGAACCATGCGACGGCCGGAAATGGCAGGCGCCAGCCAAAGAAGCGCGCGGATTCGAACACCATGTCGATCCGGCCGGCCTTGAATTCCGCGGCCGCGGGCGCGTCCACACCAAAGACGATCGCGCGGGCGAGATCCGTCGTGCGGGCAAGACCCGTCGCGGCGTGATCGAACACCGGTGAGCGCACGACCTCGACGCCCGGAATGCTGGCCAAGCCCGCGATCTCTTCGGGATCGTCCGCCGTACCGGCAAACAGCACCGGGGTCACCGTTCCCGGCGAATGCCGATTGAGCACCTCGAAGAGATTGCGTTGATAGTTGTGACCACCCGCCCACAGGCGGCGCGGAATGTTCGTGAATGCAATCCGCAGCGGCGCGCGCTCAGGCACGGGCCAGCCCCCTGAACCATTCGACATAGTCGGCAAGCCCGTGCTCCAGCGGGAGCCGCCAATCGAAATTCATGTCGCGTAAAAGCCGGTCATCAGCCAACAGGCTCGCCGGATCGCCCGGTCGCGCCACGCCGGAATAGCGCACAAGAGTGTTGCTGCCCCAATTCCTGATCAGGCCGTTGGCAATCTCGGCCACGCTCGCCCCGCGCCCCGATCCGCCGTTGATCAGCTGAAGATCACCCTTGCGCACCTCCTCCGCGACGCGCACCAGCAAGCGGACGACGTCGCGCACGTCGGTCCAGTCTCTGATCTCGGCGCCGGTCCCTCCCAGATCGAGAGTTCGCTCCTCGTTCCTCAGCCGCGAGCAGATGTCCCAGAGCAGCTGCTTGCGAAGGTTCGGACCGTAGACCGAGAACAAGCGCACGACGGTGCAGCGAAGCCCGAAGCTTTGCGCATAGCTCCGGCACAGCTGCTCCATCATCAGCTTGTGATGGCCGTAAGGCGACATCGGAGCGAGTGCTGCGCTTTCGGGAATCGGACCGAGATGGTCCGCGCCGTAGACCGCCGCGCTCGAGACGACGACCAACCGGCACTCCGGCGCAAAGCTTCGAACCCAATCGAGCAGACGCGCCGTGCTCGTCACGGTTCGCGAAAAGTCCTCGAACGGGCGCGCGATCGACGGCCCGACCGACGATCCACCGGCCAGATGGAAGACCTGCGACGGCAGCCCCTGCGCGGCGGCGAGCGCGCTCAGATTGGCGGCGTCGACCTCGCCATTGATCCACATCTGCAAGCCAAGGGCGGTCGCGTCTGCCGGATCGAGTGCGCCGTGACCAACGCCATGGACTGCACGCCCGGCGCCCGCCAGCTCGCGAACGAGATGGCGGCCGATGAACCCGTTCGCACCGGTGACCCACGCGGACATGATCTAGACCTTGTGACAGACGAACGAATAGAGCCGGCCGGGCCGGTGGTCAAAGCGTTCGGCAAGCGAGAGCAGGGATGCGAAAACGTGTTGCGAAGCAAACGCAGCGCGCCACAGCGGGCCGACCGGGATCTTCCGCGTCAGTTTTTCGACGACCGCGGATCGCAGCGTCTGCATCCTGTAAGGGAACAGATTGATGGCGCTCCGCAGCGGAGCCAGGGTCTCGACGCTGGCAAAGCCGGCCGACTTCAGCGCCCCGGTATAGCGGTCGAGCAGGTAGGCATGCTCGCCGCCGTAGAGGTGATGCAGCGGGTGCTGGTCGAGGAAACGCGGAAGATCGTCTTCCTTGCTGATCACGTGCTCACGCGCCGCGATCAGCATGCCGCCGGGGCGAAGCACGCGAAACATCTCGCGGCAGGCGCCGTCGAGGTCGCGCGTATGGTGCAGCACGGCGCGCGCGAAGACGAGATCGAAGGTCTCGTCGGCGAACGGCAGCCGCTCGGAAAACTCCTCGACCACGTGGATGGGCAGCTGCGTGCTTGCCGCTAGATCACGGATCGCCGCCGCGCCGACGATCGCGCTGCCATCGGGCTCGAGTGCGGTCACCTCGAATCCGCTGCGGGCCAGAGCGTAGCTGGCGATGCCACGACCGGCGCCAACATCGAGTGCCGAGCCGGATCGATCAGCCAGAAGCGCCGTGACCGCCTGCCATTCGGAACTCTGAAAATAGCGCTCGGCGGCCGCGGTCAGCGGATCGTCATAGAAGGCGTCCCGCACGAGCTGCCCCTGATCCGGCTGATTGCGCAGCCAGACCACGGCGTCCTCCCACGTCGTGAACTTGCCCTCACCGCTCATCGGAACGGAGCTCCCTGACCAGCACCGCGGGATTTCCGGCCACGATCGAGAAGGCCGGGACGTCCTTGGTGACGACCGCGCCGGCCGCCACTACGGCGCCCTCTCCGACCGTGACGCCGCGCAGTACCATGGCCCCCGCGCCAACCCAGGCGTCATCGCAGATCCGGACCGGGCTTTCGTCGAGCGAGAGTTTGCGCGGATGACCTGTTGTAAAAATCTGCCGGACCTGCGCGTGCCGCGCGGCCGCTCCGATCGGATGGGTCAGACTGTCGAAGACATTCGACGAATGGGAGATAAGAACCCGGTTTCCGATCTCGATGGAGCCGGCCGACCAGATCCGCGTCCCCTCGCCGACATAGCACCATTCACCGATCTTGATCTCGCCGCCATGGGCGAAGGTCATGAGCTCACCGAGGATCCGGCTCTGTGCACCAATCACGATCCTGTCGGTGTCGCCGCGGATGTTCCGGATCCGCGCACTAGCGCCCAATGCGGCCCCGGCATCGAGACGGCAAGTCGCACGTCCGAGCATACGCTGGGTTAGGTAGTCGGCATTGCGGCCGGTGAGCCGCTGGATGAGGAAGTTGAGGTTCATGCAATCAACTAAATTCGTCGTCCGGGACGTTCTAGCACGGCTAAATTCGTCCGACGAGGTCGCAAAACTGCTTCCATTGCACGTCCTTGCTGTAGATGTCCCGGATGAGGGCCCGACCGCGCGCGGCGATCTCCGCCGATCTCGGCCAATCCTGCAGGCTGCGTGAAATGACCTCCACGGCCTGTTCCGGGGTGCCGTAGGTCTCGATAGTCACACCCTCCTGCATGCCGGCCGGATACCTCCCTGCGTCGGAGACAAGCAGTGCGCCACATCCCATCGCCTCGAAGCAGCGCATATTGCCGCGATCCTGGCCCGCCATGTCGATCGCCCCGTTCAGGACGATTTTGGACCGTCCGATCAACTCGTAGAGGTCTCGTCCAAAGACCGCCGTTTTAGCGATCCCCGCAACGATCCTCGGGCGCCGATGTTGCTTCAGTGGAAGCAAGTAGCCAATCGAGCTCTCCGCGAGCCTAGTCAACCGCGACGAGTCGAGACAGTAAACGACGTTTCGGCTTCCCGCGAGTGCAGCAACTTTCTCGAGCGTTCTCGCCCGCGCCGAATGATGCCACGAGTAGCCACCTACGAACAGCACGTCGATGGGACGCTCGTCTCGCACGTACTCGCTCATTGCGGGATCGATCGCGGGAGAGAACCATTCCGCGCGGCAACCCTTGGTGCGCCAGGCGCTAAGAATCGACGTGAAATTTCCAACCACAGCTCCATAGGCGGTCAGGTCTGCGTTTCCCGACGGCGCCGCGCGCCAACATAGTGTCTTCCTCACGCAGCCGGGCAGCCTGCGGACGAAGGAACTAGGAAATGCGACTGGATCGAGGTTGTAAAAAACTTCAGTTCTGTGGTGCTCGATCTGTGCGAGTAGAATGTCCTCAGGTGCACCTTTCAGGCCAACGCCATGTTCGCGTGCCCAGCGGCGTTGTAGTAGGCCATCGTTGGCGCAAGTCAGAAACGCATCCGCATTACCATCGAGCACAGGCTGCAGCAGGTGAAGTGCGCCGAAACGGTCATGCAAAAACACACGCCGCCGTTCCTCGAAGCTTTGCGTGCTGGCCGCAAGCTGGTTTAATCGCGGCCGATAGGACGGATACAAGGCACTATTTTGGAACAGACGCATCGTTTAAGTGTACCTCACCAACATCCATTTCATGTTCAGGTACGGCCAGATCCGCCCGACGGACTCCCAATCCCAGGATTTCGACGCGGTCAAACGGCCGACCGCCGCGCGCAAACCCGCTTCATCTACCAGTTCCGCAAATGCTGGCACCTTGCGGTCGAGCAGGTCAGCCGTCCAGCCGGCCAGCGGCCCGTTCAGCCATTCCGGCATCGGTGAGTTGAAGCCGACCTTGCGGCGCGCCGTGCGGATCGATTCCGGCATCAGATTGGCCATCGCCCGCCGGGCAACGGCCTTGGTATAGCCGTCCGACGATTTGCTGCTTTCGGGAAGCGCCATCGTATAGGTCACCAGCCGCCAATCCATGAAAGGCAAGCGGACTTCGACGCCGTGCGCCATGGAAAGGCGGTCGAAGTTGCGCAGGATGGTGGGTAGCACAGTGCTGTGAAACATCCGATAGAGTCGCTTGTTCAAGCCACCCCATTCCTGCGGTAGCACATCGTCCTCTGCCACCAGTGGGAGCGGGGCGGGAAGATTGCGCAGGCCACCGCGCAGAAAATACACGCCCTTTCGCTTGAGAGCCAACGCACGCAGGACATCTACATAGCGCCGGGCCAGTTTCGAGCGCGATGCGAAGCCTTCTGCTGCATTCCGTATTTGAAACGCGAGCGCTTGTCCTTCCTGCAAATAAGCGCCCATCAGCTCGTCTGCGCCGTGGCCGTCGAGTGACACCGTAACGTTGTGTTGGGTCAATTGCCGATAGAGCAGCCATACTGCGCTTGGCAACGCGATGTAGACGTCATCGAGATCGTCGAGGATCTGGTCGAGGTCCGTCAGCGCATCGGCCTGCCCGATTTCGAGAAAAGTTGGCGCGACGTTGGCCCAGCGCGCGGCCTCCTCGGCCATCGGTCTCTCATCATTCGAGGCGCCAGGAAACGTCGCAACAAAGGCGTGGCGCCATTCGGCGCTGTCGCGCGGCCCCATGCCCGCCTTCTCGTGCGCCGCCATGGTACAGATCACCGCTGAGGAATCGAAGCCTCCGGACAAGCACGTTCCGATCGGCACGTCGCTGCGCATGCGCAGGGCCACGGCGTCCTGGAACAGCTCGCGAAAGTGTGCCACACGTTCGGCCTCGCTGCCCGGCACGGCCGGCAGATGATCTACCGTCCGCCACCAACGCCTGACGCTGACCTTGCCCTGGCGCAGCCACAGGCAGTGACCGGCCTGCAAGCGGCGAACCTGCCGAAACAAGGTGCGCTCGCTTCCTTCGATCCCGAAGGCGTCGAGCAGCAGGCGGCGCGCCACGTCCGTATCAACGGCAGCATCGACCAACCCGCTCCGCACAAGTGCCCGCTGCTCGGAGGCGAAGACGAACCGTTCCGGCGAGACCGCATAGAGCAGCGGCTTGATCCCGAAGCGATCACGCGCAAGAAACAGGTCGCGCGTAGTCGTGTCGAAAATCGCCAACGCCCACATGCCGTTGAAGCGCGACAGCATCTGCTCCCGCCAAGCCTGCCAGGCGGCCAGGATCACTTCGGTGTCGGATTGGCTGCGGAACACCGCGCCCTGCTGCTCGAGCTCGCGGCGAAGTTCGAGGAAATTGTAGATCTCGCCGTTGAATACGATCACGTGGCGGCCGTCGGCAGACAGCATCGGCTGATAGCCGCCCTCGCCGGGATCGATGATGGCGAGGCGACGATGGCCGAATGCGAGGCTACGATCCGCGTTGAACCAGGTCCCCTCGCCGAACGGGCCACGATGCGCAATCAGGCTCGTCAGCCGCGAGATCTCGGCCAGCTCGACCGCATTGCCACCCAGATTTACGATGCCTGCGATTCCGCACATGTCCTAGACAGCCTTCAGGGCAAGAAGCGGTCGGCAATCGAACGGATGTCCTGCCAGCAGGCATTTCGATACGGCCCCAGTTGCGACGCGGCAACCGCGATCACGAAGATGGTCGCCGCAGTCAGCGACGAGACGGCTCCCACCCACCACCAGGAGGGTGCTGGCTGGAAGGGCGCGCGGTCCAGACCGTATCGCACTGCCAGTGCCGTCGCGATCCCGACGCCAAGCGGCATCAGCACGCAATGCACTACGCGCGACCACATGTCCACGAGCTCGAAGTTACGGCGCAACAGGAGGACGACGGTCACCATCTGCGCAATCATGCCGGCGCACGCGCTCCAGCCCGCGGCCTGCCATCCGAAACGCGGCAACGCGATCGCGCTGGTGACGAGGGTGACGACACCCGTAATCAAGGCGATGAGCGCGTTGGAACGTGACCGCCCCTCTGCCAGCAGATAAAAGGCGAAGACGTTCGCGCTCGATCCGAGTATCCCGGCAATCGACATGACGACGAGGACTCGCGCAGCCTCGGCCGCGACCTCGGGCCCGGTCCAGACATGGAGCAGCGGGCCGGCCACGGAAATCAATCCGCCCAGGGCACTCGCGGCCAGGACGTTGAGAATCCACGACGATCGGAACAAGAGATCGGCCTTTCGATCAACACTCTCC
Organism: Bradyrhizobium sp. CCBAU 53351; assembly: GCF_015291745.1. Taxonomy (NCBI): domain Bacteria; kingdom Pseudomonadati; phylum Pseudomonadota; class Alphaproteobacteria; order Hyphomicrobiales; family Nitrobacteraceae; genus Bradyrhizobium; species Bradyrhizobium sp. CCBAU 53351. Next base: position 5,320,333 of record NZ_CP030059.1, read on the forward strand.
GTTTGCAGCGTGCTGAAGAAGGGAAACAGGATCTCGCCGATCTTGAGGATACCGACATAGGTCGCCTCCTGGAGGCGCTGTGCCACGCCATAGAAACCGACGAACTGCGGTTGAAGCAGCGCGCCGAGCAGATATCGATCGGCCTGCGCCGCAAGCAGTCCACCCCCTTGCGCGGCAACCTGCCAGCTGCCGAAGCGAACCAGCCTGCCAAGCGCCTCGCGGTGCAACGACGGCGGCGCCAGCCAAGGCCCCATCGCGCCGCGGGACCAGGCCAGGGCCAGCAGCAGGCTGATGGCGAACCCCAGCGCCTGGCAACCAAGGAATGTCGATGCATGGGGCGCGGCGGGAATCAGAAGGAGCATCGAAAGCGTCGTGACCACGGTGCTGACCATGCCGATCGAGGCAATCCGGCGATAGTCCTGCCGTGCGGTGAACAGCGAGAGGATGACGGCCGCTACGCATTGGCAGAACCAGCCGATACCGGCCAGCGCGAAGGCGAGGCCAAGGTCGTCGGCAGCCGGGCCAGCCAGATGGAATCCGAGACGTGCAAGCGGCGCCCCGGCGATCAGAAAGAACATGGTGACCGGGCCACCGGCGCCGACGGCGAGCAGGAACGCGGTCGCAAATAGGCGTCGTGCATCCTCACGATCGGATGGCTGCAATCGCTGGGCAAGCTCGCGGGCCGTCGACAGACCGAGCGTGTTACTGAACACCAGCGCAGGCGCAATACATGCGGTGACAAGACCCGCGACGCCGAATGCCGCGAGCCCGAGATGGGCGATCACAAACGGTAGTATGACAAGGTTAAGGACCACAGCCACGAGAAAGGCCGTCCCATTCCAGGCCGAGTTCCCTAGCAGATCGGGTGACTTGTTCTTCGACGCCATACCCGCCACCCCGTCTCCACACCCCTCGCCGATCAGGTCCCCCAGATAGGCGCGAAACTGGGCTAACAGCCAGCCGGCGGAATGTCGATAGCCGAGACGGGCGCCACCCCTCTGCTCCGCGATATTCAGAACCCACCGGCCGCCCTTCCAATTTAGCTTAAGATGAGGAAGTCTATTAGATTATGCGTCGCCATCTCTATGAGGCCGGTCGTCCCGTCTCCGTTTAGATCTTGGTGGAAAATGGTCTCGGCTTGCTTCAGAGCAGTGCTATTTCCGTCGATTGTACCAGTGTTGTTCAAGAAGCCGCCCCTATTATCGGTAGTCCAAATGGTGAATTGGTTGGTGCCGGGGGTCTGCCACACTATCTCAAAGCCACCGGGAATTTGCTCTGCTCCGATCGGTGTCCAGGCGTTGAACTGCCCCTGCTCCACCGGAGAGCCATAAAATTTGAGCTCCGGCCCCGTTCCGCCCCCAACTGTGTTCAAGTAAAAGTTGCTGCCGCTTTTAATCAGGCTAGTAGCACCGAACGTTTCGATCGTAGTGACCGTAACGCCAGTCGTACCGTCTCCATTGAGATCCTGATGAAGAATGGTCTCGGCTTGCTCAAGAGTAGTGCTGTTTCCGTCAATTGTACCGGTGTTGCTTACGAAGTTGCCGCTACTGTCCGTTGTCCAAATCGTGAATAGGTTCGTGCCTGGGGTTTGCCACACGATCTTAAAACCGGCGGGAATTTGCTCTGCTCCGATCGGTGTCCAGGCGGTGAACTGACCCTGCGTCACCGGAGAACCGTAAAATTTGAGCTCGACCGCCGTCCCGCCCCCAACCGGGTTCATGCAAAAGTTGCTGCCGCTTTCAATCAGACTGGTCGCACCGAACGTTTCGATCGTGGTGACCGGAAGGCCAGTCATACCGTCTCCGTTCAGATCCTGATGAAAAATGGTCTCGGCCTGCTTCAGAGCAGTGCCGTTTCCGTAGATTGTACCGGTGTTGCTAAGGAAGCTGCCGCTATTATCGGTCGTCCAAATGGTGAATTGGTTGGTGCCCGGGGTCTGCCACACTATCTCAAAGCCACCCGGAATCTGCTCTGCTCCGATCGGTGTCCAAGCGTTGAATTGACCCTGCTCCACTGGAAAACCGTAAAATTTGAGCTCCGGCCCCGTCCCGCCTCCAACCGGGTTCATGTAAAAGTTGCTGCCGCTTTTAATTAAGCTGGTGGCACCGAACGTTTCGATCGTAGTGAACGTAACGCCGAACGTACCGTCTCCGTTCAGATCCTGGTGAAGAATGGTCTCGGCTTGCTCAAGAGCAGTGCTGTTTCCGTCAATTGTGCCGGTGTTGCTTACGAAATTGCCGCCACTGTCGGTGGTCCAAATTGTGAATAAGTTCGTGCCTGGGGTTTGCCACACGATCTCAAAACCGGCGGGAATTTGCTCTGCTCCGATCGGTGTCCAGGCGTTGAACTGGCCCTGCGTCACTGGAGAACCATAAAATTTGAGCTCGGGCCCCGTCCCGCCCCCAACCGGGTTCATGTAAAAGTTGCCACCGATCTCAATTAGACTGGTCACGCCCAGAGCCTCAAGAGAGATAGGTGGGCTCGCCAGCGTCGTGGCCGTAACTACGAAATCGGCAAACTTGAAGTTCTCCACCCCCGCCACCGTATCGGTGCCGTCCGGCGTGCCGCCGCGCTGGTCGACCAGCGTGAAGGTCTGTGTCGTCGCGTTATACGTAATCGTGTAATTGGTCCGGTTGCCCGAATACACCGCGGTGTCGATGCCCGAGCCGCCGACGATGGTGTCGTTGCCCGCTCCGCCCGTGATCGTGTCGTTGCCGCCGCCGCCGTTCAGCGTATTGGCGATCGCGTTACCGACGATGGTGTCGTTGCCGGATCCGCCGATCGCGTTGTCGATGTAGGAGCGCGCGTCTCCGTTGTAGAGATAGGCGTTGTAGACGTTGCCCGAGGCGTAATGGCCGTCGCCGAGATACGCCAATTGCGTCGCGGAGAACACCGACGACGCACCGGGATTGAGATTGATGCTCAGGTTCGTCGTGTAGTTCGACAGGTCGTAGGTATCGACGCCGCCGCCATCCCATACCGTCTCGTAGATGCGGTCAGCCGAACCGCCGACGCCGCCGCCCGGCGCGAGCTGCCCGACGCCGTTGATGAACTCCTGCCCGGTGGTCGGATTCCAGGTGTAGACGGTGCTGCCGCTCTGGGTCGTGTAGTCCGCGCCGTACATCGTCTGCAGCGCGAGGATATCGTTGGCCATGTAGGTCTGCGAATATCCGTACGCCTCGTTGGTGTAGCCGGACGTGGTCGAACCACCGACATAGCTGCGATAGCTCATGACGGTGTATTCGCTGTCGTCATGCGCGCTCGGCACTGCGACGTTGGCGGGGCCGCCGGCCTCCTGGCTGTGCTTGAGGCCGAAGGCATGGCCGAGCTCGTGCAGCGCCGTGGTGAAGTAGTAATTGCCGAGCTTGGCCAGCGAGAAATTGTACTGAGTGCCGAACCAGACGTCCCCGCCGGACGCGTAGTTGCCGGGATAGTAGGCGTAGGCGGTCGGATTGGCCGCCGGCGACTGCGCGACCATGATGTCGGCGCCGTTCGTGCCCGCGTATTGGATGTCGGCGTTGGTGTAGCTGAGGATCAATCCGACCGCGTAATTGATCGCCGCCTGAATCTGGCTGGGCACCGGGGCAAAGCCCGACGTGGTCGGCTCGCTGCTGCCGCCGCTGTAGGGATTGGAGTAGTCGCTCGTCGCATCGGGAAAGCTGTAGGTGATCGTGCCAGACCATTTGGCGCCCGACAGCAGGCCGTCGATCTCGGCGTTGTTGGTGGCACTGACATTAACGGCGGTAGCCAATGGTCTCTCCAGAGCAACGCATCGCGTGCGATTCGGGGCGAAGGCATATGATTCTAGCTTGAGAGTTAAACGTTTGGTTTAAATTGGGCACCGGCGCCCACGCCCCTTCCATAAGGCTGTGTTAGCCATCAAATCCCGTAGTCATACGGGACGCGCGGGCAAGAGCCTGGTTCCCGGAACACCAGGAATATACAGGGTTTCATGAAACGACGCTCACTGCTGGCCGGCCTGTCTGGCGCCCTGATCGCGCTTTCCGGACTGCCCCATCAACCCTTCGGAGAACTGCCTGTCATGGTGGAGAAGGCCAAGGCGGACGACAGCGGCAAGGCGGCGCGCGCGCCCTCCATGCCGATGGCCCGCGATCCTGCCGTTGCGGTAGCAGAGGAATACGAAGCCGCCCGCCGGAAGGGAACGCGGGAGGCCCTCGAGCTCTTCATTGCACGCCACAGTGATGATCCCCTGGCCGAGCAGGCGCGAGCCGAATTAAAGCGCCTGTCGCGCTGATCGGGCAGGCACCGCATCAGGCATGGCATTTCGGCAGGCGGGATCGGCGTCGGGCCGGCTTGCCGCGTGACCTTTCGGCACTATGGTAGGCCCCGCAATCTGTCCCGGAGCCTTTCACGATGCCCTTTCCGCATGCCTCGGAAGCCCTGTCGCGCTTCACCGTGCTCGATCTGACCCGCGTCCGCTCCGGGCCGACCTGCGTGCGGCAACTGGCGGACTGGGGGGCGAATGTCGTCAAGATCGACGCGCTGACCGAGGACGCCGGTGGCGAGCAGCCGGGCGGCCCCCGGCGAGGTTCCGACTTTCAGAATTTGCATCGCAACAAGCGGGCCATGACGCTGAACCTGAAGGACGAGCGCGGGCTCGCCGTGTTCAAGCGCCTCGCCGCCAAGGCCGATGTCGTGGTCGAGAATTTCCGGCCCGACGTGAAGAAGAAGCTCGGCATCGATTACGAGAGTCTCGCCGCAATCAACCCGCGCATCGTCTATGGCAGCATCTCCGGCTTCGGCCAGGATGGCCCCTATCACAAGCGGCCCGGCTTCGATCAGATCGCGCAAGGCATGGGGGGCCTGATGTCGATCACGGGGGCGCCGGGCGAAGGCCCGATGCGGGTCGGCATTCCCGTCGCCGACCTGACGGCCGGCCTGTTCTGCGCCATGGGCATCCTCACCGCGCTGCTCGAGCGAGAGGTGTCGGGCAAGGGCCAGTGGGTGCAGACGTCACTGCTTCAGGCACAGATCTTCATGCTCGACTTCCAGGCCGCGCGCTGGCTGATGGAGAAGGAGGTCGCCAAGCAGGCCGGCAACAACCATCCGACCAGCATCCCGACCGGCGTGTTCAAGACTTCGGACGGCTATATCAACATCGCCACCACCGGTGGGCGGATCTGGGAGCGCTGCGCGCAGGCGATCGGGGCGCCGGAGCTCTATACCCATCCCGACTATGCGACGGCCCCTGCCCGTTCCAAGAACCGCGACGCGCTCAACGCCGAGATCGAGAAGCGCACCGTGACGAAGTCGACCGACACCTGGGTCCGCGAGCTCAACGAGGCCGGCGTGCCCTGCGGGCCGATCTATGCCATCGACCAGATGTTCGAGGACGCTCAGGTCAAGCATCTCGGCATCGCCCAGGACGTGCCGAACGAGGAAAACCGTCCTATCCGGCTGGTTGGCCAACCCGTGACGCTGTCACGCACGCCGAGCAGGATGGTGGCGCGGCCGCCGGAATTCGGCGAGCAGACCGACGAGGTGCTGAGGGAGTTCGGCTTCGGCACCGACGAGATCGCGAGCCTGAGAGAAGCCCGAGTAATCTAAGAGTGCGCTTTGTTGCGTCACACGTCCAAACGCATGTCCCCGCAAGACGCTGTCCACTTGGAAACGAGGATGGCAGGCGCTGTACGCCCCGCGAACGCTCCGCTTCCGGCTAAGGGCATCGAAATTAACTCAGTTGGCCCCGGCGAAAACCCGTTCGATTGAACCGAAGTGATCCAGCTCAATTTCTGGCAGGAAACGGGAAGCTATCGCTGTCTTCTGATAGTCGCGGCAAGTCGCCATCCCGCAACGTCATTGGCTGCGCCGCAGGCCTCGCAACGCAGCTGCTTCTCGCCATTAGCCTTTGTCCCCGCACCAAAATGGCTTCCGAGGCCGGCTCAAGACAGCTCGGACACACCAGCGGCAGACGCCTAGCTCTCCAATGGTCTATAAGGCTGAATAGACCTCCAAAAGCTAAAGAGCGAAAACGATCTATTCTCATGTTGTTTGCTCGGTTGCGCGCGGCTTAGATTGTAGATCTGTAGGATGGATAGCCATTCAACAGCCTAATGCCAAACGATCTAATACTTCCGGCGCCCTTTTTGCATGCTGCGAAGCCGCGCGCTGCGCGCCTCCGTCTGTCGCCAGAGCAACCCAACCTCACCGCATCGGCGAGCTAGTGCGTGATGCTCTGGCTGTCGCCTTGCGGGAGCCTAGCCCGGTCTCCGCACCGGCGGTCGAGCGGGGGGAGCACCGGTTGCAATCTTCGGTTTCGGAGAAATTTCGTCTGAACTCACGCAGGACGAAGTGGAAAGCTTATCTCAACCGAGGCACAACTCCCCACTATTCTTACCCTATGGGTTGGTGGCCTACAGCGATTGAAATGGGGCTTCCTGCATTCCAAGCGCCAGACTATTTCTAACGAATCATACTAGCATGCGAGTGAACGACAGGTCGAGTCTATGGGCTCGGTAGTAAATTGGAGAGGAGCGTCTATCTAATGGAACGTGCCTCCCGTTCGGAGCAGGTCCATGAAAGTCGTCATTCTTGCGGGAGGCCTCGGCACGCGAATCACGGAGGAGACCAGCACGCGACCGAAGCCGATGGTGGAGATCGGCGGGCGGCCCATCCTGTGGCACATCATGAAGATCTACAGCCATTATGGCTTCCATGATTTCGTGATCTGCCTTGGCTACAAGGGCTTCATGATCAAGGAGTACTTCGCGAACTACTTCCTGCACATGTCCGACGTGACCTTCCACATCGCCGAGAATCGGATGGAAGTGCATCGCGAGACCGCCGAGCCGTGGCGGGTCACGCTGGTCGATACCGGCGAAGAGACCCAGACCGGCGGCCGGTTGAAGCGGGTGCTGGCTTACGTCGTGGACGAGCCCTTCTTCGCATTGACCTATGGCGACGGTGTCGCCGACATCGACCTTGCCGCCGAAATCGCTTTCCACAAGGCGCATGGGCGCCGTGCCACCGTTTCCGTGGTGCGGCCGGCCAAGCGGTTCGGCGCGATCGCGATCGAGGGCGACCGCGTCATCAATTTCGAGGAAAAGCCAAATGACGACGGCGGCTGGATCAACGGTGGTTTCTTTCTGTTGTCCCCGTCGGTCGGCGAGCTGATCGCCGGCGACACCACGATCTGGGAGCGCGAGCCGATGGAGCAACTGGTGCGCAGCGACGATCTGCGCGCCTATGTACATCCCGGGTTCTGGCACCCGATGGACTCGCTGCGCGATCGCAACTTTCTCGAAGGCGAATGGGCCGGCAACCGCGCCAGATGGAGGATCTGGTGACGGATCCGGCATTCTGGCGCGGCAAGAAGGTCTTTCTCACCGGCCACACCGGTTTCAAAGGCGCGTGGGCGTCGCTGCTGCTGCGCCGCCTCGGAGCCGAGGTCTACGGCTATGCGCTGCCGCCGACACACCAATCTGCGCTGTTCGTCACCGCGCGCATCGCCGACGACATCAAGCACCACCTCGCCGATATCCGCGATCTGTCCGTCCTGCGCGCCGCCATGGCAGAGGCCGAGCCCGACATCGTCATCCACATGGCGGCGCAAGCGCTGGTGCGCCCGTCCTATGACGAGCCGGTCGAGACATTCGCGACCAACGTGATGGGCACCGTGCATGTGCTGGAGGCGGCACGGCATCTACGCTCGGTGCAGGTGATCCTGAACGTCACCAGCGACAAGTGCTACGAGAATAGCGGCAAGGGCGCCCCCTTCGGCGAGGGCGACCGGCTCGGTGGCGACGATCCCTACAGCAACAGCAAGGCCTGCGCGGAGCTCGTGACGCATTCCTACCGCCACAGCTTCTTCAACGCGAGCGGTGCGGCGCGCGTCGCGACTGCGCGCGCCGGCAACGTGTTCGGCGGCGGCGACTGGGCGCGCGACCGCCTGGTGCCCGATGCGATGCAGGCCTTCCTGGCAGGCGAGGCGCTCCGCATCCGCAATCCCAATTCGGTGCGGCCCTGGCAGCATGCGCTCGACCCGGTGCTCGGTTATCTCGCGCTGGTCGAGCGATTGGCGGGCGATGAACGATTCGTCGGCGGCTGGAATTTTGGACCAGATGCCGCAAGCGAGGTGCCGGTCGGGACCGTGGTCGATCGCCTGATCGCCCTCTGGGGTGACGGCGCGCGGTGGACGGCCGACGCCGGCCCGCATCCGCACGAGGCCGCCTATCTCAGGCTCGATTGCACGAAGGCGCGGAGCGAGCTCGGCTGGGCGCCGCGGCTCGATCTGGCGCAAGGCCTCCGCCTGACCGTCGAATGGTACAAGGCGCTGCGCGAGGGCCGGGATCTGCGGAGCTTCTCGCTCGATCAGCTCGACCAGGTCGCCGGCACCGCGCCGGCTTGATCAGCCCGGCAGATCGAGGATCCCGGCGATGCGGTCCTCTGCCGACACCGCGTGCTTCAGGTGCTCGCCCGACAAGACCGCCAGATAGGATTTGAGCAGGACGACGAGCGCGAGGATGGCGCGCTCGATATCGGGCGAAAGGCCGGTTCGGCCGAAGGCGTCCTTTTGCAGGAACGGCCGGTTCTCCATGAAGGTCAGCCAATAGAGGTAGTCGTAGCCGGCGAAGCCGCGGAATGCGTCTTCCCAGTCGATGACGCGCGGCGCGCCTTCCTGGAGCATGATGTTCTTCGGCCCGAAATCGCCGTGACAGAGCGCCTCGGGCAAATGCGGAAGACGTTCGGCGAGCAGCGCGATCAGTCTGCGCACCCCGATGGCAGTGCTCTGCGCGAGCAGGCCGCGGCTCGAAAGCATCGCCAGCGCCTTTGCGGCGGACGCCAGATAGTGCTCGAACGAGGCAAGCCCGTCCGGCCGTCGGTCCGCGAGCCGCTCACTGCATTCGGCTGCCATTGCAACAGCTTCAGCGGGCTGTATCGGGGCGGTCAGCGGCGTGAGCGCGGGCATCATGAGGCAGAGCCGCACCGTTCCGTCTGAGAGGGGGATCTCGAAACGTTCGAGCAGGGTCGTGTTGCCGTAGAGCTGCGCGAGGATCTCGGCTTCCTTGGCAAGGCTGGCGCGCGCACGTGCGCCCGGCAGATGTGTCTTCAGAAAGCGCTTTTCGCCGGAGACGTCCGCATTGTAGCAGGCACCGAGCGTGCCGCCGGGCGCCGGCATGACGGTGGCGTTGCGGCCAAAGGATTGCAAATGATGCTGCAGCGCCGGGAGGAGGCGCGCCCGATCGGCAGCGATGTCGGGGCGGTCGTCGGCTTCGAAGAACGCGATCTTACTCAGCACGATAGAGCGGGCTCAGATAGTCGATCCGGTCGTAGCCGAAATGACGAGCGAGGGCCGCCGTCCCTTGTGCGATCTGCTTGCGCTCCTCGTCCGAAAGTTCCTGGATCACGGCCTGGTTGTAGTCCTTCGTGCTCTTGAGCACGGTCCCCCAGGGCGCGATGGAGTCCTTGATTTCGACGCCGTTCCAGCTCGGATAGAGCATGGTCTCGGCGAAGGGTACGCCGATGAAGTCGGCCGCCTCGGTCATGAACTTGCGCTTGTCGTCCACGAGGTCTTCGTAACGGAAGATCCGCACGTTCTCCGGGTACATCCTGGCAAACATCTCGACCGTGGAGTGATAGATGTTCCAGGTGATCAGGTATTTGGTCAGCGGCTGCGGGAACGGGCGGCGCTTGGTGTCGCGGTATGCCGAGAACGGATTGCGCACGACGTGCAGGATGCGGATGTCAGGAAAGTCGCGCACCATGCGATCGGCATCGATCCCGATGGCGGGGGAGTAGCCGACGTGCACCATGCCCGGGCGCGGCTTGGTGTAATAATTCTCCCAGGCGGCGAATGTCGCGCGGAAGAAGGCCTCGATGACCTGGCGGCGGAAGATCGGCGGCTGGCCGGCGATCCGGGCGAACTCGGCGACCCGCTTCTTCTCGTCCATCACGCAGTCCGCGTCGCGGAACTTGGAGCCGTTGCGCTTGCGCAGGAAGGTCTTCAACTCCTCGTCGATCATCTGCTCGTAGAGCTCGATGGCCGTCAGCCCCTCCGGGAATTCGGGATAGCGGTACTGAACGCGCTCGACCGAGGCCAGGAAGTCGTTGAAACTGCGGTTTCCGAGCTGCGATTCGAAGGGATAGACGAGCAGGTCAGGATGGCCGTCGAAGTGACGATGAGTGACGTTTCCGCCGTGCTCGAAGCCCGCGGAAACCATGGCCAGCCTGAAGTCATTCATGCCTCTACCCCTGCGTCGAGCTTCGATCTGGCCCTCCCGTTTATCCGCATGGGCCGGATAATCAAGTTCGGATCGCCTTTCGGCCGTCCCGGGCAGGGGACTGCCGAAGCGAGACATTGACGGCCCCGGGGGTAGCTGATCTACCCGAGGCTTATGCGTGTCTTTGCCACCGGTGCGAGCGGTTTCCTCGGCTCCTATCTCGTTGCGGACCTCATGGCGCGGGGGCACGAGGTGGCCGTTCTGTTGCGCCCGGCAGGTTCCTCTTGGCGCCTCGGGCAGCTTCGTGACCGGCTGCAGGTGATCCCGGGCAGTCTGGAGCAGCCGGACGAGCTGCGCGGCGCGCTGGAGGCATTCGCGCCGGACGCGGTCGTACACATGGCCTGGCGCGGCGTCGCGGGCAGCGATCGCAACAGCCCGGTTCAGGCCGTCAACGTCGCCGATACGGTGGGCCTCGCCGAACTGGCAGCCGACGCCGGCGCCAGGATCTTCGTCGGAGCCGGGTCGCAGGCCGAGTACGGACCCTATGATCGCGCGATCCGGGAAGATGACGTGCCGCGGCCGACGACACTCTACGGCATGGCCAAGCTCGCGGCCGGATCGATGGCGATGCGCCTGTGCGAGGAGCGCGGGGTGCGTGCGGCGTGGCTCAGGATCTTCTCGACCTACGGCCCGAAGGATGCCGACCACTGGCTGATTCCAAGCATGATTCGGAACTTGCGCTCCGGCCATCATATGGCGCTGACGGCCTGCGGGCAGCGCTGGGGATTTCTGCACGCGCGCGACGCTGCCAGCGCTTTCCGCCTGGCGATCACGCATGAAGCGGCGTGCGGCATCTTCAATGTCGGCAGCCAGGACGCGCCGCCGCTGCGCGAGACGGTGACGCGGCTGCGCGATCTCGTTCGCCCCGGTGCCGCTCTCGGCTTCGGCGAGTTGGCGTATCGGCCCGATCAGGTTATGGTCCTGGCTGCGGACGTTTCGCGCATGCTCGCCTTGGGTTGGAAGCCCGAAGTGCCGTTGGATGAGGGATTACGCGAGACGGTAGACTGGCATGACGCGACCAAATCTCCCTGAGCCGAAGGAATTCGCACGACGCATTCGCGCACACGCGTTGCGTATGGTGCATGCCGCGAAGGCCTCCCATATTGGCGGATGCCTCTCCATGGCGGACATCCTGGCCGTGCTCTACACGCGGATCCTGCGCGTCGATCCCGCCGATCCACAAGCAGCAAGCCGTGATCGCTTCGTGCTCAGCAAGGGCCACGCCACGGCGATCATGTACGCCACGCTTGCCGAATGCGGTTTCTTTTCCGTGGCCGAGCTCGACACCTATTGTCGCGACGGATCGATCTTCACCGGACATGTCAGCCATGCCGTACCCGGCATCGAGGTTTCGACGGGCTCGCTCGGCCATGGCCTGCCAATTGCCATCGGCATGGCGCTGGCCGCACGGACGGCAGGGGTGGGCAGCCGGGTGTTCTGCCTGCTCAGCGACGGTGAATGCGACGAAGGCTCGAACTGGGAGGGCATCCTGTTCGCGCCCCATCACAAGCTCGACAATCTCTGCGTCATCGTCGACTTCAACAAGATCCAGAGCTTTGGCTCGGTTGCCGAGGTGTTGAACCTCGATCCGTTTGCCGAGAAATGGAAGGCGTTCGGCTGGCAGGTCGAGGAGATCGACGGCCACGATCTCGCTGCGCTCGAAACTGTGCTGGGCGGCGTACCGGCAGCGTCGGGCAGGCCCACCGTCGTGATCGCCCACACCGTGAAGGGCAAGGGCGTGAGCTTCATGGAGAACAAGCTCGAATGGCATTACCGCTCACCTTCGGATGAGCTGCTTGCGCAGGCGCTGGCCGAGGTCGGCGCATGAGGACGACGTTCATCGAGAGCCTGTCGCAGGTGGCCAGCGAAAACCCCGACATCTGGCTGCTCTGCGGCGATCTCGGCTATTCCGTGCTCGAGCCATTCGCGGCGAAGTTTCCCGATCGCTATCTCAATGTCGGCGTTGCCGAGCAGAACATGGCGGGGATCGCCGCCGGCATCGCGCTGTCGGGCAAGACGGTCTTCATCTACTCGATCGGCAATTTCCCGACGTTGCGCTGCCTCGAGCAACTCCGCAACGACGTCTGCTACCACGGTGCCGACGTCAAGATCGTGGCGGTGGGAGCCGGCTATGCCTATGGCAGCCAGGGTTATACCCACCACGCGCTGGAAGATGCGGGGATCATGTCGATGCTGCCGGGCATCGAGGTGTTCGTGCCCTGCGATCCCATGGAGGTGCGCGCGGCAACGAAACTGATTGCAGGAAGTGGCAAGCCGTCTTACCTGCGGCTCAGCCGTCAGGGGGAGCCATATCTCGGCGTCGCCGTAACCGACCTGCGTAAGCCCAGGGTTTTGCGTGACGGACGGGACATCGTCATCCTCGCGTCCGGGCCGATCGCCTCCCGCGCGCTGGAGGCTGCCGACGAGCTGGTCAGGCGCGGCAAGGACACAGGTGTCGTCAGCGTCTCCTGCCTGAAGCCGCTCGACGAGGCGGCGATCCGCGAGGCCGTGCGCGACGCCTCGCTGATCGTGACGCTGGAAGAGCACATCCTGCGCGGCGGCCTGTTCAGCTTGGCGGCGAGCGCGTTCGCCGGCGACGCGGTCCGGCCGCCGATGATCGGCATCGGCATTCCCGAGCAATCCGGAAAGATCTCGCAGGCGGGATCGCGGGAGGCGCTGCTCGATGCCGCGGGTCTCTCGGCTCAGGCGATCGTCGCCCGGATCGAGCAATCGTTTGCGAGACGCTGAGGTCGCCTGCGCGTCAGGCGCCCGATGGCGGCGTGGAATCGAAATTGACGCGCTCGCGCTCGAACACGACGGGCTTCTCGCGCACCTGTCCGTAGATCGCGAGGACGTACTCTCCGATCATGCCCATGAAGAACAGCTGCACGCCGCCGAAAAAGAACATGGCGACGATCAACGTGATGATGCCGGGTTCGGCGAGTTGCCGGTACAGGACGAGGCCAATCACGAAATTGACGAGAGCGTAGCCGATGCTCAGGGCCGAGATCAGAAAGCCCGCGAACAGGCCGAAGCGGACCGGCGCCGTGGTGAAGGACACCAGCCCGTTGAGGCCCTGGTCGATCAGCGCGCTGGCGCGGTTCTTCGAAAAGCCCTTCTTACGCTCGCGCCAGGTGTAGGGCACGCCGACCATGCGGCCACCGCACTCGAATGTCATCATTCGCATGAAGGGATAGGCGTCGCGGACATGACGCATCGCCTCGACGACGCGCCTGTCGACGAATTGGAAGTCGCCGACGCCCGGAGGCACCTTGAGCTCGGAGAACCTGGTCAGCACGCGGTAATAGGCCTTGCGCAGCCCGCGCATCAGCCGACCTTCCTCCCGAACCGCGCGGATGCCGTAGACGATCTCGTTGCCGGCCTCCCACAGCTTGACGAACTGGGGCAGCAATTCGGGCGGATCTTGCAGGTCGGCCGGCATGAACAGCAGAACGGCGTCCCCGCTGCTAGCCATCACCCCGTTATAGGTGTTGCGCAGCGGCCCGAAATTGCGCGCGTTGACGATGATTTTCACCGCGGAATCCTGCGCCGCGATCCCACGCAGGATCTCGACCGTGCGGTCGTCGGAATCGTTGTCGCAGAAAATGTGCTCGCGCCTATATCCGTGTAGATTGTTCTTGAATACGTCGCGGATTGCCTCGTAGCAATCTTTGACGTTGAGTTCCTCATTATAACAAGGCGTTACAATGCTTATCGTCTTCAATGCGAGACCCAGAGAGCTGCGTGATAGGCAATGATCCAGCCCAAAAGGGCTCCGACTCGCGTACAGACAAGCCTCGATCCGACTAGATCATCGTGGCAATCGATATGCAAGCGTCGCCGCGCTTGAGAAGCCGCGGAGCGATGGAGGGATCATTGTCCACCGCAGCGCTGGAACCTAGCGATAATAACGAACTAAATGAGCAGAGATCTGAACATGCGACCAGAACAAATCTGGAGCGGTGCAGCACGGCCGCAACGGGGCCGCACCTTCAGTTGGCCCGCAATCGTTTTCAGGAAATCAGCGCGGGAACGGCAAAACAGGCTTCTCAGTACTTGGCCGGCCTTCCGGATCGATGCTCAGGCCTCTATTCGGGGTCGCCTCGGTGTAGCTTTCAGTAATTCGCTGATATACGTAACCGGTGGCGCGGCCTGGGCTGATATGAATCACACCTACGTGCTCGCGAACGCTCTGTTGAGACGGTCTCCACCACCCGTACCGGCTGGACGGGCGGCGCAGGCTTGGAATACGGCTTCACCCCATGGAATACCGGTTCATGCTCGTACGAGAAGCCGGGGAACGCGACGGTCGAGTTGTTCCGGAAGGTGCCGAAACCGGTGTAGCGATATTCAACACGGGCCGACCAGTTGGCTTTTGAGCTGCTAATTGATTGCGTCTTTTTGTTTTTCTGGTAGCGAGCAGTCCCGACGGCAAAGCAAATGATTTTGAGCACGCATGCAATCGTCGGTGGCGCGATCGCCAGCCTATTTCCGTTTCACCCAGCGGCCGCGGCATTCGCTGGTTTCGCTAGCCATTTTGTAATTGATGCAATCCCGCACTGGGACTATCCCCTTCGCTCGATAAGTCTGGGCAAAGGTGCTACCAATCGTCGCCTGTCCTTTAGCACCGCGACGCTGACGGATTTCGCAATCATCGGCTTTGATGCATGTGCTGGACTCGGCCTTGCCCTTTGGATTTTTGCAGCGGAAGAATCATTTTGGACGGTTGTGATCGGTGCATTCGCGGCGATGTTGCCAGACGCATTGCAGTTTCTGCACACGCTCTACCCGCGCGGCTTACTTCATGCTCTCCAACGCTTTCATTGGTGGATACACTCTAAGCGCGCGTTGAAGGGATTGTTTGGCGTGGGTTCGCAACTTGCCTTTGCTGGAATGATTGCTGCACTTGCGAGAAGCTTCCATTGAATCCAGCGAGAACTGGCAGTCGCGGTACCCAACGAAGAGTTCAGGTTCCCTCAGATTTTAGCGGACGACGCTTTGTTTACCTTTCAGATCCCGGTCAAAGTAGACCGGTCTGCTCGATCCTTAGTGAGACTGCGAACTCATCAGGCAGAAGCGCGCTGGCTGTCTCGACAGCGATGCGCGGTGGGAGTCCTCGGCATGTCATTGAGGAAGGGCGAAGTAAGACCACCTCATTCCTCTGACCAGCTTATTATCCGTTTAGTTGCGAGACCGAGAAATTGATGTCGAGGCGTCGGAATAACACGGGGGAAATTGACCGCCTGCTAGCATCCCAATAGCCTCGCCCAAATGCTACCTTTCAGTCAAAACAATCGACAGCATGGATAGCCAGAATTTTCGTATACGGCCTGCCCGGTGTGTCGGTCCGTCTACCAACGTTGCATCGAGCCTGTGGAACGGCAGAGACAGGGCACTTTCGATGCAACAAGTGCAGCGAGATCATCGCGCAGTAGCATACGCCGTACCGGTCTACACCAAATGTGACCAGGCGGCTGCACCTTCGGCGAAGTCCCTCCAGCCTGCTCGCAACACAAAGCTCAAGTTTGCCGAGATCATAGCTGGCGAGATATGCGAACCAAGAAACGAGTTGTATGCCAAAGCCCGGTTAGGCATTTGTCCGCTCATGAAAATTGAATGTCTCCACGACAAAATCCAGACCATGCACTAACAGCGCGGCCGAAGCGGCGCGTCAGCGGCGGTCGAAACGATCGCCAACCCTGGGGGCACCACAGCGAAGTCCTCTTAAGGCTTCGAATCGTTGCCAGAACAATGGAATCCGGCAAGCAGACTGACGAGGTGCTAACGAATCACAAGCTTAGGGACGCGAAATTGGCATGCGCCCCGCTCGGTAGCGACGATGCCCGATAGAATTGCCGAGCATTCAAGGCAGTTCGCGCTGGCCAGTTCAGTATTTTGCAACAACGGGCGTCGAAGTGAACGCATAGTTGAAGCCGGCCCGCAGCACGTGATCGTGGAAGCTGACGTCCGCCTGATTGGCGGTTCCCGCGAAGTATGTCTTGGTCCCAAAATCCATGTAGAGGTATTCGAGTTTGGCCGACCAATTCCGGGTGAACTTGCGTTCGGCACCTGCGCCAATGGTCCAGCCCAGTCGCGTATCAGTGGTACTCACCCCCGCCCCGATCGGAAAGTTGAACGCACCGAGTGGAGTTGTGCCACCGAGACCCGGTCCGAAGACCTGGATACCAAGGGTGGTCGCGGAAGAATATTTGAACTCGCCGATAGCGAGACCGCCCGTCGCATACCAAAGCGTCTGCGGATCCGATAAGCCGCCGACGCGCCCGCGGAACGTTGCGAACCACTGCAAGTCGTAAGAGAGATTCCCGGTCAATGTTGCAATTGAATTGAAATCCGTACCGCCGGGGATGCCGACGATGTTCGAACCGTAACGCGCGCTCGTCGTAGTTACCGTCCGTGACCACCGCTCGCCCGTTGCCTGAATGTCGCCCTCGAGGCCGACGACCCATTTCGGATCGACCTGCCAATTGTACCCCAGTTGACCGCCGGCCAGCCAACCATCGACGTTCCGGCCAAACGCACCGAATTGCGTGGCCGGGAATGGCAGTGCGATCGGCGCGATAGTTGTGTCCGCGCGGCCCCAGCTGTATCCGGCGTTCAATCCGGCATAGAAGCCTGTCCAGCTCCAGACCGGATCGACGACCGGCGGCGCTTTCACATACGGCTTGGCCGCCAGATCGGCAGCCATCGCGTTCGTCGCGAGCAGCGAGAGCGCAGCTGTCACCACAATCAGCTTCATGAATTCCCCCTGCGACAAAAATAAAAATCTGGCCGCAGCGTAACCCCGAACCTAGACCTCGGCTGTCGCAGGGCGGCAACATCCAGAAACAATCACAAGGCGTCAGCGCCTGGACTACGGCGACACAGAAAATCTAAGACGCTGATTCCATTCAATTTTTTATTGTGCCGCGGTTGTGCCCCGCCCCAGTCCAACCGAGACGGCCGAGCAAACCGTCGATCACGGGCCAGAACAGCAGCACGATCGCCAGGGTCGTGATCGAGCCGACCAGGCCATTCGACCAGAACACCTTCAGCGTCCCGCCGGAGCCGATCATCGACAGGCGGAAGGCATCCTCGGCGCGGTTGCCGAGCACGAGCGCGAGGGTGAACGGCGCCAGGGGAATGCCGATCTTCTTGAAGACGTAGCCGACGATACCGAAGCCGAGCATCAGCCAGATGTCGAACATCGCGTTCTGGATCGCGTAGGCGCCGATCGCGCAGGACACCACGATCATCGGCGCAACGGCGGCGAACGGCACGCGCAGGATCGAGGCGAAGATCGGCACCGTCGTCAGCACCAGCACGAGGCCGACGACGTTGCCGAGATACATCGAGGCGATCAGGCCCCAGACGAAGTCCTTGTGCTCGACGAACAGCAGCGGCCCCGGGTTGAGCCCCCACACCATCAGCCCGCCGAGCAGGATCGCCGCGGTGCCCGAGCCTGGAATGCCGAGCGCCAGCATCGGCAACAGCGCGGAGGTCCCGGAGGCATGCGCCGCCGTCTCCGGCGCGAACACGCCCTCGATGCGGCCCTTGCCGAAGCTCTCGGGATCCTTGGCGAAACGTTTTGCCAAATTGTAGCCCATGAAGGAGGCCGCGATCGCGCCGCCCGGGGTGATGCCGAGCCAGCAGCCGATGAAGGAGGAGCGCAGCAGCGTCACCCAGTATTTCGGCAGGTCCTTCCAGACGCTGAGCACGACGCGCAGCGAAATGCTCGCCGCATGCCCGCGCAGCGCCAGCCGCTCCTCCATCGTCAGCAGGATCTCGCTGATGCCGAACAGGCCGATGACGGCGACCAGGAAGTTGATGCCGCGAAGCAGCTCCGGCGAGCCGAAGGTCATGCGCAGATTGCCCGACACGGTATCCATGCCGATGCCGGCGAGCAGCAGCCCCAGCGACATCGAGATGACCGTCTTGTGCTTGGCCTCGCGTCCCAATCCGACAAAGGAGCAGAAGGTGAGCAGATACACCGCGAAGAACTCGGGCGGGCCGAATTTCAGCGCAAAGGACGAGATCATCGGCGCAAGGAAGGTGATCAGCAGCACCGCAACCAGCGAGCCGATGAAGGAGGAGGTGAACGCCGCGGTCAGCGCCTCCGCCGCCCTGCCCTGCTGCGCCATCGGATAGCCGTCGAACGTGGTCGCGACGGACCAGGCTTCGCCGGGAATGTTGAACAGGATCGAGGTGATCGCACCGCCGAACAGCGCGCCCCAATAGATGCAGGACAGCATCACGATCGCCGAGGTCGGATCCATCGTGAAGGTGAGCGGCAGCAGGATCGCAACGCCGTTGGGGCCGCCGAGGCCCGGCAGGACGCCGACGAAGATGCCGAGCACCAGCCCGACCATCATCAGCAGGACCGTCTTCCACGTCAGCAGGACGGCAAAACCGTGAAGCAGGAGACCAAAAGCTTCCATCGCGAATTCCGCCTAGCGGCCGAGGGCCGCTTCGAGCGGCCCTTTCGGCATGATGACGTCGAAGGCGATGTCGAAGGTGACGAACATGATCGCCGTGAAGAAGAAGGCTGTGAGCAGCGACTTCCACAGCGCGATCTTGCCGACGAAGCGCATGAAGCCCGCGATCAGGAGGAAGCTCGCGACATAGAGGCCGAGGAACTGCGTCAGCAGGCAGAACAGCAGCGTCGGCAAGAACACCGCCAGCACGCGGCGGCCTTGCGCGCGCGTGACGAAACTTCCGGACGAGGCACGCCGCGCCAGCAGCGCGACGACGAGGCCATAGAGGCTGCCGCCCCCGAGGATGACCGAGAGATAGAACGGGAAATAGCCGGGCTCGGGCCCGGTCGCATCCCAGGACGCGCCGGTGCGCCAATTGTCGGTGCCGAGCGTGACGGCCAGCGCGAGCAGCAGGAGACAGACGACGATCTCGACCGTGCCGGAGGACACGACCGAGGGCGAGTCGTCTTCAGGCGCGGTCGGATCGTCGACGACGATTTCTAGATCGGTTTGGGACATGAGCTCTGGTGCACGTCTGGGAATTGTTAACCTCTCCCCGTTCTTACGGGGAGAGGTCGGCGCGAAGCGCCGGGTGAGGGGCTCTCTCCACGGCTAGACTCGTGGAGAGAACCCCTCACCCCGTGCCCTCTCCCCGTAAGAACGGGAAGAGGGAGAAGAGAGAGCCAGCTACTTCGCGACGAACCCGGCTTCGGTCATCAGCGACTTGTTCTGCGCGTCATCCTCCTCGAGGAACTGCACCATGTCCTTGCCGGTGAGGAAGATCGGCTTCAGCGCCTGCTTCTCCATGTATTCCTTGTACTCCGCGGTCTGCGTCACCTTGTGGAAGAGATCGACGTAGAACGCCTGCTGCTCGGCCGTGACCTTGCCGGGCAGGAACATCGCGCGCAGCATCAGATATTGCACGTCGACGCCCTCCTCCTTGCAGGTCGGGATGTCGGCCCAGGACTGGGTCTCGGTCACCTTGGTGGTGTAGGAGATGCGCTCCTTGTCGAACACGCAGAGCGGACGCACCTGGCCCGCGCGCCAGACTTCGAGATTTTCGGATGGGTTGTTGACGTTGGCCTCGGTGTGGTTGCCGACCAGCTGGGTTGCGGCCTCGCCGCCGGACTTGTAGGGCAGATAGGAGAACTTCGCGCCGGTCTTCTGCTCGAGGAACACGGTCAGCACGTGGTCCTCGCGCTTCGAGCCGGTGCCGCCCATCTTGAACGGCGCGCTCGCGGCCTTCGCCGCCGCGACGAACTCCTTCACCGTCTTGGGCCCCGCGCTGTTGTCCCACAGCACGAACTGGTCGAGCGCGACCACCGAAACCGGGGTCAGCTCACGCCAGTTGAACGGGATCTTCGCCGACAGCGGCAGCATGTAGATCAACGAATAGGCGATCAGCACCTTGTTCGGATCGCCCTCGCTGGACTTCATGTACATTAGCGCTTCCGCACCCGAGGCGCCGCCCTTGAGCGAGACGACGACCGGCTGCTTCATCAGATTGTTCTTCTGGATCGCGGCTTGCATCATCCGCGCCATCTGGTCCGAGGCGCCGCCCGCGCCGGCCGCCACCACGATCTCGACCGGCTTTGCCGGCTCCCAGCCGGCAAAGGCCGGCGTGCCGCACAGCGCGGCCGTCAGTGCCAGCGCGGCCTTCATTCCATGTCCCACGAGCGTGCTCCCCAAGTTCTTGCCTATGTTCTTGTTCGGATTGGAAATTCTGAAGATGAATTCAGAGCCATTGTGCGGGCGAATACGATTGAGTTCAAGCCGTCCGACGTCATCCCCTTTATGACTTTGGAATGAGACCAGGCCGCGGAACGAGACAAAGTTGCATAGTCAGGTTAGAAGCCACGGGCCTGGTGAGCCCGGAGAGCAAGACCAGGGGCCTTGATCGGATTCAGAAATGCCCCAGTCCCAGGCGCTTCGGTAAGTCGGCTTCATGATGAGTCGGAGAAGTTGAGAGTTGCGAATTGATGCCGCGCCTGCTCTACATCAACGAAAAATTTGGCCATGACGCGACGATCATCCTCGAGAGCGGCGACGCCTGTTGGGTCTCCGTCGGCAAGAGGGGCGTCTTGGTGCGTTCGCACGGGCACAGCTTTTGGGGCGGCCTATTGGGAAGCCTGTTCGGCCCGAAGCTTTATCAGGAACGGAATATCTACCAGGCCCTGAATGTTGCCCAAGCTCTCGCGGCGAAGTTTCGGCCGGTTCCACAAATTAAGTGCAAGGACATGATGCTGAGAGCATTCTGCACGGCGGCCTGGCAGTGCTCTTCACCCGAGTTGGTTAAAGCTGTATTGAATGATCCGGCGTTGCTTGCGGCGTAACTTGCTGCGCTTGCCGGACTCATTTTGCTTCCATTTCGCCTTGCTATTTTCTGAGTCAACCATATTCCTGAAATATGAATACGCGTAAAAAAGTCATTTTGGACCACGTCCACGAGCGGCGGAGAACGCGTTGGAAGGTGCAATGGGGAGTTCCTGCCCGAGCTGCTGGGGGAACTGCAAGGGCAGCCGCGCTATCAGGTGACGAGCGACGGGAGATTGCGCGGAAGGCCGCCGAGGCCCGTTGGGCGAGACATTTGCCACAGGCAACTCATCAAGGCGTCCTTCGATCTGGGGACATCGAAATCGAAGTTGCTATCCTTGAAGACGGACAGCGTGTGATTACTCAAAGCGGCTTCATGGTGGGTCTTGGTCGCATTCGTCCGCCTAAAGGACGTCGATATTACAAGAGCGGCGCCAGTCTTCCTGCTTTTTTGACAGTGCAGAATCTAGTCCCCTTTATTGGCGAAGATCTTGTTACGGCAGCCCATCAGATCGAGTTCCGCACAAAATCGGGCGTCAAGGCGTTCGGGTACACGCCACAATTCCTCTCAGAGGTCTGTAGTATCTTTGCGCGCGCCCAACATGCTGGAGTCCTGAAGGCCGATCAGCACAAGATTGCCAACCGCGCCCAAACTATCGCCGAGCAGCTGGAACACTCATCCACTTGCGTCTGATAGATGAAGCGACAAGTTACCAAGAATGTCGCGAGACACAGACGCGGCGCAATCCTTATCGGTGTGAGGAATGAATATTAGGCTCCTCCACGTGTTCGTTTAGCGATATCAAGCTAGGAGCCGGCTTATCAGCGCCGAGCCAGAGGATGATTGGGCGAGCTGGAAAGGCGAGGTATTCGCTGCGGTTTAGGGACTACGCATGAGCTTCCTTCAGGGTGCCCTGCTTGTCTTAATGCTGATCGGCGCTGGTCCAACCGTGTTCGCCAAGGGCGTGCCGGAGGATCCAAAACCTCAATCGCAATGCCTTGTGAATGCCTCTGAATTGCCCCCGGGAACGCCAAAGGTCATGTGCCCAACTCGCAGCTCGCCGGGAAGCTTTTGCGCCTGCCCCAGATTCACGAAGGACGGCAAGGCAGACGGATACTTCGTTGGGACGGCAAGATAGCCACCCGTCCGGTCGGGCTACTTGCCCTTCCAGACGGGTGCGCGCTTGTTGAGGAAGGCGTCCATGCCCTCGCGGAAATCGTCGCTCATATAGGCCTTGAGGATCAGGTCCTCGCCCTCTTCGCGCGACAGCGTGCGGCGGATGCGGCGCACGGCTTCCTTGGTCGCTTCCAGCGTGAGCGGGGCGTGGCTCGCCACGAGCTTTGCGGTCTCGTCGGCGCGGCGCTGCAGGGTCTCGACATCAGGGACGATCTCGTTGAGCAGGCCGAGCGACAGGGCCTCCTGCGCCTCGACCAGGCGCGCCTTGAAAATCAGATCCTTGGTGCGGGCAGGCCCGACCAGCGCGACGACACGGCTGATGTTCGACATCGACAGGCAGTTGCCGAGCGTGCGCGCGATCGGAAAGCCCATCCGCGTCGTCTCGGTGCCGATGCGCAAGTCGCAGCAGGCTGCGATCCCGGCGCCACCGCCGGTGCAGGCCCCGGCGATGGCCGCGATCACGGGCACGCGGCACTGCTCGAGCGTGCCGAGCACGCGGTCGATGCGTGCCTCGTAGTCGAGTGCGTCCTGTGCGGTCTTGAACGCACGGAACTGGGAAATGTCGGTGCCGGAGGCGAACGCCTTGTCGCCGGCCCCGGTCAGGATCAGCGCCTTGATCGAACGGTCGGCGTTGATCTCAAGGCAGATCTCCGCCATGCGGTCATACATGGCGAAGGTCATGGCGTTGCGCGCCTGGGGGCGGTTGAAGGTGATCCGCGCGATGCCGTCCGTGACGGAGTAGAGCAGGTCTTCGTTCGTGGTCGTCGGTGCGTTCATCGCGCGCTCACTTTCAAGGTTAGTTCAGGCCACCTGAGCCTTGGTCATCGGGACCACGTCGCGCCCCTTCAGGACGTCCATGGCCGCCAGCACGCCGCCGCTCCGGTGCGGAATCTTTGCAAGATCGAGGCCCATCTCGACGCCGGCGAGCGTCCCCATCAGCATCAGATCGTTGAAATGGCCGATATGGCCGATGCGGAACACCTTGCCCTTGACCTTGTTCAGGCCGGTGCCGAGCGACATGTCGAAGGCTTCCAGCACGACCTTGCGGAACGCGTCGGCGTCGTGTCCATCTGGCACGCGCACGCCGGTCAGCGCCGGCGAGTGCGCAGCGGGGTCGGAGCACTGCGTCTCCAGGCCCCAGACTTTGACCGCGGCGCGCGTGGCGGCGCTGTGGCGCTTGTGGCGGGACCAGACATTCTCCAGCCCCTCCTCTTCCAGCATCTTGACCGCTTCGCGCAGGCCGTAGAGCAGGTTGGTGGCGGGCGTGTAGGGGAAGGTGCCGAGCTTGTTGAAGGTGATGACTTCCTGCCAGTCCCAATAGGAGCGCATGCCGGGATTGGCCTTGGCGACGGCGAGCGCCTTTTCCGAGACGGCGTTGAAACCGAGGCCCGGCGGCAACATCAGGCCCTTCTGCGAGCCGGCGACCGAGACGTCGATACCCCAGGCATCATGTTCGTATTCCATCGAACCGAGGCCGGAGATGGTGTCGACCATCAGCAGCGCCGGATGCTTGACGCGGTCGAGCAGCTTGCGCACCTCCAGCGGCGGCGTCACGCAGCCGGTCGAGGTCTCGTTGTGGACGACGCAGACCGCCTTGATCGCGTGCTGCTTGTCGGCGGTCAGGCGCTTTTCGATCTCGGCGAGGTCGGCGCCATGGCGCCAGTCACTCGGGATGAAATCGACGTCCAGCTTGAACTTGTCGGCAATGCCGCGCCACAGCACGGCGAACTGGCCGGTCTCGCACATCAAGAGCTTGTCGCCGGGCGAGAACACATTGACCATCGCCGCTTCCCAGGCGCCGGTGCCGGACGAGGGGAAGATGATCACGGGCTGCTTGGTCCGGAACACGCGCTGCATCGCGGCAAGGACGGCGAAACCGAGCTCGGCAAACTCCGGACCGCGATGGTCCAGCGTCGGCATGTCCATCGCCCGCAGCACCCGGTCGGGCACATTGGTCGGTCCTGGAATCTGTAGGAAATGCCTTCCAGTATGCACGGTCATCGGCGTCCTTCCCGGTTGTGCCTTGATCTTGATGGCCGCCGAATAGCACCATTTGACCGGCTTGTCCCCTCTCCTAAAGACACCTTCCATGCATAAGCGATGGACCTCCGCCGCCCCCGCCGCCAGGGCGTATGACATCACGGATTTTGGACACCGAAGCCTGCTACTCCCGTCGTGGCCGGGCTCGTCCCGGCCATTTGCCCGGGACAAGCCCGGACATGACTGAAAGTCGTAAAGCGCCCTACTCCGCGGCCACCATCTTTTCGGATGCCCCCCTCCCCGCGGCCTCCGTGAACGGCCGCTCCGGATGCATCAGGAAGGCGGAGAAGCCCCCGAGCAGCAGCAAGCCCATCGACATCAGGAACGGCAGATACCAGTTGCCGGTCACGTCGATCACGAAACCGGCGACCAACGGGGACACGATGGCGGCGAAGGCCGAGCCGGTGTTCATGATTCCCGAGGCGGTCCCGGAATATTTCGGGGCGATGTCCATCGGGATCGACCACATCGGGCCGATCACCAGCTCGGCGCAGAAGAAGCCGGCTGACAGGCACAGCGCCACCACGGTGATGTCGTGGACGAACAGGATCGGCAGCAGCGACAAGAGCGCGCCCGTAAATCCCGCGACCGTGACGCTCAATCGTGCCAGGCGGACATTACCGGTGCGCTCGAGGATCTTGTCCGAGAGCACGCCGCCGACGCTGTCGCCGACCACGCCGGCGAAGAACACGCCCGAGGCGAACAGCGCCGAGTTCTTGATGTCGAGATTGTAGTTGTTCTTGAAGAACAGCGGCAGCCAGTTCAGGTACAGCCACAGGCACCAGCCGTAGCAGAAATAGGTCAGCGTCACCGGCCACATGCGGCCAAAGAGCGGTCCCCAGGGCACGCGCGGCCGTTCGCCGGTCGGGCGCGGCGGCAGCGCCGCGAGCTCCGCCTCGGTGATGGAGGCATGGTCCTTCGGCTCGTTGCGGAAGTACCAGACCCAGATGACGCCCCAGACGAGGCTGACGAGGCCGAGCACCACGAAGGCGCCGCGCCAGGTCAGCCACACGATCAGCAGCGCCACCACCGGCGGCGTCACCGCATTGCCGAGCCGGGCGAAGGAATGCGTGAGCCCTTGCGCAAATCCGCGGCGGCTCGCTGGCGTCCAGTATTGCATCGCGCGCGTCGCGGTCGGGAACGTCGCGCCCTCGCCGAAGCCGAGCGCGAAGCGGGCAATGAACAGCGCGACGAGGCCGTGCACGAAGCCGGTCATGATAGTGGCGACCGCCCAGATCATGCCGCACCAGAACAGCGTCTTGCGCGGCCCGAAACGATCGCCGACCCAGCCGCCGATCACCTGGAACAGCAGATAGGGATAGGCAAAGGCGGAGAAGACGAGGCCCAGCTGCGTGTTCGAGAGGCCGAGCTCCTTCTGGATCTCGCTCGCGGCGGTGCCGATGTTGACCCGGTCGACATAGGTGATGAAGTACATCGCGCAGAGCATCGCCAGCACGACATGCGTGGCCTTGAACCGAACTCCCATCTCGCCCTCCCTGATCGCTTTTTTTGTGATTTCCAGCCGCGCGTCCGGCGCGGCCTAAGTGCCCACCACTTTCAGATGAGGCGATGCATTGCCCTGCGGGCGCTGCTCCAGAAGCTTCATCGCGACATCGACACCGCCGGAGCGATGCGGCACGCCCGCGACCGACAGGCCCATCTCGACGCCGGTGAGCGCGCCGAGCAGCGTCAGCGCGTTGCATTCGCCGAGATGGCCGATACGGAAGACTTTTCCGGCCACCTTCGACAGGCCGGAGCCGAGCGACATGTTGTAATTGTCGAGCACCACCTTCCGGAACTGGTCGGCGTCGTGGCCGGGCGGCATCAGCACGGCGGTGAGCACCGGCGAGAATTCCGACGGCTCCTGGCAGAGCACCTCGAGGCCCCAATGATTGACGGCGGCGCGGGTCGCGGCGGCAAGCCGCTGATGCCGCGCAAACACGTTTTCGAGACCCTCCTCGAGCAGCATCGCGATCGCCTCGCGCAGGCCGTAGAGCAGATTGGTTGCGGGCGTGTAGGGGAAGAAGCCTTTTGCGTTGGGCTTGAGCATCTCCTCCCAGTCGAAATAGGAGCGCGGCATCTTGTTGCTCTTCGCCGCAGCAAGCGCCTTCTGCGAGATCGCATTGAAGCCGAGGCCGGGCGGCAGCATGAAACCCTTCTGCGAGCAGCTGACGCTGACATCGACCTTCCACTCGTCGTGGCGGTAGTCGACCGAGCCGAGCGAGGAAATGGTGTCGACCATCAAGAGCGCCGGATGGCCTGTGCGGTCGATCGCGGCACGGATGTCGGCGATGCGGCTGGTCGCGCCGGTCGAGGTCTCGTTGTGCACGACCATGACGGCCTTGATCGCCTGCGCAGTGTCCTCGGTGAGCCTTGCCTCGATCAATGCGGGATCGGCGCCGCGGCGCCAGTCGCCGGGGACGAAGTCGACCTCGATGCCGAAGCGACCCGCCATCTGGCGCCACAGCGTCGCGAAATGGCCGGTCTCGACCATCAGCACCTTGTCGCCCGGCGACAGCGTGTTGACGATCGCGGCCTCCCAGGCGCCGGTGCCCGAGGAGGGGAAGATCACGACCGGCCCTTTGGTCTGGAAGATCTTCGGGCTGCCTTCGAGCACGATGCGGCCGAGCTCGCCGAACTCCGCGCTGCGGTGGTCGATGACAGGCATGTCCATGGCGCGCAGGACGCGCTCGGGGACCGGGCTCGGGCCCGGAATCTGAAGGAAATGGCGTCCCTGATGCATGAAAACCTCCCTGGCGGCGGGTCTTGGCCGGCTCTGGAGACTATTTTGCATTCATTTTTTGTCCTTTCAATCGAAATTTGGTATTCGATTTCGGACGTCGACGCGACCAAACGGGCAAACTATTGTGCTGCAAATGAAATCCACGATTCCCGACACCGGGGTTCCGATCGCGCCGCCCGGCGCAGATGGCGGCGACCGCCAGGAAAACCGTCCCGAGGCCTCGCTCCATGGCGAGATCCTGCTGCGGCTGCGCGACTACGTGGTCGAGGGCAACATCCCGGAAGGAGCCCGCGTTCCCGAGCGGCAACTCTGCGAGATGCTCGGCATCTCCCGCACGCCGCTGCGCGAGGCGCTGAAAGTGCTTGCGGCCGAGGGGCTGATCGAGCTTCTGCCGAACCGCGGCGCACGGGTGCGCCAGCTCAGCCAGCGCGACATCGAGGAGCTGTTCGACGTCATGGCGGGACTGGAGAGCCTTGCCGGACGGCTCGCCTGCGAGGCCATTACGGATGCGGAAATCGTCGCGATCGAGCAATTGCATTACGAGATGTACGGCCACTACCTGCACCGCGACATGCACGGCTATTTCCAGACCAACCAGCGCATCCACGAGAGCATCGTCGCGGCCGCGCGCAACGAGACGCTGAAGACCGCCTACGCCAATTTCGCGGGGAGAATTCGCCGCGTCCGCTACTCCGCCAATTTTGCCCGCAAGCGGCAACGCTGGGCGGAGGCGATGCGCGAGCACGAGGCCATCCTCGATGCGCTGCGTCGCCGCGCCGCCAGCGAGCTCAGCGACATCCTGTTCCAGCACCTGCGCAACAAGCGGACGGCCGCGATCGAGCATCTGACCGAGCCTCAAGAGGATGCGCCGGCGGCGTCTTAAGGGCGGCCGGCTTGCTCATTTTGAATTCATAATATGTTCGATCAGGGACGATAATGAATAACTCAGCAAAGCTGAGCCTTACTGGATTAGTCCGGGATCAGGGATGACAAACGCCTCCTCACTCGAACGGCGCCTGCGGTCGGAATTGACCGGCGACGTCCTGTTCGACCCCTTCAGCCGCGGCCGCTACGCCACCGACGCCTCGTTCTACCAGATCGTGCCGTCGGGCGTGGTCGTGCCCAGGACCATGGAGGAGGCCCTGCGGGCGCTGGCGATTGCCCGCGACGCGGGGCTGAAGGTCACCCCGCGCGGCGGCGGCACCTCGCAATGCGGCCAGACCGTCAATGACGGGCTCGTGGTCGATCTCTCAAAACACCTCAACCGCATCCTGTCGCTCGACGTCGAGGGCCGCACCTGCGTGGTGGAGCCCGGCATCGTGCTCGACGATCTCAACCGGCAACTGAAAAAGCACGGCCTGTGGTTTCCGGTCGACGTCTCCACGGCTTCCCGCGCCACCATCGGCGGCATGGCCGGCAACAATTCCTGCGGCGGCCGCTCGCTTCGCCACGGCACCATGCGCGACAACACGCTGTCGATGGAAGCTTCGCTCGCCGACGGCACGCTGAGCCGTTTTGGCGAGGTCTCGCGCGACCTCTCCGATCTCGATGCGAGCGACAGCGCACGCGCCCTGTTCCGCGACATGCTCGATCTCGGGTCCCGCGAGGCCGAAGAGATCGCGACGCGCTTTCCGAAGGTGCAGCGCCGGGTCGGCGGCTACAATCTCGATGCGCTCACGCCGCGCAACGCGCGCAACAACATGGCGCATCTTCTGGTCGGCTCCGAGGGCACCCTCGCCTTCACCACCAAGGTCGAGCTGAAGCTGTGGCCTGTGATCCGCAACAAGGCGCTCGGCGTCTGCCATTTCGGCAGTTTCTACGAGGCGATGGACGCGGCCCAGCATCTGGTCAAGCTGAAGCCGATCGCGGTCGAGCTGGTCGACCGCACCATGATCGCGCTCGGCCGCGACATCGCGATGTTCAAGCCGATCATCAACGCCGCGATCAAGGGCGATCCGGACGCCGTGCTCGTCGTGGAATTCGCCGAGGAGAACCAGGCCGACAATCTGGCGCGCCTGAAGCAGCTCGGCGAATTGATGGGCGATCTCGGCTTCGGCTGGACCAACGACACGCGCAAATGGGGCGGCGTGGTCGAGATCACCGAGCCCGCGCTGCAGAGCGGCATCGCCGATTTCCGCGCTGCCGGCCTCAACGTCATGATGTCGATGAAGCAGGAGGGCAAGCCGGTCTCCTTCGTCGAGGACTGCGCGGTGCCGCTGCCGCATTTGGCCGACTACACGCAGCGCCTGAACGAGGTGTTTGCCAAACACGGCACCAGCGGCACCATGTATGCGCACGCCTCCGAGGGTTGCCTGCATGTACGGCCCGTGCTGAATTTGAAGCTGGAGAAGGACGTCAAGGCGATGCGCGCCATCGCCGAGGAGGCTTTCGCGCTGGTGCGCGAATACAAGGGCTCGCATTCCGGCGAGCATGGCGACGGCCTGGTGCGCTCCGAATTCCATGAGACGATGTTCGGCGAGCGCCTCGTCGCGGACTTCAAGGAAGTGAAGCAGCGCTTCGATCCCGAGGGCGTGCTCAATCCCGGCAAGATCGTCGATGCGCCCAGGATGGACGACCGCTCGCTGTTTCGCTTCAAGCCGGACTATCGCGTCGGTGAGTTGAAGACAAAACTCGACTGGTCTGCCTATCCCGGCGCCGGCGGCGGTTTCCAGGGCGCGGTCGAGATGTGCAACAACAACGGCGCCTGCCGCAAGCTCGAGGGCGGCGTGATGTGCCCGTCCTATCGCGCCACGCGCAACGAGAAGGACGTCACCCGCGGGCGCGCCAACACGCTGCGCCTTGCGATCTCCGGCCAGCTCGGGCCCGATGCGCTGTCTTCCGACGAGATGATGGAGACGCTGAAGCTCTGCGTCTCCTGCAAGGCCTGCCGCCATGAATGCCCGACCGGCGTCGACATGGCAAAGATGAAGATCGAAGTGCTCGCCGCGCGCGCGGCCTCTCACGGACTGACGCTGCGCGACCGCCTGGTGGGCTATATCCCGCGCTATGCCGGCCTCGCCGCGCGCTTCGCGCCGCTGGCGAATTTGCGCAACCGCAGCCCGCTGCTGCGAAAGCTGTTCGAACGCTTTGCCGGCATCAGCGCGCGCCGGGCACTCCCCGCCTTCCGCAGCGACGTGTTCGTGCCGCCGGCGGACGCGGTCGGGCCGGAGAACGGACGCGAGGTCGTGCTGTTCGCCGACACGTTCAATCGCATCTACGAGCGCGAGAACCTCGACGCGGCGCTGCGCGTGCTCGCGGCCGGCGGCTATCGCGTTCACATGCCGAAGTCGGCCAAGGGCAGCCGCCCGCTGTGCTGCGGCCGCACCTTCCTGTCCGCAGGGCTCGTCGATGAAGCCAGGTCCGAGCTCGACCGGCTCGTCGCCTCTTTCGCGCCCTTTGCCGCCCGCGGCGTCGCGATCGTCGGTCTCGAGCCGAGCTGCCTCTTGACGCTGCGTGACGAGCTCGCCTCGCTGCGTAGGGATGATGACGCCAAGGCGGTCGGCGCCCATGCGCTGACCTTCGAGGAATTTCTGGTGCGCGAGGCCGAAGCCGGCCGGCTGCAACTGCCGCTCGGCAGCGTCGCCGACAAGGCCGTGGTGCACGGCCATTGCCATCAAAAATCCTTCGGCGCCTTCAAGCCGGTCGAACAGGTGCTGCGCCTCGTCCCCGGCCTCGAGGTCGAGACCATCGAGTCGAGCTGCTGCGGCATGGCCGGCGCCTTCGGTTATGGCGCCGACACCTATGATGCCTCGATCGAGATGGCCGAACTGTCGCTGCTGCCCGCCGTGCGGCGCGCAGGCGAGAATACGCTGGTCGTCGCCGACGGCACCTCCTGCCGCCACCAGATCCACGACGGCACGGGGCGCGAGGCGCTTCACGTCGCGCGCGTGCTGGCGATGAGCCTCGATCGCGCCGAACCCAATTCCACCTCAACCGCTGCAAAGGAGCCCAGCCATGGCTGACCTTACCCTCGACACCGCCCGCAAGATCCTCGACGCCGCCTTCGCAAAGTCCACCGAGCTGAAGCTGAAGCCGCTGGTCGTCACCATCCTGGACGCGCGCGGCGTGCTCAAGATCGCCGCGGCGCAGGACGGCACCAGCCTGATGCGGGCCGAGATCGCGCACGGCAAGGCCTACGGCGCGCTCGCCATGGGCATGGGCTCACGCGCGCTGTTCCAACGCGCGCAGGAGCAGGCCTATTTCATCGACGCCGTGAACACGATTGCCAAAGGCGCTTTGGTGCCGGTGCCCGGCGGCGTGCTGATCATGGACGGCGCGACGCTCCTTGGCGCCGTCGGCGTCTCCGGCGACACCTCCGACAATGACGAGGCCTGCGCGGTGGCGGGTATCCAGGCGGCGGGGCTGAAGGCGAACGCGGGCTGAGCTGCTGTCCCGGCTCTGCAGCGCATCGCCGAAGAGGCGCTGCGCTTCGTCCGGGACACGAGAGCGGTCCCCGGCCCTCACCGTCCCGTCCAGACCGGCTTCCGCTTCTCGCTGAACGCCTTCAGGCCTTCCTTGGCGTCCTCGGTCATCGCGAGCAGCGCGATCTGGCTTTCGGTGTAGGCGATGCTCTCGTCGAACGACATCGAGGCGATGGCGCGCATGGCGTATTTGCCGCGGCGGATCGCGGTCGGCGATTTGTCGACGATACGGCCGATCAGCCAGTCGACCTTGGCATTGAGCTCGGCCGTGGGCACGACGTAATTGAGGAGACCGGCAGCCTGCGCCGCCTTGGCGTCGAACGGCTCGCCGGTGAGCGCCCATTCGTTGACGAGGCGCGGCGGTGCGATCGACTGCAGCAGGCTCAGCACCTGCATCGGGAACACACCGACCTTGACCTCCGGCAGGCCGAACACGACGTGATCGGCCGCAACCGCCATGTCGGTCATGCAGAGCAGGCCCATGCCGCCGGCCATGCAGACCCCGCCGACCCGCGCGATCGCGGGCTTGGTGGCGTTCTGTGACAAACGTAACAGATCGGCATAGTCGACATTTGGTTTGGAATGGTCCATCGCGAAAGCGGCGCCGGAATTCTGCAGATCGGCGCCCGCGCAGAACGCCTTGTCGCCCGCGCCCGTCAGCACGATGACGCGGACGTCCTTGTCGTCATGCGCGTCGCGATAGCCCTTGGTGATGCCGGCGATGACCTCGCCGTTCAATGCGTTGCGTTTTTCCGGCCGGTTGATGGTGATCCAGAACGCCGGCCCGCGCTTCTCGGTGACGATTGCCGTGGTGTCGGTCATGGTCCGCTCGCTTCCTTGCCTTCCGTTTTGCAGCCATTTGCGGCAGGACGGGCGGCGCGCGCAAGGGCAATCTGCAACGCTGTGTCACCATAGCGTGTGGGCGCAAATTCGCTTGGCGATTGAATTACGGGTGACGGCCGCTATCCTGACTGGAGATTTTGATCACCAATGAGCCATTTCATGCGCGCCGCGATGATGTTGTTGCTGGCAGGACTGCTCGCATCGGGCGCAGGCTCCGCAAGCCGCGCCGCTGATGCCGCGAAACTCGCGCTGGTGATCGGCAATGCGAAATATCCCGACAACGAGTTCGTGCTGAACGACGTCGCCAACGACGCCCAGGACGTCGCTGAAGAATTGAAGCGCGAGGGCTTCGTCGTCGACCGGCAGAGCAATCTCACCGGCGACACCATGCGGCAGGTGCTGGATCGCTTCTACGCGCGCATCGAACGCGGCGCGGTGGCGCTGGTCTTCTTCGACGGCTTTGCTATCCAATCCAACCGGCAGACCTATTTGCTTCCCGTCGACGCGCAGATCTGGACCGAGCCTGACGTGGCGCGCGACGGCTTCAGCCTCGATGCCATGCTCGCCGAGATGAACACGCGCGGCGCCGCGATCAAGATCGCGCTGATCGACGCCTCGCGCCGCAACCCGTTCGAGCGGCGCTTCCGCCGTTATTCGGCGGGCCTTGCGCCGGCCATCGCTCCGAGCAATTCGCTCGTGCTCTACTCCGCCGCGCTCGGCGCGGTCGCGGCCGGCGGCAAGACCGATCACGGCCTGTTCGTCGCCGAGCTGCTTCGCGAGATGCGCGCGCCGAACATCAGCGCCGAGCAGGCCCTGACCAACACCAAGAACGGCGTGGTCGCCGCGACCAAGCGGGAACAGGTGCCCTGGCTGTCGTCCTCGCTGACCACGGAATTCTCGTTCGCAGGCTCGGTGCCCCGGCCGTCCGACAACAAGGCCGATCCGGCCGCGACGAAGCCCGAGCCTCAGAAACCTGAGCCGCAGAAGCCGGTCTGCGAAGCGCCCCAGGCAGAGCGTCCCTCGAGCGCCGACGATCTCGCCAGGGATCCGGTCATCGCCGATCTCAGTCGCAAGATCGCGGCGAACGCAAATGACATCGTCTCGCGCTACAAGCGCGGCCAGGTCTATGCGATCAAGCGCGCCTATGCGCTCGCCACGCAGGATTTCGACCTTGTGATCCGCAGGAATCCCGGAGATGCCGAGGCGCTCAACAATCGCTGCTGGACGCGCGCTGCAACCGGCGACCTGCAGGGCGCGCTCGGCGACTGCAATCTGGCGCTGCAGATCAATCCCGGATTGAGCGATGCGCTCGACAGCCGCGGGCTCGTCAACCTCAAGCTCGGCCGGACCAACGAGGCGATCAAGGACTACACCGACGCGATCCAGCGCAACCCGCGCTCGTCATCGTCGCTGTTCGGCCGGGGCATCGCCGCCCGCAAGAGCGGCGGTGACGGCGCCACCGATCTCGCCCAAGCGAAGTCCATGAACCCGAACATTGCGAAGGAGTTCGCAGGCTACGGCGTCACGGAGTGCGTGCCCTAAACCGTCCTGGCCTTCCTGATCCAGACCTTGTTGTCATGGAATGCGGCCCCGCCGATCGGCGCGACGGTTTCGGCTCCCGTCAGCATGTTGATGCCGCGGCCGCCGATATGGTTCTTGTTGGGGTGAACGGACTCCGCGATCAGCACGCCGCGCCGCACGCCGTCGAACAGCGTCGCGATCAGCGTGGTTTCGCCGCGGGTGTTGCCCAGCGTCACCGCATCGCCATCGGCAATGTCGAGCGCGGCGGCATCCAGGGGATGGATCATCACGCTCGCCTTGCCTTCGCGTTCCTGCGAGGACGGCGTCTCGTTGAAGGTGGTGTTGAGGAAGCTGCGCGAGGGGCTGGTCGCGAGCCGGAACGGGTGAGCCTGATCAATTTGCTCGATCACCGCCCAATGATCCGGCAAGGACGGCATCTTGTCGACATCGCCCATCGTCACGCCGAACGGCGGATGCGCCCAATCGGCCCTGAAATGGAATTTCCCGTCGACATGGGCGAAGCCGTCGAGATAGTGGGATGTGCGGAAGTCCGGTTGCAGGTCGCGCCAGATGTCGGCTTCGAGGCCGCCGATGTCGCCGTGATTGCTCAGCTTCAACGTCGCATCGATCAATTCGCGCGGCGTCATCTCGAAACCCGGGTGCTTTGCGCCAAGCCGCGGCGCGAGCCCCTGCAGGACCTCGTGGTTGGAACGGCATTCGCCGGGCGCATCGATCAGCTTCGGCCCGACCGAGATGTGCTGGTGGCCACCGCCGTAATAGAGGTCGTCATGTTCCATGAACATGGTCGCGGGCAGCACGATGTCGGCCATCTCGGCCGTCTCGGTCATGAACTGCTCGTGCACGGCGACGAACAGATCCTCGCGCGCAAAGCCCTGCCGCACCAGCGCCTGCTCCGGCGCCACCGTCATCGGATTAGTGTTCTGGATCAGCATCGCCTTGACCGGCCCCTTGCCGTGCAAGGCCTCGGCATCGCCGGTGAGGATACGGCCGATCTTCGACTGGTCGAGCGCGCGAATGCCCGGGTCGATGGCGTCGTGGCCCTCGATGATGGATTCGTTGAAATGCCACAGCGCGTAATTGTTGAAGAAGGCGCCGCCGCCTTCATATTGCCAGGCGCCCGTCACCGCGGGAATGCAATTGGCCGCGTGCATCTGGGTGGCACCATTGCGGCTGCGCGTAAAACCGTAGCCAAAGCGGAAGAAGGTGCGCTTGGTCTCGCCCACCGCTTTCGCGAAGGCTTCGATCTCCGCCACCGGCACGCCGCAAATCGCGGACGCCCATTCCGGTGTGCGCGTCTTCAGATGCGCCTCGAGCTCGGCAGGGCAGTCGGTGTATTTGTCCATATAGGCGCGGTCGGCATGGCCGTCGCGGAACAGGACATGCATGACGCCGCAGGCAAACGCGCCGTCGGTGCCGGGCCGCAGGATGATCTTGATGTCAGCCTGCTTCATGGTGTCGTTGTCGTAGATGTCGACCGCCGCGATTCTGGCGCCGCGCTCCTTGCGCGCACGGGAGGCGTGCGTCATCACGTTGACCTGGGTGTTGACGGGATTGGTGCCCCAGATCACGACGAGATCGGACTGCGCCATCTCGCGCGGATCGGCGCCGGCGATCTTGCCGGTGCCAATGGCGAAGCCGATGCGCGCAACGTTGGCACAGATGGTCTGATAGAAGCGCGAATATCTCTTTACGTGCGTGAGGCGGTTGAGCCCGTCGCGCATCACAAGACCCATCGTGCCGGCGTAGTAATAGGGCCAGATCGATTCCGCGCCGAACTCGCGCTCGGCCGCGTTGAAGCGATGCCCGATCTCGTCCAGCGCCTCGTCCCAGGAAATCCGCGCGAACTGCCCGGAGCCCTTCGGACCCGTGCGGCGCATCGGGTACGTCACCCGCTCGGGGTGATGGATGCGCTCGGCATAGCGCGCGACCTTGGCGCAAACGACGCCGGCCGTGTAGGTCTGCTTTTTCGAACCGCGGACACGGCCGATGCTGCGGCTCTCGACCACCTCGACATCGAGGGCACAGGCCGACGGGCAATCGTGCGGACAGGTCGAATGGCGGATTTCGATTTTGGCGTGCTGGTTCATGACCCAATTCGTAACACCAAAATACCGGCCAGCCGAGGGCATTTATCCGGCAGCGCCCATGCGATTTGCTCAAGCCGCACGGGCCGGCAGTTCCTGCTGCGACCGCGAAAAGCGGCGCAGCCACACCGAAAGCCGCCGGATATTCCCCTCCCGATTGGCCCTGTAAGGCGTCGACAGTTCGCATTCCCCGCCGCTAGAGTGCCGGGCAACAAGAACGACATCAGGGAGGTGGGCATGGTTGCCCGAAGCTTCATGCTGGCGTTGGCTGCCGGCCTGCTCGCCGTCGTCCCGACTGCCCCCTCATTCGCCCAGGATTATCCCACCCGCGCGGTCCGGATCGTCGTGCCATTCGGTGCCGGCGGGCCGGCTGACGTCGCGGCTCGGCTGATCGGCAATGTGCTGCAGGAGAGCTTCGGCCAGCCCTTCGTGGTCGAGAACCGCACGGGCGCCGGCGGCGTCATCGGCACGATCGAGGCGGCGAAGTCGCCGGCCGACGGCTACACGCTGCTGATGATGTCCAACACCCAGACCGCCAATGAATCGCTGCTGACGCCGGACAAGCGCAAATACGAATTGATGCGCGACCTCGCGCCGATCGCGCCGGTGAACTATTCCGATCTCGTCATCGTGGTGAACCCGCAAGTTCCGGCAAAGACGCTGGCCGAGTTCATCGCACTCGCCAAGGCGCAACCGGGCAAGCTGAACTACGCCTCCTCCGGGCAGGGCACGCCCTACCATATGGCCGGCGAGCTGTTCAAAGCCATGGCCGGCATCGACGTCGTCCATGTGCCCTATCGCAACAGCGGTGAGGCCCGCAGCGGCGTGATCGGCGGACAGGTTCAGATGATGATCGACGCGGTGCCGGCGATGGCGCCGAACGTCGCCGAGAACCAGGTGCGCGCGCTCGCCACCACGGGCAAGCAACGCTCGGCCGTGCTGCCGAATGTGCCGACCGCGATCGAAGCGGGCGTTCCCGGCTATGAGGCGACGATCTGGCTCGGCCTGATGGCACCGGCGGGCACGCCGAAGCCCATCATCGACAAGGTCAATGCAGCCGTTGCCGCGATGGTGAAGCGGCCGGACATCGTAAAGCTCTGGACGGAACAAGGCGCCGTGCCCATGTCGATGACACCCGAGCAGTTCGACAAATTCCTGCGCGGCGACATCGAGAAATGGGCCGACGTGGTCAAGAAATTCGACAAGTCCTGAGGCCTCAGAGCGATCATGCCGACCATTCAATTCCGCCTCAACGGTGCGGCGACGGCCGTCGATGCCGACCCCGACCAGACTCTGCTCGATGTGCTGCGCAGCCGGCTCGGCCTCACCAGTGCGCATTTCGGCTGCGGCGCTGGCGAGTGTGGCGCCTGTTACGTGATGGTCGGCGATCGCGCGATGGCCTCCTGCGACATGCCGTTGTGGTCGGTCGCGGACAAGGATGTCGTCACGGTAGAGGGCCTCGGCACGGCAGAGCAACCACAGCCGCTGCAGCGCGCCTTCATCTCCGAACAGGCAATGCAGTGCGGCTATTGCGTATCCGGAATTCTGATCAGCGCGGCTGCGCTCCTGAAACGCAATCCGTCCCCGACGGAGGCCGAGGTCAGAGCCGCACTAGATCGCAATCTGTGCCGGTGCGGATCGCACAACCGCATGGTCCGCGCCGTGCTGCGTGCGGCGGCGGAGATGGCGGCGTCATGAGCATGCCATCTCCTGCCCCGAAACTGCCGGTCAGCCTCGCGGCCAATCCAAAATTATCGTCATGGGTGCGATTCACCGATGACGGCCGTGTGGCGATCTCGCCCGGCAAGGTCGAGATCGGTCAAGGCATCGTCACGGCGCTGGCGCAGATCGCGGCGGACGAGCTCGACGTCGATATCGGCAGGATCGAGATGATCCGCGCCTCGACGACAAGCAGCCCGAATGAAGG
Source organism: Bradyrhizobium sp. CCBAU 53351 (assembly GCF_015291745.1). Lineage (NCBI taxonomy): Bacteria > Pseudomonadati > Pseudomonadota > Alphaproteobacteria > Hyphomicrobiales > Nitrobacteraceae > Bradyrhizobium > Bradyrhizobium sp. CCBAU 53351. The sequence continues at coordinate 5,358,135 of NZ_CP030059.1, forward strand.
CGTCACCTCGGGCAGTCTATCAATCCAGCAATCCGGCCGCGCGCTCCGCCATATCTGCGCCGAGGTGCGCCAGCGCTTCCTTCGCGCGGCATCCGAACGTCTCGGCGTGGAGGCGTCGCAGCTCGATGTCGATGACGGCACCATCTCGGGACCGGGCAACGTCAGAACAAGCTATTGGGAACTGGCTGGCGATGTCTCGCTCGACCACAACGCCACCGCCGACTCGACAGCGAAGAGCATTGCCAAGCGCGTTGTCGCCGGGCATTCGGTCCAGCGCATCGACATTCCCGACAAGGTGTTCGCGCGGCCGCGCTTCATCCACGACCTCGCACTGCCGGGACTGGCGCACGGTCGCGTGCTGCGGCCGGAGATGTCGGGCGTCAAATTGGCCGCACTCGACGAGACCGCTGTGCGCGCGATCCCCGGCCGCGTTGCGATCGTCCGTGACGGCGGCTTTGCCGGCGTGGTCGCCGACACCGAGGCGGCGGCGGAAACGGCGCTCAAGGCCTTGCGCAAGGGCGCGAAATGGTCCGCGGGCGAGCCGCTGCCCGATGAAGACGATCTCGCGGGCTTCCTGAGGAGCCAGCCGGTCGAGACCACCGTCATCGACAGCAGGGGGGTGGAATCGGCCCGCAAGCCCGCCCAGATGCTCCGCCGGCAATATACCCGCCCTTACATCGCACATGCTTCGATCGCGCCCTCCTGTGCCGTGGCGCAATGGGACGGTGACCGCGTCCATGTCTGGACGCACAGCCAGGGTGTCTATCTGCTCCGCGCCGACCTCGCGATCGTGCTCAAGCTGCCGGCCGAGAGCATCATCGTCGAACACATGGAGGGCGCCGGCTGTTACGGACACAACGCCGCCGATGACGTCGCGCTCGATGCCGTGTTGCTGGCGAAAGCGGCCGATGGCCGCCCGGTGCGGGTGCAGTGGTCGCGCCACGACGAGATGTCCCACGCGCCGTTTGGTGCGGCGATGGCCATCGAGGTCGAGGCCGATCTCGACGCCGACAGCGAGATCTCTGGCTGGCGCCATACGATCTGGAGCAACGGCCATGCGGCGCGGCCAGGACGCGCGGCGCAGCCGGCACTGCTTGCGGCGAGCGAGATCACAAATCCCTACCCGCGCATGATCTCGACCAACCCGCCGGCGGCCAATGGCGGCGGCGCCGACCGCAACTCCGTTCCGCTCTATGATTTTCCCGGCTGGACGATCACCAGCCACCGGCTGCTGACCATGCCGGTGCGGACCTCGGCGCTGCGGACGCTGGGCGGACAAGGCAACGTCTTCGCCATCGAGTCCCTGCTCGACGAGATCGCCGCCTTGCGCAGCGAAGATCCGATCGCTTTTCGCTTGCGGCATCTGCGCGACGAACGGGCGCGCGATGTCATCAGCGCCGCGGCGCGCCGTGCCGGTTGGAAGCCGCAAAAACGACCCGGCATTGGTCACGGCGTCGGCTTTGCCCGCTACAAGAACATAGGTGCCTATTGCGCGGCGATTGCCGAGATCGAGGGCGCCGACAACATCCGCGTGAAGCGGCTGACGCTTGCCGTCGATGTCGGCGAGGCCGTCAATCCAGACGGCGTCATCAACCAGATCGAGGGGGGCGCAATCCAGGCCACCAGCTGGGTTTTGAAGGAGCGCGTCCGGTTCGACCGGACCCGCATCACCTCGACCTCCTGGACGGACTATCCGATCCTGACCTTCAGCGAAGTCCCGGCGGTGGACGTCGAGGTGATTCAGCGGCCGGAGATCGAGCCGGTCGGCGCCGGCGAAGCCGCGCACGGCCCGGTGACGGCGGCAATCGCCAATGCAGTTTACGATTGTCTCGGCGTGCGCGTGCGCGACCTGCCGATCACGCGCGACAGGATCATTGCAGCCATGGAGCGTGCATCTTGACGACACTGACCATCCTGAGCGGCGGCGCGGCGCAAGGCCTGGTGCGCGGCCTCGCCGAGGCCTTCAAGGCGCAGACCGGGTTCGGCATCGACGGCGAGTTCGGTGCGGTCGGCATCATGGCCGACAAGCTGCGCGCGGGAACGGCTGCCGATCTCGTAATCCTGACACAGGCTCTCCTTGCGAAACTTGCCGAGGAGAAGCTCGTTGTCCCCTCCTCGATCACGGATGTCGGCCGGGTCGAGACCGCCCTGGCAGTCCGCAGCCGCGATCCCAAGGTGACGGTAAGGACCGAAGCCGATTTGCGAGACGTGTTGCGCAGTGCCGACGCGATCTACGTCCCAGACACCAAGGCCTCGACCGCAGGGCAGCACGTTGCAAAAGTGCTGGACCGTTTGGGCATCGCCTATGAGGTCGCCTCGCGCCTCAAGATCTTTCCGAACGGCGCGACGGCGATGCGGGAACTAGCGAATTCGACTGCGTCGCGGCCGATTGGCTGCACACAGGCGACCGAGATCATCGCGACCGACGGCCTCGTGCTCTCGGGATCGCTGCCGCCGGGATCCGAGCTCGTGACGATGTACACCGCCGGCGTGGCCACGCGGGCCGCACATCCGACGGAGGCCGCCGCGCTGATCGCGCTGCTGACTGGCGCAGATCACAGAGAGCTGCGCCAGAGTGCGGGCTTCGTCGGCTAGACGGCCGCCTATTTGTGCAACTGGGTGAGACCGGTCGGCGGACCGTCGACGGCGGTCCAGCCGCCGTCCACGAACAGCGTGCTGCCGCTGACATAGCTCGCGGCGTCCGAAGCGAGATAGGCGACCGCGGTCGCGACCTCGTCGGCGCTGCTCCAGCGGTTGAACACGGTGTGGCCGGCATAGAGATTGTAGATGTCGGGCCGCTGCTTGAACGGACCGGTCAGCGCGGTCTCGGCGATGCTCGGCGCGATGGCGTTGACGCGGACGCCGGCATGGCCGACCTCGGAGGCGAAGCCCTTCACCAGGAGGCCGATCGCCGCCTTGGTCGAGCCGTAGACGCCGAGGCCCGGCTCGATGGTCACGGCGCGCACCGAGGAGCAGGCAATGATGCTGCCGCCCTTCTGCGCCACCATGATGCGGCCGAAGGCCTGGAAGAAGAAGACGGTGCCCTTGACGTTGAGGCTCAGGACGCGATCGAGATCCTCCTCGGTGTAGTCGAGGATGGTCTTGCGGATGTTGAGGCCGGGCGTCGTCACGGCGATGTCGAGCCGTGAAAACTTCTGCATCACCGTCTTGGCGAGCGCGTTGACGTCCGCGACGCTCGCGGCGTCGCAGCTCGCGGCTTCGGCCCAGCCGCCCTTGTCGCGAATGCCGGCGGCGGTTGCCTCTGCGGCGTCAAGCGCGCGATCGGCGCAGACGACACGGGCCCCGAGCCCGGCCAGCGCCTCAGCCGACGATTTGCCGATGCCTGATGCGGCGCCGAGCACCACGGCCGTCTTGCCGGTGAGATCGAAGAGCTTGCGATAGTCCGTCACTGATAGCTTCTCCCTGTAGCTGCTAGCCCTTGTAGCCCATCAGCAGGCGCGGCAGCCACAGCGAGAATGCGGGGACATAGGTCACAAACATCAGAGCTGCGATCAGCGCAGCGTAGAACGGCAGGATGGTGCGCATCACCGCGCCCACCGAGATGCCGCCGATGGCGCAGCCCACGAACTGCGTGGTTCCGACCGGGGGCGTGTTCAGCCCGAGGGCGCAGTTGATCAGCATCAGCATGCCGAACTGCACCGGATCCATGCCCGCCTTCATCGCGATCGGCAGGAAGATCGGCGTGCAGATCAGGATGGTCGCGGCCATGTCCATGAAGGTGCCGAGCACGAACAGGATGACGTTGATCAGCAGGAAGATGATCCAGGGCTGCGAGGACACCTTGCTCATCAGGTCGCCGGCAAAGTCGGCAACTTCATAGAGCCCCATCAGATACTGGAACATGGTGGAGACGCCGATCAGCAACAGCACCACGCCCGTCGTCTTCACAGCTTTGGCGGCGGCGCGCAGGAAGTTCGGCAGCGTCATGGTGCGATAGATGAAGAACGTCAGCAGGATGGTGTAGGTCACCGCCACGGCTGCGGATTCCGTCGCCGTGAAGACGCCCGACAGGATGCCCGCCAGGATGATGCCGACGATCAGCAGGCCCGGCAGCGCGGCCGCGAAGGAGCGGAACACTTCGGCCCAGCCGGGGAATTTGCCGGCGGGATAACCGCGCTTCACCGCGACCGCATAGGCGGCGGCCAGCATGCAAACCATCAGCACGAGCGCCGGCAAGAGGCCTGCGGCGATCAGCGCGCCGATCGAGACCTTGCCGCCGGCGGCCAGGGCATAAATGATCATGTTGTGACTGGTCGGCATCAAGGCCCCGACCAGCGAGGCATGGGTGGTGACGTTGACGGCGTAGTCGGTGTCGAACCCTTCCTTTTTCATCATGGGGATCATCACCGCGCCCATCGCCGACACGTCCGCCACGGGCGAGCCGGAGACGCCGCCGAACAGCGTGCAGGCGACGACGTTCGACATGCCGAGCCCGCCGCGGATGTGCCCGACGAGATTCTTGGCGAGCTGCACGATCTTGTCGGCGACGCCGCCATGCAGCATCAGCTCACCGCTGAAGACGAAGAACGGGATGGCCAGGAACGAGAAGATGTTCATCCCCGACATCATCTGCTGGAAGATGACGGCGACCGGCAGGCCCTCGTAGAGGATGGTGCAGATCGCCGAGAGGCCGATCGCGAAGGCGACGGGGACGCCGAGGATCAGGAAGCCGAAGAAGGTGGCGCCGAGGATGATCAGTTCCATGAGGGGACGACCTCTTCGCCGCGCAGGAGAGCAATGATGTGTTCGATGGAGAAGGAGACGATCAGGACGCCGGAGGCGATCAGCGGCACGTAGCGGATCACCTCAGGCAGTCCAAGATTGGGGATTTTTACGGTGCCGACCGACGCGCCGAGGATCCAGCCATTATAGGCCATCGCAATGCCGAACATGGCGACCAGCACGTGGATCACGATCTCGATCTTCTCGCGCGCATGATCCGGGAGCATCACCAGCAGACTGTCCATGCCGATGTGTCCGGCATCGCGCACGCCGACGGCGGCGCCGATCAACGTGACATAGAGGATCAGCACCAGCGCAAGGTTCTCGGTCCAGGTCGGGCTGGAATTGAGCACATAACGCCCGAACACCTGATAGAAAACGATGGTGACGATGACGAGCAGTCCCGTCACGGACAGATACATGCCGAGGCGCGCGACAGGTGCATTGATCCGTGACAGCAAGCCGGTCGACGGGCGTGCGGTGACCGCGTCATGCTCGTGATCTGCGACGTGTGGGTCCGTCATCCCGCGTCTCCCCTTGCGAGGGTCCGGCGTCACCCTCACGGCGACGCCGGACCCGCCCCGATGTTCTTACTTGGTGTCCTGGATACGCTTGACGAGGCCCTGCAGCTTCTCGTCGCCGGCGAACTTCTGGTACACCGGCTTCATCGCATCGACGAACTCCTGCTTGTTGGCGATCGTCACGACCTGAACGCCGGCCGCTTCGACGGTCTTGCGGGAGGCCTGCTCACGCTCGTCCCAGAGCTTGCGCATGACGGGCACGGATTCCTTGGCCGCCTTGCGGACCATGGCCTGGTCCTCCTTGCTCAGAGTGTCCCAGACCTTCTTCGACATCACGAGAACCTCGGGCGCGAGGGAGTGCTCCGTGATGTTGTAGAACTTGGCCGCCTCGAAATGGCGGGAGGACTCGTAGGACGGCCAGTTGTTCTCGGCCGCATCGACGAGGCCGGTCTTCAGCGCGGTATAGACCTCGCCATACGGCATCGGCGTCGGGTTGGCCCCCAGGCTCTGGATCATGCCGACCCACAAATCGGATTGCTGGACGCGAATCTTCAGGCCCTTGAGGTCGGCGAGCGATTTGACGGGTGCCTTGACGGTGTAGATGGACCGGGCGCCGCTGTCGTAATAGGCGAGCCCGACCAGGCCCGCGGGCTCCATGGCGGCCAGGATCTCATCGCCGATCGGCCCATCGAGCACGGTGCGCATGTGCTGGGTGTCGCGGAACACGAAGGGCAGGCACAGGGCGATGGTCTCGGGCACGAAATTGTTGAGCGGCGATGCGTTGATCCGCATCATGTCGAGCGCACCGATCTTGAGCTGCTCGATCGTGTCCTTCTCGGAGCCGAGGGCGCCGTTGGGAAACACCTTCACGCCGAGCTTGCCGCCGCTCGCCGTCGCGAGCTGCTTGCCCATGAACTTGACGGCTTCGACCGTCGGATAATCGGCGGGGTGGATGTCGGCGGAGCGGAAATCGCGCGCGGTCGCCAGGGGCGCTGAGACCGCCAGTGCGACGGCTGTGATGATACCGGTGAGTGTCTTCATCTGGGCTTCCTCCGGGGTTGATTATGTCGTTGTCGGCAAGTGCTGCGAGCCGCCTTGGGTCGCTCCACCTCAGACGTGAAGTCAAGCGCCAATGTCGTCCCTAGGGCGGGCGGCATTCTCTGTCCAAGCCAAATCCGGCATCGATCGATGCAACACTTGCATCGATCAATTTCCGACGCAATTCGCATTATGGCGGGATGGCTGGCCGGCCGGCGTCGCCGGCACGTGACTTGACGGGTGCAATCGAGGCCCCGCAAGATGGCCGAAACAGCGGATCATCGCGAAGGAATGCCCATGCCGCGGAAGCTGATCGATATCTCGGTGCCGCTCAGAAACGACGTGACGGCCGATCCGCCAGGCAACCATCCGACCATCCAGTATATCGATCACCAGCAGGGCCTGCCCCGCATGCTGCAGTTCTTCGACGGACTGAAAGCCCAGGATCTGCCGGACGGCCAGGGCTGGGCCGTCGAGCAGGTCTCGCTGTCGACCCACAACGGCACGCATCTCGATGCGCCCTGGCACTTCCACCCGACCATGAACCGCGGCGAACGGTCATGGACGATCGACGAGGTCCCGCTGGAATGGTGCTTTCAGCCGGGCGTGAAGCTCGACTTCCGGCATCTGCCCGACGGCTATGTGGCGAGCGCCGACGACGTCGAGAAGGAGCTGAAGCGGATCGGGCACAAGCTGTCGCCGCTCGAGATCGTCGTCGTCAACACCAGCGCCGGCGCGAAATTCGGCAAGGCAGAATACGTCAATTCCGGCTGCGGCATGGGCTATGAAGCCACCATGTACCTGCTCGAACGCGGCGTGCGGCTGACCGGCACCGACGGCTGGAGCTGGGACGCGCCGTTCGTGTACACCGCGAAGAGATATGCCGAGACGAAGGATGCCGGCCTGATCTGGGAAGGCCACAAGGCGGGACGGCACATCGGCTATTGCCATCTCGAGAAGCTGCACAATCTCGACCAACTGCCCTCGACCGGATTCACGGTCTCATGCTTTCCGGTGAAGATCGAACGCGCCTCGGCGGGCTGGACCCGCGCGGTCGCCATCGTCGACGATCAGCTCTGAGGCATCACTCGCCGACGAGGCCGCTCTCGGCGAGTTCACGCAGCGCATCGGTGTCCAGCACGACGATGGCGCCGTGCTCGAGACGAACCCAGTTGCGGCCGGCCCAGGCGCGCAATTGCTTGTTGATGCTCTCCCGCGTCATCCCCACCATCTCGCTGATCTCCTGCTGCGTGATGGCGAGCGTGCCGCTGCCGGAATCGAACTTGCGCTCCTCGGTGAGACCGAGCAGCGCGCTCGCCAGCCGGCCCGGCAGATTCTGGAGGATCACCTGCTCGACCTGCTGGCTGGTCCAGCGCAGACGCGCGCAGAGCAGTTCGATGAACTTCATCGCCAGCGCCGGCTGGCTCTTCACGAACGGCAGGAAGTCCCGGCGATCGATGATGTAGAGCTCGCAATTGGTGTTGGCGGTGGCGTCGGCCGACCTGGGAGCGCCGTCGAGTACCGCGATCTCGCCAAAGATCTCTCCGGGACCGATCAGATTGAGAATGGCGTTCCGGCCATCCGGCGACGAGGAGGAGATCTTCACGGTCCCCGAGATCACTGCGAACAGATTGTTGCCGGGATCGCCCTTGGCGGCGATCGTCGCACCGCGCCTCACGCTGGCGTGCTTGGCGTAGCGGCAGAGCTGATCGAGCGCCTCCGGCTCCAGATCCGCGAAGATCGGGTGCTTGCGCAGGACCGATAGTTTGTTGCCCGCCGACTGTCGGGGGTCGCCGGTCTTGTCCTGAGGCACGCCACTGGGCTCCTAAGACTGCGAGGCACTGAGGTTCCTGCGTAGTCAACGTTATCAGGCTTTTCAACCGGAAAGCACGCGCGCGATTTAAGGCAAATGCCGCGAAAAAGCCGCGGTCGAGCTGGGGCCCGCATCCGAAGGATGCGCCGATGCGTTTTGATCGCTGCAGAGTTGCAGGCAGCGCAGCCGCGCTTGCGTTAACACGCTGGCGAGCAGCCGGGCCGGCCGGACGCGCCTCGGCCTGTTGGCAGGTCTGAGCGGACTACGAGTTCGGGAGCTTCAGTGCTTGGAATCCGGGTCGAGCCGGCCGGAGCTGGTTTGTTGGTCTGCCCAAGCCAGAGCTGCGGCGAATGCGACGAAGATCGCGACGACGACAATGGTCACCAGCAACGCATCAGCGGGCATCTTGCTCCTCCCAGAGTGTTCGGGGCATTATTTGCTGCAGCCGGCCGACGTCATTGATCGAGATCAAAAATGGCGGGACATCCCGGACGGACCGTCAAGCTGCGGCCAGCGCCTCGGCGCGCGCGGGATCGAGCAGGCTGATGCCGCCATGAATGATCTCGATCACGCCGTGGCGCTCCAGCTTCGTGAAGGTGCGACTGACGGTTTCGATGGTCAGGCCGAGATAGTCGGCGATGTCCTGACGGCTCATCGGAAGCGGAACCGTGTCGGACAGGCCCCTGCGCGCGACCAGCCGGTCGCGCCAGCCGAGCAGGAAGGTTGCGACCTTCTCGTCGGCCGAGCGGCGGCCGAGCAACACCATATGATCGCGTGCCTGGCTCAGCTCGCGAATGGCCAGCTCGTTGATTCGCCTCAGCAGGAGCGGCCGGTCTTCGATGAAACGGCCGAAAGGCGCTTTGGCGAACTGGCACACGGTCACCACGCCGATCGCATCGGCGGAAAAATTGTGCCGGCCGGATATGTTCATCCCCAGGAAATCGCCGGGCAAGGCGAAGCCGACGATCTGCCGCCGGCCGTCGGGCAGCAGCTTGTACAGCCGCATGACGCCCTCGAGGACGTTGTAGAACGAGGTCGTGATGTCCTCCTCGGAAAACACGGTCTCGCCCGCGTCAAAATGAACGCGGCGTCCGAGATGCTCGAACTCCCTGAGCTCGGCTGCATCCAGCGACGAACAAACCGCCGCTCCGCGCACGGCGCAATCGGCGCAGAAATGCCCGTTCGGCTCAATCGTGACCACGGAAGGCTTCATCCACCGCTCCCAGCGTCGGTCCAGCTCCGCCCCCCCGGCAGAGTCCACCACGCGGCGGCATTTTACTGCACTGCGCCAAAGCCAATTGACTCAGATCAAATTTGGGTGGCATCCCCGTCTTATTCTGCTTCCAGAGTTCGACGGGATTTCTTCCATGCTGCAAGGCGCTTTGCGTCACGGCCTGATTGGGCTGCTTCTGATGACACCTGCGCTGGCGGCCCCGACCGCCGAACAGCGCGGCAAGGCCTTTGCAAGGGCCAATTGCGCGCGCTGCCACGCCATCGACCGCGCCTCGCGCAGCCCGCTCGAGGGCGCGCCCCCGTTGCGCACCCTGCATCGGCGTTACCCGATCGAGAGCCTCGGTGAGGCGCTGGCCGAAGGGATCTACACCGGTCACGCCGACATGCCGGCCTTCGAGCTCAGCCCGGACCAGATCCACGACCTTCTGTCCTACCTGAAGACGCTGGAATAGACGGCGTCACACCGCCTGCACGGTCCAGCCGATCAGCTCCTTGGCGATGCGGGCAAAGGCCGCATCGAAGGCGGCGACCGCAGCGGCCGGCTCGACCTTGTCGAGCTTCTCGCTGGTCTCGACCAGGCGCGAGGCAACCACCTTGCCGTTCTTGTCGACGATCCGCGCCGACAGTCCGATCTCGACCTTCGCCTCGCCCTCCGTGACGATGCGAAAGCGCCGGATGTCGATCAGAAGCTGATAATCCGCCTGACCGAAGTCGGTCGTGCGTAGCGGGGCGTGGGCGATGTCGTAATTCTCAAAACTGTCGATCAGCCGCGCCTGCACCAATTTCGGAATGCTGTCGGCCCAGAGGAAGTCCGCAAAGCCCGGCCTGTCCCCGACGGGCGCGAACAGCATGCGCTGGGTCTGCAGCATTGCGACCGCGCTCGGCTCGGGGATGGCCAGCGACGCGGAGAGCGTCTTGCCGGCCGGCCCAAGGCTTGGCGGCGTGTGGAGGTCGTAGGTGACTTTCTGCGCGGGAGCGCCGCCCCCGGTCATCTTCTCGAGGCCCGCCAGAATGCCGTCGATCTTGCCGGTGTTGCGCGCGAGCCCGTCGGAGAACGTCTTGAGATTGGCGATGGTGTCCTTCAGCGGGCCGGAATTATCCTCGAGCACCGTATCGACCCGCCGCAGCGCATCCCGCGCCGCCTGAGTCATGCTCTGGCCGGCGCCGGCCTCCGCGATCAGGGTCAGCGGCTCGCCGGATTTGGCGACGATCACGCCGCCCTCCAACGTCACCACCGGCACGCCGGTGAGGCCCTGGAATTCGAGGCCGACCTTGGTGTCGGAACGGACCGGCGTGGTGGTCGCAACCGAGATCGTCGCATTGACGAAGCGCGGGTTATCGGCCGCGAGCCCGAGCTGGGTCACCTCACCGACGCGGATGCCGTTGAACAGCACGCCGGCGCCGACCAGGAGGCCTGGGACCGGCCCCTGGAATTGCACATGGTAGTTCGTGCGCGGGCCGATGCCGCCGGTGTTGTTCAGCCAGTAGACGAAGCCAAACACCGCAAGGATCGCGGCCAGCACGAAGCCGCCGATCAGCACGTAGGGAGCGCGGGTTTCCATGTCTCATCTCATCTCGTGTTGCAGCATCTGCGAGCGCTTGCCGTGGAAATAAGCGCGCACCCAGGGATGCTCGGATTGCAGCAATTCGCGCATCGGGCCGATCGCCACGATCTTGCCGTCGGCCAGCGCGGCGACGCGGTCGCAGACCGTGGTCAGGCTCGCCAGATCGTGCGTCACCATGAACACGGTCAGCCCCAGGGTCTTTTGCAGCGTCTTGATCAGAGCATCGAAATCGCCTGCGGCGATCGGATCGAGGCCGGAGGTCGGCTCGTCCAGGAACAGGATCGGCGGATCGAGCGCGAGCGCACGCGCCAGCGCCACGCGCTTGGTCATGCCGCCGGACAGTTCCGCCGGATATTTGTCCGCGTCCTGGGCGCGCAAGCCGACCATTTCGAGCTTGGCGATCGCGATCTCGTCCATCAGCTCCTGCGACAGGACGAGGTTTTCGCGCAAGGGAAACTGGACGTTCTGGCGAACCGTCAGCGAGGAGAACAGCGCACCCTGCTGGAACAGGATGCCCCAAATCGTGGCTGCGCCTCGACCGTGACCGCCGGTGGGTTGTCCCATGACTTCGATGGTCCCGCCCCGGCGCGGAATCAGGCCGATGATGGTCCGCATCAGGACCGACTTGCCGCCACCGGACGCCCCCACCAGCCCGAGGATCTCGCCGCGGCGGACGTCGAGCGACAGATGGTCGAGCACGGTCTGGCGGCCGAAGCCGACCACGAGGTCGCGGACGCGGATCGCGAACTGGTCTTGCGATGCGTCCATCATCACATTCCGATCGAAGCGAAGAAGATCGCGAACAGTCCGTCGAGCACGATCACCAGGAAGATCGACTTCACCACCGACGTCGTGGTCTGCCGCCCGAGCGACTCCGCGCTGCCCTTGACGCGCAATCCCTCGCTGCAGGCCACGATCCCGATCACCAGCGCCATGAACGGCGCCTTCAGGATGCCCACCTCGAAATGAGTGACGGAGATGGCCTCGTGCAGCCGCGCGATGTAGATCGCCGGGCCCATGTCGCCATAGAACTGCGCGACGAGGCCGCCGCCATAGAGCGCGGCGATCGATCCGATGAAGGTGAGGATGGGCAGCGCGATGACCAGGGCCGCAACGCGCGGCAGGATCAGGACCTCGACGGGATCGAGCCCCATGGTCGAGAGCGCATCGATCTCCTCGCGCATCTTCATCGAGCCGAGCTCGGCGGTGTACGCGCTTCCCGACCGGCCGGCGACCATGATGGCGACGATCAGCACGCCGAGCTCACGGAGCACCAGGATGCCGACCATGTCGACGGTGTAGGACTCGGCGCCGAATCTGCGGAAATGGAAGAAGCCCTGCTGCGCGATGATGGCGCCGATCAGGAAGGTGATCAACGCCACGATGGGGATCGCCTGCCATCCGATGCGGTAGAGCTGATAGACCAGCGACGTCAGCCGCAACGAACCCGGCCGACGCAGCACGCCGATGACGGCCATGAACAACGCGCCGAGCATCTGGAGGAAGATCGTGACGTCTTCACGCGCACTGAGCGTGGACTTGCCGAGATCCCCGAGCCTCGCCACGACCGGATTGGGCGCAGCCGTCGGGGCCGGCGTCTGGCGGTTGACCTGCCGCACCTCGTCCATCAGCCCGCTGAACTGATCGGCGACGCCCACGAATTCGGCCGATCGCCCTGACGATGCGGCCCTGCGCGACAATTTCTCCAAGACCCAGGCGCCGAGCGTATCGAGCGCACTGACGCCCGACATGTCCAGGGTGACGACGCGCGATCGATCGACGTCCACTCCGACCGAGTGGGACAAGGTCTCGAGCGTCACCACATTCGCGGCGGTCCAGGGCCCTTCGGGGCGCAAGTTCAGAACGTCGCCGGACGGCGTCGCGAGCAACAGCGGTTCGTGGTTCACACTTCCACCTCATCGGGACAATTGGTCCGCAATTCAGACCGCATTTCTAGGCCAGCATATGGCGGCCGGCTTGACCTGTCTCAAGAGCAGAGCAGCACAGCCGATTGACGCAAATCAAGCGCGAAGGCGCGGGCGGGCCCTAGGCTCGCTTTCGTTCAATGGGGATATCAGGTCCATGTTCGACAGTGACAGGATGAGTGAAGAACTGCACGCATTGAAGGTCGACGTCACGCGCTTGCTGAGCACCGCCGGCGAAGAGATGTTCGAGAGCTCGAAAGATCGCGCCGAGGCACTCGCCGATCAGATCAGGGCCGCGCTGACCGAGCTTGGAGAGACCGTCGACGAAGAGCAGGAGCAGCTTCAGAGCCTCATTGCGGACCGTCCGATCACGTCGCTCGCCTCGGCCTTCGCGCTCGGCGTGGTCGTCGGCTTCATGCTGAGGAGACACTAGGTGAATACCGAGAATGTGGTCAAACATTTGCGCGCGCTGTGGCGCACGGACAGGATCATCGCGGACATCAGGCTTTGCCATCTGCTGGTCGGCCTCGGCCTGCGCGCCTTTGCGGCCCTGATCGCGGCATTCGGGCTCCTGATGCTGGAGCTGTCGGCCTATTTCGCGCTGGTCCAGATCTGGAGTGCGATTGCCGCGGCGGCCATCCTCGGCGCCGTCAATTTTGCCATCGCGGCCGCTCTCTTCCTGATCGCCGGCCGCGCTCCGTCAGGCCGTGACATCGAGCTCGCCAGCGAGATCCACGACGCCTCCATCGAAGCCCTTCAGCTTGAGGCGCGCGCGCTCCAGGCCCAGGTGTCCGGCGCGGTGCATCATCCGCTCAGCACGATCGTGCCGGTGCTGGTGCCACTGATCGCGATCATCGTGAAGAATTTGCGGTCAACGGCCAAGTCTTCGGCCAAGTCCTCCGCCGCGGCGAGTCCGGGCGAAGCCCGCTCCTGAAGGGGCGCGCTCAGAGCTTCAGCTTGACGTCGCAGATGTCAGGCTCAGCCGGATCCGGCTTGACCTCGAAGCCGAGATTTCGGCACATTTCGAGCATCACGGTGTTCTCCTGGAGCACGTCGCCCGAAATAACCTTCAACCCTTCCGACTTGGCGTAGGTGATGATGAGCTGCATCAGCGCCCAACCGAGCCCCCTGCCCTTGAGATCGGACCGCAGCAGGATCGCGTACTCCCCGCTCTCGTAGATCGAATCCGAGTGCAGCCGGACCACGCCGACCATCTCGCCGGTGGCCTCGTCGAATGCAATGAAGGCCATCGCGCGCGCATAGTCGAGCTGGGTCAGGCGCGCGATGAACTCGTGGGTGAACTCCTTCATCGGCGCGAAGAACCGCAGGCGAAGGTCGTGTGGCGTGACGTGACGCAGGAATTCATGGATGGTCGGCTCGTCCTCGGGACGCATGGGCCGCACGAAGATGCGCCAGTCGTCCTTGAGCTTGAGGCGGCGCTCCCATTGCGAGGGATAGGCACGAACCGCGAAATTGGCCGGGCCGGAGCCGACAAACTTCCGTTGCGGCGGGCCGACCGCGACGCGGGCATCGACCGCGGTCACGCCGGTCTCGTCCGCCAGCAGCGGGTTGATGTCGAACTCGTGGATTTCGGGAATGTCGGCGGCCATCTGCGCCAGCTTGACCAGCACCAGGCCCACAGCGTCCTCCTTGACCGCCGGCACGTCACGATAGGCCTTCAGCAACCGCGACACGCGCGTACGGTCGATCAAATCGCGGGCGAGCTGCAAATCCAGCGGCGGCAGCGCAAGCGCCTTGTCGTTGATGATCTCTACCGCCGTGCCGCCACGGCCGAACACCACGACGGTGCCGAAAGTGGGATCGTCGGCGAGACCCAGGATCAGCTCGCGCGCCTTCGCCTTGACGACCATGGCCTGGACGATGACGCCGCCGATGCGGGCCTCAGGCCGCAGCTTTCTTGCCCGGGCGAGAATATCGGAGGTGGCCGCACGCACGGCCTCCGGCGTCGTCAGATTGAGCACGACGCCGCCGACATCGGATTTGTGGACGATGTCGCGCGACATGATCTTCAAGACGACGGTCCCGCCCTGTCCGAAGATGTCCTTCGCATAGGTCACCGCCTGCTCGACATCGGCTGCCGCATAGGTCGGCACCATCGCGATGTCATAGGCTTCGAGCAGATGCTTGATCTCGACCGGCTCGAGCCATTGGCGGCCATCCGCGATCGCGGCAGTGACGATCTGCCTCGCCCCTCGCGCGTCCGGAACGAATGTGTCGGGCATCGCGGGGGGGACCTGACTCAGCTCCTCGACCACCTCGCGGTGCCGGACCAGATGCATGAAGCCGCGCACCGCGTCGTCCTCGGTCGGATAATTCGGCATTCCGGCACCGGACAGCGCCTGAATGATGCCCTGATCGGCCCCGACCCAGGACGCCAGCACCGGCTTCGCCCATCGGCGGTGCTGTTCGCGATACTTGGCGACGAGCTCCGTCACGGTGGTGGCGATCTCGGCTGCCGAGGCGATCGCCGTTTGCACGTTGAGGACCAGGACCGCGTCATTGTCGCGATCAGCCAGCAGCACCTCCAGCGCCGCCGCGTAGCGCGAGGCGTCGGCGTCGCCGACGATGTCGACGGGATTCGCACGGGACCAGGTCGGCGGCAGAGCCGCATCGAGCTTCTTGCGCGCCTCCGCCGAGATGGTCGCCGGAATCCCGCCGAGCTCGACCAGTCGGTCGACGGCGAGCACGCCGATGCCGCCACCATTGGTCAGGATGGCGAGGCGCTTTCCGGTCGGCGATTCGACGCGGCCGAGTGTCTCGGCGCAATCGAACAGCTCCCGCAGATCGGAGACCCGCAGCACGCCGGCGCGGCGGAACGCCGCGTCATAGACGGCGTCGGCGCCGGCAAGCGCGCCGGTATGCGTGGCAGCCGCCTTCGCACCCTGCGCCATGCGGCCGGACTTCACCACGACGACGGGCTTTACGCGCGCGGCGGCGCGTGCCGCCGACATGAACTTGCGCGCGTCCTTGATGGACTCGATGTAGAGCAGGATCGCGCGTGTCTTGTGATCCATCGCGAAATAGTCGAGCAGATCGGCAATATCGACGTCCATCTGATCGCCGATCGAGACGATGCCGGAGAAGCCGACGCCACGCTGCGCCGCCCAGTCGACCATGCCGGCAGCGATCGCGCCCGACTGCGAGATCAGCGCGAGGCTACCCGCCCCCGGCATATGCGCTGCAAAGCTGGCATTCAGGCTGACGCCGGGCATCATGATGCCAAGACAATTCGGTCCAATCAGCCGCATGCCGCATTTGTGGGCCGCCGTGACGGCAGCCTCGTGCAGAGATCCCGGTCCGTGGCCGAGCCCGGCCGAAACGATCAAGGCGCCCGCCGAGCCGCGACGCCCGGCCTGGTCGATGATGCCGGGAATCTCACGCGCAGGCGCGGTGACGACCACGAGCTCGGGCACGAAGTCCAACCCGTCCAGACTTTTCACGGCCGCGATGCCGCCGATTTCGGCATGACGCGGATTGACGAGGCCGAACCGCCCCTTGAATTGGGCCTTGTGGATATTCTCCAGAACGGCGCGTCCCACGGAGACCGGACGGGCGCTCGCGCCGACGAGTGCGACTGAACGCGGCGCCAGCAGATTGCTCAGACGATAGGTTGACATGAAAGCAAATGCGCCCGGTCAGCGACGGTTTCGATGGTTGACGATCAGGCCGGAAAAATAGTGAGCCTAGTGCGAGATCATAACCCAGCACGGTGGCTCGCCAATGACGGTCTTTGTCACACCGCCCCAGACGACCTCGTTCAGGCGCGAATGATGATAGGCGCCCATCACGATCGCATCCATCCCGTGGGAATTCACCCAGTTCCCCAGGACCTTGCCGATCGAGCTGCCGCGGCCTTTCGCCGTTTCGAACGAGGCGTGAACGCCGTGTTCCCTCAGATGATCGACCAAGGCGGTTCCGGATTGCACGATCGCGTCGGTCTTGTCATCCGCCACGGTCACCACGCGGACAGAGGCCGCCGCCTGCAGAACCGGCAGCGCGTCGCCGACCGCTCGCGCTGCACGCGCGGAGTGATCCCAGGCGATCATGACGTTCTCGAATTTGGACCGAAGGTTGCCTGCGAGATGTTCCGGACAGAGCAGAAGCGGCCGGCCGGATCCGAACAGGAAGGCTTCGACAATGCTCTCCGTTCGACTATCGTGCGGCTTCACGGGAAGCAGCGTAAGATCGTTGAAACGGGCATACTCGGCGAGGACCGCCGCGATCTGGTCCGCCGGCACCTTGCCCGCTCGGCTCTGGGCGCGAATGTTGGCGCTGGATGTCGCATTGGTGAATGCGTTGAGGAGCTGCTGCATGTCGCTCGGCTCGCGCGAGCTGGCGGCCTCCGCGGCCTCGTGATCGCTGAGCAGCATCACCTTCGGCCGCTCGTACACCTCTTCCTCGAGCGCGAGCGCGGTGATCCTGGCGCCGAGATCGGCGGCAACAGTCACGCATTTCTCGATCGCAACCAGGGCCGGCCCACGCGGCTGACCGATAAGCGGCAGAAAGACGTCCTTGATGGGCATCGGGATTCTCCTTGGCCGCCACAATAGGCCGGCTTTGGTCGAGACGCTTGATCCTGGTCAAGCCAAAGGAACCCGGTTCGGTCGGTCGGGAACAGGCGTTGACCGACGTCAAGGACTGGCCACTCGGCTATTCTATGGATAGTTCGATGGGAGCGCGGTTCACCCTGGAGAGACCGATGCGTGCGATGGTGTTGCCGGCCCCACAAACGCGCCTCCAGATGGAGGAGCGGCCTGACCCGATCCCCGGCGAAGGGCAGCTCCGCGTGAAGATCAGCGCCTGCGGGGTATGCCGCACCGATCTTCACCTCATCGACGCCGAGCTGCCCGACATTCGCTATCCGATCGTGCCCGGTCACGAGATTGTCGGTCGGGTCGATCTCGTGGGCCCGAATGTCACAACGCATACGCCCGGTGACCGCGTCGGCATCCCCTGGCTCGGCTTCACCTGCGGACATTGTCGCTTCTGCAGGGAGGGCAAGGAAAACTTGTGTGACGCACCAGAGTTCACCGGCTACACGCGCGACGGCGGCTACGCGACCCACGCCATTGCCGAGGCACGCTACGCCTTCCCGCTCGGTGAAGACGGCAACGACGTGGAGATTGCGCCTCTGCTATGCGCGGGGCTGATCGGCTGGCGCTCACTGGTGCTGGCCGGCTCAGCCGAACGGCTCGGCCTCTATGGTTTCGGCGCGGCCGGCCACATCATTGCGCAAGTCGCGCGCTGGCAGGGACGATCCGTCCATGCGTTCACGCGACGCGGTGACGTCGCTCCGCAAGATCTTGCGCGCCGTCTCGGCGCCGTTTGGGCAGGAGCATCAGACGAAGTGCCTGACGAGCCGCTGGACGCCGCCATCATCTTCGCACCATCAGGCGAGCTCGTTCCGGCTGCGCTGCGCGCCGTGCGCAAAGGCGGTCGCGTCGTATGCGCCGGTATCCACATGACCGACATTCCAAGCTTTCCGTACCATCTGCTCTGGCAGGAGCGGCAACTGGTCTCGGTCGCCAATCTCACCCGGCAGGACGGCCTCGATTTTCTCAAGATCGCTCCGCAAGCCGGCGTGCGCACCGAGACGACGGAATTTCCGCTTCATCAGGCCAATGAGGTTCTGACCATGCTGAGAGCCGGTCAGATTCTCGGCGCGGCCGTGCTGACGCCCTGACGGTGCTTTCGGATGCCTGACTCCATGACAGACGAAATGGCGGCCCAGGAGCGGATCTTCCGGACGCTGACCGGCCATCCCGGCGTGACGCGGATCGACACGCACGCAGCCTCGGTGTTCCTCGACGGGACGCGCGCGTTGAAGATCAAGCGCGCCGTCCGGTTTTCCTTCCTCGATTACTCGACGCTCGAGAAGCGCAAGGCGGCATGCGAGGAGGAGATCAGGATAAACCGGCCACTGGCGCCGCAGATCTATCATCGCGTCGTGGCGATCACGGAGGAGCCGGGCGGATCGGTGCAGGTCGGCGGCCCCGGCCGGCCGATCGAGTATGCGGTGGAGATGTCGCGCTTCGACGAGAACCGGACGCTGGATCATCTGGCGACGGCCGGCCCGCTGGATGCCAAGCTCGCCTCGGCTGCTGCCGACGCGATCGTGGCTTCCCATGGCGCGGCGACTTGCGCCGACGGCGAAGCATGGATCTCGTCCATTCCCGCCTTGATCGACGGCAACAGCCACGGCCTGCAGGCCGGCGGCCATTTCGACGCGGGAGACATCGACAAGCTCAGCCAGGCTTCGCGCGAGGCCTTTTTGCGCCTCCGTCCCCTGCTCAAAGAGCGCGGCCGCCAGGGTTTCGTGCGGCGCTGTCATGGCGACCTGCATCTGGCGAACATCGTGCTGATCGACGAACTGCCCGTGCTGTTCGACGCCATCGAGTTCGACGCGCAGATGGCGACCGTGGACGTGCTCTACGATCTCGCATTTGCGCTGATGGACCTGTTGCACCACGATCAGCCACGGGCGGCCAACATCGTCCTGAACCGCTATCTCGCCGCGACGCCCGCCGACAATCTCGACGCGCTCTCGGCCCTGCCGCTGTTCACGTCCATCCGCGCGGCGATCCGCGCCCAGGTCGCCCTGGCGCGGCTGAGGCCGCCGCATACCGATGACGCCGGCATTCTCGACCAGGCACGGCGCTATTTTGATCTTGCCAGGATACTGATACATCCTGCTGCGCCGCGCCTGATTGCGGTGGCCGGATTGTCAGGCACCGGCAAGACGGTCTTGGCGCAAGCGCTTGCGCCCCTCGTCGCGCCGCCGCCAGGAGCCGTCGTGCTGCGCAGCGACCTCGTCCGCAAGCAGATGTTCGGGGTCGAGGACACCCACCGCCTGCCGCCGTCGGCCTACACGCCGGAGCATGCGGCGCGCGTCTATGACACGCTGGTGCAGCTCGCCCGGCGGGTGCTGGCGCAAGGCCATTCGGCTGTTATCGACGGCGTGTTTGCCCGCGAGGACGAACGGGACGCGATCGCCGCACTGGCGCGCGAGCGCAACGTGCCGCTGCACGGCCTGTTTCTGGTCGCAGACCTCGCGACCCGGCAGATGCGGATCGGAAACCGGCGGGGCGACGCATCCGATGCCACGCAAGAGGTTGCCGCGCAGCAGGAGCACTATAATATCGGCCATATCGGTTGGGCGACCATCGATGCATCCGGGACACCAGAGCAGACGTTCCAGACCTGTCGGAACGCGATCGCTGAAGGCAAACAGGGCAATCTGATTGGCGCGGGCAAAGATGGCACGACCTAGCACGTCCGCGACGACCGCTCGCATCACGCCGGCGGCGCGGCGCAATGCCCTGCCCGGCCGCCTCAGCCCCGGCATGGCCTGCGATACGGCGTTCCGGATCATCGCGCGCCGCCACCTCGCTTCCGTCCTCGCCCAGCATGACGGCACTTGCCGCGGCGATCCCGACGCGCTGCATCAGATCCGGATCGCGCTGACGCATCTGCGCACCGCCATCCGCTTCTTCTCGCCGATGGTCGACGACGCCCTGCGGCCACATGTCTGGGCGGAGCTGAAATGGCTGAACGGCCAGCTCGGCATGGTCCGGGACCTCGATGTGGCGATCGAGCGGGTCATCGCCGAAAGCGACGGCGAGCTTTCAGAGGTCGCCGAGCTGCAGCACTGGGGCGAAAAGCGCGCCGAGAGCCACCGCCAGCTGGCGCGCGCATTGCAATCCGCGCGCTATCGCCGCCTTGTCGAGCAGACCTCCGCCTGGATCGAGAGCGGGCCCTGGTCGACCCGGCGCAGCAAGGAAGCCATCCGATTACGCCGCTGCACGCTCGCCGAACATGCGACGGAGCGGCTGACCGCGTGGGAGACGACGCTGCTCAAGAAAGCGCGCAAGCTCCGCAAGCTCGACGTCGAGAAACGCCACAAGCTGCGGCTCCTGAACAAGCGGATGACCTATTCGGTCGAGTCGCTCCAGGACTTGTTCGCCGATGAGGCGGCAGCCACGCAAAAGTCCATCCTCAAGCAATTGCGCAAGGCACAGCGCTCGCTCGGACAATTGAACGACGATGCACGTGGACAAGCGCTGGCGGCATCGCTGAACGGCGCCGGCCTCGAGGCCGGCCATCGTTTCCTCGACCGCAAGCGGGAGAAGAAATTGTTGCGGAAGGCCTCGACGGCCTACCGCAAACTCGACAAGACCAAGCCATTCCGCTCCTCGGACCTCGCGCCGAATTCCGAGCCGGAGACTTAGGTGTGGACGTAGTCCCCCGGCGCATCGGGTAGTTCCGCGGCGTCTCCAACTCCGATCTGCGGCGGATCGCAGGGCGCGCCGGAGCGCGCCGCCAGCCATTCGGCCCATTCCGGCCACCACGATCCTTCAACGCGCGAAGCCAGCTTCAGCCATTCGTCCGCACCGACATAAGGCGCATCGGCAGCCTTGGTCAGCACCTGATAGAAATGGCCGGGCTCATCGGGAGGCGCGACGACACCGGCATTGTGGCCGCCGCTGGTCAACAGGAACGTCACGTCGGCATCGACCTGATAGTGGATTTTGTAGACGGATCGCCACGGCGCCACGTGATCGGCGAGCGTGCCAACTACGAACATCGGCGCGTGAATATCGGACAGCGAAACGCTCCGGCCGCCGACGTGATAACGCCCCTCGGCCAGATCATTGTCGAGGAACAGCTTTCGCAGATATTCCGAATGCATGCGATACGGTAATCGCGTGGCGTCCGCGTTCCAGGCCATCAAATCGTTCAATGGCGCGCCATCGCCCATCAGATAATCGTGCGACAGCCGCGACCAGATCAATTCGTTGGAGCGCAGCAGCTGGAAGGCCCCGGCCATCTGCGTCGTGTCGAGATAGCCGCGCTGCCACATCATGTCTTCGAGAAAGGCGACCTGGCTCTCATTGATGAACAGCGTCAGCTCTCCGGCCTCTGTGAAGTCGGTCTGGGCCGCAAGAAGAGTGACCGTGCCGAGGCGATGATCACCATCGCGCGCCATCGCGGCGGCGGCGATCGACAGCAACGTGCCGCCCAGACAATAGCCGAGCGCATGGGTCTTCCGACCCGGCATGATCTTACCCATCACGTCCAGCGCCGCCATGACGCCCAGCCTGCGATAATCGTCGAAGGCGAGATTCCGATCCCTCGCATCCGGATTGCGCCAGGAGATCGCGAATACAGTGAAGCCTTGACTGGTCAGATATTTGACCAGCGAGTTCTGCGGCGAGAGATCGAGAATGTAGTATTTCATGATCCAGGCCGGCACGATCAGGATCGGTTCGGGCCGGACCTGCGCGGTGGCCGGAGAGTACTGAATCAGCTCGATCAGCTCATTGCGATAGACCACCTTGCCGGGTGAAGCCGCCACTGTCTTGCCGACTATGAACTGCCCGTCATCCGCCAATCTCGAGCCGGTGAGCAGGCGCATCAGATCGCTGCACCAGTTCTGCCAGCCGAAGACGAAATTCTCCCCGCCACTCTGGAACGCCTTCTCCAGCACCTTCGGATTGGTGGCCGCAAAATTCGAGGGCGCCAACATATCGAGCATCTGACGCATCGAAAACTCGACGATGGCTTCATTGGCATGCGACACGCCGCGCACGCCCGTCGTGGCATCGTGCCACCACCGCTCGGTGAGCAAGAACCCCTGCCCGAGCAGATTGAACGGCGCGGTCTCCCATTGCGGTCCGCTGAAGCGGCGATCCCGTCCCTGCGGCTGGATCACCGACCAAGGCTTCTGCTCCGGCGATGCCGCGTGCGCGGCGGCTTCTGCCAGCCGGCCGGCATCGCGAAGGATGTTGCGGGAAATCTCCATCTGGCGCTGCGGCGCAGCAGCGAGGTGCGCGCTCCAGTCGAGCCAGGCGAGCGACAGGGCCAGCGGCGAAATGCCGCCCGTGAACCGCGCCAGCATCGCGTGAAACGCGCGGTCGAGCGGATATGGCTCCGACGCAGGCAAAGGATCGGCGGCAGCCGGCATTTCCACATGCTTTTCCGAACTCGCCGTCGAGGCTTCGGGACCAGCAGCGGGATTGACGGGAAGAGCCTGCACAACCGGCTCTTCGGTCCGTGGAAATATCTGCACGACGCTCATGGCTCAATGTTCCCGAAGGGTTCTGTTCGACGTCGGCGGCAGGATATGGCGAGGCCTCCCGTACGCGTTGAGCTGCATCAAATCCCGGCGGGGATCACAATTGCTTCATCGGAGCGGGCGGGCTCCTCCCATTGACCTGAGTCAAGCCGCAGCCCGACGCCGGAGCTAGTTTCGCCCATCGAAATTCGACAAGCCAGCGGAGTTGTCCATGCGCGCCCACCAGATCATGACCCGGTCGGTCATCTCGGTTACCCCCGACACCAGCATCGTCGAGGCGGCGAATATCATGCTGAAGCGGCATGTCAGCGGCCTCACCGTGGTCGACGAGACCGGCAAGCTGGTCGGTGTCGTCTCTGAAGGCGATTTCATCCGCCGCAGTGAGATCGGCACCGGGCGCAAGCGCGGACGCTGGCTGCGATTCATCCTGGGTCCAGGCAAATCCGCCAGCGATTTCGTCCATGAGCACGGCCGCAAGGTCTCGGAAGTGATGACCGACACGCCCGTCACCATCACGGAGGATACGGCGCTTGCGGAGATCGTCGACCTCATGGAGCGGAACAACGTCAAGCGGCTGCCGGTGGTGCGCGGCGACAAGGTCGTCGGCATCGTCTCGCGCGCCAATCTGCTGCAGGCGGTGGCGGGGCTGGCCCGCGAGGTGCCGGATCCGACGGCGGACGACGATCACATCCGCAGCCGCATCATCGAGACCATGGAGAAGAACGAGTGGTGCCCGTTCGGGCTGAACGTGATCGTCCGCGACGGTATCGTTCACCTCAGCGGAGTCATCACCGAAGAGCGCACGCGGCAGGCCGCAATGGTCGCCGCGGAGAACGTCGACGGCGTGAAGAAGGTGCACGACCATCTGTGCTGGGTCGACACCATGTCGGGCATCTATCTGAACTCGCCCGAGGATGACGAGCTCGCCAAGGCAAGCTGACAAGTCAAGCTGACAAGACGCGCTGAGCCAGCGCGCCTCAGCGCGGAATGACGGCGGTGGCCTCGATCTCGACGCGCGCCGCCTTCTCCACGAGGCGCACCACCTGGACCAGCGCCATCGCTGGGTAATGTGCGCCGAGGATGGCACGGTAGATCTTGCCGAGCTCCTTCAGGTTGGACAGGTACTCGTCCATGTCGACGACGTACCAGGTCAGCCGCACGAGGTGCTCGGGCCGGGCACCAGCCTCATTCAGGATCGCGGCGATGTTGCTCAAGGTCTGATGAACCTGCGCGACAAAGCCGTCGGCGAGACGCTCTTCAGCATCCCAGCCGATTACCCCGCCGGTGACGACGATGCGCCCTTCGGCGGCCATGCCATTGGCATAGCCCTTCGGCATCGGCCAGCCCGACGGCTGGAGCACCTGGACCCGCGCAGGGGTTTCATCCTCAGCCGCTGTCGGCAGTACCGCGAGTTGCGGGCCTTTCGGCGTCGTCACGGACAATTCTCCATCCTTCTCATTCCGCCGCGACGCCCGAGGACGTGGCGGCGGCCTGCGCCAGTTGCCGCAGTGCAAAGCGCTTCAATTTTCCGGTCTCGGTCTTCGGCAGTTGCGCGACGAACTCGATGGCGCGCGGATATTTATACGGCGCGATCTCGCGTTTGACATGCTCCTGCAGCTCGGCCACGAGCTGTGCATCGGGTGTCACGCCGGACGCCGCGACGACATAGGCCTTCACGATCATGCCGCGCGCCTCGTCCGGGGCGCCGACCACACCGCATTCGGCGACCGCCGGATGCGTGAGCAAGGCCGCCTCGACGTCGGTGCCCGCGATATTGTAGCCGGCCGACACGATCATGTCGTCGGAGCGCGACTGGTACCAGAAATAGCCGTCGCCATCCATCAGATAGGTATCGCCGGTGATGTTCCAGCCGTTCTGGACATATTTGCGCTGGCGCTCGTCAGCGAGATAGCGGCAGCCGGTCGGCCCGCGCACCGCAAGCTTGCCCATCGTGCCCGGCGGCACGTCGCGGCCATCGTCGTCGACGATCTTGGCCTCATAGCCCGGAACGGGCTTGCCCGTCGCACCCGGACGAATTTCATCTTCTGTCGCGCTGATGAAGATGTGCAGCAGCTCGGTCGAGCCGATGCCGTCCATCAACTTGATGCCGGTGGCCTTGAGCCAGGCGTCGAAGGTCGGCTTTGGCAACGTCTCGCCGGCGGAGACGCATTTGCGCAGCGAAGAGATGTCGCGGCCGGCGAGCTTGCCGATCATCGCGCGATACGCCGTGGGCGCGGTGAAACAGACGGTGGTCTTGTACTGCTCGATCGCCGTCAAAATGTCGTCCGGCGTCGTCTTCTCCAGCACGACAAAGGAGGCGCCGATATGCATCGGAAACAGCACGCCGCCGAAGCCGAAGGTGAAGGCGAGCGGCGCCGAACCGACGAAGCGGTCTTTCTGCTCGGCCCGCAATATGTTGCGCGCATACCCGTCGCAGACCGCGAGCATGTCGCGATGGAAATGCATGGTGCCCTTGGGATCGCCTGTCGTGCCGGACGTGAAGGCGATCAGGCAGACGTCATCAGAGGCGGTATCGACGGCCCTGAACTCCGCGCTCGCATCGGCAATGAGCGCTTCGAGCGAGTCCGCCGCGCCGTTGCCCCAATAGACAACCCGCTTCAGCTTAGGCGCCGCAGCTTTCGCTCTCTCCATCTCCTCGGCAAGCTTGCCGTCGCACAGCGCGAGCGCGATCTCCGCTTTCTCGATCGGGTACGACAGCTCCTTGGCGCGGAGCAGCGGCATGGTCGCCACCACGATGCCGCCGGCCTTGATCACTGCGAGATAGGTCGCAACCATCATCGGATTGTTGGCGGAGCGCAGCAGCACGCGGCCGCCGGTGACGAGACCAAGCTTGCCGACGAGCACATTGGCGATGCGGTTCACCAGGGCTTGCAGCTCGCGATAGGTATAGCTGACGGTGGGGCTGATGACGCAGGGCGCATCGCCATGGCCCTGCTCGGCCCAGCGGTCGAGGAAGTAGCTCACGCAATTCAATCGTGGCGGATAGTTCAGCTCCGGCCGCGTGAAGATGAATTCGGGCCACAGCTCGCGCGGCGGCAGATGCTGCTGCGCAAACTTATCGACATGGACCGTCGCGGCGTTGCCGTCATGGGAGCCCGTCACTTGAACCTTGGCGGCGTTGGCCATCGCACGCTCCTTTCAGCATGGATTGCACCCGGCAGCACGATCTGGAAAACATTTTAGGCTTAAAACAATTTGGCGCAATAGCGGATTTTGGACATCCGGTGCTTTTTCCTGCGGCAAAAGGGATTGGGCGGCCAGCCGGCCCCGCCCTTACGGCCGCCGGCGCGCGGCCGATTTTTGCGCCGACGCCTTGGTTTTGGCGAGCAGCCGCATCAATTCGCGCACGTCCTTCGGCGTGAGGTCGGCGAACAGATCGGCGATCCAGGTCTCGTGCTCCGCAGCCATGCGGCGGAACTCGGCGCGACCGAGTTTCGTGAGGCGGATCACCTGGACACGGCGGTCGGTTTCCGAGGTACGACGATCGAGATGCCCGGATTCCACAAGGCGCTCGACGAGCCCGGTGACGTTACCGTTCGACACCATCATGCGCTTGGAGACATCGGACAGGGTCATGCCGTCAGGCGCCTTGTCGAGCTGGGCCATCAGATCGAAACGCGGCAGCGTGACGTCGAACCGCTGCCGCAGACGGCCGCGAACCTCGCCCTCGATCAATGTCGTGCAGGTCAGAAGGCGCAACCACAGCCGAAGCTCGTCGGCGTGGTCTTCCGGCGTTTCGACGGCCTTGGTCTCGGAATCGAGCATCTCGGTGCAGTCACTCTCGGCGGGCATTGGCGCCGGCACGGATTCCCAACGTTTTGAGCTTCAAATAAATCGGAGCCGGCCGCAAGTCCAAAGCTGCAACAATCGACCGCATACGAATTTCTTTAGGCTTCAAGTAATTGGCGCGCCGCTTGCATGCGGCAGTTGGCGTGGCGCACCACGCAAGGTGCGCCGCTTCGGTTTGCTTGCCGCGGACGCCGTCATCAGACTAAGCTTGGATAAGACCAAGCTACAGCATTGGGCGTAAGCGTATTGGGGGAGAGACCATGAAGACGCAATTGACCTTGGCAGGACTGGCGCTGCTGCTCGGACTCGATCCCGCTCTCGCCCAGGAGAAGATCAAGCTGGGTGTGGTGGTGACCCTGTCGGGACCTGCCGCCGCACTGGGTCAGCAAGTTCGCGACGGCTTTGCACTTGCGGTGAAGGATCTCGGCAGCAAGATGGGCGGCCGCGATGTCGAGGTTGTCGTGGTCGACGATGAGCTCAAGCCGGATGCGGCCGTAACGAAGATCAAGGGGCTTCTGGAGCGCGACAAGGTCGACTTCGTGGTCGGCCCGATCTTCTCCAACATCCTGCAGGCGATCCACCGGCCCATCACGGAATCGAAGACCTTTCTGATCAGCCCCAACGCGGGTCCGTCGACCTTTGCCGGCAAGGACTGTAACCCGTTCTTCTATGTGACCTCTTACCAGAACGATCAGGTGCACGAGATCCTCGGCAAGGTCGCGCAGGATCGCGGCTACAAGCGGATGTACCTGATGGTGCCGAACTATCAGGCCGGCAAGGATTCGGTAGCGGGCTTCAAGCTCGACTACAAGGGCGAGATCGTCGAAGAATCCTACATGCCGCTGAACACGCTGGACTTCCAGCCGGAGCTGTCCAAGATCTCCTCGCAGAAGCCCGATGCGTTGTTCACTTTCATGCCGGGCGGCCTCGGCGTCAATCTCGTCAAGCAATACCGACAGGCCGGCCTCGCCGACAGCATTCCGGTGCTCTCGGCCTTCACGGTGGATGAATCGACCCTGCCAGCGCAACAAGATGCGGCAGTCGGCATGTTCGGTGGCGCGAACTGGGCGCCCAACCTCGACAATCCCCAGAACAAGAAGTTCGTCGCCGCCTACGAGGCCGCTTACAACATCGTGCCCGGCACCTACGCCTTCCAGGCCTACGATGCTGCGATGCTGATCGACAGTGCGGTCAAGGCCGTGAAGGGCGACCTCTCGAACAAGGATGCCGTGGGAGCCGCACTGAAGAAGGCGGATTTCACCTCGCTGCGCGGCGCCTTCAAGTTCAACACCAACGGCTATCCGATCCAGGACTTTTACCTGACCAAGGTCGCCAAGCGTCCGGACGGCAAATTCCAGACGGAGATCGTGCAGAAGGTTTTTGAGAATTACGGCGACCGTTACGCCAAGGACTGCAAGGCTGCGAACTGAGCCGAGCGTCGCGTTAAGGGAGGACTTCAATGAGCAGCGAAATCACCGGCATCACGCGGGCCAATGAGGGCATTCAGGGGATTTCCTGGAATATTCTCGGCCAGACCTACGTGCCGAAGAGCAAGACCGAGCATAGTTTCTCATGGCATGCGACCTTGCCGCCCGGCACGTTCGTGCCGCCGCACATCCATCCCGACCAGGATGAGTATCTCTATATGCTGGAGGGCAAGCTCGATTTCGTGCTGGGCAATTCGGAGGCGCAGGCGACCGCCGGCGACCTGATCCGCCTCGGCATGGGCGTGCCGCACGGCATCTTCAACAAGTCGGAGCAGACCGCAAAAGTGCTGTTCTGGGTCTCACCGACCAAAAAACTGTTCGACCTGTTCTGGGGCCTTCACAACATGAAGGAGCAGAAGCCGGAGGACGTGGTGGCAATGGCGGCCGAGTTCAACATCCACTTCCTGCCGCCGCCTCCCGGCGCCGGCTAGCGGCGGGCCTCAGGCGCGCACCGCCGCAAGCCCCGGCACGGCGGCGAAGCCTGCCTTGGTGGCATAGCCGCGCACGATGGCCTCGCGCTGGGAGTAGCTCAGCACGTTGTCGACATTGTCGAAGCCATCAGGCGCGAGCTGCTCGACGGTGTCGATGACGCCCTCGGGGCCGCCGCGCCGGTTGGAACGCACGATATCGGCCGTCATCGGCAGGCGCCTCTTCTCGTATTCGAGCAACGCCTGGCGCGGATGCTCGGCGCGCACCAGCGCGTCGGCAAGGCACCGCGCGTCGAGGATCGCCTGCGAGGCGCCATTGGAGCCGACCGGATACATGGGATGCGCGGCGTCCCCCAGCAGCGTCACGCGTCCGGACGACCAATACGGCAAGGGATCGCGGTCGCAGGTCGGATATTCGTAGAATTCGGGCGTCGCCGAGATCAGGCTCTTCACGTCGATATAAGGCACCGAGAAGCGCGCGACGTGCGGCATCAGCTCTTCGCGTCGGCCAGGACGCGACCAGTCCTCTTTCCGAGGTGGCGGCACATTGCCCTCGCCTACCTTCACCAGCACGGCCCAATTGGTGAGGCGGCTCGCCGGGCTCGATCCTTCCGCAATCGGATAGATCACCACCTTGGCGTTGAGGCCGCCGGCCACGATCATCGATTTGCCGGTGAGGAATAGCGGCCAGTCGCGCGCGCCGCGCCACAGCATCAGGCCGTTCCAGCACGGGGGGCCCTCGTTCGGGAACAACGTGTCGCGGACGCGGGAGTGGATGCCGTCGGCGCCGATCAGGATGTCGCCGCGGGCGGTGTGGACGTGCGCGCCGGCACGATCGAAGAAGTAAGCGGTGACGCCGCCCTCGTCCTGCGTGAAGGCGCCGAGCCGGCAGCCGGTGTGAATGGCGTCCGCTCCAAGCCGCTCCTCGACGGCACGATGGATGACGCTCTGGAGACGGCCACGATGGATCGAGAATTGCGGCACGTCGTGGCCGGCGTCGATGCCGCGCGCTTCGCGCCAGACCTCCTGGCCGTGGCGATTGAGATAATAGAGCTGATCCGTACGGATCGCGACGTCGTCGAGCTTCTGAAGCAAGCCCAATCCGGCGAGCTCCCGCATGGCATGCGGCAGCGTGTTGATGCCTACCCCGAGCTCCCGAATAGTGTCGGCCTGCTCGAAGATCTCACAGTCGAGGCCGCGCGAGCGCAGCATCAATGCCGTGGTGAGACCACCAATGCCGCCACCGACGATAATCGCCTTCATCGCCCTTACTCCACTCGAAACACAGGCAACGAGTTAACGTCGCACGGGCGGTCACTCCGCCGCAAGCGGCTTTGTCGCCTCCGCCTTGAGCTCGGCCCGGGTCTTGGGCTTAGCCTTAATTCGCAGCTCGTCCAGGTCCTGCCGGTCGCGCACGCTGTTGCGGAAAACCTGATCCTTTCCGGGCATATATTGCGGCGGGCAGAACGTGTTCTCTGCCCCGTACCAGGCCGCAGCTTTCATGGTGAAGAACGGATCGACCAGATGCGGCCGGCCGAGCGCCACGAGGTCGGCTCGGCCTGCGGCCAGGATGGTGTTGGCCTGGTCCGCTGTCGTGATGTTGCCGACGCACATCGTGGCCACGCGCGCCTCGTTGCGGACCTGATCCGAGAACGGCGTCTGGAACATACGGCCGTAGACCGGCTGCGCATCCCGCACGGTCTGGCCGGTCGAGACGTCGACGAGATCGACACCCGCCTCGGCAAAGGCGCGCGCGATGGCAACGGCGTCGTCGCCATTGATGCCACCTTCCGCCCAATCGGTCGCGGAGATACGCACCGACATCGGCTTATGCGACGGCCAGACCGCGCGGAGCGCTTCAAAGATCTCAAGCGGGAACCGCAGACGATTTTCGAGCGAGCCGCCGTACGCGTCGGTCCGGGTGTTGGTCAGTGGCGAAATGAAGCTCGCGAGCAGATAGCCGTGGGCGCAGTGCAACTCCAACATGTCGAAGCCGCAGCGCTCGCCGCGCTCGGCCGCCGCGACGAAGGCGTCCCTCACCTCGTTCATGCCGGCGCGGCCGAGTTCGCGCGGCACTTGGCTGTCGGGGAAATAGGGCAGCGGGGAAGCCGAGACCACGTCCCAACCGCCTTCGTCCAGCGGACGATCCATGCCGTCCCACATCAGCTTGGTCGCACCCTTGCGGCCGGCGTGGCCGAGTTGCAGGCAGATCTTGGCGGCCGAATTGCCGTGGACGAAATCCACGATGCGCCGCCAGGCGGTCTCCTGCTCGTCGTTCCACAGACCCGCGCAGCCGGGCGTGATGCGGGCCTCGCGGCTGACGCAGGTCATCTCCGTGAAGATCAGGCCGGCACCGCCGATCGCACGCGAGCCGTAGTGCACGAGGTGAAAATCGGTCGGCACACCCTCCTTGGCCGAATACATGCACATCGGCGACATCACGGCGCGATTGGCGATCTCCATCTCACGCAGCCGGAACGGCTGGAACAGCGGCACCGTCGGCTTTTGGGTATCGACATCGAAGCCGCTGTCGCGGACCTGCTTTGCAAAGGACTTTTCGACTTCGGCCACGAAATCCGGCGCGCGAAGCTTGAGATTATCGTAGGTGATCGCCTTCGAGCGCGTCATCACGCCGAAGGCAAACTGCACGGGATCGAAATCCCAGAAGCGGTCGACATGCTCGAACCAGACCAGGGAGACGTCGG
The DNA here is from genome assembly GCF_015291745.1 of Bradyrhizobium sp. CCBAU 53351. Classification (NCBI taxonomy): domain Bacteria; kingdom Pseudomonadati; phylum Pseudomonadota; class Alphaproteobacteria; order Hyphomicrobiales; family Nitrobacteraceae; genus Bradyrhizobium; species Bradyrhizobium sp. CCBAU 53351. The sequence continues at coordinate 5,389,499 of NZ_CP030059.1, forward strand.
CGGCGTGCTGGGTCTTCTCGACCTCCTCGCGGCGGCCGTGCTCGTAGACATCGAGCGCCGCCTTGATGCTGGGAGCCTTCTCCATCGCTTCCGCCAAGGCGATGGCGTCTTCCATCGCGAGCTTGGTGCCAGAACCGATCGAAAAATGCGCGCTCGCCTTGGCATCGCCGAGCAGCACCATGTTGTCCTTGACCCAGCGCTTGCTGCGGATCATCGGGAAATTGCGCCACATCGAGCGATTGGTGAGCAGCTTGTGCCCATCGAGGAACCAGTCGAAAATCTCGGCCATGCGCGCGGCGGACTGGGTCTCGTCCAGCCCGGTCAGGCCGGCCCGCTCGAAGGTCTCAGGATCGGTCTCAAAAATCCAGGTCGAGTGTCCGACCTCATATTGATAGGCGTGGGCGATGAACGGGCCCCACTCGGTCTCCTGGAAGATGAAGGTGAAGGCGTCGAGCGGTCTGGTCGAGCCCATCCAGGCGAATTTGTTGGAGCGGACGTCGACCTCCGGCTGGAAATGATCGAGGTATTTCTCGCGAAACCGGCTGTTGATGCCGTCGGCGATCAGGACGAGATCGGCATCGGCGAAGCGGGATTCGTCGTCGACGTCCGCCTCGAAGTGCAGGGCGACGCCGAGCTCGCGGGCTCGGTCCTGCAAGATCAGAAGCAGCTTGCGCCGCGAGCAGCCGCAAAAGCCGTTGCCGCCGACCCGGTGCACGGTGCCGCGGAAATGCACGGCGATATCGTCCCAGTACGCGAACTCCTGGGTGATGCGGCGATAGCTCGGCAGATCGTGCTTTTCGAAATTGTCCAGCGTGGCATCGGAGAACACCACGCCGAAGCCGAACGTGTCGTCGGCCCGGTTGCGCTCATACACGGTGATGTCGGCGCCAGGGCGCTGCTTTTTCAGCAGGATCGCAGCGTAGAGACCCGCAGGTCCACCACCGATGATCGCGACTTTCATGGGAGCCTCGCCAATTCAACCGGCCACGGAAACTATTTTAAGCATAAAATAATTTCGCGCAAGTCCCCGTTGGCGGCGAGGCCAGACGAAAAGCCGGCTTAATCGCCCCTGAAGACCGGCTTGACCTTGTTGGCGAAGGCCTCGAAGGCGCGCTCGAAATCAGCCGTGGTCATGCACAGGGCCTGGGCAACAGCCTCCGCTTCGATCGCCTCCTCCACCGACATCGCCCATTCCATGGCCAGCATCCGCTTGGTCATGGTGTTGGCGAAGGTCGGCCCTTCCGCGATCTGCTTGGCCAGCAGCTGCGCCTGGGGCAGCACCTGCTCGGGGGTGACGATACGGCTGAAAAAGCCCCAGCGCTCGCCCTCCTCCGCGGTCATGAAGCGGCCGGTGTAGAGCAGCTCGGAGGCGCGGGACTGTCCGATGATCCGCGGCAGGATCGCACAGGCGCCCATGTCGCAGCCGGCCAAGCCGACCTTGTTGAACAGGAACGCGACCTTGGCGCCGCTCGCCACGAGACGCATGTCCGAGGCCATGGCCACGATCGCCCCGGCGCCGGCACAGATGCCCTCGACGGCGGCCACGATCGGCTGCGGGCAGGCCCGCATCGCCTTGACGAGGTCGCCGGTCATGCGCGTGAAAGCGGTCAGCCCCTTGGTATCCATCTTCACCAACGGGCCGATGATCTCGAATACATCCCCGCCGGACGAGAAATTACCACCGGCGCCAGTGACGACGATGGACTTGACCTCGTCGTCAAACGCGCAGGCGCGGAAGAAATCGGTCAATTCCCGATAGCTCTCGAACGTCAGCGGATTCTTTCGTTCGGGCCGATTGAGCGTGACCGTCGCAACGCCGTCGACCACGGCCAAAAGGAAGTGCTGCGGCGAGTAATCCGCGAGCGGCACGGTGACGGGATTGGCTGGTCTGCTCATGCGATCTCCTCAGGTGTTTGTTCGCGCGCTAGATTTCGCCGCCTGCAACTGCGATCGCCTGCCCGGTGATCGCGCCGGCGCCCTTGCCGCACAGCCAAAGCACGGCGTCCGCCACCTCTTGAGGCGCGATCAGCCGTCCTTGCGGATTGTGCTTGGCAAGCTCGGCGATCGCCTGTTCGCGGCTCCGTCCCGTCTTCTTCATGATGTTGTCGATGCTGCCGGCGACGAGATCCGTGTCGGTGAACCCTGGGCACACCGCATTCACGGTCACGTTGCTGCCCGCCAGCTCGAGGGCAAGTGAACGAACCAGACCAACGGCTGCGTGCTTGGCCGCCGTGTACGCGCTGACATAGGCATAGCCTTTGAGCCCCGCCGTCGACGCAATCACGACGATGCGGCCATAGGGACGATCCTTCATCCCCGGCAGCACGCCGTGGATGGCATGAACCACGCCCATGAAATTGATGTCCATCATGCGTGCGAACAGGGCGCCGTCCGATTTCGCGAATGGCGCAGATTCAGCGCTGCCGGCATTGGCGATCAGGATATCGATCGGCTTGCGCGCATGGGCCTCGGCGATGGCGGCTTGCAGGGTGGCCTCGTTCGCGACGTCGGCGGCAGCCGCAAAATGCGCAGCGTCTGCATTGACGGCGTCGTTGAGGACCGCGGCGTTCCGGCCGACGATCGTCACGGTGGCGCCGGCGCCGACGAGAGCCGCCGCGATCGCGCGGCCGATGCCGCGACCGCCACCGGTCACCAGCGCGTGCGGCGAGTGCGGCAATCCGGACATGCGCGGGCTCCCTCGGATCCTGGTGATCGTTCCTCCGATATATTTTAACCTTCAAATTTTTGCAATGAATGCCGCCTTCCGCTCGCGAATGCCACGACACGAAGGCGGCCCGAAAATTGCTTTAAGTATAAAATTATCGCTTCCCATCCCCGAAAGGCCTGTTAGCATCGGAGCCTAAGCAAAAGGATGTCGCGTGTCGCAGCCTGTGCCGATGATAACAAAGGACGGAGGTTTCGCCTATGAAGCCGCCGGCGACCCGGGCGCCATCCCTCTGATCTTCCTGCATGGCATCGGCGGCGCGGCACGCGCCTGGCGACGGCAGCTTGCCACCTTCGGCAGCCGCTTCCGCGCAATCGCATGGGACATGCCGGGCTATGGCGGATCGGCGCCGCTGGCCAGCGTCAGCATCACTGCCCTGGCGGAGGCGCTCCAACAATTCATCGAGCAACTCGGTGCAACCAGACCCATTCTGGTCGGCCATTCCATCGGCGGCATGATCGTCCAGAAATGGCTGGCGCAATCCCCGAAATTGGCACGCGCGGTTGTGCTGGCGCAGACCAGCCCCGCTTTCGGCAAGGCCGATGGCGACTGGCAGAAATCGTTCATCGCAGCGCGGCTCGGCCCGCTCGACCGCGGCGAGACGATGACCTCGCTGGCGCCGTCGCTGGTGAAGGAACTCGTCGGCGATGATCCGGATCCCCGAGGGATGGAGCTTGCGCGCGAGTGCATGGCAAGCGTGCCGGAGGCAAGCTATCGCGCCATGATGCTCGCTCTTATAGGCTTTGACGAGCGCGGCGCGCTGAAGGATATCTCGGTTCCGACATTGTTGCTGTCAGGATCCAGAGACAACAACGCGCCCGCGCCGATGATGGCAAAGACGGCGACCTACATCCCGGGGGCCGAATATGTCGAGCTCGCCGGCGTCGGCCATCTCGCCAATCTCGAGCGTCCTGATGCCTTCGACGAGGCACTCGGCCGCTTCCTGAATTCCGTCACGACCAAAGCGTAAGGTGACTGCGCGATGACCATGCAAGTCAGCAAGACGATCGGCACGACCGGCAAGGTCGCGCTGGACGCCCCGATCTTCGATCCCGTGGCTTTCCGCCTCAGCGACGAGCAGGCCGGCATCATTGCCCGCGCAAGAGAGATCGGGCAGACCGTGTTTGCCGACCGCGCCGCCACCTACGATCGCGAGGCAATCTTTCCGTCAGAGAACTATCGCGATTTGCACCGCGTCGGCCTGCTCGGCATTGCCGTTCCCAAGAAGCATGGCGGACTCGGCGCAAACTACCAGACTTACGCGCTCGCAGCCGCCGAGATCGGCCGCTATTGCGGCGCGACTGCACTGACCTGGAACATGCACGTCTGCTCGACCCTCTGGTCGGGCCCACTCGCTGACGATCTCGACATGGATGCGGACACTCGCGCCGAGCACGAACGACGGCGCGCGATCCATTACAAGCGCATCGTCGAGGATGGAGCGATCTATTCGCAGCCTTTCTCGGAAGGCGGCGCGGCGGCTGCGGGCGGCGTCGCGTTCGGCACCGAAGCGAGGCCAGTCGCGGGCGGCTGGATCGTCAACGGCAAGAAGATTTTTGCGTCTCTCTCGGGCCACGCCGACTATTACGGCGTGCTCTGCACCGAGATCGAGGAAGGTGAGAAGGCGTCTCGCCGCAACACGCTTTACCTCGCGATATCGGCCAAATCGGAAGGCGTCTCGGTTGTCGGCGACTGGGACCCGCTCGGCATGCGCGGAACGGTGTCGCGCACACTGCTGTTCAAGGATGTGTTCGTCTCGGAGGATTCCGCGCTGATGCCGCGCGGCGTCTACTTCCAGGCCGCGATGCGCTGGCCGCACATGTTTCTGACTCTGTCGCCAACCTATATGGGCCTGGCGCAAGCCGCCTATGATTTCACCGTGCGCTATCTGCGCGGCGAGGTGCCGGGCATGCCGCCGGTCAAGCGCCGGATGTATCCGACCAAGCAGATCGCGGTCGCGCAGATGCAGATCAAGCTCGAGCAGATCAAGGCGATCTGGTTCCAGGCCGTCACCGAGGCCTGCGCCAATCCGAGCAAGGAACAGGTGTTGCGGGCCTATGCCGCACAATACTCGGTGATGGAGGGCGCCAATGAGCTCGCCGCGCTCGCGATCCGAACCTGCGGCGGCCAGGCCATGCTCCGCTCGCTGCCGCTGGAGCGGATCTATCGCGACAGCCGTTGCGGCTCGCTGATGCTGCCCTGGACCGCCGAGCTCTGCCTCGACCGGATCGGGCGCGAGGCGCTGTACGAGGCCGGCGAGACGGACGACTGACGGTGGATCTCTGCAGTCTGATCGATCGCAACGCGGCGTTCTCGCCAGGCAAGACGGCCATTGTCTTCGAGGGCGAACGGCTGAGCTATGCGGCGTTCGCCGCGCGCATCGAGCGGACCGCAACGGCGTTGAAGCAGGAACTCGGCGTCGGCCGCGGCGACCGCGTCGCCATCCTCAGCCTGAACCGGCCGGATTATCTGGTTCTGCTTTATGCCTGCGCACGGCTGGGGGCGATGCTGGTGCCGCTGAACTGGCGGCTCGCCGTCGCTGAGCAGCTCTTCATTCTCACCGACGCGAGCGCCAAGGTGCTGGTGCTCGAACAGGCATTTGCAAGCGTCCTTTCCGAGCTCGCACCGGGGACGTCCGTTGTCGGCCTCGACTTTGCGCCGCCTCGCGGCATGACGTTTGAAGGTCTGCTGACGCGCAGTGACGGCACCAGCCGAAACCCGCACACGGATCTCTCATGTCCCCTGCTGATCGTCTACACATCGGGGACGACTGGACGGCCGAAGGGCGCGGTGCTGCGCCAGGAGGCGCTGTTCTGGAACGGCGTCATGAGCCAGCACATGCACAACATGACGTCGGACGATCATGTGCTGACCGTGCTGCCGTTCTTCCACGTCGGCGGTCTCAACATCCAAACCACGCCCGCGCTGCAGCTGGGCGCGACCGTTACGGTGCACGCGCGCTTCACGCCGGATACCGCGCTTGCGACCATAGAACAAGAGCGGCCGACGCTCACCGTAATGGTGCCTGCCATCATCCAGGCGGTGAGCGAGCATCCGGCCTGGACAGCCACTGATCTTTCATCGCTCAAGGCCGTCGCCACCGGGTCGACCATCGTCCCACCACACCTGATCGAGCGCTTCGTCGCTCGAGATGTCCCAGTGCTCCAGGTCTACGGATCGACGGAGACCTGCCCGATCGCCATCTACACGCGGCTCGGCGGCGATCTGTCGCGGCCGGGATCGACCGGCCTCGCCGGCCTGTGCTGCGAAGCCAGGGTGGTCGATCATTCCGGCAGCGAAGTACCCGCGGGCACACCGGGCGAGATCGCGGTGCGTGGCCCCAACGTGTTCTTCGAATATTGGGGCAATGAGACCGCCACGCGCGACGCATTGCACGACGGCTGGTATCGCACCGGCGATATCGGCCTGTGCGATGCCGACGGCCATTTCTGGGTGCGCGACCGCAAGAAGAACATGATCATTTCGGGCGGAGAAAACGTCTACCCGGCCGAGGTCGAGCGCGTCCTGCTCGAACACCCCGATGTCAGCGAATGCGCCGTGATCGGACGGCCCGATCCGCGCTGGGACGAGGTCCCCGTTGCTTATGTGATCCGCAAATCCGGCTGCCGGCTCGACGCGGATGAGCTCAGAACGCACGTCCAGGCGCAGCTCGCCCGTTACAAGGTGCCGCGCGACATCGTTTTCGTCACCGACCTGCCGCGGACGGCGCTGGGCAAGGTCCAGCATTTCCTGCTGAAGCAACTCGATGCGCAGTCACGCGCGCAAGGAGAAGCATCTTGAAGATCGCAGTTCTGGGTGGGGGGAACGGCTCCTTCGCGGCCGCAGGCGATTTTGCGCTGTCCGGGCATGAGGTGCGGCTTTGGCGCCGCGATGCCGCACAGGTCGCGGCACATCGTTCGGCCGGCTCGGGCATCCTGGTGAAGGATCACAACGGCCGCCACGACGTGAAACTCGCGCTGGTCACGAACGATATGGCCGAGGCCGTCGACGGCACCGAGCTGATCGTGTGTCCGGCTCCTGCCTTCGCGCAAGCGGATATCGCTCACCTGCTCGCCCCGCATCTGCGGGATGGTCAGGTCGTCTTCTTGCCGCCGGCGACATTCGGCTCGATGATCTTCGCCCAGGCGGCGCGGGATGCGGGCAACCATGCAAAGGCAAGCTTTGCCGAAACCGGTACCCTGCCCTGGCTGACGCGCAAGCACGGACCGTTCGAGGTCGCCATCACCATCCGCGCCAAGCGGCTGCCGGTCGGCGTGTTCCCGCTCGACCAGGCGCCGCACGCGCTCGAAGTGATCGGGCGGGCTTTCCCCGATGCGATCGAGCCGTGCGGAGACGCATTGTCCGGCGCACTGATGAATGCCGGCCCGATCATCCATCCGCCGCTGATCGTGATGAACGTCGGCCCGATCGAGCATTTCGAGCGCTGGGACATCCACAAGGAAGGCACGCAAGCGGCGATCCGGCGGGTCACGGACGCGCTCGACGCCGAACGGATCGCCGTTCGCGAAGCGCTCGGCTATGGCGCGCCGCATTTTCCGCTCGCTCATCATTACGCCAGGGAGGGCGAGATCTGGATGTACGGCCGCGGCTCGCACGACCGGCTGACCGATTCCGGCGATTGGCGCGAACGGATCGTGTTGACCGAGCACCGCTATATGCGGGAGGATTTGCGTCTTGGGTTGTCGCTGCTGGTGTCCGTCGCCGGCCTGGCTGGCGTGGCCACCCCATTGGCCAAGGCGTTTTTATCGATCGGCGGCGCAGTCTGCGGCGAGGATTTTGCGCGAGGTGGCCGGACCCTCGAGACGCTGGGGCTCGACAATCTCGGCAAAGCTGAATTGCAGACGCTGCTTCGCAATGGCTTCTGACCGATGACCCATCGCGCCAATATTGCTTGTCTCGGCGCTGGCCGCATGGGCCGCGGCATCGCCGTCGCGTTCGCCTATGCCGGTCACAGGATCACGATGATCGACGTCAAGGCTCGCTCCACGGAGGACTTTGCCAAGCTGGAAGCAGACGCGCTCGGCGAGGTCAGGAAGACATTCGCCAGCCTGTCGAAGCTGGGGCTGCTGACCGACGCAGATGTCGATCCGCTGATCGCGCGCGTGACGGTGGTGCCAGCGAGCGAGAGCGGCGCAGCATTGGCAGAAGCCGGCATGATCTTCGAAGGGGTTCCTGAGGTCGTCGAGCTCAAGCGCGAAGTGCTGGGGGCGGCTTCGAAGCAGGTCAGCCCTGACGCCATCATCGCATCGACGACGTCGACCATCCTCGTCGACGATCTCTCCGGCGCGATCGTGAACCCCCGCCGCTTCCTCAACGTGCACTGGCTCAATCCGGCCTATCTGATCCCGCTTGTCGAGATTTCGCCCGGGAATGCCACCGATCCCGCCATCGTCGACGAGGTCAAGGCTCTGCTCGAAGGCATCGGCAAGGTGCCGGTGGTCTGCGCCGCGACGCCCGGCTTCATCGTTCCGCGCATCCAGGCGCTGGCGATGAACGAGGCCGCACGCATGGTCGAGGAAGGTGTCGCCAGCGCGGAGGAGATCGACAAGGCGATCCGCTACGGCTTCGGCTTCCGCTACGCCGTGCTCGGCCTGCTCGAATTCATCGACTGGGGCGGCGGCGACATCCTCTATTACGCAAGCCGCTATCTCGAAGGCGCACTCGGTAGCGACCGCTATCGCGCGCCGGACGTCATTTCACGCAACATGCATGAGGGACGGATCGGCCTGCGCACGGGCGCAGGCTTTCTCGATTATTCCGGGATGGACGTCGATGCCTACCGCGTCAAGCGGCTCCAGGCCATGGTCGACCTGCTCCGCCACTTCGAGCTGGCCCGCCCGCCGGTGCTTGACCGCAACTAGCCGAAAATATCCTGGAGCACGCCCTCCCGGACCACGGCAACGCCATCGAGCTCGATCGTCGTTCCCATCATCGGCAGATCGAAATGCCCCGCCGTGTAGCGGCCGGCGAATTCGTTGGCGCCGGTCGAGAACAGGAAATTGCCGGAGACTGCACGGATCTCCGTCCCGTTGGTGTCGCGCTGGTCGTACATCGACAGCGCTTCGTAGCGCGCGCCAGGGTTCATGCCGAAGCCGACATGCGACACGGCATAGGCCTCGCGGTCGCCCCAGGCGGCAAGGTAGGCGCGCATCATCGCGGCATCCGTCCCCTCGCCTTCCAGCTCGACGACATAGTCGTCCTTCAACGTCATCTTCACTGCCGACGCCAGATAGCGCTTGAACGTGAGATTGATGTCGCCTGGCGCCATCACCAGCGTGCCGTTGATGGTCCCACTCTTGGGAAAGCTGACGACAATGCCTCCAGGCCAATGCGCCAGCGTGCCGGGCTTGTCGGTCCAGCCCCATACGCCGACGGTGGAGGCACCGACCATATCGACGTCGAGCGCCGTGCCGGCCTTCGAGGTCACGCGCATCCGCTTGGTCCCACGCAGCATCTTCGCCGCGGCCCGAACGCGCTTCTCCAGCGCGGAATCCGGCACCATCCGCTCCAGCGCCTCGGGATGCTCGTTGGAGATCACCAGGATGCGCGCGCCGGCCTTGAGGATCTCCGGCGTCTCCACCGCGTGCATCAAGCCTTCGATGGTGCAATCCACCACGAAGCCCGCCTGTTGCAGCGCACTGATGACCGGACCGAGCTTCTGGATCGCCTCGCTGGCGCCGGTGGAACGAACCGGGACGATATTCCGGTTACGCGGCGTCGGCATCACCACATGAAACGGCCGCGCGCCCATGCGCAGCAGTGCGAGCTCCGCCAAGTGCACATTCAGCGCACGCGACTGGGTCTCTGAGAGAATTGCAGCGGTATCGCCAGCCTTGACGGCGCATCGTTCGAAAATCTCGCAGAATGCGTCGATCCATTTTGCCTCGATGCGATCTGCCAGCATGGCTCACTCCCGGTCTTGTTTCTTTTTCGGTCGGATCACGCTTCTGGGAAGCCGCGCAAGAGGTACGACCGCAGCGCGCCCAGCAGGGCGTTCAGGATCAATCCCAACAGCGAGATCGTGATCAGCGGCACGAACATGTCGACGGCCTGAAAGGTTCGGGCCGCAGTCACGAGCGCGTGTCCCAATCCGTCCGTCGACGTGATCATCTCGGCCAAGAACACCACGATGCACGAAATGACAAGTCCGATCCGGCATCCGGTCAGGATCGATGGCATCGCTGCCGGCAGTACGACCTTGAACAGGATTTCGGTGCGCCGCGTCCCCGCCGCCATGGCCGACCAGATCAATTTCTGCTCGACGGTCGACGCACCGTAATAGGTCGAAAGCAGAATGGGAAAGAGCGCGTCCGCGGTCACCAAGCTTATCTTCGACCCATGGCCAAATCCGAGCAAGAGCAGGAGCGCCGGATAGAGCGCGACCTTGGGCAATGGGGCCAGGACGCGTACGATCGGCCGGACCACGGCATTGATCGCGGGACTGGCGGCGGCCGCAATGCCGAGACTGACGCCGAGCACGACCGCGATCGCAAAGCCGGCAAACAGCCGAATGAGGGTTGCCACAATCTCCTGTTGGAACGTCCACGTCGCGAGCTGCTGGAGCAACCGGTTGAAGACGAAGCCCGGCGGCGGCAACAAGACCGCCGGCGCAAAGCCGAATGACACCAACCCTTGCCAAAGGGCGACGATCAGGACGATCGGGGCGATTCCAAGGAGGATGTTCGGGGACAAAAAGCGTGCCATTACGAGAAGCTCAGCGGCAAGTCGAACTGAGGCTCGGACCAACGCACAAGCCGGGCCCGAACCTTCTCGAAAATCGCATCGAAACAAATGCCCATTGCGCCTACGATGATGATCATCGCGAATACGGTGTCGTATTGACCCATGTCGAGCGCATTGAACAAGATGTTGCCGGCGCCGGACTGACGGGCGATCATCTCGCTGGTGATCATCGTGATCAGCGCCAGCACAAGTCCCGTACGGCAGCCGGTGAGGATCTCCGGCAGCGCCGCGGGCAGCACGATCCGCACCAGGCGCTGCGCCGGTGACAGCCCCATCGCGGCACCTGACCACAGCATCTTCTCTTCGACCGCCTTGGCGCCCTCAAAACTGTGATAGATCACGGGAAGGCTGACGCCGAGAAAGATCACCAATGTCTTGGTGATGTCACCGACGCCCAGCCACAGCATGATGATCGGCATCAAGGCGGCCTTCGGCACGGGGTAAATCACCATCAGGAGCGGATTGAAGAAGGCAGCAACGCTTCGGCTGCGTCCCATCAACAGGCCCAGCGGAATCGAAACCAGCACGGCCACGCCAAATCCGAACGCCATGCGGCGAAGCGAAGCCAGGATGTTGATCAGGGATTCCCTGTCACCGAGAATATCCGGAATGGCCCGGATCGCCTCGATGGCCGTCGGAAAACTGTCGTTCTTCAGCGCGAGCGAGGCCACCTGCCACACCGCGAGCAGCCCGATGCAGGCCAGCACCGGAGCGGCGCGTCTGGTGAAAGCGGCCGGCGACATCATGAGGCAGGCCCGATTTCATCGCTTTCATCGAACATGCGCTCGATATCGACGACATATTTCTGATAGCGCGGGTCGAGCAACAGCTCGCTGCGGCGGCGCGGCCGCGGCAGATCGATGTCGATGACCTCGCGGATGCGGCCGGGAGATTTCGACATCATCACGACCTTGTCGGACAGGAAGACTGCTTCGTCGACCGAATGGGTAACGAACAGCACCGTCTTGCGGTCGCGTTCCCAGATGTTGAGAAGGTCGTTCTGCAGGCGCGTCCTTGTGTGCGCGTCAAGCGCTCCGAACGGCTCATCCATCAGCAGGACTTCGGGATGATAGGCAAGCGTCCGCGCCAACGCCACGCGCTGCTTCATGCCGCCTGACAGCTCCTTCGGATAGAAGTTTTCGTAACCCTTGAGGCCGACCATCTCGATCAACGCCCGGCTCTGTGCCTCAGCCTCGGTGGCGCGAACGCCCTGCTGGCGCGGGCCATACATGACGTTGCCAAGCACTGTCTTCCAGGGAAACAGCGCAAACTCCTGGAACACCGGGCCACGATCCGGACCGGGGCCTGTGATCGCCTGTCCCTTCATCTTCGCCGCGCCGCGGGTCGGGCTGACAAAGCCGCCGACGATATAAAGCAGGGTCGACTTGCCGCAGCCCGACGGACCAAGGATGGAGACGAAAGCGCCCTCCTCAATCGTCAGCGAGATATCCGAAAGCGCAACGTGGTCTTTGCGCGCCGAGGTCTGAAAGACCTGCGAGACGCAGTCGATCTCGATGATTGCAGATGCCGGCCTTTCCGATGTCACCGGACTCACCCGTTCGCTTGATCTCGCCAGCACTGCCGTCATTCCGTCGCTCGCCTTACCGTGAGACACGAGCTTAGCAAGAAACCTGCCAGACCGGCGGCCGTTTTCGCACCCGTGCGGCGCGTCATTCGAACCACGGCCATTCTGCGGGACCTTCGTGCGTCACGGCTCCGCCTGGCGCCTGCCCAACCAGCCGCGCATATTTTGCAAGAGCGCCTGCGCGGTGACGCGGCGGACGCTGCTTCCAGTCGCGTCGCCGTGCGGCGAGTTCCTGCTCATCGAGCAGGACATCCATCCGCCGGTTTGCGGCATCGATCCGGATCCTGTCCCCATCACGAACGAGCGCCAGCGGCCCGCCGACAAAGGCTTCGGGAGCCACGTAGCCGATGCACATGCCACGGGTGGCGCCGGAGAATCGGCCATCAGTGATCAGCGCCACCTTTTCGCCCATGCCCTGCCCGTAGATCAGCGCGGTGACGCCGAGCATCTCACGCATGCCGGGACCGCCGACCGGTCCCTCGTTGCGGATCACGAGAACCTCACCCGCCGCGTATGTGCGATCGCGAACCGCTTTGACGCAGGTTTCCTCATCCTCGAACACGCGCGCCACGCCTTCGAAGAGCTGGCTGTTCAGGCCGGCAACCTTGATCACTGCGCCGTCCGGGCAGAGATTACCCTTCAGCACTGCCACGCCGCCATCGGGCATGATCGGGGCACGGGACGCGTAAACCACCTCGCCGTCCGGCGCGTTCGCCGCGCCGTATTCTTCGGCGAGCGTACGCCCTGTGATGGTGATGCAGCTGCCATCGATGTGTCCGCTCTGGATCAGTTCGCGGATCACCACGGCGGCGCCGCCGATGTCATAGACATCCTTTGCCGTGTATTTGCCTCCGGGGCGCAGGTTTCCGATCAGCGGCGTCCTGGCAAAGACCTCCCCAACGTCATCGATGGTGAAGGCAATACCGGCCTCGTTCGCGATCGCAGGCAGATGCAGCGCGGCGTTGGTCGAGCCGCCCGTCGCCGCGACGATCGCCGCGCCATTCTCGAGCGACTTCCGCGTCACGATGTCACGCGGCAAAGGCCCGCCGCGCTCCAGCATCTGCATGATGAGGCGCCCCGCCCGCCGCGAGATCTGCGCACGCTCGGCATAGACGCCCGGCACCATCGAGACGTTGGGAATGGTCAGCCCCATCGCTTCCGAGACCATGCCCATGGTGTTCGCGGTGAACTGGCCGGCGCACGCGCCGACCGTGGGCAGGCAGGCCCGCTCGATCCGCTCGAGCGTGGCGCCGTCGATCTCGCCGGTCATGAAACTGCCGACGGCTTCATAGGAGTCGAGCACCGTCAGCGTACGCCCATCCACGCGCCCCGGCAGCGCGCTGCCGCCGTAGATGAAGATGGACGGCACGTTGCAGCGAACCATGCCCATCATCACGCCGGGAAGCGTCTTGTCGCATCCGCCGTATCCGATCAGCGCATCATAGGCCAGACCATGGACGACAGCTTCGATGGAGTCGGCGATCAGTTCGCGCGAAAACAGCGAGAACTTCATGCCCTCGTGGTTCATGCTGATGCCGTCAGAGACCGACACGGTCGAGAACTCGCGCGGCGTGCCACCGGCTTCCTCGATGCCGGTTTTGGCTGCAGCCACCTGGAAGTCGTGGGTCATATTGCAGGGCGTCTGCTCGCCCTTCATGCTGACGACACCAACCATCGGCTTGGCAATCGCAGCGTCGTCGAGACCCATGGCGCGCATGAAGGCCCGATGCGGCGCCCGGTCGAGGCCGTCTGTCGTCACCCGTGATCGCAACTTCTTCATGCGCGCAACTTCTTCGTGCCTCACGACCTTCTTATTCGGATGGTTCGCCCGCCTACTCCAGCGGAGCGACGATCGTCGGATGCTTGAACTGCGCGACATCCAATTTCGGCAGCATTCCGGTCTCCGCGTAGATATCCAGCATCTTCTGGATCGCTGGGAAATTCGGCGCCGCGCCTGGATCACGCCCGAAATCGTTGTCCTTGAGCAGGTACGTCTCGAGCACGGGAATAGGCGCCTTCAGCACTTCATTGACGACCTTGAGGGTCTCTTCGCGGTTCGCCAGTGCCTTCTTCATGCCCGAGGTGATATCGCGGACATAGGCCTTGACCACCTCAGGGTTCTTGTCGACGAAATCGGCGCGGCAGGCTTCCAGGATGTGCACGATGTTCGGCATGGCCTCCGACAGTGAGAACAGCTTCCTCGTGCCGCCCTTCGCTTCCGCGCGTGCGGCAAACGGCTGATTCATGTTGACCGCATCGACGCGGCCCTGTCGCAGCGCATCTTCGGAGACCGCGAAACCGACCTCGACCAGCTTGATGTCCTTGGCGGGATCGACGCCATTCCGCTTCAGGAGCAGATTGAACGGACCTTGCGTGCCGCCGCCGATCACGGAAATGCCGACCGTCTTGCCCTTGAGGTCGGCGATTGTCTTGATGGGCGAGTCATCCTTGACGGCCCAATAGACCGAGAAACCACCGGGCTTCTCGAACACGTGCTGCGCGACGATGTAGGCTTTGAGATTGCCGCCCACCACACCGTTGGACAGCGACAGTGGCGCCTGCGTCGCGCAGTCCAGCGCGCCGGCGGCCAGAGCCTGCGTCATCGGCGCGGTGCCCTGGAATTGGGTCCATTCGATGTTGTAGGCCTTGCCGAGATTGGGAAATTCGGCCGGGCGGCGCATCATCCAGTACTTGGATTCCTCGGCCGGAATCGTCCAGCCGACGCGGATCGTCTGCTGCGCCCATAATGGGCTTACCCCCGCACTCACGGCGGCCGCTGTCCCCAAAGCCAGGATCCACTTCGAAACGGTTCGCATCGTGCCCACTCCGCTGCTCCGGCGCCGACGGGCGCCACCCAACCCGATCGCCTCAAATGTTTCATGGTTCAAACATTCAGGCAAGCCATGCGAACCAAGCGGTTTTGCCGTCCGATGCGCCATGTATGGTAAGGCGGCGTCGCACTGCGACAGAGGGAGGCAACCTATGGCTGATGCGAGCAAGGCAAACCCGCAAGGCGCCGAGAGACTCGGCTATCTCGGCCTGGGGCTGATGGGAACGCCGATGGCCCGGCGCCTGCTCGGGGCCGGTTATCAGGTGACCGTCTGGAACCGCTCGGAGGGCAAGGTGGCGCCGCTCCTCGAAGCCGACGCCAAGCGCGCAGTCACACCTCGCGATCTCCTGGTGAACTCCGATATCGTCTTCATGTGCGTGACGGACGCAGCCGCGGTTGAGGAGGTGATCTTCGGACCGGAAGGGCTGGCAGCGGCGCCCGGCGCCGGCAAGCTCGTCGTTGACTTTTCATCGATACACCCCGACGCGGCACGCGATCTCGCCAAGCGCCTGAAAGACGCCAATGGCGCCGGCTGGATCGATGCACCGGTGTCCGGCGGGACGAAGGGTGCCGAGGAAGGCTCGCTTGCGATCATGGCCGGCGGACAGGCGGACGATATCGAGCGGGTACGCCCTTATGTGCTCGCCATGGCGCGCAGGCTCACCCACATGGGCCCGACCGGCGCCGGCCAGACCACCAAGCTGTGCAATCAGGTGATCGTTGGTTGCGCGATGGCCGTGCTGGCGGAGGCCACGCGCTTCGCCGTCAACGCCGGGATTGATGCCAATCGCCTGCCCGAAGCGCTTGCCGGCGGCTTTGCGGACTCCATTCCGCTGCAGCTCTTCGTGCCGCGGATGGTTCAAGGCATTCACTCGCCACCGCTGGGGCACATTGCCACGATGCTCAAGGATCTCGATACGGTCGCCGACGTGGCACAGGCGACGTCGACGCCGGTGCCGATGGCTTCGCTTGCGGGACAGCTTTTCCGGCTGGCCAAGGCCGCGCGCGGCGCGGAAGCGGACGCGCTGGAGATTTACAAGCTTTCAGGAACAGACCGCTAAGCAGTCGAGCGCGACCCGACGCACGCTAGGGTAACTTCTTGCGCTCGTCGTCCGCGAGAAATCTTCCGAACGCCCCCCGCGCGAAGAGCAGCGGCTCCGTCGTGTTATAGGTATAGGCCTCGACCGCACCGAGAAAGATCACGTGGTCGCCGCCATAATAGCGGTTCACGGAGCGGCATTGAAAGTTGGCGACGCTCTCGGCAAGCACCGGCGCGTTGCCGAGCCCCGGCGTCCAGTCTACACCGGTAAACTTGTCGTCCGAGGATTTGGCGAACTTGCTCGCGAGAGCCTGCTGCGAAGCGCCAAGCACGTTGACGGTGAAATGGCTGGCGTTCTGAAAAATGGTGAGGCTCGATGAATAGACGACGAGGCTCCACAGCACCAGCGGAGGATTGAGCGAAACGGAAGCGAACGAATTGCAGGTCAGGCCGTAGGGCTTGCCGTCGGGCGCCGCGGCGGTGATGATCGTTACGCCCGTTGCATAGGTTCCCAGCGCGTTGCGAAAGTCGCGCGGATCGATCGACGAGCTGTCGCTCGCGAACTCATTGGCGGGATCGGGGCTGGCCGGCTGCCTCGGCAGATCATTCATCAGCCGGCCTCACAGCGTGAGATTCTCGGACGGCAGGCCCAGCGCCACGCGTCCATAATTGGTCCCGGCCGCATCGAAATTGAAGGCGAGATGCGAGTTGATCGCGTGAGCATCGCGGAATTGCCGCTGCAACACGCCGGTCGTGAACAGGCCGCGCGCGCCACTCGCGGCAAACAGCATCGAGACCGCGTCCGTACACAAGTTCACTGAAAAAGATCCGTCACGTCGATATCGGGTCTTGGTCGCCATGTCGGGCGTGTGCCCGCGCCGCGCGTCCTCCATAGCATCGAGGCACGCCGACCGCATGATCAGGCGCGCGGCGTCGATCTTCGCCGAGGCCTCCGCGATCTTGATCTGGGTGCTCTGAAAGTCACTCAATTTGGCACGGTTGTAGGTTGAAATACGATGACGTGCGACTTCGGTATAATCGTCGAGGCATGCCTGCGCGTTTCCCAGTGCGACACCGGAGAGGACGTACGGGAACAGCGAGAAGACAGGGAGCGCATAGAGCGGATTTGGATTGATCTTGCTTCCCGGTGTCGGGCCACCGGCGAGATCGCCGACAGCGACCGTCATATGGTCCGCCACAAATGCGTCCCTTACCTCCACGTCGCAAGATCCGGTCCCCCGCAGTCCCGCGACATTCCAGGTGTCCAACACGGTGTAGTCGCCTTTGGGCAACAGGAAGATGCGATACTCGATGCCATCCGCCTCGTCGTCAGAGTAGACCACGCTCGCAAGCATGTTCCATTCACACGAGGCAACGCCGGAGGAGAAGGGCCAGCTGCCGCGCAGCTGGTATCCGCCCTCGACTTTCGTCGCGCGTCCGGCGGGAAAAATGAACGAGGATGCGATCAGCACGTCCGGATCACGGCTCCAGACCAGCTCCTGCGCCTTCTGCTCGAACATGCCGAGCATCCAGTGATGGCTCGCCAGATTTGCGAGATTCCAGGCGACCGACGCATCCGCTTGTCCGAGCAACTCGGCACAGTCGACGAGTGCGACATAATCGAGCTCGGCCCCCCCGATCCGTGCAGGTTGGAGCATTCGAAACAATCCGGCATCGTGGAGATCACGTTCGGTCTCCGGCGGGAGGTGCCGCAGCTCCTCCGTCCGCGCAGCCCGCTCGCGTAGTCGCGGCACGAGAGCCCGAGCCTTCGCAATCATGTCCTCATGGGCGCGTTCGCCGGCTTCCGCCCCGGTGGGCTGACCCATGCTCGGCTTTCGACCAGGCGCCATTCGTGTCCCTCACTTTACGTATTTATGCGGCCACCCCTTCGTCAAATCAAGCCAATGCGGCCAGGCATCGGTCCGCAAGCCGCGGAGCTTCGTGCTATAGGGACTAACCGCGCGGGCCTAGCCCGTCGAAGGCTTGCTCGCGCCAAAGACTGCCTTCCGCGTGAATTCCGTGATCCGACGCTCGTCATAACCGAGAATATTACGCAAGACGTCCTCGGTATGCTCGCCCAGCAGCGGGGCCGCGACGGGATCGACTGCACCGGTCAGGCTCATGGTGATCGGCGGCTCGATGTTGGGCACCCATTCCGCCGTCGGATGCGCAATCCGGTTCAAGCGCTGGCGCTCGCGAGCCTCGGGGGCGTTGAACCCCTCTTCGACCGTCCGGAGATAGCCGACCGGAATATTGGCCTGCTTCATCTTCGCCATCCAGTTCTCGAGAGTATCGCTGGCAAAGACCTCCGCGATGGCCGCGCGCAACAGCTCCTTGTTCTCGGACCGGGCCTTGCGCGTTGCAAACTGCGGCTCGGAGATGAGATCTGGACGGTTGAACACCTCGACCACGAGCCGGCGATAGAGCCTGTCGTTGGCGCAAGCCATGTAGAGTGGCCCGTCAGAGGCTTCATAAACGCCGACGGTCGGAGACCCACTCGGCGAATTGCCGAACCGGCCGGGGTTTTCGCCGTTGATGAGATAGGCCATACCGTAGAAGCCAGTCATCCCCATTGCGATATCGAATAGAGCGACTTCGACATGTTGCCCGCGGCCGAGCCGGTCCCGCGCGAGCAGCGCCAACAGGATGGCGTTACAGGCAGACATTCCCGTCGCCATGTCCACGATGGGCGGGCCGGTTCGAACCGCCGGGCCGTCGGCAAATCCGTTGAGCGACATGAAGCCGCTCTCCGCCTGCGTGATGGGATCGAATCCAGGGCGCGAGGCAAACGGTCCAGAGCGCCCGTAGGCGGAGATCGAGCAATAGACCAGCCTTGGATTGAGTGATGCGACGGCCCCATAGTCGAGCCCGAACTTCTTCATGACCCCGCTTGAGAAATTCTCGACGACCACGTCCGCCTTGCGGATCAGATCCAACGCGATCTCGCGGGCTTCCGGCACGGAAAGGTCGAGCGCGATGCCGCGCTTGTTGCGGTTCAGGCTGAGATAGGCGGCGCTCTCCCCGCCGATCTCGGCGTGCTCATAGGCGCGCGTGTCGTCGCCGCCGTCGGGATTCTCGATCTTGATGACATGCGCGCCAAAATCGGCGAGCGTCTGCGTGCAGGCCGGCCCGGCAACGACACGGGTGAAATCGACGACCAGGAGACCATCGAGCGCAGTCGGCCCTCCCATCCCTCGCGAAGAACGTTCCGGCAATTGAGGCTTGGTGGGCATCGATCGCGCTCCTTACATCGGCTTATTGCCGCCGAATTTCCTGTAAGAGCAAACTTAAAGCCCGGCGCCGCCGACTTCGCAAGTGCCTCGCTCCCTTCATCCGAACGCAAAAACGGCCCGGCAGCGGTCAAGCTGCCGGGCCGTTAGACATTTTCGAGCGTACGAAGGCTTGGCGTGTTTCGCAGCCATTCCGGTTCGAGAGAGCCGCGTTCCGCATGACGGGAAACCCGGTCCAATCGTTCAGCGCAGCCACTTTCGCCAATAAAGCGTATGCGACCAGGCCCAGGGCGCCTCGGGCTCGTAAAGCCGATACCCTGCGTGCATGAAATTGTTGGCAGACACCGGATTGTCCGTCGTATCGGAGACGATGCTGTCCCATCCAAGGCGTCGCGCTCGCACTTCGATCGCCCGCATCAGCCTGAGTTGGAGTCCCCGTCCCCAGTGCCGCTGCAAGACTCCGACCCGGCAGAAATACCCGCTATTGCGCGCATGCGTGGACGGTACGACGCCAGCGAAGGCGACTGCATCATCATCGTGGTAGGCGATCCACCACGCCCCCGAGTCGAACTGCGGCATGACGGCCCCATCGAAGAATGTCAGCCGGTGCAAATCGCCGAGGGTTTCGGCAGTCTCGTCATCGTCCGCGTCGACGATCCGAATTCTGTACATGGGGATAGCCTATTGGCAGGGGCCATTGCGGGTGCGCGACCTGCGACTCCATGGCGATCAAGGCTCACTTGCCCAGCACGACTTTGACGCCGAGCCAGACAGCCCCCATCAAACCGGTGGCGATGACCGTGATCACAGCCTTGAAAGTGTAACTCTGCGCCTGTTCAACGCTCTTTCGCCAGCGCCGCAGGTGCTGGAAATCGGCTCTGAGTTCTTTCCGGTCATCGTCTTCGATCCCGAATGAGGCCAGGACTGATGCCACCGCCTTCAATACGATCGCGTCGACACTCTCCTGCTGAACCTTTTGCTGCTCGGCCAGTGTCTGCGCGACAATCACCCGAATCTCTTCGTCCAGAATCTTCACCGCTTGATGATCCTCGCGACATTCTCGAAGCCGCGCTTGGCGAAGTAGAAGGAGACGACCAGATTGGCCTGAAGTCCGCGGAAGATGATGAGCCCGTCGCCGGGCGTCTCGATCTTGTCGCTGAACAGCTTGAAGCCGTGGCCGAGCCTCAGGCTCGCGATCTTGCCCTCGATCAGACGCTTGGACGATTGAGCCAGCGTGCGCTGTGCCTCGCGAATGCAGACCGCGAGCGTGCCGCGCTCGGCCTGGCAGGTCTCGACCAGGAGTTCGCCGAAGAAATGCGATTTCCCCGAGCCGCGTCCGCCATAAACGCCCTTGTAGCGCGCAGGTTTCAGCAGCGGCTCGAAGATCTTCGCCGTTGGAATTTTCAGGATGGACAATGGCTACGCTCGCTCGCCCTAGGGCAGGCCGGTGCGCCTGCGCCACATCGCGGACCAGTCTTCGCGGTCGGGGGTTTCAGATTGTCCTTGCCGGGTTTGGCTCAGGTCAGGAGAGATCGGGTTTTCAGAGAATGGCGGCCAAAGCCCGAAGAGCCCTCCGAGCTGTTTCTGCGCGGCTGGTGGGAGCGTGGATGCGGGGCCGACGTTCGAAATCTTCGGCGGCTTTGTGTCGAACCCGGATCGGTTCGGGGTTGCTGCAGGCATTCTCGTCAAGACCCGCACATCTTCGGGGCGGGTCCCCGGCACCATATGCGCGTTTTGCAGATAACGCTGATACTCCGGGATGTAAGCCGGCGCAGGAATTGGATCGAACGGTCCCAGCGCATCAGCAAACGCGCCAGGGTCAAGAACATTGCCTGCGGGATCCTTGATTTGATAATGGACGTGGTGCTGCCCCCGATTGCCCTTCTTATCAAAAAGACCGGTGTTACCCATCGCGCCAATCACCTGACCCGCCGCAACTACATCGCCCACCTTAACGTGCCGCGCGTTGGTATGGAGTATCTGGTGCCGCAAGCCGCTATTGTCCCTGATCGAGATCGCCCCCCACTGATCGTCACCGGCGCGCTCAACGACACCATTCACGGGAGACCGCAATTCCGGATGGTTCGTGTTCAGACGAGCCTTTTGACCTGAGGCTGCATTGTCGCAGCGACCTTAACCCTTGTGGCGCGCAGGTTTCAGCAGCGGCTCGAGGAAACTTAGCTGTTGGAAGCACGCACACGATGGACGCGGCGGTTGCGAGATAATTGATCGTAGGGATCGCCTCGAGCAATGACTCAGTGTCCATGACCGGCCTCCCCGGACTGATTGCTCCCGCGCTTGGCTGATGCAATCAACGGCCCTGCCGACGCCGATCTCTCATCTGTCAAATCGCCGGGATCGCGTCGCCGGCCGGGGTTGCAGTGACCGCGGCTCTCCTTCGTCCACATTGGCCCCTCCGCAAAGTCGGACAGCCCAGCCTGAATCACGAACAATTCCGACGATTCAAGGTCGCGATTGTGCAGAATTCGATGAAAGACGCCATGACGACCTGGTGAGGTTCTGTCGTTCTCACCCTCGTTCTCCTCCGCCGGGTGCGTCGTCCGGGCGCACGATGATGCGCTCGACCCGGTGGATCGTTTCGACGGCGCCGTCTTCGCCGCCCTCGATCGGCTGGGCGGCCTTGCCCCAGCCGCGATCGAGGAGCGCGTTGGCCGCCGAGAGGCGCACGGCGGGCGTGGCGTCATCGCTGCGCATGATGCCGACGAGCACCTTCAGCGCCGTCCTCGTGTGCCCCCGCGCCAGCGCGCGAATGTCGGCCGGCGTGCGCGCCCTGGACCTTGGCTTCGTCGCCGGTGGGGGAGACGGCTCGCCGGCGGGCCCGTGTTCGACGTCTTCGCTCATGACACCATCTCCCACAGCACGATGGTAACGAGACCCGCGAGCGCGAGCGAGATCAGATAGGCAGTCATCATCCCTCCATGCGAAGAAAATGCGCGGCAGATCGCGCCAGGCGAAGCGCGATCGTTTCGGGCGCGAACCCTATCTCCGTGTCTTCCGGAGACCGCAGCGGCGCGGGCCATCGGCCCCTGCGCCACGGGCCGGCACGTTCGCGCGTGCACGGCCAGCAATGGTTCGGACGGCGGCGCGCCGATCGGCGCTCCATGAACATGACGTCGAGTGCGTGGCCGGATGCGCGGCCACCGTCCGATTTCTGGAATCGAGACGAAAAAACCCGCAGCGGATGATGTCCGCGCGGGTCAATCAAACTCGTCTCGATGATGTCATGATGCCGGTGTTTTGCCCGACGTGTCAAACGAACTTACCGGCGCGGCCAAAGTTAGCCCGTCAGGAGGATCAGCCGATGACATCCAAGGCGACATCACCGCAAACCTCGCGCAACAGGGCAGGTGCCGGCCCGCGCAGCGATAACAAGCCGCGCCTCGACAAGGCGCGCGATCTGCAGGAGGCGATCATCGAAGACGCCGGCGAGCCTGCGGACAGCGGCCGCGACCTCGTGCACGGCGACGGCGGCACCATCGAGCTTCCTACCAAGCCCGGCGATTTGTCGAAGGACGACTAGGCCAGCAGGAACTTCCCCTGCGACACACGCGTTGTTCCCCCGTCAGAAGGAACGTCTTGTGCGATGACCCACACCGTCCTGGTTGTAGACGACGATCCCGCCGTGCTCGACGTGGTCGTCGACATGCTGGAAGAGCTCGGCTGCGAGGTGATCAGCGCCGACAGCGGCGCGGACGCGCTCGACCGTCTCCGGCAAAACCAGAAAATCTCCATTCTCATCACCGACATCAACATGCCCGGCATGGACGGTCATGAGCTGGCCGAGCTCGCGCGACGCCGCAAGCCGGAGCTGAAGATCCTGCAACTCTCCGGCCGCGAGCCGCGGCGCGGCGGCCTGCCGATGATCAGAAAACCGTTCTCGTTCGAGGAACTCGCCGACGTCATGCAGCGAACCACCGGCATCTGCTGAAGCTCGGCCGGCAAAACAAAACCCGCCACGGATCGCTCCGCGCGGGCTGAACCAAACTCTTTTCGATGATGCCAATATGCCGGTGTTTTGCCCGACGTGTCAACGAAGGCATAGCGGAAGAGAAAGCCCCTCCTCCCAACTCGATATGTGGTGCGCAACGGGCTTGCTTCAAGCCCCCGACCCTGCCGTAGAACCCGCGACCCAACACCAGGTCGAGGGGTCACGACATGCCTTCACAGCTTCCCATCTCCCGTTCGCGAGGCCGTACGCAACCAGGCCGTACCGGGAACCCGGCAACGCCCGAGCACGAAATCGTCATCGCGGGCGGTGGCCCGACCGGGCTGATGCTGGCCGCCGAGCTCGCGCTTGCCGGTATCGATGTCGCCATCGTCGAGCGGCGCCCCGATCAGGCGATCGTCGAGACGCGCGCCGGCGGCCTGCACGCCCGCACCATCGAGATGCTCGATCAGCGCGGCATCGCGGACCGCTTCCTGCGCGAAGGCGAGATTCTCCAGCTCGCCGGCTTTGCCTGGACCCGGCTCGACATCAGCGATCTCCCGACGCGGCATCCTTACGGGCTCAAGCTGCGGCAGGCCCGCATCGAGCGCATCCTGGCCGATTGGGCCGAAGAGCTCGCCGTCCGCTTCTATCGTGAACGCGAGGTCACGGGCTTCGTGGAAAGCGAGGCCGGAATCGACGTGACGCTGTCCGGCGGCGCGCGCTTACGCGCAAAATATCTGGTCGGCTGCGATGGCGGCCGCAGCCTGGTGCGCAAGGCGGCCGGCATCGACTTCCCCGGCTTCGATCCGACGCTCAGCAACCTCATGGCCGAGGTCGAGATGAGCGAGGCGCCGGCATTGGGCCTGCGTCACGACGCACTCGGCTTTCACGGCCTCAGCACGGCCGAAAGCGGCCGCGTGCTGGTCGTCGTCACCGAAGCGACGCTCGATCGCACCGGCCAGCCCACCTTGCGCGATCTCGGCGAGGCGCTAATTGCCGTCTACGGCACCGACTTCGGTGTGCACAATCCGGCGTGGATCTCCCGCTTCACCGACGCGGCGCGGCAGGCGGCATGCTATCGCAAGGGCCGCGTGCTGCTCGCCGGCGATGCCGCGCATATCCATCACTCCGTCGGCGGACAGGGCCTCAACCTCGGTGTGCAGGACGCCGTCAATCTCGGCTGGAAGCTGGCGCAGAGGGTCAAGGGCGTCGCGCACGCCGACCTGCTCGACAGCTACCATGCCGAGCGCCATCCGGTGGCCGCGCGCGTGCTGAAGAACACCATGGCGCAGATCACCCTGCTCCGCCGCGGCGACGACGGCCGCAAGGCCGCGCGCGAGGCGATCACCGAGCTGCTCGCCATGGACGAGCCGCGCCGGCGTTTTGGCGCGATGATGAGCGGGCTCGACATCGCCTACGATCTCGGCGAAGGCCACAAGCTGCTCGGCCGGCGCATGCCCGATCTCGACCTGACGGTCGACGGCGGCAAGCGAAGACTGTTCACGCTGCTGCACGGCGCGCGCGGCGTGCTGCTCAATTTCGGCAAGGGCGGCGACATCGATGCGGCGGCGTGGGCGGATCGCGTCGATGTCGTCGATGCTGACTACGACGGCGGGTGGGAGCTGCCGGCGATCCGGCGGGTCACTGCGCCGAGTGTTGTGCTGGTGCGGCCCGACGGGCACGTGGCTTGGGTGGGGGATCAGACTGAGCACGGACTCGCCGATGCGTTGAGGCGGTGGTTTGGGCTAGGTGTTGCGCAATGCAGGAAGTGACGCCGCTCCAAATAAAGAAGCCCGCGGTTTTCCCGCGGGCTCAATCCAAACTTTTCGATGATGCCATCGTGCCAGTGTTTTGCCCGACGCGTCAAACGGGCGACCTCTAACGCATGCTCGCCATCACGGTCGGCTTCACTCAGGATGAATGAATGGCCGTATCCAGCGCGAGAACCACTCTTCAGCGTCATTGCGCGGATTGCCAGTGCCCTCCACTCCGAAGATCGGGGGCGGAATGAGGTAGCTTGGCTCATCCACAAACGCGCCAATCGGCTTGCCTGCCGGCGGCTGATTGCCGTCAGCGGTGGGCGCGGTCCAACTGCCAAACCGCTCATTGAATTCGGTGGAAGGCAGATACGGGACCGGCGCACCGCCCGACGTGAACACGCTGCCCGCGTTCGATGCGTTGAAACGGGCTAGACGCCGGATTTCCTCGGGCGGGACTGATCCCGCGCTGGGTGTAGGTGCGGTTTCAGACGGACCTTCGGTCGGCTCGGTGCCACTTGGCGTGCTGGTCCAATTGCCAAAGCGATCCGCGAAAGAATTAGCGTGTGCCTCGGAAACGAGGGGGGAAGCTCTGCGAAGTTGCGACCCGGACGTTGATGAGCTCAAATAGCCGCCACCGTGATCCGTTTCTTTGAGGCCGCTGGCCAAGGTGTCTGACGCAGTCGCGCTTTTTGAGAGCACTCCTTCGCCAGAAGCAGCGGCGCCAAACTTCGCATCCGAGCTGCTGTCCTGCGCGTTGGCAATGCGCGAGAGCGTCAAGAAGCCCCCAAGGGTCAGCAGCCAGGGGGGAATTAGGGGAGCCGCTAAGCCGGCCGCCGCAGCTCCGGCCAACAAAGGCATAGGATTCTGCCCCACAAATGAGCCGCCGGCCAAAGGATTTTCATAGAACGGCAGCCACGCTCCAGACGCCGGATCGGATCGGAGGACCAAAGGATCTTCCGGGGCCGCTGCCGTCGGAGGCAGTTGATCGAATTGTTGCTCGTCTCGACCCGGCATCGGGTAAGGCGGCAATTGGCCTGTGAAGCGCGGATCACTCGGTGTAAACCCCTCTGGCTGATTAAGCCACCAGAGAGAAGGAGGGATGAAGGGTGGCGGTGAAGGGACGTCGGCTGGGCTGGTCGGAGTCGTCGGCGGGATGTGAAAAGTATCATCGACGGGTGCAAACTTGGAGTAAGGCGTTCCGCCCAGATGTCTGTTACCGGACGTGATACTGACGCTTGGATCACTCTCAATTGCCTGGCGCAGCAGTTCTTCTCTTCGCGGATCACCTAGTATTGCAGACCATACCAGTTGATGGTCCTGTCCGGTCTTAAGACCCCTTTGTTCACTATCTCTGATGCTTTGATGCAGATCCGGATAGCGCTCGAGATAGGTCTCGTTGCCCTTGATGACCTTGTCGATACGCTTCTTAACCTCTTCGGTTGTCATTCCACTGGGCAAGTTCGTGTAGAGATCACCATTGCCAAAACCTACGCGCATCGCATCCATGAGCGTTCTTATCTTCATCGCTCGAATGTGCGGTTCGGGAGTTTCGGCGATTCGATCCAAGACGCACTTGATGGCACCGTAGTAAAGGGGGGTGTGCCCACCCGGATGCGGCGAGATGCCCATTCTCGCGGCCAGTTCATATGCCACTGGCAGATAGATTTCATTTGCGGGGGAGTAGACTCCCAATGCTTGTATATCGATGTCGCGAAACGCACGATGATTGACAAATAATCTCGGAATCATGTGGTGAAGAGCAAGAATTGACATATCGCCCCGATGCTCGAGTGGTTCTTGCGTGAGTTGAGTTGGGATTGAGTTTCGCGAGAGCTCACCAAATCTCGGACGCAGCTCAGCCACTGCATGCGAGGCATGCAGCCGCTAACCGGGCTCGCAGGTCCGCCCGCGGTGTCACGGGGCAGATCAGAGATTGGGAGGAGTCTCGGAGTAGTTCGATGTTCAGGCGCGCTTCGATGACGTCTGGAGAGGATCGCCACGGCGGGCTAACGCCTGGAGCATCGCTGCCCCGTCGACGAGGAGCGACACCGATCGTCAGACTTCAGGCGGAACTGCGTCTAACTCACACTTGGCAAGCGTATCCACGACGAACGCGGATTAGTGACTCGGCCAATCCGTGATCGGTAGAGCATCCTCAAACTCTTCGGGACGCGATCAGAGGGAGATAGGACACTTCTTCGAACAACATGCCCCTGAGGCCTGCTGCCTTCCAGGCATTTTTCATCGCTTGGTCAAATATGACACATTGTCTGGCGTACGCCATTCGAAACGCGTGCGCATCGCCAACCAGCTCGTCCTTGAAAACGAGTTCAACATCTCCGAAAAAATCATAGTACTTTTGACCGAAGTCTCGGTAGATCGGATCGTCGCAAATCCCGATGGTCAACCGCGATCGCTCCTCATCCAGCGCGTCGAGAGAGCGACGCACGTCGCAGAACCAGTAGCGAGGTCCGTCCCAGACCCCGTTTGGAACATGCACGTCGCAGACAACAAAGGAAAATGCCTCGGGATCCACGGCCTCAAACACGATCTTAGCACGGTCAGAGATAAGCCAGAACGAATACCAGAGTTCACAATCTCGAGGCCGACGACGTCGCGGGTTGAATGTGACGCGTGGCGTCGGCCCCGCGAAATCCGACAAGTGCCCCGGCTCTAGCGATTGGGGGTCGTTCGTAATTTGGAAATCACAGGGGTTGCCGGTTCGATAGAAGTCCATTCTGTAGAATTTACGCTTCTGCAACGAGGAGCGTTTGTTCTGCTTCGGCTGTCCATTGCTCATCTTAATATGCTGCCAGTTTTTGGGTCTCAGTGAAAATGAGTCCCTCAGTTCTTTCCGAACGGCAACTCCGGCCCACTACCACACGAACTCGCCACCTCTTTGCGTCATAGCGGCGCTTTCGCGTCTCTCGCTGGTTCACCAGACGTACATTGCCCTCAAATCATTAGACGCGATTGACCTGCGTCGTTGTGATGACGCCATGCAGAGTGCCGGCCACAAAAATAAAGCCCGCAGCGCGCCGCGAGCATCATTCAAATAGATCTCAATGATGCCACTCTGCCGGTGTTTTGCCCGACGTGTCAACGAGCAATTGCCTTAACTGGATTTTGCGCGAATGACTTCAAGATCGGCGACCGAAGCGCATCAGCTCAATACTCCGTCGTATCGGTGAATCCAATGCCCCTGACGCCCGCCTCCTTGCACGCATCCTTCAGCACTTGGTTCGCATACGACCATGGGATAGAAAAGAAGCCTGAAGATATGAGCCTCCCCAACACTATCCTCTTTGAAAATGAGGCTGCTTCTTCTTCTCAGATTGTAAACCTTGCGACCGGGCGTCGGATACTCGATCTCAAGAACCGACTTTTCTTCATCGACGGCATCGAGAACCCTGATGACATCACAAAGCCAGTAGGTCGGCGCCGCACGGCCATCCTGGTACCGGGTCTCGCATCTGACGAAACGAACTCCTTCTGAATCCAATGTCTCGAGAAGGCTCTTCATCCGGTCGGAAACAAGCCGATAGTCGTGAAACAGCTCCCAATCCGCGGGAGCACGGTCGAGAGACCTGTCGATGACAAGCCGCGGAGTTTCAGGGAAAGGCATGAAGCCCCGCTCCTGCGGCGGAATGAGCACCTGGCGTCCGCCTGTGAGAGCTGCGAGATTTTCCATCTTCCACCCCGGCGCCGTGTGGAACCCGCCAATGCCGGCGACATGGAACTTTCGATCCTTTGCCTTGACCCGGCGCTTCTTTGGTGGAGAACCAACCATCAATCTTCTCGTTTACGAAAGTCTGTCGTACGCCGGCGCAGTGTGCCGATGCTGCTCATCTACACGGAAGCATCGGTACAGTAAAACACCGGCAGCCCGCCAAACGCATCGGAATTCGTGTAACGAACCTGGATGCGCTCGTTTGCAGTTGCCCCGATCGTGTCGCCATCCTTCACCACGCTGCCATGCTCGATCAGATACGCGGACAGCCCGGCGACCTTGTCAAACAACGCCGAAAGCGTGAGCTTGGCCGTCACGAACTCGATCTCACGATCGACGAACGCGGACAGGCCCATCGTGACCGCGCCGATCTTCGCTCCTGACCGGAACGGAAGAATGTCGACCCACAGCCTGAAGGGATAGTCGGGATAAGGCGCGAATGCATCGCGGGAGGTTTCGAGCCAGAGTTCGGCGGGCCGCGCGACCCGGCCGGCCCATACCACGCCGCAAGCTTCCGGCATCGCCGCAATCAACGCGCCGATGACCGCCGTCGTGCCGCGCGCGGCAACCAGCGGCTGCTCACCTTTTCCGAGCATCGATACGATCAGATGGCCGCGATGCCGGGCCGCCACCGCCTTGCTCTCCGGCCAGGTCGTGGCCGCGCGCGCCCACAGGCCCTGGTCGTGCGGAATGGGTGCCGGCATCGACATGACCGCGACAAGCGCGTTGCCGCAGCGAATGAGCGGAGAGTTTGCCTGAGCCTGCGCAGCTCCGTCTCCCAAGGTCTCGGTCGTCAATTCCGGATGTCGGGCGCGAAGGACCTTGGTGACCGCAGACATGTCCGGTGTCGCCGGATCGTCCAACAAGATGAAAGAAAGAAGCGAGCTACTCATTCAACTGCCCCGCAAGAAATCATCTGGATTGCAACCGATACTTCGGCGCATCGCCCAGAGGTTGAAAGTACACGACTTAGAACAAAAAGGGAACATTGTCAATCGATGTTCGCTCTGGAGACTTTTGGCGTAGGACCGGGACCAAAGAACACGGGGCCCCCCGGCGCGGGCATCGCCCGGCATCGCCTTCCGACCGTCGAACAGCCTCCTCCCTTGTCCTGCCTGCGAGAAACGTATCGGATGAGGGCTGCTTCAACAGCGCGCGCGCCTCGCGCTCGAACTTTCGCATGTATTTCCATGCTCATTCACGAGTCGACGTTCTCACGCGTGGAGAAAGTGATCGCTGGCGGCTTCAAGATGGAACGTCGTTTCAGCGGATGTGATGGGCAGCACATATTTCAGACGTGCGGCACGCCATTGTCTCTGTGCGATTACCCAGGCACAAGGAAATACGCCATGACCGTCTCCCGCGCGGCTCTCTTCGCCATCGTCGGAATCAGTTCGTTCGTTGCCTCCATCCAGATGTCTCACGCTGGCGGCCTCGGACTCGATTGGCTCTCGAACAAACCTTACGTCGAGTGTCTCAAGCAAGCACGGATGCTCGCTGATGTGAGCAGCGTCATGAAAGGACCGGCCTACCGGGAGGCGAGCTATGAGCGAGGCCGTCACCAGTGCAACCGACAATACTACGGTCACGAATAGGCCTGCAGCTGCCGGTACGGGATCTGCCAGCGGCTCGAGCGTTCCTTGAAAATATCATCGAAGTCGTGCCGCTCGTTGCGGCACGACTTCGGTCTCCATCGACGAAGATTGTCGTCAGGGCTGGCGGGTCGCGCCCGGTGCTCCCGGTATCTGGCCGCCAAACTTGGACGAGCCCGTGCCACTCACGCTGGTCGGGCCGGCGGCCGTGCCGTTCGGATCACTGCGGGCGGCCGAGCGTCCGGGTCCGGGCATCATGTTCATCGACCTGGACCAGCCATGATGATGATGCCGCTTTGGCGTGTGGGCCGAGGCATAGGACGAGGCGGCTAACAAAATCGCTAGCCCGAGTGCTGCTGCTTTCATCAACGTATCCTCCCCCGAGGAAAACTTTACCTCCCCGCGCGTGTTCCTTTTCGCCCCAGCTTGCTCTCAACTTTCTTCCGGCCGCTGCCGACCTTCTCAAGAAGCCTATCGGATGCCGGCTCCGTCGACAGCTCCCGCTTCGCGCTCGAGCCGGCGCATGTATTTCCTTGTGCGCATGGCCCGCAAGGCAACGGCTGATACACCGGAATCCCGCCCCGCACTCAAATTGAGTAAGTCGCTCAACAGGCTCAGACTTCGCCTCGAAATTTAATTTGCGCACGTATCAAAAGATACAGACTCTCCGCCGCAGCAGGACTAGGCTTCATCCATCACCGCAAGGCCCGTGGCACGAGACCGGTGATGAGAACGCCAATCGCGCTCCCGCCTTCTATCCCGCGAGGAGAGTACGCCATGCTGAAACGGCGTCGTTTCAAACAAATCAAGACACTCAACGAACGACTGGCCGACGAGGCCATCCGCTGCCGCGAAGAGGCGCGCGCGCTGTCGCCGGGGCGCCGCCGCGAGATGCTGCTGCGCCGGGCGCGGCAGGACGAGGCCGCCATGCAGATCGACGCCTGGCTTCGCTCGCCCGGCCTGAGGGCGCCGACATGAGCCAGCAATATCGCGCTTATCTCGTCGGCGAGAACGGCGTCTTCCGCTCGGCGGAAGCCTTCGAGGCCGCGTCCGACGAGACCGCCCTCGCCTTCGCGCGGCAGTTCACGCGGCACGGCAAGGTCGAGGTCTGGCAGCTCGGGCGCAAGATCGCCGTGCTCGAGTCCGGGCAATCCTGGCCGTTGCCGCCGCAGCCATCGCGGCCGACGCTGACGCGTCAATGATCGCCGGATGGCGTTCGTGCGTTGAACGTCTCGATCGCGAAGCTGAATGTCACCTGCATGACGGGCCCGCCGGCGTCGCGAACGTCGATCGCCATCCTCCGCCGTCCGCCGGTCGCCGGTGCGGAAATGATGGCGTCGCGCGCCATGTCTCCGACCGACTTGGCGGCCTCGGCCTGGACCGCGCGCATGTTGGACAGCTCCAGCCCCTCTTCGTCGAGCGCGGCACCGTGCTCGTCGGTCAAGTCGAAGTAATATCGCGCCATATGCGTATTCCTTTGTCCGTAAGAGGCCCGGGAGGGGACAAAGGTTGCAAGCCCATCGAAAATCTATTGGAGCCAGGGAGTTCCGGGAACTGACTGCGCCTCCCGGCGCAGCTCTTACTCTTCCGCGAGCTTGCACGCGATATAGGCGTCCACCGTCTCGGCGAAGGAGCGCTGCACGCCGACCGCCACATCATGCTGGTCGAGCGCGTCGCGCTGGAGCACGCGCAATCCGCGGCCGCGACAGCTCACGGGCGCCGTGTTCAGATATTGATCGATGGCGCCCTTGGCGAGCGGGATGGCCTTGGGATCGCCCCTGGCGATCAGGAGCCTGAGCAGGCTCTGGCATTCGGCCAAACCTGGCATGGATCTAAGCCTCTCACCCTTGCCGCGATTTCGGCTTCGGCCGCTTCACCGGCTGGGTGTGGGTGCCGAACAGCGCCAGCAAGAACGCGACTTCTTCCTTCGAACCGATCTGGATCATGATTGTCTCTCCTGTTCGCTCCGTTGGTCGGGCCGCGGGCGCCCGCAGTTCAGGACAATCGGGTTTCAGCACTGTTTCAGGCGTGTTTCGTCGCGGGCTGACGGCGTGGCCGGCCTGCTTGTGTCCACAATTGAACATGGGAAACGCCCTTGACGCCGCCCTCGTCGCGCTTCGCTATTCCTTAACGCCCGCGCCATAAATTCCCACGCAGGTGATGGGCCTGCGGGGAGTTTTGAGAGATGGCCGTGAAGTGCGCCGGATGTGCCGACGGGACGGAGTTGCCGTTCGAATTCAAGATGGCGTTCCAGCCGATCGTGGACGTCAGCGAGAACAGGATCTGGGGCTATGAGGCGCTGGTGCGCGGCCCGAACGGCGAGAGCGCGCACAGCGTGCTCAGCCAGCTCACCGACAACCAGCTCTACCGCTTCGACCAGGCCGCTCGCGTCATGGCGATCGAAACCGCCGGCCGGCTGTTTGCCGATCCGCATACGCGGCTCTCGATCAACTTCATGCCGAACGCCGTGTACGAGCCGCGCGCCTGCATCCAGAAATCGCTGGAAGCCGCGCGCCGCGCGAATTTTCCGGCCTCCAATCTGATGTTCGAGTTCACCGAGAACGAGCGGATGAGCGATCCGGCGCATGTCGAGAACATCGTGCGCGCCTACAAGGCGCTCGGCTTCTGGACCGCGCTGGACGATTTCGGCGCCGGCTATGCCGGCCTCGGCCTGCTCGCCCGCCTGCAGCCGAACCTGATCAAGATCGACATGGAGCTGCTCCGCGACATCCATCTCAGCCGGCCCAAGCAGGTCATCGTCGCAGGCCTCGCGCAGATCGCGCGCGAGCTCGACATCACGGTCCTGGCCGAGGGCGTCGAGAACGAGGCCGAGCTCACCATCCTGCGCGCCGCCGGCATCGCGCTGTTTCAAGGCTATCATTTCGCGAGGCCCGGCCTCATGTCACTGCCGACGGTGCGCGGCTTCGAGCGGATCGACGTGTCGCTCGCGGGGTGAGCTGGATCCGGCTTTTCCGGATTGTCCCGGTCAGCGACACAAGACGTCAAAAGCCCGCGCGGATCGCTCCACGCGGGCTTTTGCTTGCTGCTTGCGCAGCAGGTTTCGTCTCAGTGCATGTGGCCGATCAGATAGACGCCGCCGCCCAGAACGATGACGGCCGGCACGGCCCAAAGCAGAAGTACGGGCATCGCTTGTCTCCTTAGTTCGACGTGCAGACCTTGACGGTCTTCATGCCGGCCTCGGCTTCAGACCTGGTCTTGTACACGGTATCGCCGCTGACAACCGTCGTCTCGGTGGTGGTCGGCTTCGACTCCGTGATCGTGCACTTCTTGGTCTTGACGTCCTGCACCACGTAGAACGATTGCGCGAACGCAGGCGCGGCAAATGACGTCAGCACGGCAGCGGCAATGATGGTCTTGATGTTCATCGTGTCCTCCTCCAGTGGCCCGGTGATCCGGGATCCGTCTTCTTCAAACTTCAAATATTGCCACTTGTTCCCGGTTATCGTTCGAACCAACGGCCGGGGCTCGCGTTGACGCGGCGACCCTGGAGGCTGCGATGCTGGATCTGAGACTTGTGACGACGGCGCTGGCGATGCTGATGGCCCTGATGACCGTGGCGCTGGCCGAGCCCGCCAAGGACCAGGTGCGGCCTGTGGCTCAAGCCGCCGAGGCGCGTCCGATCCGCGTCATCCTTCCCGCCCCCTGGGAGCCCGCCACGACGCAAGCCGAGGCAACACCTGCGAAGTGAGTACGGCGCAGCTCATGTGCCGCGCTTCGCGGTGATTGTGCGCAGCGCGATGCCGTGCTGCCAGGCCCGCACCCGCACAGCCGCTTCGCTCCGGTTCAGCGCGAGGGCGATCTCGTCGGGCCGCCTTCCCGCTTCAGCCATGGCTTTCAACCGCTCATGCTCTTCCGCTGTCCACCTCTTCAACAATGGATAGCGTGATTGCATGGTTGGAGCTGCCTCGCGCGTCATGAAAGCGAGACAATCGGCCGCCAAAGGCGAAGTTCCTACGCGGTGCGCCGGCTGACGGCCTGCCGGCCGAAGGCCGAGCGCGCAAACGGGATATCGCGGCAATCGTTCCTCGCGTCCTCATCGGGCGCGCGCGATCGCAGCAAGATCATGCTGCGGCACTCGGCAAGCTTTTATCGCAGCAACCAATTCGAATCTCATGTGTTGTCGCCGGCACATTCACCGCCGGAGAATAAAAAATGAGACGTCTTACCTTACTAGCCGCAACCCTGCTGATGCTCGGAGCCGTGCCCGCAGGCGCGCAATCCCAACCCGCGCAAAGCGGGCCGGGCAACAACGCCGTCAACAGCTCGGACCACAACAACTCGAACAAGCCGGTCGAGGGCCGCAACAGCTTCACTGAGGGACAGGCGAAGTCGCGGATCGAGGGCGCCGGATATTCCAACGTGTCCGGACTGCACAAGGACGACCAGGGCGTCTGGCGCGGCAAGGCCGACAAGGCCGGCAGCAAGACCGACGTCAGCCTGGACTTCCAGGGCAACGTGAACCCCGCCAAGTAAGGACGACCAAGTAAGGAATCATGCACATGACAACCACCATTTCCCGCCTTTACGACACCTATGCCGACGCCGAGCGCGCCGTGACCCGGCTCGAGGGAGCCGGCGTGCCGCACTCCGACATCAGCATCGTCGCCAACAATTCCGACAATTGGTACGGCTCACGCTCCGGCAAGGTCGATCGTGACCGCGACGGCGTGGACGATCGCGCCGAAGGCGCCGGCACGGGTGCCGGCATCGGCGCCGGCCTCGGCGGCGCGGCAGGCCTGCTCGCCGGCCTCGGCCTGCTCGCCATTCCCGGCCTCGGTCCGGTCGTGGCCGCAGGATGGCTCGCCGCGACTGCAGCCGGCGCAGCCGCCGGTGCGGCAACGGGTGGAATCGTCGGCGCCCTGACGGAGGCCGGCGTCTCCAAGGAAGACGCCTCGCGCTATGCCGAGGGCGTTCGCCGCGGCGGCACGCTGGTGTCCGCGCGCGTGCCCGACCAGGACCGCGCCCGCCTCGATGCACTGCTCCACGAGAGGTCCGTGAACCTGCAGGACCGCAGCGCGGCCTGGCAGAAGTCCGGCTGGACCGACTTCGACGCGGCGAGCCCGCCGCTCTCTCCGGAGGACGTCGGCCGGGAGCGCGAGCTCTACGGCACGGGCGTGCGGCGATAAGCTCCCGTCAAATCCTTCGACGACAAAGGCCCCGCGGTGCGGGGCCTTTTTTCGCGCGAGCACGATGCACCCTGTCGCGTCGGGGAAAAACAGGCATTTAGTGCCAAATTTAACAAAATCCGGCGCATCGGATTTGGCGGAATGAAAGCTGTTCGCGCCATGCTGGAGCAGGTCGCTTGCTCTCCTTGCACGGACCCGACCGGGAGAGCTTCGGAGAGATCGCCCATGTACTTCGTCGCCGCTGCATTGCTGGTGCTGTCGGGACTGTTCTATTCGGCGAGCCATCACGAGCTCGGACAATTCGGCTCCGACGTTTGCAGATATGGCGGCGCCTTCTGCGACAATCCCGTGCTGCTCTTCACCGGCGCCGCGCTGGCCGCCGCCTGGGGGATGTTCGTCAGCATCAAGTAGGCGGGCTCGCGCGATCCGGCGCAGCTGCGGCGGGGGAGCCGTCGCGGCCTCTGGCGATCATCGACTTATACCATTGTGTCGCCCGACGGTCAACCGGTTTTCGACCAATCCGAATATGGATTCGGATTTTTCACACGGGGTCGCCGGCCTCCCATTGCGGCGGACCGGATCCCTCGCCGCTCGTCGCGAGGGCAGCCGAGATCAGGCAGCGAACGCCGGCGGGCTCGAACTCCAGGCGGAAGCGTCCGGCGAGATCCCGGCTCGCCAGCGCGATGAGGCGGCTGCCGAATCCCCGGCGGCTCGGCGGACCCACGGGCGGGCCGCCGCTCTCACGCCAGCTCAGATCGACCTGGCCGTCCCGCGCGTCCCAGCTGATATCGACCCGGCCTTCGGGACGGGACAGCGCGCCGTATTTCGCGGCGTTGGTCGCGAGCTCGTGCAACGCCAGCGAGAGCGCCAGGGCCTGGGCCGGCAAAACCACCAGCGAGGGACCATCGCGGACGATCTGACCCGACGGGAACGGCGCGACGGCGCGGGCCACGAGATCGGTGAGATCGGCGCCCGACCAGGCGCGCGCGGTCAGCAGATCATGGGCGCCCGACAGCGCGAGCAAACGCGCATTGACGATGCTGCGCGCCGCCTCGACGTCGCCCGCACTGCGCAGCGTCTGATTGACGATCGACTGCACCGTGGCCAGCGTGTTCTTGACGCGGTGATTGAGCTCGTTGGTGAGCAGCCGCTGCAGCTCTTCGGCCTGCTTCAGCTCATTGAGATCGCGGCTCGCGCCGGCGATCGCAACCGGCTTGCGCGCGGCGCCCTCGCCTTCGAACTCGACCAGGCCCCAGGCGCTCAGCCAGCGCCAGCTGCCGTCGCACTGCTTCACCCGGTACTCGACGTCGTAGCGGCCGTCGCCCGCGGGATCGAGCGCCTTGGCGACGCGCGCCCACATCAGCTCCATGTCGTCAGGATGGAATTTGGCCTCGACGCCGTCCTTGTCGTGCAGAAACCGCGCCTCGGTCAGCCCGTAGAGCGCCTGGGCATTGGCATCATAGATGCAGATGTTGTCCGCCAGCGTGTAGCGCCACGTTCCCATTCTGGAGGCGATCATGGCGAGGTCGAAAGTGCGCTGCTGCCGCTCGAGCGCAAGCCGCATGTCGTGCTCGTGGGTGACGTCCAGGAAACAATTGATGCCGCCGACGATCTCGCCGTCCTCGTCGCGCAGAGGCGCGACGTTGACGCGCGCCACCCACCGCCTGCCATCGGGATTGAGAACGACCGCCTCGACGCCTTCGAAGCTTTGGCCGGTCCGCACGGCCTGCGCCATCGGCGTCTCCTCGGGCGGGACGAAATCGCCGTCCAGGGTCTCGACGCGGAATGAACCGCAAAACTTCTGCGCGACGTCGCCGAGCTTGGGCGCCCGGCCCCAAAGCTGGACGGCGCGGTGATTGACGCGAACGATCCGTCCCTCGACGTCGCAGGCATAGACGCCGATCGGGAGCGCATCGAGAATCGCCTGGTCCAGTGTCAGGAACGAAGCGAACAGCGTCGGTGTCGGTGCCGGGAGCTGAAAGTTCAGGAGGGACATAAGGCAAGGTAACGGGAAACCGCACAGGCGGCAACGCAATCGGCCGCCGCTTTATTTCGATTGGAGCGCGGAACCTTCGCGCGCTTGCGGCGTTGCGCGCGCCTTCCAAGCCCTGAGCGCGACGTCACCACGTCTTGGATGAGCGGTTAGCTTTATCAGAAGTCCCACCCTACGGGCGCGCTTGGAACCATCGTTCCGTCCCTTGCATTTGCTGAAGGTGCCCCCGATCGAGGTCTCCCCTTCCATGAGCGACGACGCCCTCACCCCGACGAAATCCGCGCCGACGCTGCTGCAACGGCTGGGACCGGGCCTGGTCACGGGAGCCGCCGACGACGATCCGTCGGGCATCGCCACCTATTCGCAGGCCGGCGCGCAATTCGGCTACGGGCTGCTGTGGACCGTGTTTCTCACCACGCCGTTCATGATCGCGATCCAGCTCGTCAGCGCGCAGATCGGCCGCGTCACCGGCAAGGGTCTCGCCGCCAACGTCATGAAGGTCGCGCCGCGCTGGGCGGTGCTGGGCCTCGTCGCCATGCTGGTTGCCGCCAACACCTTCAACATCGCCGCCGACATCGCCGCGATGGCCGAAGCGCTCTCGCTCGTCATCGGCGGGCTCAACCACGAGCACGCGCTGATCTTCGCGGCGGGCTCCACCATTCTGCAGGTCTTCCTGCCCTATCGCCGCTATTCGCCGGTGCTGAAGTTCCTCACCTTGGCGCTGTTCGCCTACGTCGCGACCGCCTTCACCGTGAAGATCCCGTGGAGCACGGCGCTGCTCGCCGCGGTGTGGCCCAAGGCCAATGTCAGTGCCGATTATCTGATGATGGTGGTGGCCGTGCTCGGCACCACGATCAGCCCGTATCTGTTCTTCTGGCAGGCCTCGCAGGAGGTCGAGGAGATGAACCAGGGCAAGCGCGACAAGCCGCTCCGCGAGCTCAAGCGCGGCGGCACGCACGAGCTCGACCGCATCAAGACCGACACCTTGTCCGGCATGCTGCTGTCCAACGGCATCGCTTTCTTCATCATCCTGACCACGGCCTCCGTGCTGCATGCCAACGGCGTCACCAAGATCAGTTCGGCAACCGAGGCGGCCGAAGCGCTGCGGCCGCTCGCCGGGGACTTCACCTTCGCGCTGTTCGCGACCGGCATCATCGGCACGGGACTGCTCGCGATCCCGGTGCTGGCGGGCTCGGCGGCTTATGGCGTCGCGGAGATCTTCGGCTGGCGCGCCACGCTGGAGGCCAAGCCGGACGAGGCGGCCGGCTTCTACACCATCATCGCCGCGGCAACCATCATCGGCTTCGGCCTCGGCTTCACAGGAATAGACTCCATCCACATGCTGGTGTGGAGCGCGGTGCTCAACGGCATCGTCGCCGTCCCCATCATGGCGATGATGATGCTGATCGTCTCGAGCCGCTCGATTATGGGCCGCTTCCGCGCCCGGTCGTGGCTGATCTGGCTGGGTTGGCTCGGCACCGCGCTGATGGCGCTGGCCGTCCTCGCCTTGCTCGGCTCGTCGGTGATGGAGTGAGCTAGACCGGCGACAGCGCCGCCGAGATCTGCGAGGCGATGATGAGGGCCGCGAACACGGCCGGCACGCTCATGAGCCGCAAGAACTGATCGATCGAAAGCATCGCTGTCCCCCAAGGACGAGAAACGTCTTCGCCCGCCGCGCTAGCGCTCCCCTTGCGCGACGTGCTGATCGGCCGGCTGGCGTCCCGGCTTCGGCTCACCCTTCACGCCCGAGATCAACGTCGACCGCAAGATCCTGCGCGACCTGCATATGCATCTGGAAGCGATCCGCGACGGCGCGGGCCCCGACGTCGAGATCCTCTTGGATT
The DNA here is from genome assembly GCF_015291745.1 of Bradyrhizobium sp. CCBAU 53351. NCBI lineage: Bacteria > Pseudomonadati > Pseudomonadota > Alphaproteobacteria > Hyphomicrobiales > Nitrobacteraceae > Bradyrhizobium > Bradyrhizobium sp. CCBAU 53351. Next base: position 5,428,687 of record NZ_CP030059.1, read on the forward strand.
GCAATTTCAACGCCAAGACCGAAGGCTACCTGAAGATCCTGCGCACCATTGCCGATATCGACATGTTCTGGGTCGAGATCGACAGCTTCAATCCCGAAGCCCTCGGCTATATCCGCAGGCAGAGCCCGCATCCGATCTCATCCTGCGAGACGCTGCTGTCCTTGCGCGAATTCCTGCCCTATTTCCACGCCCAGGCCATGGACGTCGCGATCATCGACACGCCCTGGAACGGCGTCTGGCAATCGATGAAGATCGCGGGCGCCGCGGAAGCCTTCGAGGTCAACGTCGCCCCGCACAATTTCTACGGCCATCTCTGCTCGATGACGAACGCGCATTTCTGCGCCGCCGTGCCGAACCTGCGCATCATGGAGATCGACATCGATCGTCTCGCCTGGGACCGCGAGCTCTTCACCCATGAGCCGGAGATCGAGAACGGCTATCTCGTGGTGCCTGATAGGCACGGCTGGGGCACCGAACCGAACGAGGAGGCCTTGCGCGCTCACCCGCCGAAGACCAGCGGCGGGCTTTTGAATTACGGTCGCAAGAGCTGACAGGAGCTGAGGAGACGCGCCGACGGGATTACGGCGTCACGGGATTGACGACCGGGGAGGTCTTGGGCCCCGGCCGCGCCGGCTCGATGGGCGATTTCGGAGTGGTCGGGAGCACCTTGGCGCCCGCCGCCCGCGCTGCTTCGCCCGTGGTCGCATACATCGCAACATGGGCCGGCTGGGTCTTGGCGCGATTCCAGGGACCGTGGTCGACAATCAGCATGGCCGCAATCGTCACGCCTGCCACGATCAGCGCGATCACACCGGGATGGCGGAGGGCGTGGGACATGGAGTAGGCGAAACGACGGCTTTTCATCACAAGATCCGCTGTTGTTCTCTCGCAGGTTAATTCAAAGGCGCCCCTCCGGGTTCCAGCTTCCATCAGGCAGGTTCCAACCGGATTGCGTGAATGCGGTCCGCATCGCGCTCCTGCCCGGGCAATGAGAGCGCCCCGTTTCAAATCAGCCAGTCGTGGGCCGTTTGTCCAATGCCGTGATGCGGACCATTCGCGCCGTGATCGGCCGCGTGCTCGTCCAGCGCGACGGGGACGATTTCGGCGAGCATCTGGGGCGCGTCTGTCTCGCCGGGCATCGCTTGCGCAGCGCTAGGGTCTTTGAATTCGACGGCCGGGGCGAGCGCGGAAGGAGCTGCCCCGCTATCGAAGCGAAACACGTGATCAGCGCCGCCGAACCCGGACGCCGCTTTTGCCGGCGGACCCGCTTCTGATGCATTTGCCCCGGAATGGGCAGCGTGCTGCGACGTGTCGTGGCCCGCGTTGCCGTGACTTGCGGCGCTGTCATTCGAAGTTGAATGGCCCGAATTGCCGTGGTCGGCGGCGCCCGGCTCTACCGCTGCCGGCGAACTGTGCGAAGCCCCGGAAGGATGCTCCTTGTCATGGCCGACGCCGTGGTCCGGCTTGGGCTTGGCTTCGGCCATCTCGGCCTCCGCCGCCTTGGCAGGCCCGGGCTTCCCATCGTGCTGCGCGTGACCATGCTCGGTGTCGCCGGCCTTTGGCTGGCTCTCGCCTGCTTCCACTGCTTTGGCCGAGTGGCCCGAATTGCCGTGGTCGGCGCCGCCGGCGTCTGGCTTTTTCGCTGCTTCGGGCGGACTCTCCGCAGCCTGGGAAGGATGCGCCTTGTCGTGGCCGACGCCGTGGTCCGGCTTCGGCTTGGCCTCGGCCATTTCCGTGTTCGCGGCCTTGGCAGGCCCGGGCTTCCCCTCGTGCGGCGCGTGACCATGCTCGGTGTTGCCGGCATTTAGGCCACTCTCGCCTGCTTCCGCTGCTTTGGCCGAGTGGCCCGAATTGCCGTGGTCGGCGCCGCCGGGGTCTGCCTTTTTCGCTTGCCCTGGCGGACTGTCCGGAGCCTGGGAATGGTGCTCACTGTTGTGGTCAGCGTCGTTACCGGGTTTGGACTCCGTCTCGGCCTCGCCCGCTCCCTGTCCTTGGTTTGAAGCGTGCTCGGAATTGCCATGGCTGACGCCATCAGCCGTCGAGAGGCCAGGCGGGCCAATCTCGTTCTGCGCGATCCATGAAGCGCCATTGTTCGGACTGGCCGGACCGCTCTTTGAGCCAAGATTCTCGGTTGCCGGAGATGTCGCGCCATGATCGGGCGGGGCTGATGACCCGTAGGCCGACATACCGGACGCACCGGCACCCTCCTCCGTCGTATCCGCCGAATCGCGCGCGAAGGTGCCCGACTTTGCCGACGTCCCGGAGCCAGTCCGAATGTTTGCGAACTGGAAGCTCAAGCCATCATCGGCCGAAGCGCTCCAAACGCCGGCGGTCCCCGGCGAACTCTCGCTCGCGCGGCCGCTGCTCGCACTCACATCAGTCTCATCGATTGCGGCCACCGATATCAGCGCGTGTTCGAGCTGCTCCAGGGTCACCGCGACAGCTGCGCCATCCGAGTTGTGAACGGCATCCGCATGCGCGACGGATACAATTCCCTGCAGATGGACTTCCAGCAGGCCGCGATCCCCGACATCGAGCACCCGATCGGTCGGATTCACATAGACGATCGTTTGATTGGTTGCGGGATCGTAGATCCACGCAAGGGTATGTGGCGGGATCGATTTGACCGCGGCCGTCAGATGCAGACAAGCGAGCGCCCCGAAGGCCGCAAGATTGATCCTGTTCGGCCCTGACGCGGAATCCAGGACGGGATCGGAAGAGCCGGATTTGGAATCGATCGCGCTGCGATGAACGACGTTCTCGACATTGCCACCCGTCAATTGGTCGAGGTCATCTCCGCGGGGACCGGAAACGGGACCAGGATCCAGCGCGCCGTCAATTTTCGGGCCGCTGTCGCTCGCGGCGTTCGGGCCAACCTGCCCGCGAACGTCTTGTTGCGGGACGTCTCCGGTCGCAAAGCCGGCAGCCCGGCCCAAATCATGCGGAAGGATATCCGATGCCGAGTTCGCTGCGTGCAAGTTCGCTGCGTGATTGGCGCCGCCATGCGTTATCGCGGCGAGCTTGGTCGTCGCAGTCTCGCCGATGCCGGCCAGCAAGCTGTCGATCGAAGCCGGATCCAGCTCACGCGCCTGCGCTCCGTGCTGAGAATCGCTCAGTTCGTAGATCAATGCCGCGGCGAGAGCCGCGAAGGTGCCATAGCCTGCGGGCATCGACGCCGGATGGAAGGCAGACCGCGGAAGATGATCTTCTGCGTCGGGATCACTTCCGGCTGGCGTGCTGTTCGCTCCCCGTGGCAAAAGCGCAGCAAGGCCTGGCGTGCCCGATCCGACAGAACCGCCCTCTTTCCACACCTTCGAGCCCAAGAGTTGTTCAACGGCGCGCAGCGCTTCCACTGCCACCGTCGGCGTCGCGGCCTGGCTTGCCTTGGCCAGCAAGTCCCTCTCGGTGAGAGCAGGCGCATCCCCGGATTTCGAGATGACGAGATGCGCAAGGATGGCTTTTTTCCAGACCTCATGGCCGGCGTGTTCGTCGCTCTGACCGTGGCCCTCGTCATGCGCAAAATCGTCGTTCGCTTCGGAGGCCTTGAGCTCGTCCAAAATGGCGAACGCCAGAAAGGCCAGAGCGAGCGCGGCGAAGCCGGAGGTGCGTTGCAACCAAGAGATGGTCGCAAGCACCGTTCGGTTGGTGATCTCGAGCTTCTGGAAGATGTTGTGCAGATGGACTTTGACCGTTCCCTGGGACACGTCGAGCCGGCGCGCGATCTCCTTGTTCGACATCCCTTCCGAGACCAGCCGGACGATCTGACGTTCCCGGGGCGTCAATAGCTCCAGCATCTTCTCGATTCTGCCGGGGCCATCAGCCTCCGTGCCGGTGGGCGCGAGATCAGCCTGCTCGAGCGACAATCCGCTCCTGGCCATCAGCCGCAGCGACCGCAGCATGGCGCCGGGAGCGGCATATTTCGAAATTGCGCTGCAGGCGCCGGCGGCGATCGCTGCGGTCAGATCTTGATTGTCGGATTCGGTAAAGAACACCAGGCGGGTAGAAAACTTCTCGGCTTTCGCGATCGCGAGGATGTCGGCTGCTGTCAGGTCCGGCAGGGTATCGGCGATCAGGGCCACGTCGGGCGACAAGTTCCTGATGGCTTCGAGGCAGCTTGCCCCGTCGCCGATCGACGCGACGACATCGAAATCCCTCTGTGTCCCGAGGACCGACTTCAGTCCCTGCAGAACGATCGGTTGCCTATCGACGAGCACAAGCCGGATCGGCTTAGAGATCCCTTGCCTTGCGGACGCGTCCAACATCGACTTCGCCTCGGCCCGGTCCTCTATGTCCTTCGGCATATGGCCGTGGCCGGGTCGGATAATAAAATAAGTTCAATCGATTTAGTTCCCAAGACAAATTTTGGATGGCAGCAGTGACCCCTTACTCCTTTGACCCCATGGCCGTTGCGGTGGACTGGCTAGACGCCTATCGCGCCGGCGATGTCGATGCGATCCTGGACCTTCATGCCGACGATGCCGTGGTGCATTGCGGCTGCAGCGGCGTCCAGACGGTTACCGGCCGCGCAGCCCTTCGCGCCTATTGGACCGATCATCTCCGAAAATATCCGGCGGGCACGCTGGACGACCTCAATCCTTCGGACGAGAGAACCGTGATCTCCTACGCCACCAGCGCGGGTGTGATGAGCACAGCCTTGGCGTTTGACACCTCCGGCAGGATCAAGGTCGTGGACTGTCGTCCCTTGCCCTAGCGTGGGGCGCAATCGGACCGGCAATCTGTGCTGCGTCCACTAATTCTCGAAGATGACGCGCAAGGCGCTCACGATCACCGCCGCGATGAGGCAGGAGATCGCGAGCAGCGTCCAGATCGGCCTTGTGCTTCCACCGGCCAGGCGCGCGACGAGCAGTTTCATGCTCGTCAACATTCCTCGCCCGGAAGCCGGTTGAGGTAGGCTATGCCAAGGCTGGCGAGTTCTTCGGCATCGCTCTCGCACTCTTCCTTTCTCCTGAGCAAATGGCGTTCCAGCAGGCATCGTCGGTTGTCGAACAAATCGACATCGGGATGCCGTGCCCGGTACACCGTCCAGGCGGTCTCGGTAGCGTTCTTCAAGACGGCGTCGTCCACGGTGCTTGCTCTCCAGGGCAACTGATCCATCGCTGCCAACTCAAGGCGTCCCGGAAGTTTCCAGTTTTTCCCGGTTGTCTTTAGTCGAACGGATTGACATCACCACAGGTCAGCGCTTCGCATCCCGGATGCAGCCGCGCTCCATGAGCGCGGCCTTGTTCGATGAAGCGCGGCGTTTCGCTAAGGTCGCGGTGCCGGCTGCGATGGCGCGGCAGGTTGCTGCGACGGCGCGGCGGGCGGCTTGGGCGGCTCCGCCGGCGCAACGGAATCGCCCCCGCCGTGCGGCACACAGGTGCCGACGTTGCTCAGCAATCTCTTCGCCTCGAGGTCGCGGGCCTTCTTATAGTCGCTACGCCGGTCTATTCTCGCCGCGGCTAAACGGTCCCAGGCATCGAACGCATCAGAGTAATGCTGTCGCATCTGCGCTTCGGCCGACAGGCAATCGGCGAACTTGTCGAAGACGAGATCGGTATTGACCGGCGCGACGCCGCCCACCAGGACCACAAGCATCCATTTCATGGTGTCCGCCTATATCGCGCCTGCGCTCCGGAACGATGACGCGTCGGCAAGGTCCGGCCGCGTCGCCGCCCGGTCTCGGGAAAAAGAGGCCCCAGCTCGCTGGAATGTGGGGGCATCGGAGCTGGGGCCATTCGGGGTCGCCCTTGGGGAAGGGCACCGGGAAAACTTGGCAATTGCAGGAAGGTTCCACTCCGATTTTGGGCGCGAGAACTCACTGCTCCATCTAAGGCACACAGAGGGGTGGGAACACTTATCTCAAGCCACCAAGGTTTCGCCGCGTCGTGCGCGCTTTGCTGCCCGCCCTCTATTGATGAATTGGACGCCGACAAACTCGCCGTTAACCCAGGAGAGTTCGCAGTGTCGATAGGCGAGCCCGGTTGCTGACAGCACCAGGAAGAATTCTTTTTGACCGATGTCCGTAATCGAGCCGTCGATCACGAGCTTCGCGCTGGTTTCGGATACGTCGTGGATCTTGCAGGGACGTTGCCACGTGCCGTCGATGGCCATGAGGCGCGCCTCTATGGGGCGCTCGAAGGTAACGCGCTTCCCGTCCTGTTCTTGTGCTTCACTCATAAACGACCTGTAGACCGCAGGAGCAAACCAGAAGCTAAGCGCAGGACCTTGACGGTTGGTGAAAGGGCCAAGCTGATGCTGCAAATCAGAAGTTGCTGTGCAGCGCACACTGCACCTTCAAGCTGACGGAATGGGATCGTTGGGTTCGATCGTGGGCTGGTCCGCCAGAAACACCTCACCTCGGCGCATTACTCTTGGGGCGGAGGCACCTGGTTGAGCAGGTTCGATATGGCCGTAACAACCTGCGCCGGCGCAAATGGCTTGTTCAGGAGAATGCTGTTCGGCACGCCGTGAGAGGGCCACTCGTTGGCTGCGGCGCCTGTCATGTAGACCACGGGCATCTCCGGATTGAGCTCTCGGGAGATCTTTGCGACGTCCCAGCCCGTCAGCTTGCCCTTCAAATGGATGTCGGTCAGCAGCGCTCGGTATTTTGCAGGGTCCTCTTTGAGGAGCGTGATTGCTTCCTCACCTGAGGCGACAACCTCGGCCTCAAATCCACCTTCCTCAAGGGCACCGGCAACCAGGTCCTGGATCAGGAGATCGTCCTCGACCACCAGAGTAAGCAATGAAGCGTTCTGCACTTTCTCCACTCCGGCTGCATCATTGCAGCGAGTGCTAAGTTCACAAGTGAACAAAAGTTCCGCTGGAAGAAGATGCGTCGTGCCCTGTCATTGGCGTGGAGGAGGATCAAACCGATCAATCTTACGGTCGCGGTGCCACAGCTCCACGCTGTGACCATCAACAAGTTGCTGGGCACGATGACGAGCAGTCTCCTCGTCTTCGCAAACCAGGTCGATACGGCCAGTCACGTGGCCCTCTTCATCGATGATGTAAGCTCGGAATTCCAACATCCGCCGGAACGGCCTTGCCACTTTTTCCCGACATATTGTAGGGCGGTTCAAAGTTGCGAGTCCAGTCTCCCGGTCTGACAGCCAGTGCCGAGGGAACTAAACGCCGTACTCATTCAGTCCGACGGCCTTGCGTTCTTCTAACGCTGCCACCCACCGCTTCACTCGCCCGGCGCGATCGCGTTGCTCGGCGTCGTTCGGTCGACGATCTGCTGGCCGAACAGACTGCCGATCAGCTCGACGGCCGTGCGCGCCGTCCGGCCGCGCTCATCCAGGAAGGGATTGAGCTCGACGATGTCGACCGACCCGACTACGCCGGAATCGTGCAGCAGCTCCATGATCAGGTGGGCCTCGCGATAGGTCGCGCCACCCGGTACCGTGGTGCCGACACCCGGCGCCACGCACGGATCGAGGAAGTCGACGTCGAAGCTGACGTGCAGCACGCCGTTGCTGGCCTTGACCCGTTCGATGACGCGCCGGATCAACACGGCGACGCCGAACTCGTCGATCTGGCGCATGTCGACCACCCTGATCCGGCGCGCGCGCATCAGCTCCTTTTCGAGCTTGTCGATCGAACGTGCGCCGAACAGATCGAGCCTGTCCGGCTGGATCGAGGCGCGCGGATCGTCGCCGAGCAGGCCGTCGAGGCCGGGTTCGCCGCACAGGAACGCGGCCGACATGCCGTGCATGTTCGCGGTAACAGTCGTCTCCGGCGTGTTGTAATCGGCATGGGCATCGAGCCAGAGCACGAACAGCTCCCTTCCACGTTCCTGCCAATGACGCGCCATGGCGTTGACCGATCCCATGGACAGCGTGTGATCGCCGCCGAGAAAGATCGGAAGCGCGCCCGTCTTCGCGATCTCATGGCCCTTGCGACTGAGGGCGCGTGTCCAGCGCTGGATCTCGCGGTAGTGATTGGCTCTTTCCGGAGGCCTGTCGGCGAGGTCCCGGATCTCGCCTGCAGAAACATCGCCGTAGTCGACGACCTCGAAATCCAGGCTTTCGAGCAGTGTCGCAAGGCCTGCGGTTCGCAGCGCCGCGGGGCCCATCAAGGTGCCACGCTGCGATGCCCCCATGTCGATGGGGGCGCCCAGCAAAGCGATGCGCCTGGCTCGATCCGTCATGGTCCGATCGGTCACGGCGGCCTCCTCAAGTCACAAGATGAAGCGAGCCTAACAGAGATTCGCACCCGTCGTTTCACGGGGGCGCTTCGCTTCGGGGAGGAACAAAAGCCCCCGCGCTGCATTGCTCATCCAAGGCCGGCACCCGCCGTTACATGACGGCGCCTGTCGCGGATAGCCAAAGGTCGCCAGACCCGCTGTTCAAAACAAGCGCTCGCGCGGATAGCCAAAGGTGCCGGCCTCCGCCATCAAGGTTTGGAGGTCGCGCAGGTGAGCACGGAGATACCGCAGTCCACGTCCCAACCCGGCATGGCCGAGCGCGCCATCGATACGGCGGCGGACGTCTCCCGCACGATCGGTGAAGTCGCGGGAGGCCTGCATGCGACCGTCGATCGCCTCACCTCTACGATCGAGGAATCGCGCAAGCCGGGCGGAGCGCTTGCGACGGTCGCAGCGGTCACGCGCGAGGCGCCGCTCGCCAGCCTGTTCGTCGCATTTCTCTTTGGCGTCGCGGTCGCGCGGCGGCGATAGCTGTTCCCGCGAACGCACCCTCGGCGAGCGTCCAAACGCCTCATTAATACGGAAGCCCGCGGCATCCCCGCGGGCTTTCCCAGTTCAAGTGTTGGATACCCGACGTAGTATCCGGATGTTGCGTCGCTCATCGCTTTCCGGTGAGACCGCTTTAAGCGGCGGGTCCAGCACCGCCGGGGGTCTCTCCGGCTTGTACGCAAGCGCCTCCATGATCCATTTCGGCCATTCCGGTTCTGGGTTCGGCGCAACACGCGGTTGAAGCAGCTTCTGAAGGATGTCGCTCATGCCTGCTCCTGTGAATTCAGCCAACTCTCTTCATAGGCCGCTTCGGAATCGCATATCCCGCCAAGGCTCCCGAGAACGCTGATCGGCACGCGCTGCCCGGTCTCCTCGATCTGCGCTTCCATGATCACGTTGTCGCGGGGACGAACGATAACCCGCTCGATGCGGTGAACAAACTCGACGGGCTTCCCGTCTTCGCCGGACACCGGCTGCAGCGCCTTGCCCCAGCCGCGATCGAAAATGAGGCTCGCCGCGGCGACGCGGGCATGGGCCGGCGCTTCCTTGTCACGCATGACCTGCACGAGAGTTCGCATGGCAAGGGCGGTATGCGTCCGTGCCAAGGACTTGATTTCGGTCAGCGTGCGTTGCTTTACCGCTCGCCGAGCGGCGGCCCTCGCGAGCGCGTTCTGGGACAAAAGGTTGATATTCACTGGGTCAGTCATCTGGAAAATTCCTTTCAAAACACTTATGTCGTTTTGGGATCGAGACGCAAAAAACCCGCGGCGGAATTTCCGGCGCGGGCTCAAAACAAAACTCGTCTCGATGATGCTATTCTGTCGGTGTTTTGCCCGACGTGTCAATCACAAGAATGACGAATCGGTGTCAGCCCAAGAGCAATTTCAAACAGCGCTCAAGCTCTTCAAGCGGAAATGGCTTTCGTAGAACAAGACTGTTTTTGAAATTCTCAGGCAAACCCTTCGATCCATACCCGGTAGCGAATGCGAATGGAACGCCTCTGCTTTGCAGAGCTTCTGCAATCGGTCCGGAGCTATCGGCGCCAAGCTGCACGTCCAGGATGGCGGCGTGGATGTCTGGTGCACCCGCGAGCTGCAAACCGCCTGCCAGATCGCCGGCCTCCCCAACTAAAGAATGGCCAAGCTCGGCTAGCATGTCCGCAATCATCATGCGGATGAGCGTTTCGTCTTCAATTAGGAGCACCGAAGCCACATCGACTCCTCATTTGCGTCCCTCCTTGTCAGAACTGCCACGACTGCGCACCGCAGCGTTCGCAACGAAACATGTGGATTGTTTCGCCGGTCGTTCAATTTAGCATCGGAGTCAAAAGCTTGGGAAGGTACCGCATCGCCGGCGCTGCGACACAACTCAGAGATTTCTTATCCATTGTCTCCCGCCGCATCCCGGGAGCCTGCACGACGTTTCAATTGTGGAACAAATGATTTTGACCTGAGTTCTCGTCAAGCTTGGTCATAGAAAATTGTGCAATGCAGAGAGGACGAATGTGCGCAGTTCGTCGTCGCGTAAAGCAAGTTAAGTCCTTTAGAGAACGTCTTATCGAGGAGGCCGCGAAGTTCAGGGCAGCGGCTGAGGAGCTGCCGCCTGGCACCCAACGCGAGCTTCTCATGAGGCGCGTTCATCAATCGGAAAGAGCGTTGGAAATTTCTGATTTGCTGGCCAAGCCGAAAAGCTCGCCTCCAGTACTTGACCATGCCCGCGGGGCAACTAACGCAGCTTCGCATCTTACGCCGTCAGTCCCAGTATTTAAGCCGCGCCGAGTAGAGGAAGGGCTAGCTGAAGTCCAAATGACCGCGTCGCGTTTGCTTCGACGAACGCCTGCAAAGCCGGAGTGATCTCGGCGTTTCGGGCGAGAGCCTCTGCCAGCTCGTCTGCAATCTCGCTGGTCGCGTCGCGCGCGTGGCCCTCGATCGCATTGAAAATCACGATCCGCACCGGATAGGCGTACTGGCCGGAAAGCAGATCGCGAATGATGGTCTCGCGGTCGGTGTCCTGTTCATCGGTCTCGCGCCAGGAGCAGCCGGCACGTGCGCCAAAATCTTCGAGCACCAAATAGATGTCGCGGTCGAGGCGATTGGTTGGGACGATCGAGGGCGATGAACGCATACGCTTACTCCGAAACTGCGCGTTGGCGGAGAGACGGCCCCGGCGTCGCAGGGGATGGGGGGTATGGCCGGGGCCGCTCCGCCAACTCGGCGGCGAGCCGGCAGCAACTCAATTCCGCTGCAAATGCTACAGTTCCTGAGTTGCGGAGATTCTTGTTGGCGCAATCAGACCAATCTGAACCTGTCTAAAGGAGCTTCGTGGACACGCTCGCCATCCGCATCGGTGACTAGCACCTTGTAGCCTTTGCCTCTCAGCTCGGGCCGCACTACTGATAACTCCTGCGCAAGGCGGTCCGCGACTTCAATGGCCATCGACTCGTCTTCGAGCAATTGTCCGCCCTGATCAGCAACGGTTGTGCTATCGATCAAATCGAAATGGTAGCGAGGCATAGGACCGGCCTGAGGCTTCAATCGTTCATAGAAAGATAAGCTAGGAATCTGGTACTTAGGAATCTCGCAACAAGGCGAGGTGATTCGATGCTGGGAATGATCTTGATCATGGCCCTCGTCGGGACGGTGTTGATCGGAGGCACCGTGATTATCTTCGAGTGGCGAGCACTGGTCGGATATTGGCACCTCAAGGCCAAACGCTGACACTCCGCTCGGTCAGCGTCCGCCTGCAAACCTTCAGCCTAAAGGCGAAGCTCAGCGCCCCTTCAGCTTCCGCTCTACTTTCTTCCGGCTGCCGCCGACCTTCTTAACCGCCTTCTTCACGGCGGATGCCGAGCGGCCCGTCTTCTTTGCCTCGTAGCTGACTTCATACTTCTGTCCGCCCGCGACGCGCGCGCGGTCCTGCTTGCGACCGCGAGCGGTCTGCTTCTTTGCTTTAGCCATAGTGCACCTCCATGCACTGCGAAAACGACAGAGGATTCAGTTGGTTCCTAAAACCTCTCCGCAGCGGCGACGCGCCCGGAACGAATCGGCGCAGAAAGATTCGAATCAAAGAGTTTGTTGCGTGGAGTTGTTAGGTGGCGTCTCAGCGTCAGCGGAAGTCCCCGGCGATCGGCGTCAAGGCGCCGTTGCCGCGCTTTATCGAACCGGCCTTGGCTTCCTCCGTCGAGAGGGTGCCGTCCGGGGAGCGGTGGATTCACGAAATCAAGTTCGACGGTTATCGCGTCCAGCTTCACTTGGCCAACGAGGCGGTCACCATCTACACCCGGCGCGGCCACGATTGGACCAAGCGTTTCAAGAAAGTCGCCGATGACGCTTGGCACATCAAGGCGGGCTCGGCTGTCATCGACGGCGAAGTCGTCGTCCCCGCCGCCGACGGCACGACCGATTTCTCGGTCCTGCAAAACGAGCTCAAGGGCAGGTCGACCAAGATCGTGTTGGTCGCGTTCGACCTGCTGTACCTGAACGGTCGCGACATCCGCAGCCTGCCATTGGTTCAGCGCAAGGCCGAGCTGAAGAAGATCATTTCAGGCACCGACGTACAATTCAGCGAAAGCTTCGAGCTGGACGGGCGCGAGATGTTCGCCCATGCCTGCAAGGTCGGGCTTGAAGGCGTGGTCTCCAAGGTTCGTGACAGTGCTTACAACAGCAGCCGCGGCAACAATTGGGTCAAGACGACCTGCCGGCAGCGCGAGACCCTGACCATCGCGGGCTTCGCGCTCGACGAAGGCAAATGGGACGGCATCTATCTCGGCCGCCGCAAGGGCGATGACCTCGTCTACGCGGGCAAGGTTGACCACGGGTTCGACAAGACGTCAGCCGCCGAATTGCAGAAGCGCCTGGAGCCGCTGCGCCGCAGAACGCAGCCTTACGCAAAGCGTATCGCGCACAAGGGCATCTGGGTCGAACCGAAGCTGTTGGCCGAGGTCGAGTACCGCGCCAAGTCCGCCGAGGGTAAGGTGCGGCATCCATTCTTCAAGGGATTGCGGGAGGACCTTTGATGCAGCATTGCGCGCAATGCGACGATCAGCGCTGGGTTTGCGAGAATCATCCGGACAGGCCCGCGTTCGGGCCGCGCGCCTGCGAGTGCGGGGCAGGAATGCCTTGCCTCGTCTGCAATCGAGCGGACGCGTCCAACCCGCCAGCCATGCCGCCTGGCTATCGACCCGATCCTTTGGATGAGGACCTTGGAGATGACTGAGAGGCACGCCGCCCTAGTCGCGGGGATGCGGGTTTTCTGCGCCAGTAATTGCGACACCAATGTCGCAACGGACGTCTGGGATCTCGGATGCGGGGCCGGCGAAATCCGCTGCCTCGAATGCGGGGGCGACGGCAACTGGGGAAAGTTCGCACCAGAGATTGTCGGACCAGATTGCGCTTGCGCTGATTGCAAAGGGACAGGTCGACAGTTGGTGAGCATCTGACGATCTTCTTTTCCACAGCCACGATGGGCAGTGGCTGGCCGCCCTGCCCGCCTACTAGGAATCGATAATTTGCCAACGCAGTTGGCTCATGGCCTTGATGATCGGATGTCCACGAAGTCGCGCCAATACCTCTTCGGCACTCAGATCAAGATGTCGGCCGAGCGGGCGAGGGACGCGCGCAAAGAGGCCGATAAGCTGGCCTGCGAGGCGTGGAATTACCGCATGCTCGGCTACAAAGGTCCAGCGCAACCATCGCCGACGATTGGCGATGCGATCAATGGAGGATATCCCTACCTTGAGGTCCGCTGCCTTGGCTGCGACACCAATCAGACTGTCGCGCTGGACATCATTCGACGTGTGAAGACGACCCCGATCCATGAACTCGAACGCTACATGCGCTGCAAGGACTGTACGCAATTGCGAGGTTACGCGTACAAGCGCAGTACGCTTGTAGCGCTGAGGCCGACAAAGATTTCGGCCAGTGACCCGCCCTCGATCTGGTGGCCGGGCGAGCGATAAGGCAAAATCTGCTTCATGTGCAATCTCTATTCGATCACGACAAATCAGGCCGCCATTGCCGACCTCTTCCGCATCGTCCGGCGCTACGAAGGCAACCTGCCGCCAATGCCGGGCGTGTTTCCGGATTACCCTGCCCCGGTCATTCGCGACGCGGGTGGCGAGCGCGAGCTGGTCATGATGCGCTGGGGCATGCCGCCGCCCCCGCGAACCGGCGGCCCGCCGGTGACGAACATCCGCAACACCGCCTCGCCGCACTGGCGTGCCTGGCTCAAGCCGGAGCACCGGTGCCTCGTGCCCGTCAACAGCTTTGCCGAGTACGCGCCCGAGCCGAACCCGGAGACGAAGAAGAAGGACGTGGTGTGGTTCGCGCTTGCGGAGGCACGCCCGCTGTTTGCATTCGCCGGCATCTGGACGACGTTCAACGGCGATCGCGGCACGAAGTCGAAGCCTGTGCCGGGGCCGCATCAGGTGTATGGGTTTCTCACAACAAGCCCAAACTCTATCGTCGAGCCAATTCATCCGAAAGCGATGCCGGTGATCCTGACTTCGCCCGAGGAGTGGGACCTGTGGTTGCGTGCGCCGTGGGACGAAGCAAAATCCTTGCAGCGTCCGCTCCCTGATAACGAACTAAAGATTGTCGTCCGTGGGAGTAACAAGGAAGACACCCGAGGGCAATCCTAGACTCATAAATCCGCTATGTCCGCTGATCTCTCGGTAGCGGCGCGAAAGCGGACATTTGCGTGTGGTCTGGGAAGGGCCAACAGCAGACCTTCCTGTCAGTGGGTCGATCATGGTTTCTTAACCTAAACGAGTCTTCCGCTGGCCATAAGAAGGTATCAATCTCCGCGTGCGATAGCATTTGCTGGCCCCCAAATTTGTCCCATCGGAACCTCATCTTTTGCGCAAATTCATAACAGTAATTGCTGGTCTCCTGATACTCGCCGCTGGGATGACTACGGCGCTGCCTAAGGTGCTATCGGTCCTGCGAAAGCCGTTGTCGCAGACCTACGTCAAGGACAACGGCTACTTCTACCGGCTGAAGGCAAACTTCGAGATAAAGGAAACCGGAGAACGGCTTACATTCGACTACGTCGTGGCTTGCAATCTCAGGATAACGCGATCCCGATCTGCAGGATTGTCAGACGACTCCAGCATCCACCCGAGGGCGATGGTCATGGCAACACGCGATGGCCACGCTGTAATGATCCGGACCTTGCACCTTTGCAGCGGCTCAACCACCGAAAACGGAATGGTTCCGCCGGATGTACTACCGCTGGCGGTCTGGTTCGATGATGTCGGCGATCTATCTGCGGGAGTGGGTTATCTCTCGGAGGATGCGTATGACAATCCGCTCAGCCGGCTAAAATTTTTCGGGGCGCGGATCGAGCAGGCGACCCGGGAAGACTGGGAAACGTGGCGAGAGAAATCAGCGACGCAGTATGTGCAGAGGGGAGTATTGCCTGGCCCTTGGGGCTATGACTTTCCTAATCAAGCGCCGCCAGAACTCGGCCAATATATTTCGAGCTGCTGGACTTACGTTCGGCTCAAACTGCCCGAAGAACTGCGCGTCAAGCTTCGCGAACTGTGGCCGCAAGACAGACCACGGTACTGGACGATGCCAACGGAAACGGAGCGGTCAACGCTAGGCGAGATTGTTTGGACATACAGCCGTGAGCGCTCGTCAAGCGGCGATGTCCACAGCGGACAGCCACTGCGCAGCGGACAGATCGTGCAGATCCCACCGCACGTTCCTAGTTCTTGGCCATCTGAGATGTATCCACTAATGTGGCGCGGCCTCACATCAGTCTTTCCAATGAGGAAATCCGCACTCGGCAACGATAGCGATTTCATTCTTAATCTCGAATATCGGGATGGAGCTACGAACGGTTTCGGCGCCTGCCAGGATGCACGTGCCGATCTGGAATACAGGATCCCGGCATCATCAGCCGCACCGGTCTTTGAAGTCGACGGCATGGTCGTCAAGCAACTCGATCGGAAAATACCTGTACTATCTATTCCCCAATATGTTGCGGAGCGCGACGAAGCTGTGTTCTTCTGGAGATGGCAGAATTTCTAGAACGTTCAATCAGACTTTGTCCGCTACGGGTCAAAAGCAGCGGTACGGAAGGCGCAGTGCAGCGTCCGGCTCTCCGCCAACAACCGACATTGTGACGACCTCAGCGATGCTCGGTTAACGCCCAAGCAGCCGCTCAGGCCGCGCTGACAGAATCGAGCTCCGCCGCCAGCAGGAACTGCTTTTCGAACGCCCCAGCAGGCATCGGGCGTCCGAAGAAATAGCCCTGCCCTTCCTCACATCCCATGCTGACCAGGAAGTCGGCGGTTGCGCGGTCTTCGATGCCTTCAGCCACGACCGTGAGGCCGAGCTGCTTGCTGAGCCCGATGGTCGAGCCGACGATCGCGGCATCGTCGGAATTGGCGAGCAGGCCGAACACGAACGACCGGTCGATCTTGAGGCCGTCGAGCGGAAACTTCTTCAGATAGCTCAGGCTCGCATAACCGGTGCCGAAATCGTCGAACAGGACGCGGACACCCAATTGCTGGATCCGCTTGAACATGTCGAGCACGCGACTTTCGTCATTGAGCAGAATGTCTTCGGTGACCTCGATCTCGAGCAATGACGGCGTCAGCCCCGTGGCCTCGAGCAATGCCTGAACCGAATGGGCGAGATCGCCGGAATGAAGCTGCGAGGGCGAGAGGTTGATCGCGACACGCACGCCGTTACCCGACAGCTCCCAGTCACGCGCCTGACGGCACGCGGTCACCATCACCCAGTTCGCGATCCGCTCCGAGAGTGCCGAGGTGTTGACCACTGGCATGAACTCTCCAGGAGAGACATAGCCGCGCACCGGATGCCGCCAACGGATGAGCGCTTCGGCGCCGACAAGGCTGCCGTCGATCAGGCGAACCTGGGGCTGGTAGAACAGCTCGAACTCACCGCGATCCGCGGCGAGCGCCAGCTCGCTCTCCAGCGTCAGCCGGTTCTCCAGCTCCTGCCTGATCGCAGCCTCGAACAGCACATGGCCGCCCCGCCGCGTCGCCTTGGCACGGCTGAGCGCGAGATGGCCATTGCTCAGGAGATCGTCGGCCTTGTGTCCGCCTTCAGGATAGACGGCAACTCCGATGCTGATCCTGACGCGGTGCTGCCGCGTGCCCGTCGCAAGCGGCGTTTCGAACGCGTGTGCAATCCGCTCGGCGAACGCCGCGATCGGTTCACCAGCCTCCGCGCAATCGAGCGCGATGGCGAATTCGTCGCCGCCGAGCCGGGCAACGACCGCCTTGCCATCGACTTCGATCCGGAGACGCTCGGCGACGGCCCGCAACACGAGGTCACCGGCCGAATGCCCAAGCATGTCGTTGATTCGCTGGAAGCCGTCGAGCCCGATCACGAGCAAGGCAACCTCATGAGGCTCTCGCTCCGCATCCGCAATCATGCCGGCCAATCCGGCATGCAGCGTGTTGCGGTTGGCAAGACCGGTCAGCGCGTCATATTCGGCGAAATATTTGACGCGTTCGGCCTCGCGCTTGCGGACCGAGATATCGCGCAGGATCGCACCGTATTGAAAGCCATCCGTTCCCTGCCAACCCGAGAAGCTCGCCTCGACGGGAAAGGTTTCACCAGACTTGCGCCGGCCCTCGAACTCGACGACGACCGCTCCGCCCGGAACGAGCAGCGCCTGGCGCGCGGCGTCGTGCATGGAGGGTCCCGTGTTGCCGTCCGCCGGCACGGCGCAAAGCGTTTCGAACGGGCGGCCGATCATCTCGGCCGGCGTGTAGCCAAAGATCGCGCTCGCGCCGGGATTCCAGACGGTGATCCGGTGATCCTCGTCGGTGCAGACGAGACCGTCGCCGAGCGACATCGCGATGCGGTGAAAGCGGCTCTCGGCAATGCGGCCGAGCAGACCGCGGAAATCGATTTCGTCCAGCGCAATTGCAGTCAGGTAGGCGACGATCGCGATGTGGAACAGCGACGTGTCGATGACGAGGGGCCATCTCGCCTGGACGAGAACTGCGGCCGATCCCATGGCTGCCCCGGAAGCGACGAGCGCTGCAACGCGAATTCCCGGCCCGAAGCGGCGCCACGAATACATCATCAGCAGGGAGATCAATCCCAGCGCGATTATCATCCCGATATCGGACGTCCAGCGCAACATCCGGCCCTGCAGGATCGATTCCGCGGCCAGCGCCTGGAGCACCGGCCCCGAGACGATCTTGCCGTTGGGAACGCTGAAGCGGTCACCGAGCTCGAGCGCGGTGGCGCCGACGATGACCTTCTTGCCTTTCAGCTTATCGAGAGCCACGGGATCGCCGCGCAGCACGTCGACGTAAGAGATGGTTGGAATGGAGGCTGCACGGATGCTGAAATCGATCAGGAAGGGCGGCCGCCGGTTGGCATCCTGCCCGGCCAGCACGACGGCCATCGAGGGCATCAGGGTATCGCCGATCTTCTCGCCGACCGGATAGCGGCGCACCAGTCCGTCGGATTCGACTGCGACGTTCACCATCGCGGGCCAGGACTGGTTGCTGAACGGCTTCAGGGGGCGATTGACGTGGGCCGGGCCACCGTTCGGCGTCGGCTGCTTGAAGGACGGCAGAATGGTCGAGCCGCCGGCATCGCGAAGCGCCTTGACGAAAGCCTCGTCGGACGCCGGGTCCGATGGCGAACTGAAGTCGACATCGAAGGCGATGTCGCTCGCGCCCGCAGCTTCGAGCCGGCGCAGCAGGTCTGCGTGAAGCCGGCGCGGCCAGGGCCACACGCCGATCTGATCGATGGAGGGTGCGTCGATGGCGACCACCACGACCTTGCCGCTGGCCTCACGTGATTGCCAGGCGAACCGTAGATCGGTCAGCGCGTTGCGAAGCGCACCATGCCATCCCGTGGACAGCACGATCGCAAGCGCGATCATGACGAGAATATGCGGCCGATAGCGTTTCACCCGATCCACCCCACGCCCCGCTTCTGCAGGTGCGCCCCTCATCCCCTAGTAAATGTCCTCAATGTCGGCCGTGGGCGACGCCATGGCCATTGCTGCCGTTGCCGCCGCCATTGCCGTTGCCATTGCCGTTGTTGCCCCTGCCGTTGCCGGTGGCGCCATTGTTGCCGTTGCCGTTGCCGTTATTTCCGTTGTTGCCGCCGTTGCCGTTGTTACCGTTGTTGCCGTTGTTGCCGTTGTTGCCGCTGTTGCCGTTGTTGCCGTTGTTGCCGTTGTTGCCGTTGTTGCCGTTGTTGCCGTTGTTGCCGTTGCCACCGCCATTTCCGTTGTTGGCGCCGGGGCTGTCGCTCGATGCGCCGGCTGTTGCTGCAGCGATGGCCGCGGCTGCATTCGACGCGCTGTTGCCGGCCCCCGCGCCTCCGCTGTTGGACGCGCCCGTGCCGGCCTTGCTGTCGTTCCAGACCGTCTCGGTTCCGGCGTTGGCGTTCGCCCTGCGCACCTGACCGGGAGCATCGACGCCATGGGCGAGCCCACGCGTCACCTTGTGGACGTTCAGCTTGACCTCGCCGAGCGAGCTCGAAATCCGCACGACGCCGGCTTTGGCACCATGATGTCCCGCCGCCTGATGCGTCTGCTTCGAAGCAGCGGCTGCCTTGGTCCCCTTGTCGATCGGACCGAGCGCATGGATTGCACGGCCGTTCGCGGCATTGCGCGGCGCGGTCAGGCCCGACTTCGGGACCGGAATGCGCTCGATCGAGGGAGCGCGCGGCTTGCCGTGCTCGATCGGGTTGAACGTTCCTGGACCGCTCAGGCTGATCCCGGCCTTGCCATGCTCGAAAACCGTGGCCGCCTGATCTGGCATGACCTGGGCGATCTGCCCCGTCCTGAAGTCGGCGACCTCGACCTGGCCGCGGAGCACGCCGACCTTGGTGCTGCCGGCACCCACGGTGACGCTGAACTTCGTTCCCTTGACCACGGCGGCGAGATAGGGCGTCTCGACCTCGAAGTGCTTGACGTTGCGCTTCTCGACTTCGAGCAGGATCTGCCCCGCCTGCTGGATGATCGTGGTCGAGAGCCCCTCCTTCTTCTCGGCGGGCAAGCCGACCACCGAGTTGGGAGAGATCAGAATCGTTTCCTCGCCGCGGACGAGCAGCACCCGGCCATTGCGGCCGGTGCGGATGGTATTGCCCGGCTTGAGCGTCTCGTCCTGGTTCAGCGAGATCTGTTGCGCGCCGTCGGCAGCGACCCATACCTCACCACTGGCCTTGCTGATCGACCAGACGCCATCCTCCGCAGCGAACGCGCCGGAAGCCGTTCCAAGCGCCAGCGCCGCCACGAAGGCACACCGCATTCCAACTCTGCCGAGCATGACGATCCTCAGTCCGCGTTACAGCCAGGCGTGAGGGGTATCCGAAATCACTCAAGATAGAATTAGCGGGAAGCGACCAGCCAAGCGGCCGGATTAACCAATCATTGACCATAAAAAACTATGAAAAATCATGCGCCTAATGATCCCTTACCGTCGCAGGGCAACATCTCCGTCGAACTACGGGGAAAGCTTCGCTGGGTGCATTGGAAAGCGGCATCTGGCCACCGCGCTGACCCTGTTGGTGCCAATCCTCGCCGGAGTTTCGCCGGCGTTGGCACAACAGGCGAACCAGCCTGGCTTCGATCCGCGCCAGCCCGAGAAATACTTTGAAAACCAAACCGAACGGGAAACGCTGAACCGCCCGCCGGTCAGCCTGCCGACGGTTGGCCAGCCCAACACCGGCGGCGATACCAGGCCGCAATTCGTCCTGCGCGGCGTGCACGTCGGCGGTGCCCACGCCGTCTCCCACGATCGCATTGCCGCAGTCTATCAACCCTATCTCGGCAAGAACGTCTCGCAGGCGGATCTCGCCGGGATCGCCGGCGCGATCAGCGATCTCTACCGCGCCGACGGCTTCCATCTGAGCCGGGCGATCGTGCCGCCGCAGGACATTGCCGACGGCCGGGTCCGGATCCAGGTGATCGAAGGTGCCATCGTGCAGGTCGAGCTGAAAGGCGACGGCGCCGACCAGTTCGGCGTCAGGCCGATGCTCGGGCCGGTTCTCGCCGAGCAGCCGTCGCGCCTCCCGACACTCGAGCGCCAGCTCTTCCTCATCAATGGCAGGCCGGGCGTTCGGATCACCGACAGCGCGCTGGAAGAGATCGGCAGCGGGTCCGGCCGCTTCCGTCTCACCGTCTATTTGAAGACCTGGCACGTCTTCTCCTCGTTCGGCCTGGACAATCTCGGATCGTCCTCTGTGGGCCCCTGGCAGACCTACGCCACTGGCGCGTTCAACTCCTACCTCACGCCCGGAGACACGCTGGCCGTCAACCTGTCGACGATTGCCAACGATCCTCGCGAGCTCGGCTTTGCGCGGCTGTCCTATGACGCGCCTGTCGGCGTCGACGGCATACGCCTCGGCGCTTCCGCTCTGTACAGCGCGGTCCGACCGGGCGATGCCCGTCGCCTCGACAGCGACATCACGACGACCGAGGCCTTCGAGCTGCGGGCCAGCATCATTCCGCTGCAATCACAATCTTCTACGCTCACGCTGACTGCGGCGACGACCTTCAGCAATGTGTCCGAGCACGACCTCTACGGCTCCTGGTACAACGACCACATCAGGACCGCGAGCCTGACCGCCGACTACAGACTGCAGGATCACTTCGGCGGCACCAATTTCGCGACGCTGACCTACCGCCAGGGCCTCGACGTCTTCGGTGCCTCGCATTTCGGCGACGATCTGCTGTCGCGCGACGGCGCCTCCTCGAACTTCTCGGTGCTGAACCTCTGGTTCACGCGCTACCAGACACTCAACGACGCCTGGTCGCTCAAGCTGGCGGCGGCGAGCCAGACGGCATCGCGGCCGCTGTTCACCTCGCAGCAATTCTATCTCGGCGGCGCGGCCTTCGGCCGGGGTTATGGCGCAGCCGAGATCAGCGGCGACAACGGCCTTGCCGGCTCGCTCGAACTGCGCTTCGACCAGAAGCTCAATTTCCGCTACTGGACCGGCTATCAGCTCTATGCCTTTGGCGACGCCGGGGCCGTCTGGAACGACGGCTACCGTTTGAGCGACGGCCTGTCGCTGACATCGGCCGGAGCCGGTGTACGCTTCTTCCTGCCAGACGATTTCCAGGCCGATCTCGGCGTGGCCGTGCCGTTGAGCTATCGGGCGCCGGACAACGAGCGCCGCAGCCCCCGCTTCCTGTTCACGCTGTCGAGCGCATTCCGGCTCTGCCCCGAACGCGGCAGGTCGGGCTGTCTCTAGCCACCCGGTCGTTTGCGCACGTCGCCCCGGCATACGGCTAGTGCAGCCTTGCTCACAGAGTTGCCTAAATTTAATCCCGTAACCTGATCACGGTCGCTCGATCCGGGAGTTCCCAATGACCATGTTCAGCGGAACGTGATTTGAGACCAAGCCATGAAGAAGGTGTTTGCAATCCTGGCGTTTCTCTGCGTCCTCGGCGTCGGGGAATATCTCCTGGTCAGCCGGTTCGCGATCCGCCATGAGACGTTGGCGCTGTTCGACGCCTCGCGGCAGCGGCCGATTTCGGTCGACCTGGCGGTACGGCGCGATTACGAGACCAAGGCCAATCTCGGCCTCTGGAAACTCCCGCTCGCCGTCATCAGTAACGGCAATACCGTCAAGGCCACCGAATATTCCTTTCTCGCCAATGTGCTTGCCGCGCGCGGCTATCTGGTCGCCAGCATCCAGCAGGACCTGCCCAGCGACCCGCCGCTGACGACCCATGTCGGCCAGCAATATGTCGGCCGGCGCGACGTCTATATCCGCTGCGAGGCCAACATTCTCTTCGTGCTGGATAAACTGAAGAGGCAGCAGGAGAACGTCGATTACGACCACATTACCCTCGTCGGCCACTCCAACGGCGGCGATGTCTCCATGTATGTCGCCCATCAGCACCCGGAGCTGGTGTCGAAAGTGATCACGCTCGACAATCTCAGGGTTCCTTTCGTGGTCAGTGACGGCATGAAGATCCTGTCGTTCCGGTCGAAGGACCCGCATTTCGTGACCGATCCAGGCGTGCTGCCGACGCCGGAGGAGGCCAAGGCGCGCGGCATCGACATCGTCCACACCGGCGCGCAGCACACGGAAATGAGCGATCGTGGCCCGAACTCGGTCAAGGAGAAGATCCAGGAGACGCTCGACCGCTTCCTGCGCGACAGCGCCAGCAGCGCGCTCGCGCCGGCCGATACGAAAAGCCCGATGATCATGAATCCGGGCGACTATTAGCCGGGAACGCTTTGCGGCAGATCAAGGCGGCTCCGAGGCGGCGGGATAGAAGACCCCCATGGCCTCGGAGAGACACGTGTCGCATTCTATCGAAAGTCTTGAGACGAAAGGCCTCGATGCAAGAAGCCTAGGCCTGCCCGCGGCGAGAATGCCGGCATTCGTACGGCATCTCTATCGCTCGGTCCGCAAGCTGCTGCGGTCGATCATCGCCCGCATTGATCTCTCACAATTTCCGGGATCGTGCTGCGGATAGGCACGGCGGACGCCAACGAATGCATGAAGGTTACCCTATGCACCAGCATTTGAGACGAATCTGCCTGCTGCTTGCCGTAACCTCCAGCGTCGGCACATCGTCTGCGCTCGCAGCCGATGCCAATCACGGTGCCGACCTCGCCAAGCGCTGGTGCGCAAGCTGCCATGTCGTCGCGAACGGCCAAACCCAGGCGAGCGCCGACGTCCCCTCCTTTGTCTCTGTCGCGCGCAAGGCAGACTTCAGCCCGGAGAGGCTTGCCTTCTTCCTGCTCGATCCGCACCCGAAGATGCCGAATTTCCCCTTGAGCCGCACCGAAGCGGGCGACATCGCGGCCTACATCGCATCGCTGCGCTAGCACGACATCGGCCACACATAGAAATCCCTGCCGGAGGACCGACAGGGACCAGTAGAAGGGACGCCGGACGGCAAACAAGGCCATCCGTAGTCCGCATGGACCTGCCCCAGCATCGCAAATGCGGATCGCGGCCACGCAAGTCCAATTTGCGGGTACGCCGTGGACAGGCGCGATAATCAGGACTTGCCCTTGCCCGGTTGCATGAGACTGCCGGTCATCTGGCGCATGTGATCTCCAGCACTGGTGAACTGGCTGCGCAGGAAATCGGATTGGATTCGCATCGCCTCCTGAAGGTCGGTGGCATGAACCAGCTTGCGCGCATGCTCAAACGCCGACTTCATGTTCTGCTCGGTGAAAACCAGGGCCTGCTTCGACACCTCCGTCCCCGCGCCTGGAACGGACGACATCGACTTGGTGGCCGCTTCGAAAAACATGCCGAATGCTTTTTCCGCCTGGTCAATCGTCTTCTCGGCCAGGTCGCGCAGTTCGGCCGGAACTTCGAGCTTCGGTTCGATCATGGTCGCACTCCTCCCGCTTTCCCTACTGAATACCACACTTGCTGGACCGCCTTCCAGCGGTCAGCCGCGGGGAAAACCTCGCCGGCGGTCCGGCTACGGCGGGAGGCGAAGAGACAGCATCAGGCCGGCGCGCGGCCGGGCTCAGGACAAGGGGTGTTCGGGAAGGGCTTCTTCGGTGGCGAGATCTTCGACCAGCTTGATGACCTCGAAACGCTGTCGCGGCGCGAGCTTCAGGAACGCGCGGAGCAGGCGCAGACTTTCGACCGTGCCGCTTGTGGGCGCGCCGAGCTTGAGCTGCAATTCAGCCGCGAAACCGAGGTTCTTCATCTCGCACCTATGACAAGCATCGGCTTTCGCAATCCGCCCAAGAACCGAACGCCGCAACAAGACGCCACAACAGGACCTATGGCGACGAACTCTCGGCCGGGTGGCCCCGGCCGGCTGGCACGCTGAACGACATGTCCAACAACCGGCTCAACCATTTGGTTGCAACTATGCCAAGGAACAACCCGTCCGGCAAGTCCAACAATGGGTGTAGTGATGCTTCGTCTGCATCGCACCACGGCAATTCCGGATAACAGGAATATCGACCGCCGTCACCCACCTGCGTCAAGAAGCTGCATAAATCACGCATACTGCCCGGACCGCTGTCAATTGGCACAACGTTTCTGCTTGTTTCCGACATGAACGGACATTGGTTGCGCATGACTTCTTCTGGAGCATACACGCATTTGTTGAGTCCGGCCCCGGCGGTTGTAACAGCGACGAAATCAAGATCGATCTCGCAAGCTGATCTCCAGCGTCCCGATCTGTGCGCGGTCGTCGCTCGTCGGCCCGGATATGTGCTGCCCATGAACCATTGTCCATGAGCGAGCGACCAAGCCGTTGCGACACGGCCACGCAGACACCGGGCGCCATGGCTGAAGACTCTTCGATTCGGGCGCGCGTCAGCACCAAAGGACGACGGCATGCTTTCTCGCTGCGATCTCATCAAGGGCGCCGCGGTCGCGCTTTTCACCCTCTCGATACAAGGCGCATGGGCCCAGGAGACCAAGATGAACCTGTTCAAGATCATCACCATCAAGGACGAAATCGTCGTCGGATTATCGGCGGAGGAACTTAAGGGGCTCGGCGGCAATGATGCGAGCGCGGTTGCGCACGCGCTCGCGCAGAAGGGCGATCTCACGGTCTGGCAATACAACGTGCATCGCGGCCCGAACGGCGAATTGCAGCAGGCGCCGACCGCCAAGATCGGGCTTCTGGCCAACGCCTCGCTCCGCGTCGAACCGTACGCGACGCCTTACCAGATCGTGCCGCATCCATAAGCAGCCGACTGGCACGCCGGCAGCCGAGGCCGCCGGCGTGACGTCTTCAACTGCGCCGCTGCGCCCGTTGTGCCCCCGTTTCCGTCGCAAAGCCGTAGATCAGCGCCAGCCGGTCCAGACATTCGCGAAAACGCCGCGAAAAATAATCGTTCCAGCGCTGGGTTCGGACGGCGCGACGCGCGCCGATCTGGTCCATGGTCAGGCCCAGCACCAGCACGTCATGCACCAGCGCGGCGCCGTCGGTGCCGAGTTCGCGCTCGATCCGGTTCAACCGCAGCACCGCTTGGCGCTGGCTGTCGGTGACAGGCTCGCGCGTACGCGCGCCATCGACATATTCCCTCGTCGGATCCACCGCCTGAGGCCCCCGCTCCGCCCGCTCCCAATCGTTCTGGAAGGCTCGCCCACCGCGGTATTGCGCTTCGTCGATCTGATGATGTGCGTGCAGCCGCCCCAAGGGATCACCACGGATCGACCGGATGGCCAGGATCTTCTCGCCGGAATCGAGCGCCAACGGATTGTCGACCTCGACCTCCGCCACTTCGGCGTTGAACGGGACATCACGGGATCGCCGGTCGTAGATCTGAGCCAATTTGTAGGACTTGTTGCGTTGGGCACGCGCCACTCGGATACTCCTTTGCGAAATTGACGACTGAACTGGGTGGCACGAAGGTCAGGCCGCAGAGACCAGCCTCAGCACGACGGGACCGGGGGCATGGGCGGACGCGGCACCAGAGCGACGCGTCAGGCGCGCATGCGGCGCGCAATAGCTGGAGCCCGGCCGGCAGGGATGACCGCAAAAGGCGATCTCCTCCCCGTCCTTGTCGCCGCCATAGGGATAGCGGCAGTCAACGGGCTCGAGTTCGACCAGCTGGATCAGGCGCGGCTGAACGCCGACGCAGCGCAACTTGATAGGCGCCGCCGGCTTCATTGCGGACTTCGGCGGCAAATTCAGGTTCGGCAACACCGCGCGGCGCGGCGAAACCGGAGCCTCACCCGGCAAATACGGCGCGACCGAAGGACTAGAAATCCATTCCGGTACGACGAGCCCCAGCCGCTTGGCGCGGCCGATCACCGCATTGCGTGTGTAAGCCGTTCCAAACCTTGCGTTAATCTGTCTGCCGATCTCCGCATAAGACATGCCCATGCGAATATAGTCGCGAAGCGCGCCGGAATGCTCCGACGGCCAATGGCCCGGTTCCATATTGCTGTCCTGTGATCAGCCTCCTCTCATCGAACGACCAGGAGGCGAAACACACATTCCGGTATTCCGAAGATCAAGTCAAGCAATAATTCTGATATTCATAATTGCATCAATTCCGAATTTCGGATTACAAGAGGCAAGACGGTGCGCAATCGAGGGAATCATCATGTTGGACGTTGCAATGATCGAGCGGGGCCTAGAGAAGACGGGCAAGAGCAAGGGCGGCCTGGCGGCGGCCATGGGCGTGCGGCCCGGCGCGGTCTCGGAGATCCTCGGCGGCGAACGTCTGGTGAAGGCTTCGGAGATCATTCCGATCATGGAATATCTCGAGCTCAATCTCGCGCCGATCATGGGCCGGGTCGGTGCCGGCGCCGTGATCGAGCCGGATTACGAGCAGGTTCCGCCGGAGGGGCTTGGCGACATAGCGCTGCCCTTCCCGATCATGGAAGAGACCGTCGCATTCGAGATCGTCGGCGATTCGATGCTGCCCAAATACGAGAGCGGTGACGTGATCGTGGTCTACAAGGACCAGCGTCACCCGCTGTCGAGCTTCTACGGCGAGGAGGCCGTGGTCCGCCTCAAGACCGGCGAGCGTTATTTGAAGACCATCGAGCGGGGAAAAAGTCCGTCAGTCGTCAATCTCACCAGCTTCAATGCCAAGCCGATCGTCGGCGTCAAGCTGGAGTGGGTGGGGGAGATCTGCCTGTCGATGCCCAAAGGGCAGCTCGAGCGGCTCCGCGCCAAGTCGGCACGCCCCCGCAAGAAGAGCAGGTGACGTCGATTTCCGTTATTCGGAAATTCCTGTTGACTAGATTCCGGTTTTCAGAAATACTCTGCCCGCGATCCCGGTGACGGGACGCGGCAGGGCCGTTTACATGCAGTATTTCGTCGTGATGATCGACTACGGACGACGCGGCCGCGAGGCCGTCGTCGATCCCGAGATCACCAGACGGGAGGTCGTCTCCCGCATCGCCTCGGGTGAATACCAGAACGTCTCGTTCATCCACGAGATCGCGGAAAATATCGTCGAAGACGTCACCGAGGCCATCCTGAGCGAGGCCGCCCTGCCCCAGATCCCGCCCGAAGATATCGACCTGCAGGCAACCCGCCTCGATCACATACGGGACCTGCGCAAGCACGAACGGACGTGACGCAGGGCGCGATCGCCTGCGCCACGTCCGGCCGGACATTACACCGTCAGCACGGTCGATCCCGTGGTCTTGCGCGCGGCGAGATCGGCATGCGCCTTGGCGGCGTCCTTCAGCGGATAGGTCTGGTGCACCTCGATCTTGACCGCACCGGACTTGACGACGTCGAACAGCTCGCCTGCCATCGCAACGAGGTTTTCACGCTTGGCGGCGTAGGTGAACAGCGTCGGGCGGGTGACGTAGAGCGAGCCCTTCTGAGCCAGCAGGCCGAGATTGAGCGGCTCGACCGCGCCGGAGGACTGACCGAACAGAGCGGCGACTCCGAGTGGCGCGAGGCAGTCCAGCGATTTCAGGAACGTGTCCTTGCCGACGGAATCATAGACCACCGGGACCTTTTTGCCGCCCGTGATCTCGTCGACCCGCTTCACGAAATCCTCGCGGGTGTAGATGATGACGTGATCGCAGCCATGCGCCTTGGCAAGCTTGGCCTTCTCGTCGTTGCTGACGGTGCCGATCACGGTCGCGCCGAGGTGCTTGGCCCACTGGCTCAGGATCAGGCCGACGCCGCCGGCTGCCGCATGCAGCAGGATGGTGTCACCGGCCTTCACCCGATAGGTCTGCCGGATCAGATATTGCGTGGTGAGCCCTTTGAGCATCATCGCCGCAGCGGTCTTGTCGTCGACGCCATCAGGCACCTTCAGCAAACGGTCCGCAGGGATCAGCCGCGCCTCGGAATAGGCCCCGAGCGGCGAGGCGCCGTAGGCGACGCGATCGCCGGGCTTCAGATCAGTGACACCGGGTCCGACCTCCTCGACGATTCCGGCCGCCTCGCTGCCGAGCCCGCTCGGCAGTTGCGCCGGGTACAGGCCCGATCGGTTGTAGATGTCGACGAAGTTGAGGCCGACCGCGGTGTGGCGGATGCGCGCCTCGCCCGGCCCCGGCTTGCCGACGCTGACCTCCTCCCAGACCAGGACTTCCGGACCGCCGGTCTCGTGAAAACGAATGGCATGCGTCATGGGCGTTGCTCCCTTATCGTTGGGGTGAGGATCCGAAAAAACCGGATTGGCCGCAGAAATAGGCATTCGGTCTGCCCGTTACAGTACAGTGACGTAACAAGAATGTCACAGCGAGCGACAAACCTCCGCCGTTCCAGCTCCGTTCGAAAGAGTTGATGACGCGCCTGAGGCGACCGGCAGTAGCTTCTGCGCGGGTTTGGTGGGTCGCATGCGAAGGAAAGCCGAGATGCCAGCTTATGTACAGCATCATCAGGACGTCGAAATCGCGCCCGTGAATTGTCCCACCTGCATGGGTTTCCTGCCGATGTATGTGCGCGAGGTCGAGCCGCATTGGAGCCTTGCCAAGATCGACTTTGTCTATGAATGCGCCGATTGCGGCGCCGAGGTCAGACAGACCATCCGCAAGCCGGAAGTGCTGCGGCACTGATCGCGAGCGGCGAACCGCTCAACTATTTGCGTTCAGCGGAAAAAACGCCGCTCATGCGGGTCTGATGTCTCCCAAACGAGGCTTGTTCTTTGCCGGGAACGCAGGCAGAACAAGCCCCAAGCAAGACCTTTGGGAGCGCCCTTTCGTGGCTGATCAGAAGGCCTCGACCTCGATCGAGGCAGTGGAGAGCGGCCTCGCCGCGCAGGGCTATATCGCGAGCCGGCAGATCGCGACCGCCGTCTATTTGTCGCAGCAGATCGAGAAGCCGATCCTGGTCGAGGGCCCCGCGGGCGTCGGCAAGACCGAGCTCGCCAAGGCGATCGCCGCCTGGCGCGGCATGAAGATGATCCGCCTGCAATGCTACGAAGGCCTCGACGAGGCCAAGGCGCTGTACGAGTGGAAATACGCCAAGCAGCTTCTCTACACGCAGATCCTCAAGGACAAGCTCGGCGAAGTCCTGGGCGGTGCGCAGACGCTGCATGCCGCGCTCGACCAGCTCCACGATTTTGGCGACGTGTTCTTCTCCAAGGAATTCGTCGAGCCGCGTCCCCTGCTCCAGGCGCTGGAGCAGCCGGGCGGCTGCGTGCTCCTGATCGACGAGATCGACAAGTCGGACGCGGAATTCGAATCGCTGCTGCTGGAGATCCTGTCCGACTTCCAGGTCACGATCCCCGAGCTCGGCACCGTCTCGGCCATCACGCCGCCGACCGTCATCCTCACCTCCAACAGCGAGCGCGATCTCGGTGACGCCCTGAAGCGGCGCTGCCTGCATCTGCATATCGGCTTCCCCGAGCAACGGCTCGAGGAGCGCATCGTCGAAAGCCGCGTGCCCGGCATCTCGCAGGCCCTGCGCCGGCAGATGGTCGGCTTCATCCACGAGATCCGCTCGCTGGATCTGAAGAAGCTACCTTCTGTCAGCGAGACCATCGACTGGGCGCGCGTCCTGGTGCTGCTGCAGGCCACGGAGCTCGACACCGATATCGTCAAGGACACCCTCAACGTGCTCCTGAAATACGAAGCCGACATCGAGGCCGCATCGCCGCAGGTGACGACCTTCATCGCCAAGGCGGCACGGTCCAACGTCTTCGGTTGACGCCGATGCGCGAGAACCTCCATCGTTTCTTTCGGGCGGCGCGGGGCGTCGGCGTCCACGTTTCGCCTGCCGAAAGCATCGATGCGATGCGCGCAGTCGCGCAAGTCGGCATCTCCGACCGTGCCGTGCTGCGCGACGCTCTGCTTCTGACGCTCGCCAAATCGCAGGACGAGAAGCTCGCGCTCGGCGACTGTTTTGACCTCTTCTTCAGCCAGCCTGAGCCGCGGCAGGATCAGCCCGAGACGCCCGACGACGGCGCGTCGCAGGACGCAGATCAGTCGCCCTCCTCCAGCTCGGCCAGCGAGCCGGGCGAAGGTCAATCTCCCGAGGATTTGGGTCCGCTTGCGCAGATGCTGCTGTCGCAGGACCGCAATGCGCTCGCAGCCGCCATCGCCAGCGCCTCCGGTACGGCCTCCCTGTCCGACATCCGCTACTCCACTCAGCGCGGCATCTTCTCCAGCCGCATCCTCGACGCCATGGGCCTGCAGCGCCTGCGCGACGATCTCGACGAGCTGACCGCGACCAATCCGGCGCTGGCCGAGCGACTGCGTACCGCCCTCGACGCCCTGCGCGAGGCGGTGCGCGATACGGTCTCGCAGGGGCTTGCGCTCTATGCCCGCGAGGAGGCCGAAAACCTCCGCAACGAGATCCTGCGCAACGCGCCGCTTGCCCGCATCGAGCGGCGCCAGATCGCCGAGATGCGCGCCCTCATCCGCCAGATCGCGCGCCGCCTGCGCGAGCGCTATTCCAAGCCGCGCAAGCGACAGCGCCGCGGCCATCTCGATGTCCGCCGCACGTTGCGCCGTAACGCAGCCTGGGGCGGCGTGCCCTTCCTCACGGCGTGGAAGCGCAAGCACCGCGACCGGCCGAAGATCGTAGCGCTCTGCGACGTCTCCGGCTCGGTCGCGCAAGTGTCCGATTTCTTCCTGCTTCTGATCCACTCCTTGCACGAAGTGGTCGACGACGTCCGCTCCTTCGCCTTCTCCTCGCATCTGATCGAGGTCAGCGACATCCTGGAGGCGAAAGCGCCGGAAGAGGCGATGGCCGAGATCATGTCCAAGGTCGGCTTCGGCTCGTCGGACTACGGCTCGTCGCTGGTCGATTTCGAGAAGGATTTCATGAGCGCGCTGACGCCGCGCACGACGGTGATCGTGCTCGGCGACGCCCGCAGCAACAATCTCGATCCGCGCGCCGACATCCTGCGCCGCATCTCAGAGCGCTCGAAGCGGCTGGTCTGGCTCAATCCCGAAGGACGGCTTGCCTGGGGCTTCGGCGATTCCGAGATGCCACGCTATGCGACCTTCTGTACCGTCGTGCGCCAGTGCGCCACCGCGCAACAGCTCGAGCGCGCCGTGTCGGATATCGTGGCAACCTATCAGTAGCTCTCGCTCGCGACCAATCTCAGTTTCGCACAAGCTCCGCCTGGCCGACGTTGCACTCCCGGAAGTGATAAGCAATCTCGTCGAGCGCGCGCTGCTCCCATTCCTCGGCTTGCGCGAGCCAGAACAGCCGGCGATCAAGATCGAATGCCGCACGCTCCCGGCACAGGGTTTCCTGACTGCGAATTTCAACGAGCCTGTTCATGCACTCCACTCCTGCCACGTGAAGTCATTCCCCGCGAATCAAAATAGCAGAATCCCGGATCGCCCGCTTCATGATTTCTGGGCATGTCCCGACACATAATGGGACAGCGATACTTTCCGTGCACTGCGGTAGCTCGCAGCGCAACATCAACTGCGGATCATCAATTAGTGATCGAACCACGGGGACGATATTCGCGATCAGACGATCTACTTCTCGT
The DNA here is from genome assembly GCF_015291745.1 of Bradyrhizobium sp. CCBAU 53351. Classification (NCBI taxonomy): domain Bacteria; kingdom Pseudomonadati; phylum Pseudomonadota; class Alphaproteobacteria; order Hyphomicrobiales; family Nitrobacteraceae; genus Bradyrhizobium; species Bradyrhizobium sp. CCBAU 53351. The sequence goes on from NZ_CP030059.1 coordinate 5,460,708, forward strand.
GTCGCAACGAAGTGCGGCAATTCGTGAAGAGACGTTCTAAACAGCCCACCGAATTCCCGACTCATTGTCGTCGCATGGTCTTCATGCAGCGCCGGTAACAGAGGCGCGAACGGCACGATCTCTTGAGGCAACATGAGCAATGATTTCGATTTCGAACTTGCACCGGACCAGTGGGAAGCGCTGCGTACACTTCGTAACCCGCTGTCGAACCGTCGCCTCTCGAAGTCCTATCTCGTCGAAGGCCTCGTCGAGCTCGGCCTCGTCGCCATCAACGACGGCGTACCTGCGATAACGCCGGCCGGGCGCAAAGTGCTCGTGCGCGGATCGTGCCGGTTGCTGGATCTCGTGGCGTGAGCCGTTCGCGCTGATCCTCAGCGACCTTCCCTGCCGGCATATCGCCGCGCAGGTCAGTCGCTCCACTGCAGGAGCGGCGATCCATACGCCCTCCTCCAGACCGACAGGAAACGCGGAAACCAGGAGTGAGCCACCGCGCCCTTATAGGCCCAGGTGCGATACTTCAGACCTTGCTCGGAGATCAGCTCCTGATATCCGCCGTGCAGCTCGGTCGCGGTCCGAATGTCCTTCAATATTCCCTGAGCGCACGAACGATAGGTGTCGCTCCCCGAAAACTCACCATAGTCCAACATGCGATCCGCAAATTCGACGTTGAACGTCGGCCAGGAAGAACGTCCCTGGTAAGCAGGCGCCGCAATCTTGTGGATCATCTTGTTCCGCGGATTATCGGCAGACACCAGGAAGTGGAAGGTGCTGGGGATGCGAAAGCGCGGCTCGGCGATGATCAGATCCGCCGTAGCCGCGAACAGCTTTCGCTCGCTCGCATCGTTCAGATCCCAGAAGCCGCGATGCACGCTGACAAAATCCAGCGCGACCGAAGACGCCGGCGAACTCGCCGGACCGTCCAGAGAATGCCTGATGTATCCGTCTCTGCCGAACAGACGGAGCAGGTCCTTCTTGTACTGCGCGAGATCGCGCCCGAGCAGCCTCTTCAGCTCGTTCTCGTCGACGATGCCGAGCTGCACGCTCCACACGAAGGTCGTGTGGACGCAGGCATTGGTCACGAAGCGCCGGCGCTCGGCGCGGGTATCCGTTGCGGCGGAGCGAGGGCGATGGGTATCACACAGCAAAGAGGAGGTGCCGTCATGGCCGAACGGCTCGAGCTCGCTTGCGAGCTTGAGGATCGCGCGCTTGAGGTCACCGCCATATTCGGCCAGCAGCAGGCGGCCGGCATGCGCACATTGCGACATCGCCAAATAGGACGACGTCCTCTGATCGGCCGAGATCATCTGCTGCAGGCCGGCCAGAATGCCGAGCAGCGTATCCGACGGACGCGAGAAGTAATTCACACCGAGGTATCGACCGCGTCCGGCCGGGACGATGGTCGTCGTGATGACGTCGGCGCGAACCGCCTCCAGCAACAAACGGATGCTCCTGTCGAGCAGCCGGGCTCGCCGCACGGCATCCTGCGCATCCATGATGGTTTCGGGGTCGAGGACGTCAGGATAGAACCAGGCGAAGTCACGGGGATAGTAAGCGGATGCGTGTGGTGCGCCCGTGACGAGGAAGGCCTCGGTGACCGAAAATGCGCTGTCCATCGAGTGCCGGTACAGGTCCTCGATGGCCGACAACGAATGAGGCGATTTTCTCAGGAATCGATCCCCCAAAAAATTGACCGCCTGGAGGGCATTGGCGACAAACGTCGCAGCCGTGCCTTGGTAAAATCGGTTTCTGCGTTCTGAGGGCAACGGGATATCGCTATTCATATGCGACCGGGGGTCACTCCGATGGTGCGGCCACCATCCAGAGCATGGCTGATTCGTATTTCGCCCAGATGACCGCCGGCCTCCGGTTCCACGGTGAATTGGTGTATGAAGCACGACCAGCGACGCCGATTTTGCCGTGATCGGCGGGCACGGAGCGACACTCACCGAGGAGGTTCGATGGCCGGTGTATCCGAACGCGACGAACACTTTCTGCGTCTCTCCTTCGCTGTCGCCCGCCGCGCTCTCACCCATGGCAATCATCCCTTCGGCTGTATCGTCGTCGCGGGCGGCAAGGTGCTGATCGAGGCCGAGAACGGCTACATGCCGGATCACGACGGCACCGCGCATGCCGAACGTCTCGCGGCCACCCAGGCCTGCCGCACGCTCAGCCGCGAGGTGCTGGCGACAGCGACGCTCTATTCCTCGGCGGAGCCCTGCGCGATGTGCGCCGGCGCGATCTACTGGGCCGGCATCGGCCGCGTCGTCTATGGCCTCAGCGAGCATCGCCTGCGCGGCGTCACCGGCAACCATCCGGAGAATCCGACCCTCGATCTGCCGTGCCGCGAGGTCTTTGCCAGCGGCCAGCGGCCGACCGAGGTCGTAGGCCCGGCGCTCGAGGACGAAGCCGAAGCGCTGCACGACGGCGTGTGGACGAAGTAGGCACGAGCTCAGATCTGTCGGGTGGGTTAGCAAAGCGACTGCGCGAAGCGCAGTCCGCTGGCGTAACCCGCCACGCTTCCACGTTCGCCGAACGAAGTTGGTGGATTACGCCTGCGGCTAATCCACCCTACTTTCTTTCCGCAAACCTCAACCGATCAGAACTTCACGGAGATCCCGGAATAGAGCGAGGATTCGGTGCAGGACCCGGTGCTCACGGTCCGGCCACCGACGGCCGTGGTACAGCCGACGGCAAGATTGTGATCGAGACCGAACTTGTTCTGCCAGTAGCGGTAAGCCACCCAGACGTCCACGAAGTGGGAGTACTTGTCGCCCCAGGCCGCCTTCGAGGCATCGAAGGTCAAGCGGATCGGCTCCGAATTCAGCTCGACAGCCGTGTTGTAGACACCGTTCGCCGGGCTGTAGGGAAGCGGTTCGGTGTCGGTGCCTTTCTTGCCGTACCAGCCTGCGCGGCCGCTGATCGAGAAATATTGCATGTTCGGCGGCAGGAAGCCGAGATCCATGTAGTAGTTGATCTCGACGGCCCAGGTCGGCTTGAACGAGGTATTGCCGTCCGCGATGCAGGTCACGCCGGGAACGTCCGGACCGAACAGTCCGCACTGGCTGAACGCGTTGTGATTGGCGAACTCCCAATACACCAGCGGCGCGACGTTGAGGTACCCCTTGTAGGGCAGATCAAACGCAAACTGCAGACCGCCGACGACGTCGCGCTTGGCGGCGCCGAAATACCTGTTCTCGGTGTTGGCATCCATGCCGACCTCGAACGAGATATTGTGCAGCGGTCCCGCGGTGAAGGCTTTCGTGTTGAACAGCTCATTCCAGCCTAATGTCGAGCGGAACAGGCCGTAGATCTCGGTCGCACCGGCGCACGATGCCGGCGCGCCGAAGATCGTGCCCGCATTGGTGCAGGGCCCGGCCGGGTCATTGTGATCGGACTTGTACATCGAGATGGTGAAGAAGTTCGTGCCGTACGCCCAGGCGTCAAAATGGGTGAACGAGTAGACCTGCTTGGTGGTCTTGCTGTCGATCGACCCATCGGGCCGGAACGACCACGCACCGGGCTGAGAGGCATTGAAGATATACGAGAACGTGACGCGATTATCGATCACCAGGAAGAACGGAAGGTCCTGCGCTTTCTTGGCAGCCTTGACCGGCAAATCCGCTGCCCGAGCTAAGCCACCGGTGGCCAGCGTAGCAAGTGACAGCGCCGCTGCTGCCACTGCCTTGAAGCGAAACGACATCCTGAATACCCCCAAGTTTGGACACGTCAATGAACGCCCTTGGGTGCGACACTTGCGCCGATCTCCCGGAGTGAGAAGCCTCAACTTTTTCCAAGGCATGCCGCTTGTTTCGGCAAGCGGCCGCGCTCCGTCCTGGAAATCAAAAAGGCTTTGCGCGGCATCTCGCCGAGGCATGCGGCCGGGCGAAGCCGGCTATTGCCGGACATTCCCGTTTGATTTCCCTCTTCTTTTATGTCGAGCGAATGTTGCGGTGCGCGATGGTCAGGGAGCCGATGCTGCATCGATCCGCAGGGCATGAGCGTAATGGCGCGATCTTGCTCACTGCGACGTCAAGTCTGCCTAGCCGGTTCCGATTTGGCTTGAACCGTCACAAATCTGCAACAGCGCGCGCGTGAGCCGCGCTCGCGGGGCGATGACAAGGGCGTTCGAGCACCGCCACCCGATCCCTGCCAAAGCGTTGAGCAAGGGATGACGCATTTTCACACCTTACGCCGGCGTTCAAACTGGCCCAGTATCGAGACACTTCACCATGCAAGCGCATCAGCGAATGTTGGATTCGACACCTGACGGCCTGAATTCCGGCGAGTCCCCGCTGCTGCGGACGATCGGGCTCACCAAACGGTATGGCGATTTCCTTGCCAACGATTCCATCGACATCGATATCTGGCCCGGCGAAATCCACGCGCTCCTCGGTGAAAATGGAGCAGGCAAGTCGACGCTGGTCAAAGCGATCTACGGGCTGATCCAGCCGAGTGCCGGCCAGATTCTCTGGCAGGGCCAACGTATCGTGCTGTCCGGCCCCTCGGAAGCACGCGACCGAGGCATCGGCATGGTATTTCAGCACTTCTCGCTGTTCGACAATCTTACGGTCGCCGAGAACGTTGCGCTCGGCCTCGACGGACAAGAATCCTTCGGGGGCATGTCGGCGCGGCTGGAGCAGGTGTCGAAAACCTATGGTCTGCCGCTCGATCCCAAGCGCGAGGTCTGGCAATTGTCGGTCGGCGAGCGCCAGCGAATCGAGATCGTCCGCGCGCTGATGCAGGATCCGAAATTCCTGATCCTGGACGAGCCCACCGCAGTCCTGACGCCGCAGGAATCCGATCAGCTTTTCATCGTGCTGGAACGCCTCAGATCCGAAGGCCGCGCCATCCTCTACATCAGCCACAAGCTCGAGGAGGTGAAGCGGCTCTGCGATACCGCAACGATCCTGCGCGGCGGCAGGAAGGTCGAGACCTGCGATCCCCGGCGCGAGACCGCAGCTTCGCTCGCCCGCATGATGGTCGGCGGCGAGATCAAGGAAGTGAAGGCTCGCGCCGACCGACAGACGACGGTGCCGCGCCTGGTGGTCAACGATCTCTCGCTGGCGCCAACCGAGGCGCATGGCGTGCGTCTCGAGCACATCTCGTTCGAACTGAAGGGCGGCGAGATCCTTGGCATCGCCGGCGTCGCCGGCAACGGCCAGGACGAATTGTTCGCCGCGCTGTCTGGTGAGCGGCGGTCGAAGGATCCGGGCACCGTGGTGATCGAAGGCATTGCCGCCGGCCATCTCTCCATCACGGAGCGGCGCAAGCTGGGTGCGGCATTCGTCCCGGAAGAGCGGCTCGGCCATGGCACGGCGCCCCGCATGAAGCTCTCGGAGAACGCGCTGCTGACCGGTTACGCCGCAAGCGGCATGGTCCGTCGCGGCTTCATCAACGCGGCCGCCGCGCTGAGGATCGTCGACCGTACGACCGAAACCTTCGACGTACGCAAGGCCAAGCGCGACCCCGAAGCAGCGTCCCTCTCCGGCGGCAATTTGCAAAAGTTCATCGTGGGACGCGAGATCCTGCGCAACCCCGCGGTGCTGGTCGTGAGCCAGCCGACCTGGGGCGTCGATGCCGGCGCCGCTGCCGTAATTCGCCAGGCGCTGCTCGATCTCGCAGGCGCGGGCGCCGCCGTGCTCGTGACCAGCCAGGATCTGGACGAACTCGGCGAGATCGCCGACCGTATCGCCGTGATGTTCCACGGCAGGTTATCGGCGCCGCTCGCCGCCAGCGAGGCGACGCGCGAAAAGCTCGGCCTTCTCATGGGCGGCAGCAGCCTGGAGCCGAAGGAGGCCGCGCATGTTGGTGCTTGAGAAGCGCGCCGAGCGCTCCGGCACGATCGCGCTGGTCTCGCCGCTGATCGCGGTCGGCCTCACGATCGTGACCATGATCATCCTGTTCGCGATCCTCGGCAAGAATCCGCTGCTCGCCTTGCACGCCTATTTCATCGCACCCCTCACCGACGGCTACTCGCTCCAGGAGATCGCGGTGAAGGCGACGCCACTGGTGATGATCGCGATCGGGCTGTCCCTCTGCTATCTCGCCAATGCCTGGAACATCGGCGCCGAAGGCCAATTCCTGATCGGCGCGGTCGCCGGAAGCTGGATCGCGGTGAGGACGCAAGGCACCGACGCCGGCGCCTGGGTGTTGCCGGCGATGCTCGTGCTTGCAGCTGCCGCGGGCGCGCTCTATGCGCTGATCCCGGCCATCTGCAAGGTAGCGTTCGGTGCCAGCGAGATCCTGACCAGCCTGATGCTGGTCTATGTCGCCGACCTCTTTCTCGACTATCTCGTGCGCGGACCCTGGCGCGATCCGCACGGCTTCAATTTCCCGACCACGGCCGAGTTCGACCCGGTGGCGACCGTCCCGCTGCTGATCGAGGGTGGCCGGCTGCATCTCGGCTCCATCATCGCGCTTCTAGTCGTGACGGCAGCCGCAATCCTGCTCGGACGAACCATCAAGGGCTTTGAGATCCGTGTCGTCGGCGCAGCCCCCCGCGCGGCGCGGTTCGGCGGCTTCAAGGCCGATCGGCTGATCATCCTGACTTTCGCGGTATCAGGCGCGCTCGCGGGCCTCGCCGGCATCATCGAGGTTGCAGGTCCCGTCGGCCATCTCCAGCCCGGCATCTCCCCGGGCTACGGCTTTACGGCGATCATCGTTGCCTTCCTCGGCCGTCTGAATCCGCTTGGTATATTGATTGCAGGCCTTTTCCTTGCGTTGACTTTTATCGGCGGCGAGCAGGCGCAGATCACGATGAAGATCCCATTGGACGTCACCAAGGTATTTCAAGGCATTCTGCTGTTCTACGTGCTCGCCTGCGATTCCTTGATCCTCTATCGCTTCAAACTGGTCTTGCCGAACCGTCAGGTGGCCCGTGGAACTCGTTGAAGCCATCGTCCTGGCCGTGCTCGCCGCGTCGACGCCACTCCTGGTCGCCGCGACCGGAGAGCTCGTGACCGAGCGCGCCGGCGTGCTCAATCTCGGCGTCGAGGGCATGATGATCGTCGGCGCGGCCTGCGGCTTTGCGGGCGCCTGGCTCACGGGATCCATCTTCATTGGCGCGCTGCTCGGCATCGTCGCGGGCACGATGATGTCGCTGATCTTCGCATTGATGGCGCTCGGGCTCGCCGTCAACCAGGTTGCGACGGGTCTCGCGCTGACTATCCTCGGTGTCGGGCTGTCCGGACTGATCGGCGCCGGCTTTGTCGGCGAGCGCATCACGCCGGCAGCTCATCTCTCCATTCCGGGCCTCACCGATATCCCGCTGGTCGGCCGCGTGCTGTTCGGCGAGGACGCCTTCGTCTATGTCTCCATTGCACTCGTCGTCGGCGTCTGGTGGTTCCTGTACCGCACGCGCGCTGGACTGATCCTGCGCGCCTGCGGCGACAATCACGTCTCCGCGCATGCGCTCGGTTATCCCGTGCTGCGCATCCGCACCTTCGCCGTGATGTTCGGCGGCGCCTGCGCCGGCCTTGCCGGCGCCTATCTGCCGCTCGCCTATACACCGTTCTTCATCCCGGGCATGACCGCGGGCCGCGGCTGGATCGCGCTGGCGCTGGTGGTGTTCTCGTCCTGGCGGCCGGGCCGGCTCGTGGTCGGCGCCTATCTGTTCGGCGCCGTGACGATCCTCCAGTTGCATGCGCAGGGCTGGGGCGTCGGCATTCCCTCGCAATTCATGTCGGCGCTGCCTTATCTCGCGACCATCATCGTTCTGATTCTGCTCTCCCGCGCGCGCAGCGGCGGCTCGACGGCACCGGCCGCGCTCGGGACAGTGTTCGTTCCTGACCGCTGAATTTCATTTTCGCGACGGGCGCGATTGGGCGCGCTCGCTTGCGGATCGTGGTTACCCCTGATGTTTGGAGATCGATGATGAGGAAATCATGTCTTGCGCTGGCCGCTACGCTCCTGCTCGCCGGGAGCATCGGTGCAGCCTCCGCCGCCGACAAGCTGAAGGTCGGCTTCATCTATCTGGGCCCGATCGGAGATTTGGGGTGGACCTATCAGCACGATCTCGCGCGCCAGGCTCTGGTCAAGGAATTGGGCGACAAGATCGAGACCACCTATCTCGAGAATGTGCCCGAAGGTCCCGACGCCGAGCGCTCCATCGAGCAACTGGTCCGCGCCGGCAACAAGCTGATCTTCACGACGTCGTTCGGCTACATGGATCCGACGCTGAAGGTTGCCAAGAAATATCCGAACGTGCATTTCGAGCACGCCACCGGTTACAAGCGCAACCCGAACATGTCGACCTATTCGGCCAGATGGTATCAGGGCCGCTACATCCAGGGCCTGATCGCGGCCAAGATGTCGAAGTCGGGCGTGCTCGGCTATATCGGCTCGTTCCCGATTCCGGAGGTCGTCTCCGGCATCAACGCGACGATCCTGGCGGCGCAGACCATCAACCCGAACATCAAGGTCAAGATCATCTGGGCCAACACCTGGTTCGATCCCGGCAAGGAGGCCGACGCCGCAAAGGCATTGATCGACCAGGGCGCCGACATCATCATGCAGCACACGGATTCGCCCGCCGCCATGCAGATTGCCAGCGAACGCGGCAAGCTCGCCTTCGGTCAGGACTCCGAGATGATCAAGTTCGGGCCGAAGACCCAGCTCACCTCGATCCTCGACACCTGGGGCCCCTACTACATCGAGCGCGTCAAGGCCGAGCTTGCCGGCACCTGGAAGTCCGAGGACAGCTGGGGCGGCCTCGACAGCCACATGTTCGCGATGGCGCCCTACACCAACATGCCTGACGACGTGAAAAAAATGGCGGAGGATGCCCAGGCCGCGATCACCGCGGGCAAATTGCATCCATTCAAGTGCCCGATCATTGGGCAGGACGGCAGGCCGCTGGAGTGCAAGGGCGGCGATCACCTCGACGACGGCCAGATCCTCGGCATGAATTTCTACGTCAAGGGCATCGACGACAAGCTGCCGGGCAAGTAGCACGCTTCTTGCTTTGACTAAAACACCTGCTCCTCCCGGAGGAGGTTCGGAGGGGGTGGCCAGAAGCACCCGGCACTTGTGGTCGCCCCCTCTTTCAATTCTGTCCCTATCCTGCCTGCATGGCCCGCGCCGCGGAACTGTGGCGACGGATGAGATCGGGGACATCGAGGCCCGGAATCGCGCCATCGATCACGGCCCATTGTCCGGCGACCATCACCCGATCAGCCCGATGGGCTCCGCACAGCACCAGCGCGGCCAGGGGATCGCCATGGCCGGAGAAGCGCAATTCGTCGAGCTTGAACAGCGCGAGATCGGCCGCCTTGCCGACGGCGATCTCACCGAGCTCGGGCCGGCCGACGCAGGCCGCCGAGCCCGTGGTGGCCCAGCGTAGCGCATCCTTGTGGCTGACTTTCGTTACGCCATAGCGGGCCCGTTGCAGCAGGAACACGGCCCGCACCTCCTGCATCAGGTTCGATCCGTCGTTCGAGGCCGAGCCGTCCACGCCGATCCCGATCCCGACGCCGGCCTCCTCCATCTCGCAGACCGGACAGCAGCCGGACGCCAGCAACTGGTTGCTGCACGCGCAATGGCTGATGGTCGTCTTCGCCTTGCCGAGGCGATTCATCTCGTCCGCGTTGAAGTGGATGCCATGGGCGAGCCAGGTTCGAGCGTTGAGCCAGCCGCATTGTTCGAGATAGTCGAGCGGACGGCAGCCATACATCTGCTCGCAGAATTTGTTCTCGTCCTCGGTCTCGGCGAGATGGGTATGCAGGCGTACGTCGAGCTTACCCGCGAGATCGGCGGTGGCGCGCATCAAGGACGTCGTCACCGAGAACGGCGAGCACGGCGCCAGCGCGATCTGCACCATCGCATCCGGACCGCGCTGGTGGTGTTTTGCGACCACGCGCGCGCTGTCGGCGAGGATCGTGTCCTCGTCCTGCACCACGTTGTCGGGCGGCAGGCCGCCGTCGCGCTGCGACAGGTTCATCGAGCCGCGCGTCAGCAGGACGCGCACGCCGAGCCGCTTTGCCACAGCCACCTCGATGTCGACGGCATCCTCGAGTCCTGCCGGGAAAACGTAGTGGTGATCGGTCGTGGTGGTGCAGCCGGACAGCAGCAATTCCGACATCGCCACGGTGACGCCGAGCTCGAGCGACTCCGGCGTCAACCGCGCCCACACCGGATAGAGCGCCTGGAGCCAGGGGAAGAGCTCGCGGTCCATCGCCGCCGGCAGCGCCCGCGTCAGGGTCTGGTAGAAATGATGATGGGTGTTGATCAGGCCCGGCAGCACGACGTGTTCGCTCGCATCGAACACCCCGACATCGGCGGTCGCGGGTGTGCCGCCGGCCGGCACGAGCTCGACGATCCGGCCGCCCGTCACCACAATCCCACGCTCGGCACCGTCGGCGAGGATGGCCAGGGGATCCCTGATCCAGATCGGCCTTGCATCGCTCATGATCCCGCTTCTCCTCACATTCGCTGACGACGGGACCGCGAGGCGGAGGCGGGTCCAATCACGGTCTTGCTGCGACTTGGCATTACGACTTCTTCCTGCGACTTCTTCTTGCGACTTGGCTCCGGTCTTGCAAGACTTTCCGTTGGACGATTCACCCGACGCAAGCGTGGGCGCAGCCATGGATTTGAATACCATCACAGCGGTCGCCCATCCGCAAACGCGCGCACAGCTGCCGGTTTGGACGGCAGGAGATGCTTGGCTCGCGGGCGGCACCTGGCTGTTCTCTGAACCGCAAACCCACCTGACACGGCTGATCGATCTCACCGATCTGAAATGGCCGGCGCTGACGGTGACCGACAGCAATCTCAGCATCGCCGCGACCTGCACCGTCGCGCAGCTCGATGGTTTCGCCTGCCCGCCCGACTGGCTCGCAGCGCCGCTGATCGGCCAGTGCTGCCGGGCTTTTCTTGCCTCGTTCAAGATCTGGAAGACGGCGACCGTCGGCGGCAATCTCTGCATGTCGTTGCCGGCAGGGCCAATGATCTCGCTCACCGCGGCACTCGACGGCGTCTGCACCATCTGGAAGGCCGGTGGCGGTGAGCAGAAGATTCCGGTCGTCGGCTTTGTCACCGGCAACCAACGCAACCGCCTGACGCCTGGGGACCTGCTTCGCCAGATCGATATTCCGCTTGCCGCGTTGAAACGCCGCACGGCGTTTCGCCAGATCTCACTGGCGCCGGTCGGCCGCTCGGCCGCCCTCCTCATCGGCAGTCTCGATGCCGATGGCACACTGCTGCTGACAATCACCGCCTCGACGGTGCGGCCGATCCAGCTGTCCTTTCGCGACGCCCCGGACGCGACTGAGCTGCATGATGCGATTTCACATCAGATCACCGATGATCTGTACCACACCGACATCCACGGACAGCCGCTCTGGCGCAAGCACATGACAGTGCGGCTTGCCGAGGAGATCCGCTGCGAGCTCTTGGGAGCGACACCGTGAGCTTCGAGATCAACGGCAAGACATTTGCGCAGGCGCCGCGCGCCGGCCAATGCCTGCGCACGTTCCTGCGCGAGCTCGGCCATTTCGGCGTGAAAAAGGGCTGCGATGCCGGTGACTGCGGCGCCTGCACCGTGCTGCTCGACGGCGAGCCGGTGCACAGCTGCCTGATCCCGGCATTCCGCGCCGAGGGACGCCCCGTGACCACGATCGAAGGTCTTGGCGGCGACCACGGCCTGCATCCGATGCAGCAGGCCTTCCTCGATGCGCAGGGCTTTCAATGCGGCTTCTGCACCGCCGGTATGATCCTGACCTGCGCCTCGCTGAACCAGGCCCAGCGCACCGATCTCGGCGCGGCACTGAAGGGCAATATCTGCCGCTGCACCGGCTACCGCGCGATCGAGGATGCATTGCTTGGCAGGACCAATGTCGAGGCGAGCGTCGGGCCCGGCGCCGCCTTCAGCCGCAGCCTGCCGGCCCCGGCAGGCCCCGACATCGTCCGTGGTGCTGCGCGCTACACGTTCGACACAGCGATCGGCGGCCTGCTCCACGTCAAGCTGGTGCGGTCGCCTCATGCTCACGCCAGGATCGTCGCGATCGACAAATCGGAGGCACTGAAGGTTCCGGGCGTGCACGCGGTGCTCACGCACGACGACGCGCCACCGGTGCTGATCTCGACCGCGCGGCACGAGATGGATTGGATGGACCCCGAGGACACCCGCATCCTCGACGACGTCGTCCGCTTCATCGGACAGCGCGTTGCCGCAATCGTTGCCGAGACCGAAGCCGCCACCGAGGAGGCGTGCCGGCGACTGGAGGTCGACTACGAGATTCTGCCCGCGCTGATCGACCCCGAGCAGGCGATGGCGGCGGGCGCGCCGATCATTCACCCTGACCGCACCACCGCGAACCGCATCGCCGATCCCCAGCGTAACCTTGCGGCAGAGATTCATGGCGAGTTCGGCGATGTTGCCTCTGCGCTCGCCACATCGGCCGTTACCTATGAGGCAACGTTCCACAGTCATCGCGTGCAGCATGCAGCGCTGGAAACCCATGGCGGGCTCGCGTGGCTGGACGACGCAGGCGTGCTCAATGTCCGCACCTCGACGCAGGTGCCATTCCTGACCCGCCGCGCGCTGTCGGACATCTTCCAGCTTCCCATGGACAAGGTCCGCGTGTTCTGCGAGCGCGTCGGCGGTGGCTTTGGCGGCAAGCAGGAGATGTTCGTCGAGGATATTCTGGCGCTCGCCGCGCTGAAAACCGGACGGCCCGTGAAGCTGGAGTTCACCCGCGAGGAGCAGTTCATCGCGACCTCGACGCGGCACCCGATGCGGGTGCACATCAAGGCCGGCGCCGATGCCGACGGCAAGCTCACCGCGCTGCAGCTCGATTTGCTCTCCAACACCGGCGCTTACGGCAATCACGCCGGGCCCGTGATGTTCCACGCCCTGGCGGAGTCCATCGCCGTCTACAATTGTCCGAACAAGCGGGTCGATGGTTTTGCGGTCTACACCAATACGGTGCCGGCGGGAGCGTTTCGCGGCTATGGCCTGCCGCAATCGCAGATCGCGATCGAGGCTGCGATCGACGAGCTGGCGAAGCAGCTCGGCATCAGCCCCTACGAGATGCGCCGACGCAACATCGTCAGGCCCGGCGATCCCATGGTGTCGCCGCCGCCGTCCGAGTTTCACGACGTCGTCTACGGCTCCTACGGGCTCGATCAGTGCCTCGATCTCGTCGAGCGCGCCATGCAGGCCGATGGCGCGCAGCCCGACCTATCGCCGGAATGGCTGATCGGCAACGGTATCGCGCTGACCATGATCGACTCCGCGCCGCCGGCCGGCCATCTCGCCGACGCCATGATCACGCTCAACGAGTACGGCGGCTTCGACCTCACCGTCGGCACCGCCGAGTTTGGCAATGGCACCAGCACGGTGCATCGGCAGATCGCGGCGACCACGCTTGCGACCACCGTCGACAAAATCGGCCTACGCCAGTCCGACACCGCCCATGGCGGCCACGACACCGGCGCCTATGGCAGCGCGGGCACTTTCGTCGCCGGCAAGGCGACGCATGCGGCCTCCATGCAGCTCGCAACCGAGCTGAAGGCGGCCGCCGCCGGCGCCTGGCTGTGCGACGTCGGGACCTGTGTGCTCGAGAACAATGCCGTCGTCAGCGGCGTGAAGCGCATGTCCTTTGCGGAGCTGGCGGAGCTCGGCCGCGAGCGCGGACGCATGTTCGCGGGCAACGGCAATTCCGGCGGCACGCCGCGCTCGGTCGGCTTCAACGTGCAGGGTTTTCGCGTCGCCGTGAACCGGGGCACCGGCGAGCTCAGGATTCTCAGGAGCGTGCACGCCGCCGACGCGGGGGTCGTCGCCAATCCCATGCAGTGCCGCGGCCAGGTCGAAGGCGGCGTCGCCCAAGCGCTCGGCGCCGCACTCTACGAGGAGATGGTGATCGACGCGAACGGCCGCGTCATCAACGCGAAATTCCGCGACTACCATTTGCCCTCTTTCGCCGACGTGCCGCGCACCGAGGTGTTCTTCGCCGAGACATCCGACACCGTCGGTCCCTTGGGGGCGAAGTCGATGAGCGAGAGTCCGTACAATCCGGTCGCCGCCGCGCTCGGCAACGCCATTGCCGATGCCACCGGCATCCGCTTCACCGCGCCGCCGTTCAAGCCGGACCGGCTGTTTCCGGCGCTGCTCGACAAGTTTGGTTAGGAATGTTTCGGGGGATTCATCCATGACCAGCGAAGTCCATCCCGTCGACGAGGTCCTGCCGGTCCCACGCCTCTTGGCGCTCGGGCTCCAGCACGTGCTGGTGATGTATGCCGGTGCGATCGCGGTGCCGCTGATCGTCGGACGCGCCTTGAAGCTGCCGCCGGAGGATGTCGCCTTCCTGATCAGCGCCGATTTGTTCGCCTGCGGGCTCGCGACGCTGGTGCAATGCATCGGCTTCCCCGGCGTCGGCATTCGCCTGCCCGTGATGATGGGCGTGACATTCGCTTCGGTCGGTCCGATGCTGTCGATGGCGGCAGCGCCCGACATCGGCCTGCTCGGCATCTACGGCTCCGTCATCGCCGCAGGCCTGTTCGGCATCATCGTCGCACCGTTCGTCAGCCGGCTGCTGCCGCTTTTTCCTCCTGTCGTCACCGGCAGCATCATCCTGATCATCGGCATTTCCCTGATGCGCGTCGGCATCAACTGGGCCGGTGGCGGTCTGCCGACGCTCACCAGGACGGTCGACGGCGTGGCCGGCAGCTTTCCCAATCCGGCCTATGGACAGTTGCAGGGCCTCGGCATCTCGCTGTTCGTGCTGCTGTTCATTCTCGGCCTGATCAAATGGGGGGGCCGGCTTCCTCGCCAATGTCTCGGTGCTGCTCGGCATCATCGCCGGCACCGTGCTCGCGAGCATTCTGGGCGTGATGCATTTCGACAAGGTCACCGCCGCCCCATGGGGCGCGCTCATCGTCCCGTTCCGCTTCGGCATGCCGCAATTCCATCTGGTGCCCGTTATCACCATGTGCGTCGTCATGATCGTGGTGATGATCGAATCGCTCGGCATGTTCCTCGCGCTCGGCGACATCACCGGCAAGGCCGTCGGCCGCGAGGCGCTGAGCCGCGGCCTGCGTGCCGACGGTGTCGGCACGCTGCTCGGCGGCATCTTCAACACGTTCCCCTACACCTCGTTCTCGCAGAATGTCGGCCTCGTCTCGGTCACCGCCGTGCGCTCGCGCTGGGTGACCATCACCGGCGGCTGCATCATGCTGGTGCTCGGGCTGCTGCCGAAGCTCGCCGCACTGGTCGAGGCGGTGCCGCTGGTCGTGCTCGGCGGCGCAGGCCTCGTGATGTTCGGCATGGTGGCGGCCACAGGCGCGCGCATCCTCACCTCGGTCGATTTCCGCAACAACCGCTACAATCTCTTCATCGTTGCGATCTCGATCGGCTTCGGCCTGATCCCGCTCGCCGCCCCCGGCTTGTTCCGGAATTTGCCGCACGATCTCCAGCCGCTGCTGGAGTCCGGCATCCTGCTCTGCGCGATCGTCTCGGTGTTGCTGAATGCCTTCTTCAACGGCCTGAGCGGCGGCGCGGCCGCGGAGACGGACGCCGCGGCGATCGCCTCATCCGCGCAGCATGTTTAGCTGCCGCGATAGGTCGAATAGCTCCACGGCGTCACCAATAGCGGCACGTGATAGTGGCCTTCCGGCTCGCTGATCGCGAAGCGCAGCGGGATTTCGTCGAGGAAAGGCGGATCGGTGACCTGCACGTTGCGCTCGGCGTAATATCCGGCAATGCTGAATCTGAGCTCGTAGCGGCCGATCGGCAACGGGCGGCCGCCGATCAGCGGCCGATCGGTGCGGCCATCCGCATTGGTGACCGCGCGCGCGATGACGCGGCTCTCCCCCAGCGTTGCGAGTTCCACGAGCTCGACCGGAATGCCGGCCGCAGGCCTGCCGATGTGATTGTCCAGCACATGCGTCGACAACCGGCCATGCACCTTCAACCTGTCGTCGGCAATGACGAGCTGATCGAGCCGCAGTGCCGAGATGCGGCCGATCTCCTCGATCGCACGGCGCGTCTCGGTCTTGACGATGTTGCGCAGCCTGATCTCGAAATCGCGCAGCACAGAGTCCTTGGTGTGCCGGCGCACGCAGACGATATAGGGGAAGCCGAACTTGTCGCGGTAGGCGTTGTTGACGCGCTCGAACGCGGCATATTCGGCATCCGACAGCCGGTCGAGGCCGGCGCTGTTCTGCTCGTCGGTCGATTCCGCCGTGAGCCCTGCCGCGCGCTGGGTCTTGCTGGCGAGATCGGGATGCGCGCGGATCAGGGCCAGTTGCACCTCGGGCTCGGCGCTTTGGATCGCCCCCATCAGCGCCGTGTGCAACTGATTGATGCCGGCGAATGGCCGCCTGTCGGCGAGCTGCTCAGCGATCCACGGCGAATATTCCACGACGTTGGCAAGCGCGGCGACAAAGTCGGCCTTGGTGGCGGCATTGAGATCGGACAGAGAGATTTGCGACATGATCAGCCGATCTCAAATGCGTCGGCGGCAAGATGCGCGTGCCTGGCGTGCCAGTGCTGCGCGATCTGTAATCGCGTCGGTACCCAGACACGCTCGTGCTTGCCGATATAGTCGAGGAAGCGGATCAAGCCCGCAGCGCGGCCGGGCCGGCCGGCGATGCGGCAGTGCAGGCCGACCGACATCATCTTCGGCGCGGTCTGCCCCTCGGCATAGAGCACGTCGAAGGCGTCCTTGAGGTAGGTAAAAAACTGCTCACCTTCGGCAAAGCCCTGCGGGTTGATGAACCGCATGTCGTTGGCGTCAAGCGTATAGGGAATGACGAGCTGCTTGCCGTTCGCGCCCTTGATCCAGTAGGGTAGATCGTCGGCGTAGGAGTCGCAGAGATAGAGGAAACCGCCCTCCTCCATCAACAGGCGGTTGGTGTTGATCGAGGAACGTCCGGTGTACCAGCCGAGCGGTCGCGTGCCGGTGGCTTCGGTATGGACGCGGATCGCCTCCGCGATCTCGGCGCGCTCCTGCGCCTCGGTCATGTCCTTGTGCTCGATCCATTTCAGGCTGTGGCTGGCGATGTCCCAACCCGCCTCGTTCATCGCAGCAACGATCTCGGGGTTGCGCTTCAGAGCAGTGGCGACGCCGAACACCGTGGTCGGCCAGTTGCGCTCGCCGAACATCCGCCACAGCCGCCAGAAGCCGGCGCGCGAGCCGTATTCGAACATCGATTCGATATTGGCGTGGCGCTGGCCGGGCCACGGCTGGGCGCCGAGCACGTCGGACAGGAACGCTTCCGAGGCGCGGTCGCCATGCAGGATGTTGTTCTCGCCGCCCTCCTCGAAATTGACGACGAACTGCACCGCGATGCGGGCATCATCGGGCCATTCCGGGTGCGGCGGGTTGCGGCCGTAGCCGAGGAGATCGCGCGGGTAATTGGTATCGGTCAAGTCAGACTTCCTCGAAGCGGATCGGCAGGGCGCCCTTCCACAGCACGCTCTTGCCCAGTGTTGCGAGATTCTCAAGGCCAGAGGTCAGCGTGATGAAATGGTTGCCGGCGAGCTGTCCCATCTTGCTCGCGAAACGCACGCCACCATAGGCCAGCAGGATCTCGGTCTCGCTGATGCCGCCGGGATAGAGGATGATATGGCCGGGCGCGGGATAGCTGGTGGGATTCTCGTAGCCGACGCCGAAATCGAGATCGCCGAGCGGCATCCACACGGCTTCGCCGCTCCAGCGCACGTGAATGATGTGGCTTTCGAACGGCAACGACTTGCGAAAGGCGGCGACCGTCTTGGGTGCCAGCTGCTCCTCGAAGCGGGCGTCGAAGCTGAATTCGCCGGCGCGGATAACGAGTTTGCTCATCGCGTCTCTCTGGCTCGGGCCGGGTGGCCCCCGGGAAACGCTCAAGCAAGAGCACTCCCGCCCGCTTCGCGCAAGTGGCCCGGTCGCATCACCTGCGGTCGTAGGACCAGCCGAAAATGCCGCTCCGCCTGACCTCCGGCTCGGCCGCTGCCTGCGCCGGCGTCTCCTTCAGTTCCGCCTGCGGCGGCGGTGCGGGCGGTGTCGGCAGGGTCTCGCATTTCATCGAATACACCAGCTTGCCATCCGCGGTCCGCCCGATCGGGGCACAGGGATCGGGATGCGCCGCATTGGTCTTCGGCGTCATCTTGACTTGCGCCGCCACCGGCGAGGCCAGCAGCAGCAGGACCAGCAGATATCTCGACATCGTTGTCGCCTGGAAGCTTAATTGATGCATTGAACCGGATTGCGGCCGGCAAGTCCATCGGCGCTAGTGGGCATGATTGCCGAATATTTGACCGGCGTGTGCCGGCGGGCTTCGCATCGGATGACAGGGGCGGAACGAAAGAGCAGGACGCAGCACGTCATCTCGTGTCCCGGCTCTGCAGCGCATCGCAAGGGCGCTGCGCTGCGTCCGGGGCACGCGAATGGAGTGTGAGGCACTCTCTCCACGTCATTGCGAGAAGCTCGCGACAAGATTGCCGAGCAATTTTGCGCTGATGCGACGAAGCAATCCAGAATCCCTCCGCGGATGGATTTCCGGATGCTTCGCTCCGCTCGCGATGACGGAGGATGACGCGACGGCATCGCTCTCCCCGCCCTACGAAATCCCCGTGCGTGGCACGCAGTT
The DNA here is from genome assembly GCF_015291745.1 of Bradyrhizobium sp. CCBAU 53351. Lineage (NCBI taxonomy): Bacteria > Pseudomonadati > Pseudomonadota > Alphaproteobacteria > Hyphomicrobiales > Nitrobacteraceae > Bradyrhizobium > Bradyrhizobium sp. CCBAU 53351. Next base: position 5,479,281 of record NZ_CP030059.1, read on the forward strand.
CAGATTGCAGACACACCTTCGCAGCCTCGCGGCTGATTTCGCCCGAGCTTTGCTTCATCTTCGCACCCTCAAATCCAAGAGGGCACAGGGAAGGCCGGGTGCCGACAGACACCCGCGGTCCGCTGCGCGAATTGCACGCGCACGCAGAAAACCGCACAGCAGCATACAGGTGGTGCCGATCACTCGGCCTTCCCTGCGCGGTGGTCGGACGGCTTATGCCGTGCTCTCCCGGGAGCCGAACTTTCCTTTGGCCTCCCTCGCCGTTCGAATTGACGATGCCGTCCACCCGGTTGGGCTCGCGCGCATCTTCGATCCGGCTTGACCGTAGCAACGACGGCCAGGACCACACGGTTTTGCCGTACGCACGGCCCGCCATGTCGCCGCAGTATTTCCAACCCCGTCGACGGAGCTGCGAAACTTACAGGCGAGACGAAGCCTAGCAGCGCCGTTCGTCTGCACGCGGCCGCGAGCTCACAGGGACTACCCGCCCTGCCCGCACCTCTCACGCCGACGCTGCCGCGTCCACCGCAAACCCGGCTCGCGATCAAGACGACCTCGAGATCGCCCCTCTTGGTGAGCCGGGATGGCCGACACATACGCCAAAACCGAATTTCGGTAAAGTGGAATGTTTTTAGCGAGACGGATTGACCGAGGGCGACACAGGCCAACCTCCCCCGCTCGGTCATCCCTCAAGGCCCGCCGAAGAGGCGAGCACATCCAGCGGCAGCGGCTCTGCCGTCACGCGGGGGTGACGGCGATGGAGTCGCTCATTGTCTCTCGGATTGCGCCGGGCGGCACTTCGCGCCGACCCGTTGGCTTCATCCGGACGAAACGACCGTCTAATATGGCTGGTAGCCGTAGCCCGGGTCGTAATAGAGACCGCCACCGCCGCCGTAATAGCCTGGGCCGCCGTAGTAACGGCGCGGGCCGTAATAGCGGTTCTCGTAATACTCCTGGCGCCGGCTCTCGGCGATGGCGCCTCCGATCACCCCCGCAGCAAGGCCCATGAAGGCGAGACCGGCGGCGTTCGGCCCGCGTCGATAATAATGGTGACGCCGGGCTGCGCTGAAATCGGTGACGTCGGAGGAAGCTTGGGCTGCCGCTGCAGCCTTTGCGGACACCGCCGGGGCCGACCCCTGGGACGCCGCGGCCGAGGGCGACGCAGAGGCTGCGAGCAGCGCCACGCCTGCGAGCGCGGCCAGGACCGTGTTGCGGCCGGCTGCGGATCTCTTCGGTCCATCACTCATCTTGATCTTCCTCTGTTCTGGCTCAAAAAATAGATAAGCAAACAGTATGTAACGCACAAACCACTGAAATGGTTTCCTGATCGCGGCAATCCGCCACGCTTTGAACGATTGTAAATCGAACGGTCGCATCCCAGCTTGCGCCCTCCAACCTGAGCGGATAATGAACAGCCGCGCCGTTTTTCGGTCGCCGTAAGCGTTTCACGTGAACCAACGCATCAACCGACGCCGTCGGGATCGATGCCATTTTATGGGTTCAACGTGACTGACGCGTCCTTTTCCAAGAGAAATCAGATGATTGTGGTTCGCAAACTGCCGGCGCGCTATGCGCCGATCGTGATGCCATTCGTGCTGTCCATCCTCATGACGGCCGTGGTGTCGGTCATTTCGACGCTTCGGAGCCTGGGAGCAACGCCGGCCTTCCTCGCGACCTGGCCGGGCGCCTGGGCGCTATCCTGGCTGGTCGCCTTTCCGACGCTGCTCGTGGTGCTACCGATGGTCCGGCGGATCGTGACGCTCCTTGTCGCGTCTCCGCCCCAACCAGGGCGGTAATGGCGTGGACGGCGGCGCATGGAGCCGCCCTCCCGCACCCATGGTTCTGTGATCCTACGACAGCGCGCCCAGCACGCCGCGCGTCGCCTTGTCGATCTCCTCGACATAGCGGCGGCGGGCGAAGTTTTCGGTGAGGAAGCCGACCACCTTGCGGCTGTCGGTGGAATCGACCACCGCCAGCATCTCGGCTTCGGCCTCGTCGAACACCGCCATCGCCGACTTCACGTTCATTTCCGGGATCAGCACGATGTCGATCAGACGGGCGAGCTCGATCACCTGGATCTCGTCGGCGATGGTGTCGAGGTCGTTGGAGAACAGATCGGGCAGCAGGACGAGACCGACATATTCGTCGGCATTGTTGACGATAACCACGCCCGGCCGCGAGCCCAGCACGAATTCGCGGCGGACGGCGGCGATCGTGGTCGTCGAGGGCACCTTGCCGACATCAGAGCGCATCAAGCGCTCCACGGTGAGATTGCGCAGCCAGCCGACGTCATTGGCGCTGCGGATGGTCTCGCCACGCAGATGCAGGCGCCAGGTCGAGAAGGAATGGCCGAACATGAAGCGGACGCAGATCGAGGTGACGATGCAGCCGGCCAGCACCACGGCGGTGACGTCGACGTTGCGGGTCATCTCGAGCACCAGGAACGACATGGTGAGCGGGCCGCCGACAATGGCGACGCCGAGCGTCGCCATGCCCGTCAGCATCGCGACCAGCGGATCGATCGCAAAGTTCGGACTGATCAGGAGCAGCACCGCGGCGAAGAACTTGCCGATCAGGCTGCCGACGAACAGCGATGCGAAAAACAGACCGCCGCGGAAGCCCGAGGCGAGCGAGATCAGGCAGGCCGTCACCTTCAAGGCGATGATCAGCGCGATCATGCCGATCGCCATCTCGTGAAAGAGATCGAGCACCATGGCGCCGTGGCCGGCCGCCAGCACCTGCGGCGTGATGATCGCGAATCCGCCGACGATGAGACCGCCGGTCACCGGTCGCAACCAGACCGGCATCCATTTGAACAGCCGCTCGAACATCGGCGAGGAGCGCATCACGGCGATGCCGACGCCGCTGGTGACCAGCGCGAGCCCGATCAGGGCCAGGTATTGCTCGACGCCGACGGCGCTGACCTTTGGGATCTCCAGCGAGTACGGCGCGCCGCCGAGCCATTGCGCGGTCAGCGCGCCGGCGAGCGAGGCGGCCAGGATCGGCGCGGCGCTGCCGACCGAATAGACGCCGACGATCAGCTCGCAGGCATAGAAGGCCCCGGTGATCGGCGCGCCGAACGCCGCCGCGATCGCCGCGGCAGCCCCGCAACCGACCATCAGGCGCAGATCGTTGCGGCGCAGATTAAAAAACTTGCCGAACAGCGAGGCGATCCCCGAGCCGATCTGGGTATAGCCCGCCTCGAGGCCGACCGAGGCGCCGCAGCCGTTGGAGATCAGCGTCTGGCTCGACACCACCACGCTGTCGCGCATCGACAGATTGCCGCCGCGCAGCGCATTCGCCTCGATCGGGTCGACCGCGCTCGAGATCTTCATGCGCCGCCGCGACCATTCCATGATGCCGAGCGCCAGCCCGCCAAGCGCAGGCGCGATCAGCGCCGCCCACGGACTCACATAGGCATTGGAGGAGAGGCGCACGTCGATGGGGATGCCGTAGATCACCACATGCGCGATCTGCGCGATCTCGGCCATCAGCGTCACGATCGCCCCGGCCAGCGTGCCGATCACCAGCGCCAGCGGGATCAGGTAGAACTCGTTGCTACGCAAGAGGGCGCGCAGCCGAACCATGGTCCGGTTCGTTCCCTTGCGATCGACGAGATGCCTGAGCCGCACGAACACTTTCTGCCTGCCCTACCCTTCCGACAGGCCGTAGCCGGCCATGCGCTGGCGGACCCGCTCGATCTCCTCGCTGGGGAGCAACGGCGGTTGCCCGACCTGGAGACAGCCGTGATATTGCCGCGCCAGCGTCTCGACCTCGACGGCGAGCCACATCGCCTTGTCCAATGTCTTGCCGATCGCGATCATGCCGTGATGGTCGAGCAGGCAGGCCAGCCGGCCCTCCAGCGCCCGCACCGCATGTTCGGATAATTCCGCGGTTCCAAACGTCGCATAGGGCGCGCAGCGGATGCTGTCGCCGCCGGCCGCCGCGATCATGTAGTGCACCGGCGGAATCTCCATGCCCATGATCGCCAGGATGGTGCAATAGGTCGGATGGGCGTGCACCACGGCGTTGACGTCGGGCCGCGACTTCAGGATGTCGCGGTGAAACCGCCATTCGCTCGACGGCTTCTGATCGGGCGCATGCGCGCCGTCCATGGTCATGAAGACGATCTGCTCGGGCGTCATGGCCTCATAGGGCACGCTGGTCGGCGTGACCAAGAGCCCGTCCACATGCCGGACGGAGATATTGCCGGAGGTGCCCTGGTTGATGCCGAGCGCATTCATGCGCCGGCAAGCGTCGATGATGGCCTGTCTCTTGGCGACCCCGTCCGTTGTCATCGACATCCCGATTCCTGACGATGGGCTTGTTAGACCGGAAGTACGTCAAAGCAACATGGCAGTGCAAGCGAAAGCGGCCCGGATCGGGTGCCGCCTCGGCGCCCTTCCGGCAAAATCACGAAATGGGCGGCAAAATCAACGGATTCACCTGACGTCGCAGCCCTATGACAGGCTGGCCCGGACGGCCGCAATCCCGTTGATCACGAACTGCACGGAATAGGCCGCGAGCAGCATGCCGAGAACGCGCGAGAGCACGGCATTTCCGGTGCGTCCGAGGGTCTTCGCGATCAGGTGAGCCGAGACGAAGCACAGCATGCAAAGCAGGCAGACCGACAGGACGACGGCGATGATGATCGCGAGCCTTGCCCCATAATCGGCGCTACCGGAAAGGAGCAGCGTGGTCGCGATCGCCCCGGGGCCGGCCATCATGGGGATGGCCAGGGGAAACACTGCGACATCGGAGGCGTGCTCCGCGGTTGCCTTGTCGGCCTCGCGGGCCTCGCGATGCGGTCGATCGCCGAAGATCATCTGGTAGGACACGCCGAACAGCAGCAGCCCGCCGGCGATCTGGAAGGCGGGGATGCCGATCCCGAGCTGGCGCAGCAGCCAGTTTCCGACCAGCGCGATCATCACCAGGATCGAGGCCGCGATCAGCGGCGCGCGCAACGCGATCGTGCGTTTGGCCGTGTCGGGCATGCTCCCGGTGGCCGCGATGAAGGCCGGCGCGAGGCCAACCGGATCGACAACCAGCAGCAGCGTCACGAAGGCGGACAGGGCGAAGTCGAGCATGGTCGGCGTGGTCCTTGGACGCAGGAACGATGGCGGCCGGGCTGACTTAGCCCAGCAAAGCCGCTTTGCAAATCACCGGAGACGACAATGAGCGACAGTGGAATCGGAATGCTCCTCGGCCAGCTCTCGGCCAACCTGCTTTGGCTCTGGTTCATCGGCGCGTTCGTGCTCGGCGGGGTCCTCGTCTATGGCGTGATGAAGGCCGGTCACCTCAAGCGCAGCGAGCGGGCGCAGCTCGATCGCAACACCGAGGCACGACAGCGCCAGGAAGATCCCTACAAGCGTCCGACCTGAGTGAGCGCCGCGCGCAATTCAGCCGTTTGGAACTTTCGTTCATGAAGCGGCTTTGATCGCCTGAGGATTGAGGAGGGCGAGGCCTTCCCGTGTCACCTCATGAGGAGGATGTATGGCTAAAGCAAAGAAACGCACGACGAAGAAGACCGCGGCGCGCCGACCGCGTCAGGCGCCGAAGATGCTCAGCGACCTGTTTCTGGAGACGCTGAAGGACATCTATTTCGCGGAGAACAAGATCATCAAGACGTTGCCGAAGATGGCCAAGGCCGCGCAATCGAAGGAGCTGGCCGCCGCATTCAACAAGCACCTGCGGGAGACCCAGGGCCAGGTCAAGCGGCTGGACCAGATCTTCAAGATGCTGGGCAAGCCGGCGCGCGGCAAGCCCTGCGAGGCCATCAACGGCATCACCGACGAGGGTGCCGAGATCATGAAGGACTTCAAGGGTGCCCCGGCGCTCGATGCGGGACTGCTCGCGGCCGCCCAGGCGGTCGAGCATTACGAGATCTCGCGCTATGGCACCTTGCGCACCTGGGCCGAGGAGCTCGGCATGCCGGACGCGGCAAGGCTGCTTCAGGCGACGCTGGACGAGGAAGAGGCGACCGATCACACGCTGACGGAGCTCGCCACGTCCGTGATCAACCTCGAAGCGGAAGAAGAGTATCGCGCGGCGGCCTGACGCGCGCCGCTGCCGATGACGAAACGCCGCGGCCTGTGCCGCGGCGTTTGCTCGTTGGGCCAGGGCCGCGGCGTTTGTTTTTCAATCGCACGACAGCGCATGGCACGTCAGCGCCGCCGCACTGGATTTCCCGGGAACCGGCCCCATATGCAGGCTTTCCCACCCCCTGAGCCCCAACATGCAACCAAAAAATCCCCTCGACTGGATGCTGTCCGAAGCCCTGGACTCGCTGACCCGCGCCGACCGGCTGCGCCAGCAGTTCGGCCGCCAGGAAGCCTGCTGGGAGCCGCCGATCGACGTGCTCGAGACCGAGCACGAGCTTCTGATCCTGATCGCGCTTCCCGGCGTCAATCCGGACAATGTCGAGACGGTCATCCATGACGGCGTGCTCGTCATCTCCGGCCAGCGCACCCTGCCCCCGGAGCTCCGCAACGCCCGCATCCACCGGCTCGAACTGCCGCAGGGGCGCTTCGAGCGCCGCATTGCATTGCCCCTCGGCCGCTACGCCATCAGCCGCTTCGTGATGGACGGCTGCGTCGCGCTGCGCCTTGCCAAATCCTGAGGTCGATCATGGCCACCGAACAGATGAACAACGAACAGACTGATAACGACGTGAAGATCCCCGACGACGCGCTGATCATCGTCCCCGTACGCGAGATGGTGCTGTTCCCCGGCGCCATCGCACCGATCACGATCGGCCGTGCCAAGTCCATCGCCGCCGCGCAGCAGGCGTTGCGCGAGCAGCGGCCGATCGGCATCGTCCTGCAACGCAGCCCCGAGACCGAGGCGCCCGGAGCGGACGATCTCTACCGGGTCGCGACCATCGCCAACATCGTGCGCTACATCACCGCGCCCGACGGCACGCACCACATCGTCTGCCAGGGTGTGCAGCGCGCGCGCCTGCTCGACTTCCTGCCGGGGACGCCGTTCCCGGTCGCGCGATTCCAGCAGATCCCCGAGCCGACCACGACCTCGCCGGAGATCGAGGCGCGCGCCCTGAACCTGCAGCGCCAGGCCATCGAGGCCATCGAGCTGCTGCCGCAGGCGCCGCCCGAGCTGGCCGCGATGTTCCAGGGCACCAGTGCGCCCGGCGCGCTGGCGGATCTGGCGACCTCGTTCATGGACATCAAGCCGCAGGACAAGCAGGAGGTCCTGGAAACCATCGACCTCGCTTTGCGCGTCGAGAAGGTGTCCAAGCACCTGGCCGAGCGGCTGGAGGTGCTGCGCATCTCCAACGAGATCGGCCAGAAGACCAAGGCATCCTTCGACGAGCGGCAGCGCGAGGCGATCCTGCGCGAGCAGATGGCGACCATTCAGCGGCAACTGGGTGAAGGCGACGGCAAGGCGGCCGAGGTCGCCGAGCTGACCTCTGCCATCGCCAAGGCCAACATGCCGCCCGAGGCCGACGCGCACGCCAGGAAGGAGCTGCGCCGCTACGAGCGCATGCCGGAGGCTGCCGGCGAGGCCGGCATGGTCCGCACCTATCTGGACTGGCTGATCGAGCTGCCCTGGGCGCTGCCCGCGGAGAAGCCGATCGACATCAAGGCGGCGCGCGCCATCCTGGATGCCGACCATTTCGGGCTGGAGAAGATCAAGAGCCGGATCATCGAATATCTGGCGGTGCGCAAGCTGGCCCCGCAGGGCAAGGCCCCGATCCTGTGCTTCGTCGGCCCGCCCGGCGTCGGCAAGACCTCGCTCGGCCAATCCATCGCACGCGCGATGGATCGCCCCTTCGTGCGCGTCAGCCTCGGCGGCGTGCATGACGAGGCCGAGATCCGCGGCCACCGGCGCACCTATATCGGTGCGCTGCCCGGCAACATCATCCAGGGCATCAAGAAGGCAGGCAGCCGCAACTGCGTCATGATGCTGGACGAGATCGACAAGATGGGCCGTGGCGTGCAGGGCGATCCCTCGGCTGCCATGCTGGAGGTGCTCGACCCCGAGCAGAACGGGACGTTCCGGGACAATTACCTGGGCGTGCCCTTCGACCTGTCGCGCGTGGTGTTCATCGCGACCGCCAACATGCTGGACCAGATCCCGGGTCCGCTGCTCGACCGCATGGAGCTGATCAGCCTCGCCGGTTACACCGAGGACGAGAAGCTGGAGATCGCGCGGCGCTATCTGGTGCGGCGGCAGCTGGAGGCCAACGGCCTTTCGGCCGAGCAGGCCGAGATCGAGCCGGAGGCGCTGAAGCTGGTGGTCAAGGGCTACACCCGCGAGGCCGGCGTGCGTAACCTCGAGCGCGAGATCGGCAAGCTGTTCCGGCATGCCGCGGTGCAGGTCGCCGAGGGCACGGCCGCGAAGGTCGTGATCACGGTGAAGGACATCGGCACGGTGCTCGGCCAGCCGCGCTTCGAAGGCGAGATCGCGCAGCGCACCAGCATTCCGGGCGTGGCCACCGGCCTTGCCTGGACGCCTGTTGGCGGCGACATCCTGTTCATCGAAGCGTCAAAGGTGCCCGGCAAGGGCGGCATGATCCTGACCGGCCAGCTCGGCGACGTCATGCGCGAGAGCGTGCAGGCGGCGATGACGCTGGTGAAGAGCAAAGCCTCGCAGCTCGGCATTGATCCGCAGGCGTTCGAGAAGAGCGACATCCACGTTCACGTTCCCGCGGGCGCGACCCCGAAGGACGGACCGAGCGCGGGGGTTGCGATGTTCACGGCGCTGACGTCCCTGCTCACCAATCGCACGGTGCGCAGCGACACCGCCATGACCGGCGAGATCTCGCTGCGCGGCCTGGTGCTGCCGGTCGGCGGCATCAAGGAGAAGGTGGTCGCAGCCGCGGCCGCCGGCCTGAAGCGGGTGATGCTGCCGGCGCGCAACAAGCGGGACTACGACGACATCCCGAAGAGCGCGCGGGACAACCTCGAATTCATCTGGCTGGAGCGCGTCGACGAAGCCATCGCGGCCGCGCTCGAGCCGGTCGAGGCAAAGGTCGAGGCGGCGGAGTGAATGCGATGAAGAAACTGCTCGAAGACGCGAAGCGATCTCGGAAAACGCAGCGGCTGCGCCAGCTGCTCGATCGTGCCGTTGACCGGGTGCGCGATGCGCTTGCAGGACCAGAACCGCGGCTTCAGCCGGTCCCGGTCCGGGTGAAGCGCCGCAAGGGTTGAGCCCTCCGTCTCAAGTCCTCGCGGCTGCCCCAACCAAAAGGCCCCCTTTTACCCAAGGGGGCCTTTGCGTCGTTAGCCCACGGCGTCCTTGGCCGCCTTGACCGGGCGGGCGCGGACGATCTTGCGGGCCGGCTTGGCCTTGAACATCATCTCTTCGCCCGTGAACGGGTTGGTGCCCTTGCGTGCCTTGGTCGCGGGCTTCTTGATGACGACGAACTTGGCGAAGCCCGGCACCAGGAACAGGCCGTTCTTCTTGAGCTCCTTGTGACCGACGTCGGTCAGCGTCTCCATGACGCTCTTGACGTCGCGCTTGGAAAGCTCGGTAGCGGTCGCGATCTTTTCGATCAGCTGCGATTTGGACATTTGGGTTGCCATCGTGTCTCCTCTGATTCGTGACGGCTGCATATTAGACCAACCGGCGAAGGCCTATAGCCTTCTGCACAGTTTTGTCGCGGTTTTACGGGCTTTTTTGGCCCTCTATGGCAAAAAACCCTGCATTTTAGCTGCTTCCAGAGCGGGAGAAGCCTCAGGCAGCGGATTTTGCCTTGTTTCAAAGGCCCGCACGACATCTTGCTAGAACTGATTCGCCACTTTCGACAAGCGACGACCGGCCTCTTTGTCAAAGGAGGCGCGTGTTTCACCCTAGAAAATAAGGCTAGACGCGCTCGATGATGATGGCGGGCGCCATGCCGCCGGCGGCGCACATGGTGACGAGACCGCGTTTGAGGTCGCGCCGTTCGAGCTCGTCGAGCACGGTGCCGATCAGGATCGAGCCGGTGGCACCGATGGGATGCCCGAGCGCGATCGAGCCGCCATTGACGTTGACCTTGGCGCGATCGAGCTTGAGGTCGCGGATGTATTTTTCCGCCACCACCGCGAACGCCTCGTTGATCTCGAACAGGTCGATGTCGTCGATGGAGAGGCCCGCCTTTGCCAGCACCTTGCGCGTCGCCGGCACCGGCGCGTTCAGCATCAGGGTCGGCGAGTCTCCCATGTTCGCCATCGCGACGACGCGGGCGCGGGCTTTGAGGCCATGCGCTTTGGCGTAAGCAGGTGAAGCCAGGAGGATGGCGGCGGCGCCGTCGACGACGCCGGAGGAATTGCCGGCGTGGTGCACGAAGTCGATGTTCAGGTCCGGATATTTCTGCAGGATCAGGCCGCGATAGGTCGTGCCCTTGTCGTCGAGCACGTAGTCGGCGACCGCGGGGAATGCCGGCTTCAGGCTGCTCAACCCCTCCATCGTGGTCTGCGGCCGCGGATATTCCTCATGGTCGAGCGCGAGGCTGCCGTCCTCCCGGTGAACGGGCACGAGGCTCTTCTTGAAATAGCCGTTCGTCATCGCGTGCGCGGCGCGCTTCTGGCTCTCCAGCCCGAGCGCGTCGACGTCCCGCCGGGTAATGCCTTCCAGCGTCGCGATCGCGTCCGCGCAGACGCCCTGATGCGACTGCGGATGCTTTGCCCGCAGACGCAGATTGCCGTTGTCCATCATCATCGGACCTGAGCCGCGGCGTCCTTCCATCGACATCATCTCGCAGCCGCCCGCGATGACGAGGTCTTCCGCGCCTGCCATGATCGAGGATGCCGCCATGTTGACGCTGGTGATGCCGCTTCCGCAAAAACGGTCCAGCGTCACGGCGCTGGCGCGCACGTCGTAGCCGGCATCGAGCGCCGACATCCGGCCGAGATCGCCGCCTTGCGTCGCGACCTGCGCGCTGCAGCCCCAGACAATGTCGTCGACGTCGGCCGTGTTGATGCCGGTGCGCTCCGCGAGCGCGCGCAGCACGGTTGCGCCGAGCTGCTGCGGATGGATGCCCGAAAGCGCTCCCTTGCCGGCCTTGCCGACGCCGCGCGGGGTGCGGCAGGCATCGATGATGAGTGCATCGGTCATGGGCGTTGTCCTCTTTGTTTTGAGCGTTGAGGACGGTTCTGAATAAGGGGAAGAGGAGAGTCAATGCGTGGGCGCCCACGCCCTCTCCCGCCCCTCACCCGGATTTTCCGCCGCACGAAAGCCTCCGCGACGTCATGGCCGGCTTGTCCCGGCCATCCACGTCTTGCTACGCGGCGCGAATAACGTGGATGTCCAGGGACAAGCCCGGGCATGACGACCTCTGGTGATTTTACGCGGGAGAAGACATCACGCCCCCGCCGCGTTCTTCGCGATCACGTTGCGATAGAAGCTGGCGCTGAGTTTCGGCGTGCGGACCTGGGTGTCGAAATTGACATGGTACAGCCCGAAACGCTTGTTCAGCCCGTAGACCCACTCGAAATTGTCCATCAGGCTCCAGAGGAAATAGCCGCGCACCGGCACGCCCTCGGCCGTGGCGCGCTGCAGCTGGGCGAGATAGTTGCGCAGGTACATGATGCGGTCGGTGTCGTAGATCTTGCCGTCCGGCGTGACGACGTCGTCGCCGGAGGCGCCGTTCTCGCTGATATAGATCGCATCCGTCTTCCAGATCTTTGCCGCCAGCTTCGGCACCCAATAGAGCGTCTCCGGCCCGACGCGCAGCCAGTCCGAATTCATGTGCGGGAACGATTTCGGGATCGGCAGCGGCATGAAGCCCGCGCCCTGATCGGAGGCCACCACGTAGTTCTGCGGCGCATAGATGTTGAGACCGAGGAAATCGACCGGCGAGGAGATGATCTTGAGTTCCGCGTCGGTGAATTTCGGCGCGTTGGCGCCGGCGAATTTCAGGAAGGCGTCGGTGTAGCGGCCAGTCATGATGACGTTGAGATAGCCGGCGTTCATCTCGCGCAGCGCGATCTCGGCGGCACGAACGTTCTCCGGCGTGTCGATCGCGGGCGCGCAGGCATCGATGTTCTCGGCCGGCCCGACCCTGGTGCCGCGCCGGCCGTGGGCGCGCACGGCCTGCACCGCGAGCCCGTGCGCCAGCGCGCTGTTGTGCCTGATCTGGTTGACCTCGGCTTGCGGCAGCCTCAAGCCCGGCGCGTCGATGCCGATGCCGTAGCCGAAATAGACGAAGCGCCCGCTCTCGTTCAACGTGAAGACGTTCTTGACGCGATCGGTCAGATGCTCGGCGACATAAGCCGCGTAGTCACCGAAGATCTTGCAGGTTTCCGTCGAGCGCCAGCCGCCGAAGCGATCCTGAAGCGATTGCGGCAGGTCCCAATGATAGAGCGTCAGCCACGGCTCGATGCCGTTCTTCAGGAGCTCGTCGACCAGCCTATTGTAGAAGTCGAGCCCCTTCGGGTTGGGCTTGCCGTCGCCATCCGGGAACAGCCGCGGCCAGGCCACCGAGAAGCGGTAAGCCTTGCAGCCCAGCGCCTTGATCAGCGCGATGTCCTCCTTGTAGCGGTGATAATGCTCATTGGCACGGTCGCCGGTGGTGCCGTCCTCGATCTTGCCGGGGATGCGCACGAACTTGTCCCAGATCGAGGCCCCTCGCCCGTCCTCGTCGACCGCGCCCTCGACCTGGTAGGACGAGGTCGCCGTACCCCAGACGAAGCCCGCCGGAAAGCCGGCGCGCGGCGGCGGCGCTGGCTTCGCCTTTGCCGCGTCGAGCGGACCGGTCAAGCCGGCTGCGGACAGCCCCGCGATTTTCGCGAACCTGCGACGCGAGACCTTGTCCGACATTGCTGCTTCTCCGCCTTCGAACTGTTGCGGGCGCACAATGGCGAGTCCGGGGCGGTTTGAGAAGCAAGGTTTGGGAAAAACCGGATGCAGAATTGCGCGGCCTGGCGCGCGACATATGGCTGCGGGCCGGCCGCCGCGCAGGCTTCACCGCTTAGCGCGAGCGCTTGGGCAACTTCGGCAGCTTGTCGGGATTGAACGCCGGGCGCTGCTCGGCTCGTTGTTCACCGGCCGGCGGCTTCTGTTCGGTGAGAATGAGCGTTCCCTGGAGAATCATTCCGGGCACTTGTTGTGCCGTCGCGGTGTAGGTCGCGATCTTGCCGGGGCAGTTTCCCTCGATGTCCAACGTGAGCTCGTCGTCCACGCCGAACACCGTTGCACGGCCGTTGGTATGGCGCTTCGTCGACACGGTGGCGGTGAAGCGATCTCCGTCGACGTGACACGAGCCATGATAGGTCATCAGGCTGTCGCGGCCCCAGATCTGTCCATCCGCGACATGGACGATCCCGGTACCCTGGTCGAGCGGCGTCTTGTACCACGCCGCGTATGTCCCGTCCTTCAGCATGGGAGCAGTCTCCCCTGGCATCCCTCCACGATAATCCGCATGATTAGCGCTAAGAAAGCGTTAATCGCGCGGCCCGTGCCAATCCGGCCTGTCCTTGCGCAGCTCGGCTTCAAGCTCCTCGACGATGCCGTGAAGCAGACACGCCGCAAGCGGATCCGTAACCTCCCGCTCCAACCGCCGGTAACGCGCGATCCGGCATTCCTGCTCTCTCAATTGGCGCTCTGTCATGACATCGGCCCTCCGACAAACTGACGCGGAGATCGCCGAGCAGTTTCGTTAAACTTTTCGGATCATTTGACATGGTTTCTGATTGGTGAAGACGACGACGTCCCGCTCTTTGCCGGTGCCGGGACCAGATCGTCCAAAGGACCGCGCCTCTAAGATGACAGACGAAGCCAGACGTCCTTGCTTGCCAGCGTGCCATTCGGCGTGGCGATCTCCATGTCCACGACGTGCAGTGAGCCGGGCTCGTCGCCATAGATGTACTTGAGGTGCCACATCAGACCGAGGTCCGGCGAAACGACGAAATCGTCCAATCCGTCGGTAATGTCTCGAACGGCATCGCGGTGGCTCGGGGACGCGGAAAACATCGCATCGATCAAGTCGGCGAGGGTCATACCCTCGACGAGCATGAGTCGCGCGATCTCATCGCCATAGACGCGCCGAAGCGCTGCAACGATCGAAGCGACGGCATCCGGATTCTTCAACGACACGGCAAAGCAAGCCTCCGAAACCATCATGCCGGAGGCGGAATATTCTGCCAAGCTCAGCGAGCGCCATCGCGGACACCAGGGGCGCGGCACCCGTACCTAGAACGTCACCCTCATCCCCGCGTAGAACGCCCGCGGCCGGGCCGGGCTCAGCGAGCGCGGGTCGGTGAATTCGGCGCCGCCATTGGTGAAGTTGGGCAAGGCCTCCCGGTCGAAGAACTGTCCATAGGTCGCGTAGCGTTTGTCGAAGACGTTGTCGACGCGGCCGTAGAGCTGGATGTTTTTCGCCACCTGGTAGGAGGTATGGAGATTGAACACGGTATAGGACGGCAGCTTGGCATATTGGTTGGACTCGTCGCCGACCAGATATTGGCTGGAGACGAACAGCGCGTTGCCGCCGACCTTCCAGACGTCGGTCACGGCGTAGTCGACGCCGACCTTGACCCGGTGGCGGGGGATGGCGGGAAGTTGGTTGCCGGGAACGACATGGATGTTGTCGTTACCGTCGGCAAACGGGCTTTCCGAGCCGAGCTCGAGCGGGTCAAGATAGCGCGCGTCGACGAAGGCGTAGCTCGCCTGGAACTGCAGCGTCGGCGATTTGATGTTGACTTCGGCCTCGAGGCCCTGCCGGCGGGTCCGGCCGACGTTTGAGAAATAGCCGAAGCCGGTTCGGCCGACGACGGGTACCGCCACGATGTCGTCGTAATTCGTCGCGCGGAAGCCGCCGATCTTCCAGCCGAGGGTGCCGATGTTCAACTCCTTGGTGCCGCGCAGGCCGGCTTCCACGGTCTTGGACACCACCTGCTTGAGCGGCGGGTCGGAGACCAGAAACGCCGCGATCAGGCAGGGGCGGGCTGGATCGGAGCAGCCGAGCTCGAGCGGCGTGGGCACGCGGTTGGCCTCGGAGTAACCGGCATAGGCGGTCAACTCCGGCGTGATCTTGTAGGTGCCGCCGATCACCGGATTGAAGCGAGTGAAGGTGTGATCGCCGTTGAGATCGGCTCCGAGCTGATCCTCCAGCGAAATCCGCGCAATGTTGAAACGGCCGCCGCCGGTGATGGCGAAGGCATTCGTAACGTTGAAGGTGTCCATCGCATAGAGGCCGTTATATTGATTGACGGTCCGCAGCGAGACGGGGCCGGCAACTGTCGTCGGCTGGCCGGTCGGCCCGAGGAAGAGGCCGCTCCCGTTGACGACATAGTTTTCCCCGATCGAACCGATCTCGGCGGTGGCGTTGTACCGCGTGACGCCTGCGTCATAGCTCGCGCCCATCACGAAGCGGTTGTCATGCCCGAACAGTTGATCGGTGTTGGTAGCCTGCCCTGACACGCCGATACTGGTCGAACGTATCGTGCTGCGGTCGATCTCGCCGAGGATCGTTCCCGGCGCAAAGGGATTGGCAAGCTGAACGCCGCCCGCGCCATTCGCGGGCGTGGCGTCATCGCCGAAGCAGAGCAATGCCGGATCGGCGCACTCCTGCGCGTCAGTCGGATTACCGTCGACCAGCTTCTGCTCGTACCTGCGCACATGCGCAGCGCCTTCGAGGGTCCAGGTCGGCGTCGCATCGGCCTTGCCGGTCAGATTGAGATAGCCGACGCGGTTGGATGTGGTCTGCGGGGTGGTGTAGGTCGCGCCCCAATATTTGTCGAGCAGCTCGGCCGGGACGGTGGCGCTGGCGCCGAAATCGTTCTTGGCGACGCCCATATTGGCGTGGAATTCGCTGTCGCCGGCCTTGTAGCCGACATCGCCGTAGAAGCGCCGCACGGTCGATTGCGAGAAATTGCGGAAGCCGTTGTCACGCAGGCCTTCGAGCGCGGCGTAGACGCCGTAGTTCTTGTCGACCTGCTTGCCCCATTGCGCCGAGCCCTGGATGCGCCCGAACGAGCCGCCCATCACGTCGATCTCGGCGCCCTGGTAAGTGAAGCCGTCCTTCATTTGCAGATTGATGGCGCCGCCTAGCGCGTTGAGGCCGAAGGCTGGATTGTTGGTCACCAGCGTCACCGATCTGATCGCAGCGGTCGGGATCAGATCCCAATTGACGGCATCCGAAAAGGCCTCGTTGATGCGCACGCCGTTCTGATACACCGCCAGGCCCTGCGGCGTGCCCGTCACGGGCGAGGCGACGAAGCCGCGGAATTCGACATCCGGCTGGAACGGATTGCCGGTGACCTCAGTGATGTTGACGCCGGCGATGTTGTCGCGCAGAGCATCGGTGATGTTCAGCGAACCGGTGCGCTTGATCTGGCTCGGATCGACGGCGTTGATCGCCGATGGGACCTTGTCGACATCGAGACCCCTGCCCGCACCCGGCGCGGTCGGGTAGACGTAGATGCGTGTGCGAGGGCTCGCGGACTGCGCCGCCCCGATGCGCGCGACCGTCCTGGTCGGCGCCGTGCGCCTCGCCACCGATGGCGGCGGCGCCGCCACTTCGACCGGCGGCAAGTTCTGGACGTTGGTCTCCTCGTCCGGCGCGGCCCCGGCGGGGCCCGCGAACACCAGCCCGGACACCAGACCGGTCGACACCATCAACACATGACGCTTGAACCGAAGAACCTTGCCCATCCCCGCCTTCCCATCCGTGACCACCGGCTGTTTTGCTCTTCGCCGATTGGTCGGGACGAGTGTATTCGGCCGCAATGGGTGCGCCAGCCACAAAAGGTCGGGCAATATCCGCACCCGTTTTCCCGATGAAATCGGGAATTATTCCCGACCGCCTCAGGCGCGACTAGGCGGCCGCAGTCGGAACCAGCGCCTCCACCGTCAAGCCGCCGGCGCCGGAGACGACGTTGAGCGTGCCGCCGAGCGCCAGAATCCGCTCGCGCATGCCGACAAGGCCGAAGCCGAGCTTCTGGCCCGGCTCCATGCCGCGGCCATTGTCGCTGACCCGTACCCGGGCGCAGAAGCGGCCATCGTTCGCCATCTGCTCCGCCGGCTCGATGACGACATTGACCGAGGTCGCTCCGGCGTGGCGGAACACGTTGGTGAGCGCCTCCTGCACGATGCGGTAGATGGTGAGGTCGGCGGTCTCACCCGTCGCGCCCAGCGAGGGTGAGATCACGGTCTCGATCGCGACATCGGGATGCGATTCCCGCCACAGCCGCGACAGCGATTCGAGCGCCTGCCGCAGGCCCAGTTCAGCGAGACCGACGGGCCGGAGCCGCTCCAGCACGCGGCGATTGAACTGCTGCAGCGCGTTGATCTGCTCCAGCATGGCGCTGCCGTGTTTTCGCACAGCCTCGGTGCTCGGAACGCGTCCATCCGCCTGCTTCGCGAGCGCGCTGGCATGCGCGCGCAGCGAGAACAGATACGGCCCGAACTCGTCGTGCAGTTCGCGCGCGATCTCCTTGCGCTCGATGTCCTGGAGCGACACTGCGCGCTCGGCGAGCCGCCGCTTGTCCTCGACCGCCTCATGAAGCGTTGCGGCCAGGTGGTTGAGCTTGGTGCAGATCGCCGCGAGCTCCGGCGCGCCGCCCGGCGTGACACGGGCCTCGTAATGTCCGCCTTCGAGCTTCCCCATCGCCTCCGCCAACGACCGCAGCGGCGCCAGGGCCCGGCCGACTACGGTCATCATCAGAAAAAACAGCGCCAGCGCGATCGCGGAGCCGACCTCGAGCTGGGTGACGATGGCGTCCCAGATCTCGGCGATCTCGTCGTCGGGATGCGCGGTGATCAGGAGCGAGCCCGGCTTGCCATGGATCGAGACGGGCACGCTGACCGCGGTCTGCTCGGGATGAACCAGGCTGACGAACCAGGCCGGCGGCCCGCGCGTGTCATCATCGGCGTCTGTCCGCGGCGTGGTCAGTGGACGACCGGCTTCGTCCCGGAGCGCGATGCTGACATGGCGCAGACGGCTGAGATCGCGTGCGATCTGGTTCAGCCTGGCCTCCGGATCGGGCGCTTCGTTGAGATCGGCGACGATCATCTCGATGAACTCGCGCGCCAGGCGGATCACGCTCTGGTCCTCGGCCTGCACGCGGGGACCTGCTTCCGCGACCTGCCGGCCGATATTGACGGCGAGCCCCAGCGCCAACAGCAGCGCCAGCAACAGGTTGATGCGCCCGCGCAAGGATAGATTTTGCCACATTGGTGTCGCCCGTGCCTCGCGAAGCTCTGCCCGCCCCTGTCCGATGACGTTGACAGAGGCGAAGCGGCGGATATCTAATCGGAAGCGTACAGCAATCCCGCCCGGGTTGCATGAGGCGACCTCGGACACATCGCTCACGCGCCCGTCCCATGTCGGTATCATGCGGCGCAGAATGGGCAAATCTTGTCACGGGGAACGCTGTCGCGGGGAACGCCTATGCGCATTCTGATCGTCGATGATCATCCCATCGTCGCCTCCGGCTGCCGTGCCGTGCTGGCCGACGAGGGCGAGATCGAGATTCTGGAGGCCGCCGACGCCGAAGACGGTGAGTGCGTCTTCATCGTCGAGCGCCCGGACCTCTGCATCATCGACATCAATTTGCCGACCGTCTCCGGATTCGAGCTCGCGCGCCGCATCCTCGAGCGCGCGCCCGAGGCCCGCATCATCATGTTCAGCATGAACGACGATCCGGCCTTTGCCGCGCGGGCGATCGAATGCGGCGCGAAGGGCTACGTCTCCAAGACCGGCGATCCCGACGACCTCGTCGAGGCGATCCGCGCCGTCGGAGGCGGCGGCACGTACTTGCCGAGCGCGATCGCGCGCAGCATCGCCTTTGCAGGGCCGACGCTGGCGCAGAGCCCGCTGTCGAAGCTGAACGCGCGCGAGATGGAGATACTGCGGCTGCTCAGCGCGGGAAAAAGCCTGTCCGAGATCGCCTGGCTGGTGCAATCGTCGTACAAGACGGTCGCCAACACCTCGTCCATCATGCGCCAGAAGCTCGGAGTGAAGACCTCGGTCGAGCTGGTGCGGCTGGCGATCGACAGCGGTGTCGCCTGACGACGCCACAAATTTCGGTCACACAAGCGTTGCAATGTTGATGTGGTGAGATGCCACGGAGTGAAGGCATGACGATTCAGACTGTCTCGACCAACAAATCCTACGGCGGTGTGCAGGGTGTGTATCGCCATGCCAGCCAGGCGACCGGAACCGACATGGTATTCTCGGTCTATGTTCCGCCGCACGCCGCGGGCGCGAAGCTGCCCGTGGTCTGGTATCTCTCGGGGCTCACCTGCACCCATGCCAACGTCACCGAGAAGGGCGAATTCCGCAAAGCCTGCGCCGAGCTCGGCCTGATCTTCGTCGCGCCCGACACCTCACCGCGCGGCACCGACGTGCCGGGCGATGCCAACAACGCCTATGATTTCGGCCTCGGGGCCGGCTTCTATGTCGATGCGACGCAAGAGCCGTTCGCGCGCAATTATCGGATGTGGAGTTATGTCACGGACGAACTGCCCAAGCTGGTCGCGGGAAATTTTCCCGTCGACGCCAAGCGGCAGTCGGTCATGGGCCATTCGATGGGCGGTCACGGCGCGCTGACGGTGGCGCTGCGCAACCCGCATCGCTATCGCGCTGCGAGCGCGTTCGCGCCGATCGTGGCGCCCTCGCTTGTGCCTTGGGGCATCAAGGCGCTCACGGGCTATCTCGGACCAAACAAGGACGCATGGCGCAGCCACGACACGGTGGCGCTGATCGAGGACGGTGCGAAGTTTTCAAGCTTCCTGGTCGACGTCGGCGAGGCCGACAATTTCCTGAAGGAGCAGCTGAGGCCCGAACTGCTCGAAACCGCCTGCACCAAGGCGGGCATCCCGCTGACGCTGCGGCGTCAGGCGGGCTATGACCACAGCTATTACTTCATCTCGACCTTCATGGGCGATCACCTGCACTGGCATGCGGAGAAGCTGAAGGGCTGAGGGGGCCCTGGCTGCCCTTCCCTTCTCCCCTTGTGGAGAAGGTGGCGCGAAGCGCCGGATGAGGGGTATCTATTCGCAAATTCGGTAAGAGTTGGACTCGCGGAGAGAACCCCTCACCCGGCTTCGCTCCGCGAATGCACCCTCTCCCACAAGGGGCGAGGGTGCACCGCCGTCGCGGCGAGTAATTCCCCCTACTCCCGCTTTCCGTAATTCGGCGCCAGCAGCCTGTTGCGGATCAGATAGCTCATCGTGCGCGTCCAGGCTTCATCGGTGTTGCCGCGCATGTCGGCGCTCGCCGCCGTGATCATGGCGCCGGTCTTCACGTCGCGCAGATAGATGTTGAGGTTGATGATCAGGTTCGAGACCTTCTGCACCATGCCGGTGATCTCGAGGTCTGCCCCGAGCTGCCCGGCGAGCTTGAGATCGCAGCCGCCGCAGGCCTGTAAATTGGCGTGACGGGCCGCGTCCCTGACCGGCGCAATGTCCAGCACCTGGAACCTGCCGGACTCCGTCAATTCCCTACGCAGTTGCTCGCTGATGCGCAGGAGCCGCGCCTCTTCCGGCCTGGAGCCATAGAACTCCCCGGGCAGGCTGGTGTCGATCAGCTCGAAATCGAACACGGCCAGCTTCGGCGGATCGGCGCGCGCGACCGCAGGCGTCAACAGCAAAGCGGCGATCACCATCGATGCTCGCATGATCGTGATTCCAGTCCTCGTGCGCGCGGGGACGAAATGCGGGGTTGCATGCCCTGACAAATTGGTCATGCTTGAAGCAGAGACAATTCTCTACCGGCGGTCAAGCGGGAGAGAATACCTGGAGGAAACATGATCCGATGGTTGGCCGGTCTGATCGGCTTTGGCCTTGCTGCGACGAGCGCGCTCGCGGCGGAGCCTGCCCTGATCGGCGTCGGCTATCTCGGTGTCGCCGGCACCCGATCGACGCTGTCGCTGGTCGAACTTCCTGCGGAGAATGACGGCGTCGCCGGCGCGCGCCTCGCGATCGATGACAACAACACCACGGGTAAGTTTCTCAACCAGCGGTTCGCGCTGGAGGAGCGCCGCATCAAGGAGGGCGAGGACCCGGTGCAGGCGGCGACCGCGCTCGCCGAGAAGAACAGCTTCATCATCACCGACCTGCCGGCCGATGCGCTCCTGGAAGTCTCGGATGCCCTGCGCGACCGTGGCACGCTTCTGTTCAATGCGGGGGCGATCGACGAGCGGCTGCGCGAAGCCGATTGCCGTGCCAACGTCATCCACACCGCACCGACGCGCGCGATGCTGGCCGATGCGCTCGGGCAGTATCTGGTGTGGAAGAAGTGGTCGCGCTGGCTGCTGGTGGTCGGCTCGCACGACGAGGACAAACTGTTCGCGGACGCGCTCCGGCGCACCGCCACACGCTTTGGCGCCAAGATCGTGCAGGAGAAGACTTTCGAAGACAAAGGCGGCGCCCGCCGTACCGACAGCGGCGTGACGCTGATCCAGCGCCAGATGCCGGTGTTCACGCAAGGCGCGCCGGCCTATGACGTCTTGGTCGCGGCCGACGAGAGCGAGGTGTTCGGCGCCTACCTGCCCTATCGCACCTGGGATCCGCGGCCTGTCGCCGGCTCGGCCGGCCTCGTGCCGCGCAGTTGGGACGCTTCGCAGGACCAGTGGGGCGCGATCCAGATGCAGAACCGCTTCGTCAAGCTGAACTCGCGGCGCATGACGGCCCTCGACATGCAGGCCTGGACCGCGGTGCGCATGATCGGGGAAGCCACCTCGCGCACCAACTCGGGCGACGTCAAGAAGGTCTCGGACTTCATCAAGGGCCCGGACTTCTCGGTCGCGGCCTTCAAGGGCACGCGGCTCACCTTGCGCGACTGGAACCTGCAGCTGCGCCAGCCGATCCTCTTGGTCGACGGCCGCATGGTGGTGTCGGTCTCGCCGCAGGACGGATTTCTGCATCAGGTCTCCGAGCTCGACACGCTCGGCTATGACCGTCCGGAGAGCAAATGCAAGCTGAAGTGAGGACGCAAATGCTGCGCATGGGGCGTGTTGGGCTTCTCGCCGGACTGGCGCTCGCGGCAGCGCCCGCGCATGCCTTCATCGCTTATGTCTCGAATGAGAAGAGCAACACCGTCTCGGTGATCGACACCGACAGCTGGACCGTGACCAAGACCATCAAGGTCGGGCAGCGCCCGCGCGGCATCGATTTCACGCGCGACGGCAAGTTCGTGATGGTCGCGGTCGGCGACGACGACACCATCCAGGTGATCGATGCCAAGACGCAGAGCGTGGTAGACAGCCTGCCCTCAGGCCCAGATCCGGAATTGTTCGCCCAGGATGCCGCCGGCAAGATCCTCTATGTCGCCAACGAGAACGACAACACGGTGACGGTGATCGACCTCGAGAAGCGCTCCCGGCTCGGCGACATCCAGGTCGGCGTCGAGCCCGAAGGCATGACCATCAGCCCGGACGGCAAGACGCTGATCAATACGTCGGAAACGACCAATATGGCGCATTTCATCGACACCGCCTCGCGCCAGATCGTCGCCAACGTGCTGGTCGACGCCCGGCCGCGCTTTGCCGAGTTCAAGCACGACGCTTCCGAGGTGTGGGTGTCCTCCGAGATCGGCGGCACCGTCTCGATCATCGATCCCGGGAAGCACGCGGTGATCGGCAAGGTCACCTTCGAGATCCCGGGCTTGCGGAAAGAAGCGATCCAGCCGGTCGGCATCGGCATGACCAAGGACGACAAGACCGCCTTCGTCGCGCTCGGCCCGGCCAACCGCATCGCCGTGGTCGACGTCGCCTCGCGCAAGGTGACGAAATATCTGCTGGTGGGACAGCGGGTCTGGCACATGGCGTTCACCCCGGACGAAAAATATCTGCTGACCACCAACGGCGTCTCGAACGACGTCTCCGTCATCGACGTCGCCGCGCAAAAGGTGATCAAGACCATTCAAGTGGGCGAGCTGCCCTGGGGCATCACGATCGCGCCATGACCAGCCCAGCTCCGATTCCCGACCCAGGCGAGGTGCCGGGCCCCGATCCGGCCGCGGCGCCGGCGCTCTCGATCGACGGCGTCAGCCATGCCTATGGGCCGCGCCGGGCGTTGATCGACGTCTCCTTCAATGTGCAGCCGGCCAGCTTCACCGCCCTGCTCGGCCTCAACGGCGCCGGCAAGAGTACGCTGTTCTCGCTGATCACGCGCCTGTTCGGCATCCAGTCCGGCCGTGTCGGCATTTTCGGCCATGACATCAGCAAGAGCCCGGGCGAGGCGCTACGATTGTTGGGGGTCGTGTTCCAGCCGCGCACGCTCGATCTCGACCTGTCGCTGACGCAGAACCTGCTCTATCACGCCGCGCTCCACGGCATCAGCCGCCGCGAGGCCGCCGCGCGCAGCGCCGAGCTGCTCGGCCGCATCGGGCTTTCCGACCGCGCCGGCAGCAAGGTGCGCGACCTCTCGGGCGGGCAGATGCGGCGGCTGGAGATCGCCCGCGCACTGCTGCACCGGCCCCGGCTGTTGCTGCTCGACGAGCCGACCGTCGGTCTCGACGTCAAGGCGCGCGCCGACATCATCAGCCAGGTCCGCCAGCTCGTGACCGAGCAAGGCATCGGCGTGCTCTGGGCGACGCATCTGTTCGACGAGATCATGCCAAGCGACGACCTCGTGGTGCTGCACCAGGGCAAGGTGCTGGCGCAGGGACCGATGAGCCGCGTCATTACCGAAGCCGGCGCGCAGGACGTCAACACCGCCTTCATGCGCCTGACCGGCGCGCAAACCATGCCGGGAGGCGGCGCATGAGCAGCATCACGACGCGCGAGGTCCCGCGCGGCTTCTCATTTGCCGAGTACATGACGTGTCTCACCGGCATCGTCTGGCGCGAGGGGCTGCGCTTCCTGCATCAGCGCGAGCGGTTCGTCTCGGCGCTGGTGCGGCCACTGGTGTGGCTGTTCATCTTCGCTGCCGGCTTCCGCCAGGTGCTCGGCATCTCCATCATCCCGCCTTACGAGACCTACATCCTCTACGAGGTCTATATCGCGCCCGGGCTGATGGCGATGATCCAGCTCTTCAACGGCATGCAATCCTCGCTGTCGATGGTTTACGACCGCGAGATGGGCAACATGCGCACGCTGCTGGTGAGCCCACTGCCGCGCGGCTTCCTGCTGTTCTGCAAGCTGCTGGCGGGCACCGCAGTGTCGCTGCTCCAGGTCTATGCCTTCCTGCTGATCGCCTGGTTCTGGGACATCACCCCGCCATCCTCGGGCTATCTCACCGTGCTGCCGGCGCTGATCCTGTCCGGGCTGATGCTGGGCTCGCTCGGCATGCTGATCTCCTCCGGCATCAAGCAGCTGGAAAATTTCGCCGGCGTGATGAACTTCGTCATCTTCCCGATGTTCTTCGCCTCCTCCGCGCTCTACCCGCTGTGGCGGGTGCAGGAGGGCAGTCCCTATCTGTACTATCTCTGCGAGGTCAATCCGTTCACCCATGCGGTCGAGCTGATCCGTTTTGCACTCTACGGGCAGATCAACTGGATCTCGCTGGCGGTGGTAGCGGCTTGCACAATCGTCTTCATGATCGGCGCGATTTGGGCCTATGATCCCTCGCGCGGGCTGGCGCGACGGGGGCCTGCAGGAGGCGAAGGATGAAGGTTCTGGCGACGGCTGTCCTGGTGCTCGCGCTGTCGGGCACGGCGGTGCGCGCGGCCGATCCGCGCTACCCCAACTGGCCCTGCACGCAGGCCAAGGTGCCGGAGATCTCGCTTGCCGCCGTCTGGGCCGGTCCTGCGCTCGACGATGCCGAGACCAAATGGAAGAACGACACGAAAATCACCGCGCTGGTCGCCAAACTGTCGGCGCGCAAGACGCCGATCGACGAGGCTGAGAAATCGGTGAAGGACTTTCTGGCCGCCTCCTCCACCGACAAGGCCAGCAACGCAAAGCTGCTGTTCGCCGGCCTGTTCGATACGCTCAACGCCCAGCGTTCGCAGGTCATGAACGGGCTCGAACGCGTCAGCCGCAAGCAGCGCGAGGCCGCTGAGAAGATCCGCGAGGAGGCCATCCAGCTCCAGGCGCTGCAGGGCGCCACGCCGCGTGACGAAGCCAAGGTCGAGGCGCTCAGCAATGAGCTGATCTGGAAGACCCGCATTTTCGAGGACCGCAACAAGGTGGTGCGGTTCGTCTGCGAGGTTCCCACCACGATCGACCAGCGCCTGTTCGCGCTCGGTCGCGTGATCCAGCAGGAAATGGAATAGCGTCGGCCTTGCCGAGGCTGCCTCCGGGTTCCCGGAGCGGCCTGGTTAACCTTTGCCCTGCTATCTGCCGGAACCAAATCGATCTAGGATGGCTTGTCGAAGTGAACTCCAAAACGTCGGGAGGCCTCGATGGGAACCACGCGATTTATCTATGCGGGCGCTGCGGCCCTCAGCATGCTCGCAACCAGCGCGTTTGCTGACGACATGACCGGCATGGTCATGCGGATTGACCGGCTCAACGGCACGATCTCGATCCAGCAGACCCAGAAGGGCACGGTCGGCGCCAGCACCGGGAGTGCCGGTGCGCTGCAGGAGTACAAGACCAAGGACGCCGCGATGCTGGACGCCGTTCATGCCGGCGACAGGGTGAACTATTCTGCCACCGACAATAACGGCACCGGCACGCTGACGAAGTTGCAGAAGCAGTAAGTATTGGGCGTCCGCCTCGCCGCTTTTGTCCCGCCAGAATGCGTCTTTCTCCTTGTGCCCCGGACGCGGTGCAGCGCCCTTCAGCGTTGCACCGCAGAGCCGGGGCCCATGTCGCAGACGAACTCGCGGCGTCTGGGTCCGGCTCTGCGCCGCAACGCTCACGCGTTACGGCTTGTCCGGGACACGAATGCGTAGCGCGGCCAATCAAGTCGTTCACTGCTCCGGCCGCGGCTCCGGCTGCGCCTCTTCCGTCGGCAGCTTGGCGCGCTCCCAGCCGTCGGTGCCGTCGGAGTACCAGGCGATGTTGGAATAGCCATAGGCCAGCGCCCGCTTGGCGGCGTTCCAGGACATCCAGCAATCGGCAAGGCAATAGATCACGATCAGCGCGGCCTTGTCGCCGCCCGAAACACGCGCGAGCCCGCGCTGGAGATAATCATCCATGGCCGGCGGCAAGGAGCCGTAGCCGGTGTCAGGCAGCCAGATGCTGCCCGGAATGTTCCTTCGCGGCGCATCGCGCCACACCGTGCCTTCCGGAAGGTTCTTCGGCTTCGGCGGCCTCGGCAGCACGTCGATGAACGCACCACTCTTCGCGCGCCAGATCGTCTCGGCTTCCGCCGTGGTGAGCACGCGCGCGCCGGCCAGCGTCGCCGGCACCGGCGCGCGGTAATTGTCGGCGCGATACCCCTCGGGCTCGAACGGCTCCTGCTGCTGCGCGAACGACGGCGCCGCCAACGCGGCGACGACGAGCGCAGTGGCAAGAAGCCGTCTCATGGCGACTTCTTGGCCGTCTCCGCATTGAGCGGCCGATCGCTCTCGTCGAGCAGCGGGACGCCGAAGTCGATCAGTATCTTGTTGATCTCGCCCTGGTTCTCCTGGATCAGCTTGTTGAGCTGCCGCTTCCAGTTCTGGTCGGCGGGACGCACGCCCATGCCGATGCGATAGACCAGCTTCGGCCCCGTGGTTTCCTTCACCAGCGGCGTGACATGAAGCGAGCCGACTTTCCTCGCGTAGTAGCCGGCCATCGGTCCCCACAGCACGCCGGCGTCGATCTTGCCGGCGGCGAGGTCGTCGATCATGGCCTGCGCCGAATTGTCGTAGCGCGTGTCGATCATCAGCGGATAGGGCTTTGCATTGCTCATCAGCCCGGCAATGGCCATGTTGGTCGCGGGCGGCGTTCCGGCGACGATGCCGACATGCTTGCCCTTCAACTTCGGATCCTCGAGCGTGTCGACGTCCTCGAGCCCGCTGCCGGCCTTGGCGACCAGTGCATAGGTCGTGCGGTAATAGGGATTGGTGCCCTGCACGACGTCATCGCCCTGCGGAAAGCCCATGATGACGTCGCAGCGATGCGCGCCCAGCGTCATCCGCACGAAGCCGGTGGCCTGCGGGAAGAAGACATAGTCGAGCTTCTTCTTGAGCTTGTCGGCAAAGAATTCGGCGAGCTTGTTCTCGAACCCCTCGCCCTTTTCGTTCGAGAACGGCAGATTGCGCGGATCGGCACAGACGCGCAGCACGTTCGGGTCGACCAGTTCGAACGAGAGGTCGCCGCTGTCATTGGTCTGCGCCACGGCGACATCGCCGAGCGCGCAGGACGCAACCAGGACCCACATTGAAAATAACCAGCGACGATGTCGTCCGGCCTCCGTCATCGTGCTTCCTCCTCGTTTTGTTTGAATGCTATCCATGCAACGCATGACGCACCATGTCCTGCAGGAATTGTCTCGCCGAACTTTGCTGACTTCGTTTTTGTTGCAGTGCAATGCGGCCAATCCTTTGAACTGAGGCGGAAAAGTGTCTCGCATCGCTCGAGTGATCGCAGCCTTGTCCCTGCTGGGGATCGCAACGCTAGCACGGGCCGCGACGGCCGAATTGCCTGTGAGCGAAGTCGCAACCGGAATCTTCGTACACTCCGGGACCATCGCCCTGATGACCCGCGAGAACGAGGGCGACATCGCCAATGTCGGCTTCATCGTGGGCGACGATGCCGTGGCCGTCATCGACACCGGCGGCAGCTTGCGTGAAGGCGAGGCCCTGCTGGCCGCCGTGCGGGCCCGCACGCCCAAGCCGATCCGCTATGTCATCAACACCCATGGGCACCCCGACCATGTCTTCGGCAACGCGGCCTTTGTGGCCGGAGACACTGTTTTCGTCGGCCACAGCAAGCTGCCCCAGGCGCTCGCGACGCGCGGGCCCTATTATCTCGACAATTTTCGCCGCATCATGGGGAGCGAGCTGATCGATCCCGTGAAGATCATTGCTCCGACCCTCCTGGTTTCGGACACGATGACGCTTGATCTCGGATCGCGTCGCCTGTCCCTGCGCGCCTGGCGGACCGGGCACAGCGACAGCGACATGAGCGTATACGACGAGACGACCAAGACCCTGTTCGCGGGCGACCTCGTTTTTCTGCGCCACATTCCGGTCATGGACGGCAGCATCCGCGGCTGGCTCGACACATTGAAGGAATTGCAGACCATTCCGGCGCAACGCGTCGTTCCCGGTCACGGACCCGTGAGCGAGTGGCCTGCCGCGCTGACCGATGAACGGCGTTACCTGTCAACGCTGCTGTCCGACGTGCGCGTGCTGAATAAGAACGGCGAGCCGATCCGGGCCGCCGCCGACAAGGCTGCTGCCGAGGAACGGCCGCGCTGGGAGCTGTTCGGCGATTACAACGCCCGGAACGCAACTGCAGCATTCTCGGAAATTGAATGGGAGTAGCGGGCGCGCTAACATGTGCGGGAGATCAGCTTCGCTGACTCAGAGATCAGCTTCGCTGACTCAGAGATCAGCTTCGCTGACTCAGAGATCAGCTTCGCTGACTCAGAGATCAGCTTCGCTGACTCAGAGATCAGCTTCGCTGACTCAGAGGACCACAACCATGACCCGATGGACACGCCGCCTGCCCCTGATCGCCGCACTGCTCGGCATCGCCTTCGCCGTGCCCGCGCAGGCTGAAGAGGCCTACGATCCGTGGCCGGGTCTGGTGCAGGACATCTTCAACAGCCGGCCCATGAATGACGGCAGCGCCGTCATCGGCATCGAGATGCCCTATCGCGCGGAGGACGCGGCGATCGTGCCGGTGACCTTGCGCAGCAAGCTGTCGCCCGCAGACAGCCGCCGGATCCGTTCGATCACGCTCGTGATCGACCGTAACCCCGCGCCGATGGCCGCGAAGTTCGAGCTCGGGCCCGATGCCAATGTCACCGAGATCTCGACGCGCGTGCGCGTCAACAATTACACCGACGTCCACGCGGTGGCCGAGCTCAGCGATGGGCAGCTCTATGTCTCGAAGGTCTATGTGAAGGCTTCGGGCGGCTGCTCGGCGCCGGCAGGCAAGAACGCCGAGGAAGCGCAAAACCGACTCGGCCAGATGCGCTACCGGCAGTTCGCGCGCGAGGAGGCGCCGGCGAGCCGCATCCGCGAAGCGCAGATCATGATCGGCCATCCCAACAATTCCGGCCTGCAGATGGACCAGGTCACGCAGCTCTATATTCCCGCCTTCTTCGTCAACCAGCTGAAGCTAACGCAGGACGGTAGCCCCGTGCTATCGATGGAAGGCGGCATCTCGATCTCGGAAGATCCTAATCTGCGCTTCACCTACGTCTCCAACGGCGCCAAGCGTTTCCGCGCGGAAGCCAAGGACACGGAGGGACACGTCTTCCGCAACGAGTGGGATGTGGAGAAGCCGGGGACTTAGGTCGTGACGCCTGCTCTGATTCCCTCTCCCCTTGCGGGAGAGAGTGGATCGCCGCGCAGCGGCGAGACGGGTGCGGGCTATCTCTCCACACATGAGCTCGCGGAGAGATCCCCCTCATCCCGCGCTTCGCGCCACCTTCTCCCACAAGGCGAGAAGGAAGAAATCTTCAAAAACACCTCACTTCGGCTTCCGCCTGCGCGCGCCGCAAATCATTCACCGCCGTGTTCGCCTGCTCCGAGGTGCGGAACTGGACGCCGAGATTGCCGCGCACCTGCGACATGCTGAGCGCGGTCTCCGCGGTAACATAGCGCTCATAGGGGACGATCGAGGCCACCACGTCGATCGAGCAGGAGCATTGCTCGATCGACTGCCGGCTCTCGCCATTGGCCTTCATGCAGCCATAGACGTACTCCGCGCGCGCCGCCGTCGGATAATCGTTGGCTTCCTCGGCCCGCGCGACGCACGCGCTCGACGCCAGCACCGTCAATACGGCGACAATCGGTCGTAGCTGTCCGGCCAGTTTCATGCGCATCCTCCCGCGGGTTGCGAGCAAAGCTATGCTATGCGTATTGTCCTGAAAAGCACTCTGTCAGAGGAAACGGCTCACAAGGCGATGAGAGCACTTGGTGTGATATGGGCACTTGGTCGAACATTGGCGCTCGCGACGACGCTGATGCTGACACTGGCCGCACCCGGCCGCGCCGCGGAGACAATCCGCCTCGCGGTGCAGAAAACCGGGACATTCTCCTGGGAGCTGGCCGCGATCCGCGCGAGCGGGCTCGACAAGGAGGCGGATCTCGCGCTGGAGGTCACCGAGCTCGCGAGCACCGAGGCCGGCAAGATCGCGATGCGCGCGGGCAGCGCCGACATCATCCTGTCGGACTGGCTGTGGGTGTCGCGCGAACGGGCGCTCGGCGCCAAGCTCACCTTCTATCCCTACTCCAGTGCGCTCGGCGCCGTGATGGTGCCGGCATCGTCGCCGATCAAGACGCTTGCCGACTTGAAGGGCCGCAAGCTCGCCGTCGCGGGCGGAGCGATCGACAAGAGCTGGCTGCTGCTTCAGGCGCGCATGAAGCAGGACGGCATCGACCTGAAGTCGGAGGCGACCATCGCCTATGGCGCCCCGCCTTTGATCGCCGCCAAGGCACTCGACGGCGAGATGGAGGCGAGCCTGAACTTCTGGAATTTCTGTGCCCAGCTCGAAGCCAAGGGTTTCAGGCGCCTCGCCGGCATCGAAGAGATCCTGCCGAAGCTGGGCGCCAAGGGCGCCGTCTCCGCGGTCGGTTACGTCTTCGACGAAAGCTGGGCGGCAAGCCACAAGGACGCCGTGGCCCGCTTCATCGCCATGACCCGCAAGGCCAAGCAATTGCTGGTCACCTCGGATGCGGCCTGGGACAAGATCGCCCCGCTCACCGGCACCAACGATGTCACCTTGCTCAAGACCTATCGCGAGCGCTATCGCGACGGCATTCCGCGCCGGAGCATCGCTGAAGAGGAACAGGACGCGCGCGTGCTGTATCGCGTGCTGGCCGAGACCGGTGGCCGCGACCTCGTCGGCCCCGCCGCCGAGCTCGATCCCGGCACGTTCTATCACGCCGTGCCTGGAGACTGAGGTGCTGCGTCTTCTCTCGTTCGCCCTCTTCCTCGTGACTTGGTGGATTGCCGCGCTGTTCGTCGGAGGCGCGAAGCTGCCCTCCCCGCCGGCTGTGCTCGAGGTGATGATCGCGGAAGCATCAACCGGCGCGCTGTTCCTGCATCTCGGCGCCACGCTGGCGCGCGTCACGCTCGCCTTCGTGCTGGCGATGTCGCTCGGCAGCGCCATCGGCTACCTCATGGGACGAGTCAGGCTCGCCGACCGGCTCGGCGATCCCTGGCTGATCCTCCTGCTCAATTTGCCCGCGCTGGTCGTGATCGTGCTGGCCTATATCTGGGCCGGTCTCACCGAGGCCGCCGCGATCGCGGCGATCGCCATCAACAAGCTGCCGACCGCGGTCGTCACCTTGCGCGAGGGCACCCGCGCGCTCGACCGCTCGCTCGACGAGATGGCGAGCGTGTTCGCGATGCCGCGCTGGCGCGCGTTCCGGCATGTCGTGCTGCCGCAGCTTGCGCCCTATATCGCGGCCGCCGCCCGCTCCGGACTGTCGCTGGTGTGGAAGATCGTGCTGGTCGCCGAACTGCTCGGACGTCCGAACGGCGTCGGATTCGAGATCGGCGTCGCCTTTCAGCTGTTCGACACGCCGCGGCTGCTCGCCTATTCGCTGACATTCGCCGCGGTCGTGCTCGTGATCGAAACCTTGCTGGTGCAGCCGTTCGAAGCCCGCGCAACACGGTGGCGGCCCCGTGCGGCTTGAAGTCGACATCACAGGCAAGACATTCAGGAGTGCCGCGGGCGGGAGCCACGAGGTGCTCGCGCCGCTCAAATTCGCGCTTTGCCCCGGCGAGGTCGGCGTGCTCATCGGTCCCTCCGGTTGCGGCAAGAGCACGATGCTGCGCATCATCCTCGGTCTCGACAGCGAGTTCACCGGCCATGTCGCCCGTCCGCCGCAGGCGCGGATCGGCATGGTGTTCCAGGAGCCGCGGCTGTTGCCGTGGCGTTCGGTCGAGCAGAATGTGCGGCTGGCTGCTCCTGATGTGACCGAGGAGAAGCTGTCGGAGCTGTTCAGGTTTCTGGAGCTGGACGCGCATCGCAGCCACTTTCCCGGCGAGTTGTCGCTCGGTCTTGCCCGGCGCGTTGCGCTCGCCCGCGCCTTCGCCGTCGAACCCGATCTGCTGGTGCTCGACGAGCC
The DNA here is from genome assembly GCF_015291745.1 of Bradyrhizobium sp. CCBAU 53351. NCBI lineage: Bacteria > Pseudomonadati > Pseudomonadota > Alphaproteobacteria > Hyphomicrobiales > Nitrobacteraceae > Bradyrhizobium > Bradyrhizobium sp. CCBAU 53351. The sequence goes on from NZ_CP030059.1 coordinate 5,511,298, forward strand.
CCTCGCCTCGCTCGACGACGCGCTCGCCGGCCGCCTGCGCGATGAGATCGCGACCCTGGTGGCGAGCCGCCCGATGATGACGCTGCTCGTCACCCACAGTCTCGACGATGCGATCCGGCTCGGCGACCGCCTGTTCTTTTTGTCGCCGCGGCCTGCGCGTATCGTGGAGGAAGTGCCGATCGCCATTCCACGCGCGATGCGCAGCGAAGCCGATCTGGTGAGGATCAGGGCCGAGCTGGCGGCCTTGCAGCTTGAAGCGAAATGAACACTCGTGGTCAACTGGATCAATTCGTCGAGGGAGGGCTCACCAATGCGGCGTAGGCTGATTGCGATCGGCATCCTCTTGGTCGCGGTGCCGGGCGCGGCACTGGCGCAGGCCAAGGGCAAGGGCATCAGGCTCTGGAACCTGACGACGGAGACGATCTCCGGCTTTCAGCTTTCACCCGCCGGCAAGACCGACTGGGGCCCGAACCAGTGCTTGAACGACAAGGACAAGGAGGTCGACCACGACGAGCGGCTGCGCATCAGCGGCGTCGAGCCCGGCCGCTACGACGCCAAGGTCGGCTATCCCAACGGTCGGCAATGCGTGGTCCGCGACATCGAGATCAGGGCGGACGCGGTGTTCTCGATTGCCGACAAGGATCTGAAGGACTGCACCAAGTAGCGCGGCGTCTCACGCCTTGTCGTTCGGATGCGGATATTCGCAGCGCCACCGCACCGCCTGCCACTTCGGATGCTCACCGACCCATTGCGCGATATAGGGCGGTGCGGCCATCGCGCATTGCCGCGGCGACCCACCGTAGTTGAACATCAGATGCTGCTCCTCGCAGGTCGCAGGCGAGAGGACCGCACACACGGTTACCACCAGGTCAATCGGGTTCATGCCGGGATCCTCTGGCAGGGGACGATGGAGATTTAGCACGAAAAGATACGCTCGACGGAGGGGGAAGTTTCAACTTGCCAGGGGAATGGGCGGGAACTGCAGGCGAAAGGCTCGGATCCCGCACCCCTTTGTGGGTGGGGAAGGACCTAAAAGTTCACCCCGAACACCATCCGGGCCTGGTGGCGCTCGAAATTGACGAGGTCGAGATTGCCGCTTGATCCGGCCGGGCGGCCCCAGGCCTGCATGCTCCAGCTCAAGGTCAGCCGTGAGCGCTCGGACAGCTGGACATAGGCGGTCGGGCCGACGAACAGGGCCTGGCCCGAGAGCTCGCCGAGTCCGATACCTTCATATTGCCGGAAGTAGCGCAGCTCCCCGCCGAGCAGCACGTTGGGCCGCACGCGCACCAGGCCGGCCAACGCCGCCCCGATCGTCGAGCTCTTCTCGGAAGTGCCCGCCACTTCGAAGCGCGCCCATTCCGGCTGATAGATCAAATTGAGGGCGCCGATGGCGAAGTTCGGAATGAGCTCGCGGTCGAAGGCCAGCGTGAACTCGGTGCCGTACATCCGCCCTTTTGCGCCGCTGGTCTCGTCGATGCGGTCGCCATGAAGCTCGGCGGCGACGGTGAGGCCGAACGGCGCGCGCTCGCGGTCGAGCAAACGATAACGCAGGTCGAGCGAAGCTCCCTGGAAGTTGAATTGGCGGCGGTCGTCGATATCGGGGACGCCGGTGATGTCGTGCAGGCTGGCGGTGGCTCCGACCTCGATGCGGAAGTTCGGCATCGGCACGATCTCGATCTCGACCTCCTTCTCCAGCGCGCGATAGGTCCCTGCGCCCTTGCCGAAGCGGCCCGTGGTCTGGGTCTGGAATTCGCGCTCGCCGGGATTGCCGACATCGGTGCCGATCATGAAGCCGAAGATGTGCTCGGTATCGAAACCCTCTTCGGCGCCGGCGCATGCGGGCAGAAGCGCGACCGTGCAGGCAGCAATGGTCCAGAAGCTGGTGGCTCTCGCGCGCATTCCCGACACTACCACGGCTTCAAAGGCGTTTGCCATCGAAGCCGCGGCAGGTCGTCAGTCTTACTTGCGCGAAGCGCAGGCGTACATGTTGATTTCCATGCCGACCGGCACTTCCACGATCTTCGGAGCTTTCCAAGCCATTCGGGGTCTCCCCAAGGTATTGAGCGCGACATCGCGCGGCGCAAAACCTAGGGCTGCGTCAGATGCAGTTCAAGCCTCGATTCGTCTGGCGAGCTCGTCTGTGTCGATTCTTCGCGGCTGCATTTCTCTCTCGGACAAGGCCAGTTCTCTCTTGGTCAAACACGACCTGCGAGACGCTGCCTGTGCGACGCACCGCGCGTCGAATCGACACCAACGGCACCGCGCCGTCAGCAACCCTTGTCGGCCATTGTTGTGCCGTTCGGCTTGGCACCTTCGGCTCGCTGAGCGGCCGTCGGCTGGCTCTGCATCTGTCGCTGCGAATCTTCGGACGACGCCGGCGTTTCGCCGCTCGCACGATTCATCGTGCTCGTCGGCGGATGCTGGCTGGAGTCGCCGGCTGAACCGGACGCGTGCGATTGCGCCGAGCCCACGGTGACCGGACCAGAACCGGCATCCTTGTCAGTGCTGGCGCTGCCCGTGTTGCACGGGCCGGCAATGGCAACGCCGGCGCTCAAGGTCAGGATCGCGCAGGCGGCAAGAACGGAACGTTTCGTGTTCATCTGCATCTCCTCTTCTCCCGCCGCGTTGCCCCGGCGCCGGGCAGGACATCGCGAAGAGAACAGGCCGAGCTGCCCGATGTTCCGAGTGTTGGAGCGGAAATGCTCGCAAAAAGCCACCCTCGTCACGTCTTTTCCGATTGCACCGCTCACCGCAACAATCGCAACAGCGCGCGGCCGGCGCGCGAATTCAGCTCCTTCGCATCCAGCGTTCCGTCCTTGTCGGGATTGGCCGCATTGAAACGCTGCTCGACCACGGACAGATATTCGTCGAGCGTCAGCGTGCCGTCGCGGTCGGGATCGGCGGCTGCGAGTTCTTTCGCCGAGAGACGTCCGCGCAATTCGCGCGCGTCGAGCGTGCCGTCATGATCCGGATCGAGCTTTGCGAACAATGCCGCTCCCGCCTTCTTCACCTCGGCAAGATCGAGCGTGCCGTCATTGTCGGTATCGAACAATTTGATCGCATTGCCGGAGGCCGACCACGCCGGGCCGGACAACAATGCAATCGTGAGCGCAAGTGCAACTGAGCGACGCGAAATCATCAAGACCTCCCAGACGAAGAGCCCTGGTTCGGGCGGGATAGAAACGACATAAGTCCACAAGAGGCCGCCGGTTCAAGTCCGAAATTGCAACTTGCGCGCGCGACAACCGGGGGAACCAGATCCTCGCCCCTCGACGATCCACGTCCGGAGCTGCCTCGCGGCGCGGAATTTTTTCAGCGTCTCCGCACAATTTGACGCGGCCGCGTCAGGTTTCCCTAAAGTGACCATCGCCGGCGTTCAAAGATATCGGCACGACACGTGCGACTTTCGTATTGACGCGTTTTGGTTTCCGACGGAGTGTTGCTCCCGCAGCGTCAAAAGGCGCGCATATTGGGAGGAACGGATGAAACGCTTTGCGATGGCCGCGAGCCTCGTCATGCTTGCATCGACTTGTGCAAGCGCACAGACCACCGAGCAGCTGGTCAAGGGCGCGACTGATACATCGAACGTTCTCAATTACGGGATGGGCTATAATCTGCAGCGCTTCTCGACCCTGAACCAGATCAACAAGGATAGCGTCAAGAACCTTGTCCCGGTCTGGAATTACTCCTTCAACGACGATCGCAGCGAGGAATCGCAGCCGCTGGTGTACCAGGGCGTGATCTACGTGACCTCGCACAATGCGACCATGGCGGTCGACGCCAAGACCGGCAAGCAGATCTGGAAAACCAAGGTCGAATATCCCGCCGAGACGCCGCGCATCGTCTGCTGCGGCATCATCAACCGCGGCGCGGCGCTGTATGACGGCAAGGTTTTCCGCACCACGCTCGATGCCAACGTGATCGCGCTCGACGCCAAGAACGGCAAGGAGCTGTGGCGGCAGAAGGCGGCCGACATCAAGGAAGGCTATTCGATGACGGTGGCTCCGCTGGTTGCCGACGGCGTCGTCATCACCGGCATCTCCGGCGCCGAGTTCGGCACACGCGGCTTCATCGACGGCTGGGATCCGGCAACAGGCAAGCATCTCTGGCGTACCCATTCGATCCCCTCGCCGGACGAGCCCGGCGGTGACACCTGGAAAGGCGACACCTGGAAGCTCGGCGGTGGCTCGACCTGGATCACGGGGTCTTACGACCCCGAGCTGAACACGGTGTATTGGGGCATCGGCAATCCCGGACCGTTCAATTCGGCGGTGCGTCCCGGCGACAATCTCTACACCTGCTCCGTGCTGGCGATGGATCCCAAGACCGGCAAGATCAAGTGGCACTACCAGTTCTCGCCGAACAATCCGTTCGACTATGACAGCGTGGCCGAGATGGTCCTCGCCGACATGAACGTCGAGGGCAAGCCGACCAAGGTGCTGATGGATGCCAACCGCAACGGCTTCTTCTACGTGCTCGACCGTACCAACGGCAAATTGCTCGCGGCCAACCCTTACGTGAAGGTGAACTGGGCGACCGGCGTCGACATGAAGACCGGCAAGCCGATCGAGACCGACGTTGCCAAGGATGCGCGCGAGGGCAAGAAGGTGACCGTCTACCCGTCCATCCTCGGCGGCAAGAACTGGGAGCCGATGTCGTTCAATCCGCAGACCGGATTGGCCTACGCCAACACCCTCAACTTCGGCGGCAAGTACAAGGCCGAGCCCGTCACCTTCAAGCAGGGTGAATGGTATCTCGGCATGGACCTGACCGATCCCTGGCAGTTCGACGACGGCCCGCGCGGTCATCTCAAGGCGATCGACCCCATGACCGGCAAGTCGAAATGGGAAGCGCCGAGCGACATTCCGCGCTTCTCGGGCGTGCTGTCGACCGCCGGCGGCGTCGTGTTCTCGGGCCAGCTGACCGGCGAGTTCGAGGCCTTCGACGCCGACACCGGCAAGAAGCTCTGGCAATTCCAGACCGGGTCCGGCATCGAGGGCCAGCCGGTGACCTGGCAGCAGGATGGCGTGCAATATGTCGCGGTGACATCAGGCTATGGCGGCGTCTACTCGCTGTTCTCCGGCGACGAGCGACTTGCCAAGGTGCCGCCCGGCGGCTCGCTGTGGGTCTTCGCGGTCAAGCAGTAATCCGCGGCATGATGCTGAGAGAAATGTCACACGAGACGGCGGCGGTCTTCGCCGCCGCCTTGGTGCTGACGGTCGCGCTTGCGGCGACCGTTCGCGCCTCCGACGAGCCGACCGGCAATCCCATGCAGGCGCAGATCGACCACGGCAAGTCGACCTATGCCGAGAAATGCTCGCACTGCCACGGCCCGAACCTGATGAACTCCGGCACCATCACGCCGGACCTGCGCGTCTTCCCCGACGACAAGACACGCTTCGTCACCACGGTGAAGAACGGCAAGAACAACAGGATGCCGCCCTGGGGCGACATTCTCAGCGACGACCAGATCGGCGACCTCTGGGCCTTCATCTCCAGCCGGAGGAAGCCATGAGGGGCTGGCGGGCTGCGTGGAGCGTCGCGGCGCTTCTTTCGGCGATGGCATCATCGGTCGCGCTCGCGGCCGACGATCCCCTGAGGATCTGTCTCGACGAGGACCGGCCGCCGCTCTCGGCGCACCACCGCGGCAAGCCGGACGCCGGCTTCGACGTGCTGCTGGCGCAGTCGGTGGCGGAGCGGCTCGGACGAACGCTGACGATCCAGTGGTTCGAGAGCAAGCTGGACGAGGATTCGAGCCCCCAGCTCGAGGCCAACGCATTGCTCTCGGACGGGCGCTGCTCGCTCGTCGGCGGCTACGCGCTGACGCAGGATTCGCTCGTCGTCCCCGGGATGAAGACGGCGCGCCTGCCCGACTTCGCCGGGGCCACGCGCGACGATCGGCGGCGCCGCGTCGCGCTCGGCGTGCTCGCGCCGAGCCTGCCTTACGTCTATTCGCCGATGACGGTGGTGCTGGGGCCGAAGGCAGGCGGCCGCAAGATCAGCGACATCGGCGATCTCGCCGGGCTTCGCCTGGTCATCGAAAGCGGCTCGCTCGGCGATGCCATCCTGATGACCTTCGACAAGGGGCGGCTGATCGACAGCATCACCCATCTCGTCCCCGGCCGCGACGATCTGCTCGGCACGCTCCAGCGCGGCGACCATGACGCGACGCTGATCGACCTCGCGCGCTTCGACGCCCATCGCGCCGCGCACCCCGATACGGCGCTTACCGCGTCCGGCTATTATTATCCGATCGGCGCCAATCGCGGCTATGTCGGGCTTGCCGGCGATGGCGCGCTGATCGAGGCCGTCAACAAGGCGCTGAGCGCCCTCGCGGCCGAAGGCAGGATCGCCGAATTCGGCAGGCAGGCCGGCCTCACCTATCTGCCGCCGCGCGAGCCCGCCATTCTGGGCGACGTCTGGACCAAGATCATCCAGCGGTGAGGCTCTCGTATCCCGGACGCGGTGCGGCGCGCCGTGCCGCGCGGCTGAAGGAGCGCTGCGCCGCGTCCGGTGCACGAACTCTGCTCCCGCATCTCAGACCGACGCCGTAGCGAATGCGCCAATCTGTCTCGCCTGACGCCGATGGCGGCGCCAGCCTGGTGCAGTACCCTGCCCGGAACCGGGAGAGAATCATGTCCAAGAAAATCGATCGCCGCCACTTCATCGCCGCCGGAGCCGGCGCCTTCGCGATGCCTTTCGTCTCGCGCAGCGCCTCGGCACAAGGCACTTGGCCGTCGCGGCAGATTCGCATGATTTGCAGCTATCCCGCCGGCGGGCAGACCGACCTGCTCGCGCGCGCCTACGGCGAATTCATCTCCAAGCAGGTCGGCAAGACCGTGGTCGTCGAGAACAAGCCCGGCGCGTCCGGCGCGATCGGCACGGCGGAGGTCGCCCGCGCCGAGCCCGACGGCCACACCATGCTGTGCTCGATCTCGACCACTTACATCATGAACCGCGTGGTGATGAAGAATCCCGGCTACGACATGGACAAGGACCTGACGCTCGTCAGCGTCATTCCCGGCGCCGGCCTGTTGCTGGTGGCCAATCCGAAGACTGGGGTCAAGACGCTGGAGGATTTCGTCGCCTTCGCGCGCAAGAGCGGCAAGGTGAACTTCGGCACCTACAGCGCGGGCTCGGCCCCGCACATGACGATCAACGAGCTCAACAAGCAGTACGGCCTCAACATCGAGCCGATCCATTACCGTGGCGAGGCGCCGATGTGGACCGGGATGCTCGAAGGCACGCTCGATGTCGCGATGGGAAGCTACACGGCGGCACAATCGGTCCTACAAAGCGACCGCGGCACAGTGTTCGCGGTGCATTCGAAGAAGGTCGACGCGATCCCCGCCGTCAAGACCCTCCCGGAGCAGGGCGCGACCTCGAAATTCTTCACCGTCAGCGGCTTTTCGGGTTGGGCCGTGCCCAAGGCAACGCCGCAAGCCGTCATCGACCGCCTGGCGGAGCTCTGCGTCGCGGCCAACAACGATCCGAAAGTGAAAGAGGTACTCGCCACCTTCGTGCTCGAGCCCGCCATCGGCTTCAAGGAGACCAACGAACTGTATCAGCGCGAACTGCCGGTCTGGATCGAGAGCGCGAAATCACTTGGCCTCGAACCGGCCTGAGCCCCGAGGCGCGCGCGCCGGCCGTCCTGCCGGGCCGGCTTCCGACCAAAGCCTAGTGCCGGAAGCGCAATTTCACGTTATGATTGTGCGCCACCGCCGCAAGCCCCCCCTGGGGCGGACAATTAGGGCCGATCGCATGACACCGGATGCAGTCGCCGTCGCCGTTATGGTCATACTGCTTTTTCCGATGGGCTATTTCACGCTGGCATCGCCCGCCTTCCTGCTGGTGAAGCTTGATATAAGGCCGGTCGCGCTGTTGCTGCGCGGCATGTTCAACGCCCATTTTCTGGTGATGCGCGTTGCCGGAATCGTCGCGACACTGGCTTTGCTGCTCGACGGCCGCCCGCTCGCCGCGATCGGCGTCGGCCTGCTTGCAGCTCTTGCGATCGGCGGGCGCCGCTGGTTCATGCAGCGGATGGACGAGCAGCTCAACGCCGGCGAAGCCGGCGATACCGATGCCGCGGGTCGGCTGCGGCGGCTGCATTGGAGTGGAATGCTCTGCAACGCCGTGTTGCTTGCCGCCCTGCTCGTCAGCATTCCCTACATTGCGGCATCGGCGTAACCGGCATTTGGTCGCCGGAGCGGCGTGATCACCGGGGCGACTCCGGCGCCCGCCTAATGCTCGCCCGAACTCGCGACGCCCTGCTGCGCCTTGTGGATCGAGGACGGCACCACGCCAAAGTATTTCCGGAACACCCGGCTGAAATGCGATGAGCTGGAGAAGCCCCAGGAGAACGCGACATCGGTGATGGTCTTGCCGGCGTGAGCCTCGAGCTCCTGGCGGCAGTTCTGCAAGCGCGCCTGCCAGATGTAGTCGCTCACCGTGGTGCCGCGTTCCGAGAACAACATGTGCAGATAGCGCTTGGAGCAGCCGAGCTCGGCGGAGATCTGGTCGATGCACAGATCCGGATCGCGCAGGTGCTCGCGGATGAAGAACTGCGCGCGCACATACATCGCTTCGGGCCCGACCCGGTCGAACATCGTGTCGGCTTCGCGCAGCGGCAGCAGCAGCAGGTCAATCAGCGAATCGGCGACGCCGACCGCGCTGTTCGCCGACAGCTTTGCCGCTTCGTCGAAGGTCGCATGGACGAAATCGTGGGCGATCCGCCCCGTGCCTGTCTTCGCCGACAGCTTGCATGCGGGCATCCGCTGCGATGGGAATCCACGGTCTCGCAGCAGCGCCTTTGGCACGATCACCACGTCGTGACGGGTGAAGGCCGGGCTGATGATCGAATGCGGGCAGGAGACGTCATAGGCGATGATGTCGCCGGGGTTGATCTCGATGTGGCGGCCTTCTTGTTCAAAATAGGACACGCCGTAGGTCTGGAAGTGAATCTTGATGTAGGGGTGCTCATTGGCCTTGGCGCGCGCCAGCGTGTGCGCGAGGCGATGCTGGCTCACCTCGATCTGGCAGAGCTTGAGGCGCGAGACGCTCGTGTAGTCGATACGACCTTCGAGCGACGAGGCCTCCAGCGGATCGACGTCGAAATGCCCACACAGGCTCGTCAGCCCGTCGATCCAGCTCTGGATCTGGCGCTTCGGCGTCATGCCGGTCGTCGAGAGCGTGTGAATGGTGTCGGACATTAATCCAGCCACTGGTTGATCCGGAGTTCGACGCGAATCGCGACCAGCGCTGCCGGAGCCCTCGGCCGTAATTGCGTGACGTTTACCTCGAATTTGAGCGGTCTTTTGGCACGAGCGCCATCGTTCCATTGCCACCCTTGAAAGTTAATCCTCCGCCTTAGTTGCAGCGCCGTCAAGGGGAACCTGAGCGTTGAGAGGGGCCGTGATGCCGCGCGGAAGCCGCTGAATTCGCTACTGCAAAATCAAATTCTTTTCCGCCGTGCGCTGTCGAGCAAACCGGCTTCTCTCTTGGGCAAGTTTCCCGGTGACGAAGTCGTTAGGGATTGCGGCAGGAACAACAAGAACGGGCCGCTCCTGCACGTGGACCCGTGGCTCTCATCAGGAGGAGGAAACAGCACAGCATCGTTTCTGGTCCCAATCGTGACCGCCCTGCACGAGCAGACGCCGGACGAGAAGCCCGGTGAATCGATATTGCTACGGAAACAATAAACGAGACCAACGGAGGAATGACTATGCGCAAGGTGCTACTGGCGACCTTTCTCGGCTCAGCGGCGGCGCTCGCCGTCGGGAGCGCCTCAGCCAATGATGAAGTGCTCAAGATGTCGCAGAACCCGAAAGACTGGGTGATGCCGACCGGCGATTACGCCAATACCCGTTATTCCAAGCTCAACCAGATCAACGCACAAAACGTAGGCAAGCTCCAGGTGGCCTGGACCTTCTCGACCGGCGTGCTGCGCGGCCACGAAGGCGGCCCGCTGATCATCGGCAACATGATGTACGTCCACACGCCCTTCCCGAACAAGGTCTACGCCATTGACCTTTCGCAGGAGAACAAGATCGTCTGGAAGTACGAGCCGAAGCAGGACCCGAACGTCATCCCGGTGATGTGCTGCGACACGGTTAACCGCGGTCTTGCCTACGGCGACGGCAAGATCTTCCTGCATCAGGCCGACACCACCCTCGTCGCGCTCGATGTCAAGACCGGTCAGGTCGCATGGACCGCCAAGAACGGCGATCCCAGCAAGGGCGAGACCGGCACCTCGGCCCCGATGGTCATCAAGGACAAGGTGATGATCGGCATCTCGGGCGGCGAGTTCGGCGTGCAGGCCCATATGTCGGCCTACGACATCAAGACCGGCAAGCTGGCCTGGCGCGGCTATTCGGAAGGACCGGACGACCAGATCCTGGTCGACGCGGAGAAGACCACCGCGCTCGGCAAGCCTGTCGGCAAGGATTCGAGCCTCAAGACCTGGCAAGGCGATCAGTGGAAGATCGGCGGCGGCGCGACCTGGGGCTGGATCTCCTACGATCCCGAGCTGAACCTGCTCTATTACGGCTCGGGCAACCCCTCGACCTGGAATCCGAAGCAGCGTCCCGGCGACAACAAATGGTCGATGACGATCTGGGCGCGCAACCCGGACACCGGCCAGGCCAAGTGGGTCTATCAAATGACGCCCCACGACGAGTGGGACTATGACGGCGTCAACGAGATGATCCTCTCGGATCAGTCGATCAACGGCCAGCCGCGCAAGTTGCTGACGCACTTCGATCGTAACGGCCTCGGCTATACGCTCGATCGCGCCACCGGTGAGCTGCTGGTCGCCGAAAAGTACGATCCGAAGGTGAACTGGACCTCCGGCGTCGACATGGACAAGAACTCGCCGACCTATGGTCGTCCGAAGGTGCTCGACGCAGCTTCGACCGACAAGGCGGGCGAGGACCACAACGTGAAGGGCATCTGCCCGGCCGCGCTCGGCACGAAGGACGAGCAGCCGGCAGCCTACTCGCCGGACACGCAGCTGTTCTACGTTCCGACCAACCACGTCTGCATGGACTACGAGCCGTTCAAGGTGAGCTACACCGCGGGCCAGCCCTATGTGGGGGCGACGCTCTCGATGTATCCGCCGCAGGGTGAAAGCCACATGGGCAATTTCATCGCCTGGGACGGCAAGACCGGCAAGATCGTCTGGTCGAACAAGGAGCAGTTCTCGGTCTGGTCGGGTGCGCTCGCAACCGCCGGCGGCGTGGTGTTCTACGGCACGCTCGAAGGCTATCTGAAGGCGGTCGACGCCAAGACCGGCAAGGAGCTCTACAAGTTCAAGACTCCCTCCGGCATCATCGGCAACGTCACCACCTATGAGAACGGCGGCAAGCAATACGTCGCAGTGCTCTCCGGCGTCGGCGGCTGGGCCGGCATCGGTCTGGCGGCCGGTCTGACCGATCCGACCGCAGGTCTCGGCGCAGTCGGTGGCTACGCAGCCCTCAGCAACTACACGGCACTCGGCGGCACGCTGACCGTGTTCTCGCTGCCGAACTAGGCCCATCATCATCGCTCCGGCGCGTGGATCAAGTCCACGCGCCGGCTCGTCTCCCCCGGGCTCCTTCGAGGATAAATCTCTTGCGTAAAATCTGCTCTGTCATTGCTGCGACGATCTTGGTTGCGTCCGGAGGAATTGCTGTCGCGGACGGTCCGGGCGACCCGACCGCCGTGAAGAAGGAAGACGACGGAAAGTGGCTCGATAAAGAGGGAACACCGACCTACAAGATTTCGGCGGACGGCACCGTGGACTGGTTCACCTATTCCGGATACCGCCGCTATCATTCCGACTGCCACGTCTGCCATGGCCCCGACGGCATGGGCTCCACCTACGCGCCAGCGCTCAAGGATTCCGTGAAGTCGATGAGTTATGGCGACTTCCTCGGCGTGGTCGCCTCCGGTCGCAAGAACGTCTCGACCGCGCAGGAGAACGTCATGCCGGCCTTCGGCGATAACCCGAACGTCGCCTGCTACATGGACGATCTGTACGTCTATCTGCGCGCCCGCTCCACTGAAGCGTGGGGCCGGCAGCGTCCCTCCAAGAAGGAGGAGAAGACAGAGGCCTACACCAAGGCGGAAGACGCCTGCATGGGCAAGAAGTGAACGCTACTGGGATTGCCGAGACGACCTCTTGGCGCCCGATGAGAATCTGAGGAGTTTACGATGAAGACACGTGCCGCCGTCGCTTTCGAGGCCAAGAAGCCGCTCGAGATCGTCGAGCTCGATCTGGAAGGTCCGAAGGCCGGCGAAGTCCTGGTCGAGATCAAGGCGACGGGCATCTGCCATACCGACGCCTATACGCTCGACGGCTTCGACAGCGAGGGAATCTTCCCGTCGATCCTGGGCCACGAGGGCGCGGGCATCATCCGCGAGATCGGCCCCGGCGTGAGCTCGGTGAAGCCGGGTGACCACGTCATCCCGCTCTACACGCCGGAATGCCGGCAGTGCAAAAGCTGCCTCAGCCGGAAGACCAATCTCTGTACCGCGATCCGCGCGACGCAGGGCAAGGGCGTGATGCCCGACGGCACCAGCCGCTTCTCCTACAAGGGCAAGCCGGTCTACCACTACATGGGCTGCTCGACCTTCTCGAACTTCACCGTGCTGCCGGAGATCGCGGTCGCCAAGATCCGCGAGGATGCTCCCTTCGACAAGAGCTGCTACATCGGCTGCGGCGTCACGACCGGCGTCGGCGCCGTCGTCAACACCGCGAAAGTCGAGCCCGGCTCCAACGTGGTCGTGTTCGGCCTCGGCGGCATCGGCCTCAACGTGATCCAGGGCGCCAAGATGGCCGGCGCCGACAAGATCATCGGCGTCGACATCAACGATGCCAAGGAGGATTGGGGCCGCAGGTTCGGAATGACCGAATTTGTCAATCCCAAGAAGGTCACCGGCGACATCGTCCAGCATCTCGTCGGCCTCACCGACGGCGGCGCCGACTACACCTTCGATTGCACCGGCAACACCACGGTGATGCGCCAGGCGCTGGAAGCCTGTCATCGCGGCTGGGGCACCTCGATCATCATCGGCGTTGCCGAGTCCGGCAAGGAGATCGCCACCCGCCCGTTCCAGCTCGTCACCGGGCGCAACTGGCGCGGCACCGCCTTCGGCGGCGCGCGCGGCCGCACCGACGTGCCGAAGATCGTCGACTGGTACATGAACGGAAAGATCCAGATCGATCCGATGATCACCCACGTGCTCAAGCTCGAGGAGATCAACAAGGGCTTTGACCTCATGCACGAGGGCAAATCCATCCGTTCAGTCGTCGTGTTCTAGCTCGAAACCGTCACCCCAAGGAGGATCGACCCATGACTGTTGCACTCCATCCCTCGATCGACAACGGCCTCAAACAGGGCAGCGGCAGCTTTGCCGGCGGCACGCTCGTCTGCAAATGCAGCGATCATCCGGTCAAGGTCGGCATCAAGGGCGACGTCGCCCACAATCATGCCTGTGGCTGCACCAAATGCTGGAAGCCGCAGGGCGCGAACTTCTCGGTCGTTGCCGTGGTCCCGCGCCAGAACGTCACCGTGCTCGAGAACGGCGACAAGCTCCAGATCGTCGATCCTTCCGCGGTGATCCAGCGCCACGCCTGCAAGGCCTGCGGCACCCACATGTACGGCCGGATCGAGAACAAGGGCCACCCGTTCTACGGTCTCGATTTCGTCCATCCCGAGCTGTTCCAGGAGCAGGGCTCGCAAGCGCCGCAATTCGCCGCCTTCGTCTCCTCCGTGATCGAATCCGGCGTGAAGCCGGAGCAGATGGCGGGCATTCGTTCGCGGCTGAAGGAAATCGGGCTCGAGCCCTATGATTGCCTGTCGCCGGCCCTGATGGATGCGATCGCGACCCATGTCGCCAAAGCCAAGGCCGCCTAGCAAGGCCCCCTGAGCTGGCCGGGCCATAGAGCTTCGGCCAGACCTCCCCGTGCTCGCTGGCGTCGACCTCCGCCAGCGAGCCGGATTGGTCCGCGCTTCAGGACCAATGCGGCGATGCCGCCTCTGCAACCGACGCGTCGACGAGGGTGATGAGCTCCCTCAGTCCTGGTCTCTGAATGACTGCGCAGCGCCGCCAACTTCCCTCTTGAAGTTCCGGCCCCTGCGTTTCTCCCTCCCTCGACTGAGGCATCCTGCTTCGTCCGTGCAGTCTTTCTGGCGGACGAAGCCTTTTTCATCGTAGCCCCATTTGCGAACGCGACTCCACGCAGCGCGCTGACGCGCCCTGCTTTTGACAAACCATCGATGCAGACTTTTCCCCGTGAGAACACTCGGCTGTGAACGCCGGGCAGGCGCGATCCCGTTACGATCGCGCCGTCACGATGCCGCGCGAATACAATCAATCAAGAACAAAGAACGGGAGGTATCGAACACATCCGATCATCGAGATTCGCCTTCCTGCCCGCTGCCGGGATCTGCCCGTGCAGGAGCGTGGGCCGGGATGCGACGCAACTGGCACTGCGCCGACAGGCGTCGGCGCGTTTTGAATTTGGCATGCTTATGAAGAGCGAGGGATGATCATGATCAAGGTGAAGATCAACGGCCAGGAACAGAGCTGGGACGGCGACCCGGATCTCCCGCTACTCTGGTTCCTGCGTGACGAGGCCGGGCTGACCGGCACCAAGTTCGGCTGCGGCCAGGCCCTGTGCGGCTCCTGCACCGTCATCGTCGACAAGGAGGCGGTGCGCTCCTGCATCACGTCGATCAACGACGTTGCCGGACGCGAGGTCACCACGATCGAGGGGCTGCATCCGAACGGCGACCATCCGGTGCAAAAGGCCTGGCGCCAGGTCAACGTGCCGCAATGCGGCTTCTGCCAGGCCGGCCAGATCATGCAGGCCGCGGCGCTTCTGATGGATAACCCCAAGCCCTCGCACGACCAGATCCGCCAGGCGATGTCCGGCAACATCTGCCGGTGCGGCTGCTACCAGCGCATCGAGAACGCGGTCCATCTCGCATCGACGGGAGTGTGACATGAATTTCATCGACAATCCCCGCAAGCTTCGCGGTTTCGAGAAGCACGTCAGGGTCGAGAAAGTCTCGCGCCGCAGCATCCTGAAGGGGCTCGGCGTCACCGGCGGCTTCGTGCTCGCCGCCCCCGTGATGTCGCGCCAGGCGCTGGCCTATGAAACCGGTGCCGGCAAGATGCCGCACGGCGTCGTGGTCGATCCGCGCGTTTTCGTCTCGGTCGCGCCTGATGGTATCGTCACCATCGTCGGGCACCGCTCGGAAATGGGCACCGGCGTGCGCACCAGCCTGCCGTTGATCGTGGCCGAGGAGATGGAAGTCGACTGGTCCAGGGTCAAGGTGCAGCAGGCCCATGGCGACGAAGTGAAGTTCGGCAACCAGGACACCGACGGCTCGCGCAGCACGCGTCACTATCTGATCCCGATGCGCCAGATCGGCGCCTCCGCCCGCACCATGCTGGAGCAGGCCGCGGCGAAGCGCTGGGGCGTGCCGGCGACCGAGGTCAAGGCCGTCAATCACGAGGTCGTCCACAGCGCCAGCGGCCGCAAGCTCGGTTTCGGCGAGCTCGCAACTGATGCCGCCAAGGAATCGGTGCCCGCACTCGAAGGCCTCAAGCTGAAGGACCCCAAGGATTTCCGCTACCTGACCAAAGGCCAGATCGGCATCGTCGATCTCCACGACATCACCACCGGCAAGGCGCGTTACGGCGCCGATGTGCGGCTGCCCGGCATGAAATATGCCGTGATCGCACGCCCGCCGGTGACCGG
The DNA here is from genome assembly GCF_015291745.1 of Bradyrhizobium sp. CCBAU 53351. Classification (NCBI taxonomy): domain Bacteria; kingdom Pseudomonadati; phylum Pseudomonadota; class Alphaproteobacteria; order Hyphomicrobiales; family Nitrobacteraceae; genus Bradyrhizobium; species Bradyrhizobium sp. CCBAU 53351. The sequence continues at coordinate 5,527,046 of NZ_CP030059.1, forward strand.
CGGCAAGCTCGTCTCGTTCGATCCGGACGCGGCACTCAAGGTCCCCGGCGTCGAGAAGGTGATGAAGGTTCAAGGCTGGCCGTGGCCGTCCAAGTTCCAGCCGCTCGGCGGCGTCGCCGTGATCGCGCGCAATACCGGCGCGGCGATCAAGGGCCGGGATGCACTGAAGCTGACCTGGGACGACGGCGCCAACGCCAAGTACGATTCGGCCGCCTACCGCAAGGAACTCGAGGAGGCGTCGCGCAAGCCGGGCCTCGTCGTGCGCAAGGAGGGCGATGCGGATGCCGCCCTGAAGAGCGCCGAGAAGGTGATCGTCGGCGAGTACTACATCCCGCATCTTGCCCATGTCAGCATGGAGCCGCCGGTGGCGGTCGCCGACGTCAAGGGCGACAAGGCCGAGATCTGGGCGCCGGTGCAGAGCCCCGGCGGCACCCGCGACGACGTCGCCAAGACGCTCGGCATTCCCGAGGGAAACGTCACCGTCAATGTCACCCTGCTCGGCGGCGGTTTCGGCCGCAAGTCGAAATGCGACTTTGCGCTCGAGGCTGCCCTGCTGTCGAAGGAGCTCGGCGCGCCGGTGAAGGTGCAATGGACGCGGGAGGACGACATTCGTAACGGCTTCCTGCATACGGTCTCGGCCGAGCGGATCGAGGCCGGCCTCGACAAGAACGGCAAGGTGATCGCATGGCGCCACCGCAGCGTGGCTCCCAGCATCGCCTCGACCTTCGCGGCCGGCACCGTGCACCAGGCGCCGTTCGAGGTCGGCATGGGCCTCGCGGACATGCCGTTCGAGATCGCCAACATCTCCTGCGAGAATCCGGAAGCCGCCGCGCATACCCGCATCGGCTGGTTCCGCTCGGTCTCCAACATCCCGCGCGCCTTCGCGGTGCAGTCGATGGTCGGCGAGATCGCGCAGGCGACGGGGCGCGACCAGAAAGACATGCTGCTCGAGCTGATCGGCTCGCCCCGCATCGTCAAGCCGAACGTGAAAGACCTCTGGAACTATGGCGAGCCCCAGGACAGCTACCCGATCGACACCGCGCGCCTGCGCAAGGTGGTCGAGCTGGTCGCCGAAAAGGGCGAATGGGGCCGGAAGCTGCCGAAGGGCCACGGCCTCGGCATCGCCGTGCACCGCAGCTTCGTCAGCTACATCGCGACCATCGTCGAGGTCGCCGTGGACGACAAGGGCAAGCTGTCGGTGCCGAGGGTCGACACCGCGATCGATTGCGGCACCTATGTCAATCCCGAACGCATTGCCTCGCAGATCGAGGGCGCCGCGATCATGGGGCTGAGCCTCGCCAAATACGGCGAGATCAGCTTCAAGGACGGCAAGGTGCAGCAGAAGAATTTTGACGACTTCCAGGTCGTCAGGATCGACGAGTCGCCTGCGGTGACCAACGTCTACATCGTGCCGCCCGGACCTGACATGCCGCCGAGCGGCGTCGGCGAGCCCGGCGTTCCGCCATTCGCGCCGGCGCTGATCAACGCGATCTTCGCGGCGACGGGAAAACGTATCCGCTCGCTTCCGATCGGCAAGCAATTGGAGGCGTAAGACGAAACAGAAGCGCGAGACGGAACACAAGCCGTCTCGCGCCGTTTCCATCGATCTGACAGGAGCAGATCGATGACCAACATCTCAAGGGCGCTCGCAGTCTCGCTGTCGGGCGCCTTTCTTGTGACGGCCTCCGGCGCATTCGCCCAAGGCAATACGACGCCGCCGACCACGGCCACGCGCCCCACCACGCCCGACCAGAACTCGCTGCCAAACGCCAACGCCCCGCCCGCCTCGACCACCCAGACCACCGGACAGCACAATCCCGATCCGAAGGTTCAGGAGATGAACCAGAAGGAAAAGGACAAGGTCGATCGTCAGGGAAAGTAGCTATCTGACGGCTCTGCATCAATGCGCCCTTCCCCTTGTGGGGGCAGCCAAGGCTTCGGCTGACATGAGGGGAGAAGGGAAGTCAGCGCGTTCGAGGCCGTCTATAAACTAGAATGCGGCGGACGCCGCCGTCCGCCGCATTCGCCACCCCCCTGCTGCTCCGCTATCTTCGATCCGCCCGCGGAGCTACTTCTTCAGTGCGAACACCCAGATGACCCCGCCTTGCGGCACATTGGCTTCGATGCCGATGTTGTTGGTCACCAGCGCGTCCTGGATGCGTTGCGCGTCCACGCCCCATCCCGATTGAATCGCGATGTATTGGGTGCCGTCGATCTCATAGGACACCGGCATGCCCATGATGCCGGAGTTGGTCTTCTGCTCCCAGAGGAGCTCGCCGGTCTTGGCGTTGAAGGCGCGGAAGTTGCGGTCGTTGGTGCCACCGACAAAGATGAGATCGCCCGCGGTCGCCGTCACCGAGCCGAACAGCTGCGATTTCGGGAAGTTGTGCTGCCACACCTTCTTGCCCGTCGCGGGATCCCAAGCCTGCAGCTCGCCGAAATGATCCGCGCCCGGCTTCGTCTTCAGGCCGATGTCCTCCGGCTTGGTGCCGAGCCAGAGCTCGCCCGGCTTGAGCGCGACCTTCTCGCCGGTGAACCCGCCGCAGAAGTTCTCGTTGGCAGGCACATAGACGAGACCGGTCTTCTGGCTGTAGGCCGCCGACGGCCAGTCCTTGCCGCCCCATAGCGACGGACAGAACTCGACGCGCTTGCCGATCACCGGCTTGTGCGCGGGGTCGACGATCGGCTTGCCGCTCTCGGGTTCGATGCCCTTCCAGACGTCGGTGGAGACGAACGGCCAGCCGGCGACATAGTTGATCTTGGTCGGTGTGCGCTCGAGCACCCAGAAGATTGCGTCGCGGCCCGGATGGACCAGGCTCTTGATGTTGCGGCCGTCGCGTTGCAGGTCAATCAGCATCGGCGCCTCGACCTCATCCCAGTCCCAGGAATCGTTCTGGTGATATTGGTGATGGGTCTTGATCTTGCCGGTATTGGGATCGAGCGCGAGCACCGAGGAGGTGTAGAGATTGTCGCCGGGATGGGTCTCGCCGGGCCATGGCGCGGCGTTGCCGACACCCCAATAGATCGTCTTGGTCTCCTTGTCGTAATTGCCGGTCATCCAGGCCGAACCGCCGCCGTTCTTCCAGTCGTCGCCCTGCCAGGTCTCATGGCCCGGCTCGCCTTCGCCCGGAATGGTGAAGGTCCGCCACAGCTCCTTGCCGTCCTTGGCATCATAGGCGGCGACATAGCCGCGCACGCCGAACTCGCCGCCGGAGCCGCCGACGATCACCTTGCCGTCGACGATCAACGGCATCAGGGTCATGTACTGGCCCTTCTTGTAGTCCTGCACCTTGGTGTCCCAGACCACCTTGCCGGTCTTGGCATCGAGCGCGACGACGTGGTCGTCCGTGGTGGCGAGGAAGAGCTTGTCCTCCCAGAGGCCGACGCCGCGGCTGGTCGGATGCAGCTGGAACAGATCGTCGGGGAGCTGCCGCTTGTAACGCCAGTATTCGTCGCCGGTCTTGGCATTCAGTGCGATGACCTGCCCCATCGGGGTCGCCACGAACATCACGCCGTTGTTGACGATCGGCGGCGCCTCGTGGCCTTCGACGACGCCGGTGGCAAAAGTCCAGACCGGCGTGAGGTTCTTCACGTTGGACGTGTTGATCTGCTCGAGCGGGCTGTAGCCATGGCCGTCATAGGTGCGCCGGTAGAGCATCCAGTTGCTCGGCTCCGGATTTTCCAGCCGCTGCGCCGTGACCGGCGAATAACTCTCGATCGGGCCAGCCATTGCGGCGGTCGAAACGAGGCAGGTGAAGGCGACGAAGCCGGACAGGTAGAATTGCTTCCTGGTCTTGGAAGTGTTCATGGACGTTCCCCTTTTTCATCCGTTTGAATTCTTGTGTTGAATTCTTGTCGTTCGTCCCGTCGTCCGCCGTCGGCGGATACGACCTCTCGTGACGCGGGCTCAGGGCCCGCACCGTCCGTCATCCTGGCTGCGCGCCACCTACCTTTCCGATGAAATTGCCGGCGACGGTGAGCGATCCGTCAGCGAGCGCGAGCGGCAGCGCCGCGAGCCGCCGCGGCGCCGGTCCGAACACGACCTGTGCGCCCGCACGAGGATCGTATTCGGAGTTGTGGCACATGCACTTGAACACCTCCTTGTCGCCGACATCGCTCTTCACCCAGGCGGTGACGGGACAGCCGGCATGCGCGCAGATCGCGGAATAGGCGATGATGCCGTCGACGGCGCGCGCGGCGGTCTTCTCGTCGAGCTCGGCGGGATCGAGCCGGATGATCAGGATCTCGTTGAGCCGGGAGGCGCTGCGCACCACCGATGTCTTGGGATCCTTTGGCCAGGCATGCACCGGCGGTCCGCCGGCCGGCAGGTCGGCCGCGGTGATCAGTTTTCCTTCCTTGTCGCCTTCGGAGAAGACGAGCACATCGCCCTTCTGGGGCCGCTCGTCGGAGCCGGGCGGATCCTCATCCGCGCGCGCCTGCGCGGAGCAACCGAGGCAGGCGGTGGCGACGAGCGCGCCGAGCAGCACGGTTCGCCGCGTCTGCTCACTGCATGCGTCAGCGTTTGGTTCCGTGGAGCTCTCGGACGATGAGGAGTCGGTCGTGAACGATGCGCGGGACATGTTCACAAGCAGGCGCTGGAACTCTGCCAAAAACAAGGCGAAGAATTGGCGCCGCAATGCATCAATATGGCTTTGCTCGTTTTGATTGAGCAAGGCTGAATGCAATCAAACGCGTTTTCGCGGTTTCAACGTCACGTGGCGCGATCGGCATGATGATTTTGCAGATCAGACCGATGATGTCGGAATTGGTGCAGCGCGCTATTCGTCGCGCTGCGCAAACGCGACGCGATATGCTTGCACACTCTGCAGGCAGTCGGTCGGCGTCAGGACCTGAGCACGTGACGCGGCGCGGCGATAGAACCGGCAACGGTTGCGGACGCCATCTCGAAGCTGTCGGCGATGCGGCGCGCCTTGTCGATGAACAATTCTGCTGCCGGCGGCGGACAGACCTCGCGCGCGGTCTGCTCGAACAGATCGAGCCAGCGATCGAAATGGCCAGCAACCAGGCTGAGCGGCAGATGCGCCCGCATCGGCGAGCCGTGATAGCGGCCGCTCATCAGCACGACCGAGGACCAGAAATCCCTGAGCTTGGCGAGATGTTCGTCCCAGTTCTGCACGGCGGCGAACACCGGCCCCAGCTCTGCATCCTCGCGCACGCGTCCGTAGAAGCGGGTGACCAGTTCCCCGATCATCTCCTCGGTGATCCCGGTGCGCTCGATCGCATCCTGGGTCAACAGGTTCCGCCGTGCGGCCGCCGCCTCGCGCTCGGCCTTCAGTCGATCCGACATATTTCTCTTCGCCCGTTTCGTCTTTCCCTCTCCCCCTGTGGGAGAGGGTGGCTCGCCGCATAGCGGCGAGACGGGTGAGGGGTATCTCTCCGCTTACGCCTCAAGCATTTGAGCCTGCGGAACCAACCCCTCATCCGGCGCTTCGCGCCACCTTCTCCCACAAGGGGGAGAAGGAAGGACACTCGCGTCTATGCTGAGACAATGCGCGACGCCCGTCTTTGTCGCAGCGCAAATTACCAAGATCAGGCGCCGTAGCTGTAAAAGCCCTGCCCGGTCTTGCGGCCGAGATGGCCGGCATCGACCATTTCCTTCAGCAGCGGCGCTGGCCGATATTTAGGATCGTTGAAGCCCTTGTAAAAGACCTCCATCACCGAAAGCATGGTGTCGAGCCCGACAAGATCGGCCAGAGCCAGCGGCCCGATCGGATGGTTGCAGCCGAGCTTCATGCCGGCGTCGATCTCTTCCGCGGTCGCAATCCCCTCCTGGAGCGCGAAGATTGCCTCGTTGATCATCGGGCACAGGATGCGGTTGACGGCGAAGCCCGGGCTGTTCTTGGCGGTGATCGCCACCTTGCCGACGCGCTGGGCGAAATCGAGGGCCTTGGCGTGAGTGTCGTCCGAGGTCTGCAGGCCGCGGATCAGTTCCAGCAGTGCCATCACCGGCACCGGGTTGAAGAAGTGCATGCCGATGAAGCGGTCGGGACGGTCGGTCGCGGCAGCAAGCTTGGTGATCGAGATCGACGAGGTGTTGGTCGCGACCAGCGTGCGCGGCGACAAGCTGGCGCAGAGGTCCTTCAGGATCTTGACCTTGAGCTCTTCGTTCTCGGTCGCGGCCTCGATGACCAGGTCGCAATCCGAAAGCTTCGCCCGGTCGGTTGTGCCGGTGATGCGCTTGAGCGTGGCATCGCGATCGGCTGCCGACATCTTCTCCTTCTTGACCAGGCGCTCGAGGCTGCCGCCAACGGTCGAAAGCCCGCGGTTCACGGCCGCATCGGAAATGTCGACCATCACGACTGAGAGCCCGGCCGCCGCGCAGATCTGCGCGATGCCGTTCCCCATGGTCCCTGCCCCGATGATGCCAACGGTCTGGATCATTGCCTCTTATCCTTCATCCTTGCGAGCGTGCCAGGCCGGCCCCGCCCATTGTTCCTGCACCAGGGTCTAGCACCGCCGCCAGGCGGCAGCGACCCGATCCTGCCCCTTCCTTAAAGCATCCATGGCGGGAATAAAGCGGCCTTTCGGCCGCGAACGGGCCCCGTTTGGGCGTTTGGCAGGCAGTTCGCCCCTGGATTTGCTCCGGCTCCGCCGGCGCCCACGACAAACGGCCGACGCCGGCGCGCTTCCGATCGCCATCGACCTACACCGATCGGACGATGCGACACTCGCGCGACGCGATGTAATTGATGCACCCAGCCCACCGCGAATGCCTCGCAATTCTCTTGTGACATAACCCACATCAGCCGCGGGGCTCGCCCGTTAGCATCGTGACCATGAAAAAACACATCAAGCTCCCCGTCATCCTCGCCGCTCTGCTCGTCGCAACGCAGGGCCTGGCAGCAGAGATCAAGGGCGCCGGTTCGACCTTCGTTTCGCCGGTGATGGCGAAATGGACCGACGCGTACATGGCGCAGACCGGAAACATCGTCAGCTATCAAGCGGTCGGCTCCGGCATCGGCCTCAACCTGATCAAGAAGGAAGCCGTCGATTTCGGCACCAGCGATATGCCACTCGAGCCGAAGGAGCTCGACAGGCTCGGACTGATGCAATTTCCGATCGTGATCGGAGGCGTCGTCCCGGTGGTCCATATTGACGGCATCAAGCCCGGCCAGCTCCGCTTCACCGGCCAGCTGCTCGCCGACATCTACCTTGGCAAGCTCAAATCCTGGAACGATCCGGCCATTGGCGCGATCAACCCTGATATCAGCCTGCCCAACGCGCCGATCACGGTAATTCACCGGGTCGACGGCTCCGGCACGACGTTCAACTGGTCGAACTATCTGTCGAAGGTCAGCCCGCAATGGAAGGCGAGCGTGGGTGAAGGCACCTCGGTCGAGTGGCCGCTTGGCCTCGGCGGTCGGGGCAATGACGGCGTCGCCTCACTCGTCAGCCTGGTCCCCGGCGCGATCGGCTATCTCGAATACACTTACGCGCTGCAACGGCTCGACCGGATTTCCTTCGGGCTCGTGCAGAATAGTGCCGGCAATTTCGTCGTGCCCGACGGCGCATCGTTCCAGGCCGCGGCCGCGAGTGCGGACTGGAAAGCGGAGACGGATTTCCATCTCGTGCTCACCAACGCGCCCGGTCAGGACGCCTACCCGATCACCGCGACGACCTTCGCGCTGATGCCGAAGGCGCCGAAATATCCGGAGCGCTCCGCAGCCGCCATCGACTTCGTCCGCTGGTCGCTCGAAATCGGCAAATCCCAGGCCGAGACGCTCAACTACGTCCCGCTCCCACGCACCCTGGTCGATCAGGTCGAACGCTACTGGCAGCAGAGCCTTAGAGTCACCCCGACGGTCTCGGCTTCGACGAGCGTCGTCAAGCGCTGAAGCCGAACGCGACCAGGCTAAATTCAGTTTTCAAACCGCTCCATGTGAGTATGTTGTGATCGGCCTGCCGGCGGGAAACCTTCCAAGCAGCAGGCGGAGCCACAAGGTGCTTTGCACCAGAATCCTCGCAGGGAATTTTTCGTGCATAGCCTTCGCAGTCCCGACCCCGACGCTCCCGAGGCACTCCCGCTGGCGCCGACGTCCCGACGCGGATGAACGACTTCGCCCGATCCATTGGCGCTGCGTTCACGCTGATCGGCGAAGCCGACGCCGAGCTGCTCGGCATCGTCGCATTGTCGGTTCGCGTCAGCCTGACCGCGGGCGTCATTGCCCTCATAATCGGCGCACCGATCGGGGCCTTGCTCGCGATCACCCGTTTCCGCGGGCGGCAGGTGATCATCGTGCTGACCAATGCGCTGCTCGGCCTTCCGCCGGTCGTGGTCGGGCTCGCGCTCTATCTTTTCCTGTCGCGGTCGGGCCCGCTCGGGGCGGCCGGACTGCTGTTCACGCCGGCCGCCATGATCATCGCGCAGACGCTGCTCGCCACGCCGATCGTGGTAGCGCTGGTGCACCGGCCCGCGAGCCTGCTGTGGGCGGAGTATGGCGACCTCGCACGGATCGACGGCCTGTCGGCCCTGCGCAGCATGGCGCTCCTGTTCGCGCTCGGCCGCACCTCGCTGCTGACGGCCTTTCTCGCGGCGTTCGGGCGCGCCATCGCGGAAGTCGGCGCCATCATCATCGTCGGCGGCAACATCCGCGGCTTCACCCGGACGATGACGACCGCGATTGCGCTGGAGACCAGCAAGGGCGACTTGCCGCTGGCGCTCGGACTCGGACTGATCCTGCTCGCGCTCAGCGTGGCGGTGTCGACAATCGCCTTCCTGCTAGTGGGACGCGTTGGGGAAAAATAGCTGCTCGCCCCCGACCTTGTAGCCGGCAATCGCATCATGCCCCTTCGACGAGACCAGCCAGTCGACGAAGGCCTGCCCGTCCTTCGCCTTCACGTTCGGGTGCTTTTCGGGATTCACCAGCATGACGCCGTATTGATTGAAAAGCCGCTTGTCCCCCTCGGTCAGGACGGCGAGCTCGCCGCGATTCTTGAACGACAGCCAGGTGCCGCGGTCCGACAACAGATAGGCGTTCGACGACGAGGCCATGTTCAGCGCCGGGCCCATGCCCTGGCCGATCTCGCGGTACCAGTTGTCCTTGCCCGCACCGAGATCAACCCCAGCCTCTTTCCACAACCTCAGCTCGGCCGCGTGCGTGCCGGACTTGTCGCCGCGCGAAATGAACGGCGCCTTCGCCGCCGCGATCTTGCGCAGCGCATCCGTGACGTCCTTGCCGCCGGCGATCTTGGCAGGATCGCTCTTTGGGCCGATGATGATGAAGTCGTTGTACATGACGTCGAAGCGCTTCACGCCCTGCCCTTCCGACATGAACTTGTCCTCGGCAGGCCTGTCATGGACGAACACGACATCGGCATCGCCGCGTCGGCCGACGTCCAGCGCCTGGCCGGTGCCGACGGCGACGACCTTCACGCCGATGCCTTCGGCCTTCGTGAACAGCGGCAGCAGATGGCCGAACAGCCCTGATTGTTCCGTCGAGGTGGTCGAAGCGACCGTGATGGTGCGATCCTGCGCGAACGCGATGGTGGACCAGAGCAGAAGCGCTCCGATGGCGATGATCTTCCTCATGCGGCATTCCCGGACAAACAATGACGGCTCTGAATAGCCCGTGGCGACGAAAACGGGAACCCCGACGTAAGGCCGTATGGAGTTGAGCGAGCGGCCACAAAGCGGCAGGAACGTCGCTGGCGCAGCCGGATTATCTGAGATGTAAAGTCAAGGAGAATCCAATGAAGAAGCTCATCTTGGCATCGGCATGCATCATGGCGTTGGCGACCGGTGGCGCCGTCGCGCAGACACAACCGGCTCCCGGCGCCTCCAGCCAGAGCGACGTCGGCCCCTCGTCGCGAGGCCCCGCCACCAAGGGCATGACGACCGGACGTTCGTCGAACATGCAGAACGAGGCCAGCGACAGCAAGGGTGCGCAGCAGCCATCGGCCGGCGGCACCAACACCAACAACATGGGCAGCCAGGCCGGCGGCAGCGCGGGCGCCGGCGGCGGTGCCGGCAAATAGTCGGAAGGTCGAGGATCCCGGGAGGGGACCGTCGTCCCCTCCCACGGACCGACGGGGGTCGATCAACGACCGGGACAATATCTCATTACGCGGCGGACGCCCTGCGACTCCGGTTCCTTCATCCAATCGATCTTCCAGGCCAGCCAAAGCTTGTCGTCGTCGACGACATAGGCAAACGTCGATGTCGAAAAGCCTCTGGGATTGCGAACCGTGACCTCACCGCAGACCACCTCGATCGCGCGGCCCTCGGGATCGGATGCAGGACTGGTCCAGGAGATGTGAATCTCCGCATTGGGCGGAATGAGGTGAGCGGCGATTTTCGCGTGAGATCGTCCGCGAGCACCGGCGCGCCCATGCTAGCGGCAAAGACCGCGGCAAGACAAATCTTGTGGATCACGTTCCCTCTCCTTCCGTTTCGGAAAGAGCGTGCCTGCTTCGGCGTAGTTGTACTGTGATTGCGGTCACGTTGGTTCGGCCAAACCGTGGCCCTTGCGACGATCGCCGCCTCGCCATGACGGCTGACACGTCACTCGCTGACTTACGCGACGAATGCGCGGATGTTCTGCAATTGATCTCACCTAGATTGACAGGGATGTGACGGCCGGGGCAGTTTTTCATATTGCTGGCGAATCAGCGATTGCCTCACGCCGAGTACCTCTTGGACAACTCCTAGTGCTTTCGAGACTGATATCGTTGCTGCGCCGCATCCCCGCGGTGAAATGGGCATTCACCCGGCTTCGGCCTGAGCCGCATAGCGGCAGCATCGACGTCACGCCGGTCGCCGCAGACGTCTCGCCCATCAACGCCGAAGCCGCTGTCGCCGAAGTCGTTGTCGCCGAAGACGTCGCGGAAGCCGCTTCGACTCAACTTGCCGAAATCAGCACGACTTCAGCGCACGACGAGGCCCGGGACGAGGCTCGCTCCACCCAGGATGATACCGCGATCTCCGTCATCGCGGAGAGCCCGCCGGCAGCACCAACCGACACCGTCGCCAGCGACAATGTCTCCCGGGAGATCCCGTCCGATATCGCGCCGGTCGTCGAGGAGGCTTCGGCCACCGAGATCGAAACTGCGGCCGAAGGCGCTCGCGAACCCGCGATCAGCCACGATCCTGTCGTTGAGACCCCGGCGAAAGTCGAGGCCGCCGACGTGGAGCCGGTCGCCGTCGAGGTTGTCGGCGAACCGGTAGACGCCGCCGAACTCGTGGTCGGCAGCGAGCCACCTCCCGCGCCCCCGACTGACGCCGAGCCCATTGTTGCAGAGGACGCACCGCCATCGTCCACCGATGTCGAGATCGCTCCGACTGACGTCCCTGCCCTCGTCGTCAGTGACAATCGCACCCCTGACGTCAGCGAGGATATTGAGCCAACCGCTGGCGCGCCGCGCGTTACGTCTGCCGCTGCCGAAGTTCTGGTCGAGCCTGCCTCCGAGAATGATTTCGACGGCGATCCCTTGCCGGACGACGCGGTGGCCATCGAGCCGGCAGCTGCGGATATTGCCGCGCCCGTCGCGGCGGTGGTCGTGGAGCGAGGTTCCACTGATGCGGCCAGCGTCGTCACGGACATCGCGCCGGTTCCGGCGCGCGTGTCGCCAGCTCCGGAAGTCCGCAGCCCGCCGAAAGTTCGCTCGAGACCCGCGGAGCCTGCCGATCGCGCCGCGCTGATCCGACAGCGCTGGGCGGAAAGCGGGATCAGGATGTGGAATCCTCGGCTTCACGGCACTGGCGAAGCCACCCTGAACATCCAGGGCAGCGTCGGGCTGCTGCCGCCCGCGGCCGGCGAAACCATGCAGCGCTACGACAAGCTAGAATTCAAGATGCTCGGCGGACAGATCGTCTGCGAGGGCGTCATCATCGAGGCCCCCGCCCAGGCGAGCAACCGAAGTTTCACCCAGCTCGCCGAGCCTGGGAAACTCGAGCGAGTCCGCGAACCGGCGCGGGAACGCCAGGCCGCTCTCGCCTGATCCTTTCGCCTGCAGCGACCGCCGCGACGTGCTAGGTTGACATCCCGACATGGGAGATCGCCTATGCGCACGAGCTCGTTGCTTCTGGTCGTGATCGCCGCCCTCTGTGTCTCGCAAGCCGCGGTTGCGGCGCCCGGCAGCCGGTCGCGCCACCCGCATGCGACGGCCCCCGCCACCGATCCGGCCGCGTCCTACAAGGCCGTCCGGCTGTCCTCCTCGCGCGGCGAGACGATCCTCAACACGCCCGGTCAGACCACTGTGCTGACGCGAGAAGTTCTCGACGACAAGAACGCGACGAGCCTTATGGACGCCATGCGCTCGACCGCCGGCGTGACGATCGGGCGCTAACGGTCCCGCGCGGCGTTCAGCCGACGCGCCGTTATTCCTGCAACACATCTGAAATTTTCCGCGCGCGAAGCAGTTGCCCGTAACGGCGGTCGCGACGTAACTTGCGCACCGGCCGGTGCCACATCCGTGCCTGATCAAAACGACAAGAACAATCCGGGAGACAAACTATGAAGAAGCTGACGGCCGCGCTGTGCGCACTGGCCTTGTTCGCAACGGGCGCGCAAGCGCAGACCCTCAAGGATTTCCTCGCCGCGGTCATGCAGAAGTGGACAGCGCCGTTCGAGCCGTTCCAGCTCATCGGCAACATCTACTATGTCGGGACCGAGGGTATCGCCGTCTACGTCATCAGGACATCGCAAGGCCTCATCCTGATGGACACCGCGATGCCCCAGTCCACCGGCACGATCAAGGACAGCATCACAAAGCTCGGCTTCAAGGTTGCCGACATCAAGATGATCCTGAACTCGCACGCGCATATCGATCACACCGGCGGTTTCGCCGAGCTCAAGAAGGAGACCGGCGCGCAGCTCGTGGCCGGCGAGCGCGACAAACCGCTGCTCGAAGGCGGCTACTATCCCGGCGACGAGAAAAACGAGGACCTCGCCTTCCCACCGGTGAAGGTCGACCGTGTCGTGAAGGAGGGCGACACCGTGACGCTCGGCGACACCACGCTGATTGCACATGCAACGCCCGGCCATTCGCCGGGCTGCACGAGCTGGGAGATGATCGTCAAGGACGCCGATCAGAGCCGCAAGGTGCTGTTCTTCTGCAGCGGCACGGTGGCACTGAACAGGCTGGTCGGCCAGCCGACCTATCCCGGCATCATCGAGGATTACCGCGCGACCTACGCCAAGGTGAAAGCGATGAAGGTCGACGTCCTGCTCGGGCCCCATCCTGAGGTCTATGGCATGCAGGCCAAGCGTGCGCAGATGAAGGACGGCGCGCCGAACCCGTTCGTCAAACCGGGCGAGCTCGCGACCTACGCGTCGGGCCTGTCGGAGGAGTTCGACAAGCAACTCGCCAAGCAGACCGCGGCGCTAGAAAAAAAGTAGCGACCATCGGACGCTGTCTTTCACCTCTCCCCATTGCATCGGGGAGAGGTGCGGCATGACGCTGCGCCGGCGCGCATGGTTAGTAGAACGTAGCCGAAGCTTTGCAGGACTTTGCGGTCGATGTGCCCGCTTGCGCGACAGCTTATCGTTAACGCGGCCTCACCAATGCACGCGACCGGAACCATTTTCGGTAGCGCGCAACCTGCGCTGGCCTTCGGCGCGAGATCGATCTAACGCGCCCTTTACCCCCGCCGTGCAAGATCGCCCGCGTTTTTCAGGGGATCCGGGGCTCGTATTTCAATGCCTGTTGCCGATTTGAAGTCTCATCTTGCCGCCGCAATCCGGTTGTTTCGCGTTCCCGCAGACAACCCGGACCTGATGCGGGCGCAGTTCGACGCCTTCTCCAAGCAAGTCCCGCTGCTCTACTTCATCCTCATGAGCAACACGATCGCCGTCGCCTACACCTATGTGAACGTGGCGCCGAACTGGCTGACGATGATCGTGCCGACCGTGTTGACCGTGCTCGCAGGCTTGCGGACCTATTGGTGGCTGCGCCAGCGTCACCTCGTACGCAGCGACGCCGACATCCTGCGCAATCTGCGCGCCACCAACTGGCTGACGCTGCCGATCGGCGCCGGCTTCACCGCCTGGTCCTTCGCGCTCTACCCTTACGGCGATCCGTTCGCCAAGAGCCAGGTCGCCTTCTACATGGCGGTCACCGTGATCGGCTGCATCTTCTCGCTGATGCATCTGCGCTCGGCGGCGTTGATCGTGACGCTGATCGTCGACATACCCTATGTGCTGTTCTTCTTCGCGACGGGCGAGCCGACGCTGAAGGCGATCGCCGTCAACAATCTCCTCGTTTCCGGCGCGATGGTGACGGTGCTGTTCATCTACTACCGCGATTTCGCCGATCTTGTCGCCAGCCGCAAATCGCTGCTTGCACAACAGGCCGCGACGCAGGCGCTCTCGGACGAGAACTTCCGCCTCGCCAATCTCGATTCCCTCACCGAGCTGCCGAACCGCCGCCGCTTCTTCGCCGAACTGTCGAGCGCCTTTGCCGACGCCGAGCGCAGGCACGTCCGCGTCGCGGTCGGAATCATCGACCTCGACGGCTTCAAGCCGATCAACGACAATTACGGCCACTCGGTCGGCGACCGGGTCCTGATCGAGGCCGGCCGGCGCATCCGCGAGGTTTGCGAGGGCTTTGGCCCGCAGCGGGTGGAATTCGCCCGGCTTGGCGGTGACGAGTTCGGCCTCGTTGTCTGCGGCGACCCCGAGGATGCGGACCTGACGCGGCTCGGCGAGCGCATCGGGAGTCAGGTCAAGCTGCCCTACCAGCTCGACACCGCCCATACCGGGCTGTCCTGCTCGATCGGTTTCGCAGTTTTCCCGGACTCCGCGACGACGTCGGAAGCGCTCTACGAATGTGCCGACTACGCGCTGTACCATGCCAAGCGTCATCAGCGGGGCCGCACCGTGACCTTCTCCAGCGAGCTCGAGGCCGAGATCCGCAGTCGCGGCGTGATCGAGAACCTGTTGCGCACCTCCGATTTCGGCGCCGAGATGGAGCTGGTCTTCCAGCCGATCGTCGATGCCATGAGCGAGCACACCTCGGGTTTCGAGACGCTGGCGCGCTGGCACAGCCCCCGCCTCGGTTGGGTCTCTCCCGCCGACTTCATTCCCGCGGCCGAGCGCATCGGCCTGATCCGCCCTTTGACCCAGGCGCTGCTGGCGCGCGCGCTCGCCACGGCCAGGACCTGGCCCGACGACATCCGCCTGTCGTTCAACCTGTCCGCTCACGACGTCTGTGCCGCCGAGGGCATATTGCCGCTGATCTCGATCATCGAGAAAAGCGGTCTGTCGCCGCACCGGATTGACTTCGAGATCACCGAGACGGCCGTCACCTTCGATTTCGTTCGCGCGCAGCAGTCGATCGCAACGCTGAAGGCGATGGGCTGCGGCATTTCGCTGGACGATTTCGGCACCGGCTATTCGTCATTGAGCCACGTGCACCGGTTGCCGCTCGACAAGATCAAGGTCGACCGCAGCTTCGTCGCCGAGATCAACGAGAATCCGGTGAGCCACAAGATCATCAAATCGCTTGCGGGCCTCTGCGACGACATGGAGATCGCCTGCGTCGCCGAGGGCGTCGAGACCCGCGCCCAGCTCGACAGCCTGCGCCGGCTCGGCTGCGATTTCATCCAGGGCTACTATTTCGCAAAGCCCATGCCGGCCGATGCGATCGCCGACTATCTGGCGGATGAACGCCAGCGCCTCGACGGCGGCGGAGCCAAGGTCGTGGCCTGAAGCGCGACGAAATTTAGTCATCGCGCTTTAGTCTATTTTCTGCGCACGATCTTTCCGGCAAACCGCTTCGCACTTTTCGGGATCATGCTTTCGCATCACACCGCGCAGTAGCGTTCCTGGACGTCCTTGTCCGCGAGCAGCGCCGCAGCGCTGCTCTGGTGCACGACCTCGCCCTGGTCGATGATCACGGCCCGGTCGGCGAGCCGCAGCGCCCATTCGACGTTCTGCTCGACCAGCAGCAGGGTCTTGCCCTCGTCGCGCAGGCGGCGGAACAGCACGCCCATCTCCTCGACGAGCACGGGCATGATGCCCTCCGATGGCTCGTCCAGCAGGATCATCTTGGGCTTTGCGATCAGCGCCCGCGCGATCGCCAGCATCTGCTGCTCGCCGCCGGAGAGCGTGACGCCCTCCTGGTCGAGCCGCTCCTTCAGGCGCGGGAAGGTTTCGGCGATCTCGTCGATCGCGGCTCGTTCCTCGATATCGCTGCCGGCCGCGACGAGGCCGAGCCGGAGGTTCTCGCGTACGGTCAGCCCGGGAACGATGCGCCGCTCCTCGGGCACGTAAGCGAGGCCAAGGTGGAAGCGCTGATGGGCGCGCAGCGGCAGAACCTCCTTGCCGGCAAACCGCACGCGGCCCGTCGCCTTGGGCATCAGGCCCATCACGGCCCGCAAGGTCGTGGTCTTGCCGGCGCCATTGCGGCCGACCAGGGCGACCACCTCGCCCTCCTTCACATGCAGCGAGATGCCGTGCAGGACGTGGCTCGCGCCGTACCAGGCGTGCAGGTTCTCGATGTCGAGCAATGCGGTCTCAGCCATAGCCTTCACTCTGTCCGAGATAGACCCGGCGGACGTCCGGGTTGCTCCTGATTTCCTCCGGCGCGCCGTCCGCGAGCAGCCGGCCGTGATGCAGCACCACGACACGCTTGGACAGGCCCAGCACCATCTTCATCTTGTGTTCGACCAGCAGCACGGTGCGCTTGTCGGCGAGCCGCTCCAGCAGCGCGACCATATCCTTGGTCTCTTCCGGCCCCATGCCGGCGGTCGGCTCGTCCAGCAGCAGCAATTCCGGCTCCGAGACCAGCGCGATCGCGATCTCCAGGGCGCGCTGCTGGCCGTGCCCCAGGAATTTTGCCAGTTCGTTCCGCCTGCCGAGCAATCCGACCGCGGCGAGCGCAGCATCGGCACGCGCATGCAGCTCGGACAGCCGGGTGCGGTTGCGCCAGATGTCGTAACTCACGGTCAGCGCCTGCGCCGCGACCCGCACGTTCTCATGCACCGACAGGTCGGGAAAGATGTTCGTGATCTGGTAGGAGCGCGAGATGCCCTGGTGCACGAAGCGGTGCTGCGGCAGGCCGTTCAGCTCCCGGCCCCTGAAATGCAGCTTGCCGGACGTCGGCGTCAGCGCGCCGGAGAGGATGTTGAAGAACGTGCTCTTGCCGGCGCCGTTCGGCCCGATGATCGAGGTGAGCTGGCCGGCAGCGAACGACACGGTGATGCCTTCGAGCGCGACGAAACCGCCAAAGCGTTTGCCGATCCCTTCGGCGCGAAGCAGTTCACTGCTCATCGCCGCGCCTTTCCGATGCCGAGCACATCGAGCAGCGTGCCCCAGATGCCCTTGGGCAGGAACAGCACGAACAGCACGAAGATCGCGCCGACGAAGATCTGCCAATGCGGCGTCCACAGCGAGATGACATCCTCCAGGATCAGGAAGCTCGCCGCGCCGACGAAGGGTCCGAAGAAGCTGCGGGCACCGCCGAGCAGCACCATCATCACGATCATGCCGGAGGTCTGGTAATGCAGGATGTCCAGCGGCACGATCGACAGATGCAGCGCCAGCATGCAGCCGCCGAGCGAGGAGATCGCGCCCGACAGCATGAACACGACCAGCTTGCTGCGCTCGACGTCGTAGCCGCAGGCCCGCGCCCGCTGCTCGTTCTCGCGGATCGCCTCGATGACGGCGCCGAACGGCGAGTTCAGGATGCGCGACTGGACCCACATCGCCAAGCCTGCGAAGGCCATCAGCACGTAGTATTTGTTGACGGGATCGAGGAAGTTGACCTGCAGGCCGAACAGGTTGACGCGGTCGACCGTGAAGCCGCGCAGGCCGTTCTCGCCGCCGGTGAACGAGGCGGCCTGGAGCGCCACGTAATAGACGAGTTGAGCCAGCGCCAGCGTCACCATGGAGAAATAGATGCCGCGGGTGCGCGTCGAGACGATACCGATCAGGGCAGCAAGACAGGTGCTGAGCAGCACGGCGATCGGCACGGCCACAAACCAGGGCACGCCGTAGCGGCCGATCGCAATGCCGGTGAAGTAGGCCCCCGCGCCGAAGAACGCCGCCTGACCGAACGACAGCAGCCCGGTGTAGCCGAACAGCAGATTGTAGCCCATCACCACGACGCCGTAGATCAGGACGTTGACCGCCAGCGCCTTGGACGGCAGCAGCCACGGCAATACAGCCAGCACGGCGATCGAGAGCAGCACGCGGTGATCGAGAATCCGGTCGAGCCCGCTCGTGGCAGGCTTGGCGAGAACCTCGCCGCTCGAAGGGCGCGTCACGCCGTCCTCCCTCTCACGCCGAACAGCCCTTGCGGGCGGATCAGCAGCACCACAGCCATCAGCGCGAACATGACGATGGTCGCCATTTCCGGCGCGAACAGCGCCACCAGGCTGATGGAAACGCCGACCATGAGCCCGGCCACCACCGCGCCGACGATCGAACCGAGGCCACCGATCACGGTGACGACGAAGGCCTCGGCGAGCACCAGCGACCCCATCTCCGGATTGACGCTGCGCATGGGCCCTGCGAGCACGCCACCCAGCGCGGCAAGGCCGACGCCGAGGCCGAAGATCGCGAGCCAGACCCGGCCGATGTCGACACCGAGCACCTGCATGATGGTGGGATCGCGCGCACCCGCACGCACGATCAGGCCGATCCGGGTCTTCTCCAGCGTCAGCCAGAGCGCCAGCAGCACCACAGCCACCAGCACGATGACGAACAGGCGGTAGCGCGGGAAGATGCCGACGCCGAGATCCAGCACGCCGATCAGCTGCGGCGGGGTCGGGAACGGAATGCCGTCGCTGCCGAACACGATGCGCACGCCCTCGACCAGGATGTAGCTGAGGCCGAAGGTGAGCAGCAGCGGATCGTCGATGGAACGTCCATAGAGCCTGCGGATCAGGACGAACTCGATCACCATGCCGAAGGCGCCGATCAAAATAGGCGCGAGCAGCAGGCCCCACCAGAAGCTGCCGGTGAGCGAGGCCAGATAGAGCCCTGCATAGGCCCCGATCATGAACAGCGCGCCATGAGCGAAATTCACCACCCCGAGCATGCCGAACACGATCGTGAGGCCGAGCGCAGTGATCACCAGGACCGCCCCAAGGGCGATCCCGGAGAGAAGCTGCATGATGATCAGCGACAGGTCCATCGTGCAGATATTAAGTGGCGTGGCCGAGCTCGCTGCAGGTCCGCAGCATGTCGTCGGAGCCGGCCTCGTTGGCGAGAATGGCGAACAGATCGTTCTCGCCAGCCATCGCCGACTTCTTCTTGGACTCCAGCACCAGCACCGACTGCACCGACTGATGGTCGCATTTGCGGTAATGCTGCGGGCCCTTGGTCAGATCGTATTGCAGCTTCTCCAGGGCATCGACGACCTTGTCGGTATCGGTGCCGCCGGCCGTCTGCATGGCGGCCAGCAGGGATCCGACACCGGAATAGCCGTAGGCGCCGTAATCGGTCGGGATCGCGCCGCCATTGGCGGCCTTGAACGCCGCGTTGAAGGCGGCCGCCGACTTGCTCTGCGCTTCCAAGCCCCAATAGTAATTGGCGCCGCCCACTACGCCCTCGAACACCTCGGGGCCGACCGCGAGGCGCTGGTTGTGCAGGATGACGGGCACGACGATCTTCATCTGCTGCTTCACGCCGAAATCCACGGCTTGCTTGATCGCGTTGGCCTGGTCGCGGCCGAAATTGGAGATGCACAGCACATCCGGCCGCATCGACATCAGGCGCGGCATGAACGTGGAGTAGTCGGCGGCGCCGAACGGATGCAGGATCTCGCCGACATTGTCAGCACCGATCGCCGCCTGCGCGCGCTTGAAGCCGCGCAGCATCTCATGGCCATAGGCATAGTCGGCAACGAGATGGGCAACCTTCATGCCCTTCTTCAGGGTCTGCCGCGCCACCGCTGCGGTCGTCATGTGCGGATTGAGCGCCTCATGGAAGGTGAATTTGCTGAAATCCTTGGCTTCGTTGATGGTGTCCGACTGGCTGATCGAGACGTAGATCACACCACGAGCGCGGGTGACCTCGTTGACCGCGAGCTGCACGGCGCTGGAGAGCGCGCCGACCACGGCATGGACCTTGTCCTTCTCGATCAGCTCCAGCGTGCGCGTCGCGGCCTCGCCGGCATTGAGCTTGTCGTCACGTACCAGGAGCTCGACCTTGCGGCCGCCGATGCCGCCCTTGTCGTTGACGAGCTTGACCGCGAGCTCGGCGCATTTGACCTGATCGCGCGCTTCCGCGGCGAACGGACCGGTCAGCGGCGTCGGAAAACCGATGCGGATCGTCTCGTCGGCCGCGCGGCCAATCCGGGGCATGGCGAGCAGGGCTGCGCTGGCCGAGAGGCCGGCGAGCGCGCTGCGGCGGGTTATCTTCGACGTCGAACCGGATTTGGGCATGATGTCCTCCAATGTCTTTTTCAATTGTCTCTTCTAGAAGCGCTTCAGGGCCTTCAGGACTTTTGCGGGCGTAATCGGGATCGAATTGATCGTGGCATCGAACGGCGCGAGCGCGTCGTTGACGGCGTTGAGCACGCAAGCGGACGCCGCCGCGGTGCCGGCCTCGCCGACGCCCTTGGCGCCGAGCTCGGTGTCGCCGGTCGGCGTCTCGACATGGGCGATGACGATGTCGGGCATCTCCATCGGCATCGGCACGAGGTAATCGGCGAGCGAGCCGTTGATAAGCTGACCGGTGTCGCTGTAGCGGCATTCCTCGAACAGCGCCGCACCAAGCCCCTGCACGATACCGCCGCGGAGCTGCTCGTCCACCAGCATCGGATTGATGACGCGGCCGCAATCCTCGACGATGAAATGCTTCAAGAGCTTGATGAAGCCGGTCTCGACATCGACCTCCAGCGAACAGCCCTGGATGCCGTTGGTGAAGGCAAAGGGATAGCCCTGCGGCGCGAAATGGTGGCTGACGGTGAGCTGCGCTTGCGTGCCTGGCGGCAGCGTGTCGGAGCGGAAATAGGCGATGCGCGCGATCTCGGCGATCGGCAGGCGCGGCTTGCGCGTCGCGGCATCCACGACCTCGCCGTCGGCGATGTCGAGCGCGGGCGGCTGTTCCTGCAGAATGAGCGCCGCAATCTCCAGGATGTTGCGCTTGAGGGCGCGCGTGGCCTGCAGCGCGGTCTCGCCGCCGATGCCGGCGCCGCGGCAGGCCCAGGTGGCGCCGCCATGCGGCGTGACCTCGGTGTCGCCGGTGATGACCTTGACGTGGTCCTGCGCGATACCGAGTTGGTCGGCCACGATCTGGCTGATGATAGCTTCAGTGCCCTGCCCCTGCTCGGTGACCGATATCATGCAACGAATTTCGCCGGAGGGCGTCAGGCTGAGAATCGCGCCATCCTGCGAGGAGATGCGCGCGCCGCCGACGCCGTAGAAGGCAGGACTCGGATTGGTGATCTCGACGAAGGCCGCAATGCCGATGCCGCGATAGACGCCGCGCTGGCGCAAGTCTGCCTGCTCGGCCCGCAAGCCGTCATAGTCCATGATCTCATACAGGCGCTTCAGGCAGGCCTGATGCGACAGCGCCTCGAAGCGGTAACCGGTCGGCGAGGTCTGCGGATAGGCATCGTCGGGGATGACGTTCTGCGCGCGGATGGCGAAGGGATCGAGGCCGACCTTCGCCGCCGCCATGTCCACCAGCCGTTCGGTGACGGCGCAGGCGATGGGATGGCCGACGGCACGGTACTGGCTGGTCTGCACCTTGTTCTGGAAGATCACCTCCAGCGTGGCGCGATAGTTCCTGAAGCGATAGGGCGCGCCGATCAGGCGGATCACCTGGTTGCCCTCGACCACGCTGGTGCGTGGATAGGTCGAGAACGCACCAATCGCAGTCATGTCAAGCACATCCATCGCCAGGATTTCACCCTTGGCATTCAGCGCCATGCGGGCGCGCACGCGATGGTCGCGGGCGTGGATATCGGAGACGAAGGACTCCATGCGATCGGCAACGTATTTCACGGGCCGGCCGAGCAGGATCGAGAGGCCGACCACCGCCATGTCTTCGTGATAGACATGCAGCTTCATCCCGAAGGAGCCGCCGATATCGGTCGCGATCACCCGGACGCGGGCCTCCGGAATGCCGTAATGGCGCGAATAGAGGTCCTGAAACTGATACGGGGTCTGCGTGGCGTGATGCACGGTGAGCGCGCCGGCGGCAGGATCGTAATCCGCGACGATCGCGCGCGGCTCGAGCGTCACCGCAGTGTGGCGGGCGAACGTGAATTCTTCTTCCACGACGTGTGCAGCATGCGCAAAGGCATCGTCCACAGTGCCGCTGTCGAGCTGACTTCGGAAGCAGGTGTTGTTGGCACTGCCGGGATTGACCAGTGGACCGCCCGCGATGCGCGCGCTGTCGATATCGACGACGACGGGGAGGTCTTCGTAATCGATCTCGATCAGCTCCAGCGCATCTTCGGCGATCGCCCGGCTCTCGGCGACGACTGCGACCACGGCCTGCCCCGCCCAGACCACGCGATCCAGCGGCAGCGGCCATTGCGGCGCGGAGGTCATGCCCTTGAAATGGTCGAGCGTTCCTGTCCACGGCGTGCAGAGCTTGGCGAGATCCTCGCCGGTGGCGACGAGGTGAACGCCTTCGACCCCGCGCGCCGGCTCAGTATTGATCGAGACGATTTTCGCATGCGCATGCGGGCTGCGCAGGAACGCGGCATGGAGCATGCGCGGCAGCTTGAGATCGCTGATATAGCGCCCCCGCCCGGCCAGCAAGCGCTTGGCGTTCGGGCGCGGCACCGAACGACCGATATAGGAATTCGGGCGATCGAGCGAGGTCAGCGCACTCATGTCGCCCCTCCGCCTTCGCTGCGCGCTTTGGCAACGGCATCGATGGCATCGACGATCGCCTCGTAGCCGGTGCAGCGACAGTAATTGCCCGACAGCGCGTCGCGGATCTCGTCACGGTTCGGCTGCGTCATCCGCGACAGCAGCTCCTGCGCGTTGACCAGCATGCCCGGCGTGCAGAAGCCGCATTGCAGTGCATTGCGGCGGTGGAATTCGGCCTGGAGGTCGGCGAGCACACCGCTCTCGGTGAGCCCCTCGATCGTGTTGATCGTCGTGCCATCGGCCTGTACCGCGTATATCAGGCAGGAATGCACGGCGCGGCCGTCGAGCTGCACCAGGCAGGCCCCGCAGGCGCCCATCTCGCAGCCGGCATGCGTGCCCGTCAGCTCGAGCTTGTCGCGCAGGCAATCGACCAGCGTGTCACGCGGCGCGACCTCGCAGGCGACCTTGCGGCCGTTGACGACGAAGCGCACCCGCACCGTCTCGTCGGCTTCGGTCAGCAGGCTATCGTCGAAGCCGCTCATGCGCCCGCCCCAAGACGTCCGAGCAGGCGGCCAAGCAAGACGCGGGCGAGATGCAGCCGCATCGCCGGTGGCACCTCGTCGCTCTCGGGCGGCGCGAGATCACCTTCGAGCGCGCCTTGCGCGGCGGCGATACGCTCGGCATCGAGACGCGCGCCGATCAAGGCGCGCTCCACCCCCTTCACCCGCGTCGGCGTATTGCCGACGGAGAAGAAAGAGATGCGGATGTCGTCGACGCGCTCGCCCGTGCACGTCGCCATGATCCCGCAGCCGACCAGCGCGTAGTCGCCGCGCCGCCGTGCCAGTTCGTCGAAGGCAAAGCGCTGGTCGGCCTTGAGCAGTGGGACGTAGATTGCAGTGATCAGTTCACCCGGCTCCAACGCCGTCTCGAACAGGTTGATGAAAAAATCGTCGGCCTTGACGCGCCGGCGGCCTGAGGGGCCGACGATCTCGATCTCGGCATCCAGCGCCAAGGTCATCGCGGGAAATTCGGACGCCGGATCCGCCAGCGCGACGCTGCCGCCGAAAGTGCCACGGTTGCGGATCGCGGGATGGGCGACGAACGGCGCCGCGGCATGCAAGAGCGGCGCAAACTCGGCGATCAACGGCTCGCTCAGCATCTCGCAATGGCGCGTCAGGGCGCCGATGCGCAAATGGCCGCCTTCGCGCCTGACGCCGCGCAGCTCGTCGATGTGGGTGATGTCGATCAGGAGCCGCGGCGCCTGCAGCCGCAGCGACAGCGCCGGCACGAGGCTCTGGCCGCCGGCAATGAAACGCGCATCGTCCCCGGCGCGCGCATGAGCGCCCAGCGCCTGGTCGATCGTCGCCGCACGAAAATAGCTGAAAGCCCTCGCCTTCACTGCCGTTTCCCCGAGATCCACCGGCTCATCAGCCGGGATGCCAGATTTGTAACCATCTGGTCTCAAAATCCTGACATGCCTCCTGAGGCCGGTCAACAGGAAATGACCATTTGGTCACAAAAGCGGCTTGGGCTATGAAGGCTCGAGACGTGCGATTCAGCGACGAGATGGCCCGAAAACTGCAGAAAACTTCGAGGCGACCGGTTCGCAAGCGAACCGAGACAGGTAGCAAGTCCGCGCCAAAGCGTCGCAACATGCGCGCGGCCGACCGCGAGCGCGCAATCGTGGAGGAAGCGATCCGCTTCTTCGCCGAGCGTGGCTTCGAAGGGCAGACCCGCGAGTTGGCCAAGCGCATGGGCATCACGCACTCGGCGATCTATCGCCACTTCCCCAGCAAGGAGGCGCTGATCGAGCGCGTCTACCAGGAGGTCTATCTCAGCCGCTGGTCGCCCGAATGGGGGTCGATGATCCGCGACCGCTCGCAATCGCTGGAAGGGCGGCTGACGCGCTTCTATCTCGACTATGTCGAGCGCGTGTTCGAGTACAATTGGGTGCGGATATTCGTGTTCTCCGGCATGAAGTCGTTCGGTATCACCGGCCGCTATCTCGATATCGTCCGCCGTGAGATCATCGAGCCGGCGGCAGCCGAGCTGCGCCATGAGCTGAAGCTGCCCGACGCAAAGGCGCACTCATTGAGTGAGCGCGAGACCGAGCTGTTCTGGGGCCTGCACGGCCGCATCTTCTATCTCGCCATCCGCAAGTTCATCTACGAAACACCGATCCCGCCCGATCTCGACGCCATCGTCCGTGACGCCGTCCAGACCTTCATGGACGGCGCGAAGACGACGATGCCGAAGCTGCTGGTGAGCGGCTAGCTACTGCGCAAGGCTCGGCAGATCGAGCCCCTTGTCGCGGGCGCAGTCGATCGCGATGTCGTAACCGGCATCCGCATGACGCATGACGCCGCTGGCGGGATCGTTCCAGAGCACGCGCTCGATGCGCTTCGCAGCCTCGGGCGTACCGTCGGCAACGATCACCATGCCGGCATGCTGGGAATAGCCGATGCCGACGCCGCCGCCGTGATGCAGCGAGACCCAGGTCGCGCCGCTCGCGCAATTGAGCAGCGCGTTGAGCAGCGGCCAGTCCGACACCGCGTCCGATCCGTCCTTCATCGCCTCGGTCTCGCGGTTGGGGCTTGCGACCGAACCGCTATCGAGATGATCGCGGCCGATCACGATGGGCGCCTTCAGCTCACCGCGCGCCACCATCTCGTTGAAGGCGAGGCCGAGGCGATGACGATCGCCGAGGCCGACCCAGCAGATCCGCGCGGGCAGGCCCTGGAACTTGATGCGCTCCTTGGCCATGTCGAGCCAGTTGTGCAGATGCTTGTCGTCCGGCATCAGCTCCTTGACCTTGGCGTCGGTCTTGAAGATGTCATCGGGATCACCTGACAGCGCGGCCCAGCGGAATGGCCCGACACCACGGCAGAACAGGGGACGGATATAGGCGGGCACGAAGCCGGGGAAATCGAAGGCGTTCTTCAGGCCCATGTCCTGCGCCATCTGGCGAATGTTGTTGCCGTAGTCGAGCGTCGGGATGCCCTGCGCGTGAAAATCCAGCATCGCCTGCACATGCTCGACCATCGACATCTTCGAGGCGCGCTCGACCGCTTTCGGATCAGATGCGCGCTTGGCTTCCCACTCGGCGAGCGTCCAGCCCTTCGGCAAGTAGCCGTTGATCGGATCATGCGCGCTGGTCTGGTCGGTGACGATGTCGGGCTTGACGCCGCGGCGCACCAGCTCCGGGAAAATCTCGGCGGCGTTGCCGAGCAGGCCGACCGAGACGGCCTTCTTCGTCTTCGCGGCCTCCGCCATGATCGCGAGCGCCTCGTCGAGCGTTGCGGCCTGGCGGTCGAGATAGCCGGTGCGCAGGCGCATCTCGATGCGGCTCGGCTGGCATTCGACTGCGAGCATCGAAGCCCCCGCCATGGTCGCCGCAAGCGGCTGCGCGCCGCCCATGCCACCGAGGCCTGCGGTCAGAATCCATTTGCCGGCGAGGCTGCCGCCATAATGGCGCCGCCCAACCTCGACGAAGGTCTCATAGGTGCCCTGCACGATGCCCTGGCTGCCGATATAGATCCAGGAGCCCGCCGTCATCTGGCCGAACATCATCAGGCCCTGGCGATCGAGCTCGTTGAAATGATCGAGCGTCGCCCAGTGCGGCACGATGTTGGAGTTCGCGATCAGCACGCGCGGCGCATCGGCATGGGTGCGGAACACGCCGACCGGCTTGCCGGACTGCACCAGCAGCGTCTGGTCGGCTTCGAGTTTGCGCAAGGCCGCAACGATCCGGTCAAAGCTCTCCCAATCGCGCGCGGCGCGGCCGATGCCGCCATAGACCACGAGCTCGCTCGGGCGCTCGGCAACATCAGGATCGAGATTGTTCATCAGCATGCGCAAAGGCGCTTCCGTCAGCCAGCTCTTGGCGCTGATGTCGCTGCCGCGAGGGGCGCGGATGGTGCGGTCGTTGTCCAGTCGGCGGTTCATGCGGACCTCTCAATCAAGTCTCGGAAACGGATCGGATGGCAGCGCTGTGAGTGCGGCCGCCGGCAGCGCGTCGGCTTCGACCAGTGCGGCGGCCCTGGCGAGATCGCCGGCCATGTAACGGTCGGCGCCGAGTGCAGGCACCTGCTCGCGCAATGCGGCGATGACGGCAATGAGCGGCGCGCTGGTCGCATGCGGCGCGCGGAGCGTAATGCCTTGGGCGGCGACCAGCAGCTCGATGCCGAGGATGGCGGCGAGATTGTCGGCCATGTCGGAAAGGCGCCGCGCGGCGTGCGCCGCCATCGAGACGTGATCTTCCTGGTTGGCGCTGGTCGGCGTCGAGTCGATCGAGCAGGCGAGCGCCCGCTGCTTGTTCTCGGCATAGAGCGCGGCGGCCGTCACCTCGGCGATCATGAAGCCGGAATTGATGCCGGGATCGGGAGTGAGGAACGGCGGCAGGCCGAAATTGAGTGCGGGATCGACCAGCGTCGCAATGCGCCGCTCGCTAATCGCGCCGATCTCGGATAGCGCCAGCGCAATCGCATCGGCGGCAAACGCCACCGGCTCGGCGTGGAAATTGCCGCCGGAGACGATCTCGCCGGTCTCGACCAGCACCAACGGATTGTCGGTGACCGCGTTGGCCTCGACGATCAGCGTGCGGGCAGCCTGCGTGATCAGATCGAGCGCCGCGCCCGCGACCTGCGGCTGGCAGCGCAGGCAATAAGGATCCTGCACGCGCTCGTCGCCATCGAGATGCGACAGGCGGATGTCGCTGCCGTCCAGCAACGCCGTAAGCGTCGCCGCCGCGGCGATCTGACCGGCATGGCCGCGCAGCGCCTGAATTTCAGGACGGAATGGCGCCGTCGAGGCCATCGCCGCATCGACCGACAATGCACCGGTGACGAGCGCGGCACGCGCGAGGCCAAAGGCGCGCAGCACGCCTGATATCGCATAGGCCGTCGAGAACTGCGTGCCGTTGATCAGTGCGAGGCCTTCCTTGGGGCCGAGCGTCAGCGGCACGAGGCCGGCCGCGGCGAGCGCCTCGCGGCCGGATACAATCTTGCCGTCAACGATCGCCTGCCCCTCGCCGATCATCACCGCAGTCATATGCGCAAGCGGCGCGAGATCGCCGGAGGCCCCGACCGAGCCCTGCTGCGGCACCAGCGGATACACGCCTTGCGCCAACATGCCCTGCAACTGCTCGATCACCGCGCGGCGCACGCCGGAGGCGCCGCGTCCGAGCGAGACGATCTTCAATGCCATCATCAGGCGGACGATCGGCTGCGGCGTCACAGGACCGACGCCGCAACAATGCGACACGATCAGGTTGCGTTGAAGCAGCGCGGTCTGGTCGGGTGGGATGCGCTTCGAAGCGAGCTTCCCGAACCCGGTGTTGATGCCGTAGACCGGAGCATCGGCTTGCGCAGCCTTCGCGACAATCGCCGCGGCTGCGTCCACGCGCGGCCAGAACGAGGAATGGAGGACGACAGGCGCACCTGCAAGCACACGCGCGAGATCGTCGAGGCTGACCGTTCCCGGCTTGACGACGATCGCTGCGCCCTGCTCCATCACTGGCCCCTCCACACCCGCCGATGCAGCGGATTGAAGCCGATGCGGTAGACCAGTTCAGCGGGCCGTTCGATGTCCCAGATCGCGAGATCGCACCATTTGCCGGCTTCCAGCGTACCGGTCTCGTTCAGCACGCCGAGCGCCCGCGCGCCTTCACGGGTCACGCCGGCAAGGCACTCGGCCACATTCATCCTGAACAGCGTCGCGCCCATGTTCATGGTGAGCAGCAGCGAGGTCAGCGGCGAGCTGCCGGGATTGCAGTCGGTGGCGAGCGCCATGTGCACGCCATGCCTTCGGAAGGCCTCGACCGGCGGCTTCTGCGTCTCGCGAATGAAGTAGAACGCGCCGGGCAGCAGCACGGCCACAGTACCGGCCTTCGCCATCGCGGCAGCGCCGGCTTCGTCGGTATGCTCCAAGTGATCGGCCGACAGCGCCGAGAATCTTGCGGCGAGCGCGGCACCGCCGAGGTTCGAGAGCTGGTCGGCATGCAGCTTGACCGGCAGCCCAAGCCGTCTCGCCGTCTCGAATACAAGCGCCGTCTGTTCCGCCGAGAACGCGATGCCCTCCATGAACGCGTCGACGGCATCGGCAAGGCCGGCCTTCGCGACCGCAGGCAGCATCTCTTTACAGACGAGAGCGATGTAGCGCTCCTTGTCGCCATCAGCCTCCAGCGGCAGGGCGTGGGCTCCGAGAAACGACGTGCGGATTGCAACCGGCCGCTGACGACCGATGCTCCGCGCGGCTGACAGCTGCCGCATCTCTGTCTCGGTATCCAGGCCATAGCCGGACTTGATCTCGACGGTGGTGGCGCCCTCGCCGATCAGTGCATCGAGCCGCGGCAGCGCGCTGGCGACGAGTTCGGCCTCGCTTGCCTTGCGTGTCGCGGCCACCGTCGAGACGATGCCGCCGCCGGCGCGTGCGATCTCCTCGTAGCTTGCACCCTTGAGCCGCAGCTCGAATTCGTGCGCGCGGTTGCCGCCATAGACCAGATGGGTGTGGCAGTCGACGAGCCCCGGCGTGATCCAGCGCCCCTGGCAATCGATCCGCTCGACGGCGTCCGCATCCGCCGGGAAATCTGCTTCTGCTCCGGCGTAAACGATACGGCCGCCGCGTGCAGCGATCACACCCTGCTCGATCTCGCCGAGATCAGGACGATCCGCCCGCATCGTGGCGAGGCGGGCATTGTGCCAGATCCGGTCGAAGCGCTCTGCCATGCAACGGTCCCTTCGCGGATGTCCCTGCGCCCTGGGATGCTTGACTTATATGTCTAGACATATAATCGTAAGGCGGTTCTGTCCAGCCGGCGTGTCATCAATCATGTCCCGACTGCATTTCGCCTCCGCGCTCCTGCCCTCGGGCTGGGCCAATGACGTGCAGGTGGTGATCACCGCCGGCGCGATCGCGGAGGTGACTGCGGGCGTACAGCCTGCCGCCGGCGACGAGCGCCACGCCATCGCGCTTCCGGGACTTGCGAGCCTGCACAGCCACGCCTTCCAGCGCGGCATGGCGGGCCTCGCCGAGCTGCGCGGGGACAGCAACGATACGTTCTGGACCTGGCGCGAGACGATGTACCGCTTCGCGCTGGCGATGACGCCGGACGATGTCGCCGCCGTCGCCACCCTGCTTTATGTCGAGATGCTGGAGCAGGGTTTTACCCGCGTCGGCGAATTCCATTATCTGCATCACGATCGCGACGGCTCGCACTATTCCGATATCGCCGAGATGGCCGCGCGCATCGCGCAGGCGGCTGAGGCGTCCGGCATTGCGCTGACGCTGCTGCCGAGTTTCTACGCGCACGGCTCCTTCGGCGGCGCCGCGCCGCATGCCGGCCAGCGGCGCTTCATCTGCTCGGTCGATCAGTTCGC
Organism: Bradyrhizobium sp. CCBAU 53351; assembly: GCF_015291745.1. Lineage (NCBI taxonomy): Bacteria > Pseudomonadati > Pseudomonadota > Alphaproteobacteria > Hyphomicrobiales > Nitrobacteraceae > Bradyrhizobium > Bradyrhizobium sp. CCBAU 53351. Next base: position 5,557,157 of record NZ_CP030059.1, read on the forward strand.
CGCGCTGATGACGGCCTCGCGCAAGGCGATCAGCACATTGCCCGGCGCGAATATCGGCATCGCGCCGCACAGCCTGCGCGCGGTGACGCCGGACGAGCTTGCGGCAATCATTCCGCTGGCGGAAGGCGGGCCGGTGCATATTCATGCCGCCGAGCAGGTCAGGGAAGTCGAGGATTGCCTGGCCTGGTCGGAACGACGCCCGGTGCAATGGCTGCTGGAGCACGCGCCGGTCGACCCGCGCTGGTGCCTCATTCACGCAACCCACATGACGGAAGCGGAAGTCGGCGCATTCGGCAAGGCCGGCGCGGTCGCCGGCCTCTGCCCCATCACCGAGGCGAGCCTCGGTGATGGCATCTTTCCCGCACGTGAATTTCTCGCGGCCGGCGGCGCGTTCGGTGTCGGCACCGATTCCAACGTATTGGTCGGCGTCGCCGACGAATTGCGCCAGCTCGAATACGGCCAGCGGCTCAAGCACCGCGAGCGCAACGTGCTCTCCGCGGGCGCAGGCCGCTCGACCGGACGCACGCTGTACGATCACGCGCTCGCGGGCGGCGCACAGGCGCTGGCGCAGGAGACAGTCGGGCTCACACCTGGCGCACGTGCCGACATCGTCACGCTCGACGCAGCGCATCCCTCGCTGGCGGGGCGTCGGGGCGATGCCGCCATCGACGGCTGGATCTTTGCCGCGGGCAGCGGCGCGATCGATTGCGTCTGGGCCGGCGGCCGCAAGGTAGTCAAGGGCGGTCAGCATGGATTGCGCCAGGCCGCACGTGAGCGCTTCAACGCGGCGGTACGGAGGCTCGTTGCATGAGCCTCGTCACCGATGCCGCCGACAAGCCGACACTCTACAAGCGCATTCGCGCCGATATCGAGCAGCGCATCCTCACCGGCGAATGGCCGCCCGGGCATCGCATTCCCTTCGAGCACGAGCTGGTCGCGCGTTACGGCTGCTCGCGCATGACGGTGAACAAGGCGCTGTCCGAGCTGGCGCAGGCCGATCTGATCGAGCGGCGGCGCCGCGCCGGCTCCTTCGTGCGCCGGCCGCAGCATCAGTCCGCCGTTCTGCAGATTACCGACATCCGCGCCGAGATCACCGCGCTCGGACGCGCTTACGGTTATGAGCTGATCCACCGCAAGCTGCGCACCGCCACCTCCGCCGACCGTGACCGGCTCGGTGTCAAAAAGGCCGGCAAGGTGGTCGCGATCACGTGCCGGCACAGCGCCGACAACGTGCCGTTCGCCGTCGAGGACAGGCTGATCGATCTGTCGTCCGTACCTGATGCCGCGACCGCGGACTTCTCCCGCGAGCCGCCCGGCTCGTGGCTGCTTCATCACGTCCCATGGACGGAGGCCGAGCACACGATCAGCGCCATCGTCGCGGACGATCACACGGCGGGCGCACTCGCGATCGCCGTCGGCGCGCCCTGTCTCGTGATCGACCGTTACACCTGGCGCAGCGCGCGCACGATCACCGCCGTGCGCCTGCTCTATCCCGGTGACTCTCACCGCCTTGTCGCGCGATTCAAGGGAGGCTGAGTGGCTATGTCGGCACAAATCGTGCAACGCTTCATGAAGAGACCAACAGGACGTCAATCCATCGATCGGCAGAGGACGACAATCATGCGTAGTTCGACGATATTCGCGACAATCATTGCTCTTGCGGCCGCCACTCCCGTGCTCGCCGACGACGTCAAGGTCGGTGTCGGCATCTCCGGATGGACCGGGTTTGCGCCGCTGACGCTGGCGAAGGAGGCGGGCATCTTCAAGAAGAACGGCCTCGACGTCACAATCAAGAAGATTCCGCAGAAGGATCGCCATCTCGCCGTCGCCTCCGGCGACATCCAGTGCGCGGCGACGACGGTCGAAACCTGGATTTCCTGGAACGCCAACGGCGTTGCGACCAAGCAGATCTTCCAGCTCGACAAGAGCTTCGGCGCCGACGGCATGGCCGTGCGCAACGACGTCGCCGCGATCAAGGACCTCAAGGGCAAGACCGTCGCCGCCTCCGCGCCGGGCACCTCGCCGTATTTCGCGCTGGCCTGGATGCTCAAGAAGAACGGCCTTACCGTGAAGGACGTCACCGTCGTCAACCTGGAGCCGGCCGCGGCCGCGCAGGCCTTCGTCTCCGGCCAGAACGATGCCGCCATGACCTATGAGCCCTATCTGTCGACGGTGCGCGCCGCGCCGGACAAAGGCAAGATCATCGCGACCACGCTGGACTATCCGATGGTGATGGACACCTTCGGCTGCACGCCGAGATTCCTGACCGAGAACCCGAAAGCCGCGAAGGCCCTTGCCGACAGCTATTTCGAGGCGCTCGACATGATCGCCAAGGACCAGGCCAAGGCCTATGAGATCATGGGCGCCGACGTGAAGCAGACCGGCGAGCAGTTCGCCAACTCGGCGAAATATCTGCGCTGGCAGGACAAGGCCGCCAACCAGAAGTTCTTCGCCGGCGACTTCCTGACCTTCAACAAGGAGGCCGCCGAGCTGCTGCTCGAGATCGGCATCATCAAGGCCGCGCCGAAGGTCGAGGACCTCTTCGACGCCAGCTTCATCAAGTAAGTCACCCAGGAGCTGCCGGCCTCGTCTCACGGCGGGGCCGGCAATTTCGTTCACTGCCCGGATAGATCGTCGATGCGTCCCCTGGACCCTGTTACATCGAAGCAGCGCTTGGCTTACGGCCTTGCGTTCTTCGTCGTGTTCGTTGCCTTGTGGTCGTGGGCCACCTTCGGCGGCCATGTGTCGAAAGTGTTCCTCGCCAACCCGCTCACCATGGTGCAGGAGGGCGTCGACCTGATCACCAAGCAGGGCTTCCTGTACGACATCGGCATGACGATCTGGCGCGTTGTCGGCGGATTTGTGCTCGCCGCGATCATCGCGGTCCCGCTCGGACTGCTGATGGGCGCCTACAAGCCGGTCGAAGCGTTCCTCGAGCCGTTCGTCTCTTTCGCCCGCTATCTGCCCGCCTCCGCCTTCATTCCGCTTCTGATCCTGTGGGCCGGGATCGGCGAATTGCAAAAACTGCTCGTCATCTTCATCGGCTCGGTGTTCCAAGTCATTTTGATGGTCGCGGTGACCGTCGGCGCCACGCGGCGCGACCTGGTCGAGGCCGCCTATACGCTCGGCGCCAGCGACCGCGGCATCATCCGCCGGGTGCTGCTGCCCTCCTCCGCGCCCGAGATCGCGGAGATCCTGCGGCTGGTGCTGGGTTGGGCCTGGACCTATGTTATCGTCGCCGAGCTGATCGGCTCGTCCTCGGGCATCGGTCACATGATCACCGACAGCCAGGCGCTGCTCAACACGGGCCAGATCATCTTCGGCATCATCGTGATCGGGCTGATCGGCCTGCTCTCGGACTTCATGTTCAAGGCCTTCAACGCCTGGTTGTTTCCGTGGAGGCTCGCATGACGATCCTCAAGGTCGAGCAGGTCTCGCGCACCTTCCCGGCGCGCCACGGCAACGCGCCGACCAAGGCGCTGGAGCCGACCGACCTCATCATCGGCAACAACGACTTCGTCACCATCCTCGGCCCCTCCGGCTGCGGCAAGTCCACGCTGCTGCGGATCGTCGCCGGCCTCGACCGCCCGACCAACGGGCGCGTCACGCTCGACGGACGCGAAGTGACGGGCCCCGGCGCCGATCGCGGCATGGTGTTCCAGTCCTACACGCTGTTTCCCTGGCTCACCGTGCGCGAGAACATCGCCTTCGGCCTGCGCGAGCGCGGCGTGTCCGAGGCGGAGCGCAACAGAATCGCGGACGCCTTCATCCGCCAGGTCGGATTGTCCGGCTTCGAGAATCATTGGCCGAAGCAGCTCTCCGGCGGCATGCAGCAGCGCACCGCGATCGCGCGCGCGCTCGCCAACGATCCGAAAATCCTGCTGCTCGACGAGCCGTTCGGCGCGCTCGACAACCAGACCCGCGCCTTGATGCAGGAGATGCTGCTGGCCATCTGGGAGCGCGACCAGAAGACCGTGCTGTTCGTGACTCACGACATCGAGGAGGCAATCTTCCTCGGCAGCCGCGTCATCGTCATGAGCGCGCGCCCAGGCCGCATCAAGGCCGAGATTACCGTGGACCTGCCGCATCCGCGCTCCTACAAGATCAAGACTACGCCCGAGTTCGTCCAGCTCAAGGAACGGCTGGTCGAGGAGATCCGCACTGAGGCGCTGAAGGTTGCCGAACATGCCTGACACCATGCCGCGCGCCGATGGAAAGCGCGTTCTCGCCGATCTCAGTGCGCTGCGCGCCATCGGCGCCTACAAGACCGGCGTGCACAAGCCGACCTTTTCCGAACCGCACAGGCTTTCGCTGGACTGGCTCGTACGCAAGCTGCCCGATGCCGGTCTCTCCGCTTCGATCGACGGCATCGGCAATGTCTTCGGCACGAGCACGAAGGTCGGGCCCAAGCTGCTGGCTGGATCGCACCTGGAGAGCCAGAACTACGCCGGCTGGCTCGATGGCCCGCTCGGCGTCGTCTATGCGCTCGAAGCCGCCCGCGTGCTCAACGCCGACCCCTCGCTGAAAGGCGCGGTCGAGGTCGCGGCGTGGTGCGACGAGGAGGGACATTTCGGTCATTTCCTCGGCTCGCGCTCCTATGTCGGGCAGGTGACTGAAGCCGACATCGACGCGGCGCGCGACCGCACCAGCGGCCGGACCATGCGCGATGCGCTCGCCGAGATGGGCCTTGCGGGCCGGCCGCGCCTCGGCGCCGAGCCGGGCCGCCACGTCGGATATCTCGAAGCACATATCGAGCAGGGCGACACGCTCGAAAGCGGCAGGCTCGCGATCGGTGTCGTGACCTCCATCGTCGGCATCTGGCAATACCAGATCAATTTCGCCGGCGAGCAGAACCATGCCGGCACCACGCGCATGGCCGTGCGCAAGGATGCAGGGCTGGCGCTCGCCAAATTCTGCGTCGCGATCGACGAGCGTTTTCCGGCCGCCTGCGGCCCGCGCACGGTCTGGACCACCGGGCGCATCACGCTCGACCCGGGCGCGCCGAGCATCATTCCGGGCGGCGCCGAAATGCTGTTCCAGATCCGCGACGACGATCCTTCGGTCATTGCCCGGCTGGAGCAGCTGCTGCGGGCCATGGCGAATGATGCCAGCGCGAACGGTCCCTGCACCGTCACCGTCGAAAAGCTGCGCACCGGCGCGCCTGCCATGATGAATCCAGGCTTTCAGGATGCGATCGAAGCCGCAAGCCGGGCGCTGGCCGGTGGGCGATCCATTCGCATGCCCAGCGGGGCCGGCCACGATGCGCAGATGCTGGCGACCGTCATGCCCGCCGCGATGCTGTTCGTGCCGTCGATCGGCGGCATCAGCCATCACTGGACCGAGAACACCGCCGATGCCGATATCGTCACCGGCGCGGAGGTCTTCGTCGATGCCTGCCGGCGGATCCTCGGGGGCTAACGCCCCTTTTCTTGAGCATGATCTTTCGGAAAACCGCTGCACACTTTTCCGGATCATGCTCTAGAACGACGTCCCCCCGCCGAACCTGAACTCCTGGACGACGTCGTATTTGCCCTTCGTGATCGGAACCGCATAGTCGAAGCGGAGCGGCCCGAACGGCGAGGCCCAGATCAGGCCGACGCCGACCGACGATCGCACCGTGCTGCCGTCGTCATATTGCAATCCGCAGGTCGGGCACGCCTTGGTGTTGACTTCGCCGGTGGCCGACCACGACGTCGGCCCCTGATAGCCCCACAGCGAGCCGGCATCGGCGTAGACCGCGCCCTTGAGGCCTACTTCCTTGGGAAGGAACCAGAACGGCATCTGCAGCTCCGCCGACGCGCCCCAATATTTCGTGCCGCCGAGCGCATCGCCGCTGGAGCCGTAGTTGTAGTAGGTGATGTCGCGCGGCCCGATGCCATTCGAGGCGAAGCCGCGCACCAGGCTCGGCCCCATCTGGAAGTGATCCAGCATGCGCAGATCCTGGTTGCCGAGCTTGCTGAGCAGGCCGCCCTGGAGGTGGATCACGCTGACGATCTCGGAGACGAGCGGCGCGTAGTATTTGGTGTCCAGCACGGTCTTCAGATAGGTGACGTCGCCGCCGACTCCGGCGAAGTCCTGCCGGAAATCGACCAGCAACCCGTCCGTCGGGTTCTTGGTGTTGTCGAGCGTGTTGTAGTTCAGCGTGTAGCCGAGCGCCGAGGTCCAGGTCGCGCCGTTCGCCAGCTCCTTTCGAACCGGCAGACTCGACTCGCCGTCGCCGTAGCAGCCATAGCCATAGACTCCCGAGCTCGTGGAATTGGTCGGGTCCGCACCGCCCAGGACGTTCTGGATATAGGCTGGCGTCGGATTATAGGCCAGCGAGGCGTTCGACGCGTTGTTGTTGCAATTGTTGTAGGCGCTGGCGAGCGTGATGCTCTGCTGGTAGAGCGAATAGCGAAGCTGGAGCGAGAGGTCCTCCCGCAAGGCAAGGCCGATGCGCGGGGAGAAGCCCAGCGTGGTCACGCCGTAGCTCGTATAGCTGTTCGACTTCTGCTCCTTCCAATAGGTGTCGAATCCGAGCGCCATCCGGTAGCCGAGCAGATAAGGCTCGACGAAGGACAACGATACGCCGCGTGAATACTGGCCGTAGCTGACCGATGCCTTGGCATAGAGCCCACGCCCGAGCAGGTTGCGCTCGGAGATCGAGACTTCCGCCAGCGCGCCGTCGGTGGTGGAGTAACCGCCCGAGATCGAGAAGTCGCCGGTCGATTTCTCTTCCATGTCGACGATCAGAATGACGCGATCGCTGGAGGAGCCGGGCTCGGTCGTGATCTTCACGCTCTTGAAGTAGTCGAGGTTCTTCAGGCGCCGTTCGGCACGGTCGACCAGGGCGCGGTTGTAGGCATCGCCCTCGGAGATGTCGAACTCGCGGCGGATCACATAGTCGCGGGTGCGGGTGTTGCCGCGCAGGTTGATGCGCTCGATATAGGTGCGCGGGCCCTCGTCGATGGTGAACACCACGGAGACGGTGTGCGCCTCGAAATTGCGGTCGCCGCCGGGACGGACCACGGCAAAGGCATAGCCGCGGCGCGAGGCCTCGATCTGCATCTCTTCGGTCGATTTCTCGACCAACTCGACGTTGTAGAGCGAGCCTGCGCTGACGCGCGAATAGGTGCGAAGCGAGCCCGTGTCGAAATTGGGAATACTGGAGCGGAAGTCGACGGAGCCGATGCGATATTGAGCGCCTTCCTCGATCTTGAAGGTCACCAGAAAGCCCTTCTTCTCCGGATCGTATTCGGTGAGCGCGGCGACGACCTGGACGTCGGCGTAACCGTTCTTAAGATAGAAGCGGCGGATCAGATCGCGGTCGGCCTCGACGCGATCGGGATCGTAGATGTCGTTGTTGCCGAGGAAGCTGAGCAGGTTTCTCTCGTGCGTCTTGATGATGTCGCGCAGGCGCGAGGCCGAGAACGCGCTGTTGCCGACGAAGTCGACCGACTTGACCGAGGTCTTGGCACCCTCCTCGACCGTGAAGATGAGGTCGACGCGGTTGTTCGGCTGTTCGATGATCTCGGGCGTGACGCGGACATCGTAACGGCCGGAGCGCCGGTAGATTTCGGCGATGCGCAGCGTGTCGGACTGCACCAGCGCCCGCGAGAATGATCCGCGCGGCTTGGACTGGATCTCCCCCGAGAGCTGCTCGTCCTTGATCTTCTTGTTGCCCTCGAATGCGATACGGCCGATCACGGCGTTTTCGACCACCGACACCACGATGCGACCGCCGGCCTGATTGACCTTCACGTCCTGGAACAGGCCGGTCGCGATCAGCGCCTTGAGCCCGTCATCGACGGCGGATTGATCGAGATGCCCGCCCGGGCCGGGCTTGAAATAGGAGCGGACCGTCTCGGCCTCCACGCGGCGATTGCCTTCGACGACGATCGACTGCATCGCCTGCGCCGCCACCGGCCGCGGCAACAGCACAAGCGTGAGTGAACCTGCAATCGATACAGCACTCATCGCCACGACGATCAGCCCGGCCCGCAAAAACGACATTCCACACCTCAACGATACCTCGCCTGCTCTGAAACGAGACGGCTGTGGCCGCGGTGTGGCCTGGAGATTGCTGCATTGTTTCCGGTCGTTGAATTTGATTGGTCGATCGGACGCGTGAGCAGCGCGACCGCAATGACCGCGCGCATTGTGGGCGCCGACCGAGCCGCCTCGAAGCGGCCGCGCGGTCGCCTTGCCCATGCAGTGGCCCAGCAACATCGCGCAACGCCGGGATTCTTTACAGGCTCTTAAGTCGGTGCGAGAGGCGGCCGCGTCAGGAAATTCGCACAGGATGTTGTCCGATGAACGCGCATGTAACGACCCGAGCAGTGCTGGCCGCCCTCCTCGCCTCGACCCTCATCGCTCATCCCGCCACCGCCGGCAAGCGCGAGCCGCGAGCGGCCCGGGACGCGGTTTACGAGTACGGCCCGCGCGGCCCCAATCGTTCCTACCAATCCGATCCGCGCACGCGCATCTATGTCAGCAAGCGATCGTGGCTCGACGGCGGGACCGAGGTACTCCCCGGCGAGCGCAAGTTTACCGACTATGCCTTTCCGCCCGGCGCCTCCTTCGCACGCAGTAACAACAATCGGCCGCTCGACCGACAGCCGCTGAGCCCCGACTCCGATCTGGGCGGATTTGCGCGGCGAATTCCGATTTCGTGGTGAAAGGTGTCCCGATAAAAGCGCAAGGCGCTTGAGCGTTGCCGCGCAGGGCCGGGACCCACGAAGCAGAGCGTACCATCGCCGGCCTCCGTCGCTCGCTCAAATCGCAGACATGCCCTCCCGATCTCGCGGTGGATTTCACCCGAGCCTTGCTTCGTCTTTCGTCCCTCTTGAGCCAAGAGGATGCAGGGAAGACCGGGTGCCGACAGACACCCGCGGTCCGCTGCGCGAAATGCACGCGCACGCAGAAAACCGCACAGCAGCATACAGGTGGTGCCGATCACTCGGCCTTCCCTGCGCGATGGTCGGACGGCTTATGCCGCGCTCTCCCGGGAGCCGAACTTTCTTCTGGCCTCCCTCGCCGTTCGAATTGACGATGCCCTCCACCCGGTTGGGCTCGCGCGCATCTTCGAACGGGCTTGACCGTAGCAACGACGGCCAGGACCACACGGTTTTGCCGTACGCACGGCCCGCCATTTCGCCGCAGTATTTCCAACCCCGTCGACGGAGCTACGAAACTTACAGGCGAGACGAAGCCTAGCAGCGCCGCTCGTCTGCACGCGGCCGCGGGCTCACAGGGACACCCCGCCCTGCCCGCACCTCTCATGCCGACGCTGCCGCGTCCACCGCAAGCCGGCTCGCGATCAAGACGACCTCGAGATCGCCCCTCCTGGATGAGCCGGGATGGCCGACACATACGCCAAAACCGAATTTCGGTAAAGTGGAATATTTTTGCGCGAGCGGATTGACAGGGGGCCGACACAGGCGCGGACGCGTAGCCCGGATGGAGCGCCAGCGCAATCCGCGACGGGGCCGAACACTGGCGAGCGGCCTCGGAATGCGCCTTCGCTCCACCCGGGCCACGGGCTATGGGACGTCAGCCGTTCGGCCGCGCCGAGACGTCTGGCAATACCTGTTTACATTCAGCAACATTCCGGCTGCCGAAAGGCCACGATCGGCCGGCTAGTGGCGGTCGCCCTCGCTCCCCCCAGAGGACCGCAAATCTCCCCCGGACCGAGGTCCATGGATTTCAGCCGATTTGATGCCGCCATACGTGTTCGTCGCAAGTCCCCTGCCATTTGCCAATGAGGCTCCTCTTCCAAAGCCCGCGCCGTTGCGCAGCCCCAGCTCGCGCGCCGGATTGGCCTGCGCCGCGCTGTTGCTGGGCGCGACATTGGCCGGCTGCGCTGTCGGCCCGGATTACGCTGGCCCGCCCCGACTCGCCTTGCCCTCGCACTGGAGCGCCGGCACCGCCCCGCACCGGGACACCGGCAAGCTCGATCGCTGGTGGCTGCGCTTGCGCGATCCCCTGCTCAACCGGCTGATCGAACAGGCCGTCGAAGCCAATCCCGACGTTGCGAAGGCAAAAGCCGTCGTGCGCGAGGCGCGCGCTACGCTGCAACAGACGGCGGCAGGCCTGTTTCCGTCCGTGAGCGGCTCGGCGTCGGTGACCGACAACAAGACCAGCGGGACCTCCGCCTCGGCCGTCGCCGACACAGCGCCCTACACGCTGCACCAGGGAAGCTTCGATTCGAGCTGGGAGCTCGACCTGTTCGGCGGCACGCAACGGAGCATCGAAGCGGCGGTGGGCGGGCAGCAATCGGCGGAGGAGGATCTGCGCAACAGCCTCGTCACGCTGATCGGCGACGTCGCCGCTTACTACGTCGAGGCGCGTGGCTACCAGGCGCGGATCGCGCTGGCGCGGCAAACATCGGTCTCTCAGCGCGACACCGAAAAGCTGACCCGCAGTAAATACGAGGCCGGCAGCGGCAACGCTGTCGATCTCGCCAAGGCCACCGCGCAAGCCGCGAGCACGGAAGCTAACGTCCCGACCTATCAGGCGGCGCTTGCGGCCGACATTCATCGGCTGGGAATCCTGCTCGGGCGACCGCCTGACGGCGTCGCCTCGTTGATGGCCCGGTCCGCGCCCGTGCCGGCGCCGCGCATGCCCCTGCCCACCGGGCTGCCCGCCGATCTCCTGATGAGCCGCCCCGATCTCGCCAGCGCGGAGCACAAGCTGGCGCAGGCGACCGCCAGGATCGGCCAGGCCGAGGCCGACCGCTATCCCGCGGTGTCGCTGACCGGCTCGGTCGGCACCTCCGCGATACGCGCCGGCGATCTCGCCAAATATTCAAGCCTGAGCTGGTCGGTCGGGCCCTCGATCACCGTGCCGGTGTTCGACGCAGGCAAGCGCCTGGCCACCGTCAGGATTGCGGAGGCGCAACGCGATCAGGCGTTCGCCACGTTCCATTCGACCCTGCTCACCGCACTCGAGGACGTCGAGAACGCCCTGGTCTCGCTGTCGCGCGAACGCGTCCGTGCCACCAAGCTGTCGGAAGCGGCCAGGAACTACCGCGAAGCCGCACGGCTGTCGCGATCGCTGTTCGAGAGCGGCAGCGCCAGCTTCATCGACGTGCTGGACGCCGAGCGTTCGCTCTATTCCGCCGAGGATTCGCTGATCCAGAGCAAGGTGTCGGCGGCCAAATACTACATTGCACTGGCAAAGGCGCTCGGCGGCGGCTGGTCCGATCCGGTCGGCGTGTCGAGGCCGATCATCGTCGACACCAACACGGGACCTCACTTGCGAGAGGCGCAGAAGTGATCGAGATCATCACCGCCAAACGCCTGAAGATCGGCGCGGCGATCGTTGCCGTCGTAACTGCCGGCGTGGTCGCAGCCACGCGCGTTCCGGGAACGTCGAGCAAGGCGCAGTCCTACATCACCGCGCCGGTCACCGTCAGCGATCTGCGCGAGGAGGTGCTAGCGAGCGGCACGCTGAAGCCGGCGCGCCTCACCGCTGTCGGCGCACAAGTGTCGGGACGGATCACCGCCCTCAACGTCCGCGTCGGCGACACCGTCAAGGCCGGCGACGTCATCGCCCAGATCGACCCCGTCACCAAGCAGAACGATCTGCGCAGCTCCGAGGCGTCGCTGAAGAACTACCGAGCGCAGAAGGTCGAGAAGGAGGCTGCGCTGGTTCTGGCCGAGGCGAACCTCGCGCGCCAGCAGGCGACGTTGGCGCAACGCGCCACCTCCCGCAGCGATTTCGACAGCGCCGATTCTACCGTGCGGCAGACCCGCGCCCAGATCGCCGCGCTCGAAGCCCTGATCGTGGGGGCTGAAGCCAGCGTCGAGACCGCGCGCGTCAACCTCGACTACACACGCATCACCGCGCCGATCGACGGCACGGTGCTTGCCACCGTGGTGCAGGAAGGACAGACGGTCAACGCGGTCCAGTCCGCGCCCACCATCGTCGTGCTCGGCCAGCTCGAGACGATGACCGTGCGCGCGGAGATTTCCGAGGCCGACATCGTCAAGGTCAAGCCGGGGCAATCGCTCTACTTCACCATCCTCGGCGACCAGGACCATCGCTACGAGGCCAAGCTGGAGCAGATCGAGCCGGCGCCCGAATCGATCAAGAGCGACGCCAGCTTCTCCTCGACCACCACGTCGGGTTCGAGCACGAGTTCGAGTTCATCGAGTTCCACCAGCACCGCCATCTACTACATCGGCGTTTTCAACGTCCCCAACAACGAGCTCTCGCTGCGGACCTACATGACCGCCGAGGTGCACATCATCACCGGCGAGGCCAAGCGCGTGAAGGTCATCCCTGCGCTCGCGCTGATCCGGAAATCCGACGGCCGCAGTACCGTCCGCACCCTCAATACGAGGGGTGACGTCAGCGAGCGCGAGGTCAAGACCGGACTCAACGATCGCACGACGGTCGAGATCAGGTCCGGCCTCGACGAAGGCGAGCGGGTCGTCACCGGAGAGGCCAACGAGCAGACCGCATCGCGCAGCGTGTCGGGCGGCCCGCCCGGAGGTCTCTGACATGGCCGATCCGATCATCGCAATCGAGAACGTTCGGCGGGAGTTCGCGACCGGCGACGTCAGCGTGGTCGCGCTCGACGATATCTCGCTGAGCATCCGGCCCGGCGAGCTGGTGGCGATCGTCGGCTCGTCCGGATCGGGCAAATCGACGCTGCTCAATATCCTCGGCTGCCTCGATCGCCCCACCTCCGGCACCTACCGCGTTGCCGGCCAGAACGCCTCCGAGCTCGACGCCGATGCGCTGGCGGCGCTGCGCCGCGAGCATTTCGGCTTCATCTTCCAGCGCTATCATCTGCTCGGCGACCTCTCTGCCGGCGAGAATGTCGAGATCCCCGCGATCTATGCCGGGATGAAGGCCCGCGACCGCCGTGCGCGAGCCGAGCAGCTCCTCGCAAGACTCGGCGTCAACGACCGGCGAGGCCATCGCCCGAACCAGCTCTCGGGCGGACAGCAACAGCGCGTCTCGATCGCTCGGGCGCTGATCAACGACGCCGAGGTCATCCTGGCGGACGAGCCCACCGGCGCGCTCGACCGGCGCAGCGGCGAGGAGGTCCTGAAGATCCTGGAGGAGCTGCGCCGCGAGGGGAGGACGATCATCATCGTCACCCACGATGCCGATGTCGCCGCACGGGCCGAGCGCGTCATCGAGCTGCGGGACGGCAAGATCGTCTCCGATCGCCGCGCCGGAACAACGGACACCCCGGAGCGGCCCGTCACGGTAGCGCGGACGCCGTGGGGCAACGGCCCGGGCTGGTCCGCCGCGTTGCGGCGCCTGCGCGAGGCCTCGCGGATGGCGCTGGTTGCGATGGCCGCGCACCGGCTTCGCGCCTTCCTCACCATGCTCGGCATCATCATCGGCATCGCCGCGGTGTCGTCCGTGGTCGCACTCGGCAACGCATCACAGCGCAAGGTGCTGTCCGACATTTCGAACCTCGGCACCAACACGATCGAGGTGTTTCCAGGCAAGGATTTCGGCGACGCGCGGGCGAGCAAGATCAAGACGCTGGTGCTGGACGACGCCCGCGCGCTCGACCGGCAGGCCTTCATTGCGGGGGTCACGCCGACGGTTTCGACCAGCACCACGGTGCGGTATCGCGGCAACGAGTCCAACGTGCTGGTGAACGGCGTCGGCGAGAGCTATTTCAAGGTCAAAGGTGCCAAGCTCGCGAAGGGCCGTTTGTTCGACACCGAGGCGACCCGCAACATCGAGCGGCAGGCCGTCATCGACGACAATACCCGCAAGACGTTCTTCGCCGACGACCAGACCGCAGGCGTCGGCCGCGTGATCTGGCTCGGCAAGGTGCCGTGCCGCATCGTCGGCGTGATCGCCCAGCAGCAGGGCGGATTCGGCTCGAACCAGAACCTGTCGGTCTACCTGCCCTACACCACCGTGCAGGCCCAGTTCACGGGCGATCGTTCGCTGCGCAGCATTCTGCTGCGGATCAGCGACGATATCTCGACCAATCTGGCGCAGGACGCGGTGACGACGCTGCTGACGCAGCGGCACAACACCAGGGATTTCGTCATCCTCAACACCGACGACATCCGCCGCACCATCACCAGCACGACGCAGACGCTGGCGTTCCTGGTGGCGGCGATCGCGGTGATCTCGCTGGTCGTGGGCGGCATTGGCGTCATGAACATCATGCTGGTCTCTGTCTCGGAGCGGATCGGCGAGATCGGCGTGCGCATGGCGGTCGGCGCCAGGCGTAGCGACATCCTCCAGCAATTCCTGGTGGAGGCGACCCTGATTTCGTCCATCGGCGGCATCGCCGGCATCGTCGTCGCGGTGCTGCTCGGGCTCGCCGTCAACGTTGCCGTGCCGGGCTTCCAGGTCAGCTATTCGACGTTCTCGATCGGCGCAGCGTTCCTGACCTCGACCGGGATCGGGGTCGCCTTCGGCTTCTTCCCCGCCCGCCGCGCCGCGTTCCTCGACCCCGTGGTGGCGCTGAGCCGCGACTGACCCTAGGATTGCCCATGACCGCAGTGCTTCGGACGGGAGATCCGTCTGCAAATCGACCAACGACCGGCGCCCCCGATGCGATTTCAATCATGACCAGCGGCAGCCCGAACATCCTGATCGTGGAGGACGACAAGCCGACCCGCGAACTCATCTCGCGCTATCTGCGCGATCACGACTTCTCGGTCGACGCGGTCGCGAACGGCAAGGAGATGGACCGCCATCTCTCCCACGACCGGGTCGACCTGATCGTGCTCGACCTGATGCTGCCCGGCGAGGACGGCCTGAGCCTCTGCCGCCGCCTGCGGATGGACTCCACGACGCCGGTCATCATCCTCACCGCGAGGGGCGAGGATCTCGACCGGATCCTCGGCCTGGAAATGGGCGCCGACGACTATCTAGCAAAGCCGTTCAACCCGCGCGAGCTTCTCGCCAGGATCAACGCGGTGCTGCGCCGGCGATCGAGCGGCCTCGCCGCCGGCTCCGCCCCTGCCCGTCTCAAGTTCCAGGGCTGGACCATCGATCTCCGCTTGCGCGAGTTGCGCGACCCGCAAGGCGCGCAGGTGCCGCTGACCAGTGCCGAGTTCGATCTGCTGCAGGCCTTCTGCGAGCGGGCAGGACGCGTTCTCACCCGCGACAATTTGCTGAGCATGACGCGCGGCCGTCCCGGCGGAAGCTTCGGCCGCAGCATCGACGTGCTGGTCAGCCGGCTGCGCCGCAAGCTCGACCGCACGGAAGGCTCATCCATGATCAAGACCGTCCGCATCGGCGGCTACGTCTTCACGCCGCTGGTGGAGGAAGCATGAGCCGCGCCGCCGATATCGTCGCGCTGTTCAGCTTCAGGCGGATCAGCGGGCAGATCGCCGCCTTGATCCTGGGATCGCTGATCCTGATCCACGTCCTGATTGCCGGGTATTTTCTCCTCAACCAGCCGAAACTGCTGGCGGAAACGCCGCTGGAGCAGATCGAGCTGATCGTGCGGATCATCGCCAACACGCCGAAAGCCGAGCGCGCGCTCGTCCTCGACAGCGTCAGCCGAACCTTTCCAGCGCTCAAGCTCCAATTGCGAGACGGCGGCTCGGCCTCCACCACGCCGCAGTCGATGCGAACGTCCCTGACCATTCCTTCCGCACTCGGAGTCAAGGCCGAGCTCGTTCGCGGCAGCGGCGCGGAGGACGAGCGCGTCTGGTTCCACCTTCCGGGCGACGACCTGCTCGAAGCCGCGATCGGATCGCCCAAGATGCCGGCCTTCGTGAGCGGTCTCTGGACCTCGACGCTGCTGTTCCTGGTGGCGAGCCTGACGCTGCTCGGCGTCTGGGCCGGTCGCGCACTCTCCTCGCCCCTGTCGGCCTTCGCGCGCGCGGCGGAGGACTTCAGCCTGAGCCGGTCCTCCGCGCCGCTGCCCGAAAACGGCCCGGAGGAGATCAGGTCCGCGGCGAGAGCGCTCAACCGGATGCGTGATCGCATCGCCACGCTGATGAACGACAGAACCCGCATGCTGGCGGCCATCAGCCATGATCTACGCACGCCGATCACGCGTCTGCGGCTGCGTTCGGAATATATCGAGGATCCGGCACAACGCACGCAGACCGTGCGCGACCTCGACCAGATGCAGTCGATGCTGGAATCGGTGCTGTCGCTCCTGCGCAGCGAGAGCCCGGTCAAGCCGACGCTGGTGGACGTCGCGGCGCTGCTTCAAATGGTTTGCGAGCAGTTTTCGGATTCCGGATTTGCCGTGACCTATTCCGGCCCGAACAGGGCCGCCTTCGTCCTGCGGCCCGACGAAATCACCCGCGCGGTCACCAACCTCGTCGAGAATGCAACGCGCTTCGGAACCCAAATCGACGTCGCGCTGACGACGGTCGGGGACCGGCTCGTCATCGACGTCTCCGACGACGGGCCCGGCATTCCCGACAAGAGCAAGGCGGCGATGCTGGAGCCCTTTGTGCGCGGAGAGGAAGCCCGCACCATGGACGAGGCGGCCGGATTCGGTCTCGGCCTCTCGATCGCGCAGGCGATCGTGACGGCGCATGACGGAACGCTCGAACTGCTCGACAACGCGCCGAAGGGCCTGCGCGTCCGCCTGCAGCTTTCGCGGGCTGCCCACGACGATGCGGAAGCGCCGCGGACATAAAGCTGCGGCATTTGTCGGGCTTGTCGGTCATCCCGCCTCTGCTTCCCCCTGGAGTTCCCATGTCCTCTGCCGACCGGCCGGCGACGCGCCTTGCGACACGGCTTGCCTTCCTCGTCGCGGGCTTCGGCATCGCATGCTGGGCGCCGCTGGTGCCGTTCGCGAAGACGCGGCTCGGCGTCGACGACGGCGTGCTCGGACTGCTGCTGCTCAGCCTCGGCATCGGCTCTGTCGTCGCGATGCTGCTCACGGGAATCGTGAGCGCGCGCTACGGCAGCAGGCCGATCATCCTGGCGGGCGGGTTCGGCCTGGCGCTGGTACTGCCTTTGCTCGCGGTCGCGAGCTCGCCCGCGACGCTGGCCCTGGCCCTGTTCGCATTCGGCGCGGCGCTCGGCTCGATCGACGTCGCCATGAACATCCACGCCGTGGAGGTTGAGCGCGCCGCGGCGCGCCCGCTGATGTCAGGCTTCCACGCGCTGTTCAGCATCGGGGGCTTTGCCGGATCCGCGCTGATGACGGCCCTGCTGTCGCTGCAATTCGGCACGCTCGCCTGCACGCTGATCTGCTCAGCCCTGATGCTGATCGCGATGGTCGTGACCTGGCCGCGCCTGCTGCGCAACGCGCAGGCGCAGGACGGCCCGCTGTTCGTGCTGCCGCACGGATCGGTGCTGCTGCTCGCGCTGCTCGGCGCCATCACCTTCCTGGTCGAGGGCGCGATGCTCGATTGGGGCGCGCTACTCGTGATCGGCGCGGGCCTCGTCACCGAGGCGCAGGGCGGAGCCGGCTACATCGTGTTCTCGATCGCGATGACGATGGGGCGGCTCGGCGGCGACGCCATCGTTGCGCGCATCGGGGACCGCGCGACATTGCTGTGGGGCAGCCTGATCGCGATCGCGGGCTTCGTGGTCCTGCTGACCGCGCCGGTTGCGGCGGTCGCGATCACCGGCTTCCTGCTGATCGGGTTCGGCGCATCGAACCTCGTACCGGTGCTCTTCCGCCGGGCGGCCCGGCAAACGGTGATGCCGACCGGCCTTGCGGTCGCCGCGATCACGACCGCGGGCTATGCAGGAATCCTGATCGGCCCTGCCGGCGTCGGCTTCGTCGCGCATTTGGGCGGATTGCCGATGGCGTTCTGGCTGCTGGCTGCGCTGATGGGTCTCGTCACGCTGACGGCGCGCATCGTCACGGCGGATTCGCACCAGACCGCCGCGAGCTAACCCCTTCCATCTCAAGCATGATTCACGGGCCGCAGCCGACCCAAGCCATCCACGCAGGTCTGTCAGCCATGCGGCTTTCGGCCAGTTTACTGGACGCCTCGTTCTGCTAGACCACAATAAAATACCTTTTGACTCCCTCGCGGGGGCAATGGCACGTGCCAGCTGATAGTAACCAAGACTCGGTCGTTTCATTCGGGCCATTTCGGCTGTTTCCAAAATCCCGACTCCTGGAGAAGGAGGGAGAGCCGCTTCACGTCGGCGGCCGTGCGCTCGATATCCTGATCCTGTTGGCCGAGCGTCCCGGGGAAGTCATCGACAAGAGAGAGCTGGTCAAGCGCATCTGGGCCGATGTGAATGTCGACGAGGGTAGTCTGCGCTTCCATGTCGCAGCGCTGCGCAAGGTGCTCGGCGACACCGGCAAGTCGGCCCGCTATGTCCTCAACGTGCCGGGGCGCGGCTATTGCTTTGTTGCGCCGTCCACTCAAGCGGCGCCGGAGGTCGTCGCGCCTGTCGCCGCCGACATCAGTCCGCCCCGCTCGTTGCCCGCTCCGCTCGCGAAGATGATCGGCCGCGAGGCGATCGTCGAGAAGATCTCGAACGGCCTGACGCTGCATCGCTTCATGACCGTGGTCGGCCCGGGCGGCATCGGCAAGACCGTCGTTGCCGTCGCGGTCGGGCATCGACGCGCGGCGGATTTCGGCGGGCGCATCTTCTTCGTCGATTTCGGTCCACTGCGCGACGCCGGCCATGTCACGACCACCATCGCCTCCGTGCTCGGGCTGACGGTCAGCTCGGAAGATCCGACGCCGGCGATCCTGACATTCCTGAAGAGCGGACCGACCTTGCTGATCGTCGACGGTTGCGAGCATGTGCTGGACACGCTGGCGCCGATCGTGGAGCGCATCGTTCGCGAGGCGCCGCAGCTTCGCGTTCTCGCAACCAGCCGCGAGTCGTTCCGAAGCGAGGGCGAGCGGATCTTCCGGCTGTTTCCGCTGGATTGTCCGCCCGAGCGCGAGGATCTCGACGTCGCCGAGGTTCTCGCCTATCCCGCCGCTCAGCTCTTCGTCGAGCGCATCGCGCAGAGCTCCGGGCCGTTCCAGCTCAGCGCCGAAGAGGCGCCGCTCGTCGCGAACATCTGCCGGCGCCTCGACGGCATTGCCCTGGCGATCGAACTCGCGGCGGGCCGTGTCGATGCGTATGGCATCGCCGGCACGGCCTCTCTGCTCGACAGCCGCTTTTCGCTGCAATGGCGGGGACGACGCACGGCGGTCCCGCGGCACCAGACGCTCGCGGCCGCCCTCGACTGGAGCTATGACCTGCTGCCGCCGGCGGAAAGCGCCATCTTGCGACGATTGTCGGTGTTCGCCGGGCCGTTCGCGCCGGAGGCCGCCGCCGCGGTCGCGTCCGGCGACGGCCTCGGCACCTCGGAGACGCTGGAGGCGATCGACAGCCTGGTCGCCAAATCGCTGATCTCGCCATCCGGCTCGCGAGCGCTGCGTTATCGCCTGCTCGACACCACGCGCACCTACGCACTCGGCAAGCTGCGCGAGCTCGGTGAAGTCGGGCAGTTCGCGCGGCGCCATGCCGAGCATTTCCGCGATGTCTTCGAGCGCGCGGGGGCCGATACCGCGACGCCGCTGCCGGAATGGCAGAGCGCCCATGGTGGGGAGCTGGACAATCTGCGCGCCGCGCTGGACTGGGCCTTCGGGCCCGACGGCGATGCCAAGCTCGGCATTGCGCTGACGGCGACCGCGGTGCCCCTGTGGGTGCGCCTTTCGCTGTTCGCCGAATGCCGCGAGCGCTGCAGGACGGCACTGGCGGCGCTGGGCGAGGACCGCGGCAACGATCGCGTCCGTATGCAACTGCTGTCCGCGCTCGGCTGGTCGCTGATGTATGGCGAGGGCCGCGCGCGCGAAGCGCGCCCGATCCTCGAGACGACGCTCGAAATCGCCGAGCGCCTCGACGACAAGGATTTCCGGCTGCGCGCGCTCTGGGGCTTGTGCATCGACCAGTTCAACAACGGGCAGTTCGGCAAGGCCCGTGCGCTCGCCGACCGTTTTGCGAACGCGGCTGCAAACTCGCCCGACACCACCGATCTCATGCTGGGCGACCGCCTGATGGCCGTCGCGCTGCATTATCTCGGCGACCAGAACGAGGCGCGCCAGCGGATCGACCGGGTCAACGCCTCGCTGCATGTGCTGGTAGCCAAGCCGAAAATCTTTCCGCTCGATCTCAGGATATCGACGCAATATTTTCGCGCCCGCATCCTCTGGCTGCAGGGCTTCGCCGATCAGGCCCAGGCGCTCGCGGCTGAGAACATCTGGGAAGGCCGGGCCAACGGCCATGCGCTGACCTTCTGCAGCGTGCTGGGCCAGGCGGCCTGCCCGATCGCGTTCTGGTCCGGCGATTTCGATGCCGCGGAGCGCCACGGCACCGAGCTGCTCGAGCACACCGAACGCCACGCCATCCGGCTGTGGAGCCTGTGGGCCCGGGCCTTCAACGCCGCGGTCATGGCCAGGCGCGGCGACATCGCGACCGGCCTGCCGCTTTTGCGCGAAGAGCTCAATCGCGCCGGCGATGCACGCTTCCTGCCGCGCTTTCTCCCGCTGCTCGGCGAGCTCGCCGCATGTTGCCTGGAGGCCGGCGAGGTCAACCGTGGCCTCGAGATGATCGAGGACGCCCTCGCCCGTTGCAACGACCGGCAGGAGCTCTGGCATCTGCCGGAGCTGATCCGCATCAAGGCAGAGCTGATGCTCGCAAGCGCGCGGCACTCAGGGAACGCCGAGGCGCGCTTTCGCGAAGCGATCGACATTGCCGAGCAGCAGGGCGCGCGCTTCTGGCAGCTGCGCGCTGCAACCGGTCTCGCGCGGCTCTTGATGGACGCAGGCCGCGGCCCGGAGGCTCATGCGGCTCTCGGTAAGGCCTGTGACGGGTTTAGCGAGGGCAAGGAGATCGCCGACCTGCGCGCGGCCCGCGCGTTGATGAGACAACTCAGGAACTGACGCCGCTTACCTCTCCCGCTTGCGGGAGAGGGAGTGCACTTCCGGCGCGTTAGCGATCAGTCTTCGTCGTTCGCGTTTCACTCTCCCACCGCGGCCGCGCGGCGCGGCAGCTTCCAGCCGGGCCTAATGAAGTGGCAGGTGTAGCCGTCCGGATAACGTTCGAGATAGTCCTGATGCTCCGGCTCGGCCTCCCAGAATTCGCGAGCGGGCGCGAGCTCGGTCACCACCTTGCCCGGCCAGAGGCGTGAGGCCTCGACGTCGGCGATGGTGTCTTCGGCGATCTTCTTCTGCTCATCGCTCGTGTAGAAGATCGCCGAGCGATAGCTGGTGCCGAGATCATTGCCCTGGCGATTGAGCGTGGTGGGATCGTGGATCTGGAAGAAGAATTCCAGCATGGTCCGGAAACTGGTTCTTGCGGGATCGAACATGATCTCGATCGCCTCGGCGTGGCCTTCGTGGTTGCGATAGGTCGCGTTCTTCACCTGTCCGCCGGTGTAGCCGACGCGGGTGGAGATCACGCCCGGCTGCTTGCGGATGAGGTCCTGCATGCCCCAGAAGCACCCTCCGGCCAAAACTGCGCGTTCCGTCGTCATGTGATGTGCTCCCGGTTCACCAGGCGGCCCGCCCTTCAACCTGCCGCGACGCACGCGAGCACAGGGCGGGAGCCCGACATTGTCTTTGATGTCCGTTCGCTACCAAAGCCCGGACGGCCTCAGTGTTCCCGATCCGCACGGGATCGGCAACGTGCGCGAGGTGCCAGCCAGATCAATTTTGCGTCGGCCGCGGATTTCGCAAATCGTCCTCCCATTCGCCCTGAATTGAGAGCATCTTCAACGAGATAACGTCGCAGCTCCGCTCGCAAGTCCTAACAACTTCTAACACGCCAAGCCGCAGACGCCCCGCCATGGTGCGGACACTGCAGGGTGGATATGGCGGGACATATGGCGGGACATGGCGCTTCTTGACGATGTGATCGATGCCAGCGGCGGAATGGCCCGCTGGAATAGCTTGAACCGATTCACGCTCCACCTTTCGATGGGCGGAACGCTGTTCTCGAACGCCGGACACGCCCGGGAATTCAAGGACGTGACTGCGGAAGGCTCGACCCGGACACAATCGCTCCGCTTCACCGGCATCACCGGGGGCGAACGCTCCGGCTCCTTTCAACCCGACGCGATCACCATCGAGAACCTGGATGGCGAGGTCCTGCAGTCCTGGAGCAACCCCGGCCTTGCATTCGCCGAGGTCGGCCCGCCCGCGCTTGCGGATGAACTCTATCTCGTCTTCTTCTGCGGTGTCGCGATCTGGAGTTATCTGACGACGCCGTTCCTGCTTGCGCACCCCGATGTCGTCATCGAGGAGCTGTCGCCCTGGCAGGAAAGCGCCGAGACCTGGCGCCGGCTGCGCGCGCAATTTCCGGCGCACCTGACCATGCTGGCGTCCGAGCAGATCCTTTATTTCGACGAGAGCGCCCTGCAGCGGCGCATGGATCACGATCTTTTCGGGATGAAGATCGCACATTCCTCCTGGGCCCATGACAGCTTCGGCGGCATCGTGGTTCCGACGCTTCGACGCATTCAGACCCTGCGGCCGGACGGAACCGTGATCGCCAAGCCCGTGCTGATGGACGTCGAAATCTTCGATGCCGTGTTCGAATGATGGGTTGGATGGATGCGCGAGCACAGGAGTCACTGCGGCGGGCTGTCGCACCAGGACGCACAAGATCTAACAGAACCTCATCACCCCTAACGGGAGTCCTGGCTGGTTCACCTCTATCCTTCGAGGATGGAAAGCATTGGTTGCGCGCTGCCGGGGGTCGCAAGCAATTGCAACGCAGGAAAGGACGAGCGATGTCGGACAATCTGCAGGCGGCACATGCTGACGGCCCGGCCGGCCCACGGATGGAATCGCCGCGCGTCAGGGTCAATGCCTTGCCGAAATGGCGGCTGCGGCGCGTCGAGCATTACATCGCTGAACATTTCGGCCGCTGCATCAGTCTGTCCGAGCTCGCCAATGTCGCGGGCCTGTCCAGAATGCATTTTGCGGCACAATTTCGCACCGCGACCGGCTACCGTCCCCGCGAATATCTGCTGCATCGCCGGACCGACCATGCGAAGACATTGCTCGCCACCACCGAGCGGCCTTTGGCGGAGATCGCGCTCGCCGTCGGCTTCAGCACGCAGGCGCATTTTTCGACCGTCTTCAAGCGCATCAGCGGCGAGTCTCCGGCGCGCTGGCGTCTCGCCAACAAGGGCAAACGGATCGCGGTCGAAGCGCGCCGTCCTTCCCCGGAGAGCAACTGGGTCGCTGGTGCTCCCTACGCCGGATCGAACGCGCGGATCGGCGGCAGATTGCCGGTGAACTTCTCCACTTCGACCGTCGTCAGCTGACCGGTGCAGCCCTGCGCCAGGGATGAGGTGCCGACGTCGCGGGTGAGCACGTTGGGATTGCCGTGAACGCAGAGTGGCGCCTCGTCTTCGGGATCCATCGGATCGTACCAGGCGCCGGTCGGAAGCTGCACGACGCCGGCCGCGATGCCGTCGGTGACGTGGACCGCGGCAAGGCAGGCGCCGCGCGCGTTGAACAGGCGGATGATGTCGCCGTCCTTGATGCCGCGCGCGTCCGCATCGACCGGGTTCATGCGCGCGACCTCACGGCCGCGATGCTTCGAGCTAAGCGAATGGCCGCCGAAATCGAGCTGGCTGTGCAGGCGCGTCGCCGGCTGGTTGGCGACGAGGAAGCACGGCGCGCCGGGCTTCGGCATGTCGGTCTTCTCCAGCCAGAGCGGATGTCCCGGACAATCCGCATCGCCGTGGCCCGCGATCTTGGCCGAGAAGATCTCGATGCGGCCACTCGGCGTCGGCAGCGCGTGATTGACGGGATCTTCGCGGAAGCGGCGCAGCCGGCCGCCGTCGTCGGGCTGCTGCGGCACGATGAGGCTGCCGCGCGCCCAGAATTCGTCGAAGCTCGGCGCTTCCAGCCCGCGCTTGGCGAGCGAGGCGCGGGTCGGCTGGTAGAGATGCTCCAGCCATTGCCGCGACGTGCGTCCCTCGGTGAAGGGCTCGCGTGCCCCCAGGCGCTCGGCGAGATCGGCGAAGATATCGTAATCGTCGCGCGCCAGCCCGAACGGCTCGGCGATCCGGTGCATGGCGACCATGAGGGGATCATTGGTGGAATAGCCGATGTCCTCGCGCTCCAGCGTCATCGTCGCGGGCAGCACGATGTCGGCGTGCCGCGCCGTGGCGGTCCAGGCCAGCTCGTGCACGACGAACGTATCGAGCTGCGCAAACGCCTTGCGCAGGCGGTTGATGTCCTGGTGGTGATGGAAGGGGTTGCCGCCAGCCCAATAAACGAGGCGGATATCCGGATAGGTGCGGGTCTCGCCATTGTAGCGATAGGTGGTCCCGGGATTAAGCAGCATGTCGGCGATGCGCGCCACCGGAATGAAATCGGCAACGCCGTTGCGGCCCTGCCCCAGCGTCGGCCCCGGCACGTCGTTGACGCGGCGGCCGTAATAGCCGATCGCGCCGAGCGAATAGGCGTAGCCGCCGCCGGCAACGCCGATCTGGCCGAGGGCTGCCGCCAGCACCATGCCCATCCACACCGGCTGCTCGCCATGCTCGGCGCGCTGCAGCGAATGCGAGACGGTGACCAGCGCGCGCTTGCCGGCGGCGCGGCGCGCCAGATTGCGGATGGTCGCGGCATCGACGCCCGTGATCGCGGCGGCCCAGTCGGCGTGCTTGGGCTGGCCTTCGGTTTCGCCCATGAGATAGCGCAGGAAGACCGGCCAGCCTTCGGTGTAGCGATCGAGGAAGGCCTGGTCGTGCAGACCTTCGCTGACCAGCGTGTGGACGATGCCGAGCATCAGCGCCGTGTCGGTGCCGGGTACGCAGGTCATCCATTCGGCGCCGGCTTCAACGGGAAGATCCTCGCGCAGCGGGCTGACCAGCACAAACTCGCAGCCGCGCTTGCGCGCCGCCGCCATGGCGCCGCGCTCGACATGCTTGCTGATGGAGCCGCCGGCCACCATGGAGTTCTTCAGCGCCATGCCGCCGAAGGCCAGCACGATCTCGGTCTCGGCCGCGATCTGCTCCCAGGTGACGTTGCGCTTGGTGATGTCCTCATAGCCCGCCAGAATCTGCGGCAGCAGCACAGAGGACGCCCCCGAAGAGTAAGAGTTGACCGACCGCACGTAGCCGCCCATCGCGATGTTGAGGAAGCGATGCACCTGGCTCTGGGCGTGATGGAAGCGGCCGGCGCTCGACCAGCCATAGGAGCCGCCGAACACCGCGCCGGGACCGCGCGTATCGCGGATGCGGCCGAGCTCGTCGCCGAGCAGGTCGAGAGCCTTCTCCCAGCTCACCGGGACGAACTCGTCGCGACCGCGGCGATCGTCGGGGCCCGGCCCGCGCTCGAGCCAGCCGCGCCGGATGGCCGGCTGGGCGATGCGCGCCTGGTGGCGGAGCGCACCGGGGAAATTGTCGATGATGCCGTTCGGATCGGGATCGCCCGCATAGGCCCTGACCTCGAGACCATCAGCGCCCTGACGCGCGGAAAACACGCCCCAATGCGAGGTGTGCGGCTTGAAGCCATCCGAGAGGTCCAGACCCGGGTCGGGGAAGCCAATCGTATCGTCCATCGCGTGTTCCTTGTTCCGGCACGTGGCGCCAGTATACCGATCCAGCCCGGGATGTCGCCGAGATCAGCGCTGACGGAAACGCCGGGCTGTCGTGCGCGAAGATGGGATGTGACCATCGCCGGATCAGGCGGCGCCGATTCGCGGACAACGCGCCGGAAATGTGCGATATGTCGCTCCTCTCACAGCGACAACCGACACCTCATGATCAAGCGCGATTTGCCGGACGTAGCGGAGATCCACGCAGTGGTCGAGCACAATGGTGTGCTTTACATCGGAGGCATCGTCCCGGAGGACACCAACCTCGACATGTCGGGACAGGCTAAGGACGTGCTCACCCAATTGACGCAGCTCTTAAAGGATCTCGGGTCCGATCCACACAGCGTCTTGCAGGTGACGATCTACATGACAGATCTGAAGGAGAAGGCAGAGTTCAACGCGGTCTGGAAGGCGGACTTCGCGGAAGTTGATCTGCCGGCTCGCGCCACAATCGGCGTGGCCGATCTCGGTCCGGGCGTCAAGCTCGAGATGACCGTGATCGCCGCCATGCCATAGCGGCCCATAGCGGCGCCCACCAACACCCGGCCTCGGGGGCGCGCCGGCATCATCCACGAGCGCAGCAATCGACCAGCAACTGCCAGATCCGCTGTGCTTCACTTCTCTGGTGCCCCTCCGGCACCTTCTCGGAGTTGGACTGGCCAAATGCGGCGATGGCGTGCGCCTGGCGCGGCACGATCCATCGTTCCGAGATCGGGTCGTACCATTTTCCGATGTTCACCTCAGTCACGGCGATCAACTCACAGATTCGATCAACGGTTAGCGATGCGCCTGCCGCGGCTTCATTCGAGCCATTTGGCGACGCGCCACCTCAGTTTACCAATCATGAGCTGGCGCGTTCGTTCCGATTGCCTGCATCATCCCGGCCGGGCCGGATGAAGCGTGCGCGGATGCCGCTCGTGCAGCAGCCGGGCGAGCTCCTCGCGCTCGGTCTCGCGTCCCTTCATGGCGGTCTCGAACAGCGCCTCCTGGATGTCGCGAGGCATGTCGCCCCACACGTCCATCGCTGCGCGCCCGAGCAAGCCCGCAAGATGATCACTGCCATTGTTCATTCGGCCCTCCTCGTCTGCACACGGAAATGGAACAGCTAGGGCCGGCTAGCGTTCCAGTGTCATCATTGTGAAAAGGAGGCGTCTTTTATGGGATTCTTCACCAAGGACATCAAAACGATGGAAGACCTGCTGCTGCACGGGCTGCAGGACATCTATTACGCGGAGCAGCAGATCCTGAAGGCGCTGCCCAAGATGATCGACAAGGCGACCAACAGGGATCTCGCCGCCGGGCTGAAAGCTCATCTGGACGAAACCAACAAGCAGGTCGAGCGGCTCAACAAGGTTTTCGCCAAGCTCGGCAAGGAGCCGAGCGGCACGCAGTGCCCGGCCATCGACGGCCTGATCGAGGAAGCCGACGCGACCGCCGGCGAGATCGAGGACAAGGCCGTGCTCGATGCCGCGATCGTCGCCAACGCGCAGGCCGTGGAGCACTACGAGATGTGCCGCTACGGCACACTGATCGCCTGGGCGGAAGAGCTCGGCCACGACGACATCGTGCGCTTCCTCACCACCAATCTGAACGAGGAGAAGGCGGCCAACACCAAGCTGAACACGGTGGCACTCCGCAAGGGCGTCAACGCCAAGGCGTCCAACGCCGCCTGATCGAGATTCGCCGATTGCGAGATGGCGGCCCGGCTTGCCGCGCCGCCACCTGCTCCTCAGATGAACGGTTTCCCGCCGGTGACGGCCAGCGTGGCTCCCGACGTGTAGCTCGAGAGCGGATCGGCCAGCATGACATAGGCGGTCGCAAGCTCGGCCGGCTGGCCGGCGCGCTGCATCGGGACCTGCTTGCCGAAATTCTTGACCCTTTCCTCCGACATGGTCGAGGGGATCAGCGGCGTCCAGATTGGACCCGGGGCCACGGCGTTGACCCGAATGCCCTTCTCGGCCAGCATCTGGGCAAGTCCGCCCGTGAAATTCTGGATGGCGCCCTTGGTCGTGGCGTAGGCCAGCAGCGTCGGGTTCGGCATGTCCGAGTTCACCGACGCCGTGTTGATGATCGCAGCGCCCGGCCGCATGTGCGGCACGGCGGCCTTGGTCAGATAGAACATGGCGTGGATGTTGGTCGCGAACGTCAGCTGCCACTCCTCGTCGCTGATATCCCCGATGTCCTTGAACGTGGCCTGATGCGCCGCATTGTTGACGAGGATATCGATGCCGCCGAGCTCCTCCACGGCGCGGCGCACGATGGAGCGGCAGTGCTCGGGCTCAGAGATGTCGCCGGGGATCAGGACGACCTTGCGTCCTTCCCGCTCCACCAGCGCCTTGACCTCGGCCGCGTCCTCGTCCTCGTTCAGATAGGAGATGACGATGTCGGCGCCTTCGCGGGCGTAGGCGATTGCCACGGCACGACCGATGCCGCTGTCGCCGCCGGTGATGAGCGCCTTCTTCCCGGCCAGACGTCCTGAGCCTCGATAGCTCTCCTCGCCGTGATCGGGACGTGGCTTCATCGCACGCGTCGAACCGGGCATCGGCTGCTGCTGCGACGGATAAGGCGGTCTTGGATAGTCGGTCATGAAGCGGCTCCAGCAATGTGCTCCGCTAACAGGGGCCTGCCGGAAGCGTTCCTGTGACCGCACTGCTGCAGCGCGGAACCATTTGCGCCGCAGCATTCGAAAATGAGACTGCCCGTCAAGCCGGGCTAGGCCCTCACGCATGCACTGCGGGCGACTTCGGTTAGCTTCCTTTCAAAGCCGCGGACCTTCGAGAGCCAGCCTTCGAAAGTCACGGGGCGCCGCACCGCCCGGTGCGGCAATAATCGACGACACAGGGAGGAGCACAATGTCGAAATGCAGCATAGGACTGCTCGCGCTGAGCAGCCTGTTTCTTTCAAGCGCGGCGATCGCCCAGGAGAAGATCAAGGTGGGCGTGACCGCGACCCTCGAAGGCACCTACACGGTGCTCGGCGAGGACGGCATGCGCGGCCACCAGACCGCGCTCAACGTGTTGGGCAAGAAGATCGGCGACAAGGAGCTCGAATTCATCGTCGCCTCGACCGACGCGACGCCGGACTCCGCCGTGCGCGCCGTGCGAAAATTGATCGAGCAGGACAAGGTGCAAATCCTGCTGTCGCCGCTTTCCGGCGACGAGGGCATTGCGGTGAAGAACTTCGCCAAGACCCATCCGGAGCTGACCTTCATCAACGCCGCATCGGGCGCGCAGGAAACGACCTATGTCGACCCTGCCCCGAACTTCTTCCGTTACAACATGGATGGCGCACAGTGGCAGGTCGGCCTCGGCAAATACGCCTATGACGAGAAGAAATATCGCAAGATCGCAACCGTCGGCGAGGACTATTCCTTCATCTACACCCAGGTGTTCGGCCTCGTGCTCGAGTTCTGCGGCGCCGGCGGACAGGTCACCAACCGGCAATGGGTGCCGCTCGGCACCAAGGATTTCGCTTCGGTGATCGCCGCGCTGCCCGACGACGTCGATGCGATCTATCTCGGCCTCGGCGGCGCGGACGCCGTCAACTTCCTCAACCAGTATCAGCAGGCCGGCGGCAAGGCGCATCTGATGGGCGGCTCCATCATGATCGACCAGACCATCCTGTCGTCCAAGGGCAATGCCAAAAACGCCCTGATCGGCACCATCGCGGCGAGCGGCCAGGCCGACACCTGGGAGGATCCGGGCTGGCAGAAATTCGTGAAGGCCTATCAGGACGCCTTCCCGCCCAACAAACGCTTCCCCAGCCCGTCCCTGCTGGCCACCAATTATTACGGCTCGACGATGGCGCTGATCCTGGCCCTGCGTGAGGTCAACGGCGATCTCAGCAACAATCAGTCGAAGTTCAAGGCTGCGCTGGCGAAGATCGAGATCGACGCGCCGAACGGCAAGATCAAGCTCGATTCCAACCGCCAGGCGATCGGCACCAACTTCGTCACCGAGGTCGTGGATGACGGCAAGGGCGCGCTGTTCAGCAAGGTCGTGAAGGTGATCCCGAACGTGAACCAGACGCTTGGCTACGATCCGGCCGTGTTCTCCAAGATCGGACTGCCGAGCCGCACCGTGCCGGAATGTAAGAAATACTGACGCATCACGACTGCCACCACGCAAGATGGGGGAGCGACTTGCTGACGCGGTCGCTCTCCGCTCTTGCAATCTCGGCGGCGTTGTTGAACGCTAGCCGAAAAGACAAGAACATTCGGGAGGGGAAGGCATGAGCCGTGCGCTCGCCGTCTTCCACGGCCGGTTCGGTCGGGCGACGGTTTATCAGTTGAACCGCCCTTTCAATATCCACGCCCATCGTGAAGGTCATCTGATCTTCCATGTCGGCGGCATGCCCGCATGCATCGACGTTTGCGAGGGGCACCATGATCTCGACGAGACGTCCGTCGTCGCGGTCAATCCGTGGGAACCGCACAATTTCCTGCCCGCCGACATGGACGGCGGCGCGATCTTCTTCGTGCTCTATGTCAATGCCGAATGGTTTGCGCCCGATGCCTCCGGCACCCACCGGCTGCGCTTCGGCCGCACCCAGTTCAAGCGCACGCCGGCCCTCGACAAGCATATCAGGCGGACCGCCGCGCTCGTTTGCGGCGCACCATCGCTCTCCAGCCTGGATTCCGAGCTGCGGCGGCTGATCGACATCTGTTACGACGAAAGCTGGCAGCAGGCCGAGATCGCGCGCGATCCGCGCGCAAATGGATCCGTCACCGATTTCCGCGTGCGCAAATGCATCAAGATGATGTCGGAGAGCCCCGGCGCCGAGATCGAGCTCGACACCATCGCGCGGGAATCCGGCCTGTCGCGGCCGCACTTCTACCGCTTGTTCCGCGTCCAGACCGGCGTGACGCCGAACCTCTATCTCAACACGCTGATCATGGAACAGGCGCTCGAAGCGCTGGTGGCAAGCGAGACACCGATCGCCGATATCGGCTTCGATCTCGGCTTCTCCTCGCAGAGCGGCTTCACCCGTTTCTTCGCCGCCAATGTCGGGATGGCCCCGACCGACTACCGCCGCGCGGCCAAGATCTTGCGCGCCTGATATCCACGCGAAAAGATACTCACGATCAAACGTTCCCCTCCGAGCCTCGCTAGGATGCCGGCAACGCGATCCCGAAAGAGGATCGCGAGTCCAGGGAGGACGTGCGTCCATGGCGAGGTGTGCAGCCGCTGCGAGGCTGTCTGACCTGCATTCAGAGGACGGCGCGGAGCGCTACGGCCTGACTGCTGCCTCTCCCCGCTTGCGGGGAAAGGGTTGGGGTGAGGCGGAGCTTCCGCGCGGACTGCGGCAGTTCGACAGGTGGAGCGCCCCCCTCACCCGGATTGCGCTCGCGCGCAATCCGACCTCTCCGCGCAAGCGGGGCGAGGTCAAGACAGGGGGCTCGTCATGAGCCGCTTTGTCGAACGCCATCCGGCCTGGGCGCTGATCGTGATCATCGCGATTGCCGTCGCGCTCTGGCTGATCTTCGCGGTCTGGCCGCCGGGCCTCGAAGAGGCCGTCGGCCGCAAGCGCGTCTTCCTCAATGCCGTCTTCAACGGCATCACGCTCGGCGGACTCTACTTCCTCGTCGCCAGCGGCTTCACGCTGATCTTCGGCCTGATGCGCAACGTCAACCTGGCGCACGGCTCGCTCTATCTGTTCGGCGGCTATATCGGCTACGCCATCAGCTCGGCGACCGGATCCTGGGTCCTCAGCTTCATCGTTGCCTTCATCCTCACCGCCGTGGTCGGCGTGCTGCTCCAGGTGATCGTGTTCCGCCGGATGGAGGGACAGGATCTCAGGCAGACCATGGTGACGATCGGCCTGTCGATCGTGTTCGCCGACCTCATGCTGTGGGCCTGCGGCGGTGACTTCTACCAGATCCAGACGCCGAACTGGCTGATCGGCCCCATCGAGCTGCCGCTGATCACCGCGGTCAAATCCTCGGGCGAGCCGGTGTATCTCAGATACCCCATGGTGCGGCTGGTGATCTTCGCGGCATCCGTGATCATCGGTGTTGCGATGTGGCTCGCGCTTAATCGCACCCGCATCGGCATGATCATCCGCGCCGGCGTCGACGACCGCGATATCCTCGCCGCGACCGGTGTCCGGATCCAGCTCGTCTTCGTAGCCGTGTTCGCGTTCGGCGCGGGGCTGGCGGGCATCGCCGGCGTCGTCGGCGGCACCTTCCAGTCGTTGTCGCCCGGCGAGGACATCCGCTTCCTGCTTGCGTCCCTGGTGGTCGTGATCGTCGGCGGCATGGGCTCGATCCCGGGCGCCGCGCTCGGCGCGCTGATCATCGGCCTCGCCGAGCAGCTCGGCTCGGTCTACATCCCGACCTATGCCATCGTCGTGACCTTCCTGATCATGGTGCTGGTGCTGGCGATCCGGCCGCAAGGCCTGTTGGCGAGGCGCTGACATGTCGCTCACCCACGATGCCCGCATTGCCGGTCGCCCCGCCACCATGGCGCAACGCGCGGCGCGGACATGGCCAGAGTTCAGCAATCCCGCCGCCTGGATCGTCGCGCTCATTCTCGTCATCATGCCGCTGATCGCCAACGGCTTCTTCCTGATCGAGATCTTCGCCTCCACCTTGATTCTCGGGACCATGGCGCTGAGCCTGATGTTCCTTGCCGGCTATGGCGGCATGGTCAGCCTGATGCAGCTCACCATCGCGGGCTTCTCGGCCTACATGGTCGCGGTGTTCGGCGTCAGCGGAAACGCCAATATCAGCCTGGGCTGGCCGTGGTGGCTCGCGGTCCCCATGGCGCTGGCGCTCGCGACCGCCTTCGGCACGCTCGGCGGCGCGCTCGCGGTACGCACCGAAGGCATCTACACCATCATGATCACGCTGGCGATCGGAGCTGCCTTCTACTATTTCACCAACCAGAACTGGGCGATCTTCAACGGCCACACCGGCATCAACAACGTGGCCACGCCGCGCTTCTGGGGCGTGAACTGGCGCGCCGACATTCCCTTCTATTACATCGTGCTCGCGGTCGCCGCGCTCTGCTACTTCGCGGTCGAGTATCTCTCGCGCGCACCCTTCGGCCTTGCGCTGCAGGGCGTGCGCGACAATCCGCGCCGCATGGCGGCGCTCGGCTTCAACGTCAATGCGCACCGCGTCGCGGCCTATGCCTTCGCCTCTTTCGTGGCCGCACTCGCCGGCGTGCTCCAGGTCTGGAACTATCGCCAGATCTCGCCGGGCTCGGTCAGCGTCGGAGCCTGCATCGACGTGCTGATCATCGCCGTCGTCGGCGGCATCACGCGCCCGATCGGTCCCTTCATCGGCGCGCTGATCTTCGTGCTGCTGCGCACGTTCGCGCTCGACGTTCTGATCAAGCTCGGGCTTGACGGCAACCGGTTCCGGCTGCTGATCGGGCTCGGCTTCCTCGCCATCGTGTTCTGGTCCTCGGACGGCGTCATCGGCCTGTGGCAGCGCTGGCGCCAGAGCCAGCGGCCGCCTGCAGATCGACCGGGCGGAGGACGCGGTCATGGATAGCGTCGCGCAGCGCCTCTCGGCCGTCGGCGCCGGCGCCGCGCTGGAGCTGCGCGGCGTGACGCGGCTGTTCGGCGCACTGGCGGCGTTGACCGACATCACCATCACCGTGCGTCCCGGCGAGCGGCGCGCCGTGCTCGGCTCCAACGGTGCCGGCAAGACCACGCTGTTCAATTGCATCACAGGCGATTTCCCGCCCTCCTCCGGCACAATCCGTTTCTTCGGCGAGGACGTCACGCACTTCCCGCCCTACGAACGCATCCGCCGCGGGCTGCGCCGGACCTACCAGATCTCGGCGCTGTTCCCCGGCCTCACCGTGCAGGACAATGTCTATCTCGCCTGCCGTGGCGTCTCGCGCGGGCGCTTCTCGTTCCTGCGGCCGGGGCAGAACGACGCCTTGATGCATGCGGCCGACAACCTCGTGCAGGCCGTGCATCTGTCCGCAGTGAAGGACCAGCGCGTGGCCGAGCTAGCGCACGGCCAGCAGCGCCAGCTCGAGATTGCACTCGCGCTCGCCGGTGCCCCGCGCTTCGTGCTGTTCGACGAGCCGGCCGCCGGCCTGTCGCCGACCGAACGGGCCGAGCTGATCGAGATCCTGACCTCGCTGCCGGCGCATATCGGCTACATCATCATCGAGCACGACATGGACGTGGCGCTCCGCGTCGTCGAGAGCGTCACGATGATGCACAACGGCCGCATCTTCAAGGAGGGCCTGCCGGAAGAGATTCAATCCGACCCCGAAGTGCAGGAGCTTTATCTCGGAGGCGGCCATGAATGAGCCCCGCCGCTCCGCCGCCGCGCTCGAGGTCCGCGGCCTCGACGTCTATTACGGCCATTCGCACGCGCTGCAAGGCGTCGACCTCACGCTGGAGAGCGGCGTGTTCTCCGTCGTCGGCCGCAACGGCATGGGCAAGACCACGCTGTGCAAGGCGATCATGGGGCTGGTGAGCGTGAGCGGCGGCTCGATCCGTGTTCGCGGTGAGGACGTCACGCGGCGGCCGTCGGCCCAGATCGCCCGGCTCGGTGTCGGCTATGTGCCGCAGGGCCGCCGGCTCTGGCGCTCGCTCAGCGTCGACGAGCATCTGCAGCTCGCCGGCGGAATGCGCTCGGGCCCCTGGACCGTCGAACGCATCTACGACACCTTCCCGCGCCTTGCCGAACGCAAGGGTCACGGCGGCGGCCAGCTCTCCGGCGGCGAGCAGCAGATGCTGGCGATCTCGCGCGCGCTGCTCACCAATCCGCATCTGCTCATCATGGACGAGCCGACCGAGGGGCTCGCGCCCGTCATCGTCGCGCAGGTCGAGGAGATGCTGCTGCGGCTTGGCGAGGACGGCGACATGTCCGTGCTCGTGATCGAGCAGAACATCGGCGTCGCCACCGCGATCTCGCGCAACGTCGCGATCATGGTCAACGGCCGCATCAACCGCATCATCGAGTCCGCCCGGCTCGCGGCCGACCGCGAGCTGCAGCAGCGCCTGCTCGGCGTCGGGCTTCACGCCGAGCTCGAGCCGGACCTCGACGTCGCCGCGTCCGGCACCGAAGCCAAACCGGCGCCCGCTCCGCGCCGCGACGGGCCGATCCGCATCTACATCTCCAACCCGACGCTGCCGACGCGGTGGTCGCAGCCGGTGCCGATCGCCCGCATCGAGGCGGCGGCGCGCACGCTCTCGACCCAGGTCGCGCGGCTCGACGAGACCGCGCGGCGCAAGCGCGAGCCCGTAGCGGCGCAGACAGCCGGCCCGCCTGTCGTACTGGTCGTCGGCACGCTCGACACCAAGGGCGTGGAGCTGCGCTTCCTCCGCGACATCATCGCCGAAAGCGGCCTGCGCACGCGCCTCGTCGACGTCTCGACCAGCGGCAGGCATTCCAGCTGCGATGTTTCCGCGCAGGAGATCGCCCTGAACCACGGCCGCGGCGGCTCCGCCGTGTTCGGCCCGGATCGCGGCGCTGCCGTGACGGCGATGGCCGACGCGTTCGCCAATTGGCTGCGGCGCCAGGGCAACGTCGCCGGCGTGATCTCGGCCGGCGGCTCGGGCGCGGCCTCGCTGGTTGCCCCGGGCATGCGCGCGCTCCCCATCGGCGTGCCCAAGCTGATCATCTCCTCCGTCGCGTCCGGCGACGTCGGCCCCTATGTCGGCCCCGCCGATATCACGATGATGTATTCCGTCACCGACGTGCAGGGGCTGAACTCGATCTCGCGCGCGGTGCTGGCCAACGGCGCCAACGCGATCGCCGGCATGGTCAAGGCACGGCTCGATGCGCGCACGTCGACCGCCCGCGAGGCCGGTGGCTTGCCCTCGGTCGGCATCACCATGTTCGGCGTGACGACGCCGGCGGTGCAGAAGATCGCCGCCGAGTTGCGCGAGGATTTTGAGTGCCTGGTCTTCCATGCCACCGGCGTCGGCGGCCGTTCCATGGAGAAGCTCGTCGAGTCCGGCCAGCTTGCCGGCATCATCGACCTCACCACGACCGAGATCTGCGATCTCCTGATGGGCGGCGTGTTTCCGGCGACGGAGGACCGCTTTGGCGCGATCATCCGCAGCCGGCTGCCTTACGTCGGCTCGGTCGGTGCGCTCGACATGGTCAATTTCGGCGCGCCCGACACCATTCCCGAGCGCTACCGCGGCCGCAAATT
Source organism: Bradyrhizobium sp. CCBAU 53351 (assembly GCF_015291745.1). Classification (NCBI taxonomy): domain Bacteria; kingdom Pseudomonadati; phylum Pseudomonadota; class Alphaproteobacteria; order Hyphomicrobiales; family Nitrobacteraceae; genus Bradyrhizobium; species Bradyrhizobium sp. CCBAU 53351. Next base: position 5,592,757 of record NZ_CP030059.1, read on the forward strand.
CCACGTCCACAATCCGCAGGCGACGTTGATGCGGACAAGCGTCGAAGAGAACGAGCGCATGGGCCGCTGGATCGCCGAGCGGCTCAACCAGATGGACGGCCCCGTGCGCTTCTTCCTGCCCGAGGGGGGCGTCTCCGCGCTCGATGCGCGCGGCCAGCCGTTCTGGGATCCGGACGCCGACGCCGCGCTGTTCCGCACGCTCGAGCGCGATGTGCGGCAGACCGGCAACCGCCAGCTCATCCGCACGCCTAAGAACATCAACGATCCCGAGTTTGCCGCCACTGTCGTCAGCGCGTTCCGAACCCTGTTCGGCCGCACCGGCGCACGGCGGAGACTAGCGAGGTGACCGATGGCCCGGTTTGAACGCGCTGCCCTTCTGAAACGGTTTCGCGACATGGCGCGTCGCGGCGAGCCGATCGTCGGCGGTGGCGCCGGCACGGGGCTCTCCGCGAAATGCGAAGAGGCCGGCGGCGTCGATCTCATCGTGATCTACAATTCCGGCCGTTATCGCATGGCCGGCCGCGGCTCGCTCGCGGGCCTGATGGCATATGGCGATGCCAACGCCATCGTGGTCGAGATGGCGAGCGAAGTGCTGCCCGTGGTCACCCGGACGCCGGTGCTCGCGGGCGTCAACGGCACCGATCCGTTCCGCGACATGGACGTGTTCCTCGACCAGTTGAAAGCGCTCGGATTTGCCGGCGTCCAGAACTTTCCGACCGTCGGCCTGATCGACGGCACCTTCCGTGCCAATCTCGAAGAGACCGGCATGTCCTATGCCCTCGAGATCGACATGATCGCGAAGGCGCATGACAAGGACATGCTGACGACGCCCTATGTGTTCAGCGAGAAGGAGGCCGCCGCGATGGCGATCGCCGGCGCCGACATCGTCGTCTGTCACATGGGGCTGACGACCGGCGGCACGATCGGCGCGCAGACCGCATTGAAGCTCGAGGACTGTCCGGCACAGATCGACACCTGGGCCTCCGCCGCGCTCAGCGTCAATCCTGACATCCTGGTGCTGGCGCATGGCGGCCCGATCGCGGATCCCGCGGATGCCGATTTCATCATGAAGAACACCCGCCATTGCCACGGCTTCTACGGCGCGTCCTCGATGGAGCGGCTGCCCGTGGAACGGGCGCTGACGGAGCAGGTACGTCAATTCAAGGCGATCGGCGCGCGATAACGCCGGAAGGGTTCGAGGGAGGAAAAGATGTCGGGGATGTTGGTCGGTGAATTGATCCTCTGGCTGATCGTCGCGATCGTCGTGATCGTGGTCGGCGTCTATATCGTGAACTGGCTCTACCACCGTTCCTCCAAGGAGACCTCGTTCGTCCGGACCGGTTTCCTCGGCGAACGCGTGGTGATCAACGGCGGCGCGTTCGTGCTGCCCTTCATCCACGATTACACACCCGTCAACATGAACGTGCTGCCGATGGGCATCGTCCGCTCCCGGCAGGACGCCGTGATCACCCGTGACCGCATGCGCGTCGACATCGAGGCCGACTTCTATGTCCGCGTGCAGCCAACCCGGGAAGCGGTCTCGATCGCCGCGGCCACGCTCGGCCGCCGCACCCTGGAGCCCGGGCAGTTGCACGCGCTGCTCGCCGGCAAGTTCATCTCCGCGATCCGCTCGGTTGCTTCCGAAATGACCATGGAAGAGATGCACGAGCGGCGCGGCGACTACGTCGCGCGGGTCAAGACCGAAGCGGCCGAGGCCCTCGCCCAGAACGGCCTCGAGCTGGAATCCGTCGCCATCACCGATCTCGACCAGACCGACCTCGAATTCTTCAACCCGTCGAACCGGTTCGACGCCGAAGGCCTGACCCAGCTGATGCAGGACATCGAGGCCAGGCGGAAGCTGCGCAACGACATCGAGCAGGACTCGATGATCAAGATCCGCACCCGCAATCTGGAGGCCGAGCGGCAGGCCCTCGAGATCGAGCGCGAGAGCGAAACCGCGCGGCTGGAGCAGGAGCGCGACATCGAGATGCGCCGCGCCCTGCAGCGCACGGAAGTCGCCCGTGAACGCGCACTGCGCGAGACCGAGGCCGAACAGGCCCAGATCTCCGCCCGCGAGACCATCGAGCGCGCCCGCATCGCCAATGACCAGGCCATCGCCGAGGCCCGCATCGCCTCCGAGCGGGAAACCCGCCAGAAGGAGATCGAGCGGACGCGGACCATCGAGGAGAAGGAGCTGCTGGCACGGGAGGAGATCGAGAAGACCAGGATCGCCAACCAGCGTTCGATCGACACCACGCGGATTGCGTCGGAGCGCGAGGTGCGCCAGCGCGAGATCGAGCGCATGCGCACGATCGAGGAAGCCGAGATCGCGGCCCGCGAAGCCATCGAGAAGGCGCGAATCCAGCAGGACCGCGTCGTGACCGACGCCCGTATCGCCAACGAGGAGGAGACGCGGCGCCGCGAGATCGAGCGCACGCGCGCCGTCGAGGAAGCCGAGATCGCCGCCCGCGAGGCCACCGAGAAGGCCCGCATCGCCCAGACGCTGATCGTCAATGTCGAGCGCATCTCCTCGGACGAGCGCACCCGCGCGCTGGAGATCCAGCAGGTGCGCACCATCCAGGAGGCCGAGATCGAGGCCCAGCGCGCCGTGGAAGCCGCCCGCATCGCCCGTGAGCGGACGCTCGCCGCCGAGCGCATCGCCGCCGAGCAAAGCACGCGGCAGCTTGAGATTGAGCGCAACCAGGCGCTGGACGTCGCCGGCATTACCGCCCGCGAGACCACCGAGGCCAGCCGCATCGCCCAGGAGGAGCGCGTGCGCTCGCTGGAGATCGCCCGCAACCGCGCCGTCGAGGAGGCCGATATCGCCTCCCGCGAGGCGATCGAGGCGGCCCGCATCGCCCAGGAGAAGGCGGTTGCGGCCGAACGCATCCAGGCCGAGCGCGACACCCGCGCGCTGGAAATCGAGCGCACCGGCGTCCTCGAGGCGGCCGAACTGAAGCGGCGCGACGCCATCGAGCGCCAGCGTATTACCGTCGATCTGGCGCTGGAGGCCGAGCGCATCAACTCTTCCAAGAAGCGCGAGGTGCTCAACATCGAGCAGAAGAAGGCGATCGAGATTGCCGACGAGGACCGCGTCATCGCGCTATCGACCAAGAAGTCCGAGCGGATCGATGCCGACCGCCAGGTCCGGCAGGCCGAGATCGTCGCGCGCAAGGAGGTCGAGACCACGGACGTCTCGCGCGAGCAGGCGCTGGAAGCGGCCCGCATCGAGCGCCGCCGCGCCATCGAGCAGCTCGAGGTCGCCCGCGTGCAATCCCTGCAGGAGGCCGAGATCGCCTCCCGCGAGGAGGTCGAGCGCGCCCGCATCGCATCCGACCGGGGCCTGGATGAAGCCCGCGTCGGCCGCGAGCGCGAGCTGCGCAAGCTCGAGGTCAATCGTGAGAAGGAGGTCGAGACCGTCCTGATGGAGAAGGCGATCGCCATCCATCTCAAATCTCTGGAAGAGTCTGCCGCCAAGGCGTCGGCCGAGGAAGCGCGGATGCGCGCGACCGAAGCAACCGAACGCGTCATCACGGCGCGCGAGAGCGAGATCGCCAAGCGGCGCAGGACCGTAGAGGTGATGCTCGCCGAGAAGCAGGCCGAAGAGACCCGCATCGCAGCCGAGGCCGAGCGGGTGCGCGCCGCCGTCGAGGCCGAGGCGCAGCGGATGCTCAACGAGGCCGAGAACGTACTGACCGACCAGGCGCGCTACTCGCTGTTCCGCAGAAAGCTGCTCGACCGGATCGAGGGTATCGTGCGCGAGAGCGTCAAGCCGATGGAGAAGATCGAGGGCATCCGCATCCTCCAGGTCGACGGCCTCAACGGCAACGGGAATGGCGGCAATGGCGGCCGCAGCGCCACCGACGAGGTGATCGATTCCGCCTTGCGCTACCGCGTCCAGGCGCCGCTGATCGATTCCATCCTGGCGGATATCGGCGTCGAGGGCGGCAGCCTTGCCAAGATGCCGGGCCTGATCCGCGAAGCCCGCGACATGCAGGGCATCAAGGAGTCCGCGCGCAAGAGCGGCGGAGGTGGCGGCGGTGACAAGCCGGCGGCCACGCCGCCTGCGGCCGAGGGTGGCGAACCGCCGGCCGAGCGCGGGCCGAGGAAGAAGAGCTGAGGTCGCACCATGGCTCGCGTCTACGTCTCCACCGTCGTCAACGCCCGCAACGACCGCGTCTGGGCGCGGGTGCGCGATTTCAACGGCCTGCCGAACTGGCATCCGGCGATCGCCGAAAGCCGCATCGAGGGCGGCGAGCCCTCGGACAAGATCGGGTGTGTGCGCGATTTCCGCCTGCGCAACGGCGACCGCATTCGCGAGAAGCTGCTCGGCCTCTCCGACTATGACATGTTCTGCACCTATTCGATCCTGGACTCTCCGATGGGCGTCGAGAACTACGTCGCAACCCTGCGGCTGACGCCGGTCACCGACGGCGACCAGACTTTCGTGGAATGGACCGCGGAATTTGACTGCGCGCCGGAACGGGAGACGGAGCTCGTGAGCAATATCGGCGGCGGCGTGTTCCAGGGCGGGTTCGACGCACTCAAGCGCGTGTTTGGAGGCTAGCCGTGCCGCACATCGTCAAGAGCACGATCCTGGATACGCCGACCAACGCGGTGTGGAGCGTGCTGCGCGATTTCAACGGGCATGACCGCTGGCATCCGGCGGTCGCGACCTCCTCAATCGAACGCGCGCAATCCTCCGACAAGATCGGTTGCGTCAGGCGATTCAAGCTGAACGACGGCTCCGAGCTGCGCGAGCAACTGCTGGCGCTGTCGGACCTGGAACAATCCTTCAGCTATTGCCTGCTCGATACGCCGGTCCCGATGTTCAACTACGTCGCCCATGTCCGCCTGCTGCCGGTCACGGATGGTGACCGCACCTTCTGGCATTGGGAGTCCCGCTTCACCACGAAGCCCGAGGACAAGGACCGCATCACCCACATGGTCGCCGAAGACATCTATCAGGCGGGCTTCGAGGCGATCCGCCGGCATCTGAAGGAGGCCGCATAGATGGCCGTGACAGTGAAGACTTTTACGAGCGCCAGCGAAGCCGCGGGCGCGCTGTCCTCGGACCGCAGCGCGCGCTATCTCGGCGGAGGCACGCTGGTGATGCGCGCGCTGAACGAGGGCGATGTATCGGTCTCGACAATCGTCCGCGCGCAGGATCAAGCTCTCACCCGGATCGATGCTTCTGGCCCCCGCATCACGCTCGGTGCCGGCGCCACCTTTGCGCGCCTTCTCGCCGAACGCGACCTCGCCTTCCTGCACGCCCCCGCCCGCTCGATCGGCGGTCCGGCCGTGCGCAACATGGGCACGATCGGCGGCAATCTGTTTGCGCCCAGTCCCTATGGCGACTTCACCGTCGCGCTGCTGGCGCTCGATGCGACCGTCGCCGTCGCCGGCGGCTTCGGCGCACGCGATGTCCCGATCGAAGAGTTCTTGCAGGCGCGCGACCGGCAGAGCGGGACGTTGGTGCTGTCGGTGTCCTGCACTCGGCCGGCCAGCGCCGAAGCCTTCCGCTATCGCAAGATCGCGCGCATCAAGCCGAAAGGCGGCTCGGTCATCACGCTGGCCGCGCATCTGCCGATCAGCGGCGGCCGGATCGCGGGCGCCCGGATCGCGCTGGGATCGATGGCGCCGACCCAGATCCGCGCCCGCGCCGCCGAGCGTGCGCTGGAGGGCCGCTCGCTGGATACGGCGACCATCGCGGCGGCTGCGTCCGCGGCGAGCGAGGTAACATCGCCATTCGACAACGCGCTCGGCAGCGCCTGGTATCGCCGCGAGATCGTCGGCGTGCATCTGCGGCGCCTGCTGTCGGGACAGGAATAGAGCATGGCCAAGATCCCCCTGCAATTTCGCCACAACGGCCGCGACGTCGCGATCTTCGTCGACGGCGGCACCAATCTGCTGGTCGCGCTGCGCGAGCTGATCGGCGACATGACGCCGAAATTCGGCTGCGGCCAGGGCGGCTGCGGCACGTGCAGCGTGCTGGTCGACGGCGAGCTCCACCTCTCCTGCCTGACGCTCGCCGAGAAGGTCGCAGGCCGGTCGGTCGAGACGCTCGACGGCATGAAGCAGGGCCCGAACCTGCATCCGCTGCAACGCGCCTTTGCCGACAATTTTGCTGCCCAATGCGGCTATTGCACACCGGGGATGCTGATGGCCGCCAAGGCGCTGCTCGACCGCAATCCGTCGCCCAGCCGCGACGAGGTGATCGAGGCCATCTCCGGCAACATCTGCCGCTGCACCGGCTACGAGCCGATCATCAATGCCATCCTCGCCGCCGCCGGCGGCCGGGTCAGCGCCTGAGGTCAACCATGCTGGAACTGCGCAAGGACATCTTCGCCGACGAGCGCGACGACAACCTCAAGGAAATCGGCAAGGGCACCCAGCGTCAGGACATGCTCGGCCATGTCACGGGCACGTCGAGCTACTTCAACGACCACAAGCTGCAGGGCATGCTGCACCTGAAGGTCGTGCGCTCGACACAGGCCCACGCACGGCTGCGCCGTATCGACACCACCGAGGCCGAGCGGTCGGCCGGCGTGCGTCGCATCATCCGCGGCACCGACGTGCCGGTCAATCTCAACACGCTTCTGAGCCTGATCAATTTCGGCAAGGACGACGAGCCGTCATTGGCGGTCGACAAGGTCCGCTACAAGGGCGAACCGATCCTCGCCATCGTTGCCGACAGCGAGCGTGAGGCGTTCGAGGCCATCGCGAAGGTCAAGGTCGACTATGAACCGCTGCCGGCCGTGTTCGACGTCGAGGATGCGCTCAAGCCCGGCGCGCCCGTGGTCAACGAGACCTATCCGAAGAACGCCTTTATCTACCACGACGTCTACGACCACCAGCGCCTGCGCTTCGGCGATGCCGACGCGGCGCTCGCGGGCGCGGACCACGTGCTGGAACAGCGCTACCAGATGTCGCCGATCGAGCACGCGCCGACCGAGACCAACGGCGCCATCGCTGCGCCTGACACCAACGGCCGCTACGTCGTCTATACCTCGACGCAGGCGCTGTTCTTCTCGGTCGACACTTGCGCCAAGATTTTGGACGTGCCGTCCAACACCTTCCACTTCATCGGCGGCACCGTCGGCGGCGGCTTCGGCGGCAAGGTGGACACCCTGACTGAGCCGCTCGCCATCCTCGGCGCCATGCTGACCGGGCGTCCCGTCCGCTACGTGTTCGGGCGCGAGGAGGAGATGCAATATGGCCCGCCGCGCGGCGCCGAACGCATCTTCATCAAGGACGGCGTGATGCGCGACGGCCGCATCGTCGCCCGCAAGATCCGGGCCTATTTCGACAGCGGTGCCTATACAAGGCTGTCCAGCTACGCCGCGGTGAAATGCGCCGCGCATCTGCCGGGCCCCTACACCATCCCGAACGTCTATGGCGACGTCTACTGCGTCTTCACCAACCGCACGCCTGCAACCGCCATGCGCGGCTTCGGCGTCACGGCGATGGACTTTGCCATCGAGTGCCAGATGGACAAGCTCGCGAACCTCGTCGGCATGGACCCGATGGAGTTTCGCATCCTCAACGCCTATCGCGACGGCGACATGAAAGCGCACCGGCGCGAGGCCAAGAACACCGCGCTGATCGAATGCGTCCAGGTCGCGGCCGAAAAGGCCAAATGGCCGATCCGTGACGAGTTCAGGCGCGCATCCTCGCGCAAGGACGGCGGCGGCAGCCGCGCAGCAATCCCGCCGACGCCGACGGATTCTTCGCGCGCGAGGCCGACGGCGCCGGTCCAGCAGCGCACCAGCTACGACCGGCTGCCGCCAACCGTCACGCGAGAACCGCCGAGCGATCCGCCCCCGCCGGCGCCGCCGCCTCCCCCGCCGCGCCCGGCCGCGCCATCGCACGGCGCGACGCGGTTCTCGTCCGTGTTCGGCACCAGGAGACGCTGAGATGACCAGGCATCGCGGACGCGGCATGGCGTCGATCAACTATCCCATCGGCATGAATCTCGGCGGCGATCCGAGCCAGGCGCTGGTGCATTCCAATCCCAGCGGCAAGTTCACGGTGGCGCTGTCGTCGATCGACCTCGGCCAGGGCATGAAATCGGTGACGCGGCAGATCTGCGCCGAGACGCTCGGCGTGCCCGTCGAGGACGTCTATGTCGACACCGCCGATTCCGACACCGGCCCGCACTGCATGGGCTCGTTTGCCTCGCGCGGCACCCACCGCGTCGGCAACGCCGTGATGGCCGCCGCCCGCGAGGCGCGCGGCGTGATGATGGAGGCAGCGGCCGAGGAGCTGGAGGTCAACGCGGCCGATCTCGAAACCGACGGTCGCGGCAACATCCACGTCAAGGGCGCGCCGCACCGTTCGATCTCGACCAAGGACGTCGCGATCGCCGCGCAGTTCAAGCAGGGCAAGACGATCTCGGGACGCGGCATCTTTCTCGTTCCGCTCTCCAACGTCGATCCGGAGACCGGCGAAATGTCGCCGGCGACCTGTTACGCACATGCCTGCCTCGTCGCCGAGGTCGAGGTCGACGACGAGACCGGCGAGGTCGCGATGGTGCGCATGGATTCCGCCTATGAACTCGGCCGCGCGCTCAACCCGCGCCTGGTCGAGCAGCAGCTGGTCGGCGGCGCCTGGATGGGCGTCAGCCACGCGCTCTACGAGACCCCGGAGCCCTATTATCCCGATCCCGTGCATGGGCCGCGCGACTTCGTCGAATATCTGATGCCCGGCCCCGGCGACATCTGCCCGCATGACATCGCCGTGCTCGAGCGTCCGGCGCCCGATGGTCCCTTCGGGGCCAAGGGGCCCGGTGAGATGTGCGCCAACCCGGTGCTGCCGGCCGTTGCGAACGCGATCTTCAACGCCGTCGGCGTCCGCATCGACGACCTCCCGATCACGCCCGAAAAGGTGTTGCGCGCGATCAAGAGCCAGGGCGGCGCGCGGCCGCAGGCGAGACGCTAGAGGATCGGCCGTGGCGGTTCGCAGCAACATCGTCGGCATCGACAGCCCGGAGGCGCTGGAGAAAGCGCTGCGAGCGGCCTATTACCTCGCCGACGAGGGCCTTGCGACATCAGCCTATCTAGGCCTCGCCCTCGGCAAGCCGCTGCTGCTGGAAGGCGCGCCGGGCGTCGGCAAGACGGAAGCCGCCAAGGCGATCGCCGCAGTGCTCGGCCGCCGCCTGATCCGCCTGCAATGCTACGAGGGCATCGACGCCTCTGCCGCGCTCTATGAGTGGAACTATCCGCGCCAGATGCTGGCGATCCGCCAGGCCGGCGACGAGAGCATCGATATCTATGGCGAGACCTTCCTGATCGAGCGTCCCATGCTGGCCGCGCTGCGCGCGCCCGATTCCACCGTGCTCCTGATCGACGAGATCGACCGGGCCGACCAGGAGTTCGAGGCCTTCCTGCTCGAATTCCTCTCCGACTTCCAAATCTCCATTCCGGAGCGCGGCACGGTGCGCGCGGCCGAACGCCCGGTGGTCGTGCTGACGTCGAACCGGACGCGCGATCTGCACGAAGCGCTGCGCCGCCGCTGCGTCTATCACTGGATCGACTATCCGACCGCGGAGCGCGAGGCGCGGATCATCATGATGCGCGCCTCCAGCGTCGCCGAGGCCACCGCCCGCGCCGTCGTCGCAGCCGTGGAGAAGCTGCGGCGCGAGCCCCTCAGCAAGGCGCCCGGCATCGCCGAGGCGGTCGACTGGGCGGAGGCCGCGACGCTCCTCAACAAGGGCGGCGCTCGTTGGCCCGATGCGTTCAAGCGGTCGATCGGCGTGGCGCTGAAGGACGAGGAGGATCTGCATTTCATTTCGCCGCGGCTCGATGCCATGCTGGCGGAGGCGACCGCATGAGCACCGAACCGCAGCTGCCGCGCGCCGCCCGCATCTTCGTCGCCTTTGTCCCGCTGCTGCGGGCGAACGGCTTTGCCGTGGCGCCGGAGCAGACCACGACGTTCCTGGCCGCCGTCGAGCTGCTCGGCCCGCGCACCATCGAGCACGTCAGGCAAGCCGCCCTGGCGACGCTGGCTCCGCCACCCGAGCGCCGCGCGACCTTCGACCGGCTGTTCGATCTGCATTTCCGCGGCAGCGAGGCCATTGCGCGCGACGACGAGGGGGAGGACGACGAGACGGTCCGGCTTCAGGAAGAGGGCCGCGGCGACGAGGAGCCGCTGCTGTCCGATGATGCCAGCGAGTCCGGCCTGACTGCAACCCGTACCGAGGCGCTGGTCGAGCGCCGCTTTGGCCCGGCCGCTGGCACAGACGCCCTGCGCCGCCTGGCGCGGGAGGCGCCACGACGCCTGCCCCGGCGGCGCGGCCATCGCCGCATGCGCGCGCGGCGCGGGCCGTTTGCCGATCTGCGCCGTACTTTACGCGACTCTGTCCGCAGCGACGGCGAGATCTTGCGGCTCGGTCACATGAAGCGGCGGCAGCGCCCACGCAAGATGCTGCTGCTGATCGACGTCTCCGGCTCGATGAAAAGCCGCACCGAGGAGAACATGAAGCTGGCGCATGCGCTGGTGCAGGCGTCGCCCAATGTCGAGGTGTTCACCTTCGGCACGCGGCTGACGCGCGTCACCCGCCCGTTGCGGCTGAAGCGTCGCGAGCAGGCGATGAACGCCGCCGCGCATCTGGTCAGCGACTGGGACGGCGGCACCCGCATTGGCGACGCGCTCCAGGCTTTCCTCGCGGTGCCCCGCTTCGGCGGCTATGCCCGCGGCGCCGCTGTCGTGATCGTCTCGGACGGGCTGGAGCGCGGCGAACCCGATGCGCTGCGCGATGCGGTCGCAAAGCTGTCGCGGCGGGCCTGGCGCCTGAGCTGGCTGACGCCCCTGGCGACAAGCCCCGGCTTCCGCCCGCAGACCGAGGCGCTGATCGCCATCGAGCGCTTCGTCGATGACCTCGAAGAGGGCGGTTCGAGCGCGTCGATCGTCGCGCATATTCTGGCGCTGGGACGAAGGAGAGCCGCGTGACCGATATTGTCGACGGCCATCATCACATCTGGCGGCAGGCCGACCTGCCCTGGCTGATCGGCCCGATGCAACCGCGCATCTTCGGACCTTACGAGCCGATCCGGCGCGATTATCCGATTGCCGAATATCTCGACGACCTCAAAGGCACCGGCGTCACCCGATCGGTCTATGTCCAGACCAACTGGGCCAACGACCGCTTTGAGGACGAGGCCGCCTGGGTGCAACAGACCGCGGACGAACACGGCTGGCCGCACGCGATCGTCGCCTATGCCAATTTTGCCGTGGAGGACGTTCGCCCGCAGCTCGACCGCCTGAATCGCTACTCGCTGGTGCGCGGCGTGCGCATGCAGCTGCACTGGCACGAGAACCCGCTCTACCGCTTTGCAGCCCGCGCGGACCTCTGTGCCGATCCGATGATCCAACGCAACGTCGAGCGCCTCGCCGACTATGGCTGGAGTTTCGACCTTCAGGTCTTCACGCCGCAGATGCCGGACGCCGCGGCGCTCGCCGAAGCCTGCCCCGGGGTGACCTTCATCCTCCAGCACGCCGGGATGCTCGAAGACCTCTCGCCCGCGGGACGCGCGGCCTGGCGTGCCGGCATGGCCCGGCTCGCGGCCTGTCCCAACGTGGTCTCCAAGCTTTCCGGGCTCGGCACCTTCATCCATCGCAATGATCCCGCGCACATCGCCGCCGTGCTCGCAGACACCGTCGCGATCTTCGGCGCCGAGCGCTGCCTGTTCGGCTCCAACTTTCCGATCGAGAAATTGTGGACCAGCTATCGCGATCTCGTTGAGGCTTTTCGCGCCGCCGCCGCGCCGTTCAGCGCCGAGCAGCAGGACGCCATCTTCAGGACGACCGCAACGCGCGTCTACCGGCTTTGACAGACAAGAAACAGATCAGGGAGGGCAACGAATGGCGCTGGAGATCAAGATCCTGGACTACGGCGATATCGAGCTGGAATCGAGCTTTCTGGTGCTCGGCCGCGACTGCGGCCGCACCCGCCGCGTCCTCACCCTCGGCTTTTTGATCCTTGGCGGGAAATATCCCGTCGTGGTCGACACCGGCTACCGCTCCAACCAGATCATGGAGACGCTGGGCATGCGCGGGCTGCAGTACCACGAGAACATGATCGAGAACCAGCTCGCGCGCCACGGCGTGCGCATGGGCGACGTCCGCTTCGTCTGCCATACCCATCTGCACATCGACCATGCCGGCAAGGACGATCTGTTTCCGATGAACACGACCGTGGTGCTCAACCGCAAGGAGCTCGAATATTCGGTGTCCGGCCTGATGCATCCGCAATATCCGGCGCCCGACATCAAGCATTTGATCGATCGGCTGCACACCAAGAGCGCGCTGCGCTTCCTCGACCTCGAGATCACCGGCCCGATCGAGCTGATGCCCGGCGTCTATTGCGACGCCGCCAACGCGCATACGGAGGGCTCGATGAACGTCATCGTCGAGACCGCCGATGGCATCGCCACCATCTGCGGCGACGTGATCTACGACTTCAATGACCAGATCGTGACGCCGTTCAACGAGATCCACGATTGGGAGCCGCGCACGACGGGCAATCACGGCACCAGCAAGCGTGCGGAGAAGGCCTCGATCAAGAAGCTGCTGAGCAATTCGCGCTATCTGCTGCCGGTGCACGACCGTCCCGCCAAGATCGAAGGCGGCAACGTCGTCGGACGCCTGCACGACCAGGTCCCCGGCCCGATCGTGCAATCGCTGCCGGCACGCAACTGGTTCCCGGCGTAACGCGACTCGAGGATCGACCGATGACCCACGTCACCTTGCGAAGCGAATTCGAGGCGCTGATCGACCCCTATGCCCCGGTCGCGCAGGTCGGCACGGGTTTCGACTTCACGGAAGGGCCGATCTGGCATCCGGTCGATCACTATTTGCTATTTTCGGACATGCCCGGCGACGTGCGCCGGCGCTGGGATGCGCGGCGCGGCGTCGCCGAGGTCAAGCGCCCCTCGAACAAATGCAACGGCATGACCTACGATGCCGAGCTCAACCTCATCGTCTGCGAGCACGCGACATCATCGCTGATCCGCGAACGGCCGGACGGGCGGCGCGAAGTGCTGGCGTCGCATTTTGGGGGGCAGGAGCTGAACAGCCCGAACGACGTCTGCGTGCACTCGTCCGGCGCGATCTATTTCTCGGACCCCTGGTACGGCCGGATGCCGGTCTATGGTGTCGAGCGGCCGCGCCAGCTCGGCTTCCAGGGCGTCTATCGCGTCGTCCCCGGCAGCGAGCCGAAGCTCGTCGTCGAGCGAAACCTGTTCGACCAGCCGAACGGGCTGTGCTTCTCGCCCGACGAGAAGCTGCTCTATGTCAACGACACCGTGCAGGCGCTGATCCGCGTCTTCGACGTCAGTGCCGACGGCTCGCTCTCGAATGTCCGGGTGTTCGCAAGCGGCATCAAGTCCGAGCTGGAGCCGGGCCTGCCGGACGGCATGAAGTGCGACCAGCATGGCAATGTCTGGGTCACCGCGCCCGGAGGCGTCTGGGTCTATTCGCCGCGCGGCGAGCTGCTCGGCAAGGTGCGCGTGGCCGAGCTGGTCGCCAACCTCGCCTGGGGCGGGCCGGATTTCCGCACGCTGTACCTGACCTCGACCCATTCGGTCTATGCGATCCCGACCAAGGTCGGCCCGCGGCACGAGCCCTATATGAGCGGGCGGCGAAGCGGCGGCGGCGCGACCGCAAGCGCCGCGCCGCAGGCGCCCATCCTCGCCGACGGCGAGATGCGGCTCGATCCCCAGCGCTGCGCCATGATCATCCAGGACCTGCAGAACGACGTCATCATGGACGGAGGCGCCTTCGCCGAATCAGGCGCGCCCGGCCACGCCAAGCAGCAGCATGTCGTCGAGAATGTCCGCCGCCTTGCGGAGACGGCTCGCGCGCGAGGTGTCGCCATCATCCATGTCTGGTTCGTCGTCGAGCCAGGCGCGCCCGGCGTGACGCTGAATGCGCCGCTGTTCGAAGGGCTGGTCGACAGCAAGGCGATGGTGCGCGGAAGCTGGGGTGCTGCGCCCGTCTCCGGTCTCGAGCCGCGGCCCGGCGACTTCGTCGTCGAGAAGATGCGCATGAGCGCGTGGGAGGGCACGCGGCTGGAGACGATCCTGAAGGCCACCGGGCGCGACATGATCATCAACACCGGCGCCTGGACCAACATGTCGGTGGAGCACACCGCCCGCACCGGGGCCGACAAAGGCTACTTCATGATCGTGCCGGAGGATTGCTGCTCGACCATGAATGCGGACTGGCACGCCGCCTCGATCAACTTCGCCATGCAGAACGTCGCCATCGTCACCCGGGCGGATGCCGTCATCCGGGCGTTGGGATGATCCGTGGCCAAGCTCCTGCATCTGTCCTGCTCGCCCCGCGCCGACTCCATCTCGAGCGCCGGCGCGCGCGTCTTCCTTGACGGCTTCCGTCAGGCCCGGCCGGACTGGGACATCGATGTCGTCGACCTCTGGCGGGAGCGGATGCCGGAATTCGCAGGTCCCATCGTCGAGGCCAAATATGCACGGATGAACGGACAGGCCTTCAACGACGCGGAGCGTGACAGCTTTGCCGAGGCCGAGCGAATGGCGACCCGCTTCGCGCTCGCCGATCGCGTGCTGATCTCGACGCCGATGTGGAATTTCGGCATCCCCTACAAGCTCAAGCAATGGTTCGACATCGTAGTCCAGCCCGGGCTGACCTTTCGCTTCGACCCATCGCAGGGCTATCTCCCGTTGCTGAAGGACCGGCCGACGCTGGTGATTCTCGCCAGCGGCAGCGACTTCGCCACCGGCATGAATCGCGGCCGCATCGACATGGCAACGCCCTATTTGCGGGACATCCTGCGCTTCATCGGCATCGACAATGTCCGTTTCGTGGCGATCGGGCCAACCACCGGACCGCAGCAGCCGATCGAGGCTGCGCGGGACAGAGCGCACCGACGTCTGGCCGCAATGGCCACGAGCTTCTGATGCACCGGCATCGCTCTGTCCTCTTACGCCGCCGAGCCCTGAGCACCGCCTGATCGGGCTTGACGATAGAGGTGTCCTGGCTCGGCCCACAGGAACCCATTCGAGAACGGCACACCGGGATAGGCCGCCGCAAGGCGGCGATTGCCGCCATCGACATCGTCGCGGCCGTCGAGCACGTCGCGAAAGGTCCTGGCGATCTCGACCATGTCGCAATCCTGCGGCGACAGGCGCAACGAGCGAACGTTGCTCTCGCGCAGGAGGCCGGCCTCGCCCAGCAGATTGGCGCAGCTGTGAGACAGGGTCTGCACGCCGTTGACGGTGAGGAAATCCTGCTGCTCCAGCGTGTTCAGCAGCAGACCATCCGGATCCTTCTCGCAGACGAAGCGACAATTGTCCTTGGCGAGCTTGTGGAGGCGCGCGTGATAGCAGCGCGCGGAGATGGCGAGCGGCACCCTGCCGAACGCGAACACCTCCGTCGTGACATCAGGGACGGCCTTCGCGATCGCCGCGATCGAAGCCAGCGGCAATTCCGGCGGCAGGCAGATGCGCCTGGCCCCGTGCGCGGCGTGAAAGGCCGCGCTGGCTTCGTTGTAGATGTTGACGAAGGGCCCGATGGCGTGCGCCCGGCCCGCCAGCGCCCTGAGACAGGTCAGATCATTCACCTCGACCAGTGCGCCTTCGGCCGAAGCGAGCTCTTCGGTCTGGCGGCGCTCGCGCCGCAGCGAGACCAGGATCAGCGAGCCGAGCAGCACCTCTTTGCCAGCGCTTTGCAGCCGTTCGACCACGGCCGGGATGTGGTCTGCAAAGAACGGCGATCGCTTCGAGCAGACGATCTCGCCGACTGAGACGACATCGACAGGCGCTTCGTCGGCGATACGGAAATAGAAGTCGCGCCAGCGTTCAGGCGCCCAATTGTACAGAACTGGACCGAGGCTGAGTTGCATCTTCCGGACCTCACATAGTCGAAACGATTAGCGCCAGGTCTTGCGATAGGCGCCGAGCGTGGAGGCCTGCCCTTCGGTGAACGGCTTCAGGCTTGCGATGTCGGCCTCGCTCCCGCTTTCCAGCGCCGCGAGCGCGTGACGGAAATGGCGCACCACGCTTTCGACATAGGCGCGGCCGCGCTGACGGCCCTCGATCTTGAGCGCGGTGACGCCGGCATCGCGCAAACCCCGAAGCAAGGTCGTGGCGTCCAGGCTGACGGGATCCTCAAAGATGTAACCGGCGCCCTGCGCGGTCGAGAAGCGGCCCTTGCACAGCGTCGGATAGCCCGCGGGCTCGCTCACGGCGAACCGGTTGATGGTGAAGCCGCCCAAGCTCGACTTCGTCCCGTCCGCAGTCTGTTCGTAGGTCACATGGCTCGGCGGCGAGCAGACGCCCTGCATGTTCGGCGACTTTCCGGTCGCATAGGACGACAGCGAGCAGCGCCCCTCCGCCATCACGCAGAGCCCGCCGAACACGAAGACCTCGGTCTCGCAGGCAGACTCGCGGGTGATCTCGGCAATCTCGGGCACGCTCAGGACACGCGGCAGCACGACGCGCCGCGCCCCGAAATTTTCGGCGTAGAAGGCGATGGCATCCGGGTTCGCGGCGGCGGCCTGAACCGAGACGTGCAGACGCTGGTTCGGATGGCGACGCGCGGTGTAATCCATCAAGCCGATGTCGGCGAGGATCAGCGCGTCGGCTCCGGCGCTCACCGCATCGTCCACCGCGCGATGCCAGATGTCGACGGCGGAAGCGCGCGGGAAGGTGTTGATGGCCACCAGGACCCGCGCGCCGCGACCATGCGCCAGCGCGATGCTCTTGCGCATCTCGTCGCGGCTGAAATTCAATCCCGGAAAGTTGCGCGCATTCGTCTCGTCGGCGAAGCCGCAATAGATCGCGTCGGCGCCGGCATCGATGGCGCTCTTCAGCGCGGCCGGCGTTCCGGCGGGACAGATCAGTTCCATCATCTCGATGTCTCGCCTTGGCCGGATGAGCCGATCACGCGGCCACGGGCGGTCGCGAAAGCGCGCCTCGCCGGCGCGCCCAGCGGACCAAACAACGAGGACACTTCCGTAGCGAGATCGAGCTGGGCGTCGTCGATCGCATTGCGCAACGCCAGCACCGCCTCGACATCGCCCTCGACGACGAGCTCGCGCGAGAACATCAGGGCATCGCCATCGACCTTGCCTTCGAGCAAGGCCAGGAGATTGGCGAGCGAGGCGGAGATCCGCGCGTTCAGGCCTTTCGGCAGCTCGCGCACGACGGACAGGCGCGGCGGCCTCGCCTCGACCACGAAGGCAAAGGGCAGATCGATCGGCTTGATCCCGAACCGCGCGCGCGCGTGATCGCCGAGCCGGTCGAACATTGCAGGATTGCGCCGGTGGATCCGCTGCAGGACGCCGCCGAGAACGAGCTGCAACGGCAGCAGAGGTAGCGGGCGCATGGCAATTGCGACGAGCGGCGGAATCGTCGGCAATTGGCCGGGCGATGCGGCGGACGGATCATTCATGGCCCCACATCTGGACGGATTGCACGCCGCTGTATTTGAGCGGGAACAATGAAGACCGAAAACAACACGGCTAGCTGTGATTTTTTGGGAGCTTGTCCAGTTGCAACGTGATGTGCCGCGCTTTCGCGACTTGTCCGACTTCCTGCGCTTCATCGAAAGCCGGGGGCAGTTGCGACGCATTCGCGAGAAGGTCTCCGTCGTCCACGAGATCACGGAAATCCACCGGCGTGTGCTTGGGGCACACGGACCGGCATTATTGTTCGAGCAGCCGGTCAGGGCCGATGGCCGCCCCTCGGAGATGCCGCTCCTCACCAATCTGTTCGGGACGGTCGAGCGGATCGCATGGGGCATGGGAATCGCGCCCGACCGTCTCGAAGAGCTTGGCGCGCTGATGGCCGAGCTCCGCACCCCGCGGCCGCCGAACAGCATCAGGGATGTCTTCGACAAGCTTCCGCTCGCCCGCGCCGCGCTGGCGACGCGTCCGCGCACGCGCGCAGGCGCGCCGGTGCAGGATTGCGTCACGATGGGGCCCGACATCGATCTCGCGCGATTGCCGGTCCAGATCTGCTGGCCCGGCGAGCCGGCGCCGCTGATCACCTGGCCGCTCGTGATCACCGTGCCGCCGGAATCCGCGACGGCCGACCAGGAGGAGAATGTCGGCGTCTACCGCATGCAGGTGCTCGGCCGCGACCGCGCCATCATCCGCTGGCTCGCGCATCGCGGCGGCGCCCGGCATCACCAGCAATGGAAGGCGATCGGGCGCGACATGCCGGTCGCGATCGTCATCGGAGCCGATCCCGCCACCATCCTGGCGGCGGTGCTGCCGCTTCCCGAGACGATGTCGGAGCTGCGCTTCGCCGGCATCTTGCGTGGCGAGCGGCCCGACCTCGCGCCATGCCTCACCGTCCCGCTCGCGATCCCGGCCGAAGCCGAGATCGTCATCGAGGGCTTCGTCTCCGCGACCGAAACCGCGCCCGAGGGTCCGTATGGCGATCACACCGGGTACTATAATTCCGTCGAGGAATTCCCTGTGATGCGCGTGACGGCGATCACCACCCGTCGGCAGCCCGTCTACCTCTCGACCTTCACGGGCCGGCCGCCGGACGAGCCGTCACGGATCGGCGAGGCGCTCAATCGCCTGTTCGTTCCGCTGATCCGTCAGCAATTCCCTGAGGTGACCGATTGCTGGCTGCCGCCGGAGGCCTGCTCCTACCGGATCGCGGTCGCGGCGATCAAGAAGCGCTATCCCGGACAAGCGCGGCGGCTGATGCTGGGCCTGTGGTCGATGCTGCCGCAGTTCAGCTACACAAAGCTCCTGATCGTGGTCGACGACGATATCGACGTCCGCGATTGGCAGGCCGTAATGTGGGCCGTCTCGACGCGCAGCGATGCCTCGCGCGACCTCGTGACCCTCACCGACACGCCGATCGACTATCTCGACTTTGCCTCGCCGAAATCGGGGCTCGGCGGCAAGCTCGGCATCGACGCCACCACCAAGATCCCACCGGAGACGGATCGCGAATGGGGCGTTCCGCTGGCCATGGATCCTACCGTGGTCGCGCGCGTCGATGCGATGTGGGCTACACTCGGCCTGTCCACCACGGCGCGCGCCCCGGCCCTCTCATGAGCGTGCGGCAAGGCATCATCGTCGGCATCAGCGGCGCCTCGGGCGCCGCGATCGGCATGCGCATCGTCGAATTGCTGGCCGACAATCCGGATTATGCGGTGCATCTCGTGGTCTCGCCCGCGGCCGAGCGAACCTTGAACGAAGAAGTGGGCAGCGATGCGCTGGCGCGGCTGCGCGCGCTCGCCTTCCGCGACCATTCTCATTCGGACATCGGCGCCGCGATCGCCAGCGGCTCTTATCCAATCGCGGGCATGATCGTGGCGCCGTGCTCGATCCGTACGCTCTCGGCGATCGCCTGGGGGCAGCTCGACAACCTCCTGACCCGCGCGGCCGACGTGCAGCTCAAGGAACGGCGCCGGCTGGTGTTGCTGGTCCGCGAGAGCCCGCTGCATCTCGGCCATTTGCGCAGCATGCTGCAGGCGACCGAGATCGGCGCGATCATTGCCCCGCCGATGCCGGCCTTCTATCTAAAACCACAGTCGCTGGACGAGGTGATCGACCAGATCGCCGCACGGGCGATCAACCTGCTCGACCTCGCGAAGCTGCGCGCACCCGCAAAGATCTGGTCCGGCCCCGGCTCCAAAGGCGAGTAGCCGGCGCAGTCGCCTCGCCAGCTCAATTCACCTCGGCAAAGCCGAGCGACGACCTGACGCCCGGCGAGATCATCGAGGGTTGCCAGGGCGGCTCGAACGTCATGGTGACATCGACCGAGTCCACACCCGGAACGAGGCGTGCGCTGCTCGCGACCCCGTCCTTGAGAAAGGACGCGGCGGGACAGCCGCGTGTCGTCGCCGTCATGGTGATGTGCGCGGCGCCGTCGTCGACCTGGACATCATAGATGAAGCCGAGGTCGACGATGTTGTGCCCGAGCTCCGGATCGATCACGACCTTCAGCGCCTGCTTTATCCTGGCGACGAGATCCTCATCATTGAAGGTCATGCCTGCACCCTCACCGTCAGTTGATAGAAATCCTTTTGCGGCGTGAAGCCGCCGCGCCATTGATGGCCGCGCTTCTCCAGCTCCCGAAACAGGAAGACCGGTTCGCGACTGAGCAGGGCGTGGAGCGTCTGGCCCGGCGCGAGTTGCTCCAGGGCAGCCAGAATGCGCACCATCGGCTCCGGCGGATCGAGGTCGCGGTTGTCGAGATGAACCGCCGGCTCCGGCCAATCGTCGTCGCTCGCGGCAGCGGAGGCCGGTTCAGCGATTCCGACCGAGCCATCGTCCGGCATGAAGCGGATCTCCCATTCGCCGCCTTCCAGCTCGGCCTCGCGATGAGCAAAGCCCTTGCTCGCCATGACGTCGAACAGAGGAACCGGCTTGAAGGGAGCATAGAGCCGCAGCCCCTCTCCGGGTTCGAGCCGTTCGAGCGCGGCCATGATGATCGAGAATGGCTCGCCGCCTGCGCGCAAGATCGGCCGGACATCGACGTCGACGAATGCGGTCATGGCAATCTCCTTTCAGTTCCGTGAGACCAGAAGATGAGGCATGGCGGCTCCCGTCGGCAGGCGCAGCGGCTCCGCCACGTCCGCAAGCCGCCGGGCCCTGATGAACTCCTCGCTCAGGCCGAGCGTCGCAAGCATCACCACCGCGACGGCGATGCGGAAGCCGAGTGCCGTGTCGAACAGGAGCATCAACGTCGCCGCCCAGCTTCCGGCAAAGAACAGCACAAACCATTTCAACGCGCGGCGCTCGGCAACGAGATCCTGGACGCGCGGCGTCGGCACTCTGCCCATCACCGGGCCGTAGGTCTCGAGCCAGGTCAGGAACGGCACGATCTTGTAGAGATTGGCGAGCACGAGGCCGGTGAGCCAGCCGAACGCGACGAGAAAGACCAGCGCTCCGACATGGGATGAGAAGGCGCCGGTCGCAAGAAGCGTGGCGCCCAGCATTGCGGCGGCGGCGAGACTCGCCAGCGCAACAAGGCTCATGCCCGTGTTGAGCTCGAGCGCACGACGTTTGCGGGTCCTGTACAGGCTGAGCACGTCGCGACCGTAGGCGGCCAGCGACAGCAGCGCCGCCGCTCCTGCAAGCAGAAGCGCCAAATTCAGCCCGGTCATGCGCCAGAGCGCAAGCACGCCGCCGACAAGTCCGACAGCCAGCGCGGCGATGCCGGCAAGCCAGGCCAGCCGGCCGAGCCGCGCATCGCCGTCGGGCGCGAGCATGAACATCGCAAGCAGGCGATAGCTGACGCCCATGGCCGTGAATGTTAGCCATCCGCCAAGCCCCGCAATCGCGTGGATCGGAACGCCGGACACCAGCAGGTCCGGCCATTGCGCGCCGATGGCGGTTCCGGACAGCACCAGCGAGAACAGGCCGCCGAATGTCGCCGTGACACAGATGCAGGCAAGCCCACCCGCGACGAACCGCGCCGGTCCGGGCAAGGGTCGGGCCGACCACAGCGTCATGCCGAGATTGGCAACGACCAGAGCGAAACCTGCGATCAGCAGGCCCGCGCCAACGGGGAGCAGCCAGGGCGGCCCGTTGAAGCGCCCGCCCAGAGCCAGAAAGCCTGCGAGCAGGACCGTCAGCCCCAGCGTCAACAGCGCGAGAGCCGGCAGCGTCCAGCGCTCCGCATAGAGCGGCCTTGCGACCAGCACCGGCACGAATTGGAACAGCGCGCCACACAGGACGGTGCTCAACCAGCCGATGCTGACCATGTGAACGACGACGAGCGTATCCGGGCCGCCGATGTCGTGGTTCGGAAAACCGAATCCGATGACGATCAGCGCTTCTGCAAGCAGCAGCCATGCGATCGCGACCGCGAAGTAACTGATGACCCATTTACAAAGGCTGGTTCCGATCACGAATTGCTTCCCATCGTCCGCGCACGAAATCCCAGTGTCGGCACTCGAGAACGGTAAGCGGCTGCAGTCGCGGCCACTTTGTCGAGGCGCAAACTGCGATGCCATTCACGACAATGGGAAATCGCATTTGAACATTCAGCAGAAGTTGTCATGCCCGGGCTTGTCCCGCCTGCGCGGCCGAAGCCGCTTCGGCGCGGCGAGGGCCCGGGCACCCACGTTCTTTGTGCTGCGTGGCAAGGCGTGGACGCCCGGGACAAGCCCGGTCATGACGCCGTGGGCACTGGCGCCCTTTCGCGACAAACCCAGGGCGCGATACCCCGGGCAGCGCGGAAGGATTGATTCAGCGCAAGAGCGCTGCCCGCCGCGCTGATATTCAAGACGTTCAAGTCAGCAGGGAATGGTCGGATGACGCTGAAGAATTGGTGCGCGGTTCTCGCGATTTCAGTTGGCGCGATCACATCCGCGATTGCTCAATCCGACTTTCCGCCCTCCGCGAGCGCGAAACAAGAAGCGCCTCGCCTCGTCGAGGTCATGAGCATGGCGCAGCTTGAGCATCTCAAGCTGTGGTATGCAGGCAAGGCGAAGAACTGGGACCTGGCCGCGTATGAGTTGCGGCAGCTGACGAATAGCTTGGCCGAAGCAGCCATTTTCTACCCGGCGGTGCCCGTCAGCAACGTGACCACGATGAAGGAGCCGCTGCTGTCGATCGCCGACGCGATCGCGGCGGGCGACGATCGCAAGTTCGCCGCTTCCATGCGCGTGCTGACCGACGGCTGTAATGCTTGTCACGGCTCGATGGGCCGCGGCTTCATTGCCATCGCCGTTCCGACCGGCGGGCAACCGCCCGCCAATCAGATATTTCCGCCGTCGGGAAACAGCCGCAAGCATTGATGCGGCCAGCCCGCTCGCGATGATCGTTGCTCTTGGTGTCTGCCTCGTGACGGCGTGAGCATGCCGGCCGGGGGCTGGATTGCGTTGCATCAATCCGGAAATCGAGCAGCCCCGTACCCTGGTTTCGCCCAAATGTCAGCGACCGCCGAGCCCATCCATGATCGAACGATTTAGCCCGGCCAAGCCCTTGGCTGCAACGTTCTGGCAAATGCCGAAGGACGAGCTCTATCGCGCGCTCGGCTCCGGCCCGGACGGCCTGTCACGCATCGAAGCCGACCGACGGCTGGCGATCGTCGGCGCAAACCGCGTCGACGCCTCCCAAGGCCGGTCGGCCCTGCGCAAGCTCGGCCAGCGTCTCTGGAATCCGCTGGTTGCCATGCTGCTGGCGGCGGCGCTCGTATCCGGGCTGAGCGGCGATATCGGCAGCTTTGCCATCATCGCAACCGTGCTGTCCCTGTCCATCACGCTCGATATCGTCCAGGAGCATCGCGCCGAGCTCACGGCCGAGACGTTGCGGGAATCGGTGGCCATCCAGGCTGACGTTGTCAGGGACGGCAAGGATGCCACGATTTCGGTGACGGCTCTCGTCCCGGGGGATGTCGTGAAGCTCCGTATCGGCGATTTGATACCGGCCGACGGCATCGTTCTCGAGGCGCAGGATCTGCAGGTCAATGAAGCCCTGATGACAGGCGAGCCGTTCCCGGCGTTCAAGACGGACGGCGCCTGCTCTGCTTCATTGCCGGCGGACGCCACGAACGCCCTGTTCGCGGGAACCAGTACCGTCGGCGGAAGCGGCAAGATGTTGGTCGTGACGACGGGAGGCCGGACGCGCTTTGGCGCGATCGCCTCGGCAATGGCCGCCAACGCACCACCCACGGCTCTCGAGCAAGGGGTCCGCAGGCTCGGACTTCTGATCCTTCGGCTGACACTCTTCCTCACTCTCTTCGTGCTGATGGCTCATCTCGTCGCGCAACGTAACGCAATGGAGTCCTTCCTCTTCGCCGTCGCGCTCGCCGTCGGCTTGACGCCCGAACTGCTGCCGATGGTGATGACGGTGACCCTCGCCCGCGGCGCGCTGCGCATGGCGAAGCGAAAGGTCATCGTCAAGCGGTTGTCCGCGATCCACGATCTGGGGGCGATGGACACGCTTTGTGTCGACAAGACCGGCACGCTCACGGAAGCCAGGATCACCCTGGCGGCGCATATCGAGCCGCAGGGGCGATCCAGCGACCGCGTTCTGAGCCTCGCCCGCCTGAACAGCACGTTCCAGGCCGGCGTGAGAAGCCCGCTCGATGACGCGATCCTGTCCGCGAGCCGCGATGATCGCGACGGCTGGGTTCGGCTTTCGGAAGTCCCGTTCGACTTCGAGCGGCGCTGCCTGTCCGTTCTGGTCGGACGCAACGGCGAACAGACGCTGATCGCCAAAGGGGCGCCGGAATCCATCCTGTCGCGCTGCGTTGCCGTGGAAATCGATGGTCTGGCTCATCCGCTCGACGCCGCCTGGCAACAGAAGATGGCCGACATCCAGGCGCGTTATGCCGGCGACGGCTTCCGGCTCCTTGCCGTCGCCATCAAATCCATTCCGGCCGGCCAGCAGACCATTGCCGTCGGCGACGAGACCCATCTGACCCTGATCGGCTTTTGTGCCTTCGCCGACCCGCCGAAGCAGGATGCAGCCACGGCAATCGATGCGCTCAGCTTGCTCGGCGTGACCATCAAGATCATTTCGGGTGACCATGGCGCCGTGGTCGCGCACGTCGCGCGATCGGTTGGCCTCAGAGCGGACCGGATCATGACCGGCGCCGAGATCTCCGAGCTCACCGATGCCGCGCTGGTTGCCCGGGTCGATGACATCGACCTTTTTGCCCGGATCGACCCCGATCAGAAACGGCGGATCATCGCCGCGCTCCGGCACCGCAATCACGTCGTCGGTTTCATGGGGGACGGCGTCAATGACGCCCCCGCGCTTCACGCCGCCCATGTCGGCATATCCGTCACGGGCGCGACCGAGGTCGCCCGCGCGGCCGCCGACATGATCTTGCTGGCGCCCGACCTTTCCGTGCTCGCGGCCGGCGTGCGCGAAGGGCGCAGGACGTTTGCCAACATCCTGAAATATGTCCGGATGGGAACGAGCTCGAATTTCGGCAACATGCTGTCGATGGCGCTCGCCTCGATCATCCTTCCCTTCCTGCCGTTGCTGCCGCTGCAGATCCTCTTGAACAATCTGATCTACGATCTCTCCGAAATCGGCATCCCCTTCGATGACGTCGACCCTGAAGACGTTGCCGGGCCCGAATCCTGGGACATGGCAAGCATCCTCCGCTTCACCATCATCATGGGAATGGTGTCGTCCCTGTTCGACGCGATCACCTTCGCCGTTCTCCTCAAGCTGTTCGATGCGGATGCGCCGATGTTTCAAACCGGATGGTTCCTGGAATCGATCACGACCCAGATCCTGGTGATCTTCGTGATCCGGTCTCGCAAACTGCCGTGGCGCGCGAACCGCCCGCACAACATCCTGATCGCGACATCTCTCGGCGCCCTGCTTGCCGGCGTGGCGCTTGCGCTTGGCCCGTGGGGAGGCGCATTCGGCTTTACCGGGCTTTCCACAGGACTAATGGCGACGATCATCGCCATTGCCATGGCCTATCTGATCTCGGCGAACATCGCCAAACGGCTGGCAATCGCAGTTCCACAACACCTGAGATAAAAGTCAGGTCGCGTCCGGATAGATCTGCTCACGGTGGACTTCCCGACCGCTCTCATCGATGACGACGATCCGGAGGTCGGGGTGGCCTTTGGGCTTATTCCTGCGCACCTTGTCGGCCAGGCTCTTGCTGTGCACGATGGCGGCGCCATCGCTCACAAGCTCCAATCCGGACCTGTCGCGAACAGGGACCCCATCCTTCATATCGAAATAGTATGTGGGCATGAACTCATTCCCGCGTTTCACGCGGCTCGGTTGACGTTATCATCCCAGAGGCGAAGCTGCCGAGGCGGAATGCAACGTGGCACCCCCTGGGAACCGCATTCTAATGAACCAGCCGGGTCAAAATCTTGAGCCGGATCAAAAGCGGGAACTTTCAGCAAGGGCCCCGCTTCAAGCCCGTCCTACGCGGTATCATGGCAGCGACTTCCCGCTGTCGCATGTCCATCTGGCGGAGAAGGTTTTTCCCCTCCACCGCCGCCGCGGTAACATTCAACAGTCAGCGTACCGGAGTGCCCGCGATGCGCGACGTTACGGCAGATTGTCCCTCAGGAAAATGTCGATGCGGATGCGTTCCTGGTCGGGGCTGATGGGCTCGCCCGAACAGTGCGCGAGCAGGATGCGCGCCGCAGACCGTGCCTCGTGCCCAGGATCCTGGTTGATGATGGCATCGAGCGTGCCGCGGACCAGGAATCGCCGCGTGTGCTGAGTGAGCTCGTGAGTGATCCAGACCACCTCGCGTGCGCGGCCGGAGGCCTCGAGCGCGTCGGCGATGCCGCGGTTTCCGGCGCCACAGCAGTAGATGCCGCGAAGGTCGGCATGGTGCGCGAGCAGCGCGGCAGTGAGCTCCCGCGTCCGCTCGCTGTCGTCGCGGCCTTCGATGACCGGGAGCGCGACCAGGCTTGGATATTCGCTGGACAGGATCTGGTGGAAGCCGAACTGCCGCTCGGTATGATCGCGCAGCGACAACGATCCCGCGATCACGGCGACCGTGCCCTCGCGCCCGGCCAAGAAACGTCCCATCAGCGTTGCAGCAGTCCGCCCCGCAGCCGGGTTGTCGATACCGACATAATGCAGGCGGCGCGAACTCGGCGCGTCCGACACCAGCGTGACCACGGCGACCCCGCGCGCGGTGAGCTCGTCGATGGCGGCGCGCACCCTGGGATGGTCCAGCGCGATGACGGCGACGCCCTGATAGGCCGGCGACAGGTCTTCGAGCGCGCCTGCCAGCACATCCGGATCGAACACGTCGACATGAAGGATATCGATGAAGCCGCGTTGGCCGGCGAGCCACTCCGCTGTGCGCTGGACCTGCTCGGTCAGATTAGTCATGAAGCTGTTGCTGCCGGTCGGCAGCACGAAGGCGAAGCGAAAACTCTGCCCGCGCGCCAGCCGGGCGGCCGCTACGTCCGCGCGGTAGCCGAGCTTGGCGACGGCGGCCTCGACACGCGCAACGGTCTTGGCGCGGACGCCCTCGCGCCGGTTGACGACGCGATCGACGGTCGCAAGCGAAACGCCCGCCGCACGCGCGACGTCCTCCAGCGTGGCGCGAACGGCTGGCTGCATCGCGCTAGCCGTCATTCGCGCGCCGCCCACAGCATGCCGCGCGTCATCAACGTCCGGATCTCGGGCACGTCGAGCTCGTAAGCACGGTGGCCGAGCGAGGAATAGAACACCCTGCCCGCACCGTAACGCTTCTTCCAGACCACCGGCATCACCACGCCGTCGATCCAGGGCGCGTGCTCGCCGGTGAAGGTGGTCGTCGCCAGGACCTCGTTGGCGGGGTCAACATGCATGTAATATTGCTCGGAACGATGCTCGAAACTCTTCAGGCCCTTCATGATGGGGTCGTCCGGCTTCGTCAAGTCGACCTTGTAGTCGATGATGTTGCCGGGATGCGCCACCCACTGTCCGCCGCACAGGAACTGGTAGTCCACGGAATCGCGGAACGCATCGCACATGCCGCCATGGTGACCGGCAAGCCCGACGCCGCCACGCACCGCCGCACAGAGATTGAGCGCGTCCGCCTTCTCGATCTTCGACATCGTGTAGATCGGGATGATGAGCGACAGATCATGGATCGCGGGATCGCCGAATGCCTCTGTCGTGGTCTCGATCCGGACCTCGAAACCCTCCGCCTTCAGCCAGCCGCGGATCATCGAGGCGCACAAATCGGGATCGTGTCCTGGCCAACCGCCCCACACAATCAATGCCTTGCGCATGGTCATTTCCTCAGTCGATCTGTCCGGTTTCACGTCCGGCCGGCAGCATCGCCGGCCGCTCGACGCGGCTCTCGATCTTGACACGCCGCCCTTCGTCGGCGGAGGTCTGGAACGCCTCCATCACCTCCAGCACGTGGAAAGCCAGCGCGCCGCTGGCGCGATGCGGGCGGTTGTTCAGGATCGCGGAGGCCATGTCGGCGACGCCGATGGAGCGGAACTCGCCCTCGACATGGCCGTGCGTCAGCGGCACCGTCTCGAATTCGCCGCCGGTCTTCGCAACCTGCACCTCGCCGCCGAAGCGGTTCGGGTCCGGCACCAGCATGCTGCCCTTGTCGCCATAGATGTCGATCGGCGCGTGCCGGTGCTTCGGCACGTCGAAGCTCATGGTGATCGAGACCACCGCCCCGCTTTCGAATTCGAGCGTGCCCGCGACGTGGGTCGACACCTCGACCGGGATCAAGGTGCCGTTCATCGGCTGGCTCGTGACCAGACGCTCCGATCGCGGGCGCGCGGTCGAGCCCATCACGCTCGCGACCGGCCCCAGGAGCTGCACGAGATCGGTGATGTAATACGGGCCCATGTCGAACATCGGCCCGCCGCCGCGCAAGTAGTAGAAGCCGGGCGCCGGATGCCAGCGCTCATGGCCGGGACATCCGAAGAAGGCGCTGCCGGCGACCGGGGTGCCGATCGCGCCGTCGTCGATCAGCTTGCGCGCAGTCTGGTGCCCGCCGCCGAGGAACGTGTCGGGCGCGCAGCCGACGCGAAGGCTTTTCTGCGCGGCAAGATCCATCACCTTGCGGGCCTCCGCGACGTTGATACCAAGCGGCTTCTCGGAATGAACGTGCTTGCCGGCGTTCAGCACAGCCAAGCTGACATCGGTGTGGGCCAGCGGCACGGTGAGATTGACGACGATCTCGACGTCGTCGCGCTTGAGCAGCTGATCGACCCGCATCGCCGGCAGCCCGAAGGCCGCGCCCTGCCGCTCCGCCACGTCGCTGCGCATGTCGGCGAGCGCCCTCACCTCCATGACCGGGAAGCGCTGCGCTGCCTTGAGGTAGGCGGTGCTGATCACACCGCAGCCGATGATTCCGACGCCGACTTTTCTCATTGTGCTCTCCGTGAAGTCCCCGCTCATCCCTTGACGGCGCCTGCCGTGAGGCCGGCGACGATGTGCTTCTGTGCCAGCAGGAACAGAATGATCGTCGGCAGGATGGTGAGCGTGATGAAGGCCAGGATCAGGTGCCATTCGGACGAATACTCGCCCTGGTAAATCATGATGCCGAGCGGCCAGGGGTAGAGCGCGTCGGTGTTGAGCATCACCAGTGGCAGCAGATAGGCGTTCCAGCTGTTGACGAAGGTGATGGTGCCGACGGTCGCCAGGATCGGCCGCGACAACGGCAATGTCACGTAGCGGAAGAATTTGATGTAGCTGCAGCCGTCGACCAGCGCGGCCTCGAGCAGCTCATAGGGAATATCCCTGAAGAAGCGCCGCAGCAGCAGCACGCTCATGGCAAGGCTGAAGGCGACCTGCGGCAGCGCGACGCCGAAATAGGTATCGAGCAATCCGAGATCGCGTACCTTGATGAACAGCGGCAGCACGGCCGTTGCGGCCGGAAACAGCAGGCCCAGCGTCAAATAGCTCAGCAGCATCGAGCTGCCGAAGAATCTCACGTGGGCGAAGGTGAACGCCGCCATCGAGGCGACGATCAAGGTCAAGGTCACGGTGAGGGTCGAGATGATCAGCGAGTTGCGCAGCAGCTGCCAGTAGCGGGCCGAGAACAGGATGTCGGCATAGTTCTGCCATTCCCAGTGCGTCGGCCAGCCGAACGGATTGACGCGCAACTCGCCGAGCGATTTGAAGCCGCCGAGCAGGGTCGCGAGCAACGGCACCAGCACGAAGACGGCAACAACGGCGAGGAACGCCGCCTTGAACAGCACGGCCGGATCGAACGGCGCGCGGGTGGTCTCGGCCCTACTCATCGCGCATGAACCATCGCTTGTAGGTGAAGGCAAAGGTCACGCAAATCACGAACAGGATGACGCCGATGGCGCTGCCGTAGCCGACCCGCATCCGCGAAATGCCGTTGTTGTAGAGGAAGCTGACCATCGTGTTGGAGGAATCCGCCGGTCCTCCGCGCGTCAGCGGCATCACGAGATCGAACAGCTGCAATGAGCCGACGATCGCGAAGAACACGGAGAGCCGGATCGTCGGATAAAGCAGGGGGATGACGACATGGCGCAGCGCCTGCGTTCGCGTTGCGCCGTCGATCCGGGCCGCCTCGACCAGGCTCTTGTCGAGGCCTTGGAGTGCCGCGATGAACAACATCATGTGGAAGCCGAAATATTTCCACACGATCACGATCAGCACCGCCAGCATCGCGGTGTCGGTCGAGGCGAGCAGATGCGGCGGCTCGGCGCCGAAGCTGCGCCAGATCGAGGCGACGAGGCCGTAGTCGCCGTCATAGACGAAGGAGAAGATCAGCCCGGTCGCGATCTCGGCGAGGATATAGGGCATGAAGAACAGCATGCGCAGCGCCACGGCTCCGCGAAAGCGTTCCGCGAGCATCAGGGCCAGCGTCAGCGCGAGCGGCAGCTGGATCGCGAGCGAGACCGCGATGATCAGCCCATTGTTGCGCAGCGCGAGCCAGAAGGCGCGCGTCTCCAGCACGAAACGGTAATTGTCCAGGCC
The DNA here is from genome assembly GCF_015291745.1 of Bradyrhizobium sp. CCBAU 53351. Taxonomy (NCBI): domain Bacteria; kingdom Pseudomonadati; phylum Pseudomonadota; class Alphaproteobacteria; order Hyphomicrobiales; family Nitrobacteraceae; genus Bradyrhizobium; species Bradyrhizobium sp. CCBAU 53351. Next base: position 5,623,127 of record NZ_CP030059.1, read on the forward strand.
GATCCAGTTGGTGGGTTTGCCGAACCCGTTCCAGTTGAACGCCGAGTACCAGGCGGCCTCGCCGATCGGCAAGACCACGAACAGCGTGAACAGCAGCAGCGCCGGCGGCAGGAACAGGATGAGGACCGTGAAGCGGCCGTCCCAGCTCGGGCCGCGGACCGCAAGCGGCGAGAACGACGGCTTCGCAACGCCCATCGCCGGCACGCTTGCGATGCGTCGTTCCACCGTCAGTTACCCTGCTTCCATGCCGCTTCGATCGCTTTCGCGGCGTCCTGCGGGCTCATGCTGCCACCGGCGATCTCCGCGGTGACGTCGTTGACGACGCGGCCGACCGAGGGGCCGAGACTCTGGTCATAGAAGTTCTGGTGGTAGTTCGACTTCGCGAGATTGGCCGCGATCAGCTTCATGAAGGAATTGTTGAGGCCGGCGTCCGCGCCCTGCACCACCGGGATGATGAAGTTGCCCGCCGCAAGCCGCGTCTGCACGTCCTTCGAGACGAAGTATTTCAGGAAATCGACCGCCTCCTTCGGCGAGCCCTTGGTGATCAGCCAGCCGGTGATGCCGCCAAGCGTATCCGTCGGCGCACCCTTGCCGCCCGATACGACCGGAAAATCGAACCAGCAGATCTTGTCTTCGGACAGACCCGTCTTGTCGGCGGCGAGCGCGCGCTGCAGATGATAGACGGTGGAAATCGCCAGGGTCATCGCCGCCTTGCCGTCGCCGAAATAGCCGACGGCCTGTGGGTTCTTGAAGCCGAGGAAGCCGTTCTGGAACGGCTGGAGATCGACCAGCTGCTTGAACAGCTCGCCCGATTTCTGGAAGGTCTCGCCGGCGAAGCCGCCGTTCTCGCCCTTCAACGCCGCATCGAATGCCGGCTTGCCGCCGATGCGCACCGCAAGATGGGTCCAGTAGAAATGCAGCGGCCATTTGTCCGCGCCGCCGACCACGATCGGCGTGACGCCGGCCGCCTTGAGTGTCTTCACCGCGGCGAGCAGATCGTCCCAGCTCTTGATGGCGGCGGGATCGACCTTGGCCTTGGCCATCAGCTCCTTGTTGCAGAGGAAGCCGACCTGCGACAACGCGGTGGGCAGGCCATAAACGCGGCCATTGCTCGTGAACGCAGCGAGTGCAGCCGAGGTGAGGCTGTCGCTATAGCCCTTCACTTGGTCGGTGATGTCATCGAGCACGCCGGCCTCGATCTGCGTCTTCAGCACACCGCCGGCCCAGCTGTAGATGATGTTCGGCCGGTCCTTGGATTGCAGGATGGTCGGCAGCTTGGCCTTGTAGGCCTCGTTCTCGAGGAACTGCATCTCGACCTTCACGCCGGGATGCGACGCTTCATAGGCGCGCGCAACTTCCTCCCAGAGCTTCACCTGGACGGGGTTGGCTTCGATGTGGAGCCATTTGACGGTCGTATCGGCTGCAGCGATTTGGGCGCCAAGCAGGCATGCGGCAGCGGCGAGTCCCAGCTTCCCGAGCAGTCTCATCACATCCTCCCAGCCGATCTTATTCTTTGACTGCAATCCTGCCTTCAATTTTTGAGGTACGCAACTAAAATTCTGACCTATGCACCTCACGGGCGGACTGGCTAAGGTCTGGTCAAGAGTCGGGACGGCCCACCGCGCCACCCGCAAATGACTGGGAGGTGCCCTTGGCCGCCATCTATTCCGACCTCGCCGGCAAGGTCGTGCTCGTCACCGGAGGTGCGGCGGGCATTGGCGCTGCGATCGTGCGGCGCTTCGCGGAGCAGAAATCCAAGGTCGTGTTCTTCGACATCAAGATCGACGAGGGCCAGCACCTGGCGCGCGAGCTGTCCGATCAGGGACTGTCGGCGCATTTCCAACATGTCGACCTCACCGACATCCCCGCGCTGCGCGCCGGCGTCGTGGAGGCACGCAAGGCGCACGGCGCGATCAACATCCTGATCAACAACGCCGCGCATGATGAACGGCACAAGACCGAGGAGATGACGCCCGAATATTGGGACGACCGCATCGCGGTGAACCTGAAGCACCAGTTCTTCGCGTCGCAAGCCGTGCTGCCGGACATGAAGGCCGCCAATGGCGGCGCCATCGTCAATTTCGGCTCGGTATCGTGGATTGCAGGCCAGGGCGGCATGGCCGCCTACACCGCCAGCAAATCAGGCGTGATCGGATTGACGCGCTCGCTGGCCCGCGATTACGGCCCCTACAATATCCGCGTCAACGCGATCGCGCCGGGCTGGATCATGACCGAGCGGCAGCTCGAGAAATGGATGACACCGGCGGGCGAGATCGAGCTGCAGCAGCGGCAGTGCCTGAAGCGCCGGCTGGTGCCGGACGAGGTCGCGAAGGTCACCGTCTTCCTCGCCTCGGACGAAGCTTCCGCCTGCACTGCCCAGCACTACATCGTCGATGGCGGCTGGGTGTGAGATGCTTTGAGAATGGTGGGCGCACAAAAGCTGTCGACTTTCAGCGAAACCGCCAACTCTCGTGCCGCCGGCGCCGATGCTATTCCTTGTTCTCGTCAAGCAGCCTGGCCACACGACGCAAGCCGAGCAGATAACCCTGGGTGCCGAAGCCTGCGATGACCCCATCAGCCCGTTTGGAGACGAACGAATGATGGCGGAATTCCTCGCGCTTGTGCACGTTGGAAATGTGCACCTCGATCACGGTCCCCTCGAACGTGTTCAGGGCATCCAGGATGGCGACCGACGTATGGGTGAAAGCCGCAGGATTCATCACGATGCCGGCAGCCGTCTCGCGCGCCTCGTGAATCCAGTCGATCAGCTCGTATTCCCTGTTGGATTGATGAAAGCGAATTTCCAGGCCAAGCTCCCTGGCCAGCGCCCGGCAATCCCGCTCCACGTCCGCAAGCGTCTCGTGACCATAGATGTGGGGCTGACGCTTGCCGAGCAGATTGAGATTTGGCCCGTTCAGGACGTAGACGAGACGACTCATACAACAACTCCGTTCAGTGATGGGCGAGGATTTCGCCAAGAAACTGCCTGGTGCGGGCATGCTGTGGATTGTGGAAGAAAGCGTCAGGCGCGTCTTCTTCGATGATCTGACCTTCAGCCATGAAGATCACACGGTCGGCAACCTGGCGGGCAAAGCCCATCTCGTGGGTGACGCAAATCATGGTCATGCCGTCGTTGGCGAGGCCGATCATCGTGTCGAGCACCTCCTTGACCATTTCGGGATCGAGAGCCGAGGTCGGCTCGTCAAACAACATTACTTTCGGTTGCATGCAGAGCGCACGCGCAATCGCGACACGCTGTTGCTGGCCGCCGGAAAGCTGAGCCGGATATTTCTCGGCCTGGTCACCGATACGGACGCGCTCGAGGTATTTTCGCGCGGTTGCTTCGGCCTCCGTCTTGCTGATGCGGCGCGCGCGAATGGGCGCGAGCGTGCAGTTCTGCAAGACCGTCATATGCGGGAAAAGATTGAAGCTCTGAAAGACCATGCCGACGTCCTGGCGTACGACATCGATGGCCCTGATGCTGTCGTCCAGCCGATGACCGTTCACCACGATGCTGCCCTGCTGGATCGGCTCGAGGCGGTTGATGCAGCGGATCAGCGTCGACTTTCCCGAGCCGGACGGACCACAGAGCACGATCTTTTGGCCCTTGCGCACGGTGAGATCAACGTCGCGTAAAGCCTGGTACCCGCCGTACCACTTCTGCACGCCCTTCATTTCGATCAGGTTCTGGTCTTGCATGCCGGCCTCCGCTCTCGGGCGGCGGCCAACGCGGATCGCGCGTCGGCCGCTCGCAATGGCTATTGGACGGTGAAGGGAACGCCGGGGACGGAGTCCGGAAAGACCGGGACCGGGACCTTCATCCATTTGGCGTAGAAGGCGGCCAGTTTTCCGTTCGACTTGATCTCGTCGATGAACTTGTTGGCCGTCTCATTCCACTCCTTCTCGCCCAGGCGCGTGCAGGCGCCGTTGTACAGAGCGGTGAAGTGCAGCTTGGGTTCGAAACCAAGTTCGGGCTTTGCGGCGTTCAGACGCTGCGGATAGAACAGGTTCGCACCGACGGCCTGGACCTGGCCGGAGAGCAGCGCCTGGATGGTGGCCGCGTCATCGTCGAATCTGCGGATTTCGGTTCCGGACGGCGCGTTGTTGGTCACCTGGGTGTCCTGCGTGGAGGACCTCGGAACGCCAATGACGTACTTGCCCATGTCGCCATTGCCGGTGATCGGCGTCGCCTGGGCGGCGACGAGCGTGATCTCATTGGCGACATACGGCTTGGAATATTGCACCGCCTTCGCGCGCTCGGGCAGCATGGCCATGGTTGCGAACAGAATGTCGACGCGGCCTGTGGTCAGAGCCGGAATGCGATTGGCCACCGCCAGCGGGACGAACTCGGCCTTGACGCCGAGATATTCAGCGAAGGCGCGCCCCATGTCGGCATCGATGCCATCCTGCTTTCCCGAGCTGTCGACATAGCCCCAGGGCGGATTATCCCCCTGAATGCCGATGACGACGACGCCCTTCTTCTTCACGTCTTGCAGTGTCCCCGCCTGCGATTTGCCGGCGATGGCGAGAGCCGCCAATGCCAATAGCGCGAGCTTGAGCTGGCGACGATTGGATGAAAACAACATGAGTATCTCCTCCTGGTGATGGCTATTTGTAGAGTAAGTGCGCCGCTATTATCTTTGACTGGTCAGGGCGAGCCTGGCCTCCATCCGACCGCCCCACCACGAGAGTGGCCAGCAGAGGACGAAGTACATCGCGCCGACCACGCCGAAGACCAGCAACGGCTGGAAGGTCTGGTTCGACACGATTTGACCGGCGCGGGCGAGCTCGATGAAGCCGACGATGGCGGCGAGCGAGGTGCCCTTGATGAGCTGCACGAGATAGCCGATGGTCGCCGGCAGCGAGATGCGGATCGCCTGCGGTAGCACGATGTCGCGCATGCGGGACGAATAGTGCAGTCCCAGCGCCATCGCCGCTTCGGTCTGGCCGCGCGGCACGGCCTGTATCGCGCCGCGCCAGATCTCGCCAAGGAAGGCCGAGGCATTCACGGTGAAACCGATTGCCACCGCGACGAACGCATCGAGCTTCAGCCCGGTCAGCGCCAATCCGTAATACACGACGAAAAGCTGCAGCAGCAGCGGGGTGCCCTGGAATATCCCGATGTAGATGCGGGTGCCCCATTCCACGCCCCTGTGGCCACAGGTGCGCAGCAACGCGACGGCGAGCCCCGCCGTACAGCCGCCCGCAAACGCGACCAGCGTGAGCAGCACCGTCCATTGCAACCCACGCAGCAGGAAGCCGAACTCGGGAAGACCAAAATGCGGTGTCATGCTGGCTCCCTCAGCGTGTCGGATATGAGAAGAAGCGGTGAGAGACGACCGCAAAGCCCAGCATCAGCAGCCAGGAGATCGCGAGATAGAGGAAGGTGACGGAGAAATAGACCTCGAAGCTGCGGAAGGTGTCGCTCTCGATGCGCTGTGCAACCGACGTCAGTTCGTAGGCGGACACAGCCGAACAGATCGACGATGTCAGTGTCAGCATGATGAACTGGCCCGTCAGCGAGGGGTAGATCGCGCGAAGCGCGGGCTTGAGCACGATGAAACGGAACACCTGCCCTTTGTGCAATCCGAGCGCGTAACCGGCCTCCACCTGCCCCTTGTGAATGGACTGTACCCCGCCGCGGATGATCTCGATGGCGTAGGCGCCGCCATTGATGCCGAGCGCGATAATGGCGGTCGCTGTCGGATTGAGCTTCAGTCCAATGAGCGGCAGGGCGAAGAACAGGAAGAAGATCTGCACCAGGAAAGGTGTATTGCGCACGACCTCGACGAAGCCGATCATGAGACCACGCAACCACGCCGCCTTCGAATCGCGTGCCGCGACGCCTCCGACGCCGATTAGCATCGCCAGCGTCATTCCGGCGAACGCCAGGCTCAACGTACCCACGCAACCCCACAGCAGTGCGGGCATTGCATGCCAAACCACCGAGAAATCGAGCGTGTAGCCCATCCTTACGTTTCCTCTCGGGCGTTGTACGTGCCGCTCACCCATCGGCCGGGTGTCACCCTCCCAGGGACGCGAAAGTCGCGAAGAAGACGTCTGGATCGGGTGAGATGCCGGTGAACAGGCGAAATGCTTCGGTGCCCTGGAAGATCGCCATGCCACCGCCATCGACGGTGCGGCAGCCGAAGGCACGCGCCGCACGCAGCAAGGATGTTTCCAGCGGGAAATAGACGATCTCGGCGACCCACAGATCGGGACGCAGCAGGGCCGTCGGCAGCGGTGTGCCCGGATACTTGTCCATGCCGATCGGCGTCGCGTTGACAATTCCGTCAGCGGCGGCCACGGCGGCTGCAACATCCTGGCCGGCCCTCAAGCGCCCTTCTGCAAATCGGGGGGACAAGCCCTCGACCACGCCCTGCGCCTTGGCAAAGTCGACGTCGATGATGGTCAGCTCCTGCACGCCGAGCTTCATCAGCGCGAAGGCCACGGCCGCGCCCGCACCGCCCGCGCCGAACTGGACGACACGGCCGAGCGGCGCACCTTGCATGTTGCGGCGAAAATTCTCGGCAAACCCGAACCAGTCCGTGTTGTGGCCGGTCATCCGACTATTCCGGATGACCACGGTATTCACCGCGCCGAGCGCCTCTGCATCCGGCGAGAGCGCGTCCAGCAGCGGGAGAATCGCCTGCTTGCAGGGATGGGTTACGTTCAAACCATCGTAGCCCATGCGCTTTGCGGCCGTGAGCAATTCGGGCAAGGCTTCGATGCCGAGCTTCAGCTCGGTCAGGTCGATCGTCTTGTAGAGATACCGGATTCCAGCGGCATCAGCGGCCGCTTCATGCATGGGCGGCGTGCGCGACGCCGCGATGCCGCTGCCGATCAGGCCGACGAGAAAGTTGGACTTCGGATACATGTTCGGCATCGCCCGTCAGCTCAATGGGACAGTCAATTCGGCGATCACCTGAGCCGTGCCCGGTCGAACGCCGCGCCACCAGGAAAACGCTTCCGCTGCCTGCTCGACCAGCATGCCGACGCCGTCGGCGAGCTTGGCGACGCCTTCCGCGCGAGCCGCCTGCAGAAAGGGAGTCAATCCTTTGCCGTAGGCAAGTTCATATGCCAGTTCCGCGCCGCGCAAGACATTGCGTGGAAGCGGCGGCATTTGACCCCGCAGGCTGGCCGATGTCGCGTTGACCACGACGTCATACCCCTCGGCGAGATCGGCCAGCTCGGTGTAGCCGCTGACCATCAGGGGACCACAGCCGGCAAACTCCTCGGCCAATGCCACTGCTTTCGCCAGCGTTCGATTGACCAGAACCAGCTCGGACGGCTCTTCGCGCAGGAACGGCAGCAGCGCACCACGTGCCGCCCCGCCGGCGCCGAGCATCAGGACGCGGCGGCCCTTCATCTTCACATCGAGATTGACGGTGATGTCGCGCACAAGGCCGACACCATCGAAGTTCTCGGCAATGATCCGATCGCCTTCGAACTTCATGCAGTTTGCGGCGCCTGCGCGTGTGGCGCTCTCGGAATGCTCGTTTGCGTAGGCGAAGGCATCGAGCTTGAACGGGGCGGTGATGTTCAGCCCCTTGGCACCCTCGGCGCGGAATTGATCGACCCGTTCGCTGAAGCCATTGAGGGGGCCCTCGATCGCCTCATAGACGAGGTCCTGGCCCGTCATCTTGGCGAACGCGCCATGGATGAGAGGTGATTTGCTGAAGCCGATCGGATTGCCGATCACCGCATAACGATCGCTCATGGCTCACTCCCGCACTGCGGCTTCGTTGTAGAGCACGCCATCGCGCACCATCGCATCGACGGCTTCGGCCGACAGTCCCAGCGAGGCGGCAATGCGGCGGTTATCCTGGCCAAGCAGAGGTGCTGGAGTGCGCACCGTGGTGTCGCAATCGGAGAATCGGAACGGCAGGTTCGGCAGGGTGACCTTGCCGAGCACCGGATGCTCCTGCTCGACCAGCATGCCGCGCGCGTGGATCTGCGGATCCTTCACGACCTCCTCGATAGTCTGCACGGGAGCGGACGGAACACCCGCCTCCTCGAGTGCGGCGAGACAGGCATCGCGAGAAGGCTGCGACAGCGTCCAGTTGCGCACGATATCCATCGCTTCGGCATAATGGGCGTTGCGCGCGGCAGGCTTGGCAAAGCGCTCGTCGGAGGCCAACGTGTCCCCCCCGATCAGGCTCGCCAATCGTCGCCACGCATCATCGACCTGGGCGGCGATGACAAGATTGCCGTCTTTGGCTGGGAAAACGCCGTAGACAGTCGAGTCCGGTTGTCCGCTGCCGGTCTGCTTCGGCAGGTCCGTACCGCCGGAGAGGAAGTAGCGCTGAACCGCATAGTCGTGCATCGAGACCATGCAGTCGTACAGCGCCAGATCGATATGCTGGCCGCGCCCGGACGACACGCGGCCGACCAGCGCTGCATTGATGGCCGCAACGCCATGAATGCCGGTGTACATGTCTGCCAACGGCATCCGTAGCAGCGGTGGCGCTTCGCCGGGGGCTCCTAATTGCGCCAGCGCGCCCGACATCGCCTCTGCGATCAGGCCGAAACCCGGACGGTCGGCATAGGGACCGGTGTGGCCATAGGCGGAGACCGAGCAATAGACCAGCCTGGGATTCCGCGCCGACAGCGTTTTGTAGCCGAGCCCGAGGCGTTCGAGCGCACCGGGGCGATAGTTCTCGATGAAGACATCGGCCGTGTCTACCAGCTTCATCATCATGTCGAGGCCGCGCTTGTCGCGCAGATCGATGCAAAGGCCCTGCTTGCCCATGTTCTGCTGCAGGAAGTAGCCGGATTGGCCGCCCTTAAAATAGCCGTGGGCGCGGCCTGCATCGCCTTGCTTCGGACGCTCCACCTTGATGACGTCAGCGCCCATCGCGGCAAGACAACGGCCCATGGACGGGCCTGCGAGGAAATGGCTGTAGTCGATGACGCGAATGCCTTTGAGTGGCAGATCTTGGAGCGGCAGATCTTGCGCGGTCATGCTGGCTCTCCTGCAGCGCGGGTCTTCGGGCGCATCGGAATCATCAGCCGATGCTCACCGAGCTGCACCACTTCGCCGCGCTGGTTGATCAACTCCGACGGCAGCACCACGATGCCCCACCCTTCCCGCTTCGTGGCGCGCATTGCACCGATGCGGAACTTCACATGCACGGTGTCGCCGAGCTTGATCGGCAGCTTGAAATCCCACGTCCAGCCCAGCGACATTCCCGGAAGGAAGCGATAATCGGCACGGGTCTTCAAACCGTCGGCGAGCGACAGACCAAACAGCCCGTGCGCGACGCGCGTGCCGAAGGGCGTGGTCTTGGCGTAGTCCTCGTCGACGTGCACAGGCGTGAAATCACCCGTTAGTTCGGCATAGGCGTTCACCATCGCTTCGGTGACCGTCACCGCGGGGGTGACGCACTCGTCACCGACCTTGGCATCGTCCCAGTAGCGCACATCGGTCATGTCGCGTCTTCCTCTAGGCACGGGGATTGATCGCCAAAGCGGCTTCCACGGCACCAGCGCTCGCTTGCAAGATCTCGACGTTCAACCCGCCCGGCAACGCGAGCCAGTTCGGCCCGGCCGGCAACGCCTTGGCGCCCCAGGCGGCGGCACGGGCGAGCACGCCTTCGTAATCGTCGACCATGATGCCGAGATGGGCGAGACGACCCTCCGGTCCGGCAAAATGCGGATCCTCGATGAGTTGCACGCTTCCGAGCACCCATACCTGACGTGGGCACGCACCGCCGGCGAGTTGCTCGTCGCGAACGGCAAGACCGAGCACCTCACGGAAGAAGTCGACGTGACGATCAACGTCCGGCACGCGGATCGCGACGTGCTCGACATAGGCGCGCGGCAACGACATCGTCTCAGGCCTTTCCCGGATAATTGCTGCGGGCGTATTCGAGCCCTTTGACCAACGCGACGAGGGTCGCGTTGACGGGGGTCGGCACGTTGTGCTTGGCGCCCCAACGCACGACGGAGCCGTGAATGTAATCAACTTCGGTCGGGTTGCCGGACTGCAGGCTCTGCAGCATCGACGTCTTGAACTCGGGCGGCAGTCCAGCGGACGCCATCGTCCAGGCGCGGCGCGGATCGGCGATTGAGATCTTCACACCGGCAGCCTGTGCGACCGCGATGCCCTCCGAGATTGCGGCCAGCGCGCAATCTTCCAGGATCGCCAGTGAATAGAGACCGCCATAGGTCAGCCCGGTAACGGTGGTAATTCCTCCTCCGGCGACGTTGATGAACAACTTGTCCCACATCGTGCCCAGGATGTTGTCGCTGAGCTGCGTGAGAATGCCCGCACGATTGAACGTCTCTGAAATTCGCCGCGCGCGGTCCGTCAGGCGGCCATCAAGTTCGCCGATGATGGTTTCCTTGCCGATGACCCCGGAGCGAACATGGCCTGGGCCAAGCAGCACGCCACCAACGTAGGTCTTGCCGGCCATGACCCGGTCACGACCAACTTCCTCCGCAAGGATGTCCTCGTGACCGAGACCGTTTTGAAGCGACATCACGACCGTCTGCGGTCCGATGATCGGCGTCGCCGCTCGGATCGCATCGCGCGTATGGTAGGATTTGACGAGGACAATGACGAGGTCCGCGACGCTGCCGACCTCCGTCGCGGAGGCGCAGGCGGAGACCTTCACGACGCTCTCGGCGTCACCTTCGAGAATCCGCAAACCACCGGCATTGATCGCGTCGACATGAGCCTGGAACGGATCAATCAGCCAGACCTCGGCTCCACCGCGCGCCAACGTGCCGCCGATGGTCGAACCGAGGGCTCCCGCTCCGATAAAGCAGATCCTCATCCGAACGCTTCTCCCTCGCCCGTTTTGGCGTTGGAAGCGTGCTAGCAGGCGGCCCGGTATTTGGATATTCTATGATCCTTATAACCATTATTTTAGATCGCAATGAAGCACCGGGACCCCTCCAAGACGAGCCTGCTGGAGCCGCGCCTGCTCCGGCTCTTTGACGCATTGTTCTCCACGGGCAGTGTCACCAAAGCAGCCGAGAAGCTCGGTCAAAGCCAACCGACCATTTCGATTGGGCTGGCGCGCCTGCGAAAGGAACTGGACGATCCGCTCTTCATCAGGTCAGCGGAGGGAATGCTACCGACTCCGCGCGCCGAGGCCCTGATCGGCACGGCCAGACAGGCCCTGGAGATGCTGCGTCGCCTGGCGGAGCTTCGCCCGGAGTTCGATCCGGCGACTGCAAAGCGCCGCTTCGTCATCTGCATGACGGATGCGAGCCACATCACGCTGCTGCCCGCCATTCTCGGCTACGTCCGCCGAGTTGCGCCGGGCATCCGCATCGAGGCGGCGCAGATCGGCGGCGATACTCCGCGGATGCTGCAGTCTGGCGAGGCCGATCTGGCGCTCGGCTACATCTCGGACCTCGATGCCGGGCACTTCCAACAGGTGCTGTTTCCGCAGGATTGGGTCTGCCTGGCGAACGCAAACCATGCCCGGATCCGCGACCGCATCACCGCAAGGGATTTCAGGCGTGAGGCCCACGTCCTCATTCGCTCCGGCACTGGACATCTCTTGCTCGGGGACGCGCTACGGGAGCAGCGCATGGTCCTTGACGTTGCGCTCGAACTCCCGGGCTTTCTGGGGTTGCCCGCAATCGTCGGGACAACTGACCTGATCGCCACCCTTCCAAGACACATTGGCGAGACGTTGGCTCATTATTACGGACTGCGCGTGCTCGATTGCCCGCTGGCGATCGCCGGCTTTACGGTGAAGCAATATTGGCACGCCCGCTTCCATCACGACCCGGCAAACCAATGGTTGCGTGACGTCTGCGGCGAGCTGTTTCAACAGCAGGAGGTGCGGGGTCTCTATCGTTCCGGCCGGCCCAAGAAACGAAGGCCACGCGATTTGACGTCGTAGTCCCGAATGGAGCGGAAGGAAGAAAGCCTCCCGCCTCGGATCGTGGAATTCCGCGTTTTCCGCCCGGATATTCCGCATGTCATAAGTCAAGAGGGAAATGTGGGCGCATGCCACTTGCGCGATCGCGCCTCTCCATCTCTGGAGCGAGTGTGCGCTGTGGAGTGCGACCCCGGGCGGTCCAATGCATGTCCTTATACTTGAAGCCGCGCGCGAGCGTGGGCTTCACCACCATGAAGTAAGGCGAAATATCGAAGTCGCGCGGCGCGTAGAGTGATGAGTGACGAGGCTCGGCGATTTCCCGCCGCGCAGTCTGGCTATCGATGTGCGTGATGGTGGGGAGGATCGGATAACGCACGGCTTCGAAGGCTTGCGCAATCAGCGAAGAATAGATGATGCGGCTCGCATCGCCCGAGCCAAGCGCGATCGTTCGGCGGCGACAACGCTGCGCCATTGGCCATGGGAACAGATGCCGCATCAGGTCGATGACGTTCTTGAAATCGTAGCCGAGGCCAATGCGTTCGGAAGCGTAGCGGCAGACCTTCTCGCAGTCCGCTCCGCTCAGGCCCACCGGCCGGCAGATGCGGGTTTGGCAATGCAGATATTTCGACAGCGGCGCCGACACGACACCTTCGTCTATGTTGGCTTCGATCAGGACATGAGGCTCACCGTCCGTTGCGGAACCCGCTATCGGCCCGACGTATAGCGCCGAGTGTGACCAGGCCGATTGAGTGAGATACTTGATGCCGCTGGAAATGCGACCCTTGCCCTCGACCAGCAAAACGTCACCTGGTCGAAGAGTGTCGCGCAAGGCCGTCGAATCGTTCGGCGGCAACGGCTCACCGCGGTTGGCCTGCTTCTGAAGCCGCGCAATCAATCGTCCAACGCTGTCGATCATCCAGCCCATCGCTCGTCTCCTCTTTTTGGAGTGGGCACTGTGATGGTCTAGCGAATCGAATCCGGAGCTGCGCCAGAGCGATTGTCGTACCCATAGAGCGATTGCTCTTACCGAACGCGCGGGCGCCAATCGGCTGGGGGTCCATCGGTCAGCTTACCAAGCGCCGCAGCGAAGGCTGTTTGGGAAGCATATGGTCTGCAGCAAGCCGCAAGCGTTTCCGGCCGCCCTTGACCTGGCAATAGCACGGCTAGGTCGATCGCAGTGCCATGACATTCGCCTGTTCGGCCGCAGGCCAATCGCGACACCGCACAACTGCCAGCAATCGCTCTGCAATTGGATCAATCGCTCTGGGGCGGCGCCGCGCCACCCCCCTACCATGACCGTATCGACGTCAACGGTAGATGGAAGGACACGTGATGATCTGGAAGAATCTCGTCAACCAATCTGCGACCCTTGCATCGCGGCCGAAAGTCCTCTCCACCACCTTCATGTGCGCCCTTTCAGCGACGGTGCGCTTGGCTTCGACCGGAGATGAAGGAGCAAGGATTGCGGCGCAACCGGTTCACACACGAGATTCCATGGTCTCGATCATGACCAAAGACAGCGTTCCGATCTTTTGCATGGGCTGGAGGCCAAAGCCCGCCCAGCCGCTTGTGTTTCAAAGCCCGAATGCCTGCCGCGCCTGGCCGCTTTAGCAAGACGCCGGAGGTATCGTCATGATCCGGGTCCCAACCGGCGCTGCCACGCCCGCGACGATCGTCGACACGCTGAAAGCGTCGGCCGGTGTCTCGCCAAAGACACGCGCCAGCTTCGCCAGAGGCCGCTGTGTCCGCGGCACCTTTATCCCGTCAGACAGAGCGGAAGAAGTTACGAAGTCGCAGAGTTTCACGGCCGCATCACGCGTGCTGGCGCGCTTCTCGCTGGACGGCGGCAATCCCCGCTTGCCGAACACTGATAATTTCGTGCTGCGCGGGTTCAGCTTCAGGCTAGGAGATACGGAGCATCGTTCCGACATTCTCACACAGAGCGCGCCCGTTCACTATGCGAGGACCCCGGCGCAGATGTTGGCGTATCTGAAGGCGCGCGTTCCCGGGTCCGGCCAACGACCCGATCCGGAAAAAGTCGAGGCGTTCTCCGCCGCCTATCCTGAGACTTCGCATCAGGCAAGCTATGTGGCTGCCCATCCGCTTCCCGCAAGCGTTGCCGATACCACCTACTGGGCCGTCCACGCCTTTCCCGCGACAAATCGGTATGGCGAGACTCAATTCATCAAATTCAAGGTCGTCCCGGTCGGCAGCCAAGGTGCTGCACCGACCGAAGGCGCGGCCAGGACGGAGCCTGAAGAGTTCCTGCACGACGATTTGGAAAGCCGGATCGCGGCACGCGGTATCCGGTTCAGCCTGATGGCGGTGCTCGGCCGCCTCGGAGACCCCATATTGGATGTCACGATCCGATGGCCGGACGAGGACCGCCGGGAGACGGTGCGCCTCGGAACAATCGTGATCACTGCAATCGAAAAGCGCGATGCATACGTCTTCGATCCGGCAGTCCTCGCCGAAGGCATCGGGCATCCGCCCGACGAGATCTTTGCGGCCCGCCGCGCCGCCTACACGATCTCACGAGCCAGGCGCCGCTGATCGAAGGATCAGCTTCCGCTCTCCCTGGTGCCCTGCGCCTCGCGGCGCCATGCCGCGGGGCTGGTGCCGACCTGCGCCGAAAACACCTTTGTAAAATGGCTTTGATTGGCAAAGCCGGCCGATACCGCAACTTCCGACAATGGCAGGTCCCGTACGATGGTCATCAACTGCTTGGCCGCCTCCACGCGCTGGCGCAGCAGCCATTGGTGCGGCGGCAGGCCGGTCGAGATTCGAAACGCGCGCGAAAAATGACCGACCGAGAGGCCAAACTCGGCCGCGATCTGTTGCAGTGAAAGTGTCCCGCCGAGGTCGGAGTCGAGCTTTTCGCAGGCACGCTTCACTTGCCACGGGGCAAGGCCGCCGCGAGCGGGCCCGGTCGTGCTCTGCAACCCGCCATAGGCCTGGGCAATGTGCGCGGTGAACGCCAGCATCATTTGATCGATGAAAAGCTGGTTGACCTCGGCCGGTCGGCTGAGCCCTTGCAGCAGCAATGTCCCGATATGACGCATGATCTCGTCGTCATGGCCGAAGCCGAACTGGCAGGCGAGGTCGCCAACAGGCGGTGTGCCGGATTCCCTGGCGATGCGGTCGAGCGCTGAACGCGGAAGATAGAAGTGGAGGGAATGAAATGGTTTGTCGATGATGAAACCCGGATCGCGCCTGAGATCGTACAGATATGTCGTACCGGCCCTGACATCCGCCTTCCCGACGGACTTGCCGTTTTCCCAGAGCTCGCAGTCCGGGTAATCGTGAAGCTTCAGACTGACAAAATAGGCCTCATCGGCCACGGAGCCGGAACGACCCGGTATCGGGTTATCAACCTGGGTTTCGGTGACCGCGAGTTCGATGCCGCGCAGTGAACGCGTGATCAGCGAGGGCGGTGCATCCCTCAGGTGCAACTGCTGCCTGACCCTCTGTCCGAAGGTGCTCGCATGCATCATGTGTTTGGACCATTCGTGGAGGTCGATCGGGCCGTTCGACGCACCGCCGACACTCCGTTCCGGCGCGCAGTATCCGGTATCCGGGTGCGGAGGTCTAGGGTCACGGCGGCGGTAAACGCAATTGTGAGGACTGGCTACCATCATGGTTACAAAGCGATTTTTCGAAGTGATTTCAATGCCCACCGCGCCTGGTTGCGATGCTCGCCCCTCGTCAATCAGACCACGGCAGCCGATCAAAAATGGCCGCCAGCGCGCTTTGAGCAGAATCAGACAAGACGCGGTTGCTTTGGGAAAGACCACGTAGTTCTACGCGCCTAGAACGCACCCCGACAAACTCGCGGCGCCTAGCGGCACGATACCGCGGAAGGAAGCAGAGGCTTCACGCAGGCAGGCCACTCCGGCGCGAGTGCAATTCCCTCAAGCAAGCGCATCGCCATGAGCAAGCCGATCGATCCCTCCACAAGCCTGTCCGATGCAACCACAGCACATCGGGACAAGTCGCCAAACGCCGACCGGCATGCCGCTGATGTGGAAATGGCGCGCGTCCTCAACACCGAACCGGTCCGCATGGCATTGGATCCCTCCGGTGCTGCGATCGCCCATTGGAAACATGACCCATTGCACGACGTCGTCGAGCCCATGAGCGACCACGTCATCATGGCTTACAATGGCACGGTGCAGCACGTGGAGCGCCGATCGGGAAGATCGGTCGCGAAGGGAACGTTCCGTCCCGGGGCTGTGATCGTCATTCCGGAAGGATCGAGCTCCCGGTGGGATATCCCAAAACCCGTGGATGTGGTTCAGCTCTATCTTCCGACCGCGACGCTCGAGCGGGTTGCCCGTGAAACCAACACTGCCGCAGCGGTCGATCTCCTCGAACGAACGGGGCATCCCGATCCCGTTACATCCCGATTGCTGTTGAGCGCGGCCGATGGGCTGGAGGGCAACAGCGCACTCGACACGCTGTTCAGACATCAACTCATAGACCTCCTCGCCACGCGTCTGCTGGCTGTGCACACCGCCTCGCCAACCACCTTCGAGCCGGCCACGGGCGGGCTTTCGCCAAAGGTCCTGCTTCGCGCCATCGAACGCTTGCGCTCCGACAGCGATTCCGACGTCTCGCTTGCGGCTCTCGCTTCGGACGCCGGCCTGTCGCGCTCGCACTTCTGCCGCGCGTTCAAGGAAAGTACCGGGCTCTCCCCTCATGCCTGGCTGCGGCAATACCGCCTTGAGCAGGCCATGAACATGCTGCGCGACACCGACACATCGATCGTGTCGGTCGCGGCCGAGCTTGGCTATGCCTCGCAGACCGCATTCGCGGCCGCCTTCAGGCGCTTGACCGGCAAAACCCCGAGCGATTGGCGACGAGGCGTGCAGTAGCGGCGACTGCTTGCGGATGACGAGTAGCATTCCAAACGCGAGAACGGCTCGATGAAGAGACCGGTCGACAACGATCCCCTGGAGGCCCTGCTGGCCGCACCCGGCCGCGAGGCTCCACCGGACACCCAGCAGCGCGCTGCCGAAGCGGAGATGGCGCGCGTCTTGAAGACTGCACCGCTGCAGGTGGCGTCAGACCCCTCCAATGGAGCCATCGCCCATTGGAAGCATGGGGCCCTGCACGACGTGGTCGAGCCTATGCGTGACCACGTCATCATGACCTACCCCACCGGCGTTCAGCGTCTGGAGCGGCGCACCGGGAGATCGGCTGTGACCGGGACGGCGCGTTCGGGAGTTGTGACGATCATTCCGGCTGGTTCAAGCGCCAGATGGGATATTCCCGGTGTTGTCGATGTCATCCAGCTCTACCTTCCACACATGACGCTCGAACGCGTGGCTCGCGAGGCCGGCGCTTCCGCTCCCGGCGATCTTCTGGAACGGACGGGACATCCCGATTCCATCACATCCGGATTGCTGATGAGTGCCGCGGATGTGCTGGAGGGCAACGCGACCCTGGATGCCCTGTTCAGACACCAGCTGACAGATCTCCTGACCACACGTCTGTTGGCTGCGCATACTGGCGAGTTGGTCACGTTCGAACCGATTATGGGTGGGCTGTCCCCACATGCTCTGCGCCGCGCGATCGAACGCCTGCGCTCGGGCAGCGATGCCGACGTTTCGCTCGCTGCGCTGGCATCGGACGCCGGCCTGTCGCGCTTCCATTTCTGCCGCGCCTTCAAGGAAAGCACCGGGCTCTCGCCGCACGCCTGGCTGCGCCAGCAGCGGCTCGAGCGAGCCATGAACATGTTGCGCGATACCGATACGTCGATCGAGGTGGTGGCCGCAGAACTCGGTTACGCATCGCAGACCGCATTTACGGCGGCGTTCAAGAAGCTGACCGGCGAGACGCCGAGCCAATGGCGCCGTCGCATGCGTTAACAGCAATCTCTCTGCAACCGCGTCAATCGCGCTGGCGCGGCCGCAGCTCCGATCCCGTAGATTTGCGGCATGAACATCGACAACGGACGGAGACAAGCAATGGCCTGGAAGCACTGTGTCGCCCTCCTTGCAATTGTGCCGCGACGCCGGGTCATCGCAACCGCGCTGGTGTACGGACTGTCACTCAGCGTCCGCTTTACCTCGGCAACGGGGGAGGAAGTCGAAATTCCGATCCCGTCGACAACGTCGATCATGAGCAGAGCCGGGGTCTCCATCTTCCACGATGACTGGCCCTTGAGGCCCAGCGAGTCGATCGCCTTTCAATTTCGCCGGCCAGCGGTTTCCCGTGGCTGTCACGCAGCGTGCGAGCGTCCTTCCATGACAACGCCGGGCTGCACCGCGCCTTAGGCGCTCGACCAATCCATTTCACGCCTTCGCGTCATCGCCGATCGCGACAAGCCATTCCGGATGCGGGAGCGGCAACGGTGACGCGCGAGTCCGAGAAGTCAAACCAGAGGAGTAGACACATGCGATTAGTCATCATCGGCGCCGGCTTCGCCGGCATGTACGCCGCACTTTCCGCCGCCCGCCTGCGCGACATCCAGGGCGTCTCACCCGAAGAGCTCGAGATCGCGCTGGTCGCACCCGAGCCCACGCTCGTGGTTCGCCCGCGACTCTATGAACCGAAGCCCGAGACCCTGACGGCGCCCCTTACGGATGTCCTCAAGGCTGTCGACGTTGTCTATGTGCAAGGCAGCGCGGAGACGATCGACACCAAGTCTCGCACCGTGGAAATCGTCGGCGCCAAAGGTGCGAAGAGGAGCCTTTCCTATGATCGGCTTGTCGTGGCCACCGGCAGCCGGCTGTTCCGTCCGGACATTCCGGGCCTCGCCGAACATGGCTTCAGCGTCGACAATCTCAATGATGCGATGACCCTCGACCGGCACCTGCACAGCCTGGCCGATCGGCCGGCGGTAAACGGGCGCGACACCGTCGTCGTTGCCGGCGGCGGATTCACCGGAATCGAGGCGGCGACGGAATTGCCGGCGCGGCTTCGCGCGATCTTCGGCAAGAACGCCAAGCCGCGCGTCATCATCGTCGACCGCAACAGCGCGATCGCTTCCGCCATGGGCGAAGGTCCCCGCCCCGTTATCGAGGACGCCCTGCACAAGCGCGGCGTGGAGACCAGGCTCGGCGCCGGCGTCGCCTCGCTCGACCAATCGGGCGTCACGTTGACGTCAGGCGAACACATTGAGGCCGAGACCGTGATTTGGGCCGGCGGCATTCGCGCGGCTCCGTTGACCGCACAGGTCCCCGCCGAGCGCGACAATTCCGGCCGGCTCCTCGTCGACCGTGATTTGCGCGTGCCGTCGGTACCCGGCGTGTTCGCCACCGGCGACGCCGCCCGCGCCGCCTGCGATGATGAGGGCAATTACGCATTGATGTCGTGCCAGCACGCCACGCGAATGGGCGCCTTTGCCGGCCATAACGCCGCTGCCGAGCTGCTCGGCGTTCCGACCAAGCGCTACCACCAGGAGAAATACGTCACCTGCCTCGACCTCGGCGAAGCCGACGCGGTGTTCACCCGCGGCTGGGAGCGCGAGGTGACGATGGTCGGCGACACCGCCAAGAAGACCAAGCAGGAGATCAACACCGTCTGGATATATCCGCCGAAGGCCGAGCGCGCTGCCGCTCTTGCCTCGGCCGATCCGGAGCGTGTCGGCGATGTCAGCGGCTTCTTCTAGAAGCTCACGCGAAGCGGGCCGCGCTCCGCGCCGGCGGCGCGGCCTGCCCGAACAAGACCACCAGCAGCAACCATGTAACAGGAGAGAAATATGAACCTGCACGACCCCTCGTACACCGGCAACAAGGTGCCCGATGAATTGGTCCCGTCGCGTTACGCACTGCGGATCGGCGAGATCGACGTGATGGTGGTCAGCGACGGCGTGCTGACGCTGCCGGGCGCGATGTTGGCTCACAACGCAGCACCCGCCATCCGCGCGGCCTGGCTGAAAGACAATTTCCTGCCACCGGACGCCTTCGATTGGGCGCTCAACGTGGTCGTGGTGCGCAGCGGCGGCCGGACGATCCTGATCGACGCCGGGATGGGTGCGGAGTTTCCCCTTCCTCGGGCCGGACAATTGATCCATCGGCTGGAGGCCGCCGGCATCGATCTCGCCTCCGTGACCGACGTGGTGCTTACCCACATGCACATGGACCACGTTGGCGGGCTGCTCGTCGAAGGCGTGAAGGAGCAACTGCGCCCGGACCTGCAGATCCACGTGGCGGCCGCCGAGGTCAAGTTCTGGGAATCGCCCGATTTCTCCCGCGTCTCGATGCCGGACGGCTTCCCGGATGCGCTTCGGGCGACGGCCAAACGGTTCGCGAAAGAGTACCGTAGCCAGCTTCGGCTCTTCGAGGATGAGCACGAAGTGGCGCCGGGCGTGGTCATTCACCGCACCGGCGGTCACACGCCCGGGCACAGCATCGTCCGCCTGGCGTCCGGCGGCGACCGGCTGACGTTCGCCGGCGACCTCGTGTTTGCCGTCGGGTTCGAACACCCCGACTGGCACAACGGCTTCGAACACTACCCCGAGGAAGCGGCCCGCGCACGCACCAGCCTTTTGCGCGAGCTGGCGGAAACCGGCGGGTTGCTGGTGGCCACGCATATGCCGTTCCCATCCGTCGGCCATGTGGCCGTGGCCGGCGACGCCTTTCGTTGGGTGCCTGCGTTCTGGGACTACTGATCGCTTGTCGGGTTAGTGCCGGCAGGCACGCCCGGTCAGCGCTTCATCCGATACGGGCCGCGTTTCCCGCGCCGAAGCGCGGCCCGCGCAACCACACCCCTCCTGGAGCTCGACCTCGATGAAACACGAGACCCTGCGCGCGAGCGCGTTTGCGATGCCGCTGACGAACCCGGCCTTTCCGCCTGGCCCGTATCGCTTCGTCAATCGCGAGTATTTCATCATTCAGTACCGAACCGATCCCGAGGCGTTGCGCCGGATCGTGCCGGAACCGCTCGAATTGACCGAGCCGGTGGTGAATTACGAATTCATCCGCATGCCCGACTCCACCGGCTTCGGCGACTACACCGAAAGCGGTCAAGTGATTCCGGTATCTTTCCGGGGCGAGACCGGCAGCTTCACGCACCAGATGTTTCTCAACGATCATCCGCCGATTGCCGGCGGGCGCGAACTCTGGGGCTTTCCGAAGAAGCTTGCGCAGCCGGAACTCGCCGTCGAGACCGATACGTTGGTCGGGACCTTGAACTACGGTTCGGTCCGGGTTGCCACCGGCACCATGGGCTACAAGCACCGCACGCTCGACACAGCGCTCGAAGCCCGAAAACTCGCAGGCCCCAACTTCCTGCTCAAGATCATCCCTCACGTCGACGGCACGGCGCGCATCTGCGAA
Organism: Bradyrhizobium sp. CCBAU 53351; assembly: GCF_015291745.1. NCBI lineage: Bacteria > Pseudomonadati > Pseudomonadota > Alphaproteobacteria > Hyphomicrobiales > Nitrobacteraceae > Bradyrhizobium > Bradyrhizobium sp. CCBAU 53351. The sequence goes on from NZ_CP030059.1 coordinate 5,644,254, forward strand.
CTGGTGCGCTACCACCTCGAAGACATCAACGTGAAGGGCGCGTGGACCGGGCCAGCCGCGCTGGATCTCTATTCGCATGCGCTGGCTCCCGTCGCCGAGCTGCCGGTTCTCCAGGTGTTGTCCGCCAAGCACATCGTTGCCGACCTGACGCTTGGGCTCGGCAACGTGATCCACGACTACCTCGCCCCTGGCGCTGCCGTGCGTGGACCAAGGGTTCTGATCGAAGCGAATGCCGGCTGATCGGATCGACCATCATGCAAGGAGTTCTGGCAATGCTGAACGTGATTCGCGAACGGACCAACCCAACGCCACAACAGCAAGGCAACGCGCTGCCCTACGATGTCGTCGCCCTCGTGCTGCAAGGCGGCGGTGCGCTCGGCGCCTATCAGGCGGGAGTCTATGAGGGCCTGCACGAGGCCGGCATCCGGCCGAACTGGCTGGCCGGCATTTCGATCGGCGCGCTCAACGCCGCGATCATCGCGGGCTCGCCTGAAGGCGAGCGGGTACAGCGGCTGCGTGAATTCTGGGAGACCATCTGCGCCTTTTCGATCGAGTGGCCCGCCGGCGAAGGGCTCGCCAATGCACTGCCGTTTGCGTTCGACATCAGCTCGGTGCGCAACGCGCTGGCGGCGACCCGGGCCCTGGTGCAGGGCCAGCCCGGCTTCTTCAAGCCGCGTTTCCCGCCGCCACTCTGGTCCCCGTTCCCGGGCGATGCAGCGACAAGCTTTTACGACACGGCGCCGTTGCAGCAGACGCTGGAGCGACTGGTCGACTTTGACCGCCTGAACTCGGGCGAAATGCGAGTCAGCGTCGGCGCGGTCAACGTCCGCACCGGCAACTTGGCCTATTTCGACACCGCCGAGCGCCGGCTCGGAGCCAAGCATTTCATGGCTTCCGGCGCCCTGCCGCCCGGATTCCCCGCCGTCGAAATCGACGGCGAGCACTATTGGGACGGCGGCGTCGTGTCCAACACGCCCCTCTCCCGCGTGCTGTCCGGCGAGCCGCGCGACACGCTGACGTTCCAGATCGATCTCTGGTCGGCCAGGGGCCGTGTTCCCCATGACATGATGGAAGTGTCGAGCCGCCAAAAGGACATTCAATATTCCAGCCGCACGCGCGCCATCACCGACCACATGACGCGGATGCAGACAATGCGTCAGGCGCTGCAGCGGACGATGGAGAAATTGCCGGCAAGCGCAAAGGACGATCCGGAAATCCGCGCCATTGCCGACCTGGCTCGCCATCGCTCCTACAACATCATCCACCTGATCTACCAGTCCAAGATCTACGAAGGCCACTCCAGGGACTACAAGTTCGGGTTGAGCGCGATGCGCACGCATTGGCAGAGCGGGTTGGATGACATCCGCCGCACGCTGGCAGAGCCACGACGCCTCGACCGGCCGCCCCCTGAACTAGGCATGGTCACCCACGACGTCCATCGCCGCGACTGAGCTTCAACGCATCCTGCAGATTTGGGAGAACGCCGTGTCCACACTTGCCTATGCCGATGAGCAAAAAGCCAAAACCAGCCTTCGTCCCTCACGGCAGGCGATTAAGCGTGCGGCCCTGGTGCTGGCGGCGGCGCTTGGCGTCGCTGCGGCCACCTCGTTCGGCCACTACTACTTCACCACCGGCCGCTATCTGGAAACAACCGACGATGCCTATGTCAAAGCCGACTCCACGATCGTCGCGCCGAAGGTTTCGGGCTACATCGGCGAAGTCCTCGTTGCCGACAACGAGCCGGTCAAGGCCGGGCAGTTGCTGGCGCGAATCGACGATCGCGACTTCAGGGCCGCACTCGATCAGGCTCACGCCGATGTCGCCGCGGCAAAGGCCGCGGTGCGCAACCTCAATGCGCAGATCGAATTGCAGGAGCCGGTCATCCAGCAACAGGCTGCCCTGGTCGAAGCCAGCGAGGCCGGGCTGAAGTTCGCGCGGGAAGAACAGGCCCGCTACGACGGCCTGATGAAGTCCGGTTCCGGCACCATTCAACGCGCGCAGCAGACCGACGCGGCGCTGCGCGAAAAGTCCGCCCAGTTGGCCGGCGAAAGATCGGCATTGATCGCCGCCAACAAGCGGATCGAGGTGCTCGCCACCGAACGCGCCAAGGCGGCGGCCCAGCTCGACCGCGCCCGCGCCGTCGAGCAACAGGCGGCGCTCAACCTGTCCTATACGCAGATCACCGCGCCCGTAGAGGGTACGGTCGGTGCGCGCTCGTTACGTGTGGGCCAGTTCGTGCAAGCCGGCACGCAGTTGATGGCGGTGGTTCCGCTCGATGCCGTGTACGTCATCGCCAATTTCAAGGAGACCCAGCTCACCCATGTGCGAAACGGTCAGCCGGTCGAACTGACCATCGACGGTTTCCACGACATCAGGCTGCGAGGCCGTGTCGACAGCCTCTCGCCGGCCAGCGGCCTCGAATTCGCGTTGCTGCCGCCCGACAACGCCACCGGCAACTTCACCAAGATCGTGCAGCGCGTGCCGGTCAAGATCGTGCTCGACGATCACGATCTGAAAGGCCTGCTGCGTCCGGGCATGTCGGCTGAACCGACGATCAACACCAAGTCGGCGGCCGTTGCCGCGCGTGAAGCGAAAAAGCGCCTCGCCTCGCGCGGCACGAACGCCACGGCTGAATGAATCCGGGTCCTGGAGAGTGTCATGAGCACGCTGCAAACCGCTGCCGATGCAAACGCCGCCGGTGAAGGCCGGACAACGGCGGCGCCGGCGGATCCCGCCGTAACCGCAAAGACCTGGATCGCGGTGGGCGGCGCGACACTCGGCGCCTTCATGGCGGTGCTCAACATCCAGATCGTCAATGCCTCACTCGCCGACATCCAGGGCGCGATCGGCGCCGGAACCGACGACGGCGGCTGGATTTCGACCTCGTATCTGATCGCCGAGATCGTGGTAATCCCGCTCTCCGGCTGGCTGGCCCAGGTGTTCTCGATCCGGGTGTATCTTCTCACCAACGCGATCCTGTTCCTGCTGTTCTCGGCGGCCTGCGCATTGGCCCAAAACCTGCCGCAGATGATCGTATTACGCGCGGTGCAGGGCTTTACCGGCGGCGTGCTGATCCCGATGGCATTCACGCTCATCATCACGCTGTTGCCGAAGGCGAAGCAGCCGATCGGACTCGCGCTGTTTGCGATCTCCGCGACGTTCGCTCCCGCAATCGGGCCAACGATCGGCGGCTATCTCACCGAGAACTGGGGCTGGGAGTATATTTTCTACGTCAACCTGGTACCCGGCACCGTAATGATTGCGATGCTGTGGTTCTCACTCGAGCCCGCCTCGATGAATCTGTCGCTGCTTGGCAAAGGCGACTGGCCGGGCATCGTTACGATGGCAATCGGCCTGTCCGCGCTGCAGACGGTTCTGGAGCAAGGCAACAAGGACGACTGGTTCGGTTCACCCTTCATCGTCAAAATGTCGGTTATCGCCGCGGTCGCGCTGTCCGCCTTCCTGTGGATCGAACTGACGGCAAGGAAGCCGTTGCTAAATCTGCGGCTGCTGGCTCGCCGCAATTTCGGCTTCGGCATCCTTGCCAACTTCCTGCTCGGTATCGCGTTGTACGGCTCGGTGTTCATCCTGCCGGTCTATCTGTCGCGTATCCAGGGCTACAATGCCGAACAGATCGGCATGGTGCTGGCGTGGACCGGACTGCCGCAATTGCTGTTCATCCCGCTGGTGCCGCAACTGATGCGGCGTTTCGATGCCCGGATCATCATCGGCATCGGCTTCGCGCTGTTCGCCGCCTCCAATTTCATGAACGTCCACATGACCAATGATTACGCCACCGACCAGTTGTTCTGGCCCAATGTCGTTCGTGCGGTCGGTCAGGCCTTCGTGTTCGCACCGCTGTCGGCCGTCGCTACGGCAGGCATCGAGGCCGAGAACGCCGGCTCGGCCTCCGGCTTGTTCAACATGATGCGCAACCTCGGCGGCGCCGTCGGCATCGCACTGTTGCAGACGTTGCTGACCAAGCGCGAACACTATCACTCCAACGTGCTGATGCAGTCTGTCTCGATGCTGGAACAGGCGACGCAGGCGAGGGTCGAGAAGCTGACGCAGTATTTCATCAGCCACGGCGTGATCGACCGCAGCGATGCTGCGCACCGGGCCTATGTCGCGATAGGCAGGATCGTGCAGAAGCAGGCGTTCATCCTCGCCTTCAGCGACATGTTCTTCCTGCTCGGCGCCGCGCTGATCGTGGCACTCGCGGCCTCCATGTTGCTGAAAAAGCCCGGCCAGCTCGATACCGGCGGCGCCCACTGACCATCCGTTCAACCCGCACCCCAGGAGTACGACCATGAACCCACGCACGAATCTCGACCAGGCGTCGAAAGAACTTCCGATGTTGATGGGCAAGGTGGCAATCGTCACCGGCTCGACCAGCGGCATAGGGCTCGGAATTGCGCGAGAACTCGCGCGGCTCGGCGCCGACCTTGTCTTGAACGGGTTCGGCGAGCCAGGCGAGATCGAGGCGATCCGCGACAGAATCGAGAAAGACCACGGCGTGCGCGCCGTCTACGACGGTGCCGACATGTCGAAAGCGGACGCCGTGCGCAGACTCATTTCCGCGACGATCGAGAAATTCGGTCGTCTCGACATCCTGGTGAGCAATGCCGGCATCCAGTTCACTGCCCCGGTCGATGAGTTCCCGGCTGCCAAGTGGGATGCAATCCTCGACATCAACCTGTCGGCCGCGTTCCACGGCATTGCGGCAGCGGTGCCTCAGATGAAAAAGCAGGGCTGGGGACGGATTATCAACATTGCCTCCACCCACGGACTTGTCGCTTCAACACACAAGGCCGCCTATGTCGCAGCCAAGCACGGACTGGTCGGCCTGACCAAAGTCGTCGGCCTGGAGACGGCAGGAAGCGGCGTCACCTGCAATGCGGTCTGCCCCGGCTGGGTGCGCACGCCTCTGGTCGAGAAGCAGATCAGCGACATGGCCACGCAACGCGGCATCAGTCAAACGCAAGCCGTCGAAGAACTGCTGTCCGAGAAACAACCGTCACTCGACTTTGCCTCGCCGGAGCAACTTGGAGGCACGGTGGCCTTCCTGTGCTCGCCGGCAGCAGACCAGATTACGGGAACAACGATCGCCGTCGATGGCGGCTGGACCGCGCAATAGCCGGGAGTCGAGCCATCCGGCAGACAGTCGATATCGGAGCAGCCCACGGGTGATGGAGCAGAGCTGTCGCGTCTGGAGGCGCGGCTGCCGCTGTTGCTCAGCATGATCGCTGGAACGATCGACTCCACCGATCTCCCTTGCCGGGAGACTTGAACGGCCGCGTTCAAGTCTCTAGCGGCGGTCGCGCAATGCCTGCCGTGCGCCGAGCTCAGGACCAAAGCCCCTCACACGAGTTGTCGCCAGATTCTCTTTGATCTCCGGTGCACACGTCGTGCAACGCCACTCCCCGCTCGAGCATGGCTCGGAGACGGGCGTCTGCTCCGATCCAGCTGATGCTCGGGAGCTCATCCGGCGAGCAGTCCCGAAATGAGGGCTGCTGCGCCGAGACCGAGAAACGACAGGACCACCGGAGGATACAGGACAAGTGCGGCATCGAAACGTAGGAACTTCGGATGTTCGCCGGCGCGGTTCGGCAGCCCAATGAAGATCAGGACGCCTGCAGCTGCGATCATGGCAGCTCCGATCAACGTATTCATGTTAGCTCCTCGTCCGACCAGCAAGTGACCTGTGGATCACCAGCGTGCGCGCAAGCAGCGCGTGGTGGAAGGGAGGATCGGTACGATACAGTACTGTGTTCTTGAAAAATCGGGATTTTCAGAGCCGATCAGATCGGCTTGGGACTGAGACGAGCCTTGGCGGCCAGCCCAAGAACCCGCTCCCGGGTACGACTTCGGGCAGCGTCGACCAGCATCGCGCCCGCCCAACGGTAGACGTTATGCTCCTTCACTTGCTGCCGCATGAGCTTCATGCGCTCGGCCTGTTCCTGAATTGGCATCGTCAGCGCAATCTCAATCGCTGATGCCATTTCTTCCGTGTCATAAGGATTGACGATGAGCGCTTCGGATAGTTCTCGCGACGCACCGGTGAAGCTCGACAAGATCAGGACACCGGCATTGTCCTCCCGCGAGCTGACGAACTCCTTCGCCACCAGGTTCATTCCATCATGCAGGCTGCTGACGACGCAGGCATCGGCTGCCCTGAACAAGCGGAAGACCTCCGCTGGCTCGTAATGCCGCGCGATCAGGTGAATTACGGGCTGGCGACCGGAGTGCCTCCCATTTATTTCGGCGGCGAGCGCCTCGGCTTCGGCTTGGAGCTTCGAATACGAGCTGAGCTTGCTGCGTGTCGGGGCTGCGACCTGAACGAATAGCAGCCGATCTCTCCAGGTTGGATTTCGTGAAAGTAGCGCGTCGACGGCGCGCATGCGATCGAGAATGCCCTTGGTGTAATCGAAACGTTCGACACCGACGATCAGCCGCGTTCCGTCCGCGAGTCCGAATTGGGCGACCACATCGGATCGGCAATGCGCCGGAGGCGGCAGCTTTTCCAGCTCCTTCGGCGGCCATTCGATGGAGATCGGATAGGCGCGTACCCTTGTTTCATGTCCCCCTAAGCTGACCGTCTGCACTTCGCGATCGATCCTGCTTTCTACGAAACGATCGACGCCCTCGATGAAATTGTTGCAGTGGAACTGGGTATGGAATCCGATAATCGTGCTGCCGAGCATGCCTTCGATGATCTCCGCCTTCCAAGGGCATATGCCGAAGGTCTCTGCATTCGGCCAGGGGATGTGCCAGAAGGTGATGATCGTCGCCTTCGGCAATCGCTCACGGATCATTCTCGGAGCAAGCGCGAAGTGATAATCCTGGACCAGCACGACGGGATCCTCGGTACGCGCCTCGGTGACGACGGCGTCGGCAAAGCGCTGGTTGATCTGCCGATACATCTGCCAATCGGTCAACCTGAATGTCGGCCGCACGAAAACGATGTGGCACAACGGCCAGAGCCCTTCATTGGCAAATCCGTAATAGTAGCCGTCCTGCTCCTCCTCGGAGATCCAGATGCGCCGGAGCGTGTAGGCCGGAGCAGCCTCGGGCACCCGGATTCTATCATTCTCGTCGACCGCTTCCCGATCGGCGCTGCCGCTGCCGTGAGCGATCCACGTGCCGCCGCAGGCACGCATGATTGGCTCCAGGGCCGAGACCAATCCGCTCGCCGGCCGCTGCACCACCCTTCCCGCTTCCGACGCGTTGTGGATGTAGGGCTCCCGATTGGACACGACGAGAACTTCGGCCCCCGGCAGAACGCCGTGCAGCACCTCTTGAAGCGATTTTGGCGTCCACTCGATCTGGCTCGTAAGCGCGACCTGGTCGGCGCTGCGCAACAACTTGTGAATCTCGCGATCGATAGACCCGCCGCTCAACTCAAGCGACTCTCCCTGGGCACCTCGGCGCACGTCGTCGACCGCGCGTCGCAAGGCGTCCATCCATCCTCTCATGATCAGGACGGCGAAAATGATCGTGCCCACTGTGAGGACCAGAACGACGCTTGCAAGCGCGGCCAGAAGATATGACAGCACTTGGCTTGATCTCGCCGCGGCGAAGCTGAGGTCGGTCAGGATGACGAGATAGGAGCGGCCACGGCCGCTTTGAACCGGGAAAGCAGCGACGAGAATCCGCCGCCCCCCGCTGGTTATGCTGGTGAAACTTTCGCTTTCGGACTTCGCCGACTTCTCGCACGAAAAGTTGGCCGGCATCTCTGGCGTCGGCGCGATCAACGACCCTTCCGGATCGCAAAATCCAACCGCGAGAATCTTCTTGTCGAGCGCGACCCTCTTGAAGAGGTCTGCGAGGCGGTCCCAAGCTCGGTCCTCGACATCTCGGCCAAGCAGCGGCCCAATGGCGTTGAAGACCAACTTGGATCTGGCCTCGACATCGCTCCGCGACCATTGCTGTACGATTCCACCGGTAAACGGAGAAATCCCGAACGCAACGATTGCGGCTACCGCCAAGCCGAAAACGCCATAGCGGAAGAACTGCTTATAGGATATCGGCATCACTCGGCTTTACCCGGCCATCCCTGGAGAATTATCCAGGAACCGGAGCGATCGCAGCTCGCGGGGCGCATTTGAGCAGGCATCTTCGACAAGCAGCGCCGCGCAAACAGCCGCCAGGCCCGGATGGCCCTCAGCTCGGATTAACGAGCTGCTTGGCCGGCTCAATGCCACCGCGCTCAGCGTTGCAGCTGAGGCAAACCGCACGTGCCACTTGTGCTCCCCGGATAGCCAGTCGTTCATGCCGATGCGGCGTCCTTTGCTCGCAAGACGAGCAGTACGCCTGCGGAAACACGTTCAGTGTCGTTCGACTCGATGTGCTGATCATGGACTCCCCCTGTTCAATATCCTTTCACGGCCGCCGTCGAGCAAGCAGCGACAGGGCGGATCGACGTTTCATGGTACGCAACTGTACCAATTCGCTCGACGGCCGCGGATTGCGAGCAGCGATAGGCCTGACGTCGGCCGCCCATTGGAGCAGGAGACCAGCAATAGGGATGCGAGCCTCATTTCCGCTTCTTCGGAAGGGCGTTCTTTCCGGCGATGGAGAACGCGATCAGGCCGAACGTGATCAGCCGCGGAATGAAGAACACCGGCTCGCTCGCATTCGTCACTTGCACCACCGCCAGGACAAATCTCGCAACGGCGTCGATCGCAAAAGCCGCGGCGAAGAACAGAAAAAGGGCGTCCCCCGACTTACGCCAAAACTTCAGGAAATGCACGCTCGCCAGAAACGACGCGAACGCCGTCGCTCCCGACAGGACGGGATTCAGATGATCCATCACTCCGCCTCCCACACCATGCCGATGAGCAGGACCGTCATCGCAAGGAGCCCGATCGATAGACGCAGGGCAGAAAGATCGATTTGAGGAAATATGATCTTATCCATCCAGAGAGCGGCATTTTCCAGGGTCAGTCCCGCAAAGCAGATTGCGCTCCATAGGAGCAGTTTCGACCTGCTACCGAAATACGCTCGAGCGAGCAGCCAAGCACAGAAGCCGCTCGTGATTGCGCAGAGGCTGTAAATCACCGCGGCCATCACTAGTCCTTTCGAATCCTGAAGGCGTCGGAGAATTCCTGGATGCGGCGCGGCTTGCTGTGAATGATGTGAGTGATTGGGATCAAGTGCCGCGAATAAGCTTTCGCCAGACTATCAACCACTGGCCGCAGTTCGGCTTGGGGCGCGAAGGAGTACATTCCTGCGTCGCACTCCAGAAAGCCGTCTCGCTTGAGGGACGCCAAAGCATCGGCCACCTCCGCCCTGCCAGCGTAAAGGCGCGCAGCGAGAGCTTCCAGCAGCCAACGCTCACCGGTCCGCTTATGGAGAAATAGAAGAGCCTCTAGCTGCGCCACGGAATGTATGTAGCGGCGCACCAGCTCCTTTACCTCTTCCGGCAACTCTTGATCAGACATCATCGACCTCAGCCAGCGCCGCGCAAGCTGATCGATTCAAACTGCAAGTTCAAGACTGCTTTTACCTGCGGCAAGCCAGGACTCTATCGAACGGGAAGACAGCCCAAAGGCGGCGTCATCTTCGATGACACCGCCTCGATGATCGGCGATGAAGTCGATCGAAAACGCCTCAGTACTTGAATTCAGGCATTTTCTTCAGCTGATCCTTGTTGGCATTCAGTACGATATGGTCCGGATACCAGTTGTCGCTTCGCTTAGCCGACGTCGATGTGCTTCCCGTCGTGCTCGTCGAGGCACTGCCAGTCTTTCCGGCGCCGTCGTTGGACGCCGTCTTCATCGGCTCCTTGGCGAATTTCAGTTGATCAAAGGCAACGGCAACGTTGTGCTCGCCCATTCCCAGGAAGCCTCCCACCCCGATCACGACATTTGCAACCCGACCGCTGGAGTCGAGGATCAGATCGTTGATGTCGCCGATCTTCTCGTTGCTATTGTTGTAAACGTTCACGCCAACCAGCTTTGATGCACGCCATTCGCCCTCCTTGTGTATCGATGCGGTCGGGGAAGTCGTTGCGTGGATATTTGGCGCTGTGGCTGTCCCGCCATTCTGGGGCGCCTGTGCCGAGGCAGGGGCGGCAAGCAACATCGCGGATGCAATAATGCAGAGTGGTTTCTTCACGACGATTTCTCCTTGTGTTGTTGGATCATCGTCAACTCGTCCCCTGGTCGGAAGTTTCGTCTGGCCTGACGCGCGGTACGCTCCCGCACAATTGTCCGACCAACCTAAGGCGACTCCGCATCTTCTGACGCAGCATTGCGCGTGTCACGGATGGGTTGCATATGATGTATTCGACCATCGCTATGATGTCGTCCCTGGTACGATTGCAGCAGGGGTTCTCGTAAGCTGCAAGAAGCCTTTGAGCCTCCTCCAAGGCCGCTATCATGACCTCGGCGTCGGATCTGATTTTGATTTCCTGCGATGACATATCAGCCTCTACGACCGCCCGTTGCTCCAAATACATCAGGTCTCATTCGCCGCCGCGACTCGATCGGCGACACGAGCTCACGAATATGCCGTGCGGAGAGCCGGTACCGCGGCGGAACGGTTGTGCGCCGATAGAATGATCCCCTGACAATCGCAGGACATTGCCTTCAGCTTGGTCTCGTCCGCGACAACGATCCCTGCCCTCCGGCATCTGATCACGCCTTCGCGCGCCAGATATCCGAGAGCAACCGTAACTCCGGCGCGCCTGACTGCGAGAGCATTCGCGATGTAGCTGTGCGTGAAAGGCACCTCGCGAGACCCGAGCCTGTCGCTGGCGACCAGCAGCCAGCGTGCGAGTCGTTGATGCAGCGTGTGCCTGGAATTGCAGGCCGACAATTGCGAACTGTGGATCAAGATCGCCTGCACATAACCCAGAAGCAGCTTTTCGAGCTCGACGTCCCGCTTGATCAGCGAGATCAGTTGCTCGGACCTGATACGCAGCGCTTGCCCCGGCAGTCGCACGCTGCATCGGTGCGGCGAGACGTGCATGCCGAGGACGAGGGGTACGCCGACAAAATCCTTCATGCCGAGGGTATGGATCTCCACAGGCAAGCAGTCGCCAGCCCGGGTTGTAACGGAACATCCACCCGACTCGATGAAGTAGCCGTAACGCAGCGGCGTGCCACGATCGTAGAGAACTTGCCCCCTGTTAAGAGGCACCGTCTCGCAGCTATCGAGCAAGCGACACCGCGACGACGTCGACAACCGTGATACGAGTTCGTTGCGACCAGGATCGCGCAAAGCTGCGTCGCTGCAAGGCTGCTTCACGTTGAGGTCGCTATTGATCGACAGCGGCAGCGAGGACGAATGTTCCATGTCAAGCTCAATTCTAGACCGCAACAATGATTACCTGTAGCATGCGACGGAACGCTCCATCCTGGGAGTCGGGGTGACCATTGGTACTGTCGGGAAAAACCTGACTTGAGCGAAAACACTGAGGAAGAGCCGAAACGTGGCCGTTTCGCCGTCTCATTTGAAGCCTAGCGGCCTGGAAACACCGGCCTCGAGCGCCCGGCGTGCGGCGCGCCGTCCTCTGATCCTCGTGTTTATTGCCGCTGCGATGCCTCTGGCGCTTTTTGCAGGATGGGTCGTTTTCCTGAATGCCCAGCAGCAACGCAGAGGGTCTCAGACCGCCGCCGTGGAGACTCTTGATAACGTCGTAAACCGGCTTGCTTCGGAGATCAGTCTCCAGCTCGAGATCGCCGAAACCCTCGCGGCTTCCGCGACGCTCGACACGCCGGACCTCGATGCGTTCTATCGGGAAGCCACGCGCGTTAACGAAGCACGACTCCTTTGGCAGACCATTCAGCTGGTCGATCCCAATGGAAATCAAGTGCTGGACGTCAGCCGGCCGCTCGGAGACGGGATGCGCGCCACTGCCGACCGCGAAAATTTCGAACAAATCCTCAGGACAAGGAAGCCGGCCATCGGCGGCATCGGGCCACGAGGTCCTGTCACCGGCAAGCGTGTGGTCGCCGTGAGGGCTCCGGTCGAGCGCGATGGACAGTTGAAGTTCGTGCTCACGGTGGCCCTCGTCCCCGATGCAATCAGCCAGATCTTGAAGAGCGCAGGCGCCCCGGCAGGTTGGGTGGGCTTCGTCGTTGATGCCAAGGGCAACATCGTCGCCCGGACCTTCGGCGAGCAGTCCGAGCTCGGACAATCCGCCAGCGACACCGTACGTCAGGCGATCGCCTCTGCGCCCGAAGGAAGCTATGTCAAGACCACCTCTGCCGGCGACCAAGTGGATTCGATCTATAAAGTCATTCCAGGCACCAGCGGATGGTCCGTCCACTTTGGAATACCGACGCAAGAGCTCAACGGGCCGGTTCAGCGCTCGGCGCTCTTTCTTGCCGGCGGAGGAATCCTGAGCTTCGTTCTGGCGCTCACTCTGGCTTGGTACACAATTCGCGACATTTCCTTGCGTCGGCGCGAACAGGAGGCTCAGGCGGCACTGGCGCTCAGTGCCAGCGAGGAGCGACGCAGATTGACGATCGATGCGGCCGACCTCGGCGTCTTCAGCTGGGACTTTGCCACCAGAGAAGCGCTGGTATCGCCCCGCGCTCGGGAAATGCTCCAGATCGAGGGTTCGCGCTCCGACGGCGACATGAGCCTCCCGATCGACAGGATGCTGAGCAGCATTGATCCCGCCGATCAACAGCAGTTTGAGTCATCGCTGCTCAGTTGCCGTTCGGGCAACGTCGCAATTGCTGATTTCCGTACTGCCTCCCCTAACAGCAGATGGTTGCGGGCCAGCGGCCGCCTATCTCGTCTGGATGACCGGAACCTGGACGTTGTTTACGGCGTCATTTTGGATATTGATGAGACCAAACGAGCCGAGCTGGAACGGCAGCAGTTGCTCCGACGTCTTTCGGATGCGGAAGAAAACGAGCGACGTCGAATTGCGCGAGAGCTGCATGATCAGATCGGGCAAACGGTGACCGGTCTCCTCCTCGGCCTCAAGGGTCTGGAACCGTTTCTCGGCGCGAGCCAAAAACGCAAACTTGGATTGGAGAAGCTCAACTGGCTGCAAGGGCTGGCAAGAGGGATTGGACGCGACATCCATCAAGTCGCCTCAGATCTGCGGCCGACCGCTCTGGACGATCTGGGGCTTTACAAGGCGCTCGAAGCATTTTGTGCGGAGATCCAGCGCCGCTTCGGGCTGAGCGTTGATTATCAACCCTTGGGCAGAAGGGACCGTTTGGGCCAAGACGTCGAAATCGCTGTCTACCGCGCCGTCCAGGAAGCCATCAACAACGTGGTCAAACACGCACGCGCTCGAAACATCAGTGTGGTCATTGACCGGCGTACGGCGGAGCTGAGGATCGTCGTCGAAGACGACGGGAACGGCTTCGACCTTCAAGGGTTTTCGCAAGGCGACAGCCGTCACTCAAAGCTGGGCCTTTCGGTGATCGAGGAGCGCCTGACACTGTTGGGCGGATCTCTGGCGATCGAATCTGAACCCGGCCACGGCACCTCCCTTTTCATGAGAATTCCGGTGCCAACAGAGGAGATGGGCTATGTGCCCGATCCGGATCACGTTAACTGACGATCATCCGCTCGTTCTGGCCGGGATGAAAGCACTGCTTCAGGGCGTGGAGGACATCGAGATTGTCGGCGAAGCGACTGACGGACAGGCTGCACTCGACGTCATTCAACAAACCACACCTGACATCGCTATCCTGGATATCTCGCTTCCGGGAGTCAGCGGCCTGGAAGTCGCTCGTAGGTTGGCGGCTCAGCTGCCGCAGGTTCGTCTGCTGGCTTTGACCGTTCACGAGGATCACGCCTACGTCCAGCCTATGCTACAGGCGGGCGTCCGCGGATATCTGCTGAAGCGCTCCGCGGCCGACGAACTCGAGCGCGCAGTTCGCGCGATAGCGGGAGGCGGACTGTATCTGGATCCCGCAATAGCAGAGAAAGCGCTTCCATCCACGCTAGGGGCGCATGCCTCTTCGAGCACTGCAGCAACCAGCGAATTGACGCCGCGCGAGAGCGAGGTTCTCAGACTGATCGCGCAAGGCTTCAGTAACAAGGAAATCGCCAATCAGCTCAGCATCAGCATCAAGACCGTTGAAACCTACAAGGCCAGGGCCGTGGAAAAGCTCGGGCTTTACACGCGCGCAGACATCGTCCGGTACGGTGTTGCACTCGGGTGGTTGGGCCATCCCGCGAAGAGTGCCGATCAGGTTTGAACCGATCTCGGCGGAGGGGTCGGCCGAACCAAGTCAGGATTTTCCCGACAGATCGAGTTGATCCTCCCGACTTCACCATTGGGCGGTGCAGACTATCGTTCTCGGAGTGGATGGATAACAGGCCGAATCCGCGGCCGGAACATGCGTCGCTCCCCCGCGCTGCGATCCGTATTCCCGGAACGGCAAGCTCGCTTGGAGGCACAGATGAGAAATGTACTTTTCCGAGGACGCGCTGGTCGCCGGCTCTTCGCAAGCTACGAGGGGCTGCCGAAGCTCGCGGCGCGAACGACTTCGCGCTTGGATGCCCGCATGGCCAGAATCGCGGGCATCGCCCTCACATGCGTGTACCTCACGTGCCTGTTGCTCTCAGCGTATGCGATTGCTTGACCGGCTCGAGTTATGAGGACCGGACCAAGCCGGAGATCGTCTGATCATGGATGTGGCCTTGGCGCTCACCTTGCTCGGCATGTTGCTCTTCGGTGGCGCGGCGCTCGAGATCGCAGCTCGGCGCTTTTACAGGGATCTCAATCGTCAGATTCCGATGTAGGCTAAGTTTTCGATTTAGGACGCAGAGGTCAGTGCTGTAAATCTGAGAGGGCCGCCGTAGGGGGCGGCCTCTCGTCGCTGGCGGCTATCGGCAGACACGCACGTGCTTCACGATACGCCGACCGTGATAGCCGCGCTTGACTATGGTCCGCACCGTGCAAACCCTCCGATGATGATGATAGTGGTAGCCGACCCGCATCGTCTCGGATGCTGCCGCTGCGCCGACCGGAGGCGCCGTCATCGCATTTGCAGGGACCAGGAACTGAGTCCCCGCGAGCAAAGCAGCAGCGGCCAACCCATAGGCGATTTTCTTCATGATTCTTCCTTGTCGTATGCCCCGGTTCGCTTTCTAGGTCCGGCCGATGAACACGAAGTGAATGCAGAGACGGATAGCCGTCGTCGCGATCATTCGCCGCAGATGCATGAATAGAAGCTGACGCGCACAGTGTCCGCGAGCGAGATGCGTTGGCACTTTCGCCAGAACAAATGGAACTTGCCGTGCTTTCGCTAATGGATATTGCCGCCGTTCTGCTCACGCTGTCAGCCATCTTCGGCTGGCTCAACCACAAGTTCCTGCCGCTGTCTCGCAGCGTAGGACTTCTAGTGATGAGCGTCCTGACCTCGCTGCTTTTGATAACCTTGGATGCAGCGATTCCCTCAGTTCAACTGCTTGACCAGCTTGCCGATGGACTGCGACAGATCGACTTTGCCGAAGTCGTCGTGAACGGAATGCTTGCGTTTCTTCTGTTCGCCGGTGCCCTGCACGTGGATCTTGAAACGCTCAAGAGCCGCGCGGTTCCGGTCTTTCTTCTGGCGGTTTTTGGCACGTTGATCTCGACTGCTCTCGTCGGCATGATGTTCTGGCTTATCTGCGGTCTCATGAACTTACCGGTCTCGCTCGGCTGGGCGTTCGTCTTCGGCGCATTGATCAGCGCGACCGATCCGGTGGCTGTCCTCAGCACACTCCGCAACACCAACGTACCTAAAGAACTACAGATCGAGACTGAAGGCGAAGCGTTGTTCAATGACGGCGTGGGGATTGTCCTGTTCACCATCCTGCTTCGCTTCGCGAGTTCGGGCGACGGGGCGCAAGTTTCGACTGCTGACGTCGCAGGGCTGCTGATTCGCGAGGCTGGTGGCGGGATCGTACTGGGGTTGATGACCGGTTATATCGCGTATCGCGCGATGCGACTCATTGACGACTACGCTATCGAGGTTCTGATCTCGCTGGCCCTCGTGACCGGTACTTACGCTGTCGCTCTTCATTTGCACGTCAGCGGACCGCTTTCTATGGTTACGGCGGGTCTTCTTATCGGAGACCGAGGACCGCGGTATGCAATGAGTGAGCGGACTCAAGGCTATCTCTTCGCGCTTTGGACGCTCATTGACGAAATTCTCAATTCGGTTCTCTTTCCCTCATCGGGCTCGAGACACTCATCCTCCGCTTTGATCTCCGCAGCTTTGGCCTCGCGGCAGCAACTGTGCCGATCGTCCTTTTCGCCCGGTTTGCCTCAGTCGGCGTCCAACCGTTCTTGTTCGGATGGACCCGGTTGCTCTCCTTGCGAAACGCGCCTTTCCTGACCTGGGCAGGTGTGCGTGGCGGGATCTCGGTTGCCCTTGCGTTGTCGTTGCCGGATAGTCCAGCCAGGACCGCGATACTCGCCTCAACCTATGCGGTCGTTCTGTTCAGCATCATCATCCAAGGCTCGACTCTGGGCTGGGTTGCAAGACGGACTGTAGGACAACAGCTTGCCCCATCCCAAGAGGCGGGCTCCGGCCGTCAATCCTCGTAGCTATCGATGGCGGCGTCCCGCGATCACACGCTTGGTTACAACGCCGACGATGTCCTTCATGCGGGGACGCGTTCCGGTGCGGACAACGATTGCGGCTCCGGCCCGATTCGGCAATGGCGTCGTCGACAGCAGGGAGCCGAAGAAGCATATGCTGCAATGCTCCTCGTCATCGTCCAACCCGGCGGGATGAGCCTGCGATACCAGCGACGCCGGAGGCGTGTGGACGCTTCCCACTGCCGTCACACCGCTGCTACGGCATCGAAGACTAGCGTGGAAAATCATGGAAATGGCGGAGAGAATGGAGTCAAACCCACGATTCCTATCGTGGTGTTGAATCCCTTGCAGCATCATTCCTGCTCATTCGGCTGAAGTCGGCCGACACCTCACTCAGGGGGCGAACTTCTAGAGCGTGGGCGATGCTGCCGCTCGCGCTATCGAGGCAGGTTGATTATTTGACCTGAGAAGATCGTTGAGAAATCAGCTACTCAAACGGTCTTTCTCGCTAAGGCCTTGATATGGTGGGCGCACCAGGGCTCGAACCTGGGACCCGCTGATTAAGAGTTCAAAACCGGCACCTCTCTACGGTTTCTGAATCTTCGCCAGGCTTCGACAGCATCCAAGAAGGCCTTTTATTTATAGGGAGTTGTCGCATAGCTTCGCAGTCCAGCGAACCCAGACCTACAGATACCTCGGCTCGCCAAAACCGTTTGAAAACCGTTTTTGCAGTTCACGCCCGCTCCCATGACTGACATTCGCATTGCTCTCAGCGACAAGGCCATCGCTCAGCTACCGATTCCTGAAGACGGTTGGTATCTGGCTCGCGATACCGAGTTGAAAGGCTTCTTCGTCGTCGTGGGGAAGCGGAAAAGGACGTTCACCGTTCAAGGAGATCTTAGACAACGAGGAAAGCGGGCCTCGTCCATCAGAGTGTCGATTGGAGACGCCAGCGAGTTGACGACGCGAGCGGCCCGCGCGATTGCCAAGGAATATCTTGCTCAGATCAGCAAGGGACACCACCCAAGGAAGAGGCTAGATGAAAAGCCGGGGCAGGCCGGGTCCGATGGGAACAGTTCCGTAGCGGCCCCTACCCTGAAGCAGGCTTGGCAGCGCTATCTGGAAGCCCACTTGGTCCGAAAAGGCCGGAGCGACAAAACGATAAGCGGCTATCGCGATCACGTCGAGCGCCTCTTTAGTGAATGGCTCGAAATCCCTCTCCTCGATCTCGCGAACGATCCCAGTCGCGTCGCTGAAAAGCATGATCAGCTTACCAAGCAGAACGGTCCCTACATGGCGAATGGCAGCATGCGAACGCTGCGGGCCATTTACAATCATGCTCGGAAGACCAATCGATCGCTACCGCGTGACAATCCGGCGGATGCTGTCGATTGGAACCAGGAGGAGCGAAGGAATACCGGCATGGGCGTCAGCGACTTGAAAGGATGGTTCATAGAGCTGGCGAGTCTAGATAATCCAATCCGACGCGAATTCCATCTTTTCACCTTGTTGTGTGGGTCTAGGCCCACCGCCTTGCAGCAGGCTAAGCCGAAACACATCAATTTTCGACGGCGAACGCTCCACATCCCTAAGCCCAAGGGAGGCAGCAAGCGAGCGTTCGACATCCCGCTGTCACGTGAAATGATCCTGTGTCTCATTCGGGTGCTTCGTTTCGGCAGGCAAATGTATTCGTCTCAAGCACGGGAATGGCTGTTTCCAGCTGAGAGCGGCTCCGGACACCTAGCTGAAACAAAGGAGGATCGAGATATCTTGTCAAAGTGGGGCAATGACCTTCGTCAAACATTTCGGACGATTGCCACCGCTGCTGGCGTTTCGGAGTTCGATGCCAAGCTCCTCATGAACCATTCTATCCCTGGTGTGAACGCAGGTTATGTCACTCGACACAAGCTGGTTGAAGACCACCTGCGCAGCCAGCAACAAGCTATCAGTACCGTCGTGTTTTCCGCACTCGGTAAGTCGCTCACGGAACAGGAAGCCCTGATCAATTGGCTTGGCCGCGGAGTTAGTCGAAGAGCCGTACCCCAATTCCGGTTGGAACCAAACACTCTGGGCGAGCAGCAAGAAAGAATTCGGCAGGCCGCATGACGATTTGGCCGCCGAAAACTCGGGAGACTCATCTTCTAGCCTAGATGCTGCGATAGCGCTCGATAGCGGAGAGATCAGGCAGTATTCCAAGCCCGGGATTTTGGTTCAATTCAATCCCGCCCTCCCTCACATCGGCAACCGGGCCGCAAAACAAATCGCGCAACGGATTATCATTGGCATCGACCTCCAGCCAGCCATCACCGCCGACAGCCGCGAGCAGATGTGCAGACGCAAGCAGGCCGATGCCTCCGCCGAGATAGTGCGGACAGAACGTCTTGCCTACCCCCAGGATTTGGCGGGCGAGTTCTACGCAAACGGTAAGCCCGCCCCATTTGGCGATATCGGGCTGGACTACGCCGAGCACGTCTTCGGCCAGGACCTCTTTGAAATCTTCCACGCTGGAGATGTTTTCGCCGGCGGCAATCGCCATCTTCGCGGCTGCCCGCAACCTGCGCCATTCCTCGCGCGGCCGGTCGGCGCGGATCGGCTCCTCCAGCCAGCGCAGATCGAACGCGGCGAGGCGCGGCAGCATCTCCAGGGCTTGATCCACCGACCAGCCCTGATTGGCGTCGGTGGCCAGCATGCCCGCGCCGACGATGCCGCGCAGCGCGGTGAGGTTGGCCAGATCAGTCTCGGCGCCAAACCCGACCTTCAGCTTCAGCGCGCGATGGCCGCGCTTGAGCGCGGCTTCCGCCGTCTGCGCGGCACCGCCGGGATTGATGCCGCTGGCATAGACCTTGATCTTGCCGGATTGGCCGCCGAGCAGCCGCCACAACGGCAGGCGCTTGCGTCGCGCCGCGAGATCCCACAGCGCGAGATCAATGCCGGAGATCGCCTGCGCGAACGGACCGGGCTCGCCGCACTGGAGCGCCAGCACCTTGGTGCCCTTGGTCAGGGTTTCGAAAGCCTGGGCGGGCCCCTCGAATTTGCGTCCGACCAGGCCGGGCGCCAGCACTTCGGTGACCAGCCGGGCGCGGTGCTCCGCGCCCGGGGCTGGAAAATTGGACCAGGCTTCGCCCCATCCCTCGACCCCGTCTTCGTCGATCACGCGAACGAAGACCGCAGGACGGTTGAGCATCTTGCCGAACGACGTCACCACCGGCGTGGCCAGCGGATAGCGATAGCAGAACGCCTCGATCGAGCGGATGGTGAAGCTGTCAGTCATGTTGCAGATCCTGCGAGACGATGCGGAACTAACACCATCTCAGTAAGCGCGCGCGAAGTCACCTTCCTGCTTGATGTCGGTGAAGACAGGATAACGCGCCTTCCAGGCCGTGCCCTTGGCCGTGGTCAGTTCGCTGAGCCGGTCGAGCACGTTGAGGCCGTCCTTGCGCAGGCTGGCTGCCACCGCCGCGCGGTCCGGGAAGTTCTTCAGCACGGCATCGAGCCAGATGGTGCGGCCCGCGAGAAAGCCGCTCGCGCCGGCGGCATAGGAGTACTCAAGCACGCGCTCGAACTTTTCCGGCGCGGCGCCGCCGGACAGCAGCACCCAGGGGATGCTGCGCTCGCGGCAGATATCGCCGATCGCATCGAACTCCTTCTGCGCGGCTTTCGCGTCAGCGCTGCCGTCGCGGGCCGGCAGGCCGTTGGCCGCGAGCGGGCTCTCCAGCTTGAGGAGGTCGACGCCATATTCGGGCTTCGCAAACTCGCGCACGCTGTCGATGACGAGGCCCGGCAGCTTGCCGGGCGATTCCACGTAGTCGGCGGTGTGGTTGGCGCTGCCAAGAAACGGATAGACCAGCAGCTCGAGCACGTAGGGAATATCGTGGCGGGCACAGTCTTCGCCGATCTCGCGGACGAACTTCTTCTGGTGCTCGTTCACCGCAGCATCGGCGTCCGGCCGGTACCAGGCCAGCACCTTGACGGCGTCGCCGCCCATGGCGCGGATCTTGTCCACGCTCCAGTTGCTGATCGCACGCGACTTGCGGCCACCCGCGGTCTCCTCGACGCGGTGCTCTTCCAGTGTCATGATCAGGCCGCACCGTGGCGGCAGCAGATCGATTGCGGCGGGGACCGCAAAGTTCGGATCGAACAGCATCGAGCTGCAATGCGGCGCGAGATTCTCGACCAGGAGGCGCTTCGCCGCCGTCACATCGGAATATTCGACCTGCTCCCGCGTGATACCTTTCGCTTTGGCGATGGCATCGAACAATGGCGGCCGCTGGTCCAGCGCGACCATGCGAAAATGGCCATCCGCATCGGCAAGCCGTGCCAGGCCGCGGTTTTTTCCAATCGTTCTCATGGCATCTTCCTCATGA
The DNA here is from genome assembly GCF_015291745.1 of Bradyrhizobium sp. CCBAU 53351. NCBI lineage: Bacteria > Pseudomonadati > Pseudomonadota > Alphaproteobacteria > Hyphomicrobiales > Nitrobacteraceae > Bradyrhizobium > Bradyrhizobium sp. CCBAU 53351. The sequence goes on from NZ_CP030059.1 coordinate 5,665,128, forward strand.
ATACAAGACACTCGTTGATGGTAGGGATTCCGTTGCGGCCGCCGGCGTGACGGCATTTCATGGCGGCGGTGGCCGCCGAAAACGCCATGGCAGCGCGCCCATCGAGACCGGCGCCGATCGCGAGCGCATAAGCGCCGTGAAAGACGTCGCCCGCGCCTGTGGTGTCGACGACGTCGACCGCGTAGGCGGCCTGCTGGTGTAGCTGTGCGTCCTCGTACCAGCTCACGCCGCCCTCGCCGCGCGTGACGGCGACGACGCGGCAGCCGAAGCGCGCAAGCCCTGCCAGGGATTTGTCGTCAGCGGAGCCGGCAAAAGCCGTCAGTGCGGGCTCGGAAAAGATCGCATGGTCGGTCAGCGGCAGCAGCCGCTCGAACACCTCGGCGTCGGCCATGTCGCCGTCGAGCACGGTCGGAATGCCGCGTGCGCGCGCTTCCCTGAACAGCGTCGCGGCGCCCTCGACCCAGCGCGGGTCGGCCAGCACGGAGGACGCCTGCGCCACGGCCTCGAGCGGGAGCCAGCCCGCGGCTTCCGGAAAAAGGCCGCGAAAGTTGACGATCTGCCGTTCACCGGAGCTGTCGACGATGATTCCGGAGACCGACGAACGGCCGCCAGGAAACAGCCGGAAATTCTCGACGTCGACGCCTTCGGCGGTGAAAGCCGATGTCATCTCGTGACCGGCGGCGTCGTCCCCTGCCCGGCCCCAGAATGCGACGGACGCGCCGAGCTTCGCCACCGCGATGCTCGCGTTGGCCGCCATGCCACCGCCGAGCGTACCGTATTCGGTGGCCTTGATCTTCTCGCTCCCGCCAGCGAACGGGCGATCGACGCGCCAGACCTGGTCGAGCGCGGACAACCCGAGGCAGATCACGTGCACGGCCTTCGCACCGGAAGCGACATGCGCCAGCGCCGAGAGAGCTGCAATGTCGGCTGACGCGCTCACCGCAGGACCTGTCCATTGGCGGCATCGAACAGATGCGTCTTGCCTGGCTGCGGGCGTAGCGTGATGCGATCGCCGACCTTCGGCCGCAGAGCCGGATCGACCCGCGCGATGGCGGAGCCGCCGGCGAGATCGAAATGAATCAGCGTGTCCGAGCCGAGCGGCTCGACCAGCCTGATGTTGATGGCGATGCCATCGGCCGCATCGGCGGCGACGGCGAAATGCTCGGGGCGGACGCCGAGCACGGCGCTGCCGGCCTGGCGGAGTCGGCTCGCGGTCCCGCCATCCAGCGGCACCGCCGTCGCGCCTTGCGAGAGGATCGCTCCCTCCCCGCGCCACTCGACCGGAAAAAAATTCATCGCGGGCGAGCCGATGAAGCCGGCGACGAACTGGTTGGCCGGCCGCTCGTAAACCGTCTCCGGCGTGTCGTACTGTTGGATCGTTCCGCTCTGGAGTACAACGATGCGATCAGCCATGGTCATGGCTTCGATCTGGTCGTGGGTGACGAAGACCATGGTGGTCTTCAACTCCTGCGACAGCGCCTTGACCTCGGCGCGAACCTGCCCGCGCAGCTTGGCGTCGAGGTTGGACAGCGGCTCGTCGAACAGGAAAGCCTTAGGGTTGCGCACGATGGCACGGCCCATGGCGACACGCTGGCGCTGGCCGCCGGACAGTTCCTTCGGCTTGCGGTCGAGATAAGGCTCGATGTGCAACAGCGCCGCGGCGCGCTTCACGCGGGCGTCGATCTCCGCCTTCGGCACTCCACGCAACTCCAGCGCAAACGACATATTGTCGTAGACCTTCATGTGCGGATAGAGCGCGTAGTCCTGGAACACCATCGCAATATCGCGCTGCGCGGCCTGCACGCCGTTGACGCGCTTGTCGCCTATGTAGAGGTCTCCCGACGAGATCGGCTCGAGGCCGGCGATGATCCGCAGCAAGGTCGACTTGCCGCAGCCGGACGGACCGACGAAGACAACGAATTCATGGTCCGCGATCTCCAGATTGAGATCGGGGATCACGGTGAAATTGCCATAGCGCTTGGTGAGATTGCGGATCGAGATCGAGGCCATGATCGCTCAGTCCAGCGCCAGCACGGGCTTGATCAACTCGCCCTTGGCGAAGCGGTCGAAATTCTCAGGCAGAGCCGACAGGCCGAACTCGCCGTCGACGAGGACGCGGTATTCGTCCTTGTACTTGCGCAGTAGCTCGACATTCGGCTCGAAATCCGAGACCGGGAAGTAGAACGTCCGGATCATATAGAAGTCCTTGCGGCGGAAGACCTTGCCTTCCTCGATGGTCCAGGGCGCGGCGTTCTCGCCGACCAGCACCAGGGCGCCGCGCGGCAGCACCAGTTCGATGCCGAGGTTGCGCGCCACGTGCGCGCCGGAGCATTCCACAATGAGCGCGAAACGCGTGGAGATATCGCCGACGGGGTGGGCCTTCGCGCCAAAGGATTGCGCGATCTTGAGCCGCGCCGCATTGGGATCGGCGACATGGACGTCGTCGTAGCCGAGCGCACGGAGCGCCAGCACGACGCCGAGACCGACGGGCCCTGCCCCCATCACGAGCACCGGGCCGGTTTCGCGTGGCGGCACGACGCGACTGACGAAGCGTACAGCGTGGCCCGAGGTGCCGATGGTGTCGAGCAGCAGCGGCGCGAGACTGTCCTCGATATCATCGGGCACCGGCAGCAAGCAGTTTTCTGGCACCGGCACATATTCGGCATAACCGCCCGGCCTGTTCCAGCCGATCAAGCTGGAGACTTCCAGGCACATCTGGGTGTCGCCGCGTTTGCACGCCGCGCAACGGTCGCAATGCAGGGGGATGTAGACAGCGCAGCGGCGGCTGTGCAGCCTGTGACCGGGCTGCTCGACGACACCGAAGATTTCGTGGCCGGCGGTAAACTCGGCGCCCTTGTGCCAGAGCTTGAAATCCGAACCGCACAGAGCGGTGCGCGAGACGCGCACCAGCACCTCGCCGGTGCCGATCTCGGGAATCGCCACGCGCTCGATGGTGATGCGGTCGTTGCCGTGGAAGACGGCGGCCTGCATGATCGAATTCGGACGGGGGGTTATGGTCATCGGATTCAGCCTTTCACCGCGCCGAGCGTCAGTCCGGACACCAGCCAGCGCTGAACCAGGGCCGCCAGCACCAGCGGCGGCAATGCGATCAGCGTCGCCGCGGCCATGAGGGCGCCCCATTGCGTCGAGCCTTCGCCGATGAAGTTGAAGGCCGCCGCGATCAGCGTCTTGGTGTCGCCATTGGAGAGCACCAGCGCAAACAGGAAGTAGTTCCACGAAAACACGAAGGCGAGGATCGCCGAGACCGCGATCCCGGACGCCACCAGGGGCATCGCGATGCGCCAGAGGATGCGCATGACGCTGCACCCATCGACCTGCGCGGCTTCGAAGACACTGCGCGGAATGGCGTCGAACGACGGCAACAGCACCCAGATCACGATCGGCAGCGTGATGACCGCGTGGCTGAGGATCAGCGCGGTGTAGGAGCCGATCATGCCGATCTGCCGGAACATGACGTACCACGGCAGCAGGAACAGCGTGCCCGGCGCCATGCGCGCGGCGAGCGTCAGGATCGCCGGCCACGTGATCCGCGTCCAGGAAACGGCGAAGGCGGCAGGAATTCCGAACAGCAGCCCGAGCGCGGTCGAGCCGACGGTGACGATGAGGCTGTTGAGCGCGTAGCTCAGGAACGGCGTGGTCCTGGTCAGCTCGACGTAATTCTCGAGCGTCGGCGAGAAGATCAGCGTGGGAGGATAGGCCGTGACCTCGAAGGACGGCTTGAACGACGACAGTACCATCCACACCGTCGGCGCCATGATGAGCACGCCGGCGAGCACGAGCTGCAGCGTGTTGAGCCAGCGGATCCAGCGATCGGTGTTGGCGGCATCGCTCATGAGATCACCACGCCACCGCGCCGCGCAGGCGATTGAAGGCGAGCACGGCGCCGAACACGATCGCGGTCAGCGTCAGCATCAGCGCGCTCGCATAGCCGATATTGAAGAACTCGAAACCGACCCGGAAGCCGTAGATGTTGAGCGTGTTCGAGGCATTGCCCGGGCCGCCCTGGGTGGTGATGTAGATGATGTCGAAGAAGCGCAGGAGATCGACGCTGCGCAGGATCGCCGCAGTGACGATGGTCGGCAGCAGCAAGGGCAAGGTGATGCGCTGGAAGGTCTTGAACGCCGATGCGCCGTCGATCTGCGCGGCCTCGTAGACGCTCGGCGGCAGCGACTGCAGGCCGCCCAGCACGATCAATGCGACGTAGGGCGTCCACTGCCAGCTGTCGATCAGCGCCACGGTCGGAATCACCCATGTCGGCGAGGCCAGCCAGTCCGACGGCGGCAGGCCGAACGATTGCAGGACGTAGTTGGCCGCGCCCAGCGAGGGGTCGAGGATCACCAGCCACATCATCCCGGCCACGACAGGCGGCATCATGAAGGGTGAGATGAACAGCGAGCGCACGATGCCCGCCAGACGCTTGGCATGGAACAGCACCAGCGCGAGCCAGACGCCGAACACGAGCTGGAGCGCGAGCGACAGCATGAACAGCGCGATGGTGATCCACAGCCCGTGCCAGAACTCGACGTCGGAGATCAGCTTGGAATAATTGGCGAGGCCTGCGAACGACTGCTTGCCGGTCGAGGTGAACGTCTGGAAGCCGAGCCAGATCGTATAGACGACCGGAAACGCGATCATCGCGACCGTGAACAGTACGGCCGGCGCCGAAAGCGCCGCCATCTCCAGCTTCTGCCGGTCCTGCGTGAGTGTCGCAGCCGTGTCCGACATGCGTCCTTGTCCCTGGGAGTGAAGAGCCGGCAGGCCGCAAGCCTGCCGACGTGAGGCCGTTACTTCTGGGCAATCAATGCATCGAGCGCCTTGTCGGCATCGGCGCAGGCCTGCTCGATCGGCTTCTGCTTCAGGATGAGGTCCTGCACCGCCTGGCCAATGAACTCACGCGATTCCGGATTGGCGACGATGGGATAGCCGACCTCGGAGGACCCCTTGGTGGCGAGCACGTCGAGCGTGGCCTGCCATTCCTTGCGAACCGGCTCCTCGTCGATCCACTTGCGATATTCAGGATCCTTGGCGACCGACGGGCGCGGCGGGGCGATGCCCTGGAGCGCCATCTTCTTCTGCACTTCGGGGCTGGTCGCCCATTGCACGAAGTACCAGGCCGCCTCCGGCTGCTTGCTGTGCGAGGACACCGCCATGCCCCAGCCGATCGTGGTCGGCACCTGGCCGGCTTCGCCGGCCGGGAACGGCAGCAGGCCGGTATCCTTCAGGCGCGCGCCGCCGTCCATCACCGTGCGCAGTTCGTTCGAGGACTCAAACGCCATCGCGGCGCGGCCGCTGCGGTAGAGTGCGGAGATTTGCTGGAAGCTGTAATTGACGACGCCGGGCGGGCCGAAGTCGCGCAGCAGTCGGCTGTAGGTGTCGAGCGCTTCCCTGCCCTTGGCCGAGCAGAGGTTCGACTTGCCATTGGCGATGTACGTGCCTCCGATATTGTGCAGCATGTTGCTGAACGTATAGGCTACCGCGGGCTTGAGGCCGCGCGAGACGAACGGCGTCACCGCGCTGTCGCAGGTCTTGATCTTCTCGGCGGCGGTTTCGACGTCCTTGATGGTCTTGGGCGCTTCGAGACCGCACTTCTTGAAGATGTCGGTGCGGTAGTAGAAGATCGGGCCCTCGATGTTCATCGGCATGCTGGTCAACTTGCCGCCGAAGGTCGCGGCCTTGAGCAGCGCCTGGCTCAGCCCGGCTGGATCGTAGTCCTTGGCGACCTCGTTCTTGGCCATCGCGGTGAGATCGCCGTACCAGCCGGCGGCGGCGAACTGCTCGCCCTCGCGCGAGGGCAGCGTCATGAAGACGTCGACCTCGTCGCTGTTCGCATTCATGACCGTGACCAGACGCTGGCGCATCTGCTGCTCCTGATAGGCGTCGACCTTCAGGGTCATGCCGGTCAACTTCTCGAAATCGGCCTTGTAGGTCAGCAGCGCCTGCGAGACCGGATTGTTGTTGGCGAGAAAGGTGATCGTCTTGCCCTTGAACTTCGTCCAGTCGAAATCGGCCGCGTTCGCCTGTGCGCTGATCGCGGCAATCGCGAGAACGGGCAACGCGACATGCGTCGCGAGCATCCTGGCCTTCATTGAACTCTCCTCCCGGCTGGCCGCCTTAAGCTGGCGGACCATTTTGAGTACGTTTGATCACTATCTGAAAACGGTTACAAAATAGACCTAGCATCGACCGTGTCAAGCCATGGACAAACGGCACAATCTGCGGCAGATTTGCTTCATTCCCGCTACCACGCAGCTTGTCACGCGAGATGTAACGTTACATCATGAGACTGACCAACGCCAAGTCGGTGAAACAGGGTATCCGCGCCGTCGCGGCGCGTGCCGGCGTGTCAACGGCATCGGTCTCGCGTGCCCTCAACAATCCCGATGCGGTGAGCCCCTCCCTGCGCGCGCGCATCGAGCAGGCCATCGACGCGCTCGGCTACATCCCGCACGCGCCGGCACGCATCTTGTCGTCGCGCCGCTCGCGCACCCTTGGCGCGATCGTGCCGACCATCGACAACACGATGTTCGCGCGCGGCATCGCCTCGCTGCAGCAATACCTGTCCTCGGTCGGATACATGCTGTTTCTCACCACCAGCGGCTACGATCTCGACGTCGAATTGCAGCAGGCGCGCAATCTGATCAGCCGCGGCGTCGACGGCCTTGTGCTGCGCGGCGACTGCCATCACGACGGCCTGCGAAAACTGCTCGCCGACAACGCCGTGCCCTTCATCAATGTCGGCATCTACCAGCCTGACCGGCCCTACCCCTGCGTCGGCACCGACAACGAAGCCGCCGCCCATCGCGCCGCCGCGCATGTCATCGAGCTCGGCCATCGCCGTATCGGCATCGTCTCGGCGCTCCAGCGCAACAACGACCGCGCCAGCGCCCGCGTCGCGGGCTTTCGCCGCGCGCTCGCCGAGAACGGCATCGAGCTTCCGCCGCAATGGCATGTCGAGGTGCCCTATACGCTGGACGACGCACGCGAGGCGGCACGCCATCTCCTGAACCTGAAGGACCGTCCGACGGCCGTGGTGTGCGGCAACGACGTCATCGCCTATGGCGTGCTGCTCGAGGCGGAGCGCGACGGGTTCTCCGTGCCGCGCGACCTGTCAGTGGTCGGCTTCGACGACCTCGACTGGAGCAGGCATCTGCGGCCGAGCCTGACCACGATCCATGTTCCGACCGGAGAAACCTGGCAGCGCGCCGGCGAATATCTGGTGCGCAGCCTCGCCGGCGAGCAGACCATCATGCACCGCGAGATCGACTTCTCGCTCGTGGTCCGCGAATCGACAGCTCCGCCTCCGAAACCCCTGAAGTGAGACCCTGCCCATGAGTTCGAATTTTTCTCTCGCCCCCGGATTCCATGCCGTCGTGATCGGCGGCGCCGGCGACATTGGCGCGGCGATCAGCAACCAGTTCTGCGATCTCGGCGCGACAGTCACGGCGACCGGCGCCAACGAGGCTGACCTCGCCCGCACGCTGCTCAAGCCGCGCGGCGGCCTGACCCTGGCGACGCTTGATGTCACGGATGATGCGGCTGTCACGGCGTTTGCCAAGAAGCAGGAGCGCGTCGACGCCCTGGTCAATTGTGCCGGCATTCTGGCACGGGACAAGGAATTCGAGATCGAGACCTTCATGAAGGTGATCAACGTCAACCTCGCCGGCACGTTCCGGACCTGCATGGCATTCCAGCCGCTACTGTCGGAATTCAGAGGCTCGATCGTCAACATCGCCTCGATGAACGCGACCCTGGCCTTGCCGCGGATACCGGCCTATTGCGCTAGCAAGGGCGGTGTGGTGATGCTGACCAAGGCACTGGCTTTGAAGTGGGCCGAAGACGGCATTCGCGTCAACGCTGTTGCACCCGGCTATATCGAAACAGCGATCAATGCCGCCGGCCGCACCGACCTTGCGCATTATCAGCGCATCGCCGACCGTACCGCGTTCAAGCGCTGGGGTCAGCCGGAGGACATTGCCGGGGCCGTCGCGTTCCTCTGCATGCCGGCGTCGCAATATGCGACCGGAACTGTTGTGGCGGTGGACGGAGGGTTTCTGGCTGGATGAACTTGAAAACGCGATTTGCTTGCCAATTCCTGCAAGGCAACAAGATTATCGGCATGTTAAGGCCGTCGTCCGTAACGTCCTCCAGCGGGGCGACTGATAAGCGTATGAAAGCTTATCGGTCGGACGGTAGAAAGAGGTCTGCTTTATGCTAAATAGCAGACCGAAGTTGCAGCCTTCTGAACTTCTGCAATGGGCCGATTCTGTTGAAAAAGGCGGCGGTTGCGACGCAGAGGGATCAATGATTCAGTCAGTCTAATTGGCAGGACTGAAGATCATGATGGGACATCGGCAAGTCGAGCAGGCCGCGTTGTTCTATGAGTTCTCGCTGGAAAGGCATATCCCGGCCGACCACTTGCTCCGGTCGATCGATAGATTTGTCGACCTTGAAGAGGTCAGACAGGACCTGGCGCCTTTCTACAGTAGTATCGGTCGACCTTCGATCGATCCCGAGCTGATGATCCGGATGCTGCTGATCGGTTACTGCTTCGGCATTCGATCGGAGCGGCGCCTGTGCGATGAGGTCCACCTTAACTTGGCCTACCGATGGTTCTGCCGGCTTGGTCTAGATGGCGCAGTACCTGATCACTCGACGTTCTCCAAGAACAGGCATGGCCGCTTCCGACAGAGCGACCTCTTCCGGTGCGTGTTCGAGAGCGTTTTGCGTCGCTGTATCGAGGAGCGGCTGGTCGGTGGTGAAGGATTCGCCGTCGATGCGAGCCTGATCAAGGCCGATGCCAATCGGCAGAAGGGGATCGAAGGCGACAAGGGACTTCCACCGGAGGCTGCCGGCCGAGCGATCGACGAGTATCTGGCTGTCCTCGATGATGCCGCGTTCGGAGCAGCCACCGAAGTGACCCCGAAGTTCGTGTCGCCCTCCGACCCAGCGGCGCGCTGGACGGGAGCGCACGGCGGCCAAGCCTTCTTTGCCTACTCGACGAACTACCTGATCGACATCGAGAACGCGATCATCGTCGATGTTGAGGCGACGACGGCAATCCGGCAGGCGGAGGTATTGGCTGCCAAGCGCATGATTGAGCGCTCGCTGGAGCGGTTTGATCTCTATCCGAGCCGGCTCCTCGGCGACAGCGGCTATGGCTCGGCCGAGATGCTCGCCTGGCTGGTCTATGAGCATGGCATCGAGCCGCACGTTACAGTCTTCGACAAGTCGGCTCGCACAGACGGGATCTTCTCGCGCGACGACTTCACCTATGACCACGCCGGGGACGTTTATCGTTGCCCCGGCGGCAAAGTTCTTACCACGACCGGAACGCTGGTGAATGATGGCGCCACCATGCTTTACCTTGCCAGCAAGCACGATTGTGATCGCTGCGCATTGAAGTCCCGATGCTGCCCCAAGCAGCCATCACGGAGGGTGCCACGCTCGATCTACGAGGGCGCTCGCGACATGGCGCGCCAGATCGCAAGATCATGGGAGGGCCGCACCTCGCGTCGGCTCCGCAAGAAGATCGAGATGCTGTTCGCGCACCTCAAGCGCATCCTCAAACTCGACCGTCTACGCTTACGAGGTCCAAACGGTGCGCATGACGAGTTCATCCTGGCGGCCACCGCCCAGAACCTAAGAAAGATGGCCAAGCTGATCCCGATGTCCACCCCGAGGCTCGCATAGCGATCGGTAGAGCAGTTCGGCCACATCGCGACCGAGCCATTACAAGGAAATACTGCCCGCCTTTTTCAACGGAATCGGTCAAAAGCTGCGGTCGGCCATGACTCGGACGGCTTCTGCTCTACCCCTCGCACCCGACATGACCCTTTGGTGTGCCAACCCACGCGCTGGGCCAGAAGCCGAAGTCACTCGATAATTTTGTCGGCTCGGGCGATGAGGTGATCCGGAAATTTTATTCCGAAGAAAGTTGCTGTCTTAAGGTTGAGCGAAAGTTCAAAAATCACGGGCTGTTCGACCGGTAGTTCCGCGGGCTTTGCTCCCTTGAATATCCTGTCGCAATATTGAGCCACCTTCTGATAGATTGGGTCTAAGGCTGGACTGTAGCTGGCTACCCCCCCATAGGAGCGTAGACAGCGGTCTGATAGATGGTCGGAGTTCGTGACTTTGCTGCTAAGGTGACGATGCTTGGGCGCGTTACATCGGCAAGCACAAACAGAGCATCGCTGTTTTCTCTTTTCATTACCTCAAACGCCTGCTCTAAATCGGCCGGTGTTGGTGCCACCACTCGAACCGCAGTGAGGTTCAAGCCCCTTATCGCGGTTTCGGCAAGGTCGTACTGTTGTGGGTGAGTTGGATTGTTGGACAACAGAACAGCAATTCGCTTCGCGGACGGCACGATATCGTGGAGCAACTCGATGGCCTTCCCCAGCGCGTCTCCGTTCATGTTAGCCATGCCAGTTATGTTGCCGCCCGGGCGCGCGTAGCTTTTGATGAAGCCGGATCCAATGGGATCAGTAGCTGGTGCCATGACAATGGGAATAGAGGATGTCGCCTTCTGTGCCGCGGCTATTGCCGGTGTAGTGATTGCGACAATGACGTCGGGACGAAGTGCAATTAGCTCTTCATAAAACGACGGTAAGCGCTCCAGTATTGCCTCGGCGCTTCGCTGATCTATGATCAGGTTTTTTCCTTCCGCATAGCCCAGCTTCCGCAGTTCTCCGCGAAAGACGTCATACAAAGCTAAATCCGAGGGGTTGTCGTATTTCCCCGGATAGACATGGGCGATACGCCAAGGTGTGTTTCGCGTTTGCTCCGCGCTTAAGATGGCCGGCCAAACTAAAGGACTGCAAGCGACGGCCTTTACGAAGTTGCGCCTCAACATTCAGAGACCTCCGGAGGCGAAGATTGGCCGATTTTGTACAAAACCAGATATTTGCGCAAGGGTGGCTCTAGACCGCAATCAGTGCTATGTCCGCATGGTGCGTGGAAGCCGATATTAGTGAGGCCATCAATAGGCTGTTCAGACCCCTTGAAGAACCGGTGCCGGACCTTCCCCTCCGCCGACTTCGCGCGGTACTCGATCTCCGCGCGCAGCTTCGGTTCGACCCAGACGCCCTTATGGGCGATCCGCTTAGCGTAGGGCTGCGTCTTCCGGACGAGCGGCTCCAGCCGTCTCCGGAGTTCCGCGGTCGAAGCCTTGTCAAAGCCGTGGTCCGACCCGCTGCTCCGCGACGACCGATACGGTCACTTCGAATTCGTGCCGCTTGGTCGTGTTGTAGGCCTTACCGACGGACTTGGCGATGCCGGGGGTGATGTTCCTTCAACCTTCCCGCAACGTAATTTTTAGCGATTCCATCATGAACTTCACGAACACGGACACCTTCGGCAGCGGGAAATTGCTGCGTGGCCACAGCAGGCGGAGCGCCCGGTTGTTTCTCTTGGCTCCAGACAGCACCTCGCGGAGCGTGCCGGACCGGATGCGGTCGGCGACGGCGAAATAAGGCACGGAAGCGATTCCATGACCCGCCTCCGCCAGTCGGATTAGCGGCTCCAGCGAGGTGGCCGCGATCGCCACCGGCAGGACCGTGCCTTCGGGAATCGCGGGCCCCCAATCGGCGAGCTTTCCGGTCTCGTAGAAGCGGTGGTGCAGCAGCCGGTGTTTCGCGAGATCGCAAGCCCTTCGGGGCACTCCCGCTCGGTCGAGATAGCCGGGCGAGGCGACCATCCGCGACGAGAAGTCTCCGAGCTTCACGTGCATCAGGCGGCTGTCGCTCACCTCGCCGGATCGGATGACGGCGTCGAAGCCGTCGTCGATTACGTCGACGAGACGGTCGTCGTAGTCGAGGTCGAGTTCGATCTCCGGATATTTCGACACGAACTCCCCGAACAGCGGCGTCAGCAGGTCGCCGGCGAAGGGAACGCCCACGCGGAGCCGTCCCTGCGGACTTGCCGTCGTCTGCGCCAGTTCAGCCTCTGCCGCCTCGAGTTCGCCGAGCACGCGCCGGCAGCGCTCTAGAAAGATCTCGCCTTCCCGGGTCAGCGCGATCGCCCGGGTCGAACGATGGAAGAGCCGCGCCCCCAGTTGATCCTCGAGCTTCGCGATCGTCTTTCCGATCGCGGAAGAGGACAGCGCCAACTGCTGGCCCGCCAGCTTGAAGCTCCGCAGTTCGGCGGCCTGCACGAACGCCGACATGGCGCTCACGCTCTCCGTTCGGATGCCCATGAAATCCCTTTCGTCCGCAATGTTCAGAATAGCGGGCCCATTTATCTAGCGACGAAGGTCTTCTAGACAAGACAGCGAGAGCCATCACTTCGCGGGATCCCGCGTGTCCGTTGACGACCTGTTCGAACCGCTCGAACTTCTACACGGCCCGGCGATGAGGAACCGCATCATGCTGGCGCCCCTCACCAACCAGCAGAGCGAGACGGACGGTGTCGCGTCGGAATTCGACCTGGAGTGGATCCGCCAGCTTTCGTCGGGTGGATACGGATTAATCCAGACCTGCGCGACCACCGTCTAAGCGGGCGGTATCGCGTTTGCCCGGCAGTTGGGCATCCATCATGACGTCCATCTGCCGGGCCTGACGGAGATGACGACGGCGATCCGCGAAGGCGGTGGCTGTCCGCGGTGCAACTTCGTCACGCCGGTCATCGCGCCAATCCGCTGGGAGTCCGGAGAACCGAGCCCGCCTTACCATCGAGGTGATCGAAGGTATACCGGGCGTGCGGTCCCGATTTCCAGATCGGCTGGCGGCTGTCGATCGAACGCTACGGGCTGCGTCTCGAGGAGCTGCGCGAGGTCACCGCGGGCATTCTCGGTCGCGCGATGATCCACTATCTGGATCTGGCCCTCTGGGATTCCGCGCAGGTGGTCCGCGATGGGACCTTCCGGGGAAAAACCATGCTCGGCGTGTTCGCGGACCTGCCGCGAAAAGGCGTGCGCTTGGGTGTCGCCGGCAAGATCATGGGAGCTCAACGTGCCGCTGAGCTTCTGGACGAGGGATGCGACTTCGTGCTGGTCGGTAGGGCCAGCATCCTCCGACGCGACTTTCCGCGCCGGGTATTCGAGGACGCGCAGTACGAGAGCCCCGAGTTGCCGGTGACGGCGCAATACCTGCGGTCCGGTGGACTGAGCGAGCGCTTCATCGATCACATGCGGGGCTGGCCCCCCGGGGGCCTGTGATCTCGTCACGCGGCGAACGGTGAAGCTGACGGACTTCCGAGCATCGACGAATGATAAAATCGTTTTGCTCCGCAATGTTCGGAATAGCGGCCCATTTATCTTCTGGTCGGCCGCCATTATCGAACCGAGACACCTGACGAAGGAGAGTTCATGTCGTCCCTTTTTGACCCCATCCGGCTCGGCGCCCTGACCGCCCCCAACCGCATCGTCATGGCTCCGCTGACCCGCAGCCGCGCCACCCGCGACCACGTCGCAACCGAGATGATGGCCGGCTACTACGCGCAGCGCGCCTCCGCCGGACTCATCATCAGCGAGGCGACCGGCGTCTCGCGCCAGGGCAACGGCTTCACCTACACGCCGGGCCTGTGGTCCCGGCAGCAGGTGGATGCCTGGAAGCCCGTCACCCGCGCAGTGCACAACGCGGGCGGACTGATCGTCGCGCAGCTCGGTCACACCGGCCGCGCCGGACATCCGTCCGTCATTGGCGAGCAGCCGGTGTCGTCCAGCGAGACCGTCTCGCCGGTCGACGCGTGGACCTATGACGGACCGAAGCCCTCGGTGCAGGCCCGCGCGCTGACGATGAAGGAGATCGCCGGCATCGTCGCCGACTTCGCGCGCGCCGCGCACAACGCGATGGCGGCCGGGTTCGACGGGGTGCAGATCCACGCCGCGAACGGGATGCTGATCGACCAGTTCCTGCGCAATAGCGCCAATCTGCGTACCGACGAATACGGCGGCAGCATCGAGAACCGCGTGCGCCTGCTGGACGAGGTGACCCGTGCGGTCGCCGGCGCGATCGGGGCCGACCGTACCTCGGTCCGTCTGTCCCCCAACGGCGAGGTCTGGGGCGTCGACGATAGCGATCCGACTCCCCTGTTCGTCGCGGCGGCGAAGACGTTGAGCGCCATCGGCATCGCGTTCCTGGAATTGAAGGAGGCCAACCCCGACGGAACGTTCGTCTCGAGCGACGTGCCCCATCAGTCGCCGATGATGCGGCCGCACTTCAAGGGGCCGCTGATCCTCAACAGCGACTACGACATCGATCGCGCCCAAGCCGATCTCGACGGCGGCGCAGCCGACGCGATCAGCTTCGGTCGGGCTTTCCTCGCCAATCCGGATCTGGTTGAGCGCCTGCGCCTCGGCGCGCCGCTGAACGACGCCCAGAGGGAAACCTTCTACAGCCAGGGCGCGGAAGGGTACTCCGACTACCCCACGCTGGCGGAGTTCGAAGCAGTCGCCAGGCCGGCCGCATAGGGCCCGCCAACTATCTACCCGCGTCGACCCGCCGCCTCCATGCGGCCCACCAAGGAGTTTCGAATGGACTGGAATGCGAATCGTGATCATCTGATGACCAACGTCGGCAAGCTGCAGCAGCTTTCGCCCGACACCCTAAAGGGCTACCTGACCGCCTCCGGCGCCGGCCGCAAGACCGCGCATCTGGATGAGAAGACACGCCAGCTCATCTCGCTCGCGGTCGCGGTGACCACGCGCTGCGACGGCTGCATCTCGATCCACAGCAACGAGGCCCTAAAGGCGGGCGCCACGCGCGAGCAGCTTGCCGAGGCGCTCGGCGTCGCCGTCGCCATGAACGCGGGCGCAGCCCTCGTCTATTCGACGCGCGCGCTGGAAGCGTTCGACGAAGCCACGGGATCGTAGCCGAAGTCGATCCGCGGGGCGCCCTGCCGTGGCGTCCTTTCTCTTCTCTTCAACGGAGGTTCGCATGAAACTGTACTATTCCGCCGGCTCCTGCGGGCTCGCCTCGCAAATCGCGTTGCGCGAAGCCGGGCAGCGGTTCGACCTGGTCGCGGTCGACTTCAGGACGAAGACGACGTCCGAAGGCGACTATCTTCAGGTGACGCCGAAGGGCTTCGTGCCGGCGCTGAAGCTCGACGACGGCGACGTCATCACGGAAGGCGCGGTCATCCTGCAGTGGATCGCCGACAGGGATCCGGACGCCGGGCTCCTGCCGCCCTTCGGCACCCGCCAGCGTTACGAAGCCCTGGAATGGCTGAACTTCGTCGCGACCGACCTGCACAAGAACTTTGCGGTCATGTTCTCGCCGGTCCTGGATGCGGACTCGAAGGCGAGGTTCGCCGAGAAGAACCTGATCGGAAAGTTCCAATACGTGGACCGGCATCTGTCGACGCGTGACTACGTCCTCGGCGGGAAGTTCTGCGTCGCCGACGGCTACCTCTACAACGTGCTCTGCTGGCCGGGCCGCGTGAACCTCGACGCGACCGGCTACGCATCGATCCGGAACTTCATGGCCCGCATGGAGCAAAGGCCCAGCGTACGCGCATCCTTGAAGGCGGAGGGATTGCTGTCGTGATCGAGCTCCTGTGCGCTATCAGACACGCTGTCTGTCATACGGTTCAGACGTTGAAAGAGAAGTTTTCCGGTGCCGAGGCTCCAGGATTCGCCGACGTGCATTCACCTTCTCGATGTCCCTATTCCGACGCGGAGTGACCCATGAACGATCCTCTCCACAACCAGCCATCCGGTTATGTCCCGCCCAAGGTATGGACCCAGCAGAAGGTCTACGGCGGTGTGTTCGGAAGTTCGAACCGGCCCGTATCGGGCGCCACTTTCGGGAGGGATCTGCCGGTCGGCAGGCATCCACTGCAGCTCTATTCGCAGGGGACGCCCAACGGCCAGAAGGTCACAATCATGCTCGAGGAACTGCTGGCGGCCGGGCATTCGGACGCCGAATACGACGCCTGGCTGATCGACATCTTCAAGGGCGATCAGTTCGGAAGCGGCTTCGTAGAGGTCAACCCGAATTCGAAGATTCCCGCGCTCGTCGACCGCTCGACGGATCCCCCCGTCCGCGTGTTCGAGAGTGGATCGATCCTCGTCCACCTGGCGGAGCGGTTCGGCGCGTTCCTGCCGACCGAACGCCGCTCGCGGACCGAAACCTTCAACTGGCTGATGTGGCAGATGGGAACGGCGCCGTTCGTCGGGGGCGGCCTGGGACACTTCTACGCCTATGCGCCGCTCAAGATCGAATATGCGATCGACCGCTACGCCATGGAAGTGAAGCGTCAGTTGCACGTTCTGGACACGCATCTCGCGAAGCATGAATTCCTGGCCGGCGACCGCTACACGATCGCGGACATCGCGGTCTGGCCGTGGCATCCCGGCAGTCTCTACGGCGTCTACAACGCGCATGAATTCCTCCAGATAGAGGAATACCCACACCTGCTGCGCTGGTACCGGTCCATCGCCGAACGTCCCGCGGTGGCGCGCGGCCGCATCGTCAACCGCGCCGGCGGTGAACCGGGCGAATTCCTGCGAGAGCGGCACGACGCTTGCGACTTCGACAAAACGGCGGGCCTGCTGGCGGATGTGGATGGTTCAGTTCAGCAGTCTGTTCGCCCGTAGGCGCGCAACGGCGATGTCGGTGAGGGCACGTACCTTCGCTGGTGCGTGGCGCCCCTCCGGATAGATGACGTAGATCGGAAGCGGAGCCTCTTCGAACTCTCCGAGCACGATCTGCAGGGCTCCATCGACCAGAGCCTGGCCGACCTGGTAGTGCAGCACACGGGTCAGAGCCCATCCCGATGTCGCGGTCGTAATCGCCGCTTCGTTGGTATTGGAAGCGCCATTCCGGCGAAGCCCATGCACTCGTCGATTCGACGATCCGATGTGCCTTCAGATCGCCCGGCGACGTAGGTATGCCGTGCATTTGGAAGTACGACGGTGCACCGCAGACCACCCGACGAACGGAGCCCACCTTGGTCGCAACGAAGCCGGAGTCGGCCAGATCTCCGATGCGGAGGGCGACGTCGATGCCTTCCTCGATGATGTTTACGGACCTGTCGACGAAGAACGTCCGCGCCGACATCGCCGGATGGACGTCGAGATATTCGGTTACGATGGGCAGTACAAACAGCTGAGCGAACAGGGCCGGTGCGGTTGCCGAAGAATTTTATCACCTACGGACTCCTCGGCATCAACCCAAAGAACATGTGGGACTCTCCGCACTGGAAGCCAGGCTATCGGGTGATGGCTTCCGGTTGTCTTGGCGCATCGTGGATCAAGCTTCCTGACTCGGCGCGCGACTTGGCGCGTCGATTTTGGCCGGCCGACAAGCCTGTCTATTGGTTTCCGAGCTGGGAGATGCGCAGGGCATTGTGGAGTATTGTGGTAGATCCCAAGGACCCCGTGCTGTTCGAAAGGAAACGGTTTCGGACCATGTGCAGGACCTAGACGGCGCGAGTGTTGCTCAAGGTTTGCCCCGACACCAACCAGGAGGTGTCATATTTTTTAAGCGCAATGTTGCGGGCGATGTTTACTCAGCGCGGATAGATCGATCAGTGAACCGGCTGAGAGCCGACGGGCAACTTTCGTGCGAGATCAAGCGAAGCCCGAGCGGCCTCGGATCGATGCAGAGACAAGGCCTGAATTGCGCGGGTTCGCCTATTGCAACGACACGGTGTTCAAGGTCGAAGAGATGCGGGGCGGCTTCTATGGAACGCTACCTTGCGAAATCAACGGCAAGGACATCAACGAGGAACTTCAATCGTGGCTCGAAGGTCCGGACTTGGTCTTTGAGCGTGACGAAATTATCGTTCTTCCGCGCAGGTATCAGATTGGAAACATCCTGGGGGGTATAGGTCTTCTGCGGCTCTCGCACAGCACGTCTGCCTTGGGTCAAAGGCTGCCTTGGCCAGCTTGAATGGCCCTGTGCGGGTCACCAGCAGGAAGCGGACCTCGCCGAGCACTGAGCCATCGTCAGCCACGGGCCAGAAGCGGTCATTCTGGCACGCCAGCCGTTCGATACGCCTGGCCCAACTTTTCAATATGTTCGAGCCGACGAAATGGAGTCCGTTTTGCAACGTCGGCGATGTGAAAAGTGGGATCGACTTTCCGAAGCGCATCGCACGCACGACGGGCCTCGGCGACGTGACCTGCCATAGCGAGATTCGCAATGAGCGTTCGCTGCCCGCCCGGGAAATTCGGCTGTCTTTGAGTCGCAAGCGTGGCCCAAGACATCCCCTCTTGCTCGCTGTCCATATCGTCATGGACAACTACGCCACCCACAAGACACCCAAGATCAAAGCGTGGCTCGCTCGCCGGCCGCACTATCATGTCCACTTCGCGCCGACTTCCGCGTCATGGATCAATCAGATCGAGCGCTGGTTCGCTGAGCTCACCAGAAAGCAAATCCAGCGAGGTGTTCACACCTCCGTCAGGCAACTCGAGGCCGACATCCGTACCTTCATCGAACTGCACAACAATAACCCGAAGCCCTTCAAATGGACCAAGTCCGCAGACCAGATCTTGGCTTCCGTCAAACGCTTCTGCCACAAAGCCCAGCAGACTTTATGTGGCGAACTTTAGATTCACGTGACTAGGTTTCTCCGGCCTGCGCCTCCAGGTCGCCTATCGGGCTCAAAGTGGACTTGTTGATCCCGATGATCCGGGCCGCCTCGCTGATCGAAATCAGCTCTAAAGGCGCTGCATCAGGGGGTCGTTGCATCAGATTTGACCCCCGCAAGGAGCGCGTGTATGGCGGTATTTTTGGTTACTTGGGATTTGAACAAGAAAAGATCGAACTACGATGAAGCCCGACAGAAGCTGATTGCTCAATTGTCGAGATATTTGATTTCGCTGCGCTTGAGCGGCGCTATCCATGGCTCGCAACGGCGCACTTGATCGGGGCTCTCATCGTCACCACGAGCTTGTGTGCAATTGGTTTGTACAGCGATTCGCTTTTTGTGTTTATGCTCGGCTTTCCGGTCCTAGCGAGTTGCGCGCCGGCGGCGGCGAGAAGGGTCGGTTTCACCACGTTGGGCTGGCAACGCCTCGGCCTTTTCGGACTCGCTATGACCGTCCTGCTACTCGCCCTCAGATGGGGCTCCTTAGTGACCTCTAGACGCCTGGGACAAAAGCCGGCCTTCAATATCAACTTGACCAGCGGCACCGTTCAAAGCATTCACGTGCGGTCGGGTGAGCGAGGGGTGCTCTTCTTTGTGCCTTCCACAAAGAAGTTTCACTTTGCAAAATGGGAATGTTAAAAATCTCGAGTGGGATGGCAGCTAGAGTCCGATAACAGCCTTTAGCGGACTCCAGGATCATGCGGCGCGCTGGCGGGACGACCGCGCGCGGCTCGGCCGCTTTCTTGCAGCTGCTCGAACTCAGATCGGCGTTTTCTTGCGATGACGAGCTCGCGCTCTTAGCACGCCAGATGACCGCTCGAGCTCGCTGCCGCGATTGTACCCTTGCGTGATCGATAGATCGCTGTGTGTCGCAGCGTCACGGATCATGTCCGGATCGGCGCCGGCGTCGAAGCTTTCGCTGATACCCCCGTGGCGGCTATGCATGTTGCAAACGTCGTCCGGGACGCCTTCGGCCCTCGAACTCGCCAAAACGCTGCGCAAGAAGTAGCCGGGCATTGCGGCGCGTTCTTCCGTGCTGCAATCGGGCATCTCCGTGTCGAACCAGCTCAGCCACCAATTCTCGAAGATCCTGCTCTCGCCGGCCTGGCTCGCGACCATCAGCATCGCGAGCTTGCGCAGGGGTCCTGAGCCTGTTCGGCGGCGATCCGCGCCAGCTCGATGCCTTGGGCGTGATGCGCCGTCATGTGCCTGATGTAGCTCTGGTCCGCGTCCCTGTCGCGGCCCATCCACGGGACTTCGTAGCCGTGGCTGCCGAACAACGCGGTTGCGCCGAGCAGCGCGACCATGGCGAGCGCGCCCATGGTCCAGGCATTGGTGAAGCGAATGTCGCGCGCCGGCACCTGGCCGCGCTGCCAGCGCAGCCGGGCGAACAGCGGGTACATCAAAGCCGAGCAACCATGGACCAGCAGTCCGATCCAGTAGGGCTGCTGCAGCGTGAACAGCGGCTGCCAGAACGGAAACAGCGGCACCAGCCCGAACCATCCGTCGCTGAGGTGAACGCCGCCCACGGCAGCGCCAGCAGCAGGATCGTGAGCGGCCGTAGGTCCGCGGTCCACCGCCCGAGCACGCCAAAGAACACCAGCGCCCAAGAAAAATCCGCCCATTGGTGGAAGGCGATGCCGGCAAGGATCGCGCTCCATGACGGCTCCGCGCTGAGCGCCCCGTCGCGCAGCGGGATGGCGGCGACCGTCATCCAGTCGACCGCGGCATCGCGGCCGATGCGGGCGGCGAACAGCTGGCTGACCAGGGTCGAGAACGTGCTGCTGATCAGGCCGAGCTCGGCGGCGGCGAGCCAGCGCAAACGTCGCTGCTGCTCCATGAACCGCAACGGTCGCGGCTCCGCGTTCACGTCAGCTGCTTGAGCTTCTTCAGGGGATTGAGTTCGCTCGGCTTGTCCTGTTCGTCGCGGCCACGCTCGGCTTCCGCCTTGCCGTCATCGTGGAGATCCTGGTCGCCGATGATCTCGCCGACGGCCTGCCTGGTCTTGCCGACGATGCGCTGCCGAAGGCCCTTCGGCCTGGTCATGGCCTGCCTCCAAACTTGCGCCGCCAACCCCGGCGCCTGAAGGGGGCGAGCGCCGGGGCGGTGCGGTTTAGCAGTCCGCCTCCGGCAGGGGGGTGACGGAGGCGTTGATCAGACGCGCTGATGCGCGGATGGTTCCTGCCGTTACCGCGCTTCAATCGCGATGATCACGCCTTCATTGCCGCGGAGCAGGATGGATGCATCCGGCAATGGCTCGAGCGGTCGGTCCAGGTGCGTCGACATCATCAGACGGCCCCTTCCTTGCCAGTGGTATTTCCGCGGTTCGGCAGCGATGTTAAGCGCGATCAGGAATCCGTCGGCACCGTCGGTCCGTCCAAAGGCGAGCACGTCGTTCTGCGAACGCAGCGGTTCGTAACCGCCCCGGCGCAGGCACGCGTGCTCGCGCCGCAGCACCGTCAGCGCGCGAAACAGCGCCAGCATCGAACGCTCGTCGCGTTGCTACGCGGCGACTTTGGCGGCGCCATCCGGACTCTCCAACGGCAGCCACGGCTCGCCATTGGTGAAGCCGCCGTCGGGATTGTCGTCCCAGCGCATCGGCGCGCGCTCGGGATCGCGGCACAGGCCGAATCCGGGCACGAGCTTCTCGAAGGGGTCGCGCACGCAGTCGGACGGAATCGGAACGCGCTTGCGGCCGATCTCGTCGCCCATGAAAAAGAACGGCGTGCCCCGTAGTGTCATCAGCAGCATCGCCAGCACGCGCATCTGCGCCTCGCCGATCTTGCTCGCGATCCGCTGCTTGTCGTGGCCGCCGATCACCCAGACCGGCCAGCCATGGTCCGGGATCGCGTTGAAGTAAGCATCGATCGCTGCTTGCAGCGATAGCGCGTTCCAGGGCGTATCGAGCAGCGCGAAATTGAGTGGCAGATGCAGGCGCGGCTTGCCGTTGCCGTAGAAATGGCCGATGCGGTCGGTCTTGCCCTGGACCTCGCCGCAGAGCATGCGCCCCGGATAGGTGTCGGTCACCTCGCGGATGAACTCGATGCAATCCATCGTCTCCGGCCGGTCGTCGGTGAAGACGGGTGTCTGACGCTGCGGCGGCGGCTTGCCCTCGGCCTGCGGGTTCGGCGGATTGTCGCGCATGAGCGCGTCCTTGATCAGGACCGCGCTGGCATCGACGCGAAAGCCGTCCACGCCGCGGTCGAGCCAGAACCGCATAACGTCGGCGATCGCATCGCGCAGTTGCGGGTTGCGCCAGTTCAGGTCGGGCTGCTCGACCAGGAAGGAGTGATAATAATATTGCCGCCGCGCCTCGCACCATTCCCAGCCGCTGCCGCCGAAACGACTGAGCCAGTTGTTGGGCGGCCCGCCATTCTCGGCCGCATCGGCCCAGATGTACCAAGCGGCCTTGGCGCTATGGCGCGAGCTCGAACTCTCGACGAACCAGGAATGATCATTGGCGGTGTGATTTGGGACGAGGTCGAGGATGAGGCGGATGTTTGCGCCGTGCAGCGCCTTGAGCAGCTGGTCGAACTCCTCCAGGCTGCCGAAAGTAGGATCGACCGAGCAATAATCGGAAATGTCGTAGCCGAGGTCGCGGAACGGGCTCTTGTAGATCGGCGTCAGCCAGACCGCGTCGACGCCGAGCCATTTTAGATAGTCGATGCGCGACATCAGTCCGGCGAGGTCGCCCTTGCCGTCGCCGTTGGAGTCCTGGAAGGAGATCAGTGCGATCTCGTAGATGACGGCGGATTCCCACCACTTTGCTTTGTCAGGGGGCTCGACGCTCATCACCTTGCTTGACCTCGTTCTGCCCGGCGTGAGCCGCGATCTGCCTCGCCCCGGTCCGGACGCTCTCGATGCCCTTGGGGAAACCGCTGCGGTTCGGATAGAGCTTGCGGCGTGCATCGCGCGCCGGGCGCCGCGGCTTGGTCCCCTGCGCGGTCCGGTAGTCGAGCATGGCGATGCCGCCGACCATCAGCAGCGCCAGTGCGATATTGCCCTTCTTGGGATTGTCCGGCGTCAGCCCCGACAGCAGCGCCGCGGCATCGAGGCCGTCGCCGCCGACGCGGGCCCACAGGCCGGCATTCTTCTCGACCGACAGCGTCATGATTCCGGCCATGATCTCGCGGATGCCGAAGGACCGCACCAGCGTCTCATGGCCTTCCATGCCCAGCGTTTCCGTGACGCGCCGCGGCGCGAACAATTCGACGACTCCGAGGCCGATGCTGAACCAGCCGAGCGCCCGGGCGAGCTGGTCCACCGGCTGCTTGAGGCTCGCGCCGCCTTCGACGATCTTCGGATCGCCCTTGGTGCGTACGATGTTGGAGAAATGAAACATAGGCTTGCTCCCTTAGGGTTTCAGCACGACCTTGACGCAGGAATCGCGCTTGTCGCGAAACACCTGATACATCTCCGGTCCCTGTTCGAGCGGGACGGTGTGGGTGATGACGAAGGACGGATCGATCTCGCCGTCCTCGATGCGGCGAAGCAGATCGTCGGTCCAGCGGTTGACGTGGGTCTGCCCGGTGCGCATCGTCAGGCCCTTGTTCATGAAAGCGCCTATTGGCAGCATGTCGGACATTCCGCTGTAGACGCCCGGCACCGAGATGATGCCGCCGGGACGGCAGACATAGATCATCTCGCGCAGCACGTGGGGCCGGTCGCTCTCCGCCATCACCATCTGCTTGGCCCGGTCGAGCAGGGTGTCGGGCAGCGAGGCCATCACATGCGATTCCATGCCGACGCAATCGATGCATTTCTCCGGGCCCTTGCCGTCGGTCAGCTCCTGCAGCCGCTCCAGCACGCTCTCGGTCTCGAAGTTGATCGTGGTGGCGCCGCCGGCTTCCGCCATGCTGAGGCGTTCGGGCAGGCAGTCGATCGCGATCACCTGATTGGCGCCGAGCAGGATGGCGCTGCGGATCGCCATCTGGCCAACCGGGCCGCAGCCCCAGATCGCGACCGTGTCGGTCGGCTCGATGTCGCATTGCGCGGCAGCCTGCCAGCCGGTCGGGAAGATGTCGCTGAGGAACAAGAGTTGCTCGTCGGGGATGCCTGCGGGCACCTTGATGTGGGTGGCGTCGGCATAGGGCACGCGCAGATATTCGGCCTGGCCGCCGGGATAGCCGCCGGTCAAATGCGTGTAGCCGAACAGGCCGGCGGTGGCGTGCCCGAATACCTTGTCGGCGAGATGGCGCTTGCGGTTGGTGGTCTCACATACGGAAAAATTGCCGCGCTTGCACTGCTCGCATTCGCCGCAGATGATCGTGAAGGGCACGACGATGCGGTCGCCCCTCTTCAGCTTGCCGTCGATGCCGGACCCGACCTCGACCACTTCGCCCATGGTCTCGTGGCCCATGATGTCGCCCGGCAGCATGCCCGGAATGAAGTTGTGAAACAGATGCAGGTCGGAGCCGCAGATGGCGCAGCTCGTGACTTTGATGATTGCGTCGCGTGGGTCCTGGATCTCAGGGTCGGTGACGGTGTCGCAGCGAATGTCCTCCTTGCCGTGCCAAACCAGCGCCTTCATCTTTCGTCCTTTCGGCTGAACCAGTGGGCACTTAAGTCGAGAAATCAACGATGGTTGCTAAGCGACGTGCGTTTCTTCGCGAGCGCACCCGGATAGGAACGAGATGGCCAGGGAGTGATTGGGCGTTATCATGTCACCTCAAGGACATCTGCCATGCCCACTAATAAACTCGCCGTCGTCACCGGGGCCTCCACGGGCATCGGCCTGGAACTTGCACGATGCTGCGCCCAGGCAGGATTCAATCTCGTCATCGCCGCGGATGAGCCGCAGGTCGAACGCGTGGCCGTTGATCTGCGCCGGCTCGGCGTCAACGTGGAGCCGGTCGAGGCCGATCTGTCCACCACCGAAGGGGTCGACAAGCTCTGCGCCGCGATCGGCGACCGTCCGATCGACGCGCTGCTCGCCAATGCCGGAATCGGCCGGCAAGGCGTTCCTCGATCAGGACTTCACCCGGGTGAAGCACTTAATCGACACCAACATCACCGGCACGCTCTATCTGCTCCATCGCGCGGGGAACGAGATGCTCCGCCGGAATGCCGGCCGCATCCTGATCACGGGCTCGATCGCCGGCTTCACGCCGGGCAGCTTCCAGGCGGCCTATAACGGCAGCAAGGCGTTCCTGGACTCGTTCTCGTTCGCGCTACGCGAGGAATTGCGCGACAGCGGCGTCACCGTCACCTGCCTGATGCCGGGCGCAACCGACACCGAGTTCTTCCGCCGCGCCGGCATGATGGACACCAAGGTCGGCACCGAGAAGAAAGACGGCGCCTACGACGTCGCCAAGGCCGGCTTCGACGCCATGCTGCGTGGGGAGGCCGACATCGTGACCGGGCTGAAGAACAAGATCCAGACCACGGTCGCCAACGTCACGCCGAACGAGATGCTGGCCAAGCAGCATCGCAAGATGGCCGAGCCGGGCACTGCGAAAACGTGAAAATGGTCTCGCCAGCCGCGGATGCGGCGCGGCCCGCTCTCTTGGGTCCGCCATGGGAGAACGCGGATTTACCTATTCTAACGCACCGAAGCCCCAAAGCCGTCAAATTATCTAGGCGAGACATAGGGGCTTAGATCGTGATGGAACGCGTCGAACAGATGCTTGTCGCAACCGACTTCACGGGTTCCCGCCTGACGTTGGCGGATAGAAATAGGACGCTCGAATTCGTGGAACGATCGGCATATTGGGGCCCCGGCTGCAGAGCCGGTGCCTTGGTACGCTTCCACTCATCGAAGGGGTGGTCCGACGACCGGGGGGCCAACTTCCATTACCGCTTTCTAGCCTAGCGCCAGTCCGGCGTCGCTTCGGATGCCTGAGTACTTCGAACGCAGCCGACCCAGCCCTTCACCTTCGAAGGCGAAGAACTAACGGTGGTCGTCTGCGTTTTACACACATGTCAGACGCATTTGACTACTTTCGCGCCTATGCCGTCCGAGCTCTCTGCAAAGCGAGATCCATGCCGCGGGGCAAGATGAAGCATCTGCAACTGGTGGCTGGCCGGATCTACAATCTCCTCAAGAAGGAGGCGGCTTACAGCCCGAACACGCAGCACCTCGAGGATTTTCGCGCGGCCCGGAAGCTGGAGAGCTCTCTCGATGGCCAGTCAAGCGACCGCCCCGGCGGTCGCCTTACTCCGGCGGCGCCGCGAAGTTCGGACCGGGAGGCTGGCTGAATGCCTTCGCTCGACGCGCGCTGTGTGGCAAGTCTTCTGCGAGAGTACGCGCAGCGCACCGCCTTGCGTGGCGGCAATCCCTACCGGGCGAAAGCCTACTCTCGGGCCGCCGACAGCCTGGCGGCCCTAGTGCTCATCGCCGAAGACCGGCTTACGGAGATCCCGGGGGTCGGCGACGCGATAGCCGACATCATCACCAAGCTTCAAAAAGCGGGCAGTCATCCCAGCCTCTCGACTGGCGCTGGCACAAGGAGGCCCTCGATTTCGGTTGCATGATGAGCATCAATCCGGACGCGCACTCGATCCCCGAACTCGACCACATGCACTGGGGCGTCCTGATGGCCCGCAAGGGCGGTGTCCCTGCCGACCGCGTCCTGAACGTGATGACGCTTGCGGAAATCACGCGTTACCTTCGCCAGAAGCGGCGCTCGCTCCCCCGCGCCGCCTGATGCAGCAGAAGCAAATTTTCTCGCTGCAGGGAAGGGTGGCGGCGGTCGCTGCCGACCACGGGCACCACTTCAGCAAACCAACTCAAGAGCGCATAATCCTGGTGGAAGGCCACGGCGTCGAAGGCGACGCCCACGCCGGCCCGTTCGTCCGGCACCGCTATTTGGCACGCCCCGGCCCCGCTTGCCCAATCTCCGGCAGGTTCACCTGATCCCATCCGAACTGTTCCCGTCTCTGCTCGAAGCTGGTTTCGACGTCGGCCCGGGCGACTTCGGCGAGAACGTCACCACCGCCGGATTGGACCTCGAACGGATGCCGCTCGCGACCCTGATCGAGCTCGGGCCGTCCGCGGTCGTCGAGCTGACGGGCTCCGGACGCCCTGCGTCCTTGTCGATCGCTTCCGAGCCGGCCTCAAGCGGCAGGTGCTCTCGTCGGCGGAAACGGGCCCCCATTCAAATCAGGGGTGCTGGGCGTGGTCCGAGCCGGGGGACCGGTGTGGGCGGCGACAGCGCGCGGGTTCGCCTTCCATCCTCCTCGTTTCGGCTTTTGCCGGCCCTGTAGAGAGCCCCTGCCATGGCCCGAAAATCGACCCTGCCTCGTCGCCTGCGGCCCATGCTGGCCACGCTGACCGATTCACCATTCGACGACCCCGACTGGATCTTCGAGGATAAGTTCGATGGTTTTCGCATGGTCGCGGAGATCCGGCGTGGTCGCGTCGCGCTCTACAGCCGTAATGGGAAGATCATCAGCCACTCCTACGTCGAGGTCGAGTATCCTGCGCGGCTTCGGATATCGGCACCGGCACCTACACCATCGTGGCGCAGGTGGCTGCCGATTCGCTGGGGCTGCCCATGGACAACATCACGGTCAAGCTCGCCGACTCCAGCCTGCCGCAAGCTCCCGTCGAGGGCGGCTCCTGGATGGCTGCATCGAGCGCGCACGCCGTGCTGGCAGCGGCCGAGGACATTCGCCAGGAGCTCGCGCATCTTGCCGGCGCAATGCCGGGCTCTCCGCTCGCCGGCCTGCACTCCGCCGATATGGTCCTCGGTGGGGGCATGATCGCCCATAGCGTTGACGAAGGCCGCACGGTCTCGATCGCCGACGCAATGCGATCCGGCTCGCTGGAGCGGATCGAGAAGGAAAAGCTCAACCATTTCCCGGAGGACAAGGCCCACGCGCGCAACACCCATTCCGCCGTCTTCGCCGAGGTCAAGGTCGACGAGGAGCTCGGCGTCGTCCGTGTCACGCGGGTGGTGAACGCTGTCGCCGCCGGTCGCATCCTCAACACCAAGACCGGCCGTAGCCAAATCATGGGCGGCGTGGTCTGGGGTATAGGAATGGCCCTGCACGAAGAAACCGTGATGGATCACCGCTTCGGGCGGATCATGAACGCCAATATTGCCGAGTACCATATCCCGGTGAATGCCGACATCCACGACATCGACGTGATCTGCGTGGAGGAGCAAGACGAGCGTATCAACAAGCTCGGGGCCTCGGCGAGATCGGGGTCGTCGGCGTCTCCGCGGCAATCGCGAATGCGGTCTATCACGCAACCGGTACACGCGTGCGGCGCTTCCCGATCACATTGGACAAGCTCCTCACCTGAGAATATGACGATGAAGCCTTTTTGAGGTTACGATTCCGCCCGATCCGAACGATGATGTCGCCCGGCAGCCGCGGGCCTCAGTCCGAACGGGTCGCCACAACTCCTCTCCAGCAATGAGCTTCGGCACTGCCAATTAGCGCTCGGCAAAATTGGCGGACAAATTGCGAGCTGGAGCTACTAGGGCGCAGATTCATTGAGGCGCAGCCAAAGCCTGATTGACGCGAATTGAACGAATGCGAGGTAGTTGGCGGCGAGCCTATCGTAGCGCGTCGCCACACGACGACAGTGTTTGATCCTGTTGAAGAACGTCTCGACGTGGTTGCGGGCACGATAGACATAGGGGCTGAAGCAGATCGGATCGCGGCGATTGCTTTTCGGCGGCATGTTCGCCCATGCGCCCTTCTTCATGGCAAGCTCCCTGATCCAGTCGGCGTCATAGGTCGGCAAGCAGCATTGACCCGGGTTTCAGAAGAAACAGCAATTTTTTTCGGCGAGTCGAACGTCATGGGCTTCACCGGGGCTCAGCGCCAGCCGTACCGGCAGACCATTGTCATCGACCACCGCATGGATTTTGCTCGTCAAGCCGCCGCGGGACCTTCCCATCGATTGACGTTGGTTCCTTGTGATGCAGGCTCCGTGCTGATGCACGCGGACAATGGCGGCATCACGCGCAGTGGAAAGCGCTTCTAGATGCGGCCCCAAACACCGGCCCCGCCGCCACTTGACGAAGCGATTGTAGCAAGTGGTGTATCGGCCAAACACCGTCGGCGGATCACGCCAGGGTGCTCCTGTTCGGAGGACCCAGAAGACGGCGTGAACTGCCCGATAACCTTTTTGCCATCCAGTTTTCGGCGTGCTTCTCTCTCGCCCAGCTACGCAGCCTGCGGCTGAGCGCCGGCTGAAACCTGCTCGCGATCGCTTCGGTGGCTGAGCAATCACAGGGTGCGTACATTATCGTACAAAGTCCTGCCCGTGCGTTCATCGATCGCGCCGCATTGCGAGTTGATCAAAATGATCCGGGACGGATGAGACTTGGAGCTCGCTCAAGTCGCCTCGAACTGGCCTGATCGAGACTGCGAGATTGTACAAGATCCAGTGGCCTCCAGCCGGAGCTGCGTCAGAACACCGCGCCTCAGCTGGCTGATCGTAATCCCTGGACCGAGCGACGGAGGACCAAATGAGATGACTCGGGACGTATTGCGACATCGCTACGCTGCTGATAGGCGCGGGACTCTTTATGTCTCCCTGGGTTCTCGGCTTTGGGGCCGTAGTGCCAAATCTGCCTACCCAGACCGCGGTTGTTTTTGGCGCGATTATTGCTGTCTCCTCGATTGCGACCCTCATCGCTTTCGAGACGTGGGAGTTGTACATCGTCGCTGTGTTCGCAGCAGGCTCAATCACATCCCCCTGGATGTTTGGCATTGCCGATCGCGTGGCAACTGCGATGCTCGTCGTTGCCGGTCTTACGGCGCTCGCAACAAGCATCACGCACACTCTTCTGCTGCGGCGGCTTGTGAGGACGACCGCAGACCGACAAGCGTCGCGGATAGTCCGAGATGACTTGCGGTCCTCGAATCCGTCTAACCAGAGCGTGCGACGCGTGCCTGGCGAGAAAGAACCTGATCGACGTTACCGAGGCGCGAGCCCCCGTACGGAACTCGGGAAAACAGTTCATTTCGTCGGTAATAGGTAAACGCGCGAGAAGAATGCCGCTTTGGGCTAGGCGAGCATCCCGAACTCCGAGACAGAACATCCGCCAGCGAGATCAACATGGTCATCCGTGAAAATGGGCGAATAATGTCGAGACGATTGTCGTCGCTTTAAGGTTTATAGAATGCGAGCAACCCGCCAAAGGCCCTGTTCCCCCCGAGCAAGATGCCCGAGCATCCCCCTCATCATAGAATTCAGGCCCGGGTCATCATTGCTCCGAGATCTATCGGCAATAGATCGCGCGGCCGGATGACCTCAACCACCGCTCGCGTTACCAATTCCAGGCTGCAGCCGCGACCATGAAGGCGCCACAGCTGACAGCTCCAGCCAGTATTACGGCAATGTTGGCTTGCCAATCAGTCGCGAGATCGGGGACGATTGGACTTCCGGCAAGTGAATGGTGGGCCGGCGCAGGACCACCTTGAGCAGGCATGTTTGCCAATGCCGTTGCATTGTCAAGATCGGGCGGCATTGGCTCGTGCAATGATCGGGCAGGTTCAAATGGAGGATCGAGCTCGACGGGTAACCCGAGCTCCTCCAGGCGCGATACGACGCTTGCCACTTGCTCCTCGGTCATCTCCCCAACAGGCAGAACCGCTTTCAGGTCCTTGTCCGTGACAAACCCTTTGCGGCGCCCCAGCGCGACGAGGCGCGGCAACCCGACGTAGCTTACCGAAGGCGCCATCAGAGACTCCGTTCATAGAGAAAATTGATTGTCGGAAACGGCCAGAATACGAGACAGGTCCTTTGAGATCTTTGAAACGTCCAAAGCCGTGTCTAGGTTCGGGAACGTTTGCCTTGCAGCACTCATCCTTTGTACGCCACCGCTCATTCTTCACTCCTTCATGCCGGATTCAACGAGTCACCCGTTACACCGGATAGCTTGTGAAGAACCTGGCAATCATCGCGATCTGCATCATGAACCAGAATTTCGGCATTGACGGTCCAAGCTTGACGCCGAAGATGGGCCGGAAAGTCGCAAACTGCGCGATCGTCGGTACATGCCGACCTGCCAAGTGTTGAGCGAGAGCGTGTCTGCCTTCACCGAAACCCGATCTCGCGCGTGCGCTTTTCCCCTTGTGCCTAGCACGGGTGCGTCGCCGCGGTGGGCAGATTGACTAGTGCCAGCGTGTGCACGACGTGCACTCTGAGGCTCTTGGCCACCGAGAGCTTGCGGAAGAAGCGTCAGCCGTGTCGCAGATCCCGAGGATACTCGACGCGTGCACCTCAAGCTGACCAGGAGAGGCGAGCAGAAGGTTGAGAACTCTCAAAGAAGAGCCTTGAGGAGCTTCGCCGCGCCGCGGGGTCCGCTGCAGCCATTTCGAGACCGGCCAGTTCCACTTCAAAAGCATGAGGTTCCGCAAGATCTCGGCTGTTCAGCCTCCGGTACTAGGCGATCGAGGAAAGCTCGTGACCGGATTCTTAAAATGAAATGCCGGCTTTCCCCTATTCCATGGCGCACCTCATCCGGAAGTCTACCGGACGCAGGCGGGGCCTAGCCGAAGCGGGGCCCCGCGCGTACTTTCCGCCTACTTCTTGTTCGAACCCGAGTCTGTCGAGCTGCTCGCCGGCGCAGTTTGGTTCGCGCTCGGCTGATTAGCTGTCGACGAGCTTCCGCTCCGCGGCCGCTGATTAGCCTGACCAGTCGTATTCGACTGACCGGGCGAGCTTTGTCCTGTCGTCAAAGACGGTTGGTTCTGCGCCTGGCCGGGATTCTGGCTCGGTGCCTGCCCGACCGCGTTCTGCTCGTTCGACGGCTGCGTCTTCTGAGCGTTGCCGGCATTTTGCTGGTTCGACGGTTGACCTGTCTGGGTCTGAGCAGTGGCGGCCTGATTGCCGGTCGGGGTCTGCGTCGCAGCCGAGCTCTGGGTACCGGCCGACGTGGATTGTGACTGGATGGTTTGGCTGGCCTGCTGGCTCAGCCGGCTGGAGACGCCAAGCGACGATACCGTACGCATATCGATGTTGCCCGTCACAGCAATTCCATGCTGTCGCTGATAGACGGTGACTGCCTCGCGCGTCTCGGGACCCCAAATGCCGTCGGCTTCGCCATGCAGAATGCCGCGGTCGATCAACACGCGCTGGATGACGCGGATGTCATCGGGCGGGAGGTCAACGGCGGTTGCGGTGCTGCTGCCGCTGCTCGCGCCTCCACCATGGCTGGCACCGCCGGCGAAGCGGGCATTAGGACCGACCGGCACCACATCGACGATACGACGATCACGGTCAACAATCACGACCTCGTCCTCCACGACGAAGAAGCTATCGTCGCGATATGCGGGGAAAACATCGATCAGCGCCGGATAGGTCGAGACCGAGGCGATCGTCACGCTGGACGGAACTGCGATGCCGGTGCGAACTTGGAAATTGATCGAGTTCGCATTGACGCGCGGAGCCTTGCTGGTCTGCAGGACCGAGTGTTGCAGCGTCGTGCGCTGCTCCGCCGTCACCTGCTTGCCACTCTGGGTCTGAGTGCTCGCGGTGGCCCGTTGGGCCTGACCCTGCGCGTCGCTGCCGCCCTGTGCCGCGTTCTGGCTGCCCGAGCTCGAATTCTGCTCCTGTGCAGTTTGGCCGGATCCGCTCTGCTGGTTGTTTGTCTTGTTATCAGCCTTAGCGTCACTCTTGCCCTTCTCCTGCGTACGGTCGTCCGCCCGCTGCTGACTGTCACGATCGGACTTGGTCTGACCGGCTGCTTGATCCTTCTCCTTTTGGCCGTGCGCCTGGGCACGGTCCTTACTCCTATCCCGCTCCTCCTTGCTGTCTTCATGCTCCTTGCTCAAGTCCCCTGAGTGGCGCGTATTGTCGCGGTCCGCCGTCTGCCCTTTGCTGCTCTCCCGCGAGCCTTCGGCGTGGCCCTGCTCATGCGAGCCGGACTGCTGGCTCAGCGCCCGACTGGCCTCGCTGCTTCCTTTGGAGGGGGCTTCGGCCCGCCCAGTCTCGCGAGATTCTGATCCTCGGCCTTGTGTCATTCCTTCATGGTGGGAAACGCCCTCCCGGCCGGAAGCGCCGCTGCCCGTCCCACCGGAATGGCCATCCGACATTCCATTTTCAACCGTTCCGCTCCCCGCCCCACCTCCGCTCACCCCCTGCGCAGAGGCAAGGCCTATGCTGGCGAGCACTATCGCTGTCGTGACCAAAAACCTGCTCTTCATACCTTTCATAGTGCAAATCCTCCTCTCGGTTGTTCGCTCGTTCCAATTGGATGAGGCGGACATATCGATGCCGCTCTGCAATGCCGATGTCCGCCGCTGAGCAACCGGCCGAGGAGGGGATCGTTCCTGGTAGTTAGGACCTTGGTTAGCTTCCCGAGAATCCGCCGAACTTGATCGTGGAGCACTTCGCTCCACACAAGAGAGCGCATACCAAACAATGGCAACACGATTGTCAGGTACGAAAACAGCAGAAGACTCCCGGCCACCGCGCGGCAAGCGATCGGCGGCCTATCCGGCGAGCAAACTCGAGATCAAAGCCGCCTCGGCCAAGACCGAGAAACTACAGGATGACCGGCGGATAAAGGACCACCGCTGCTTCGAAACTTCGGCTGTCCACCCGCGCGGTTTGCGCGTCCGATCAGGATCAAGACGGCTGCAGCTGCGATCGTGACAATTCCGATCACGACCTTCATGCTCGTCTTCCCTTCCCCGCCCCGTCGCCAAGTGCTTGCGAACCAGTAACGTGCACGCTGGCTGCTTGTCGTAAAAAGAAGATCGGTGCGCTATAGTACCGTGTTTCTTCGAAAGATTGAGTTCAGGGAATAGGTCAGATCAGTTCAGAGCCCAGTCGGGTCTTGGCAGCCAGACCAAGAACACGCTCGCGGGTTCTCGTTCCTATTGCTCACGATACAACGTCATCAACTGCTGGCTCCGAACAGCGGTTCCTCACGACCAATCGGGCTAATTCGGTCGCAGCGCGGCCGCTGTAGTTCTAAATGCTGTTAGTTGGATCTCTGTGTTGGGCGCGCATCTGGTGCTCGGGCCAGCGATAGCTGGGGAGTTCCAGCTTGTCGGCAATGTCTCTTCCGATTGCCAATCTTGCCAACCCGGGTACGGAGAAACTCCGGACCACGAGGTTGCGAAAGATCATCCCCCAGGGCGTTCGCGGCGCCAGCGCTCCGGCAAAGCGTTGGGCGCTACGCTGCTTTCGTTCGATATAGCCCCGCATCAGGGTCTCGTAATGAGCAAACGCCTCGGTATATCGGTCACGGGCGGCAGCGAGTTCGCCGGCCAACACATAGGCTGAAATCATCGCCAACGCCGACCCCTGGCCTGCCAGCAGCGATACGCAGAAGGCTGCATCACCGATGAGAGCCACCCGCCCTCGTGACCAATTCGGCATCCGTATCTGACTGACGGCGTCGAAGTAGAGCTCGCCGGCGCGCTCGAGTTCGGCAAGCATCCGATCGCACTCCCAGCCATCTTCGCCATAGATTCTTCCCAGGATCATCTTCTGCGCCTCTGGCGCTTCCGGCAACGTGGTGCGATCGGCGGCGAACACGAGGAGAAACAGGGTTCGATCGTCGCGCAGCGTAAAGCGACCGATCATCCGTCCCGGTTGGCCGTGAATCAAATAGACGTCTTCGTCGCGCGGTCGATAACCGCGAGTCTCAAAGGCCGCCACCACATAGCCCAAATAGCGCTCGAACTTCCTCTCTGGTCCAAAGACGAGCTTGCGCACTGCCGAATGCAGTCCGTCGGCGCCAATGAGAAGATCGAACCTGCGCTTGCCACCATGCTTCAGCTGGACCTCGACGCAATCGAGCTTCTCTTCAACGAGCGTGATCTCGTCTCCAAAAATGGCTTCAACGTCGCCGTCGATCCGCTCATACAGCAGATGCGAGAGGCGACTGCGCTGAAGGGTGATGTATCGTCCGCCTGTCAATTCGGCGAAGACGGCGGCACGGAAGCCCGCCAGCCGATGGCCGGCTTCATCCACGATCCTCAACTCTTGGACGTGGTAGCCGTCGCGATTGATTTCCGCAAGTAATCCCATCCGCTCGGCAATGGTGAAGCCCAGCCCCCAGAAGTCGATGACATAGCCCCCGCTGCGCAGAGCAGGTGCCCGCTCAAGGAGTGTTGGTTCAAAGCCCGCCTCCCTCAGCCAATAGGCAAGGGTCGGCCCTGCGACCCCAACGCCTGAGATTAGAACACGCCTCATGCGTTCTCCTTATGACCCAATCAGCCATTTCAACGCTCAGTTGGGCCCCCGGCCGGGCCTGGGGCTCCAAGTTTTGCGTCACGGCAAGAACAAGTGAGGGAGCCACGGAGTAGTATGATGAAGCCTAGCGACGCCCAGACCGGTAGCCAGCTCAGTCTGAGGGTGGCGCCGGCTTTCCTGGATATTTCGACTACTCGCCTGTGCACCAAGAGAGAAGTCGAGTTTGGACCGTGACCAATGCGGTGAAGGAGAGCAATGCAAGGCAAATTGACAGCTCACGTCCGACATATTGAGCGCACCCTCCGAGTAAGCGCGATCGGCCTCTTTCTCGCCGCGTCAATCTGGTTGCTCCGTGACATTCTCTTGCTCATGTTCAGCGCCGTAGTCATTGCTTGCGTTTTGCGCGGAGCAAGCAACGCGGTGCAGCGCGCATTTCGTCTGGATCATTACACTTCTCTGCTTTGCGTCATTATCATCACTTGTCTCTTTCTCAGTGCACTGCTCTGGTGGCGCGGTAGCGTTATATTCGCTCAAGCCGACGAAATCGGCCAGCAACTGAGAACCCAGTTGGAGAGAGTATGGAGGGAGCTAGAAGATAGCTCATGGGGCTCGGTCTTTGCTCAACAGCTACAAATAGCTGGAAAGTCTCTGCGAGCCGGCCTGACTGGCTACGTCCCGGGTGTCATCGGCTCGGTTCTAGGTATTGGCGGCACTCTTGTCGTTGTGGGGGCGACGGCAATATTCCTGGCTGCATCGCCGCAATTGTACCTTGAAGGCGCGTTGCGTCTGCTTCCTGTCACTTGGCGGCCTCGCGGCCGGGAAGTTGCTCGGGAGCTTGGTTCTACGCTCAGGCTTTGGTTTCTCGGGCAATTAATCGACATGGCGATCGTGGGACTTCTTCTTGGCTTGGGTCTTTTCCTTATCGGCTCGCCACTGGCGCTTTCATTGGCTCTGCTCGCTGGGTTGCTGAACTTCGTGCCTTACATCGGAGCGCTCGCTGGCGCCGTACCGGCGATCCTCGTCGCTCTGGCTCGGTCTCCTACCTTAGCGGCATGGGTCGCTCTATTGTTCTTGTCGATCCAGCTCATCGAGGGAAATGTCATCGCACCTTGGATTCAGAAGAGGACGATCTCTCTTCCGCCGGTACTCACGATACTTTCCCAGACGGTTCTGGGGACGCTTTTTGGTCTGATCGGATTGATCGTGGCCACGCCTTTGATGGCCGTTTTGCTTGTTGCCGTCCGCATGATCTATGTCGAGGCCTTCTTGGAGCGTGAGAGTAAGCAGGTCACCTGATCAAGAACACCTTCAAACCGTGCGAGCGGTATTGTAGTTGGTACGGTGTCGTACACTCCCCAATCTGCCATGGGCGATCGGCGCGACATAGTGTCCGCGGCCCTTGACTCTAGAAACCAAGATCGAAGGCTGAAGTTGAGACCGCACTCTGAAATCACAGGAGCCACAGATGCGGAGACTCACACTCGCCCTTTCTCTCACCGGTTTTGATCGCGATCTCTCCACTCTGCGGTACGCAGGCCGCACCATTGACAGCGCTCTCGGCAGCGGCACGCTCGCCGGAGCACACGTCGGCGGTGCAGGACAATGTCTCGCAGGTGCGCTGGCGTGGCGGCTGGGGGATCGGCGCGGGATTACTTGCTGGAGCGGTAATCAGCTCCGCCATTGCTGGCCCCTACTATTATGAGCCGCCGTACTACGGCTACAGGTATGCGTACCACCCATACGGATATGGCGGATACTATCCAGCATACACCTATACGCCTTACTGGGGCGGATACGGCTGGGGCCTGCGACCATACGCCTGGGGACCGCGCCCTTGGCGTTATAGCTACGGCTGGTCCGCTCCGAGGCCGTGGGGATATACGGTCCGGCGCGTACACCCATGGCGTCACAGCTACGGCTGGGCTCCAAGATTTCATCGCCATCATCATCACGGTGTAATCCGCGCGCATCATCGGTGGTAACTCGCCGATCTCGCGACAAGGTGCCCGGCGCTCAACGCCAGCGGACGTGCGTCGGGCCGGCCGCGCTTCCGTAATGTTGTCAATGCCCTCACCGACTCGCGCCAGCAGTGTTGGAGAACGCTAGGGCGGCCCCAAAAGTCGGACGACAAACTGGCACTCCCGTAACTTTTCGGATCGCCTTGGACAGATTCATGTAGCATCGTGTTGACTACCATCCCCGGCAATGCGCCCGCTCCAACGGCGTTCTTCGCTACACCGCCTGGCGATGCTCCAGCAAGAAACGCCGCTCCCCTCATCGACGCCACGCCCGAAAGCCCGCAATGGCGCTCCACAATCCGAAAATATGCGGCTGATCTTCGACCTCACGCATACCGAGCGCACTCCGCAGCCCTTCGGGAACGTTCGAAAGAAAATAGCAGCGAGCATGGCAGTGCTGAGCAGCCCAAGGCCGTGTATCCGCTGCACCTTCCATCAGCGATGAGCACCTGGCACACCCCCGCCTAAAAGGACCGTATGAAAGCTAGTGCCATCGAAAAAGGCCCTGATTTTTCGGAGCCCCAATGTAATCGCGAGAATATGCTGCGGCAGACCACAAGAAAGCGGTTGGCGAACTTTCGGCGAAGAGTTCGGTTGCGCTCCGTAACACG
Organism: Bradyrhizobium sp. CCBAU 53351; assembly: GCF_015291745.1. NCBI lineage: Bacteria > Pseudomonadati > Pseudomonadota > Alphaproteobacteria > Hyphomicrobiales > Nitrobacteraceae > Bradyrhizobium > Bradyrhizobium sp. CCBAU 53351. The sequence goes on from NZ_CP030059.1 coordinate 5,702,423, forward strand.
TGCGCGGAGTTCACCAATCCTACATTCGCTCCTTGACGCCGGCTTCTATCAGGTACCAATTCACAGGATAACTCGTGAGAAATCCCGCGATCATCGCGATCTGCATCATGAACCAGAACTCTCGCATTGACGGCTCCAGCCTTACACTGAAGACATTCCTGAAGATCATGAACTGCGCAATCGCCATGAAGCCGTACATGCCGACTTGCCAAGCGGTCAGGGACAACGTGTCTGCCTTCACTGCTTGAGCAATCCCCGCCATCGGCGACAAGTCGCGCATTGGTTTGATGGTGAAATATTGGAAGGCGACGCCTAGCAAGAAAGCGAAGAGATAGTCTACGATCCAGACCGCTAGCATTTTTTCTGAGAACAGGGTTTTCCAACCAGCCAAAATCGCGATGACTGGAAACGCGAGCGCGAGACTTTCAGCGATAATGTCGCCCAGAGCACATCCGGCTCCACAGTGCATGGCACCTTTCGCGACCATGACTGGAAACGGGGTCGCCTTTTTTCCGTTTGATGGGCTGCCCCTGGTCGCATCGCGTGCCGCGAGGCGCCCAAACCTGTAGTACAGCCACAAGGTCAGTACGGTACCGAACAGACCGTTGACCGGCCAGACAAGATTCATGATCCACATCCGCTGCGGATGGCGCATTGTGTCGATCGCGATGAAAATCGTGCATGCAAATCCGAGGACCAAACAACCGAGCGCGAGAGCGTGGAGCCAGTGCGGGACCATAACGACATCTCCCTTTGGAGAAGCAAACGACCTCCATTTCAATTCGTTCAATGCAACTGGGCGCCGCAGCAGCATCTCCGCGAACAGTAGGGGAGCATCCGCCTCGGCGGCCGCCCAGAATCAGCTGGCTTTCGCGACATGCGGGTCGGACTGCCGGGCGGCCTAGCGATCTTGCGTCATCAAAATGCAGGGGTCATCCAAAGGAGTGTAACAGATGATTACTACCGCCAAGCGCTTCAGCGCACTTGTTGCGCTCATTTCCCTCGCCGCCTCGATGGGATTCGCCGAGGCGGCTGATAAGAACTACGACACGGGCGCGACTGACGCGGAGATTAAAATAGGCAACATCATGCCCTAAAGCGGACCAGCCTCTGCCTATGGAATTATCGGGCGTGTCGAAGCTGCCTATTTCCGCAAGGTGAACGACGAGGGTGGCATCAATGGCAGAAAAATCGACTTTATCTCGTACGACGACTCCTACAGCCCACCAAAGACGGTTGAGCAGGCGCGCAAGCTGGTTGAAAGCGACGGCGTACTGCTGATCTTCAATTCACTTGGTACGCCGACGAACAGCGCAATCCAACACTACATGAACCAAAATCCGCAACTCTTCGTAGCAACGGGAGCAACAAAATGGGCAGATCCTGAGCATTTCCCTTGGACCATGGGTTGGCAGCCGAGCTATCAGACTGAGGCCCGCATCTAGGCTCGATACATCATGCAGCAAAAGCCTGGCGCGAAGATCGCCGTTCTCTATCAGAACGATGACTACGGCAAGGACTACTTGAAGGGGCTAAGCGACGGTTTGGGAAATAAGTCAGGCATGATCATTGCGAAGGACAGCTACGAGGTGTCTGAGCCGACGATTTCGTCACATATCGTCAATCTGAAAGCCAGCGGTGCAGATACGCTTTTTGTGATCGCAACACCCAAATTCGCCGCGCAGTCGATCAAAGAGGTGCGCCAGCTAAAATGGGACCCCTTATTTATTCTGAACAATGTGAGCGCCTCCGTCGGCTCTGTTCTCAAGCCAGCTGGTCTGGAGAATGCCAAGGGTCTGATTTCGGCGGCCTACATGAAAGACGAGACCGATCCGAAATGGTTGAACCAACCCGACTCGAAGGCATGGGCTGCGTTTCTCGACAAGTACATGCCAGAAGCTGACAAGACGGACGCCGGAGCGGCGGTTGGATATGCGGTGTCGCGGACGCTCGTTCACGTGCTCAAGGCGTGCGGAGACGATCTCACCCGTAAGAACGTCATGAAGCAAGCAGCAAATCTCAAGAGTTTCGATCCCGGCCTGCTTTTGCCCGGAATAACAATCAGCACCAGCGCGTCCGATTTCGCCCCCCTTCAGCAACTTCAACTCATGAAGTTCAATGGTAAGTCGTGGGAGTTGTTCGGCCCCGTTATGAATGGTAGCACGGGCTCCTAGGCTCTCTCAAAATGGGCGGCCTCCTGTTGTTCTGCAGGGGGTCGCACCGTTCTGATGAAAGGCGTCTGACAAGTTCGAGACCCGCAGACGGTACATGCAAAGCGACACTGAGGCCGGTGGTTGGTAGGAAAGCCGGCTCTTCCATTTGAGACTTCTTTTTTCTCTCTTGGAAGTCGTGGTTGCCGTCAGCTGGCAGGAATGGGCATCAAGCCAGCTCCCTTGCCGTGGCGGTTCGTCAGGCCCAACCAGCAATATGGTCTTTACTCTTTCAGGCAACGGCCGATCTGCCGATCATACTCGCGCTGTATCAATCCAGAACACGAACACGCCAGCTGCTCCAGCTGAGCCCGGTCGACCAGAGTTATGGCGGCCCGTGTGTTGCGGATGATCCCAGCCTGTTCGAATGTTTCGAGGCACTCACTGACACTGGCACGACGAATCCCGAGCAATTGAGCTAAGACGGCATGCGTGATCGGCAATTCGCTGGAGTCCATCGCGTTTGCCGCAACGAGAAGCCAGCGGGCAAGTCGCTGCTTCACCGAATGGAGCGAATTGCAGGCCCCCACTTGCGCCGTCTGAAACAAGACAAGGTTGATGTAACGAAGGATCATGCCGCGAAGAACCACAAGGTCGGTAAGGGCTGCGTGGAAAGCGGCCACGGGAATTCGCAGCGCCGTCCCGCCCACCTGAACGACGCGGCGGTGCGGCGGCGTGGGATCGCCCGGCGCCAGCACGGAAGGGGCCCCGATCATGCCCTCGGAGCCGACCAACCACGCCTCGACAAAGCGACTGGACTCGACTTTGGCGGAGACTGACACGAGCCCATTTGCGAGGAAATAGACGTGCTCCATCGGCAACCGCCAATGATGAAGGACCTGACGGGGCTTCAGCTCGATGTCTGTCCCAATCGAGCGAAGCGCAGTCAGCTCCGAGTTTGGAATGCAACGCAACAGCTTGTTCGATGCAGCCACGGTCGGCCCGAGGCCTTTAAGGGCAATCGACCGCAGAGGAAGAGGGCTCTTCGCCTGACCATCCAGCATTGGTGGTGTTTCTCGGCAATCCCGGGGACCGACTGGAACCGCTCCCGGCTCTGGGGAGACTACGCGGTCGGACCGCCGCGGTTCCTCTTTAACATGTACGACTATTTTCCATGTCCATCACCCCGGTTCGAGGCCTTGTCCTCGAATCGAAGAGCGGCGCGGACCAACGCCAGATGGCTCAATCCCTGGGGAAAATTGCCAGCAAGCCGTCGATCCCGGACGTTGAACTCCTCGGCCAAAAGTCCCAAGTCACTGCGGGCTCGCAAGAGATGCTCGAAGGTCCTTTCAGCTTCTGCGCGTCTTCCCTGCATGAGCTGGCATTCGGTAAGCCATCCGCTGCACGCAAGGAATGCACCCTGACGGATTGCGCTTGACGACCGACGATGGACGTAACCCTCGTGGACCAGTTCGCGTTCTATCGCGGCGATCGTCCTTGCGACGCGCTCGTCCGTGACAGGCAAAAATCCCACCAAAGGGAGCTTCAGCAAGCTCGGATCCAGTCCATCAGACCCGTAGTATTCCACAAACGTCCCCCGTCCGGGGGCAAATCCCTTCTCACATATTTCACCATGCATTCGGCTCCGCAGTCCGGTCATCCGCTCAAGGAACGAGCCGTCCGCCGTCTGGTGAAGATCACGGCGGCGAACGAACCGATCCACCGCGGCCCAGGCAGAGACCTTAGAATAGGTGTAGTGCTGTGGCTCCCCTCTCACTTCCCACACGCCCTGGCCCGGCTCATTCCAGACCCGCTCGACGTGAGCGATTACGGAAGCGAGCAGATCGGCTTCACGTTCGGTCGGCGCTACTCCCGCTTTCGCGGCGGCAGCCACGCAATCCAGGAGTTCGCCGTAGATGTCGACCTGTCGCTGCGCCGCGGCGGCGTTTCCAATTCGCACCGGCTTCGCGCCTCTGAACCCCGGCAGCCAGGATGCGGTCCATTCCTCCAAGCGACGCGAGCCGTCGACCCGGTACATGATCCTGATCTTGTCAGGTTCGCCACCCGCAGCGCGGAGAAGCCAATCGCGGAACGCCTTAGCTTCATCGAGATAGCCGGCGTCAAGCAGGGCCGTCGCCGAGAACGCCGCATCGCGCAGCCAGCAATAGCGGTAGTCCCAATTCAGATTCTCGGCCGGGGCCTCGGGGAGCGACGTGGTCGGAGCGGCAATCATGCCGCCTGTCGCGCGAAAGATCATCGCCTTGAGTGTCAGAAGGGAGCGCCTCACGGCCTCGGGCCACCGCGTTTGGATCGAGAACTTCGCAATCCAATTGAGCCAATATTCCTCCGTCTTGCGCAGAGCTGCCGCGGCGGCAAGCGGCGGAGGCGGCGCACCCGTTGCGCTGCCGTATCGGAGACAAAATGCGATCTCCTCCCCTTCACTCACCTCCACTTCCGATACGATGCAGGAGCCCTGCTGAGAGAGCTGTGCCGGTGCATGCAGAACGACAAGATCCGGTCCCACGAAGGCGACGGCCTGTTGTCGATCGATCTCAACTGCAGGTCTCAAGGATCCATAGTCGAATCGTAGATCCAGCTCGCTGCGCAACTTGATCTTTCCCGCAAGGCCCTGAACGATCCGCATCAAGGTGGAGGCATTGTTCTCAATCGGCATAAAATCGATCAGACGGACACGACCTGTCGACAGTTCAAACTCGGTCTCGAGGATGAGCGTATCCGTGCGATAGCGGCGACGCGGTGAAGTGCCGGCTTCAACCGGCTCGAGCTTCCAACAACCATGCGCGTCCGTGCCGAGCAAAGCCGCAAGGCAGGCGTCCGAATCGAAGCGCGGCCAACACAGCCACTCGATCGAACCGTCGCGATGGACGAGGGCAGCCGTCTGACCGTCTCCGATCAGGCCATAATCCTCGATGAACTTCGTCGGCACGAGGAAGCTCTCACCCATGTCGAGCGTTGCGTTGACGTCGACGATATCCGGTTCTCGGGCTTCGAGAGCCGCGTCCTGCCGCCACGGCCAACGCAGCTGTTCCTAACAGCGCCATGACCGGAGCAAGCCGCAGCATGCTTGCCGGTCCGGCAAAGGCGCTATCGACCGCCTCTGAAGCGAAGCTCCCCCTGGTGCGATGAAGGCCGCGTACGGGTTGCTCGAGGTTGTCCTGCCGACTTGGATCGATCGGGCGATCCGTCTGTTGGCCACTGATACAGGTTCGTGCGAGATAGCGATCCAGCAGCCCCGGCAAGATCATATTGCCAAGAATAACCTTTAGGGTGCTGAAACCGATCCAATGCTCCCTCGCCGGCCTTTGAGCTGCATCGTACACTTTATTCGCGATGACCTCGGGCTCGACCACGGGGGCCACCGGCCTCGGCGTCCGCGGCATATGCGCCCTCGCCCAATCGAATTGCGGCGTGTTGACCGCCGGCAGCTGGAGCATCATCAAATTGAGCCTGCTCTGCTCGTGCCTCAGCTCGCTTCGCAGCGAATCCGTGAAACCGCGAATGGCGTGCTTGGCCCCACAATAGGCCGACTGGAGCGGAATGCCGCGGTAGGCCAACGCCGATCCGATCTGGATGATCGTCCCCCTGTTCGCGGGCCGCATGTGGCGCAGGGCCGCCATCGTTCCGTGCACGAAGCCGAGATAGGTGACCTCGGTGACACGGCGGAATTCATCGGGCGTCATGCGCCAAACCGGAGAGAACACCGTCACCATCGCGTCGTTGATCCAGATGTCGATCGGACCCAGCGTCGATGCGATGCGGTCCGCGGCCGCAAAGACGGCGCCGGCATCCGCCACATCCAGAGGCATCACAACCGCCCGTCCTCCGACGTCCTCGATCTCGCGCCGCACATCCTCGAGGGCTTCCGCATCTCGGGCGATCAGACCGATGGAGTAACCGGCGCGGCCGAAACGATGGGCGATGGCCCGGCCAACCCCAGCGGATGCTCCTGTGACCACGACAACCGGACGGGGACGGACCGGCCCCTCATGCAAGCTCGCTTCGCCATTCATTAGGACATCTCCTCACTCCGGTACGGCGGGGTAGGCAATGGTCGACAGCAGCGCCATTGCTGGCTGGCGCGAGTCGAGCCTGGTATGCTGAACGATCACCGGCTCGCTCGCCTCGATAATTGAAGCGTAACTCGTGTCGCGCGGAACCGGAGCGGGGTCGGTCAGATCATTGAAGCGGAGATGCAGAGTGCGCTTGGCCGGCACCTTCACCCGGTAGGGGCCGACCGGAGCCCTGTTCTCGAAGAACAACGTAATCCGGACGTCTGCGTCGCGATCGCCCGTGTTCAGGAAGCACGCCGCCTCATGCGACACAAGATCGTGCGCGTCGCTGACGCTGTCGCTTGGGATATAGCCTTCCGGGATGGCCCACATTGTGCGACCGATGCTCTGCATTGTCATCGCTCCAGCTTGATCAACGCCAGCCCCGTCACGGGATCGTGCGCCTTCTGAAGATGGGCGGGATTTTCGGTTACGATCACCTCGAGAGTGGGGCGCACCCGAGCCGATCCAAGGTGGCCGGCGAGAGCGGTGCCGTCGCGCCGCCCGACAACGAGATGGACGTGCACGGAAGGTTCGCCCGACGGCGAAACCGCGATATCGCCGACGAGCGAAGCGACCTCCACCTGTTCGTCTACGCGATTCTCGAGGTATGTCTTTTTCTCCCAATCGAAGTATTTCAGCACAAGCCCGCTGAAGGCTCCGATGCCGGTGATTTGGGCTGCGGAGATCCGCTGCGCCGCTGCAAAGGACTTGAGGCTTTCCATCGCCTCGTCGCCGCTGTCGAGGATGACTGCAAAGGTTCGCTGCGCGCTGTCGTTGAGGAGCTTGTGCCTCATCGGTATCCTCCTAATTCAATCTGATCTCTCCCACTCGGGACAGAGCCCGAATTCGATCCGCCGTGCGGCAAGCAATCGCCTGAATTGTCAGGGACGGATTCGCGCCGCCCACGGTCGGAAACACGGAGCCGTCGCAAATCCAGAGATTAGGGATGTCCCAGCTGCGGCAGTCCGCATTGACGACGCTGTTGTCCGGCCGATCGCCCATCCGGGCCGTACCGTTGAGATGACAGGTGTCGTCCTCCTGCACCCATAAGTCTTTGGCGCCGATCGCGCCCAGAGCCCGGCTCATGAAGGCGACGGAGTGATCGATCAGGCGCTTGTCGTTGTCGCACCAGGAGTAGGTCACGCGCGGAATTCTCAGCCCGTATTGATCGACTTCGTCGGCCAACGTGACGCGGTTGCTTTCCTGAGGCAGCATCTCCCCAACGATCTTCAAGCCCAGGACGTGGTTATAACGCTTCATCGCCTCGACCAGTCGCGTCCCCCACAGACCATGCGCCGTCGCTTGCGTGTTGGCCCATAGCTGCGGAAGGGGGCCCTGGCTCATGTAAGCGTAGCCACCAAAGAAATCCTTGCCCTCATCCTCGTAATTCCAGTGCTCGGTGATGGCGAGGGACGGAGGTCCCTTGTACGAGCGGACCTCCTCGTCCATCTCGCCCCACACCGCCTGGTTTGCCTGTGCCATGAGATTCTTGCCGACAAGTCCGGACCTGTTTGCCAGGCCATCCGGAAACTTGTCGGTCGCCGAATTCAGCAGGAGCCTCGGTGTTTCGATCGCGTAGCCGGCCACCACCACGTTGCGTGCCTTCTGAAAGCGCCACTCGTTCTGGCGGTGATAGTGAACGCCGACGGCGAGACCATTCGCGTCGGTCTCGATCCGGCCGACCATGGCGAGATCCCGGATCTCGGCGCCGGCGGACAGAGCGCGCGGAATCCATGTCACGAGCGCGCTTTGCTTGGCATTCGTCGAGCAACCGGTCACGCAGAAGCCGCGATAGACGCAAGGATGTGCGAGGCCGCGCGGAGCAGAGAGGGTTGCCAGCGGCGTCTCGGTCCAGCCAATACCAAGGGCTTCGCAGCCGCGCGCGAGCGCGCGGGCAGCAGCATTGAGCGGATGGGCGCGATAAGGATAGCGCGGACGCGGCGGTCCCCAGGGGTAGTTGACAGGGCCGGAGATCTTGAGGGCTTGCTCGACCTCCGTGTAGTAAGCCCACATCTCGCGCCAATCGAGGGGCCAGTCCGCACCATAACCAAGCTTGGTCCTGGCTTTGAACCATTCTGGCCGGAACCGGAGCGATACCATTGCGAAATGCACCGTCGAGCCTCCGACGGCCTTGCCGCTGTTGTTGCTTCCGAGCTGCAGGGGATTGTCGCCATCGACGATACGATCGTCCGTCCAGTAAAGCTTGGTTTGCTCGGACTCGTCGGAGGCGAAATCCTCAAGCGGCCGGAAGTAAGGGCCGGCATCCAGGGCAATCACAGAGAAGCCGTATTCGGCTAGTTTGCAGGCGAGCGTCGCGCCGCCCGCCCCGGTTCCGACGATCACGAAGTCGACCATTTCGTGATCGGCGTATTGCTTCATGCTGACCCAACCGCCGGGCCGGAACACGTCCGGTGCGCGGCCCTCGCGGGCGCGGGGACTATGCCGGGGATCACCGGACATTGCGATTGATCCTTAGAGCGTTAGCCTCCCGGCCCGGCTTGGCCTCGGCCGCCTCCCAGGGATCGCGATCATTGAAATCGAGGCGCACGTAACCGCGCGGACTGGCGGGTCCGCCCCACCCCACCTCGCTCCACGCGATCGGATGGGAATAGTAGGCGAGGACGACGTCGCGCAGGAGTCGCTGCTTAAAGAACGTCTGCGGCGGCATACCGGCCCATTCCGGCGCGTTCAATTCGCCCGCCTCGCAGCGCCTTAGCAGATCGTCTTGATCTGCGTCAGCGATTGCTGCGAAGGAACGCTTGTGGAGGACCCTCGCCTCCGCATTCAGGGCTGCGAGGCCCCTTCGCCAAGCTTCGCCGTCGCCCGGCAGGCCCGCGGTACGATAGCCATCCTTGATGCCGGCTCGCAGCTTCTGATCGAGCAGGCCAGCCACAGGAACAGGCGACCTCGACGCAGGTTGCGGCACGATGCGATCGGCGATTGCGGTGAGCACTTCGAACTCAACCAGGGTCAGGAATTGCGGCTTGTCCGGCACCTGCAAGCGAGCCGCGATCACCTCCCGCGTCTTCTCATTCCAGGATGGGCTCCGCCATTTCGCAAGCACGTCATAGCCGGGGTAGGCATTGTGAAGCTCGGCCTTCCGATCAAGCATCTCGTGCCTCTCTGATCAACTCGAGCGCAGCAAGCCCCGCCATTGCGAGCCCAGCGAAGCTTGGGGGTGCCGGCAGAGGCGGTCCGTTGAGGATGTTTTGGCTCCAATTGCGCCAGCCGCCCATGTTTCGCGAGACGCCATAGGCGTGAAAGCCAACGCCGGCAAAACCCATCAACGCAAGCAGCCGCATCCACCATCGCGCAAGGCCGCGCATCCGCCTTCCACCGTTCAATACCGCGCCGGCGAGTAAGCCAGCGCCGATCGGCGGGAGGGTCACGGGAGCGGCCATGAAGGGGTTGTGAAACGCTCCGCGAAAATGGAGCAACCCCGCCTCTCCCGAGGTTCCAAGGAGGCCCAGCGCTGATACTGTCGCGACCGTCTCAGCCGCGGGAAGCTTGAAGATCCGACGAGACCGCCGGCGCCCGTTGGCGCGTACACGTTCCGAGCAAAAGCCCAACAACCCGGAGAGCAGAATAGCCATCGGCGCGCCGAGGGGAGCACCGTAGAATACGTTCTGCCAGCTCAGGCCGCCGACTTTTTTCGTCACATTGTAGATGTGAAAGCCTGTTCCAATCAGGCCGGTGACGGCCGCCGAAAGATACGACGCGTCTCGTGCTCTGTGTGCAACCGGGCGCCGGTCCGCCGTGCCGTGCAGGCTCATTGCCAAGGTCAACCCGGCAACGACCAGCGGGGTGAACATCGCCTTATTCTTGAATGACCCACGGTAGTGCTCGAGAGCGCTGTCGGCAAGGACGGACGCGGCCAACATGCCCGCGACTCGATTCAGACGCCGGGCTGCCGAAACGGTCTCGGCCTCGCGCTGCGCGGAGCGGGAGAGCGAGCGAGGTACCGACAACCGCAGCGGTCTTGCCCGCATCGCTTCGACGGCCGGAGCTTGGAAGCTCTCGCGCGCCTTCTCTTTTCTTACCTGGTTAGATCGCATAGCGCTCAGCATCCGTTTCCTTGAAGATCAAGCCGTTGCCCGCTACCGACAGGTCGGGCTGGATCGCACCATTACGTGGCTTCGGCGCGCCGTCGAAAAGCATATGTTCGATGCGAACGTGATCGTGAAACCATTCCAGATGCCGTAGGCGCGACACAGCGCAGGCGGCGTGGAGATGCAGAGCCGGCGCGCAATGGCCCGACAGATCGATATGGTGCGCCTCGCAAAGCGAGGCGATTTGCAGAAACCCGGTTACGCCGCCGCACCGGGTGATATCGGCCTGCTGAACGTCGACTGCCGACGCTTCCAGCATCGTCCGCACATAGTCTGTGGTGTAAGCGTACTCACCCGCAGCAACCTCCATGCCTGCCGGGGCACGGGCGCGAACCGCATGCAAGCCCGCGAGGTCGTCCGACGACACCGGCTCCTCAAACCATTTGACACGGTGAGGCTCGAAGAGATCCGCAAGCTCTAGCGCTTGTTTCACCGAGTAAGCACCGTTTGCATCGACGAAGAGATTGGCGCGTTCGCCTATCGCGCGGCTTGCCACTTGCACGCGATGCGGATCGAGGTCCGGCTCCGAGCCCACTTTCATCTTGACATTCGTGCACCCAGCGTCGGCAACCCACTTGCCGAGCTGTTCGGCCAATTCGGTGTCCGAGTAAGTCGTGAAACCTCCGCTTCCATAGATCGGGACATTTCTTCGGTAGCTTCCGAGCAGCTGAGCCAGGGGCACACCCCAGATCCGCGCCTTCAAGTCATAGAGAGCCGTATCGACCGCCGAGATAGCATTCGCAGCGAGGCCTTCGCGTCCCAGATTGCGAACCGCGCGCTGCATCGCCATCCAGGCGGTTTCGGGCGCGAGGGCATTCATCCCGCAGACGATCGAGGCGAGCTTGCTCATGATGAGCGCAACTATGCTGTGGTCAGAATACGTGTAACCAATCCCGGACTTGGCGCCGGCCGCGACTTCGACCAGAACCAAAGTTGTGGAATTCCAACTCATCGTCCCGTCGGCCTCCGGTCGATCGGTTGGAATCTCGAAGGCACGAGCCTTGACTGCCTCGACAGAGATCTCGACCATCATTCCTTCCCGGGCATTACGCTCGTCAACAGCACCTTGGCGCTGTTCTTCAGAACGCTGCCGAGCTCCGGCTCCGAAGGAAGCATACTGACGAAATTCTTAGCGTCCTTGAGCGTGATGTGGGGCGGCAGCGGTGGAACGTTGGGATCGGTGTACGCCTCAAGGACCACGGGACAATCCGCCGATAATGCCTCATCCCAAGCAGCGCCGACTCGGTCCGGATTGTCGACAAAGATGCCCTTGAGGCCGATCAGCTCGGCGTAGCGGTGGTAGGGAAAGTCTGGGATGCTCTGGGTAGAAAGCGTCTTTCCCGCACCGAGCTGAATCCGCTCCTCCCACGTGACTTGATTGAGATCGCGGTTGTTGAGGACGAGCACGATCAGGCGTGGATTTGACCAGGCCCGCCAATATTTCGAGATTGTGATGAGGACGTTCAGCCCGTTCATCTGCATCGCACCGTCGCCCATGCAGGCGATGACTGTCCTGTCCGGATAGGCCATCTTCCCTGCCAAGGCGTAAGGTGTTCCGGCACCCAGGGAAGCCAGACCTCCGGAGAGCGAAGCTTTCATGCCCCGGCGCATCTTCAGATCGCGCGCATACCAATTGGCCACTGAGCCTGAATCCGCGGTGATGATCGCGTTCTCAGGGAGACGGGGCGAGAGCTCCCAGAATACGCGTTGCGGATTGAGCGGCTCCGCCGAATCCATGGCGCGCTTTTCAAGCGTCTGCCACCATTCCTGCACGCCTTGCTCGATGTCACCTCGCCAAGATGACCTTTGCTTCTGCTGAAGATGCGGCAGCAGCGCCTGCAACGCCAAAGAGCTGTCCCCGACGATGTTGACTTCCATGGGGTAACGCAGGCTCAACCTGGCGCCGTCGATATCGATCTGAACGCCGCGCGCCGCGCCGGGCTTCGGCAGAAACTCGCTGTAGGGAAACGCCGAACCGACCATCAGGAAGGTATCGCAATTTTTCATGAGGTCCCAGCTCGGCTTGGTGCCGAGCAGTCCGATCGAACCGGTTACAAAGGGGAGTTCGTCCGGGACGGCCGCCTTTCCAAGGAGGGCTTTGGCCACCCCGGCCTGCAGGCGTTCGGCCATCGCAATGACTTCATCGGTCGCGTTCAAGGCGCCTGCGCCAACCAGCATCGCGACTTTCTTGCCGCTGTTCAGGACCTCGGCGGCGGCGCGCACCAGATCCTCGTCCGGTCGCCTTGCAGGCTCCGCATATCCGACACCCGTGTGGGTCGCGCCATGCGCGAGAGGCGGATCCTGGTAATCCAGTTCCTGAACGTCTTTCGGTAGGATCACGCAGGTAACGGCGCGCTTGTTGTGCGCAATGCGTACGGCCCGGTCGATTAGATGACGCACCTGCTCGGGCACGCTCGCCTGCGCGACGTACTCGGCGACGTCCTGAAACAGCACCTGCAGATCGACTTCCTGCTGATAGCTCGCCCCGATTGCGCTTCTCGCCTGCTGCCCAAAGAGCGCAACCACGGGAACGTGGTCCATCTTGGCGTCGTATAGACCGTTGAGAAGGTGAATTGCGCCGGGTCCCGAGGTCGCGTAGCAGAGGCCAACCTGCCCGGTAAACTTTGCGTGGGCCGAGGCCATGAAGGCTGCCATCTCTTCGTGCCGAACCTGCACGTAGTCGATCTTGTCTTTCGCGCCTTCAAGGGCGACGTCTAGGCCTCCTACTCCATCCCCCGGATATCCATAAACCCGGCGCAATCCCCATTCGGACAACCGGTGCCAAACGAATTCGCTGACATTCATTGGATTTTCTCGCGGTTCTTTCGCGCTCGACGTTGGAGCAACGGTCAGGCAACCAGAACGTTTCGGAGTTCGGTTGGCCATCACCTACGATGTGCGTACGCTCGCGTACGTCTCGCTTCGGCGGCACCAGACGAACATCGCAGGGCCTGCTTTTGAGAGCCGCGATGTTCGCCAAGGTGCGAGGAGCTACTTGGAGTTAGCGCTGTTGTTTGAAGAGCTTGAGCCCGTCGTCCCCTGAGAGTTAGCTGAGGAGCCGGATCCTGTCGTGGTCGCGTTCATCGCTTCGAACACCGACATGCCATGAGGACCAATCGTCATCAGCATGGGATTTCCGTCCTTGGTTTTGGCCTGCACGACGAAGGATTCAGCCACGACTTTGATGTCGGTGAAGCCTGCCTTCTTGAGATCGTCTTGAATTTTTTGTACCGCCGTGTTTTGGCCCGAGTTGGCGACTGACGGCGTGGTACTCGTGGAATTCGTGCCACCACCTTGCGCCAGTGCTGGAGTGGCGGCCATCGCGGCGAGCAGGAATCCCGCCAAAAGCGTCGTCTTCATCGCTGTCTCCTTTCGGTTTGGAAAGCCGAACATCACCACAGCGCTTGCCGGCTACAGACGTTCCGACCGAAACGGCGTGCGCGATCTGATGTCAGTACGAGACCGAACGAAGGCACGCTCCCGATTGCCCTCAAGAGCCGAAGTTCAGCGGGAAAGCATCTCGGGAGCCAGCCGCTCGACCCCAGCGGAGACCAATTCTTTCGTTTCAAAGAGCAGCCGGCTTGCATGGCTGAATATCTCGTAACCATCGTCACGTGCGACGGCGACGAGCGTAACGCCCGCCCGCTCGGCGGTCTCGATCGCCAGCGAAGTCGGCGCTGAAACGGCGACAAGAAGCGGCACGCCCATGCGTGCGGTTTTCTGCACCAATTCGACGGAGACCCGACTCGTTATGAGGACAGCGCCCCGCGACGTCTCCAGGCCGGCTCTGACTATCGCACCAGCGAGCTTGTCCAGCGCATTGTGGCGTCCGACGTCCTCCCTGACCAATCGAATGTCATCGCCGCCCCAGAACGCCGCCGCGTGCATCGCGCCCGTCGCCTGGTTATGTTGCTGGAGCGGCCGCAACGAGGCCATCGCCTTCAAAATGTCAAACGGCTGAAATCCAGCGGGGCTGACGACGCGCGCCGGGCGTGGGCAGGCCTGCTCCAAACTCTCGATTCCGCACAGGCCGCAGCCGACCGGCCCGACCATCGCCCTCCGCCTGTTGGCAAGGAGATCAGCATGCGAGCCGCCGAGCCAGATCTGCAGTTCGCACCCCAGCTCGAGCTCGACGGTGTCGATGCTGAGGATGTCATCACAGTCGTCCACAATGCCTTCGCTTAAGGTAAAGCCGATACCGAAGTCTACGAGATCGGCTGGCGAGGCCATCATTACCGCATAGGTCGATCCGTTGTAGGTGAGCGCTATCGGCCGCTCCTCTGCGACTCTGCGCGAAGACGGGATCGGATCGCGGCCTCGCCAGACCAGCTCTGGCTTGTCGAGTGTGCAGCGATCATCCATGGCCGGCTCCGAGATTGGCGTCTGGCAACCTCCTGCCAGGCGCCCCGGTTCCTCGCCCCTATCGAACGAACTCGCCCAATCAACACGAGTGCGCGATTTCCGGTACGGCAGCGAGCAAACTATCTATCGCGAATGAGACGCGCCATCCGCCGTCCGATCGAAGACCTTGGTGTCGTTGGCCTTTTTCCGCAGCTTTATCTCCGTTCTCGGAGTGGCAAGAAGGGCCGAGCCGAGGAACCGCCACCACGAACATACGTTGGCGATGCACCGGGTCTGGCGGGTTCCGGAAGAGAAGCAAGATCATGGCGCGACCGAACAAGGCTGGCGACGACACTCCCAATACAGTTGAATACGATGGTCCAGCCGGCGGATGGGGCTCTCTCGAAGGGATTGCCCGGATATTCGGCAAAGAGTGGGATTCGCCGGCGGCGCTGAATACCCTTCGCCGGCAAAACAAGCCGAAAGGCTTCATGTGCGTTTCCTGCTCGTGGGCAAAGCCGGCCGATTACCACACGTTCGAATTCTGCGAGAACGGCGCCAAAGCGACCCTTTGGGAGTTGACCTCACGCCGCTGCACGCCGGAGTTCTTCGCCGAACATACAGTGACCCATCTTCTCTCTTGGAGCGACTACGATCTCGAGCAACAGGGTCGCCTCACGCATCCGCTTCGCTACGACAGTACCACTGACAAATACGTGCCCTGCCCCTGGGACGAGGCGTTTCAAGCCATCGGCTCGCAACTAAAAGCGCTCGATCCTAAGTCGGTCGTGTTCTATTCATCGGGTCGCGCCAGCCTTGAGACCTCCTATCTCTATGCCCTGTTCGCGCGGGTTTATGGCAACAACAACCTGCCTGATAGTTCGAACATGTGCCACGAAACGACGTCGGTGGCGCTCAAAAAGCTGATTGGCGCCGGCGTTGGAACCGTGGTCTTCGACGACCTCAGCAACTGCGATGCAATGTTCTTCTTCGGGCAGAATACGGGATCGAACAGTCCCCGCTTCCTGCACCCACTCCAGGACGCGGCCAAGCGCGGTGTACAGATCATCACCTTCAATCCTGTGCGTGAAAAGGGCCTCGAAGTCTTCATCAATCCCCAGAATCCGGCGGAGATGCTGACGGGCAAGGCTACGCAGATCAGCAGCCAGTACCACCAGGTGAAAGTTGGCGGCGACATCGCCGTCATCGTCGGCATCTGCAAGCATGTCTTCGCCGCCGACGACGCGGCAAAGCAGCAAGGCAAACGTGTCATCGATGCTCCCTTCATCGAGCAGCACACGCACGGTTCCGAAGACTTCGAGGCCAAAGTCCGAGCGACTTCCTGGGAGGAAATCGAAGCCGCCTCTGGCCTGAGCCGATCCGTCATTGAGGAGGCCGCGCAGGTTTATGTCGAGGCAGACCGCGTAATCGGCATCTACGGCATGGGCCTGACCCAGCACGTGCACGGCTTTCAGAACGTGGCAATGCTCGTCAACATGCTGCTTCTGAAGGGAAACATCGGGCGAGACGGCACCGGGATTTCGCCGGTGCGTGGGCATTCTAATGTGCAGGGTCAGCGCACCGTCGGCATTTCGGAGAAACCCGAGCTGGTTCCCCTCGACAAATACGCCAAGCAGTTCGGGTTCGAGCCACCGCGCGAAAAGGGCATGAATACCGTCGAGACCTGCGAAGGCGTTCTGGCCGGCAAGGTCAAGGCCTTCGTCGGGTTAGGTGGAAACTTCGTGCGAGCCATTCCCGAGCGGTCGAAGATGGAAGAGGCCTGGCGCGGATTAGACCTCACTGTTCAGATCGCGACCAAGCTGAACCGCAGCCACTTGGTGCACGGCAAAGCTGCTTATCTATTGCCATGCCTCGGCCGGACCGAAGAAGACATTCAGGCAAGCGGTCAGCAAGCCGTGACGATGGAGGACACTTTCAGCTGCATCCAGGGCTCGATCGGGTTGCGCAAGCCGGCAAGCGAACACCTGAAATCCGAGGTGGCGATCGTCGCGGGCCTGGCAAAGGCGACCCTGCAGCCGAATCCGAAGTTGAAATGGGATGAATGGGCCGGCAACTACGACCTCATCCGGAACGAGATCGCCGAGACCTATCCGGACGAATTCCACGAGTTCAACGCGCGGATGTTCACGCCCGGCGGTTTCTATCGCGGCAATTCGGCCCGCGAACGGATCTGGAAGACTGAAAGCGGCAAGGCGGAGTTTACCGTCCCGGAGACGCTCAGTTCGACCGGCTTTTCGGATGCGCCCGGGCGCTTCCGACTGCTGACCATGCGCAGCAACGACCAGTTCAACACGACGATTTACGGCTACAGCGATCGGATGCGGGGCATCGAGGGCACCAGAGACGTGCTGTTGATGAGCCCGGACGAAATCGCGCGCGCCGGCCTCCGGGAAGGCCAAATGGTCTCGCTGGTCAGTGACGCGGAGGATGGTGTCACGCGAGAGGTCGGTCCGCTGAAGGTAACGCCGTTCAACCTGCCTGACGGCTGCGTCGGCGCCTACTATCCAGAAATGAACCCGCTGATCCCGCTGTCGCACCACGACATCCATTCGAAGACGCCGGCCGCAAAATCAGTTCCTGTTCGAATTCGCGCGTGAACGTCTTAGCGCGGCTGGGGGCGATCAATGCAGCTCTTTCGTCCAGGCGCGAACACGATTGCGACCTTGATCATGGCGGCGATTGGAGCGGCACCGGTGCTTGCAGTGGGGTTGTCCTATGAGGTGATGCGGTCCCCCAATGTCACCAACCAGAACATCACCCGGAATCAGCCGGTGCCGTTCAGCCACGAGCATCATGTTTCCGGGCTCGGACTCGATTGCCGCTATTGCCACACCTCCGTCGAGAAAGCACGCTTTGCCGGCATTCCTCCGACCGAGACTTGCATGACCTGTCATTCGCAGATCTGGACGAATGCGCAGATGCTGGCGCCGGTACGGGAGAGCCTTGCCAGAAACAAGCCGATGGCGTGGACCCGCGTCAACCGGCTTCCGGACTATGTCTATTTTGATCATTCGGTCCACTTCGCAAAAGGGGTGGGATGCACCACCTGTCATGGTGACGTCGGACAGATGCGGCTGATGCGACAAGCAGCTCCTCTTACGATGCAATGGTGCCTCGACTGCCACCGTAATCCTGAGCCTCACCTGCGTCCTCGCGAGGCGGTTTTCGATCCGAAATGGCAACCGCCTAAGAACCAGGCGGAAGCCGGGTCCAAGCTCGCCGCAACTTACCACATCAATACTGGTCATTTGACGGATTGCACCATATGCCACCGCTGAAGGAATTGCCGACGCGGCCCGACCCGGTTCGGCGCAGCAAGCTCAGCCGCCGTCAGGCACTCAGCCTGCTCGCGACCGGCATGGCAAGTGGCCTCGCGGCCTGCAGCAAGCCGGACGAGACAATCCTGCCATATGTCAAGATGCCGGAGCGGATCGTTCCTGGCGAACCGCTGAAATTCGCGACGGCGCTCGGACTTGCCGGAATAGGGCGCGGCGTCATCGTCACCGCGATCGACGGCCGGCCGATCAAGGTGGAAGGCAATCCGCGCCATCCCGGCAGTCTCGGCGCCACCGACGTGTTCGCCGAGGCCGCCGTGCTGTCGCTCTACGATCCGGACCGTTCTCGCACCATCCTTCATGATGGCGCCATTGCCTCGCGCGAAGCGCTGCAAGGTGCGCTGGCAGGCCAGATCACCGACGCCCGCAGCCGTCAGGGCGACGGCCTCCGCCTGTTGACCAGCCGCACCACATCCCCGACCGTGCTCCGCCAGATCGATGGCCTGCTCCAGGCGTTCCCCGCCGCGGCGTGGCACGCCTACGCCCCGACCGACGACGACAACGCGCGAGAGGGAAGCCAGCTCGCCCATGGCCGGCCCCTTCACGGCGTCGCCGATCTCGCCAAGGCGCGCGTTATCGTGGCGCTCGATGCCGATCCGATCGGACACGGACCCGACCAGATCCGGCACGGCCGCGGCTTCGCCGAGGGTCGAAGCGATGCCAAAAGCTTCTCGCGTCTCTATTGTCTCGAGAGCGCGTTGACGCTGACGGGAGCCAAGGCCGACGAGCGGCTGGCACTGCAACCCGAGGCCATTGAACGGTTCGCGATGAGGCTCGCGGGAGAGCTTGGTGCAGCTCAAGGAGCGACAGAGCTTCCCGAGCACGAGCGCGCGTTGCTGCGCAAGATCTCGACCGACCTCAGCGGCCACAAGGGCGCAGCGCTCGTCATGGCGGGACCGACGCTGTCGAAGGAGGTTCATGCGCTGGTTAACTGGATCAACGCGCAGATCAATGCACCGATCCGTCTCATTGAGCCGTTCGACCGCACGCCGTCGGGCAAGCGGGCCGACACGCTCGAACGGCTCGCGGGCGATCTCGCGGCGGGGAGCGTGCGCCAGCTCATCATCGTTGGCGCGAACCCGGTCTACGACGCGCCCGCCGATCTGCAGTTCGGAGCGCGGGTACAGCAGGCGCCGTTCCGGCTGCATATGGGGGAGTATGTCGACGAGACCGCGGCCCTCGCAACCTGGCACGTTCCGCACCATCATCCACTCGAAGCTTGGTCGGACCTGCGCGCGAGCGACGGCACCGCGAGCATCGCCCAGCCCCTGATCAGGCCGCTCTACGGCAGCTACGGCGTCCACGAGCTGCTGGCCTGGCTCACCGGCGAACAGGACGCGAGCGCGTATGATCTGGTGCGGCAGACCTGGCAAGGCGCGGCCTCTGGCGATTTCGAGGCGTGGTGGCAACAGGCGCTGCACGCCGGCGTCATTGCCGGCACCAGCGCCGCCACCGTTACCCCGGCTGCGCCGCAACTACCGCCGATGCCGGGCGGCGAAGCACAGGACACGCATGCCAGCGACATCACCCTCATCCTGCGCCCCGATCCCTGCCTGTGGGACGGCTCCTTTGCCAACAATGCGTGGCTGCAGGAATGCCCCAAGCCGCTGACCAAGCAGGTCTGGGGCAATGCGCTCGCGCTGCATCCCGACGACGCGACGAGGCTCGGCGTCGCCTCCGGCGATATCGTCGCGATCGGTGCCGGCGATCGAACGCTCGACGTGCCGGTTCTGACCGAGCCCGGGACCGCAGCCGGGGTCGGCACGCTCACGCTCGGCGCGGGCCGGCACAAAGCGGGCGCAATCGGTGACGGCGTCGGCGTAAATGCCTATGCACTGCGAACCGGAGAGCATCGCTGGCGCATTCCAAGCATCTCGGTCACGCGAACCGGACGCCGGGAGCCGATCCTAACCACGCAAAACGTGGTGCGGACACCGGACGATGTCCGCGAACTCTATCCGTTGTACCAGCTCGGTCAAACGCCGGCGGCGGCAGCTTCGGACGATCCGCCGAGCCTGATGCCGCGCACCGTCCAGTCGAGCGACGGCCATGCCTGGGCCATGGTGATCGACACGTCGGTTTGCATCGGCTGCAATGCCTGCGTGGTGTCGTGCCAGGCCGAAAACAACGTTCCGGTCGTGGGACCGGAGCAGATCGCGATGGGACGCGACATGCACTGGATGCGCGTCGATGTCTACGATCACGGCGCGGCCAACGGGATGCCGCTCGGCTTCCAGCCGGTCCCCTGCATGCACTGCGAGCATGCGCCGTGCGAGCCGGTCTGCCCGGTCGCGGCGTCCGTGCACGACCACGAAGGCCTGAACGGGCAAGTCTACAATCGCTGCATCGGGACCCGCTTCTGCGAGGCGAACTGCCCCTACAAAGTCCGGCGCTTCAATTTCTTCGGCTACGCCGACGGCGAGGAGTATGCAAATCTCGGCGCGGAATCCTATCGCGGGCAGAAGAATCCGGAGGTGACTGTTCGCGCGCGCGGCGTCATGGAGAAGTGCACCTATTGTGTCCAGCGGATCAGCGGCGCACGGCGCAGCGCGGAACGCGAGAATCGTCCGCTCGGTCCGGACGAGGTGCGCACCGCGTGCCAGAATGCCTGTCCGACGCGCGCCATCAGCTTTGGCGACCTCAACCAGGCTGACGCCGAGATCAACCGCGGCAAGGCCGACCCGCGCCACTATGCCCTGCTCGGGCATCTCGGCACGCGGCCGCGGACCACTTATCTGGCCGACCTGCGCAATCCCGCGGAGGAGCAGACATGAGCCGGGTCCTCGTGCCGCAACAGCCGCCCGCGCATCGCTGGATTTCGGCGGAGCGCGCCGACGACGTCGCGATCACCCAGGCCATCGCCGACCAGCTGTTCACCGGGTTCGGCAAGCGCTGGTGGCTCGCGCTGCTCGCCACCCTGCCCTTCGTGCTCTGGCTGCTGGTCGCGATCGTCTGGCTGTTCTACCGCGGCATCGGCATCTGGGGCATCAACTCCACCATCGTGTGGGGCGTTGCCATCGCCAATTACGTCTGGTGGATCGGCATCGGCAACGCCGGCACGCTGATCTCGGCGATGCTGCTGCTGACCCGGCAGCGATGGCGCGCCTCGATCAACCGCTTCGCGGAGGCCATGACGCTGTTCGCGGTCGCGATCGCCGGGCTGATGCCGATCATCCATCTCGGCCAGCCGATCTATGCCTACTGGCTCGCGCCCTATCCGAACACGATGGCGCTGTGGCCGCAATGGCGCAGCGCGCTTGTCTGGGACTTCTGGGCCATCGTCAGCTATCTGCTGTTCTCCATCCTGTTCTGGTACGTCAGTCTCATCCCCGACCTCGCCACCATGCGCGACCGCGCGCCGTGGCGAGGGGCCCAGCTTGTCTACGGCGCTTTCGCGCTGGGCTGGCGCGGCTCGGCGCGAGAATGGTCGCGCCTCCAGACGCTGCACAGCACGATGGCGGCGCTCGGCGTGCCGCTGGTCTGTTCGGTCCATTCGATCGTTGGCCTCGACTTCGCCGCCAGCCTCATGCCCGGCTGGCAGGAGAGCATCTTCCCGCCCTATTTCGTGGTCGGCGCGATGTATTCGGGCTTCGCGATGGTCGTCGTGCTCGCAGCGGGGATCCGATGGGGGCTCGGCCTCCAGGCCATCATTACGCCCCGGCATTTCGACGCGATGGCCCGCATCCTGTTGATGGCCTCCATCGTGATGTTCTATTCCTATGCGACCGAGTGGTTCATGGGCTGGTATGGCGGCGAGCATGCCGACCGCGCCTTTGTGCGATTCGAATTCGCGGGCACCTATGCGCCGCTGTACTGGGCGCTCCTGACCTGCAACTGCCTGGTGCCACAGCTCCTTTGGTGGCCGTTCGCGCGACGCTCGCTGCCGGTGCTCATTCTTGTCGCCATTGCGATCAACATCGGGATGTGGCTCGAGCGCATCCTGATCGTCTGGAACACGCTGTCTCACGGCTACATGCCCTCGCTGTGGCACAGCTTCCATTTCACATTCTGGGACTGGAGCTTCCTGATCGCGCCACTCGGCTTCTTTGCCTTCCTGTTCCTGCTCTTCATGCGGCTGATCCCGAGCGTGTCGATGTTCGACATGCGCGAACTCGCTCACGAGGAGGCCGCCGCATGACCTCGACCCTGGTGGCGCAGTTCCTCGACCCCGAAACGCTGCAAGGAGCGCTGCAGCGCGTGAAGGGCACGGGTCATGCCGCATTAGACGCCTTCACCCCCTATCCGATCGAGGGGCTGGCGGAGCAGCTCGGCGTCGCGCGCTCGCGGATCCGACCGGCGATGCTGATCGGCGGGCTCGCGACCGCCGCTTTCGCGTTCGGCCTGCAATGGTACAGCGCCGTGATCGATTATCCGATCGACAGCGGTGGGCGGCCGCTCAATTCCTGGCAGGTCTTCCTGCTCGTCCCCTTCGAGGTCGGCGTCTTTGCCGCCGCCCTCGCCGGCGTGATCGCCTTTCTCCGGTCGTGCCGCCTGCCGCGGCTACACGATGCGCTGTTCGAGATTCCAGGCTTCGAGCGCGCAACGCAGGATCGCTACGTCCTCGTCGCCGCGTCCGAAGCCGATCCCAACGACTTGCGGACGGTGCTCACCGAAGCCGGTGCCGTCGCGGTGACGGAGCTGCGCTTGCCATGACGATCCGCCGGCTGCTCTGTTTGATGATGCTCCCGGCCGCGCTCGGCGGCTGCGGCGATCATTCGATGACGCAGCAGAACCGCTACGGCACGTTCACCAAGGCAGCGCTGTTCAAGGACGGGACCGAAGCCCAGGTCCCGCCGAAGGGCGCGATCGCGCAGGGCGAACTCGATCGCGCGCGGCAGATCGCGACGCCGCCGCCCGTCGACATGGCGCTGCTGGCGCGCGGCCGCGAGCGTTTCGGCATCTACTGTTCGCCCTGCCACGGACTCTCCGGCCATGGCGACGGCATGATCGTGCAGCGCGGCTTTCCCGCCCCGCCGTCGTTTCATTCGAGCCGGCTCCGGCAGGCCGACGCCCGGCACTTCTTCGACGTGATCACAAACGGTTACGGCGCGATGTATTCCTATGCCGCGCGCGTCGAGCCGCGCGACCGCTGGGCCATCATCGCCTATATCCGCGCGCTTCAGCAGTCGCAGCGGACCGATATGGCCGAGGTCCCGCAGCTAAGGAGCAAGCTGCCATGATCGCGGCATCGCATCGGCAGACTCTGTCGGCATTCGGCAACCGGCATGCGGCGGCCGGGCTTGCGCTGCTGACGCTCACGGCCGCGCTGGTGCTCGTTCTCGGGCGCCTGGCTATTTATCCACCCCTGCTGCAGGGCTGGCTGCTGGCGTTCGCCATCTGGAGCTGCGCCCCGGTCGGCAGCTTGAATTTGCTGCTGATCCACCGCCTGACCGGCGGGGTCTGGGGCATCGCCGCTGCACCGGTCCTGCGTCCGCTCGCCGCCATGATGCCTCTCGTTGCTATTGCGTTCGTCCCGGTCCTTGCCGCATTGCCGTCGATCTATCCGTGGGCCGCGAATCCCGGCGAGATCAAGCCGGACGTCGCGATGTGGTATCTGAGCCAGACCTCATTCATCCTGCGGGCGGCGATCACCCTGGCGGGGTGGTCAATTCTTGCAGTGATCTTTGCGTCCGGTCTCGGCGCGAGGCTGCTGGCCGGGCTCGGCCTTGCTTTCTTCGGGCTCACCATCAGCATGGTCGCGGTGGACTGGTTCCTGTCGATCGAACCCCATTACGTGTCCACCGCTTTCGCGTCGATGATCGCGATCCAGCAGTTGCTGGCGGCTCTCGCTGTGCTGGGCGTTGTCGGCATCGGAAATGTTGGAGGCCGGGCAAGGAGCGACATCGGCAAGCTACTGATGGCGACGCTGCTTGGCGTCGTCTATCTCTCTTACATGACGTTCGTAGTCGCCTGGTATGGCGATCTGCCTCACAAGGCCGCATGGTTTCTCAAGCGCGGTACCGACACATGGGCTGCAATTTTGATCGCGACCTTTCTCATTGGCGCGGTTCTGCCGTTCACGATGCTTTTGCTCGCCAGCGTGCGCGCCAGCCGCGCCGGCCTACGTGCCGTTGGTGTGCTTCTGCTGCTCGGGACCGGCCTGCACTTCGCCTGGCTGATCCTGCCTGCCTTCGCCCGGCAACCCGCCGTCGCCCTCGCCGGCCTTGGTTCGCTCGTCGTCCTGACCGCGTCTTCCGTGCTATTCGGTCGAGGCCTCACATCCGCAGGCGGCCGCCATGCCGGTTGAGGAGATGGGACATCGCGCGCTGCCGCAACCGGCCGATGTCGACAACCGCGTCGTCCTGGCCGTGGTCGGCAGCTTCCTGCTGTTCGTGGCGGCGGCCATCGCAGGACTCCTGCTGTTTCTAAATGCGCAGGTGCCGGGCGCCTTCTTCCCGCGCACGGAGCGGCGGTTTCCGGCGCCGGCGTTGCAGACATCGCCGCAGGCCGACCTCGAGCGCTTCGAAGCCGAGCAGCAGGCCCGGCTCTCCGGCTATGCCTGGGTGGATCGCGACCACAATCAGGCGCGCATCCCGATCGATCAGGCGATGCAAATCGTCGTAGGCCGCGGCGCGCACGCGTATGACGCGATCGGGGATCACGACGCTCAACCGCCCCCTGCCGACGGAGGCAAACCATGAGGCGGGCGCTCCTCGTTCTTGCGCTCGTGTTGTGGCCGGCGCTCGCGCAGGCCGGATTGACCGAGCAGGAGATCGCGCGCGTCGCCTTCGACCCGCCGGCCGATGCACATGTTCCGCTCACCCTGCAATTCACCGGCCTCGACGACCGTCCCGTGTCAGTTGGCGACGCGATCGCCGGACGTCCGACACTGCTGATCCCGGCAGACTTCACCTGCCAGCAGATCTGCGGGCCGGCGCTGACGATCGCCAGCTCGGCCTTGCAGCAGGGCGGGCTCGCCGCGGGACGCGACTACAGCCTCGTTATCGTCGGGATCGATCCGCGCGATAGCCGCGAGGACGCGCGGCGCTTCACGGAGGGACAGATCGGGCGGGCCGGGGTCTCCGTCCTGACCGGATCGGACGAGGCCGTGCGCACGCTGCTCGACAGCATCGGCTACCACACCGCGTTCGACCGCAGCCGTGACGCCGTCGCGCATCCGGCGGCGTTCGTCACGCTTGCACCGGACGGCCGGGTCGTCCGAGCGCTGTCCAGCCTGGCGCTGCAGCCGGGCGATCTGCGCCTCGCGCTGCTCGAGGCCAGCAACGGCCGCATCGGCGGGCTGCCCGGCCGGATCGCGCTGCTGTGCTACGGCTTCGATCCGATACACGGCATCTATACCAGCAGGATCGCCGCGATCCTGCAGCTTCTCGGCGCCGCAACGGTCGCCGCCATGGCGGGGCTGATCGGGCTGTTGCTGTTGCGCGGCAAACGACGCGGAGCTTCGGCATGAACTCGCTGTTCAGGCTGCCGGAGGCCAGCACGCACGCCGTCACGGTCGATCACATCTTCTATCTCCTGCTGGCGCTGTCCGGCGCAACTGTCGTGCTCGTGTTCGGGCTGATCCTGCTGTTCGCCGTGCGCTACCGGCGCGGATCGAAGGCCAAGCGCGGTCTGATGCCAGAGATTCTGAGTCGCGAGTTCGAGATCGGCTGGACGCTCGCCACCCTCCTCACCTTCATATTCCTGTTCTGGTGGGCCTCCTCCGCCGACCTCAGCAGCCTCGACGCGCCGCCCCATGCGCTAGAGATCCATGTGGTCGCGAAGCAGTGGATGTGGAAGACGCAGCACACGAACGGGGCCCGCGAGATCAACGCGCTGCATGTGCCGCTGAACCGGCCGGTGCATCTGCTGATGAGTTCGCAAGACGTCATCCACTCGTTCTTCGTGCCGGCGTTCCGCGTCAAGCAGGACGTGGTGCCCGGCCGCGATACCGATATCTGGTTTCAGGCGAGCAAGAGCGGCACCTTCCCGCTTCTTTGCGCCGAATATTGCGGCACCAACCATTCGATGATGCGAGGCAAGATCGTGGTCATGCGCCAGGATGACTATGCTCGGTGGTTGACCCAGCAACCCGAAGGCGACGATCTCGCGCATGAGGGCGCCAAGCTGTTCGTCTCGCAGGGATGCGCGGGCTGTCACGCAGCCTCGTCCAACGTCCACGCACCGCGCCTGGCGGGCCTCTATGGCCGTACAGTGCAACTGGCGGATGGTCGCACCGTTTCCGCCGACGACGCCTATATCCGGGATTCGATCCTGCAGCCGAAGCGCGACGTCGTGGCCGGCTTTGAACCGATCATGCCGAGCTTCAAGGGGTTGCTCGATGACGGCGAAATCCAGAGCCTGACCGCCTATATCCGCTCGCTTCGGGAGGAGCAGCAAAATGACTGACGCCCTGCTCGCCGGAGAGCTGCCGCTACCGCAGCGCCCGGATTATCTCCGCCACGGTTCCACGATCCGGTCATGGCTTGCCACCACCGATCACAAGCGCATCGCGATCCTCTACGCCGTGACCATCACGATCTTCTTCTTCATGGGTGGCGCTGCGATCACGGCCGTGCGGCTCGAATTGTTTCAACCCAACGGATGGTTGTTGACCTCGGACACCTACAACAAGCTGTTCTCGTTCCACGGGATCATCATGGTCTGGTTCTTCCTCGTGCCATCGATCCCCAACACGTTCGGCAATTTCCTCCTGCCGCTCATGATCGGCGCCCCCGACGTCGCTTTTCCGCGCCTCAATCTTTTCAGCTGGTATTTGACCATCGCAGCCGGCGCATTCACCGTCTATGCCCTCGTTGCGGGCGGCGTCGACACCGGCTGGACGTTTTACACGCCTTACTCGTCGATGTTCTCCAACACCCACGTCTTCGCGGCGGCGGCCGGCGTGTTTGTGGTCGGGTTTGCCAGCATCGCCACGGGCGTGAACTTCATCGCGACCACCCACATGCTACGCGCTCCCGGCATGACCTGGTTCCGGCTGCCGCTGTTCGTCTGGGCCATCTACGCGACATCGCTAATCATGGTGCTCGCAACGCCGGTTCTCGCGATCTCGCTGCTGCTGGTGATCGCCGAGCGGGTGTTCGGCCTGCCAATCTTCGATCCCGCACGCGGCGGCGATCCGATCCTATTCCAGCACTTGTTCTGGTTCTACTCGCACCCGGCCGTTTACATCATGGTCTTGCCAGCCATGGGCGTCGTGTCCGAGATCATCCCCTGCTTCGCGCGGCGGCGGATCTTCGGCTACGATTTCATGGTCTATGCCATGCTCGCAATCGCCGGCATCGGCTTCTTCGTCTGGGGACACCACATGTTCGTCTCCGGTCAGTCGCCGCTGGCGAGCCTGGTGTTCTCCTTCCTCTCCTTCATCATCGCGGTGCCTTCGGCTATCAAGGTCTTCAACTGGACCGCCTCGCTCTATCGCGGCCAGATCAGCTTTGATTCCCCGATGCTCTATGCGCTCGGCTTTGTCGGGTTGTTTACGACTGGCGGGCTCTCCGGACTTTTTCTCGCCTCGATCCCCGTCGATATCCATGTGACCGATACCTATTTCGTGGTTGCTCACTTCCATTACATCATGGTCGGCGGCTCTGTTTCCGCCTTTTTTGCCGGCCTGCATTTCTGGTGGCCCAAGGTAACGGGCCGGCTCTATCCGGAGAGCTGGGCGAAGTTCGCCGCCATTCTCATGTATGCCGGCTTCAACATGACGTTCCTGCCCCAATTCTTCGCCGGTTATCTGGGCATGCCCAGGCGCTATCACACCTATCCGGCGGAGTTTCAGATCTACAACGTGATGTCGTCGGCCGGCGCGGCGGTGCTCGCGCTCGCCTACTTGCTGCCGCTCGGCTATTTGACCTGGTCGCTCTTCTACGGCGGAAAAGCCGCCAGGAATCCGTGGGGCGCCACCGGCCTCGAATGGACCACGAGTTCGCCGCCGCCGCCCAAGAACTTCGACCGGCAGCCCCGCGTCGACCGCGCGCCCTATGACTACCACGCCGAAGGCATGTCCGCCGGGACCGATCCTCCGGAAATGCAAAATGCGAGAGAAACGCGATGAGCGACGAAAGTGCACTGCTGAGAGAACCCTGGATAGATTTCGGCCGGCAGCGTGAGGCGGGCAAGTTCGGCATCTGGGTCTTCCTGGCCAGCGAGACGCTGTTCTTTGGTGCCTTGTTGTTGACCTACACTGCGTGTCGGATCGAACACCCGGACGCGTTCGCGGCCGCCGGCCGCGAAACCAACGTCTGGTACGGTACGATCAACACCGCCGTGCTGTTGACCAGCAGCCTGACGATGGCGGTCGCAGCGCAGGCGGCCGAGGAGGCTGCGCGATTGCGACGGCTTGTCCTCGCGTGTCTCATCATCACGGCGATGCTCGGTCTCGCGTTCATCGTCATCAAGGGCTTCGAATACAAGGAGGACATTGACAAGCATCTGGTACCGGGAGCCGGGTTTGCATTGCCTCAGCCCGGAGCACAACTGTTTTACGGGTTCTATTGGCTGGTCACGGGTGTGCACGCGATCCATCTCTCTATCGGCATTGGGCTGGTGAGCCGCTTGATCTGGGTGCTCTACCGGCGCGAGCTTCCCGCGAAAGACAATCCCGAGATCGAGGTCACGGCCTTGTATTGGCACTTGGTCGATATCGTATGGATTTTCCTCTACCCGCTCATCTACTTGCCGGGACGCGCGTCATGAACAGGCGAGGCGCATCAGGCGACATCCGCCACCTATGGGTGAGGAACCTGCTGATCTGGGCCGCGCTACTCGTTCTTCTGCTGCTCAGCCTAATCGCGGCTTACATCCCCATGGGCCGCATCACCACAGCGACCGGTATCGTCATCGCGGCGGCAAAGTCGACACTGGTCGTCCTGCTCTTTATGGAACTTGCTTCAGCGAAGCCGTTGATCCGCCTCGCGGCGATCGCGGGCCTTGTCTTCCTGATGGCGATGTTCGCATTGACCTTCGCCGACGTCCTCGCTCGACCCTGAGCGCTTCGGAAGCGCCAACAAGTATCCGCTTAGTACGCGGCTACTTCCGATACCGCACGTGTCCATGAAAGGCTCTGATGCAGCCACGTCCAAACGCAGTTTCGAGGGGACGGAGGGCGTTCTGCGCTTGAGGACGTGACCGCACCAGTTTGCTTGGGAGAGGCCAGGCTCCTGCTGGACGCACGGCGCCGGACATTACCCACCCAAGATTTGATCTCCTCACGAGTTTCGAAACTCCTTCAGGTCGAGTCGTAGACCGGCCTTGCTTGCCTGATCTGCCGTGACGTAAGGCAGGCCATAATAGCTGAGCTTTGGGCTCCATTGCCCGGTCTGGCCTGGGTAAGGAAAGGCGTAGGTCCCTCCGCCGGCAGACGCTTCGCGGGATATCACGACTGCCGCAAGCTTGCCGCCGCTGTCGAAAACCAGATCGGAGACATAGCCATAGCCTTGCCCAGCCTGCAGCCGCGCGTAGTCGCCGATGACTTTCGAAATCGAGAACTCGTGCGGCTCCGCTTGTGCTTGGCCGGGATCGACGAAGAGGCCGTATTCTCGCGACCTCAAATCGGCGAAGTCAGCAACGAGAGCCCCTTCGTGAAGCGGCCTCATCACTCGCTTGAAGGGAATCCGCGAGATGAACTCGGGCTCGTCCTCTGTTCTAAAGCCTTCAACCAGCAACGAAACAATCTGCCCGTCGTCCGCAAGGATCATGTTCCGGACAGCTCCCAAATACTCGCCTTTCAAGGAGAACACCGCACTGCCAAGCAAGCGAGAGGCACGGTATCCATCGTAAACCGTTCTGGAGAACTGTGGGGAATGTGCTGATTGTTCCGTCGCAACCGGCGTTGCCGGCTCGGACCACGCGGCGACCGGCAGAACGGAGCTTGAAATTGTACCTATGAGAATTGCAAGGGCGATCCTGATCTTTACCCGCATTCCATTGCTCCTGCGATGGGGATTGTTCCAGCATCTTCATCTCATAATCGCTTCCTGTGCCGAGAGTTCGCGGTCGCCCCAACGAACGGTCCGCTTCCGTGCCAAGCAAAGCGGGAAGCGCGTCATGGTTTTTCCGAGCAGCCGCGAAGACGACGACAGAATGAGCGGACCCAGTCACCTGTGTCGGCGCTTCTGCTCCAGCGTTGCGCACGCGACGCCGATGAGGTCGGAGAGGGAGGCGATCGAAGGTCGCCGTCAGGTTTCTCCTGACACATGGCACCTTTAGCCCGACTGTGATCGGAAAGCCGGGCTCCCACATGTCAACCAATGGCCCTTCACGGAGGTTGACATGTTGAGGGATGAAATCGCAAGCACCCGTTCGTTCTCTCTCCGCCCGCTTCCGCTCGACCCAGCGAA
The DNA here is from genome assembly GCF_015291745.1 of Bradyrhizobium sp. CCBAU 53351. Classification (NCBI taxonomy): domain Bacteria; kingdom Pseudomonadati; phylum Pseudomonadota; class Alphaproteobacteria; order Hyphomicrobiales; family Nitrobacteraceae; genus Bradyrhizobium; species Bradyrhizobium sp. CCBAU 53351. Next base: position 5,732,751 of record NZ_CP030059.1, read on the forward strand.
GAGGATAAGAGAAACGCCGTCCCACCTCGCCAATGATCTAATCCGGCGCCTGCCAGATCCTTCACGCTCTCTGCTCGTTGGTCGCTGCGACGATGTGAGATTGAAACCGAGGCAAATGTTGCAAGAGCGCAATCTTCCATTGCAGTACGCATATTTCCCAGAACAAGGCGCCGCCTCGCTGACGGCCAAGGCCGGGAACTGCTTGCCGGTCGAGATACAGACCGTCGGAGCAAAGGACTTTATCGGCATCCCCCTGATCCTCGGCATGCGAGTTTCCCCTCACCGCTGCATGGTTCAGGTAGCCGGCACGGCCCTGCGGATCGAAGCCGAAGCGCTGATCGAGTTGATCAAGAGCGACGTCGAAATCGAGAAACTACTCCTGCGATACGTCCAGGCTACCTTGATCCACAGTTCGCAGTTGGCCGCATGCAACTCGCGTCACAGCCTGCAACAACGACTGGCTCGGTGGCTGCTCATTGCGGAGGACAAATTGTCATCTCACGAAATCCCGCTCACGCATCGATGCATGGCACAAGCCCTGGGTGTTCGGCGCGCCGGCATCACCACGACAATGGGCGACATGGAGGCGCGAGGCATTATCAAGCAAGGTCGCGCTCAGATCGAGATTGTTGATAAGGCCCGTCTCGAGGAACTGTCATGCAACTGCCATCGCGTGATTCTAACGGCCCATGAGAATTCTCTGGATTCAACCAGTACTTGGCGGGCAATCAATGCGTGACCTCTGGCCGCAAAGTGGATGGTCGCCGCCGTATTGTTCGGATGCGTACCGACATCGTGCCGGCGCACCGAACGGGACGCATATCACCTCGTTGATCATCGCAAGCTGCATGGAGATCGACCGCGGGACCCATCAGTCGTAACCCCGTCGCCGGCGCCCGCCGAGCGAGCTTACCTGTGAATTGAACGACCGCCAGCGGCTAGGAGCCTGTCACCTGCTTGTCGACCCCCATCGCCTCCAGGAACAACAATGCGTTCGGGAAATACGGCGCCATGGCCCGACTTGCGCCCCTGGCGTTCGTGTTTTTCACACCGATCGGCGAGTATGTTTTCCATCTTTCGCCAATATGGACCTTCGGCTCCGGCGTTCTTGCTATAGCCGTGCTCGCGGAATGGATCCGCGTAGCAACAGACCAGCTTTCCTCCCACACTGGTCCTGCCCTGGGGGGCCTTCTGACGGTCAGCCTGGGAAGCCTGGCAGAACTCATTCTTGCGCTATTCGTCCTCGCCGGTGGCCAGGTGGAGGTTGTCCACGCCCAGATCACCGGATCCATTGCAGCAACCTGCTTGCTGGGGCTCGGGCTGGCCATCGTCACCGGCGGGTTCAATCGCGAGCGCCAAAGTTTCGCCGAAGCACGCGCTGGATTGCTGTCGAGCATGCTCGTCCTGTCCGTGATCGCTCTGCTCCTGCCGGCCGTATTCGACTATACCGGCCGTAGCGTTCGTCATATCAACAACGTGAGCGCCTCGGACGAACTGCTTAGCCTGGCCGTGTCCGTCGTCCTGCTGATACTTTACTCCGGAAATCTCGTCTTCACGCTAATCACTCACCGGAATGTCTTCGCGACCAAAGCGGAGCCTTCTACCACACCTGCGTGGTCCGTAACCGCCTGTTTGATTGTCTTGCTGGCATGCACCGGCGCGGCGGCCCTGCAGAGCAAATTTGTCTCGGGCGCCCTGACGGAGGCGGCCAACTCCACTGGCGTGACGCCACTTTTCCTCGGCGTCGTCGTACTTGCGCTCGTCGGCACCAGTTCCGACATATTTGCCGCTGTCTGGTTTGCTCGACGCGACCGAATGGGTCTCGTGATGACGCTCTGCATCGGTTCAGCGATCCAAATTGCGCTCGTCGTAGCTCCGCTTCTTGTTATTTTCTCCTGGTTGATCGGGAAGCCGATGACCCTGGTGTTTCAGAACCCCGTCGACCTGTTTTCGATCGCGGGCACGGCGTTCATCGTCAATTCAATCACGAGAGACGCCGAGACCACCTGGTTCGCCTGCTGCTAATCGGCGTCTATCTCGTTTTGGCGCTTGCGTACTACTTCTCTTGAATTGCAAACACGGAGACGATCTTGATGTCAGCAGCGCGCTGGTCCAGCAGCCACGAGCTGCCCGCCGCGCGCCCTCTTCCGCTCATTGACGATGAGAAGTGCTTTCGCTCGTATCACCTACAGAATGACTTCTCCTGCCAAAAAGGCCAGAAGGACGAAAACCACGAAGATCGCCACCGCCGCGAAAAACAGCCACTTGGCAATCGTGGATGCACCGGCAGCGACGCCGCTGAAGCCGAGCAATCCGACTACGATCGATATAATAAAAAAGATCAACGCCCACTTCAACATGCCAAGCTCCCGCGACTTCGTAGCAGATGAGGTATGGCAAGTCCGATTCGAAAGCCCATAGACTTAAATGCGATCTGATCTTGCCTTTTCAACAATCTGCGTGAGATTGGGCCGTTCCGCTCACGATGCAATATGCCGACAGTGGTCGGTGCGCCTTCGTACCGGCGCCCCCGACGGGCGTTACTGTGGCAGAGATCGACTAAGACGACACTAGCGCCACCGGAGTTTGCGGCGAGCCATGAGCCAGCGCATCGCGAAATAGTCGATCAAGGACATCGCGGATACGATTTGGCTTCTCAACTACGTAGCCTGCAAGCCGGCTCGGTATGACTTCACGGCTGTAACCGGTATAGATCAAAAAAGGGATGTCCCTCTTCAGAAGGAGGTCTGCCACTCCTAACGAAGCTTCTCCCTGAAGGTCGATGTCGAGCAGTGCGGCATCAATAGCTGCACTACTCGCTGCTTGGAAAGCGGCGCTTAGCTCGGCAAATGGACCAACGGTCTCATGGCCGCGACGCCGGATCTCGACTGCGAAATCATCAGCAATGAAATATTCGTCTTCCATAACGGCAATCTTCATTGGGCCTCCAATGATCCGCGGCATTGCGAGAGCGCGGCTCATCGTTTCCATGATGCCGCAATGATCAATTCAAAGCCTGATCTTAAAGCACAAATTATGTCCGTTGCCGCACGCACCCGGCATCACACCGAAGATAGCGTCAGAGCGCGGCTGCCCTAAGCTGCGAGTACCCTTCTGTACCAAGTGTCTCTGCAACGCCACCGCTGCTTGGGCATTTTCTATTGGTGTAATGCAGCAAGGGAGATAGCTGATGAAGACTAGTTTTCGCTCAAACAGATCATGCATTGCGGCCGCTGCTCTCGCTCTCGCGATGCCACTCGGAGCTTCAGCGCAGGCCGCACCGATGGTGGCCGCGAGCAGAATTTCGAAAAACGACGCGAGGCTGGTGGAGGTCCAATGGAGGCCTGGCTATCATCACGGTTGGCATCGTCATCACTGGCGGGACGGATACCGGCACCGGTACAGCCGCGGCTGGGGTCCAGCAGTAGGTGGCTTCGTGGCAGGTGCGGCGATCGGAAGCGCCGTCGCCAACAGTCGGGCGCAGGCAGCCGAGAACAACGCCTACTGTTCACAGCGATACAAGTCGTATGACCCGAGCTCGGGTACCTACATGGGTTACGATGGCGTCAGGCATCCTTGTCCCTAGGCCAGACGCCAGCCCGGCGGCGACGGCCGTTCGGGGGCGTCACAACTCCGGAAACATGAACACAGGAGATCCACAGATGAAGGCAGCGTCATTACTAACCGCCGCATTCCTTGCCGGCGCATCATCCGTTGCGCTGGCGCAAAACGCTCCGCAGGCGACCGGCCCAGCTGACCATGGTTCGGGCCAGACTCAGAACGCGGACCAACGCGGCGACAGCAGCCCCGCAAACAATGGAGCAAACAAAGCCGGCACGCCGTCTGATAGGAGCCAGGACAGCGTACGGCAGCAGATGGTCAACGACTTGCAGCAGGCAGGCTTCACGGACGTCAGGGTACGTCCGCAGTCGTTCCTGGTCGAGGCCAGAGATCGGTCGGGAAATCCGGTGACGATGTTCGTCGGTCCAAGCACCTTCGCCGAGGTGAAAACGGTCGGCGCGAACGCGCAGAAGAGTTCTTCGAACGCAAACGCATCAGGCAATAGCACCAACGCGACTGCAGCCGGCCCCGGCGGAGCCTTCACGTCGGTGCCAGCGAAGGATGGACTGAGCTCGCAATTGATGGGCCTGCAGGTGTACAACAACGCCAAACAGGACATTGGCACCATCAAGGATGTCGCGCTCAATGAAAACGGCATTGACGGCTATATCCTCTCAGTCGGAGGATTCCTGCGCATCGGCGATCACTACGTCGCGGTGCGGCCGTCGGCGATCAATTTGAAGTTTGATCGTGCAGCCAAGAAGTGGACCGCCACCATGGACACGACGGCGGACCAGCTGAAGTCGGCGCCTGAGTTCAAGTACCCCAGCAATAGCTGATTTTCTGAGGGCGGAGCGGTTTGGCGGAACCGCACCGCCCTTGCGCTGTTTCTTCCAAGCTCGCCTCCTTTATGCGGCTTAAATAATGTTGGCCCGTGCCGAGAAATTGTTGACCGATCTGGGCGAGACGTTCTGGGTGGTGCCCATGCTCGTGGTGCTTTCCAGTTTGCTCGTGGCTTTCCTTGCTGTTCATCTCGACCGTACCGAAGCCGCCGCACTCTCGACGCTGCACGATTGGCTTTACGACGGAGGCGCGACCGGCGGCCGCACCCTGCTCGGCACCGTTGCCGGCGCGACAATCGGCGTCGCTGGCACCGTATTTACGATTACCATTGCTGCCTTGTCCTTGGCCGCCGGCCAGATGGGGCCACGGCTCCTGCGCAATTTCACCCGCGACCGTGGCAATCAACTGACACTTGGGATGTTGCTTGGCACGTTCTGTTACGCTCTGGTCGTGCTGAGAAGCATTCGGACCGAGCCCGAGGGTGGCTTCGTCCCCCATCTGGCGTTGAGCGTCGGCATCGCGCTCGCGTTCGCCTGTGTCGCGATACTCGTCTATTTCGTCGGCCACGTCGCCGGTCGGATCAATGTGGAAACGGTGATCGAACTCGTCAGTGAAGACCTCCGCTCCGCGATACAACGGCTAACGACCCAGGATCCGCAACCTAAACCTCCGCCGGAGGAGTACTGGATCGGCTCGCTGCCTCTGAGAGATTCCCGGCGGGGCTATCTGCAGCATCTCGACGACGAGGGTCTGGCCACCTGGGCGGCCAAGCATCGCGCCAGCATTCGGCTGCTGGTCGGGCCCGGCGATTATGTTTTCCCTGGAGCAACTGTCGCGTTGGTCACTCCTCCCGTCGATGGTGCCGAGGTGGCGATTCAAAATGCGACAGCGCTCGGCGGCAGCAGCAGCGCTTCGACCGATTTGCGCTTCGCCGTCCGGCAGCTCGTCGAGGTCGCGGTCAGGGCACTCTCTCCCGGCATCAACGACCCGCACACCGCTCTCGCGGTTCTGGACCGACTGGGAGCGGCCCTGTGCGATCTCGTGCCTTTGCACCTCCCGACAGGCGTGGCGATCAGGGGAAGTCAGCCGGTCCTGGTCGTGCCGCGTGTGCAATATGGTCAATTGCTCGGCACCATGTTTCACATGATCCGGCAAAGCGCCGGCGCGCAACCGGCAGTATCGATCCGAATGATCGAAGTCATGACCGAGGTCGCGAGCTGCGAACGCGATCCTGCCCGGCTCCTTGCTCTCTCGCACCACGCCGACCTCGTCCTCGCGGACGCGCGTCGAACGATTGCCGCCGCCGGCGACAGGGGGGACGTCGAGCGCCGACATCACGCGTTTGCTCTCATGGTCCGTGCAGGCCCGATGGGGCAATTCACTGAACATGTCTTTCCTTTGGGGGGCGACGATGCGCCAAAGGCTGTCGCTCAGCCGACCGGCTCCCGATCTCGGAGTTGAGCTCGGCCCCCGCCAATATGGAATAGGCCGCGACCCAGAGCCACGTCATGAACACGGCAACGGCGCCGAGCGAGCCGTAGGTCTTCTGATAGGCGGCGAACGTGCTCACATACTCCGAGAAGGCGTATGAACCAGCAATCAATCCGGTCGTAGCCAGAAGCCCGCCGGCCGAAACAAGGTCCCATCTTGGTTCAGTGCGATTGGGTGCGTAACGGTAGAGCAGAGCAATGATTGCGATGATTATGCCCACGAGCAGCGGCCATCGTATCCACATTGCAGCAGCCTGCCAGCCAGTCGGTATTGGCAGGTAGCTGAGTAGGAGGGGAAGCACCGCGATCAGGATCACGGCCCCACCGGCGAGCACAATCAACGCCACGGTCAGCGACAGAGCAACGGCATTGAAGAGAACCAATCCCCTCCCCTCCGGGACCGCGTAGGTCACGTTCAAGGCAGTCATGAGCGTGCCAGTCGCGTAGCGCGCACTCCAGATCGAAATACCCACACTCACCATCAGCCCGACGCCGAAAGGGGGACGCGTGTTCTGCACGAGAGCCTTCAATCGCTCTGAAATGAGTGCCGTCGCTTCCCCCGGCAGGATCGCTTGGAGCGCGTTGAGCTGCCGCACGATGTCGTTGGTGTCGGCGACGAGCCCATAGAGTGACACAAGCGCGGCTATGGCGGGGAAGATCGAGAGAAAGGAATAGAAGGCAACGGCGGCGGACAGGACCGAAATGTTGTGATCACCTAGCCTGACCCAAAAGGCCATTGCGATGGTGATGAACCTGCGCAGAGGGCTGCGGCTACCCCCGTTCAGTGGTTTAGCATTGGTACCGCTTCTGATCACGTCCGTTGCGAACCGCCAAGCTTGAATGAATGACGGAGAACCTCCCGTCGCTGCGCAGGTTCCAAGGTACCTAGCAACGCACCAAGTGTCCTCATCATAGTTCGCAAACGTACTCACTTGTTGAGGAACCAAGGCATTGGGCTCGCCTTAGATCTTCAGCAAAAGCATGGGTACCGACATGGCTCAGACGTATCGCGCAGCAGACTGGGCAGCATTCGTTCTCGGAGGCGTCATGATCCTCATCGGCTTCGTACTCGGGGCCGGCGGCGCGTGGCTGCTGTGGTTGGGGGGGTCGTTCTATTATCTGCCCAGCGGACTCATGCTGATCGTCTCGGGTGTTCTGTTGGCCCGCCGGCGCGTCGAAGGCGCATGGCTTTACCTTCTCCTCTTCCTGCTCACCCTCGCATGGGCGTTCTGGGAAGTTGGCGCCAACGGGTGGGCGCTGGTCCCACGGACGGTCGGTCCGGGTGTGTTACTGATCTTCGTGCTGGCTCTCACCCCGAAGCTTCGCCCGATCCGCCACCAATATGAACCTGCGGTGACTATCGTGGTCGGATTGCTCTTGTTGGTGGCTACCACTTTGTTGATGACGGGGGCTTTCAGGCCGGCAAGCGCCGCACCGTCCGTGGTGCCGTCGCCGACAAACGCGATGCCCGATCCTTCGCCTCTGAAGGCGGGCGCGGATTGGCCTGCCTATGGCGGCAGCTACAGCGCACGCCGCTATTCGCCGCTCGACCAGATCAATACGACCAACGTCGCCAAGCTCACCAAGGTCTGGACCTTCCATACCGGCGACCTGCCGACAAAGACCACGAAAGGCACCTACGGCGCGGAGAACACGCCGCTCAAGGTGGGCGATACCCTCTACGTCTGCACCCCCAAGAACCTCGTTCTTGCTGTCGATGCCAAGAGCGGCAAGCAGATCTGGCGATTTGACCCGCGCGTCCCGGACGAATTCATTCCGTACACAGCGGCTTGCCGGGGTCTCGCCTATTACGCGCTTCCGAATGCCGATCAGAGCGCCGCCTGCGCTCAGCGCATCATCGAAGGCACGCTCGATGCACGCCTCATCGCGATCGATGCGAAGACCGGCAAGCGCTGCCAGACGTTCGGCTATGACGGACAGGTCGACACTGCGACGGGCGTTGGCCGACACGACCCCGGCATGTTTGCGATCACGTCGGCGCCGACCATCGTCCGCGGCATCATCGTCATCGGGCACGAAGTGCTCGACGGCCAAAAGCGGGACGCGCCGTCGGGTGTGATTCAGGGATATGATGCACAAACCGGCGCCTTGCGCTGGGCCTGGGACATGGTCAAGCCCGATGCAGACGCACCGCCGCCGGTGGGACAGACCTATACCAGGGGCACGCCCAACATGTGGACGACCGCCTCCGGCGACGAGCAGCTGGGGCTCGTCTATCTGCCGCTCGGCGTCTCGGCCGTCGACTATTGGAGCAGCAGCCGCTCGGACCGCGAAAAAGAGTTCGCCACGTCTCTGGTGGCGCTCGATGTCACCACCGGTAAGCCCGCCTGGCACTTCCAGACCGTGCACAATGACGTCTGGGACTACGAACTCGGCTCTCAAGCCACTCTGGTCGACTTCCCGACCGACAACGGCGCGCCGGTGCCCGCGCTCGTGCTGCCGAGCAAGCGCGGCGACATTTTCGTGCTCGACCGGCGCACCGGCAAGCCGCTGGTCGGCGTCGAGGAGAGGCCAGTCCCGCAAGGCGGCGTCGAGCCGGCGCAGCGTGCAAAGACCCAGCCATTCTCGTTGTACCACACGCTGCGGAAGGCCGACCTCACCGAGCAGGACATGTGGGGCATGTCGCCGATCGATCAGATGATCTGCCGCATCCAGTTTCGTCGGGCAAGCTACAAGGGCATCTTCACACCGCCCACCGCCAGCCCGCACTGGATCGAATATCCCGGCTACAATGGCGGCTCCGATTGGGGCGGCATCGCCGTCGATCCCGTTCGCCAGGTCATCGTCGCGAACTACAACGACATGCCGAACTACAATCGCCTGGTGCCGCGCGACGAGGCCAACCGTCTCGGCTGGGCGCCGCGCGACCAGGCGCGCGGCGAAATCGGCGGGCAGGAAGGCGCGGGCGATCCGCAGCTCGGCTCCCCCTATGCCATCAACGTCAATGCGGGCTGGCGACTGCCCGGCACCGGGTTGTTGTGCAAGCAGCCGCCCTATGGCGGGATTCGCGCCATCGACCTGAAGACCGGCAAGACGTTGTGGGATCGCCCTTTGGGAGAAGCGCGGACGAATGGACCCTTCGGGATCCCGTCGATGCTGCCGATCACGATTGGAACGCCTAATAATGGAGGCGCCGTCGTGACTGCCGGCGGGCTGATCTTCGTCGCAGCGACGACCGACAATCTCATCAGAGCAATCGATATCAAAACCGGAAAAACTGTCTGGAAGGACGTGCTACCTGCCGGGGGCCAGGCCACGCCGATCACCTACGAGGCCGGCGGCCGCGAATATCTCGTCATCATGGCCGGCGGTCATCATTTCATGGAGACGCCGATCGGCGATTCCTTGATCGCCTACTCGTTGCCGAGCCCCGGCCGCTGACTCCTGACGAGCAGAGGCAGCCTTGGGAAGTGTTGCTATGCAGTCACCAAGAACGGAACGGACGTCGCATGTTGTCGCAGCCGTTGCGTCGCCCTTCAAACGTCCGGTCCGAGCTGGCGGGCATGGAAGACCAACGTTACTCAGTGCACTCGCCACCGCTGCGACGAGGGTAACACAGCGTGCCGGCAACAACTCGGGCTATGAGATCGCGCCAGTTCGCCGGTTCGTCAAAGTCGGCGACTACCGCCTGCGACAAGAAATGCTTGTACGGCAACGTACTAATCCACCGAATGTCGAAAAGACCCTTGGCGCCTTAGGACTATAGTGAACCAAAAGCAAAGATCCCAGGTAGAGCTAGACTCATCCCTCTCTGGATAAGCCTTCTCCAACTGGCGACGCACATACAGGAGGAGTCCAGATGAGCACGGGCAAGTATTTGCGCGTCACACGACGCCGTTTCCTGCAACACACCGGTCTTACCCTTGCCGCCGCATCGGCGCCGTCGGTATCTGCGCCGTTCGTCTCCCGCGCGCTTGCCGACACCAAATCCCTTTCCATCGTGCAGTGGAGCCATTTCGTCCCCGAGTACGACAAATGGTTCGATGCGTTCGCAAAGGACTGGGGAGAGAAAAACCACGTCGAGGTCACCGTCGATCACATCCCGGTCGGCAACGTCGCCGCGCGCGCCGCCGCCGAGGCCTCCGCACAATCGGGCCACGATCTGTTCGGCTGGAACGGCGCGGGCGGCGCGCACCTCTACCGCAAGTTCCTCGTCGACGTGACGAGCCTCGTCGAGGCGACGGAGAAAAAGTACGGCAAGGTCAGCACGATCGGGCGACAGATCGGCTACAACCAGGACGACAAGACCTGGTCTGCGTTCCCCGATTTCTACATCAACTTCCCCATCATGTATCGTAAGAGCATGTGGGACGAGATCGGAGTGAAGCCGGACACGTGGGACAACGTGCGTACGGGCGGCGCCAAGCTGAAAGCCAAGGGTCACCCGGTGGGCATTTCGCTCGGGCACAGCAACGACCCGAATACGACCTGGCGCGGCCTGCTGTGGAGCTATGGCGGCGCGCTTCAGGACGCCGATGGCAAGAGCGTCGTGCTCAACAGCAAGGAGACGGTCGAAGCCGTCAAATATGTCTCGGCGCTATACAAGGAGGCGATGACGCCGGAAGTGCTGTCGTGGGACGACTCCAGCAACAACCGATATCTCGTGTCGGGCGTCGGCTCGCTGATCGTCAACCCGATTTCCGCCTACCGTACCTTCCAGAAGGCCAACAAGAAGGGCGCCGACGACACCTTCGTGATGGCCCCGCCGAAGGGGCCGGTACGCCAGATCATGGGCGGCGCGTCCGAGTTCTACGGCATCTGGAAGTTCGCCAAGAACAAGGAAGGCGCAATCGAGTTCCTCAAATACTACGCCGATCACTGGCCGGAAGCGTTCAAGGCGAGCGAGGGGTACAACAATCCGTGCTTCGCCAACCTCGTGCCGAAGCCGATGCCGATTCTGTCGAACGATTCAACCTCGACGCCGAATGACAAGCTTGCCGTGCTGCAGGATTCCGGACAGTGGTCGGCGTCCCCCGGATATCCCGGTCCGTCATGGCCTGCCGTCGACGAGGTCTACAACGACTTCGTCATCTGCGACATGATGTCGAAGTCCGCGACCGGTCAGATGTCGGCCGAGGACGCCGTCAAATGGGCGCACCAGCAGTCCGAGGCGATCTTCACCAAGTGGCACGGCAAAACCTGAGGCGGTGGACCGCGCTTGCGCGGCCCGGACACCGCAACGGTTGCTGCCTGTCACAAAGGACTGGCGCTCCGCCGCATGATCGACGGCGGAGCGCAGTGCATTGATCTCAGGAGGTTCGATGGCTGCGGTATTGACTAGGGATATCGTCAAGATATTCGGCGAGGTGCCCGCCGTCAACGGCATCTCGCTCACGGTGCCGGATGGCGAGTTCATGGTGCTGCTCGGCCCTTCGGGCTGCGGCAAAACGACGTTTCTGCGCATCATCTGCGGCCTGGAGCAGCAGACGAGCGGCGATCTCCTGATCGGCGGCCACGTCGTCAACGACATCCCGCCGCGCGCTCGCGGCGTTGCGATGATGTTTCAGAGCTATGGTCTCTATCCGCACTACACCGTCCGCAACAACATTGCGTTTCCGTTGCGGACGCAGCGGGTGCCCCGCGAGGAAATCCAGAAGAAGGTCGATTGGGCCTCGCGGCTGCTTGGCATCGGCCATCTTCTCGACCGGCGGCCGCGTCAGCTCTCCGGCGGCGAGCGCCAGCGCGTTGCGCTTGCGCGCGCGCTCGTTCGCGAGCCGACGGCGCTTCTGCTCGATGAGCCGCTGTCCAATCTCGATGCCAAATTGCGCACCCTGGCTCGGCAGGAAATCAAGAACTTCCAGCAGAGCGTTGGGCTTACGACCGTCTACGTGACCCACGACCAAGTCGAAGCGATGGGCATGGGCGACCGCATTGCGGTCATCGACCATGGACGTATCAGGCAGGTGGGGACGCCAACCGAAATCTACGAAGATCCAGCCGACCTTTTCGTCGCGACCTTTGTCGGCGCGCCGCCGATGAACATCGTGACACACGACGGCGGCGGCTATTTGGGTTTCAGGCCGGAGAATTTCCTGCCCAGGAACATGATTGAAGATGGCGGCGCGACCGAATTCTCGTTTCGCGTCGACCGCTCCGAATATCTCGGGTCCGAGCGCATCGTTTACGGTGCGATCGCTGATTTCGATTCGAGCCAACCAATCACGGCGAAGTTGCCGCCAGCCCACGTCGCCGAAGCAAGCATTCATCCCGGGGAGTGGCATCCGTTCGCGGTGAAGAACAGCGCCTTGCGCCATTTCGACGCCGGCGGCAATCGCAGCACTCGCCACTGAACCGGGGACAGCTGATGGCCGTCATTGCAGAGCCCATTGCCAAGCCGGTTTCGCGCTTTCACTTCGTACTCGATCGCCGCGAAATGCTCGAAACGATTTTGGTCGCGCCGGCGATCCTGTACGTCCTGCTGCTCGTCGGTCTTCCGCTTCTGCTCGCGATCTACTACTCGCTCAGCGCCTACACGATCTATAACCCGACCTGGAAGTTCGTCGGACTGGCCAATTTCGAGCAAATTCTGCAGAATCCAACTTTCCTCGACACGTTGCGCAACACGTTCATCTTTACGTTCGGGTCGCAATTGCTCGGCCTCGTGCTCGGAAAGTTCGGCGCGTTCCTGCTATTGCGACCCTTTCGGGGCCGCAAGATCGTGCGGGCGCTGATTATCCTGCCATTTGCAGTGCCGGTCGCACTCGCCACGATCGCCTGGCAGTGGATGTTCGATTCGCTCTACAGCGTGATCAACTGGAGCCTGATCGCGGCGGGCTTTCTTACTCGCGAAGATGCGCCGAACTGGCTTGGCGATCCCTACCTTGCAATGTTGTGCATTGTCATCATCAACGCCTGGCGCTTCTTTCCATTTGCCATCGTGATCTTCCTCGCCGGCATCACTGCCGTTCCGCAGGACGTGATCGACGCGGCCACGGTCGACGGTGCAGGTTTTTGGCGCCGCAACTACCAGATCATCCTGCCCATGATCCTGCCGATCATGGCCATCGGCCTGATCTTCGGCATCGTGTTCACGTTCACTGATCTCTCCATCGTGTTCTTGCTGACGATGGGTGGTCCTGGCGGCGCGACATCGGTGCTGGGCTTCGCTGGCTTTCAGACCGGCATCGTCTCCGGCGATGTCTCGCACGGCGCGGCCATCTCGTTGTTCATGCTGCCGGTGCTGCTGGTCGTGGTGATTTTCATGCTGCGCTTCATTCGTCGCCGGGAGATTTGAGATGTCGTCCCCCGTTGCCCGCTCGCTCCGAGAAACCGGCTTCTACTTCGGCGTCGCCTTCTTCGTCATCCTGGCCGCGTTTCCGTTCTATTGGATGGTGATCACGGCGTTCAAGCAGAACAGCGACCTCTACGACATCGCCAACACCCCGTTCTGGTTCAATGAGCCGCCGACGCTCGAGCACATCAAGTACCTGTTCGAGGAGACCCTGTTCGCGCGCTGGCTGCTGAATTCACTGGTCATCGGCCTCTGCGTCACCGCGATCACACTAGTCACCGCGGTTCCGGCCGGATACAGCCTTGCCCGCATGACCAGCAGAAAGGGCGAAGCTCTCGGCATCATGATCTTCCTAACCTACTTGGTCCCTCCAACCCTACTGTTCCTGCCGTTGTCGCGGATCATCGCCGTCCTCGGTCTCCAAAACTCGATGTGGTCGTTGGTGTTGGTCTACCCAACGTTCACGATCCCATTCTGCTCCTGGCTGTTGATGGGATTCTTCAAGGCGCTGCCGGTCGAGATCGAGGAAGCCGCAATCGTCGACGGCTGCAGCCTTTTCGGCGCCTTCATCAAGATGGCGATCCCGCTGTCGGTGCCGGCAATTTTGACCGTGGTGATCTTTACGTTCACCCTGACGCTTCAGGAGTTTGTCTACGCGCTGACCTTCGTCTCCTCATCCGACCAGAAGCCGATCACGTTGGGCGTCTCGACCGACTTGATCCGCGGAGACGTGTTCTTCTGGGGTGAGATCATGGCGGGTGCCCTGATCGCCGCGGTGCCAGTGGCTATCGCTTACAATCTCTTTCTCGATCGCTTTATCGCCGGTATCACAGGAGGAGCCGTGAAGTAAGCTGACTTCGTCAGGCAGCGCTCCCGGGTTTTTGCGGCGCAGAAGGGCTGCTCAGTCCACCAAGAGAGTTCGTCCAGCAATTTTCTTCGCTGCCTCGGAGCTTGGCTACGCGTCCTCCCGTGAGGTCTTGATTACTACCCGGCACACACTGGTACATCACATCGCCTTGCGGCGGATCATCAGCCGCATCTTCAGCAAGCGCATTTTTTGATCGCCGAGTTTCGATTTTGGAATAGGGCATTCCAATACTGCTCCGTCCTGTTCGCAACCCGGCCGCTGCCGAGTGGGAGGCAGGATTTTAGCCGTTGCGCTTAACTAGTTTACGAAATTGCCCTCTTTCGAGGAGCAATGTTCTAGCACCAGGCGCTATTATCTCGTCGGCGGACCGCGATTTTTTTGAACGGCACGCATCGAATTCCAACAAAGACCTTTGAAATTCTGCGCTATGTAGTTTTTCCATAAATCGGCAGAATATTGTCGACGCGTTTCCTCTTCAACGGCCGTTGCCGTGGGCGGTTCGGGGAATTCAAGCTTGTCGCGGTCGGAGGCCATCTTGGAGCGGAGCTGTTCTGGCTCCGACGGCGTTACTTTGGTCAGGGGTCGACGATCGGAACCGCCGCCGGCGATCGACTCTTGCGGCTGTTGCCGACCTTCTTGACGGCCATCGGCTCTTTCCCAGCTCCGCTCACACCTTCAATGGCCGCAAGAAGTATGAATGATGGACGCCCATCCGTCGAGCAACAAGCCGTCCCAGGCTATGACACCCTCATTCCACTTCGACGCGTGCTCGTGGTACATCGAAGCCCATCGAGGACTCCATTCGATGATCTGGTGATTGAGGCCGTCGTGAACGTGAAACGGCGAACGGATCAAATGTGTCCATCGAGTTCATGCCGAATGTCCGGGATCAACGTCCTTCGGCGTCTTCTTCTCCCGCTGCGGCGTCATCCGCGCTGGGCTTTCCTTTCTGGGAACGCCGCGAGGACCGAGCTCTTCGCGCTGGATGTCATCCTCGGACTGCTCGGGCTCCACGCCGTCGATCGGCTTCTCGGGCATCATTCCATCCGAGCCTTGTCTTTGAGATCGCGGACGGCGCGCTTCTGGTTGATGAGATCTTAGCCTTCTTCAGCTCAGTGCCGGCGCTCGATCTGGGGTACAATCTTCCTTCTCTGTTCACGCGCCAATCGCGCCTAAGGTTCGTAATGTGACCTGCTCTCTTCTTTAATATCGCCCATCGCCCATCCTGCCTGCCCTGCACCTGCCCTACCCCATCCCCACCCTATCCTACCCCATCCCCACCCTATCCTGCCCCACCTCCGTGGCGGCTGGCGCTGTCGTTGCCGGATACGCCGGCGAAGTCTCTCATTCTGACGGCAACTTACGCCGTCGTTCTCTTCAGCTCATCGTCCAGGGGTCCACGCTCGGACTCGTCGCCAGGCGGACCGTCCGCTCCGTATCAGAATCCAATCCTTCGGTTCAGCCGGATATGACGTCGCCGTCCGCGCCCCGTGCGCGCCAGTAGCGTTGACGGAGCCGCGGCGCGATCAGCCAGGCAATCGCCGCCGATGTCACGACGCTGATCGCTATCATCGTCGGGATCGCCTCCATCGCATCCGACTGGATCGGAGTGAGAAGGATCACGACCATTCCCGCTCCGAACAGCACTGCCTGGACCATCATGAAGACCATGGCCGCGATCTGAAGTCTTACCGACATGGAAGTTCTCCCGACATGCACATATTGGGACAACGGGCGCGGCTCCGGCGGGTTCCCACCGGCCTTGGTAGGGAACACCTGTGCCGATGGCCCTCTGTGACTTCTGGTCGCTCAAACTGAATTTAGGGGCGACCTGATTTGCGCTAATATACTAGATGACTGACGATGATAGCCGCAAAGAACAATTGAACCCTCCAAAGGAGTCGCGCGAGGAGCAAGCTCGTCAGGTCGTCCAGGAATACATCGACGACCAGAAGGCGCTCATCAAGAAGATCCGCAAGGAGCTGTAGGCAGGGTCGGTCCAATTCGGATCGCCGCGTGGGCTCGTCGCGAATCTCCCGGAAGCAGACGTTAAAACTCTCCGAGCGAAGGTCAGCAATGGGCCCAGAAGCGGTCATCGATCACCCCGTCCGCACAGCGCAGGAAGGTTATTCGGGCAGCCCCGCTTTCCGAAGGCCCTCGATCAACAGCTTTGAGCTTTTGGGGGCCCGGGCGATATGCGCCGATATTGTAAAGGCGGGATCGATCTCAAGCACACGCGCCGCCGCGGCGTGCGCCTCAGCGTCGCGTCCGAGGTGGGCGAAGGCAGACGCAAGTCCACGGCAAGCTGGCACAAAGGAAGGATTCTGACGAAGGGCTTTCTTCAAGACAATGATCGCCTCGTCAAACCGGCCAAGGCCCATAAGAGCATTCCCAATGCCCAGAAACGTCATGTGTAGCAGCGGGTCTACCGGGCTCATGCGAATTGCACGTTCAAAGCTTTGGATGGCCTCTTCGGGCAGTCCCCCCATTGTATAGACCCAGCCTCTATTGTTCCAAGTGCGCCAGGAATTCGGGTTGAGCGCGACCGCCCGGTCAGCCATTTCGATTTCAGCTTCACTATCGCCGACCAGGCCTGCTGAGATTACAGCAACCCTTGACAACGTGTCGGGGTCATCATCATCGAGGCTCAACGCCAAACGTGCAAGCCGCATTGCTTCCTTGGCGTCGAACTCGGGATCGTTGGCATAGCCTAAAGCGAAGTTGCTCGCGTGAGAGTCAGCTGCCAGAGCCGCTGCAGAGCTGAACCTCGGCTCTAGCTCCAAAGCCCGATGAGCCAACTTAATCGCCTCGGCCAAACTTTCGCGGGTCGTCAGGTAATACTGTTGCATGGATCGGAGAAAAAAATCATAGGCAGTGAGGTTCTCTGGTCGCCGCCGCGTAGCCGCTTCAATCTCTGCTTGAAGCATCTTTGGCTGAACAGCCGAGACAACGGCGAGTGCAACTTCGTCTTGGAGAGCGAAAATGTCCGTCAGATCACGCTCGAATCTGTCCGCCCATAGATGCGCGCATGTCACCGCATCAATCAATTGCCCTGTGATTCGAACCTTCCCCGATGCCTTGCGCACGGCCCCCTCAAGCACGTAGCGCACGCCGAGCCTGCGTCGGACCTCCTGGATATCGACAGTTTTGCCTTTGAAGGTGAAACTTGAGTGACGTGCGATAACGAACAGAGACTTAAAGCGCGACAGCGCGGTGATGATTTCTTCCACCATGCCGTCGGCGAAATATTCCTGCTCGGGATCGCCGCTCAGGTTTTCAAACGGCAGCACAGCGATAGACGGTTTGTCGGGGAGCGCAAGGTCGGCTTTCTGAAGTTCTAACTGATTATCGGCAACTGCTGCGCCTGCCGGTTCCTTCACTTCCCGGACTGCTCCGACGAAACGGAAGCCCTTGCGCGGTAGTGTTTTTATGAAGCGCTGTTCCTCGCCGGAATCGCCGATTGCAGTCCGGGCGGCATTCAGGCGGGTTGTCAGCGCCGCGTCGGATACGCTGCGCCCATTCCAAATGACTTTGATGATGTCGTCCTTGCTGACAACTCGCTCCCTGTTGCGGATCAGGTAACCAAGCAGATCGAACACCTGTGGTGCGACAGGGACGAGCTCCCCCTCGCGATGCAGCTCGCGCCGATCGGTGTGGAAGACGTACTCCTCAAACAGATAGCGCAACTTCCTTCCCCGTTGCCAGTCTCGGAGCGACGCTGCGCCCCTGCGCCAGTCGGAATGAAGAGAATAAGCCGCCGATAAGGAAAATGTAAGCCGCTCGTAAAGCCTACCGAACCGCGCTTTGGCAGTCTAGGCGGCGAGACACGTAGCGGAGGCGACGATGAGTGCGACCTACGAGTCCAGGAGAATGCGACGGGCCGCTGCATTTGCACAACGGAGTGCCACTCTACTTGTCTGCGGTGCGCTTGTCATCGCCTGCGCCAACGCTACTGAAGCCCAATGCTCTGCGCAGGATGTCCTGCGCAATCACTTGGCGCTCAAGGGGGCTCCGCCAGCCCGCGACACCCGGACGTCATTCAGCTCCGCCGCCGAGGTTCCTTTCTGGAAGAGGATTACTGTCGGGACCTTTAGGGATTTGGCCGCTCTTCGGGGCGCGATGAGTGCACTGGGCTGCGGTGTTGGGAGCTCGGCTGACGAGATTATCGGAAGACCGGCCTTTACCCTCAGCGGGAAGAAAGCCGAGGTCGAGCTTGTTGCCGTATCGCCAGCCGAACTTGGCTTTGAGGGCAAAACGGCAGCGCTGCGGGACGTCTATGCGCGCGCACAATTGCTGGGCCTTCTGCTTGCGCCCGCCGAAATCGCAGCGCAGCTAAGACTTCAGTATCTGGACCAGCCGATCGGCGAATTCCTTATCCTGGCGATGGAGCCGATCAGGACATGGGCTGGTGAACCGGTCATCCTAACAGTGGCGAATGGTGGAGCGGGCCTCATTCTGATCGGGCAGGACGGCCAAGACGGTTTGGACCTGCCGGTGAGGTCGCGTTTTGTATTCGTTCGCCCTGATACACCCGGCCCTCCACAGGCAGCGGCATTTGCTCCATAGCCAGAAGTAAAAGCGATTTTGTCGGACTTCCATTTTTCGCATATCGCAGGGTGAGGAAGCAGATCGGCGCATAGTGCGCTTGCAGCCTCGTAGAGAGGAACGAATGTCCGCGAGAATACATGCAGCGCTGATGCTTGGCCTGATTGCGTTGGCGACACCGGTGCTCGCCCGTGATGACGGGCGCTACGCCAAGTCGCCGCTGAAGCCATGGTTCGAGAGCTTGCATAGCGAGTTTGGGCAGTGCTGTACGGATGCCGATGGATACATCGTCTTCGACGCCGATTGGGAATCCGACCGTGGCCATTACCGCGTCCGCATCGAAGGTGAGTGGGTCGTGGTTCCTGAGGGCGCCGTCCTAAAGCAACCGAACCGCGCCGGTCCGACTATGGTATGGAAGCACTACATCGATGGCCATCCGCGCGTTCGCTGCTTTCTGCCCGGCAGCATGATCTGAGAACGTACGCCGGAATTCCATGCAGGGAGTCCGGGTCGCGGCGTTCTGAATGACCGTGCTTGAGTCAGTGAACTCGTGGCTTTGCAATTCAGAGGAATTGCAATGAGATCAGCACTTCCCGAACAGCCGCATGCAATTAGGGGGGGAGACCCATGATGCGGCAAGCTATCGTTATTTTTTCGAGAGGTTTCGGCTGGTAAAATCTAGCGAGCTTGGGAACGAGCGTAGAGAGGCGCAGAGCCGGCCTCGCTTCTAGTAGGCGTGCACCGATCACTCGGGCTTCCTCGACCCTGCCAGACATTGCGTGGCAAGCCGCTAGAATAAACTGTGCGTTGAGATAGTTGGGCCGGTGCAGCACAGCCAACTTGGCCCATGATGAACCGTCTTCGTATCGATCTGTCAAAAAATGAGCAAACGCTATTCCGGTCCGCATCAGAAAAAGAAACGGATCCATAGGGCTTAAACGCACGCCGGCATGGAACTGTTTGAGCCCCTCCTCAACATTGCCGCGCCGTATGTGTTCCCAGCCGATACTATATCGTGCAACAGCCAAATTTGAATTGAGCTCATGCGCCTGGAAAACAAGGGTCGTGCCCTCGTCGAGCTCATACAGTACGCTGGCAATAGCCTGCCCGGCCCTCACAAGGACAGTTGGATCTTCCTTATCGAGCTCAATTGCGCGCCTCGCCAGCCGTCGGGTCTCATCGCGTTCCTGATCCGCATCGACCGTCCAGCCGAAGACCTTTCGTTGCAGGCAGCAATAAGCGCCCAGCGCGTATGCTGCGGCCAACCCGGGATCGATCTCGACGGCAAGCCGAGTCAGTCTGAGGGCTTCAATGTTTTGTTCGCGAGTGAATTGATAGAAGCTTGAGAGTGCACGAAGATAGTAATCGTAGGCCTGAAGATTTTCGGTTGGCTTGCGTTTTGCGCGCTCTATCTCGGCCCGCTCCAATTGAGGAACGAGTGCGCCAATCACGCTACCCGTCACTTGGTCCTGCAGATCGAAGATATCACTGAGTTGGCTGTCGAAGCGGTCCGCCCAGAGGTGGGCACCCGTCGTGGCCTCGATCAAATTTCCGTAAATGCGAACCCGGTCGCCGGATCTGCGCACGCTGCCTTCGAGCACGTACCGAACGCCTAGCTCGCGCCCGACCTGCCTAATGTCGATAGGCTTGCTCTTATAGCTAAAAGTAGATTGTCGCGCGATGACGAACAGCGATTTGGACCGTGAAAGGCCGGTGATGATGTCCTCGACCATGCCATCGGCGAAATACTCCTGTTCTGGATCCGAGCTCAGGTTGGTGAATGGGAGAACGGCGAGCGACGGCTTGTCGGGAAGTGTGAGGGCAGGTTTGGCGGTCTCCCTTTGGAATTCGTTTACTGCCACCGTGGGGGCTCTGTCGGCTTCCTGCACCGTACCGATAAAGCGATAGCCCTTCCTCGGCAGCGTCTTGATCAGACGCTGGCGCTCTCCGGAATCGCCAATCGCGGATCGAGCTGCATTTAGCCGGGTCGTCAGCGCGGCATCGGACACGAACCGTCCCTTCCAAATGGCGGTGATGAGCTCGTCCTTGCCAACTACGCGCTCGCGGTTGCGAATGAGATAGTCGAGCAGGTCAAAGGTCTGTGGCGCCAGGGCAACGACGTTTGTGTCGCGGTATAGCTCGCGGCGGCCGGAATCTAGTTCAAGATCTTCGAAGAGATAGCGCAAGATGCGAAATCCCTCTAGGCGGTCGCCGGTTAAAGGCGGCAACAATTCGCAGGTAAAGAATAAGCTGCCCATAAGGAAAATGTAAGCAGCACGTCAAGCGTGTTGGGCCAAATCTTGGCAGTTTATCTGGGTGGAAACAAGGCACCCGAGGATGCTGCAAATGAGCACGATTTACCAGACAACGGGCTTGGTCCAGACGACCGTAGCGCAGCGAGGCAACGTGGGTGCGTTCATGAATTGTTGGACCGCCTTTAAGGAATGGCGAAAATGGGAGCGGCTGCGGCGCGATCTTTGCAACCTGAGTGATCGGGAGCTGATGGATATGGGCATTACGTATTCCGAGATCGATTACGTGACCTCAAACCGAACTACGAACCCGCGAGGTATACCATCGGCCGAATGATGTCGACCGACGGCAGCGATGGACAGTCCCTCGGAAAAAGGCCGACGCGAGCCGCGTCGCGGCCCAGACACCGACTTCCGGTATGGGTCAATCGCGACAGTTTGGCCTCGGCTCGGCCAGGTCCGGTCGTCCCCTGACAACGTTAGTGCTCGCGGCTGCGTGGTTCGACAGCAACAGGCCAGAAGCAGACCTTATTCATTTGCTCTCGTCTGTCTGTAAACCAAGCCATGAGGTTTCCGTCGCGTCATTGCTCGCGAACGCCGGCTTTTCTGAGTCCTTCGATGATGCCGTCGTACTCACGACGAAACTGCGGATTGCTCGAACGTGCATAGCCGATTTGCTTGAACCACTGGATCGTGAAGTCCGGTCGGATTGCGTTTAGTTCCACGATTACTTGCTGGGCCATTTCCGATTGGCCAGTGGCTTCATAGGCGGCAATCAGATCTGGATACGGAAACCAGTCCGATTTGTTCAAATTTATGGAGCGCCTACATTCCTCAATCCCTTCCCTGTATTGGCTTAGATGGACATGAGCGTGACAGAGGAAAAAATGCCAAGTCCCAGCAGCCGGATCTTTGGGGCTTAGGCGCAAAGCGATCTGAATTGGAGAAAACGCTTCGGCCGCGCGTCCCGCCGTAACAAGTACGATCCCCTTGGATGCATACGCGACAGGCGAATTAGGATCGATTTCCAAAGCTGCGTCATATTCAGGCAAGGCTTCCTCAGGATTTCCATAGTTCAATATGTTTCCCTTGGCTGCGTGCGCGTTTGCGGTCGCTGGACGTTGTGCGAGAACTTGATCAATTAGCTTGAGCGCCGTCCTTTTGTCCTCCGCCACGGATGTTGACCATCCGTAGATCACACCATCCGCTAGGCACGATGCCTTGCCGATCATTGCATCTATGTTGCTCGGATCGAGGCGCAGTGCGCTGTCGAACAAGTCGTTTGCCTCTGCATTCGTCAACTTGGTCCGTGGGCCATAGCGCTTCGCCCAGCCGCGCATGCTGAAATCCACAGCGTTTGGGTTGGTTGGTCTGTCCATTTGGCTGCGCCGGCTTTCGGCTTGGATGAGTTCGACGTTGAGGGAACGGGCGAGCCTAGCCGTGACCTGTTCCTGCAAGGACGGAAGATTTGACCGATCGCCGTCAAAGCGGTCCGACCAGACGTCGCGACCAGTCGACAGGTCGGAAAGTGATACGTTCATACGGACCCGATCTCCGGCCCGCTGCACCGCTCCCTGTACCGCCCATCGGACACCAAGGTCCTTGCCCAGCGTCTTTAGATCGACCTGCTTTTTCTTATAGGTGAAAGCCGTCCCGCGACCGATGACGAACGTCTCAGGCATTTGCGCGAGGTCTGTTGTCAGATCGGTCGTAATGCCGTCGGCGAAATAGTCCTGCTCCGCATCGTTGCTGAGATTTGCAAATGGCAGGACAACAAGGGACAAACGAGGAGCAACATCGGGCCGGATGGTAGCCTGTTTCTGTGTTTTTTGGCTTTCCGGAAACACGTCTGTGCGGAGTGTCTTCCAAACGGTCCAGTAGCCAACGAGGCCACCCGCGATCGCGCCCACGGCAGCAATCGAGGCGAGCGCGCCCCCGATCACCTGCAATCGTGCCCGCAAGCGAATCTTTAAGTTGCGATCAGATGGCGGCTTCTCCCGTTCCCTCTCATCGGATGCCGGTTTGTCCGGCTGCGCGTTCTCGGATGGCGGTTCGCCAAGTGGGCCGTTCGACACCTCCCAGTTTGTCACCGCTGCCTCCGCTCTCGGACCGCCCGCCTGGACTTCCAACACTAGCAGAATTGCACAGCTTAAGGTTGGTCAAGGCTCCTGACTCATCCGCAGCTTCTTATTTGCCGGCTCGGGGATCGCCGGTCTACGTGGTCCCAATAATGTCCGGTCAGGGGTCAAAATGCGAAGAACTCAACCTAGCACATCTGGTCCGCCATGCTTCACTGAGCGGACCTCAACGAGGCGCGCTGCTACTTCGCTGATGGGTCACAACCGGACTAGGACCATTTAGCGTAGGACGAAGCGACGCCGCGATGGAAGGGGTTTCTTTTTGCTCGCCGCTGGTGTTTCCTCTGCACGGCGGAGAACGGGCATGCAGGGACCCCTGGGGGAAAAGATTGGTGAAGGTGCCTTCTCCGAAGCCTATACTTGGGCGCCCGGTCAAGTGGTCAAGCTTTTCAAGGCCGGCGTCGCTCGTGAGTTCGGTCGGCATGAAATGCGCATGATCGGCGCTGTCTTCGCTGCCGGTCTTCCGGTGCCGGAGGTGTTCGGCGAGTTGACGCTGGACGGGCGCTTCGGCATCGTGCTGGAGCGTCTTGACGGACCAACCCTGTTGCATCTCTCGCGGACCGGCACGGTCACGTACGGACAGGCAGGCGCAATCGTCGCGGCTCTGGCCATGTCTCTTCATAAGACATCCGCGCCGCCGGAGATTCCTTCCATGCGCGACTATATGGAAACCGAGTTGCAGCACGACGACGGCAAGGTCCCGAAGCGCATCGCCGCGGATATCCTCGCCCTGATTGATCACCTGCCGATCGGTAACGGGCTTTGCCATTGCGACCTTAGCTCCGGCAACGTGATCATGACGGCGGAAGGCCCAAAGCTCGTCGACTGGACCTTCGCGATGCGCGGGCCGGCCGCCCTCGATCTTGGTTTCTTGCATGTCATCCTTTCCGAACTCGCCCCGGAAATAGCTGACAATCCGGAGCGTCCGCGCGCGACCAATGCGGCGGCGCAATCCGAATACGCGCGGCTGGCCGGCATGTCGTTCGCGGAGCTTACGGCGGCCATGGAGCCGTATTTGCCCATCGTCCGCACCTTCGTCGTCCTCGGCGACGTGGTGCCTTCCTTGCGGCAGCGGCTGATTCAACGCATCGAAACGGGGCTGCGCTCGAAAGACTGAACCGTTCTAGTCGCGCGCGCGTGCCAACACGCCCTCGAAGCGGAGCAGTGTTTCCTTTGGGTCAATCGCCTCGATCTGGACGTGATGTCGGCACGTCCGGTCTGGCCTCAAGTGCTGACCCGCCGAGCGCGACCACGATCTTCGCCTCTGGGCCAACTCCGGACATGGCTTGTGCATATTAATTCTGAGGCTTGCGCAGCTTCTTGATAATGCCGCGCTGATCGTTGGCGTATTCCTCAGCAACTTGCTGCGCTTGCTCGATGAGCGATGAGGTGAGCGATGAAACGTCTTTCGGACTTCATCGGACGCTGACAAGTTTGCCGCGGCCCTGATCGCGCCGACTTTCTCGCAAGCTGCCAAACTTCAACATCGCAGCCGTCGACTAGAAACTGTGCTTTTCGCAAAGCGTCGTCGTCGTTGGAGGCTTCGAAGCCTTCGGCTCCAAAAACATGTCCGCCCTGACCGAGGAGGAAGGCGCGATAGTCTTTCACGTCGGTGCGCGAAGGCCCGGAGACCGTAACCACTCGCTCATGTGCGAGCTTGTTTCGGCTTGACGGGCCTTTCGCAGCACTTCGCGAAGCGCACCGGGCGGAAGCAACTTTGCTTGCTCGCGCAGTCGTTCCGCCGCGTTGGCGAGTCGATCTTCCAAAGGCTGGCTTTGCTTGAAACGGCGTCGAAACCGTTGTTTTCGTCGCAGCAGGTGGGCCCCCTTCCCTAGCCAAACGGGTGTCCCTACGGCAAGGTGCGTAAGGGGCGGACTGCTGAGCTGTGCGAGCCCTCTCGCGGCGGGCTTGCTGCACGCGACTGTGATGACTGCTGAGAAACGCCGTGTGAAGTAGTTCACAAGCGGGAGGTATCTCTGCGCGTAGCATGGTCACTTCCACTGGAGGGAAGCTCAATGAAGTGGAACTTGGCAAACCATCGAACGCTCGCGCTGACCATCGCTGTTCTGGTGGTTGCTGGTACTACTATCGCCCTCGGTACTCCTCGTGGACTCCACGAACCAATGTTGGGATCCGATTGGCAATGCAGCCGGACCATGCTGCTCGTGACCACGTGCGAACTGAAGCATTGAGCAGGATAGTCACATAGGCGCGTTCGGTAAGGCTAGCGGCTCGTTCACACATCGGCCCTAATAAATGTCGGCCTAACAATCGGTCGCTCAGGTCGCAGCGCCATGGACAAAGTCGTACCTCTCCAGATCGTCGCTGACATAGCCACCGCCTCAATTCGCGGCCTCTCGTTCACCCCTGGCGAGCCTTCATGGTGCATCGGCTCAGGTCTGTCCGGTCTGGCTCCCAAGCCCGCGGTTTTTTCAATGGATTAGCCGTCCTGACAGGTGATGCCGAGGCTGTCGCAGGTGAGTGCGAATAACTCTTTTGACTTAGAATCTTCAAAGCAGAACCTGATGCCGATCTCCGCTCGGTCGGTCCACCAGCCAGCGTTAGCTCCCTTGGCGATGCGGGCAGCTTCGCCTCGTAACAGGTCCAGTCGTTTCCCACCCGCACGAACAATCAGGCAATTCTCTTTGGGCATAAACGTCCTCCAACGGCAAATTGGATTCCGCAAATTGTCGGTACGTAGAACTTGCGGCGAGGGACACAAGACTTGTTGGTGATTAAAAGCAACCGGTCTGCGCGAAGGCCGCAGCGATGCTCACGCTCCGTTCCGAGCATGGCCGAGAGACACCGGATGAAAAGATCTAAGCGAATATACAGCCAACCCCGGTGGAATGATCCTATCGCGGCATTTCTGGCTCGCAATATGATCATTTCACAATCGGCCCCACCATGCATCAAGGGCCGCCGCCCATGGTTTGCTGGAAAACTACGGTCAGAAGCTTCGAAAATTCAGCGTCGATGGCCGGTGTGACTAGCCCGCTACATCAAGCTGAGCACGAATAGGTTACGTTTCTGAGACACGTGGGCCTTCGTGCCATTTTGCGCAACCAACGCTACCAAGCGCCCGGCACGCAACTGCCAAAGAGCAGAGAGCTATCACGACCTGTTTGGGCACGATGGCCTCCTGACCCACGGCCGCTTCTAATTTCTAGTTTCAGTGCCGTATGAGTTTGGATCGCATGCCGATCAGCATTGTATAGGCAAGTTGTCGCCAAATCAGGTTCATCAGGACTAGCATGGTGGCATCCCCGCGTCTGATGCGTCAACCTAAGCCCTTGCCTGTTTCCGGACGGCTTCGCCGATGGCGTAAAATGGTTTCGTTCAGCGGCGGTGGCCGCACCAGTGGCTGGCAACGTCAACGGGCTGGTTTGGGCGCGCGCCGACTTTTCCATTCGGCCGGCTGCCCGGCGACGATCCAAGCATCAATGGTCCTTTCTCGAGCAACGGCGTCGGGCGCATTGCTCAAGAAATCGCCTTGCAATTGTGTCCATCCCCTGTCGTAATACTATGATTGTCGAGATATTTTATAGTACAGTAGTGTTGGGGTCGTGATGAGTATTTCCGATCGAACTTTCGATGCCGCTTTTGCTCTGCGCCAACGTACCGCATTCATCAAATGTCAAATGGCTGAATTAGGTGTCCTGCGAAACCGATTAGCGCAAGCTCAGTTGCGCCGCTCGCGGTCAAGATCGAGGCGTTCAGATTCCCAGAAACTAGATCGGCGCCGTAGGTGTAGGTAACTCTCCGCGCAACCAGCCCCGAGTTGCCATCTGCCCCTCGAAAGCTCAAGCTATGGGCAATTCGTGAGTCGGGGGGGTCATGGAACGGCAGCCGTTTGAGAGGATGTCTCTCGAAGAGCTTTGGCGACTCCATATGGTCGTCAATGACATTCTCGCCGCGAGACTCGTGGCCAAGAAGGAAGAGCTCGTACGGCGTTTGGCGATGCTCAACCGTGAAGACAAGCCTCCCAATTGATATTGGCGGGCCGCCGAGCTTCAGGCTGGCTCCCTCTCGTTATATTTTGATACTAGTGAGACAATCGTCAGTCGTGAACCGGCTAGATCCAACATTAGACTCTTCAAGCACGAGAGGCCCGCTCACACGGGCCTATGCAGTGCCCAAAACGCAATAAGCAGAAGGGCAACGGCTCCAATTCCAAGCAGCATGAGAATAGCGTCCAGCATGACGAATCAAGCTCCGCCCAGCACAGGCTACACCCCGGCGAGAAATTGTCATCAACGGCTGAGCCGCGCGCCCAGATTGAAGGTTCTGCTCGGTTGGCACGCGCGCTCAAATCGACCTATATGCGCGCCGGGCGACTGTCTTTCGCCTCAAGCGCGTTGGCCGCGCAAGTTCTTGAGCTAGTGGCTCGTGCGTCTGGAGCGCGCCGCCACTAAAGCTTCCCACACATCGTTACAAGCCCACCGGTCCTAGCGGCTCACTAGGCCGTGTACCCATAAACCCGGCGCCATGATGTAACTAAAACAATGTCTCCTTTGCCCTTACAGCGACCGACTTCGGGCGGCAGCGCAATATGTCGCGATAAGCCCCAAGCGGAAGTCGCCGTTGGGAGACCGCCAACTGAGGGGGCATCACTCGACCCATATCAGCTTGCGTAAGTCACGGTGCCTTTGGCCATGTTGGGGAGCGTAAAGGAAGCGCTCGTCTCTCTCAGTCACCGACGCCTCGGCAACCTCGGCCATGATGCAGATGATCTAACCGGGCCGATCTTGGCTGGTTGCTAAGCTCTCATGGCGGGACAAGCAGCCCAACCAACGGGGCGCGAACTTCACTTTCCTTCCGATTTCACAATTTCTGCAAGGCTTTCGAGCTGGTGCCCCAATGCTGTCCAGCTTCGTGAAATGCTCAAAAGAACCGCAGAGCGCCTTGCTGAATTTTTCGAATCGGCTCCTCGGATTTTAAAATCAGCGGCATACGCTCTGCATTGTTCAATGGATGGCATTTGCGCTCCCGCATGTATGTAAATCTCGCCAAATAGGCGGCTTTACTGCTGCACCATTCAGTCTGAAACGTGAAGCCGGCTTCCAATGGGCCAGGAGGCTTAACGTTCCACCGCCTCTCACGAGAGCTTATGATCCTCCTCTTCCCAACCCAGCCGCCAGAGGTTGTGGCCTCCAGAGTAAGGTGGGAAAGGATTTTCGTCGATACGTATACCGCCGCGTCGGGCCTCTTGGCCAAGGTGGTAAGCGAGCCGCCGAGAGACCCGGAGTTTTCCCATGCCTAAACCTTTCTCGGTTTTGAAGACCGCTACTCCTCCGTAAATGTGGCAGTCTCGCTGACCTTCTGAGGGAGTAGTGGACGGTACCCTTTGAGCAGGACAGTCGGATCGGACTCCGCCAGAACCTTTTTTGCAAACTGTACGACCTCTCGCGCGCGCTCGATGAGTTCGCGATCGAACTCGCTGGGTCGATAAATCTGCATTTGGGCGGTTGGTCGGGGCGCTTGAGGCATAGGGCCAAAGCCATCAGGTCACCAACTAACGCAAATATTCAACGAGGTTTCCACAATTCCCGGCGAAAAGCGAAGCGATCCTCTTGTTGGCGGCGGTCGTTTTCGCAAGCTGCCAACATCTCTCGGCGCTGCCGGATGATTTCCCTACTATGAGCAATCGCTCGATCGGCGGCATCAAACAGATCTTGAAGTTCCCGGCCATACTGCTCGGTCATCATGGCGCTCCCTGGCTCGCAGGCGGGAGCACAATGATCTCTCAGCCACCGACGCCTACGGGCAGAGCCGAAGCCGGTGATGGGGACACAATAGCTGCGTCAATGGTTGGTTGCAAAGCTCCTGGTTTGGGACTTGGACAGGTCTACTCTCTTAAGGATTTGCATTGGCAAGACGGGCGATAAAATGGGGTTCTGAGCAAGATTGCCGTGAAGGTCTGCTGCGGCCAGAAGCTGCCATCGGCAGCTCTGTCACTGACGGAGAAAGAGGTACGCATGCCTACTGGACGCGCGCGATCTGAAAAGAGTACTTCGCCTCCAAGACCGGACCATTTTTGTCGCGAACGACGATCATCAGATCGCGAGCACGCGGGTTGCCGTTGGTCGCCCGCACCTCGTCTCTCAGCATATCGGCAAGAGCGTAAGCCGCCTCGTTTTGAATCTCATCTAGAGAGGAAAGCTCCGTTCCCTCTTCGTCGGGAGCTAACCCTTCGGCGCTAAGCAGATCGAAAAAATATAGCGGCATTCGGCGCGCTCCGATTTCGAGGCGGGAGCGCAAACATCTCTCAGCCATCGACGCCTGCGGGTCGCGTGCCGATGATGGTTGTTAACTAGCACAGCTTTGCCGTTGTTCCTACTCCGGGGGCCTCAGTCCGGGCGACCGGAGCCATTCGCTCAAGTGCGAGCCCGTCTCTGCTTGACGCGCTCTTCTCAGCAAGGTGTCCCTGAGAGCACCTGGGGGGAGCAGCTTGGCTTCTTCCCGCAGGCGCTTGGCCTCGACAGATAGGCGTTCTTCGAGAGAGAAGATCTGTTTAACGCGGCGACGCTTCGGCATAGGCAAAATCCAACGCTTATTAGCGAGAAAGCAACCGGCGTTCTCATAACAGAAGTCCTACGATCGAAGATAATGACCCGAAGCGGGCACTGGTTCAGTATCTTTTGATACGTGCAAAACAATATTGCACATGAAACCCGGAAAAATTCTCAAGTTACTCAAGAGGCGCTGATTGCTCAGTTGGAGCAATTTGCACCTGACGCACAGAGAACGCGGGCCGAACAATGCCGAAGTCAGTTGGCGCGTCGGTGTCTGCTATGGGTCCATTTTCGACGCATCTGGCAGAGATTGAGGGCTGTTGATGTCCGCTCTGTCCGTAAGCGCCATACCAG
This sequence comes from Bradyrhizobium sp. CCBAU 53351, assembly GCF_015291745.1. NCBI lineage: Bacteria > Pseudomonadati > Pseudomonadota > Alphaproteobacteria > Hyphomicrobiales > Nitrobacteraceae > Bradyrhizobium > Bradyrhizobium sp. CCBAU 53351. Next base: position 5,762,569 of record NZ_CP030059.1, read on the forward strand.
GAGCAAGCCAGGATCGTTGCGTTTGGCCCGACTACCGTGATTCAAACTCCTGAACTGGAGGTCGAATCATGCGCTACGAACTCACGGACCATGAATGGACCGCCATCAAGCCGATGCTACCGAACAAGCCGCGTGGCGTTCGTCGGGTGAACGACAGACGGGTCCTGAATGGCATCTTCTGGGTCCTCCGATCAGGAGCACCTTGGCGTGATCTGCCGACGGCGTTTGGCCCATACACCACTTGCTACAACCGGTTCGTTAGGTGGCGGCGGGCCGGTGTTTGGGGCCGCATCATAGAAGCGCTCGCCACTGCCCATGATGCCGCTGTCCAGATGATCGACACCTCCATTGTCCGCGTGCATCAGCATGGAGCCTGCATCACAAGAAACCAGCGCCAGTCGATGGGAAGGTCACGCGGCGGCTTGACGAGCAAAATCCATGCGGTGGTCGATGGCAATGGCTTGCCGGTACGGCTGGCGCTGAGCCCGGGTGAGGCCCATGACGTTCGACTCGCCGGAAAACTGCTGTCTTGTCTGAAAGCAGGCTCGATGCTGCTTGCCGACCGTGGCTATGATGCGGACTGGATCAGGGAGATGGCTATGAAGAAGGGCGCGTGGGCCAACATCCCGCCGAAGAGCAATCGTAGCGATCCGATCTGCTTCAGCCCCCACCTCTATCGTGCTCGCAACCAGGTCGAGCGGTTCTTCAACAGGATCAAACAATGTCGTCGGGTGGCGACGCGCTACGATAGGCTCGCCGCCAACTACCTCGCATTCGTTCAACTCGCATCAATAAGGCTATGGCTGCGCCTTAATGAGTCCGCGTCCTAATCTGGGAGGATTGATGACCGACAAGAAACCACCCAAGAAGCCCCGCGCAAGTCAAAAGCCGTCTCCCATCGACGAACTGCGCCAGATGGTCGAAGAGGACATCGAGGAGCAGCGGAAGTTCGTCCAAGAACTAAAGCGCAAGCTGAACTAAGGCTGCTTCAGTTGGCGGCCTCAATCATTCAGCCGACGTTGACTTTCGCTTGTGGCCGATTCTGTTGAAAAAGGCGGCGGTTGCGACGCAGAGGGATCAATGATTCAGTCAGTCTAATTGGCAGGACTGAAGATCATGATGGGACATCGGCAAGTCGAGCAGGCCGCGTTGTTCTATGAGTTCTCGCTGGAAAGGCATATCCCGGCCGACCACTTGCTCCGGTCGATCGATAGATTTGTCGACCTTGAAGAGGTCAGACAGGACCTGGCGCCTTTCTACAGTAGTATCGGTCGACCTTCGATCGATCCCGAGCTGATGATCCGGATGCTGCTGATCGGTTACTGCTTCGGCATTCGATCGGAGCGGCGCCTGTGCGATGAGGTCCACCTTAACTTGGCCTACCGATGGTTCTGCCGGCTTGGTCTAGATGGCGCAGTACCTGATCACTCGACGTTCTCCAAGAACAGGCATGGCCGCTTCCGACAGAGCGACCTCTTCCGGTGCGTGTTCGAGAGCGTTTTGCGTCGCTGTATCGAGGAGCGGCTGGTCGGTGGTGAAGGATTCGCCGTCGATGCGAGCCTGATCAAGGCCGATGCCAATCGGCAGAAGGGGATCGAAGGCGACAAGGGACTTCCACCGGAGGCTGCCGGCCGAGCGATCGACGAGTATCTGGCTGTCCTCGATGATGCCGCGTTCGGAGCAGCCACCGAAGTGACCCCGAAGTTCGTGTCGCCCTCCGACCCAGCGGCGCGCTGGACGGGAGCGCACGGCGGCCAAGCCTTCTTTGCCTACTCGACGAACTACCTGATCGACATCGAGAACGCGATCATCGTCGATGTTGAGGCGACGACGGCAATCCGGCAGGCGGAGGTATTGGCTGCCAAGCGCATGATTGAGCGCTCGCTGGAGCGGTTTGATCTCTATCCGAGCCGGCTCCTCGGCGACAGCGGCTATGGCTCGGCCGAGATGCTCGCCTGGCTGGTCTATGAGCATGGCATCGAGCCGCACGTTACAGTCTTCGACAAGTCGGCTCGCACAGACGGGATCTTCTCGCGCGACGACTTCACCTATGACCACGCCGGGGACGTTTATCGTTGCCCCGGCGGCAAAGTTCTTACCACGACCGGAACGCTGGTGAATGATGGCGCCACCATGCTTTACCTTGCCAGCAAGCACGATTGTGATCGCTGCGCATTGAAGTCCCGATGCTGCCCCAAGCAGCCATCACGGAGGGTGCCACGCTCGATCTACGAGGGCGCTCGCGACATGGCGCGCCAGATCGCAAGATCATGGGAGGGCCGCACCTCGCGTCGGCTCCGCAAGAAGATCGAGATGCTGTTCGCGCACCTCAAGCGCATCCTCAAACTCGACCGTCTACGCTTACGAGGTCCAAACGGTGCGCATGACGAGTTCATCCTGGCGGCCACCGCCCAGAACCTAAGAAAGATGGCCAAGCTGATCCCGATGTCCACCCCGAGGCTCGCATAGCGATCGGTAGAGCAGTTCGGCCACATCGCGACCGAGCCATTACAAGGAAATACTGCCCGCCTTTTTCAACGGAATCGGCCCGATGGCGAAGTGCGTTTTAGTTCAGGTATTGTTAGCGCATCGGGGGCATACCGGAAGTGACGCGGCGCTGCTCAAACCGGCGCTTCTGACCCGTGGCTGACTTCCGCCCACAGAGCTGCGATTTCCGCTTCCAAAGAATGACCGCATCAGGGACATCCGGCTGCCATGGACGGCCCTTGACCCTTTCAGACATCAGACAAAGTGGGCTCTATGGACGCGACTGGAGTACATAGAACTTCGAGCTAAATCGCGAACCGCTGTGATCAATGCTGCGTTGAGCGAAGTGCTCCGATCAGTCGCGCAGCCGTGCCTGGCTTAACTCCAGGCGGAGTTGTACGCCAGAAGGCTTCCAAACAATATCGACTTTTCCGCCGAGCTGCCCTTCGACCGCAGACTTAATGAGCCTGCTGCCGAAACCGGTCGATGTCGGCTTGGCAATCGCAGCAGAGGAATTGCGCTCGCTCCACGTCAGAACCAGATCTTTTCCAGCAAGTTCCCAGCCGATCATCACCTTCCCGTCTGCACGACCCAGTGCGCCATACTTGGTAGCGTTCGTGGCAAGCTCATGCAGGATGAGCGCCATAGCGGAGGCTGATTTCTCGCCCAGCAGGATTTCCGGTCCGGCCAAGCTCACTTTGCCATGTTGCGCGTCACTCAAATGCGGTGCCAATATCTGTTCAGCAAGATGGATGAGCAACACCGAATGCGCCGGCATCGAATCTGCTGCGCCGATCCGGACGAGGTCATGTGCCCGCGATAGCGCTTGCAAACGTGCTTTAAGCGCGGAGCTCATTTCAGCCGTCGTATTGCTCGATCGGCCCGTCATGTACACCATGGCCTCGAAGAGCTGGAAGAGGTTCTTCACCCGATGATTCAGCTCTTGCATCAGCAGCTGCCGGGCCTCCTCGGCCATTTTCAAATCATGCAGGTCAGTGCACGTGCCGTACCAGCGGATGATTTCGCCCGCCTCGTTGCGGACGCACTGTGCACGTCCGATCACCCAGCGATATTCACCCGAGCGGTGCCGCAGCCGATACTCGATATGATAGGGGGTGCCCGTAGCCAAGCTGTGGCGCCACAATTTCCAGGCTCGCTCCTGGTCATCGGGGTGAAACATTCCGTTCCAGGCCTCACCATCGGTTGAACCTTTGGGCATCCCCGTATATTCGTACCAGCGGTCGTTGTAATAATCATGATAGCCGTCAGGCAGCGTCGACCAGATCATCTGGTCGATGGAGTTAACGATGGCCTGGTAACGTTCCTCGCTTTCGCGAAGAGCAGCCACCGCCCGGATCGTGTCCGTCACATCGGTCGCTTGCACGAAAATGCCGTACCGGTCGCCCGCGCCGTCGCTTATCGGCTGATAGACGAAGTCGAGATGCCGCTGCTCGCGAATTCCACTTCGATCCAGGACGACCGGAATGGCGCGCCCGGCGTAAGGCTCTCCGCTCTTGTAGACGGTGTCGAGTAGCTCGATGAAACCTTGCGACGCCACCTCGGGCAGGGCCTGGTCGACCGACTTGCCGAGGATGTCGTTACGGCCCACCAACTGCAAGTAAGCGGGGTTTGCGATTTCAAAGACATGGCGTGGCCCCCGCAGAACGGCCGTCGCGCCTGGCGCCTGTTCAAACATCAGGGAGAGACGCGCAATCTCCTGCTGGGAGCTACGCCGCGCCAGGACAATTTGAGTTGTCTCATTGCCTTGATTGAAGATGCCCGCAACCTCGCCGTCTTCGCCGCGGATCGGGCTGATGCTGTAGTTCCAGTAGGTCTCCTGCTGGACGCCGCCACGCACCATTGGCAGCATTTCGTCATAGGTAGAAAAGCCCTCACCCGTGGCCATCACGTTCTCGAACTGCGGGCCGACGACGTGCCAGATGTCGGACCAGACTTCCTTGGCGGGGCGGCCGAGAGCCCAGGGATGGCGCTCGCCCGGGATGACAGACCACGCGTCATTATAAAGGAGCCTGAAGTCCGGCCCCCAATAGATCGCCGTTGGAAAGCTCGAATACAGGCAAATGGACAGTGCCGAACGAAGCGATTGCGGCCACGAATCCGGAGGCCCGAGTGAATTTGACCTCCAGTCGAACAGGCGGATGCGCTCTCCCATCCGTCCTCCCCCGTTCAGGAATGTCAGCATCTCGTCACGCATCGAATGCCCGTCTCAGCCCTCCGGGAGCAACTTATCCAGCATTTCGGCGGACGGATACCCCCTGGCATGTCCTTACAGAGCGAACTGATGGGCCGGCTCTGTCCCGTCCAAAATATTTGCTGATCTCTCTCGATCTAGACCGCCCCCGGGAAGCTCTGCAAGTGGGCAAGAAGTTGGCAGAGCGAAGCCGAGAGACTGTGACGGTTCGGGACCATACCGGTGTGATCATAGGCGTCTTCACCCGGACGCGCATTGACTAAAGACGCCCCCGGGTTGGCGGCCCTCTTCATTTCAACCCAAGTTGGATTTCCGCTGTTGGCCCCTAGTCACGTGAATCTAAAGTTCGCCACATAAAGTCTGCTGGGCTTTGTGGCAGAAGCGTTTGACGGAAGCCAAAATCTGGTCTGCGGACTTGGTCCATTTGAAGGGCTTGGGATTTTTGTTGTGCAGGTCGATGAAGGTACGGATATCGGCCTCGAGCTGCCTGACGGAGGTGTGAACACCTCGCTGGATCTGCTTTCTGGTGAGCTCAGCGAACCAGCGTTCGACCTGATTGATCCATGACGCGGAAGTCGGCGTGAAGTGGACATGATAATGCGGCCGACGGGCGAGCCACGCTTTGATCCTGGGTGTCTTGTGGGTGGCGTAGTTGTCCATGACGATATGGACATCGAGGCCTTCAGGGACTTGAGCATCGATCTCTTTTAGAAACTTCAAGAACTCGACTGCCCGGTGGCGCTTGTAGCATTTGCCGATGACGAACCCCGAGGCGACATCGAGCGCGGCAAACAGCGTGGTCGTACCATGCCGCACATAGCTGTGCGTACGACGCTCCGGTATGCCGGGCATCATCGGCAAGACCGGCTGCTCGCGATCGAGTGCCTGAATCTGGCTTTTCTCATCGATGCTCAGAACAAGGGCTCGGTTCGGTGGGGACAGGTAAAGGCCGACGATGTCGCGTACCTTGTCGACGAACAGCGGATCGCTCGATAGCTTGAATGTCTGGCTACGGTGCGGCTGCAAGCCGAACGCCGCCCACATTCGGCGGATCGTGGTGTGGGAAAAGCCGGTTTCCGCAGCCATCGAGCGGATCGACCAGTGCGTCGCATCGGCTGGCGTCGTCCGCAACGTCCGCTCGATCACCGCGGCAACCTGATCATCGTTGATGGTTCGAGGGCGGCCAGGGCGTGCCTCGTCAAGCAGGCCATCACAGCGGTCCTTCAAAAATCGGCGACGCCACTTGCCAACGGTGTGTTCGTGGAGGCCGAGTTCGGCAGCCACAGACTTGCTAGGCAATCCATCCGCGCATCGCAGGATCGCGCGGCATCGCTCAGATAGCGACCGGGCAACACGATGACGACGAACTTGCCTCTCCAGGTACGTCCGCTCCTGCTGACTCAGCACCAACGGCGCAATCGGCCGGCCTCGCACACCCGCATTCGCCACGAGCACTCTCCTCTGTAGAGCTTCGAGCTATCAACTAATGTGACGAACTTGCGTTCCAGATGACTAGCTGACCTTCACGGCCATGCCGACTGGAGGCCACTTTTGACCCACAGCGGACTCCACCTCATCGCCTTTCAGGCGGGCGCTCATTGGTGTTCAAGACAATCAAGAAGCGAAAACAAAATGATGAAGAAAAAGGCCCGACCGCAAATGCGGCCAGGCCAGTTTACTGGATATGAGAAAGCTGCGGTCAGTACCGTCCGGCAGAGGGCCCGCCGAACTTGTAATTCACGCGAACCGTGACGAGGTCGACATCCTGACGAATGCGATCCGCACCGAATGCAACGCCCGCGGGGGTTGTGAAGGTAAGGGTGCGATCCTGCATGAACAGATGATCGTATTCGACACCAGCCGACCAGCCGGGGGCAAAGCCGTATTCAAAGCCTACGCCGACGGTACCGCCCCAACGGGTGTCATCGCCGGTGCTGGCAAGCAAGGCGCCAGTCGCAGTCGAGTAGATCCGGTTTCGATTGTCGGTCACAGCAGCACCGCCCTTGACGTAGAACAGGACGTTGTTGGTGGCCCAGCCGAGCTGACCCGTGAACAGACCGAACGCATTGATCCGCGATTCGTTACGGAAGCCCGGTCCGAAGAGCGTGCTCAAGTTGCTGCCTCGCAGGTCAGCCCAGTCGCCCTGCGCTTCGAGGCCGAACACCCATGTTCCAGTCTGCCAGCGATAGCCGATCTGACCACCCGCAACGCCGCCCGTTGCGTCGTGCGAACCTTCGGGGCCCACCAGGAACGGGGCAACCGAATCCCAGCTGTTGCGACTTGAGCCCCAACCGCCGTTGGCGCCGATGTAGAAGCCGCTCCAGTCGTAGATCGCGGCGACCATTGGAGGTGCCTTCGTGTAGGGACGCGCAGCCAGATCTGCCGCGCTGGCCGGAGGCGATAGACCGAGCGCCAATGCCCCGGCCGTTGTCATCAGAAGTCTTCTCACTAAAGTGTCTCCCCGAAAAAGAGTTGAAAGCACGACACGCGTACCCCCACTGCCGAGCACACCTTAACCTTTCCCTCGCTCGTTGCTGTAGCCGGCTTGCAACACTCTGCCGCGATAATTCCAAATAGCTCATATCAATTAGACACTTAAGTTCCACAAGGCTTAGCATTTCTTATAGGGTGGCGAACGTCTTCAAGGCCGGCAGACTCTTTTGCTTCTGGCCAGTCACTGACGACGTGAAGCGCGGCTTCAACGGCACGGGGTCCGTTACAATTTTCGGATGTAGACCCAACCGGACCTCGACGGACTGCGACAGGGAGTCCTGCGAATTGTGGGCAACAGGCCCGGAATCCAGGCGATCCCGAGCCACTCCAGAACAGCCGACACGTTGCTTCCATTCGATCGACTTCTCCGACCGTCCCACCTCCCGCTCCAGCCGCCGGTAGTGCTCGGCCAATCTTGTCGGTGGCTCGTTCGCGTCCGAGCATCAGGAAATAGTTTAGCGACTGCGATGGTGACCTGCTCGGCCGTCCAGTCGGTCCCCTTGGCCGCCGGCCCTGTATCATCTGCCTCCACTGGGTCCACTGGTCGCTTTCCCTGCTCGCACGGAAAAAGCCTTCCAGGCAGCAGCCCATCCGCAAACTTTCGAAAAGCCTTGCATGCGTGGTGTGCCGCGATATGCGAGTTGCGCTCGATCGCAGGACCGCCTTTATCCCTGTGGCCTTCAGGAGGTGCGATTCACCGGATGAGAGTCAGGGTTGACTTATCCAAGAAGCGCTTCAGTTTGGCGGCGAGCAGATCTCGGGTACGGATCTCGCATTCCCAGATGACCAGAACTCGCCGCCCGATCTTGCGAAGTTTTTTTCTGCTATCGGCGTCCCGGGGACGTGTCGCGCGAGAGTTTTGCGGCCCAGAAATTCTTGCAGGTCGCCGGCTGTGTGGATTTCGAGCATCCTTGTGTTGATGCCAGAAACAGCCATGAACGAACACGACCGTGGCAAGACGATGTCGTCACTCCCATTTCGGCGTCTCGATCCGACGCGGCGGCGGCGGTGCCGGTGTGCATGCCGGGCTGCTACGGCGAACTTCTGCCGGCAAAGCCGACCGATGTGTTCGTTGCCTTCTTCAAAGAGCCCACCACGACAGCGACCGCTCGCCGAACGCGCTGCTATCGCGGGTTCGCCCGCACCCGGACGTTGAGGCCAGGATCAAGCCGTTCATAGGAAGTTTCACCTTCCAGCTGCTGGGCGAGCAACTGGACGATGCGCGACCCCAATCCGCCGGGCTCTGCCCCCTCGGGCAGACCGACTCCGTTATCGGAAACCGACAGCTCGATGCCGCTTCCACTTGCGAACGAGACCGCAATGTGGCCGGGCCTGTCGGCGGGAAAAGCGTACTTCAGCGAGTTCGTGACAAGCTCGTTCGTGATCATGCCGATCGCGAGCGCATGGCTGCTGGCCAGGTCGATGTCCTCGCAGACCACCTGAAATGCAATCGGCCCGGGAGGCGCCAAAGACTGGAAGACCTTTTCCACGACGTTGTTCAAAAAAAAGCGCATGTTCACGGAGTTCGAATCCCGCTTTGGCGAGAGATGGTCGTAGGCCTCCGCCATCACCTGCAGGCGACGCGCGGTGGCCTCCAGCGCGGCCGCGACTTCCGAACCGCCGTGTCTCGCCTCCAGCCTAATCATACCGCCAAGGATTGCGAGGTTGTTCTTCGTCCGGTGAGCCATCTCCTGCAGCAGCAGGGCCTTCGTCTTGTCGGCCAAAACCACCCGCCCCAGCTCGGAGCGTTGGAATTCGGCGACGGCGGCCGTTCCGGCTGCGGTGATGGCGAAGAGAGCGTTAGTCGCCAAGTAGTCCATGCCGTTGTTGCTGGCATAGCCGACGTAGGCCCCGATGGCGACCGCGATGATGGCTGCGAAAATTCCAGAGCCGCGGTCGAAGACGAGGCCCGAGAGAAACACACCGGGAAGCAGCAGGAAATATCCCGGCGAACCCGTCTGCATCTGCAGTGCCATCTGCAGGACGGCGCAGCCCAGCATGATGCACGCCGAAATGGCGTACCTGGCTACTGTCGGAAGCCCATGCTCCAGGACGAGAGGGAAGAGCCTGTTCATGGACAGAGAACCGCAGCCACGCATGCCCGTTCCTCACTACGGCGCGTCTGCTCCAGGCCACGGGCCCAGCGCTCTCGCAAGCTGCATCAGAGCCGGGAACGACCGCAACGTTGCGCCGTTCGAATGTGAGACACTAAATCCACAAGAGCCCCCAGTGAGCGTACTTCTCGTCGAAGACGATCCTCTGATCCGCGAATTCGTCGTCGATGCCCTGCGCGAGGCCGGCTATCACGTGATCCATGCGAGCACGGGAGAGGAAGCGCTCGCTTGGTGCGACCGCCGCGTCGCGGATGTTCTGATCACCGACGTGAGGCTACCCGGGCAGGTCGACGGGTGGCAGATCGCGGAGCGCTATCGGGAGCAGTACCCGAATTTGCCGGTCGTCTACGCGACCGGCTTCTCGCCGGTCCCGCCTCGCCCGGTCCAAGGCAGCCGTATCGTGAGAAAGCCCTTCCACCCGGACGAGATCGTGCGGGTGGTCCAGGAGCTCGGCGAGACGAGGCGAGCACCCCCGACCTAGCGATCAACCGGCGGCCGCACGTCCGGAACTTCAGCGGGTGTGGATGCGCGAAGATCCAAACTTCCTTCACGCAGGAACGAAGGCTTGGCTGCCAAGTTTTCCCAACGCCCCTGCCCTAGGGGCGAACCCGGTACTGGCCCCAGCTCATAGCCCCCTAGAGCTGGGGCCTTCATACCGGCAGGCTATCTGTTCGGGAGAGCTTCAGCGAAATCGCTCGCCGACCACTACTCGTCGACCGCGGCAGCGGTGTTGCCGAGCAGCTTCAGCGCCGTCTCGATCTTTGAAAGCAACGCCTGGATCTCGGCCCGTTCGTTCGGACCCGGATCGGTCTCAAGGCGCGCGAGCAACTGCTCTTTCTGGGCCAGGAGCTTCGCAACAGCCGACATCTCATCATCCCCACAGGAACCGACGGAGAAAGGGCCGCTCGAGAGCGGCCCTTTCGTAGTTCACCAGCTCCGGGTACCGAAGCTGAAACCGATGCTCGGCCCACCGCCATAGTAGCCGTAGCCGCGGTCGTAGTAGCCGGGGCCGCCATAGTAGCCGTAGCTCCGGCGGACCACGTACCCGTCGTCCCCGCCGTAGTAGCGCTGGACGTAGCGTGGGCCGCGGGTCCGGTAGCAGCGACCGTACTCGTTACAAACGAGCCTGACCTGCTCTGGCACCGAGCTCGGCCGATGCGATGGCCGCAGGGGCGAGCGGGGCGGCATTCGCCGACGCTGCCATCAGGGTCGCCGTGAGCGCTCCCAACACGATGGTTTTCATGGTTCTTCTCCTTCGGTTGCGAGATCAATCGATCTCTTCGATGATGCGACGCTCGTGAGGTTCGACGATGTAGGTGCGCCTGTCCCGGTTGATGTACCGGTACTCGCGAAGGGTCGGAGCATCCCGATAGACCTCCTCCGGGAAGGCCTCGATCTCCACGCCCTCCGGCACGCGCTCGCCGGTCCGGATCTCGGTCCGGACCGAGCTGCCGGTGGTCACCCGCTTCTCGCGCTCGACCGGTCGCGCCTTGGCGTGCTTGCGGACGACCTCGCGTTCACGGTCGCTGAACGTCACCTTGCGCTGCTCGGTGCGCGCCGGCGCCGACGCGGTCGAACGGCCCGAGTACGGCAGGACGGTCACGATCTTGTAGGTCGATGGTTCGATGATCACGATCTCGTCCTTCACCAGGACGAAGTTGTAGCCCCGATACTGCGGCACGATCTCGACGACCTCGGCCGGCAGCGGCTGCAGCCGGATGTCGCGCGGGACGACGGTGCCCACCGACAAGGAGAAGTTCACGTTGGTGAGGGGCTGCACGTTCAGGTGCGAAATCGACGCGCTGATCCGGGTCCGCTGCTGGTCGTTGATGTTCACCGACGCATTCACGTTGGTGTTCGACGAACGATCCGCCGTGTTCTGCTGATTGTTCGGCTGCTGCGCGGTATTGGTCGAGCCGCTACCCGAGGGCGACTGCGCCTGGTTGGTGCCGGAAGCCGGCGGATTGGCGCTCTGCGTCGTGCCAGACGGCGAGTTGGTCTGCGCCTGGTTGGACGGCGTCGTGGACTGGTTCGTCGGCTGATTGGTCTGGGCCTGGTTCGTCGAGTTGCCCGAGGCGGGCGCCTGGGTGGTGTTGGTGCCTGACCCGGAATTGGACGGCGGGCTACCAGAGGTCTGGTTGGTCGATGACGGCGACAGGCTCTGAGCCGAGTTGCTGGAGGGAGTGGTCTGAGCCGAGCCCGACGAATTCGAGGGCGTCGACGTCGAAGAGGACGGCGTCGAGGTGGAGTCCTTTTGCTGCGTTGCGGACGGAGTGGAGCTCGACGTGCTCGGAGACGATTGCGCGAATGCCGAAGTCGCGATGGCAACCGCAGCGGTCGTGGCCAAGAATAAACGCTTGTTCATCTGAAACCTCCCAAATGTGGACGCCGATCAACCCTCGGCGCCGCCTTCGGTTCCAGCCGGGAAAATCTGGCAATCCGCAGCGAGATCGAGCTTGCGATTTGCCCGGCGGCTAGAGATGCTGCTTCGCGGAAGGGCAAGCACGCGTTCACCAAGACGGCGTCGCCCGCCCGCCCGTCGTGCGAACGCCGCTCCCACACGATCTCCATGGCACCGTGGCCCGCTGTGTCTTTTGATACATTCGCGCCACGTCCGAGGTGCTACGACTTACCAAATGCCGAGCGGCGGGGCGGCCGATGAAACGACTAAGGCATTCCTTGGGGGACGTCGGCAATCCTAGCTGTCCAAATTGCCGTGTAACAATGAAATGGTTTCGGTCCGAACTCGTCCGGGACAATCCCACGACGATGATCGCGCACCTCTTCGTCTGCCCAAATTGCAAGGGCGCGCAAGGACAGGACACGGATTTCGAGCCGGTTGTCGTGCCGCCAAACAGGCTGGCCGGACCGCGATTTCAGGTCATCAAGGGGGGCAAGCAGACCACCTGAAAGCGGTTCCATCATGGCTTCCAGACCGGGAAAAAGTGGAACTTCTGCCGCGTCCGCCTCGTTAGCAATAGCCACTTTACAACTGCTTGAGGAGAACTCCATGAAGAAGCTGGTCGTGTGCGGCGCGCTCGCCGCTTTCGCTCTCGGCACCCAGGCCGCCAGTGCCGCCGAGTTCTACATCGTCCGCGATGCGACGACCAAGAAATGCACCGTCGTCGACACCAAGCCGACGACCACCACCACGACAGTGGTGGGCAACGGCGTCTACAAGACCAAGACGGAGGCCGAGTCCGCCGTAAAGACCACCAAGGTTTGCACCGAGCACTGATCGCAGGCCGATTTAACGAGCGGCTCGTCCGGTACGCCGGGCGGGCCGTTTTGTTTCGGCCGAACGATTCCTTCGGAGGCGCTACCTGCCAGCGACCAGCTCGCGATATCGTTCTTCGTATTCCTTCGCCATTCGGCTCGCGACGAAGCGCTCCTCGAAGCGGGCGCGGACCCTTCGTCGGTCCAAGCGGATGACCTTCTCGACTGCTTCGATCGCCTCCTGCTCGCCGTCCACGATGAATCCGGTGACGCCGTCCTCCACGACCTCCGGCACCGATCCGGAGCGATAGGCGATCACCGGCGTCCCGCATGCCATCGCCTCGATCATCACCAGGCCGAAGGGCTCGGGCCAATCGATCGGAAACAGCAAGGCGGAGGCGCCGGCGAGGAACGGCTGCTTCCGCAGTTCGTCCACCTCGCCGATGAGCTGGACCGTCTCTCCATCGATCTCGGGTTCGAGCTTCTTCTTGAAGTAGGCCGTTTCGGCCCGGGGTATCTTGGCGGCGATCCGGAGCGGCATCTGAACCGCCCGCGCGATGCGTATCGCTGCTTCAGGCCCCTTCTCCGCCGTCAGCCGCCCGAGGAAGGCCAGGTACGATCCGGCTTCGTAGGAGGGACGAAACAGATCCTTGGGCAGCCCGTGCGGAATCGTCGCGATCCAATTCGCGTCCGGGAGCGGACGCCGCTGGTTGTCCGAGATCGAGACAAAAGGAGCCTTCGGGAAAGTGCCGATCACATCGGGCAGCCCCGGAAGGTCGAGCCGCCCGTGCATGGTCGTCAGAAACGGCACTCCAGTGCGGCCCAGGACCGGCAGAGGCAACCAATCCACATGAGAATGAATCACGTCGAAATCGCGCGCGCGCTCGCCGATGGCCTCGATCAAGAGCGCGCAGGCGGCGTTCGGATCGACGCCTTTCCGCCCCAGGCGTAGCGCGCGCGGCCACACGGCATGGAGCTTGGCTTTCGTGCTCGAGTCGCCGCTCGCAAACAGCGTCACGTCGTGCCCGCGATCGACGAGCTCGTCTACCAGCCAGGCGATCACCCGCTCGGTGCCTCCGTACAGCTTCGGAGGGACGCTCTCGGCCAACGGGGCAAGCTGGGCGATCCGCATCGAGCTAGGCTCCGAACACGATGCGCAAGCCGATCACGATGATCGCGGAGATCAGAAACGAAATCGCGAGCAGCGTCCAACCGGGCCTTGTGCTTCCGATGGCTGCGCGTGCCAATAGCATTTTCATGCACGTCAACATTCGTCTCTGGGAAGCCGGTGCAGGTAAGCGATCCCGAAGCTGGCGAGCTCTCCGGTATCACCCTGGCGCTCTTCCCATCTCCTGTGCAGATGGCGCTCCAGCAAACAGCGTCGGCTGTCGCGAGCGCCGACGTCGGGGCGCCGAGCGCGGTACACGTTCCAGGGGGTCTCCGAGGCGTTCTTCAAGACGACATCGTCAACCATTTCTGCGCTCCCGGCGACCGATCCGATCGCTGGCAACTCGACACAGTCGGCAAAGTTTCCAGTTTTTCCCGAGCGCGTGCCTCAACGCACAAGCGGGCGTTCAGCAAGCTTTTGCGCGGGCCCGCTCGCGTGCCGCACGACGGCGCTGCAGGCGCTGGCTTCGGCCGGAGCGCCTGGCGGCGAGAGGTGTGGACGCCGCTGGACTTGAAGCCGGCGGCTCCACGGCGGGCGCAGCGCTCTCCGTCGTTGTCTCGGCAGGCTTGGCTTCCATGAACCCCAGCACGGCACGGCCCTTCTCCGTGATCCGCCATCCGCCATTCAGACGCTCGACCAATCCTTGCGAGAAGATGTCGAGCTCCGGCACGCGAGCGGCAAGGCGCTTGGTCCGCTCGGCCCAGTCGCGCCCGCTCGTCGCCAGGATCGCCATGTCGCGCTTGAGATCGACCATGACGGCGAACCCGTCGGGATAGCTCACCAGGATCTTGAGCACGGTGACCTGGAAGTTCACCCCAGCCTTCCTCGACCTATCGCCACATGGTCGGAGCGTCGTGGAGGGCCGCGCGTCCGACCTGCTTCAGCTTCTCCGGCGAGCTGTCGCCGTTCGTCGCCGCTTCCAGAATCCTCGAAGCAACATGGGTGCGCGCCGCGGTTTCGTGGCGCGAGACGTCTTCGCAGACCTCGTCGGATACGGCGCGCAAGAGCGCGGTCGTGGCCGGATCGAACATGGAAACCCCCAACGCAGGAAGAGTTAGCTTACCGCGGAATAGCTTTGCGACGAATTCAACAAAGTTAACCGCCCCGCCCCAAGCATGAACGGCCCCCACGTGCGAGCAGCCCACCCGGCTGCAAAGCTGCTCCTTCGGTCCCCTTCTTTGACCCTCTCCCAGGCTTTCCGCTCACCACGATCCGCCGGCAGTCGCATCGGCGCGCTCGAAGGCGAGACGGCGGTCGGGTGTCCGCTTCCGCAGCATTGCCGACCGCTTCGGATGCGTGAGGACCGCCGCAACGTGGGCCGGCTCTTCCTTCTGGGCCTCGCCGGATGGTGCGGCAGGCATGGCGGCCATGGCTTCTCGCACTTCCCGCGGCAGCTCTTCCGGGATCGGATCGGCCTGCGCGATCATCGGTACCTCGGCGCGCTGGCTGGTGTCGAAGACGATTTTCTCCGGAAGGCTCCTCGCCGATTTTATCCGGATGATGGTCCTGTCGGGGTCGGCCACGGCGGCGGCTTCTACCGGAGCGGGCAGGTACCGATCCGCAGCGAAGAGCAACGCCAGCAGGAACCCGCCGACGAAGACGAAATAACGAATGATCGGCATGGATGGCCGCTCGGAAATGGGAAATCAAGGTATCGGCGGATGGGAGGCGGGCCGCTGCGATCAGCGACCCGCTAGAATGCTCAGTCGATCTCCTGGACGACCGTCCGGGTCGACGGATCGACCAGCATCACGCGCTCGCCCGAGTAGACATAGCGGTACTTCCTGAGCGAAGGACCCCAATCGGCGGGCACCGCCTCGAGCTCGACCTCGCGCGGGACGGGCTGGCCGACCACGATCTTCTGCTGCACCGGACGAACCTTGTGCTCGGTGACGTAGGTGCGGATCTTGGTGCGGTATTCCGGCTCGATCTGCACGGCGGCCGAGTGACCGGTGCCGGTGGTTGTGACGACCGTCGACTGCGCCATCGCGCCCGTCGAGATCAGCGCGGCCAGGGCCGTCGTCACTAGAAGATTGTTCATGTTGTTCTCCTCGCCGCCAGATGCGGCATGCGAGAACCCGCAGATGATGGCAAGGTTCCGGAAAGAGGCAGGAGAATTGCCATATTTTCCCGAACGTCGGAGGCGAGAGCGCGGGAAGTCGGCTCGGATCAAGGATTGGCTCGAGCCCCGAGAGCGTGGTCCGCCAGGCACTCGGTAAGGTCATCCCTTCTGCAGCACGGTCGAGAGCGCCGAGGCGTCATTCAATATCGAGAAGACCTCGCGCGAAGACAGATGCGCGGCGGCTTCCTCGAACGTCTCGCTGGCATCCACCTTGGCACGTCCGACCGCCAGGTTGGCGTCTACGGTATCGGGCCTGGCAGCGCGCGGTGGCGGCAACTGGGCGACATGAAAGGCCAGCAGCTCGGGGGCTTCGCGAAGCTCCGTGAGAGCGGGTTTGATGCCGACCTCCGCCGCCGCACTCAATTCGTTGGCCCGGCGCAGGATTGAAGGCGGCTCCCGGTCTTCAGGGGTGGCGAACAGTTTGCCGGACGACGGCCTGGCCGTCAGCGCCCCGATAGGAACAGCGAACAGCAGCCCGACGATCACCGGCGACATCCAGAGCAAAAGTGGCAACGAAACGGCGTAGGCGCTTGCGGCCATCGCAACGCCGCACAAGGTCGGGATGCCGTACTTCCGATAGAGCTCGCGGCGCTCCACAGTGCCGTCGTCTCGTCTTTGCGTCTGCCATCCGGCATCGCGGCCGGCCAGAATCTCGACGACCGCGATCGACTGAAAGATCATCATTACGGGCGCCATCAATGCAGAGATGACGATCTCCGCGAGAACTCCGGCCGAGGTCCGCAACGCGCCGCCGAATTGGCGCCTCACCGGGCTCCGCGTCCAAACGACGACCAGACTGAGCAGCTTCGGCAACAACAACAGTCCCATCGTGGCGACGAACACCCAAATAGCGAGCACGGGATCCTGGGCCGGCCAGGTCGGAAAGAGGGAGAAGCCCTTGGGAAAATACTCCGGGCGCACGAAGCGGGCCTGGAGCGAGATCAGCATCCCCAGCAGCAGGAATAGCAGCCACAGCGGCGCCGTTAGATAGGCCCCGATCCCCACCAAGAAATGCAGGCGCGATACCCAATGGAGACCGCGAGCGGGCACCACGGCGAGATGCTGAAGATTGCCCTGACACCAGCGCCGGTCGCGCGCGGCGAAATCGAGCAGCGAAGGCGGCACCTCCTCAAAGCTTCCGCCGAGCGTCGGCAGCATGTAGATACCCCACCCCGCCCGCCGCATCAGCGCGGCCTCGACGAAATCGTGGCTGAGGATGTGCCCGCCGAACGGCTTGGGTCCCCGAAGCTGCGGCAGCGCCGCCGCTTCCGCGAACGCCTTCACGCGGATGATCGCGTTGTGGCCCCAATAGTTGCCTTCCGAGCCGTGCCACCAGGCCACGCCGGCGGCGATCATCGGCCCGTACAGCCGGCCCGCGAATTGCTGGACGCGGCTAAAAAAACTTCGCGCGTTGACCACCATCGGGAGCGTTTGGACGAGCCCCGCGGTCGGATTGGCCTCGATGGCATGGACCAACCGGACGATGGTCTGTCCGCTCATGAGACTGTCGGCGTCGAGCACGATCATGAAGTCGTAGACGGCGCCGAACCGCGTGATCCACTCGGAGATGTTGCCGGCTTTCCGCGCCGTGTTGTCGGCGCGGTGGCGATAGTACAGTCGCGGCGTCCCCACCGCCTGCCGTAGCGCGAGCAACGCTTTCTCCTCGGCGACCCAGATGTCCGGGTCGGTGCTGTCGCTCAGAACGTACCAGTCGAACAGCTCCCCGTGCGAGGTCGCCTCCAAGGATTCGATCATCGCGCGAAGCCGCGCCGTCAATCGGTGCGGGTCCTCGTTGTAGGTGGGAAGCAGCATGGCGGTGCGGCTCACGATCGCAGGCAGCTCCGCAACTACCGCGGTCGGATGGGTCAGCAGCACGAAGAACCCGGCGAGTGCGGAGGCAAACGAGAAAGCCACCCACGCGAGCAAAACGAGGAACAGCACCAGCACCATGGCTTCCAGTACGGTGACGCCGCCGACCTCCAGCACGCGATACATCTCGTAGCCGCCCGCGCCCGTGAGCGCCGCCGTCGCGAGCAGAATGAGGCCGCGGCGCCAAGCCATCGCGGAGCCCACCGCCGCAGGAACGCGGTCGGGGACCCGGGCCTTCCCGAGGTTGCCAGGAGCCATCGGAAGCGGCGTCTCGCGAGGCAGCAGGCGCTCCGTCGCGATATCGCCGGCGACCGGTCGCGTCGCCGTGGTCAGGGGGCCCATCGGTAGACCCAGACTTCCGACAAGGGCTTGTCACCCTCGGTCAGAAACGCGCGCAGCTCGATCGGCTCGCCTTTCACCTGGCACTGGAAGCTGAGCCGCCAGCCACCGGTGTAGGGATTGGGCTGCGTGACGATGTTCTTCACTTCGGACTTCTCCGCCGTCACCACGCCTTTCACGCCCGCGGGATCGATGCCCTTCAGGTTCTCACCGACCAGATCGAGGACGAAGAGGCGGGCATCCTCGCCCCGCGCCCCTATTCCGCTTCGCGTGAAGCGCGCCAGCGAATGCGGCTTCGGGCTATCCGGGCCCCAGTACAGCCGATAGGTGTAGTTGTGTTCGCCCTTGGCCTGCAGGGGGTTCTTCGGCCGCCAGAACGCGGCAATGTTGTCGTGAACCTCCTCCTTGGTCGGGATCTCGAATAGCGTGACCCCGCCCTCGCCCCAATCGCCGATGGGCTCCATCCAGAGACTTGGGCGTTTTTCGAAGCTGGACTCGATGTCCTGGTAGGCGAAGAAGTTTCGCTCCCGTTGCATCAAGCCGAAGCCGCGGGGATTGAGATCCTGAAAGGTGCTGATCTGCAGATCGCGCGGATTGCTGAGCGGGCGCCAAAGGCTTTCGCCCTTGCCGTTGAAGATCGCCAGGCCGTCGGAATCGTGGACCGACGGACGGAAGTCGTCGATGTCGTTGCGGTCGTTCGGGCCGTAGAAGAACATGCTGGTCATGGGCGCGAGACCGGCGCGCTGCATTTCGACGCGCGGATAGACCGACATTTCAACGTCGAACACCGTGGTTTCGCCCGGCCGGACGGTGAAGCGGTAGCTTGCCGCGCAGCTTTTGCTGTCGAGGAGAGCTTGGATGACCATCGAGGTTGCACCCGACGCCGGCCGCTCGAGCCAGAAGGCCTTGAAGAGCGGAAACTCCTCGCCCTTGGCTTCGCCGGTATCGATCGAGAGTCCGCGGGCGGAGAGCCCGTACGTCTGCCCCTTGGCCACAGCGCGGAAATAACTCGCGCCCAGGAATACGCAGACCTCGTCGTAATAGTCGGGACGGTTTATGGGCGCATGGATGCGGAAGCCTGCGAACCCGAGATCCGTCTCCTCGAACGCCGGGACCTTCTCTCCGAAAGAAAAGTCCGCCTTGCGGTACTTGATCTCGGCGACCTTTCCATCCGCGACCTCGAAGATATTCACCCTGTTCTTGTAAAAGAAGCCACGATGGAAGAACTGCGCTTCGAACGGAAGATTCTTGCCACGCCAAAGGGCCCGCTCAGGCAAAAAGCGGATCGAACGGTACTGGTCGTAGTCCAGGTCTTTCAACCCGGCCGGCAGCTTCTCGTCGGGCGCCTCGAACGGCTTGCTTGCGATCGCACGGGCAAGATCCCTCACCGTCGACGGGCCAAAGGTCTCGTCCGACGCAGCGGCGAAGCCGCTGCGCGAGGCGAGTAGCATCGCCGGCAGTAACGCCGACCCTTGAACAAGCTGGCGTCGGTTCACGTGTACTCCTCGCTACTGCTGCCGCGGCCAAGCAACGATCACCATGGCCCGTGGGTTCCACGGCCCGCGTATAGTCCCAGAGGTACATACTTCCAGCATCATTGGCCGAGGCTCTGCCCGTAGGCGTCGGTGGCTGAGAGACCGATTGCGCTCCCGCCCGCACCAAGTGGAGCACAACCATGCCTATTGCGCGCTTGCTCGCGGACATCACCATTGCGCCAGAATAGCGGAACGCTCTCGAGTTGGCCTTCAAGGCCGCTCTCCGAAAACTCGAACTCGTCGATCGCGAGGGCCCTTGTGCGCTGTCGTCGCAAGGAAGATGCTCGAACTTCATCAGCGCGGTGTGACCGATGCTGCCGCACTCTCCGATCTGACCATTCGAGAAATCGGTAGGCAGCGGTTCAACTCAGCGTCGGCTCGCTACGCGAATGCCCGGCGAGTACCTAACTCCCTTCGGTGCCGCAGCGATTAACTTGCCGCCTGCTCGGCGGCGCGGCGGGCCCGTCGTCCGGTCGTCTTCACACGCTCGTTCGCCGTTTTTTCCGCTTTGGCGCGCGATTCGCATTTCTCCCGCAGGTCTTCGATCTCTTCGTCCGTGAGATGCTCGATACCGACAAGGGAGTTTCGCGCCGTCCCGACGCGGATCAATTCGTCAAGCTTGACCTGCATGGCTGCGCTGTCGCGGTTCTGGGAATTCTGAATGAGGAAGACCATCAGGAAGGTGACGATGGTGGTGCCGGTGTTGATGACCAACTGCCACGTGTCCGAATAGCCGAACAACGGACCGGTGACTGCCCAGATGATGACCACCAGGGCCGCGAGCACGAAGGTCGACGCGCGCCCCGCAGCCTGCGAGGTGCGGGTAGCAAACTCGCCGAAGAAGCGGGCGGTGCCGCCTTCCGTTTTCTTCCGCCTATCACGCATGAGATCCTCCGATTTTGAGAGAACGGGCGAAGAGGTTCGCGGGTTCCCCGTAAGGCGCATCGACCACTAGCCTCAGTCGAAAGTATGAACGTCCGCAATGGGATCTGCGGAACTGGAGGGCAAACGTTCCGGTTGGATGCCCAGCATGGCTCGGATCGAAGACTACGCCTTGATCGGCGATTGTGAGACTGCGGGTCTGGTCGGGCGCGACGGGTCAATCGACTGGCTCTGCGTCCCCCGCTTCGATTCGGACAGCTGCTTCGCGAAGCTACTCGGCGATGAGCACAACGGATACTGGAAGATTTGCCCCGAGGCTCGCTCGAGCAGCGAACGACGCTACCGACCGGGCACCTTGATCCTCGAGACGAACTTTACGACCGACTGCGGCCGGGTCCGCCTCATCGATCTCATGCCGCCTAAGACGGATCTCTCGAAGGTCGTCAGAATCGTCGAAGGACTGGAGGGCGAGGTCGAGATGCGCAGCGAACTTGTCGCGCGCTTCGACTACGGGACCAGCGTACCTTGGGTCAGCCGCCTTGAGGACGGAGCGGTCAGCATGGTCGCGGGCGCGTCGATGCTACTGCTCAGGACCGCGGTGCCGATGCGCGGCGAAGCCATGAAAACTGTGGGCTCGTTCTCGGTCGCGCGCGGCGAGACCGTGGCTTTCGTGCTTTCCCATCAGATATCCTACCAGGATCCCGCCGCTCCCGAGGACCCTGCGTCTCTTCTGAAACAGGCAGAGGATTTCTGGCGCAATTGGTCCAGCCGCTGCAAGACGGCAGGGCCATATTCGGAGGCGGTCCAGCGATCCCTGATAACTCTCAAAGCGCTGACGTTCGGGCCGAGCGGCGGCATCGTCGCCGCCGCTACGACGTCGCTGCCGGAGCAGATCGGAGGCTCGAGAAATTGGGACTACCGCTTCTGCTGGGTACGTGACGCCACCTTGACGCTACTGGCCCTCGTGGGCGCGGGCTTCTTCGACGAAGCGCGCGCTTGGCGCGACTGGCTCGTCCGCGCCGTCGCGGGAAGTCCGCGGCAGCTCCAGATCATGTACGCGGTCACCGGCGAACGCAGGCTGACCGAGTGGGAAGTCCCGTGGCTCTCCGGATATGAGAACTCCAAGCCCGTCCGGATCGGAAACGCGGCGCACACCCAGCTTCAGCTCGACGTCTACGGCGAGCTGATGGACGCCCTATATCAGGCGCGCCGCGGCGGTCTCCGCGAGAACAAGCGCGCCTGGGCAGTACAATGCGCGCTGCTCGACCATCTCAAGAGCATCTGGAGCCAGCCGGACGAGGGCATATGGGAGGTCCGGGGCGGCGCGAAACACTTCACGTATTCCAAGATCATGGCGTGGGTCGCCTACGATCGGGCCATCAAGTCGGCTGCCGAGTTCGGCATGAAGGGCCGCGTCGAGGAGTGGGAAGCGCAACGAGCCGCGATCCACGACGAGGTGTGCCGGCGCGGCTACGACCTTGAGCGCAAAACCTTCGTCCAGGTCTACGGCGAGCCGCAACTCGACGCGAGCTTGCTGCTGATCCCGGCCGTGGGCTTTCTGCCACCCGAGGATCCTCGCGTGATCTCGACGATCCAGGCGATCGAACGGGAATTGCTCCAGGACGGTTTCGTCCGGCGTTACGATACGGGTGCGACGAAGGATGGTCTGCCGCCGGGGGAAGGCATGTTCCTGGCCTGCAGCTTCTGGCTGGCGGACGCCTACCATCTGATCGGCCGCGACGCCGAGGCCAAGGAATTGTTCGAGCGGCTTCTCGCGCTTCGCAACGACGTCGGCCTGCTATCGGAAGAATACGACATTTCGCGGCGGCGCTTGGTCGGAAACTTTCCGCAGGCCTTTTCTCACATAGCCCTCGTCAATACCGCCCACAACCTCACCCACCGCGAAAAACCCTCGGAGCACCGCGGTAGCAAGAGAGCCCTCCCCAGCGAGGGAGATGAAGCCGCGCGCTCCGACTAGGAGGTCCGCCATGACAGTGAATTCAACCGACCCGGCCGCTCCGGCAAGCCCGGGCGAGCGCTTGCGACCGCAGGCCCGCTTTCCCGTGACCCTGGAAGGGCAGCCTGCGCTGGTGACCGGCGCCAACTCAGGTATCGGCCGCGCGGTCGCGCTGGGGCTGGCCGCGGCCGGCGCCGACGTCGTCGTCAACTATGTCGTGGATCCCGTCTCAGCCGAAGAAGTCGTTCATGAAATCGAGGCCCGGGGCAGAAAAGCGATCGCAATCAAGGCGGACGTCAGCAACGAGGATGACGTCCGGTCGATGTTCGCCCGTGCCATCGATCATTTCGGCACGTTGCACATCGTGGTGAACAACGCCGGACTGCAGCGCGACGCGCCCCTCCATGAGATGACGATCGATCAGTGGAATAAGGTGATCGGCGTCAATCTCACCGGCCAGTTCCTATGTGCCCGGGAGGCAGTCCGCGAATTCAAAAGACGGGGCATCGTCGGTGACATCTCGGCCGCGGCCGGCAAGCTCGTCTGCATGAGTTCGGTCCATCAGGAGATTCCGTGGGCGGGCCACGCGAACTACGCGGCATCGAAAGGCGGCGTGATGCAGATGATGCGAAGCATCGCGCAGGAAGTCGCCCCCATCGGCATCCGCGTCAACGGCATCGCACCCGGCGCCATCCGGACGCCCATCAATCAGCGCGCCTGGGAGACGAGGGAAGCGTACGAAAGCCTGATGACGCTGGTGCCCTACAAGCGCATCGGAGAGCCGGACGACATCGCGCAGGCGGTCGCCTGGCTCGTCTCCGACGCCGCCGACTACGTCACCGGCGCCACCCTGTTCATCGACGGCGGCATGACCCTATTCCCCGGCTTCGCAAGCGGAGGCTAGGCAAAGCCTCAGGGTCATGATCCCAACGAGAACCGCTGGTCGCATCGCTTACGCAGCAATTGGAGGATCGAACTTTGGTAAATGGCGCACGGGCAATGGCTGCAGGTAAGATCGCGCGCAAGATGGCGAGCGCTCTGACATCGGTTCTGAAGCGCCGCTCGGCGGTGAAGAAGGCAAGTAAGACGCGGGAGAAGAGCGCAAGCCAGGTCTCGCCGCCCCCAGGTCGCGAAACATAGCTGGTGCTCCGATGCCGATCTGGTTGACCGCCGGCCTTTGGGGGCTGCTTGGTGCCTCATCGCTGCTCCTGGGAGCAGCCGTCGCATTCGTCCTCAGAATGCCTCGGTACGTTACCGCGGGGATCATGTCGTTCGGTTGCGGCGTGCTGATCTCGGCCGTGGCCTACGACCTGTTGGAGGACGGGTATCAGGAAGGCGGGATCTGGCCGATCGTCGCCGGTGCCGTTGCGGGCTCCGCAATGTATGCCCTTGCCGATTGGGCGGTCTCTCGAGCAGGCGCGCATTCACGTAAACGGTCCGGGGACCAGCAGGCGAACGCCGGCCAAGGCGGAGGGTTGGCGATCGCAATCGGGTCGCTCCTCGACGGGGTTCCGGAAAGCGTGGTTCTGGGGCTCGGGCTGTTGAGCGGGAAAGGCATCAGCCTCGCTATGCTGGCAGCTATCTTCCTGTCCAATTTCCCGGAAGGACTGTCCAGTGCGCTCGGCATGCGAACCGCGGGTCGCTCCCGGCTCTACATCTTTGGCCTTTGGGCAACGATCGCCGTCCTCTCCGGGCTTGCTGCTTCCGCGGGAGCGGCTTTCCTTGGCGGAGCTTCCCCTCAGGTCGTTGCTGCCGTGAGTGCCGTCGCTGCGGGCGCTCTCCTGACGATGGTGGTGAACACCATGGTGCCCGAAGCGGTCGAAGGCGAACAGAAGCTGGCCGGCTTGCTCGTTGTCGTCGGCCTCCTCGTCGCCTTTGCGCTCTCTAACTT
This sequence comes from Bradyrhizobium sp. CCBAU 53351, assembly GCF_015291745.1. Taxonomy (NCBI): domain Bacteria; kingdom Pseudomonadati; phylum Pseudomonadota; class Alphaproteobacteria; order Hyphomicrobiales; family Nitrobacteraceae; genus Bradyrhizobium; species Bradyrhizobium sp. CCBAU 53351. Next base: position 5,786,854 of record NZ_CP030059.1, read on the forward strand.
AGGAGAGACTTAGAACGCCGGGCCGTGCGATGCAGAAGCAAGGCTGTTGTCGGACGGGCCCTGCGGGTCGCTCGCGACGTGAAGGGGAAAGCCTGGACTTCACCCTCTCCAGGACGACAAGCGACGATCGATTGGCGTCCTGAAGCGCCTCGAAATCGACTGAGAATGACACCCTGAATCGCGGAACGGGTGGTACACAGGGGTGGTCATGAATCCTTGTTTTCCGCGGATTTTCACACAATCGCGGCGAAGGGGGAAGAGAGTCCCACTGACGCCGAGATTTTCCGCGCCAGACTACGATTTCTGCGAAAACATACCGGGCGCGCGTGTCAAATACCACGACAAGGCGCCGCTTCACCCTTTCTCGAACGCGACAAGTTCAGCGTTGAGCTGATCCTCTGCAAACGGCTTTTGCAGGATTTTGCAATTTCGCCATTCTTCCTCGATCCCTGCTCCGTAGCCTGTCGTGAACAAGAATGGGACGTCCCTGGTCTGCAGCATCTCGGCCAGACCATAGCTGAATTCGCCGGCGAGGTTGACGTCCAAGAGGGCTACATCGAATCCGCCAGCGTCGATCAAGCTCGTTGCTTGTGGGACATTAGTCGCCTTGGCAACGACTTCGTGGCCCAGTTCTTCGGCCATGTCTTCTATCATCATGGCAATTAAGCTTTCGTCTTCCACCACCAGCAGCCGCAGCGGCATGTCGATCTCCAAAGGTGCATCTCAGGCAAGATAGAAAGGTTTTGCCGACCATGACCTAGCCGGCGCCCCGCAGACGAACGATTTTGGGATCGTCGAACTCGGCAAATGCTTCGTGGAGCCGGCGCGCCAACTCTTCCTCCTGAAACGGCTTCCTTATCAGCCTCGCGTGATGGATCTCTTCAAGAGCCTTGAGGTCGGCATAGCCGGTCGCAAAAAGAGTCGGAAGATGCGGTCGGAGTCCATGTGCCTTCTTGGCAACCTCCACGCCGCTCATCGCCGGCATGGCGTAGTCCACTATCAGAGCGTCAAAATGCTCCGGCCCGGCAAGGATATCCAAGGCGGCGGCGCCGCTACCCACGCTGACAACGGAGTACCCCAGCTCTTCGAGCATCACGCCGACCACCTCGCGAACGGCGCTGTCGTCGTCGACCAGAAGGATTGTCTTGGCGGAGGCCCGGCCTGACGCGGTCTCGCTTTTCGGCGTCTGCCCAGGGGCCTGGGAGACATTGGCGGCGCGAGGAAGATAGACGCTAACGCTGGTACCTTCCCCTGTAGCCGTCCTGATCTTCACGCCACCGCCGGACTGCTTGGCGAACCCGAATACTTGCGGCAATCCAAGGCCTGAACCTTTTCCGACCTCCTTTGTGGTGAAAAACGGCTCGAACACATGGTCGAGAACATGTGGAGGAATGCCGGTACCGGTGTCGCTCACCGTCAGGACCACGTAATCACCCGGAGGCGGGTCGGCCGGCCTGGCCGGCGGTTCTTTGACGACCGCCTGACTGGTTTCGACGGTCAGCGCGCCGCCGATCTCCATTGCGTCCCGCGCGTTGATGGCCAGATTGAGAATGATCAATTCGATCTGGGTCGGGTCAACGAGTGCTGGGGCTAGGTCGCTCTTCAACACGGTTTCGATCCGGATTGAGCCTTTCATCGTGCTCTGCAGAAGCTCGCTCATCCCGGTCACGGTTTCATTCAGGTCGACGGGCTTTGGCTCGAGCTTCTGGCGCCGCGAGAACGCCAGCAACTGGGCGGTAAGTGTGGCTCCTCGCTCAGCCGCGGTCCGCATGTATTGGAGGCGCGATCGGACGTCCTGCTCGCGCTCCGGCTTGTCGAACCGCTTCTCCACGAAAGCAATGTTGCCCAGGATGACCGTAAGAAGGTTGTTGAAATCGTGAGCGACCCCGGCGGTGAGCTGTCCGACGGCCTCGAGCCGCTGCATCTGCCGGAGGGTCTGTTCGACGCGCTCCCGCTCTTCGATCTGCCGGGCGAGTTCGGCGTTGCGTTCAGCCAGCGCGGTCGCTGCCGCTCTTTCGGCGGTGCAGTCGCGTCCAACGAGATAGATGGCTTCCTCATCCGGCGCCGCATTCCAGGTGACCCACCGCCATTCGCCGTTCGCATGGCGGATACGGCTTTCGAAGCGACCGACGGTGCGATCGCGGATCGTATCGGCAAGCTGTCGCTTCACCTCGGTGCGCTCTTCGGGGGGCAGCAACAGATCGAACATGCTCTCCGTAAGGGTGCCTTCGGCGTACCCGAGCATTGTGCTCCAAGCCGGGTTGAGGCGCCGCAATCGTCCCTCCCGTCCGATCACGGCGAACAGGTCTGGACTGAGCCGCCAAAGGCTGTCTCGCTCCGCGGTTCGTTCCGCGACGCGACGTTCCAGGTCGGTCGTGAGGTCTTCCAGATCCTTCTTCGCTCTGCGTTCCTCGGTGATGTCGCGCACGACCCCGACAAAGCGTTTGAATTCCTTCTCTTCGAACAATGCCTGACCGCGGGCGGCTACCCAACGCTCGCTGCCGGCGTCCGAGAAGATACGATATTCCGCACCGAACGTGCCATCGTGTTCGCGAGACCACTTCGTCGCCTGGCGGACAGCCTGATGAAGTCGGTCGCGGTCGTCCGGATGACAGGCGGCAAGATAGTCTCGATAACCCGGCGATTTCTGGACCGGCCAGCCGAGCATCGCCTTCGCGCTGGCGTCCCACTTGAGCTCTCTCGTCGCCGGATCATAGTCCCACAGGCCGAGCTTGGCCGCTTCCATCGCCAGACGCGCGCTGACTTCGCTGCGGGCCAAAGCATCTTGGATCTTCTTGGCCGATGCGCGCTGGCGGGCTTGTTCGAGCGCACGCTCTACCGCTGTCGACAGCCGTGTGAGATTCCGCTTCACCACGTAATCAGTGGCGCCCCGCTTGAGCGCGTTTGTGGCAAATTCCTCGCCAACGACTCCCGATACGAAGATGAAGGGAAGATCGGGCTGCAGAACCGTGGAGATGTTCAGTGCCGAGAGGCCGTCGAAATCGGGCAATGAATAGTCCGCCAGCACGATGTCATGGCCGCCGCCTTCCAAAGCCGCGACGAAATCCCGTCTGCTGTAGACGCGGTCGAGTGTGAAGCCCAATTGGGCCTTCGATAGATGCGCCGCCAGCAGTTCGGCATCGATCTCACTGTCTTCAAGCAGCAGAATGCGGATAGGCTCTTGCTTCATCATTGGGCCTCGTTGGTGAAGGGGCGGGGAGGCGGCTCGTTCAGCACGGCCCAAAACATTCCGAGATCCTGGATGGCTTCGAAGAAGGCGTTGAAGTCCACGGGCTTCACGACAAAGGCGTTGACGCCCAGTTCGTAGCTCTTCACCAGATCGCGCTCCTCTCTCGAGGAGGTCAGCATCACGACGGGGATCTGGCGCTGGTGGCGGTCATTCTTGACCTTTTCGAGAACCTGCAGCCCGTCGATTTTGGGAAGCTTTAGATCGAGCAGCACAACGGCCGGATCGCCGGGCGGCCTGCCTTCGAAGCTGCCTCTCGCGGCCAGGTAATCGAGCGCTTCGGCTCCGTCGCGAGCAATGACGATCTCGTTAGCCAACTGGCACTTCGCAAGCGCCGCCAGCGTCAGCTCGAGGTCTCGCGGGTTGTCTTCAACAAGCAGAATCGGTCTGAGGTCCGGCAATTAAGAGCTCCTCTTCTTCAAATCTTTGGGGCGCGGCAAGGTGAAAGTGAGGGAGGCGCCGGCCCCTACCTTGCCTTCGGCGCTAATTGAGCCGCCGTGGCGGTCGACGATGCGCTTGGCCAAGGCCAATCCGATGCCAGTCCCCTCGAATTCCTCGGCCCTATGAAGGCGCTGAAAGACGCCAAAAAGCTTGTCGACGTACTTCATCTCGAAGCCGACGCCGTTGTCAGCGACGATATAAGTCGTGCTGTTCGCGTCTTCGTGGCCTGAGATGGTGATGATGGCCGCGTCCCGCGGCGCCGTATACTTGATGGCGTTGTGAAGCAGGTTCTGAAGCACCTGACGAAGCATGGCGGGGTCGCCATAGCCTATTGGAAGCGCCCCTACCTGCCATTCGATGTTTCGCCCCTCGGTCTCCGTCCGCAACGAATGCCTCAATTCGTTGACAATCTTGGCGACATCGACGTTCGACTTGAGAAGCTGAGAGCGCCCGAGTTGGGAAAAATGCAAAAGGTCGTCGACGAGCCTTCCTGCCGAGATGGCGGCGCCCCTAATTGTTTCGATGTAGTGACGCGACTTTTGATCGAGCCCTTTCTCCTTGTCCGACAGAAGTTCTGCGAAACCGACGATGTGCCGGAAAGGGGCACGCAGATCGTGCGAAATCGAATAGGAAAACGACTCCAGCTCCTTGTTGGCGGCTTCCAGCCGGTCCGTGAGTTCAGCACGCTCCTCCGCAGCCTTCAGCACAAGAGTCTGAATCGACGCGCGGAAGCCGAGCGCGCTCTCCACTTCTGCCGAAGTCCACGGCTTCGACTGCTGACGGACAAGCTGTTTCCAAAGGTCGAAAGACTTGCGCGGATGAAGCCGGCCGGCCCCGCTCTCCATAGGCTTGTTGGGATCGCCTCCCCAAGCAACCGTCTTGACGACTTCGGGCCTGAACCAGATGATGTAATCGCCCCGGATCTGCGAGATGGAGACCGCCAGCACACCACTGGCTTTTTCGCTCAAGAACTCGCCGCCCGACCATATCGAAGCCAGCGAATTCGTTTCCAATACGTCGTGCCCGGCCTCGAAGAGCCACGTCGCCAGATCACGTATCTGGCGCTCGCTCGGCGTCTGACCGGTCGTCAGTATGCCGCCCTGCACGACAACTGCAGCGCCTTCCGCATCCACAAGCCGCAGCCATTCGTGCGGATTGTTTACCAGCCCGCGCTGAAACGAAGTCGCGACCGAAAGCTTGCTGAGCAGCGACGTCTCCACGCTCTTCAGCTCAAGGCGTTCCGCGGCACTGCTTGCCTTCAGGCGCGAGCCAATCTGCAGCGACACGACTTGAGCGAGGATGTCGCATGCGGTGCGGATCTGCGCGTTGACCATCCGAGAGGCGCGGCTATGCCCGGAGATGAGCCCCCACAACGCACCGTCGACGATGATTGACATCGACATCGACGACGCCGTCTCCATGTTGCGCATGTATTCGAGATGAACGGGCGAAACGCTGCGCAGCGCCACCTGCGACAGGTCAAGCGGCAGTCCGTTGAGGGGACTGATCGAGGGTTCGATCTCGACCGGATCGTAGCTGGCGTCAGGAATGAGCCGGATCCTGTTCAGGCGATAGAGCTCCCGCGCTTGAGCGGGAATATCGGATGCGGGAAATCGAAGGCCGAGGTAGGAAGGAAGAATTTTATTCGTGTCTTCGGCCAAAACCGTGCCGTCGCCGTTACCGTCGAAGCTGTAAAGGAGAACTCGATCAAAATGGGTGATTGCCCGCACCTCGCGGGCCACCTCCTCAGCGATGCTAATAATATCGTGGGCACCGGATATGCGGTCCAGAAAGTCCCGCAACCGCGGGTAAAGACCATCCAGCGTCGACTCGCCTGGCCGCGGCGGTGGTTCGAATTCCAACAAGAGTCCTTGGGGGCTGCGGTGGGCGGTGAGCTGAAGCTGCTGCGATCCGACTGCAACCAGGTAGAAAAGCGTGTTTTCGCCTCCCGACAACCACCCACGGATTTCCTCGCAAAGCGTGGTCGCTTCCTCATAAGCAGAGAGCAACGCGTCATTGCGGACATCGAACCCAAGCAGTCGGCGAGCGTTCGCGCTCTGTTGCAATATCTTCAGGGTTTCAGGTTCGACCACCAAAAGCGCGCCGTGAGGCTGAATTGCTCCCGGGATCTTAATGGGCTCTGCGGCACACTCTTCAAGATAGCCGTCATCCAACTCGGTCACTGGGTGATGCCTTCTTGACTCAGAGCTTATGGCAAGCAAATGCCGGTGGTCAGTAGACTTTTCTGGGATGCGGATTTGCGCATAGGGAACGGAATGAACTTAACCCAAGTTCCGGCATTTTGTTCCATGATGCGAAGGCGGGGCGAGATTTGCTCGCTATGACAAGTGTTTACTGTGGACTCTGACCCTTCGCGTCTCGCGCTCCGAACGTCGAGGGCAAGAAGAAATACAGTCGTACTCGCAGGCGAAAAGGCGCTGAGGCCAACGTCGGCGCTTCGCCGAGCTTCTGATGGTGCTTGAGCTGTTGCGCGCCTGTTCATCGAGAGCACGACTAACGCCGGCTAATGCAACTTACAGACAATCCGGCGAGATGGTCCAAACCGCCGTATGCTTGATCTCGGCGTCTTCTAGATCGCGGGTCACCGGTACGCGATAGTCGGCGAGTCGGACAAGCTTTGCCTTCGGAAGGAAAGTGCGCCCGGGATCGCCGATCAAGATAGTCGCACCGGCGCGCGCATGGTCGGCCAGAAATGCAAAGGCACGCGTCGCGGTGTCCCCCTCATAGAAAATGTCGCCCGCGAGGATGGTCTGCCATCGGCCGTTTGGTTGAGTGTCGAGCACGTCCTCGCCGCACGACGTGAGGTGGACCTGGTTGACCTCCGCATTGAGTTCGGCCGCCGCGATCGCGAAGGCGTCGATGTCGGACACGGTCACCCCGACCGCGCCAGCCTTCTTCGCCGCGATGCCGACGAGTCCGGAGCCAGAAGCGATATCGAGCACATGCCGGTCCCGCACGGTATCGGGATGATCGAGCACGTAGCGCGCCAGGGCTTGGCCGCCTGCCCAGGCAAAGGCCCAGAAGGGCGGGGGGAGGCCAGCCTCGTTCAGCTCGTCCTCGGTCTGCTGCCAGATAGGCAACGATTCATCGGCGAGGAAGATAGCGATTTCCGGCACTAACGGCACCGACCGCAGTCGGGTGTTGGCGCGGATGAAGGTTTGCCGGTCGGAAATGGTCGTGGCTGTCAAGGCGGGCCGTCTCTGTCTCGGCCTCCTGATGACTAGCACGAACCGTCTCGACGCGAAGGCGGGCGCAGAGCTGCCGCAAATTGTGCGCTTGTTCACATGGCGTTTGCCATAACGGTTCGCACCGACCGCCTCTCACGGCGTTTCGGCTTCGGCCAGTGATCCCATGTCCGACCATCGAGGGTTCGCCCCGTCTTCTTCTTGTTCTTTCCACTCCATTGCTTGAAACGGAAAGCGACATCGCCTGCCGTCCGCCGATCCAGTACCCTGGTGGTACCATCTCGAAAGCCTCGCACCGCGTTACCCCTTGAATTTTCTGGGCGACTCCGCGAAAATCGCGGACATTGAAGTGGCGCCGGCTTGCAACTCCTCAAATCGCGCGACTTTCGGGACGGAAGCGATACCAAAATGTTATGGAGCCGCGAGAACACCGCCGGGCTTAAGCTGGATAGACCTTGGAAGTATCTCTTGATACCCGGTGCGGTCATCCAATGGTTCATCTACATGTTTCCCACCGGCACGTTCAGCTCCGTTGTTTCGGATACGCGGCACGCCCGCAGTCCTATCATGACGTTCGTATACAGCGCCGGTTTCTGGGTGCTCTTGCTGTTCGCCGTCTTCGGGGCCCTGTCGGGCCCCAGGTAGCGCCATGCCCAGGAAAAGCAAGGACGGCGGTGCGTTCGAGCTGATGGCCTTCGCTGCCGTCGTAGTCGTGGTTGCCGCCTTCTTTCTCTTCAAGGTCGCGGTGACGGTCGCCGTTTTCGGAGCGCCGCTCATCGCATTCGTTTCGTACTTCGCTTTGGTCCAGAGGGAAAGTCCCGCCATTCCTAGGGCCGAGGAGTACGATAACGACGAATTCCGCCGTGAAGTTATCGACCTGTTGGCAACTCGCGCTGCGCTGATGCAAAGACGAGAAGAGCTCTTTGCGCAGGGGCACGAAGCCGGAATCGATCTCACGAAGGGAAGCGACTATCAGCGCTTCCGGGAGAATTCTGCTCTGGGCCGCCGGTTGAATCAAGAGATCGACGAGACGAAAGATCTGATTGATCGGGCCGAGCAGTCGATCGATTTCGTCAAGCGCGCCGTGATCGTCACCTTCCCGCCCTGGGAGTCGGAGGTGGCGAGGTGGGTGAAGCGACAGAGCCTGGCCATCGCGATCAGACGGGCTGCGCTCTACGTCGTGCCGGCCTTCGCGCTGGGCCTTCTTGTGCCGGGCCGGCTGCACTGGCTCCAGTCGGTCTTGTTGGTCGATCCACCGGTCAATCTCGGCCCGCTCGTCTTAGGTGTCGGGGCGGGATACGTCGCGTTCCTGGTCCATTGGCTTATTGCGAAGGAATCCCTGGCCTCGAGCCTCGACCGGACGCCCTTCGACCAGTGGAGCGATTTGCGGTATCGATGGTCGGTGGATACGGGGTATGAGGAATTCCTTCCCGATGGAGCGCAGCCGCCGCATCTTGAAGGAGACTCCTCGTCCGATGACAATGATGCTGCGAACGGCCGGACGGGAGACGATTACGGGGACCGGGAAGATCCGACCGAGGCCGTGCCGCCATGGCCGGAAGTTCTGCAGGTCCCGCGCGACGCTCCGATCGCCGAGATCAAATCGGCGTACCGCAAGCAGCTCAAGGAAAACCATCCGGACAACGTCGCAATGTTGGGCGCCCGGATCAGGGCCGCCGCGGAGCTGCAGTCGAAGTTGATCAACGCCGCCTATGAGGAAGCCCGTGCCGAGCGGCAGTTCTAGCGAAGCGATGGCACCGGGCCGAGCAAGCTCCTTCCGACCGCTCCGCGGGCCCGGATGAGCCATGCACCAGATCTCGAAGAGCCTTCTGCTCGCTTCGACGAAATCGGCGATCATGCAATATGCCGGCATGTCGAGGACGAATGCACCTCCTCCGGAATCCTTCGTTCAACACCTCTGCGCGCTCTATATTTGGCAGCAAACGGGGCGCATCGTGCGCGTCGAATTTCCGGCACGCGACTGCGCTCATTTGAATTTCGATCGCTCGCGGTTTGAGCATTTGAGCCGCAATTTCCTGGTCGACCTGGTATGCCTACGGTCGGAGGCAAGGAATCCCGACGACATCGAGGCGCTGGTCGAATTCAAACTTTGGACTGCATCGAAACATGTCGGTGGCGACGTTTCTCGTCTGCGCGAGTTTTTGAGCTTTCTTCCCGCCCATGAAGGGGGCGGCGCGAAGGGATACGTCGTTTGCGTGCCACACTATCCGAACATCGCTCGGGTCAGAGAGGCAATATCCGCCTTCTCCGGGCGTTTTCGGCTCCCCGGCGACGATCCGCATACTTCAGAGGTTTTTGAGACCGGCAGTTCGGGCGCTGCGGCGGGCATCGTCGTTCTGGACGTCCAGGAGTGTCGGCTGTCGTAGAGATCGCCGGCGGCGTCCTCGGATCCGACCTCGGCGGCGGATCGCGCGAGTACCAAAACCTGGCTTTGCGTGGATGTCGACCTGCAGATCCTCGGAAATCACACCCTCGCGGGGATTCGCAGACGTCAAGACGACGGCGCCTGGCCGGAGTAATCGGGGCGCTGACCAAACCCGCGAAAGCAGGGTATTCTAGGTCGATGACGTACGGAAAGCTGTCATTCCGCCAGCGTAACGCGCCTCTTCAAAAACTCGTCCACCGCCTGCAGCAGCAGAACATGCATCTTGGTCCTCTCTCGATGCGCGATCTCACGCAGCGCGTCGTAGGTCGCCGGCTCCAGATAGAGGGACATCTGGTGCGCTCGCTCCTTCAGTGTGGCACGCGGTGGCGAGGCTGGCGCGGCAGCCTCGCCAGGATGGGCCGACAACTGGCGAAGCGATTGGCGCTCGACCCGGGCGGCGCCGGGCGCCGGCGCCGCCCCATCGAAGCCACTACGTTCGGACGCGAGATCGGGCGCAAGCGCCGGCGCGTCTCCAACCAGATCTCTGATGGTGTTCTTCCGTTTCGACATCCCGATCCGCTCGCTCCTCGGAGCCCTCGTGGCTGTCCTGTGATCCTCTGATCCTGTGACGCCCTGATCCCGTGATCGAGTGATCCTGCGATCACGGGAAATATGGACGGCGAAGCTTAAGAAGGGCTGTTGTGCTGGACGGGACCGGCTACCCCGGATCGGCGCCGATCCAGCTCGTCCGAGACGTCTCGGATGGCCCCGAAATCAGTCGAGATTGACGGCCCGAATCGGGTAACGGGTGGTACACGGCGGTGGTCGCAAATCCGATCGGGCTTTTTAGGAATCCTTGTTTTCCGCGGGTTTTCGCGCAATCGCGGCGAAGGGGAAGAGAGTCCCACTCTCTCCGCCAGTCAATCCTATGATTTGTTGACGAGGCTTCGCGCTCAGAACGGCAGCTTGCGCCCGTCGTCCTGCCAGATCGGCGGCCCGCAGCCTTCGGACTCTTCGCCTTGCCGGTCGCCCGGATCGACCATCCTGATGCGCAGACGGCGCATGGTCTTCTTGGTTTCTTCGATGCTGAAGCCGCGCGCCTGCAAGTCGGCCAGCGCCCGCCTCAGGAGGTCGTAGTCCGCCGGGGTCAGCATGTCCGACCAAGACGAGGTCGCCAGCGCCGTCGCCAGCGCCAGGCCGACGTCTGTGGTCGTGGGAGCCTTGCGCCTGTCCATCTCGCTGCGCCACCGGGCCGTCCGCAGACGCTGCTGCGCCTTTTTGAGTTCGAGCGGCTGGCGCCGTCGACGAAGTTTCACGAACAGGTTGTCCGGCCTGTCCGGGTCACGCTGGAAATACGCGCCCCGGGCCTCGTCCATCTCCGCGATCCGGTCGGCGTCCGCTTGCGTCAGTTGCCGTCTGAGCTTCGCCATGCTCTCTCCATCGTTCCGACCGGGTCGACCGATCCGCTAAGCCTTGGTTATCCAGGCCAGCTCAGCAAGAATCAACAGATCGAACGACGTGGACAGAGACTTCGCATCGGCGGTCCGCAGGCCCTGCAGCCCGGGGCCCGGAGGCCTTCGACGACATGGAGGCCGAAGGCTCCGTCGGGCTCCAGAAGAATGCGATCAGGATCCGACCGGCTCAGCATCGGGGCAGACGACCGCATCGCAGAGCATGTTGCCGAGCGCCGCAGGCATGGCAGACCGACGATGATCCAGCGATTTGGCCTCCGAAGGTCCGTCGACAGGGTCAAGCCAGGGAGGTTCGATGGATTGGACCGGGTTCGCCGGAGCCGGAAAGGCCTCGAAGGCGCCCGTAGTCAGAGTCGAGGAGGAATGCTCGATGGTCTGATCTGGAGAGAGGGTGTGCTTTTTATCTTTGTACATGTTCGCGGAATCCCGGGACCGCGAAGCCCTGGGCCGCGGAACAGGCGCCGGGCTGTTGAAGATCAGGTCGATGGCCCTGTCCCAGTTGTCGTAGGCGAAGCTCTTGCCGACGAAGTCCAGGCCCTTGATGATCTCGGTCTTCCGGGCGGTCATCTCGTCGGCGACCAGGCCGGTCACGGAGAGCTGCTCGCACATCTTCCAGAGGGCGACGGCGGAGCGCGTGGCGCCGGAGCGCACGCCCCGCTTCTTGATGCGCTCTTCCGGCGTCATCAGGCGCTCGTTGCCGTCGGCATCGAGGATAGGCACGACCTTGAGATCGTCGTCGCGACCGCGGTTGATCGCGATGCGGCTGCGGCTCCTGTTGAGCTTGTCGATGCAGTAGCGGGCGGCGAAGGCGCAGCGCCCCTCAAGGACTCGGTCCAAAGACGCGCTGGCGGTGATCTCGGCCTCGACGTTGGGACGGATGCGGTCGTCGAACCACTGCGTCAGCGTTTCGACTCCATCACGCGCGGCATCCAGGAAGGAGAGATCGCGGATGCGGAGCATCTTGGCGACCAAAGGCTCGATAGTCACGCCGATCGTCGCCCACATCAGGTTCGAGGGCGTCAGGATCTCGCCGTCATTTTTGGCGGCGTCGGCGCGCATCTCGGCGCCGCGCCTGGCAAGATCCGCCTCGTCGACCTTCATCGAGAACTTCGGGATGGCGATGAAGTCGTCCAGCTCGCTCCAGTGGTCCTCATTCGCGAGCAAAGTCGTCCAAAAAGGCGAAAGCGGGTTCTTGGGTTTGAAGATGTTCCAGCAGCCAGGGTCGGCGCCGAGCGGCAGCAGACGGGCGACGAGACCGCGCTGTACGGCGTGATACTTCTCGATCGGGCCCTTGCGGCAGCGCTTGTCGCCGTAGATCTTGACCTCGCCCGTCGTCGGGTCGGTCGTCTCGCGATAGGGCTCGTTCCAGACGCAGGCGTCGCGGACTGTACCGTCCTTCGGGTCAACCACGTAGGGATTGAGAAACCAGATGCAGTGCGGCCGCGCGAACTGCCCGCTGCGGGTGATCCTGCCGACGATGAGGTTCGGCAGCATCTGGGCCGGCAGGTGCTGCAGCAGCGCGAGGCGGAATGCCGCGGCGGACGCCCACACGGTGTCGAACTCGACGACGATGCAGCAGTGGCGCGTGGTGTCCAGTTCGACGTACGGGCAATCGAGCGCGATCAACTTCGTCGCTGTAGAGAACAGCGCACCCTTGTCATAGCCAGCGCGGATGCGGCCGCGGCGCGGCACGATCTGCGCGAAGCGGGCGAACGACGGCGACAGGTGGCTGCGCAGCACGCCCTTGCCGAGGAATTCGTGGAACGGGTCGTAATGGTCGCCGGCGTAAACGCCGGGCTTGGCGAGCAGGAAGCCGTGCTCCATGCGATCGGCGCTCTCGGCGGCCTGCTCGCGGGCTTTGGCGGCGAACTCCTCGGCCTTCTTGCGGGCAGCCGCCTTCTCGGCCTCGTCGACGACAACGGCCTCGGCCTCTACCTTGGTGCCCTGCTTCGCGAGACCCTTCATATGGCGCTCGGCGCGGCGCTGCTGCTTGTCGGCGTTCTTCTGCTTCTTCGCCTCGAACTGGGCCTGCGCCTTCTCCTGGCTTTCGGTTTGGAAGGCCAGCATGTGCCGATGGATGCTGTCAGGAATCCGGTCGACGTGGCGATAGAAGTCGGCTTCGAGCGCGACCTCCTCCGTGCTGTCGTCGATCACCTGCGCCAGCTGGGCGTCGGTGAAGCGGTCGCGGTCGTCCGGGTGGATGGTGGCGGCGAGCATGACCCGCTTGAGGACCAGCACGCCCTGCTCTGATCCGATGTTGCGCCGGGGCGCCTCGATTGGATTGCCCGCCCAGTCCGTCGGCTCGCCCATCTCGATGAGGCGACGGAGCGCAGGGCTGGTTGCCGATGCGAGATCGGCCTGGCGGCTCTCCTCGGCACGGGCGACCTTGGCCTGGTGCTCGGCGTCCTGCTTGCGCTTCGTCAGGTTGACGGGGCGCAGCTTAGGACCACGACGCTTCTTCGCCTTGCTGGCGGGCGCCGGGGCATGCGTCAAGGATTCGAAATCTGGTGCGGTGTCCAGGTTCATGCGAGCTATCCAGGGAACAGCAATAGACCGGACGCCCGCAAGCGGCAATGCCTTACGGCAGACTGTGGCAGACAGCCCACGAATCCTGCTGGGGGCCGCCGGCGCCGCCCACCTAGGCCCCGGAGCCACGGTCGGAACGCGCAGACGAGTCCGGGTCCGGACTCGGTTCGTGGCCCGGGCCACGTTTCTAGACTCGAATTGTTGGAGGCAGACGTTTCTAGTCTAGCAACGTCGATATGGGGGCATCAGTCGATGGTGCGCGAAAGGTCAACCGACTGTAACGGCGTCGATTTCTCGAACGACAATTAGAGTCTTGTAACATCAAGATCTCGAATTGTGAGCGCGCCTACTTCTTCTTGAGACGGTGCGAGTTGTCGATGGGCGCGTCGGCAGGATCGGTCGCCTCGCCGTCCTGCTCGAGGTGGCCGCCGACAGGCGCTGGCCAGTAGGATTCGGCTTCCTCGAACCAATCACGCGGTGGCGCCATGCCGAACAGCAGCTCATGAGCTGTGGAAAACCTCTGCCAGCGGTCGGCGGTCCGGAGCGGATCCCGCGATCTCATTTCATAGGGGGTTGGGCCCGGCTTGACGCGGCCCATGGCGTCGAGCTGCGGGTTGCGCGGGTCGGCGGTCAGCCAGCGGATCAGCAGCCGCTCGATGTAGTGCGACCGGGAGACGCCGGACTCATCGGCGCGCAGCGACAGCAGCTTGAGCAGGTCGTCGTGGGCCCGCAGCGTGATGCGCTCCGAGCGGTTCTCCCCGTCGTCACGGGCGGACGGTCCTGGCTTACGGCGCAGCTTCCTGTTCTTTGGGAATCCAGTAACCATGATCAGGCCAAATCCTTGCTTTTAGTGCATCTTTGTGCGCACAAAGATAGCCAATGGTGGCGACTTGGCGCGGGTGATAACATGGCTTCCAAGGATTCGTCGAGGGGCAAGAAGCGCTCCAACACCGCCGATCTGCTGCGCCTGATCGCCGAAGACCGAGCCGAGGGCGGCCGGCGGCCGCCGCCGACGTCGGGGCACCCTGCCCTGTCTTTGTTGCTCGTCGGACGCTGGGATGACGCATTCGGAATCCTGCATCAACTCTCCGAGGAGGTCATCGGCGCCGAGCGCGCGCAGCGCCTGCTGGACAAATGCGGCGACCGCGTCGCCGTGCAGGAGGAGATCCGCGAGACCATCGAGGCGCTCTACTCGCGCGGCAACCGGAAGGACGGCGAGCTGGCGCTGGCCTGGTCGATGATGACATGCCGCGCGACCCACCCGGCAAGCTTCCGCAGCGTGCTGCCGCAGCTCCAGTACGCGCTAGATGCCGCCGACCTCGATGCCGACGACGACGGCGACTGCCGCGACCGGCTTCGCTATTGGTGGCAGTGCGGCGCCGGCGCCTTCGCCCACGAAAAGCGCTCGCCGTTCGCGATCGCGGCGGCCATGCTATCCGGAGCTATCATCAAAGAGCCCGCCTTGGAGTCGCCGGCGAGCGAGGTCGACACGGCCCAGTGGTTTCGGTCCGCGTATCCAGGCCCGACGCTGGTCGTGATGCCGGCGTCCAGAGCTACGAAGCTGAACAACCACAACAAGCCGTTCGCCGAGATCCTCGACAAGCCGCTGCCGCTCGTCTGCGCTCGCAACCTCGACGAGGCGCGGAGGCGCCTGGCGCAAGAATTCCCGCACGCAGCCACCGCGCTGTCGATGCTGTTTCGCGACCTGCGCGAAGGCGAGGCGGTGCTCGTCAAGCCCATGCTGCTAGTCGGGTCTCCCGGCGTTTCCAAGTCTCGGATTGTGAGGAAGTTTTCGGCCTATCTCAATCTTTACGTGCAAAGATATGACGGTGCATCCAGTAGTGACGGCCAGTTCGCGGGTACCTCTAAAGGCTGGTCGAACACCGAAGCATCCGTGCCCGCTCGCGCCGTGCTCGCGAGCCGGACGGCCAACCCCGTGGTGTTCGTCGACGAGATCGACAAAGCCAAGTCCAACCATCATGGCGGGCTGGTCAACTCGATCACGGGGTACCTCGACAAGGAGACATCTAAATTCATGCGGGATCAGTCGACCGACTGTGAATTTGATCTGTCCATGGTGTCGTACTTGGCCACCGCCAACGACGTCAGCGGGCTGCCGGAGCACATCCGCGACAGATTCCGCATCGTGCGCGTGCCCTCCCCGCGGCTCGTCGACCTGCCCCTGCTGGCGGCGTCGATCGTCGACGACATGCTCACCGAGGACGGCGACGAGTGGGCCGGTAGCGTGGCGCCGTTTGCGCCCGACGAGCTGCGCGTCATGGCGAAGGCCTGGGAGGCCCGCGGGTTCTCGATGCGAGCGCTGCAGAAGATCGTCGCGGCAACTTTGGAAGCCCGCGACGCCTGCCAGATGAGGCACTGACGATGTCGAATAGTGGTTGGAAGCAAGACCTGGCGCGCGATCTCGAGAGCTTCACCCTCGGTGAGACGCCGAGCGCGTTCGAGCAGCTCCGCGCGCCGACAATCGAGAACTGGACGACGCAGGTCCGCCGCGTCGGCAAGGAGTTCAAACTGGTCATCAAGGGCCAGGCGCGGAAGCACCCTGACTACGACGACGGCGAGGACATCTGCACCGCGGCGATCCACTGGTTCGACCGAAATGGCCGCTTCGCTCGTTCCGCGCACCGGCTCTATATGCTGGGCGAGCAGCGGGGCGACGAGATCCCGATCGAGGGGATCGACGAATAACGCCCGAGATGGCCCGCCTGCTGGAGCGCCTGCAGACCGGCTGGCGCCCTCGCCCAGATGAGATCGACATGCGGATCCCCCAGCGGACGATGGCGAGGTGGGAATTCTGGCCGAGCCGCCACGCGAGCCGACCTCACATGCTGATCGCCGGCTGGCCCGTCGACGACGACGGCGCGTGGCCGCAGTTCACTGAGCAGGTCCTCTGGATCGACGAGCGCCTCGAATGGGCGCTCTGCGAGGATGGATTCTGGTGGCTCCAGTGAAAGTTTTTCACTCAGAAGTCGTGAACGGTCAATTAGTTATCGTCGTGCAAAGGCGTGGCATGATGAGGAACACGTTGGCTCAGGTCGAGCGCGCGGTGTCTGAAGCGCTGGGCTGCGCCCGCGTCGCCGTCGTCACAGAGGCGCAGTGGTCGGCCCCATAGGATACCTAAGACGGCTTAGCTTCCCAAAAGGCGCGAACTTCCATCGGACCTCCGGAAATTTTTCCGCGACCTGGCGCAGATTGCGCTTCGTCCTTGTCAAGGAGGCTGAGATGATTCCCGTCGTCCCAGGCGAACGAACCAGGGCAGAGCGGCGATAATAGCGGGATGGCCTTCGGGACCCGCACCGCGGTTCAACTAGGCGAGCTCGACGCGGATCGAGACGACGGGTTGTGGGTGACCCAGGAGGCGGAACCCTCGCTGATTTCGGAGGCGTGTATGGACATCGCAGGACTGGAAGAATTGCGGAAGGGTGTTGGCCTGGGACCTGCAGCCTTCGCGAAGGCGCTAACGGTGGCGGCCGGACATATGGTCACAAAGCCACTGCGCGAGATCGAGCCGCACGAAGTGGCATACATCCACGCCGCGTGCGCCGATATCGTCGACTTGGGAAGCGTCTTGAGGCGTTGCTCTGATGCCGTCCGACCGCCGCCTGTTCGACAGCTCGTCGATGACGCCGCCGCCCGCGCCGGAGATCGACGCCGTGACGTGCAACTTGGAGCCCGTGGCCGGCGACGTCCACATCACTGACGATGTCATCTTCGTCACCATGGGTGTCGATGTCGCGCGGGGCTACGACCCAAACATGCACCCGCCGGCGCCGGCGTGGCCGCCGCGGATCCCGCTCTATCAGCGCGAGGTTCTCGCTTCACTATCGATGGGCAAGAAGGTGAGATTCATCTGATGCAGCGCGCCGTCGAAGATCTCGATATCACGGAGGTAGTCCACGCGGTGCGGGACGCCGTGCGGCCGGCGGGCCTCTTCTCGTTCGTGAGGGACACTCTCCACCACCCGCGCAATCAGGTTGCGCGCGGCGACTGGGAGAAGCGCATGCCGAAGAAAAAGCGCAACAGGAGATCGAAGTGATGTCCGCGAAGCGCGACGACCGCATCGCCGCCCGCGAGGCCGCCTATCGCGGTCCGACGAATCCTTTCGATCCCGGATCCCGGCGCCACCGGCTGTTCGCGAAGGCGCGCCAGCACGTCGAGAACATGGACGCTGCGTTCAGGGATCTGGAGGCCGTCTACGGCACGATCGGACAGCGGAAGGAGAGCGTGTGATGGGGTTCTGGGCTATCAAGCACATCGGAGACCGCCAGTTCGACGACGCCAAGGCGTCAGACGACTGGGAAGCCTGCATGGTCGCCGAGCATTGGTGCGAGAGACTCTATGGGCCCGGCAAGCTTGGTGACGAGCCGAGCGATGTCGAGGTCAGATGGTGCGACCCTGGCAACGGTGTGCTGACTTACGGTTTACCCAAGCGCTATCGGGTCGCTGTCGAGATGGGACCCGAAGACGGTCTTCCATACTTCATCGGCGAGGAGATCGCGTGATGGAGGACCGCAGCGCATTCCGCGCTTGGGCCGTCTTGATCGACGCCGCAACGGATTGCGATGGCGTCGTAGGATCAGGAGCTAGTGATCTCGTCAAGGCGTACGTAAACGGGCTCATCACTCTCGACGAGTTGCACGATCAGGCGCCGGTTCACCTGAAATCCGGCCAGCACCCGTCGTCCTCATGACTCCCGGTCCTGATTTCGCAGCGTTCGTTCAGCAGCCGCTGACCGACGTCACGCCATAGAGCGTCGGCGCCCCAGCGTGCGATCAGGTCGCGTCGATACTCGCGGACGCCGCGCATGCAGCGCAGGCACGACACCGTCAATTCCTTCGCCTGGATCTCGCCGAGCGTCAGCCTGGCCGCCGGCCGGTCGGTCCCCGCTCGCGGATCCCGCAGGACCGCGTCCCACCAGGCGTCCTCGTCGTCGACGGAAACGCGGCGCCGCTGCGCCTCGGCCAGGCGGCGTGCCGTCTCCTCCGCCTTCTGTTGTTTCGCGGTTGGAAACCGCCACTCTGCACACCTTCTTCCGGCCATACGCTGGACTCCAATTGACCGTAGAACGAATAGAGAACAACATGGCTTCTCCGTCAATCAGGAATCCTTCGCCATGGCCGACCCCGTCGAGCAGCAACCCGTCGACGAGGCCGTCGAGCTGGAGGTCGCGGCCGCGCAGGCGATCGAGGCGTGCGGCGGCGACTTGATGCAGACGATCAAGGCGCTGATCGTCGCGAACGGGATGCTCGAGCAGGAGCTCGCCGACGTCTATGCCAAGGCCTCGCATGGATTCCTTCGCGGCCGGCGCGTGCCGAAGCGCAAGGACTAGCGGAAGCGCGGACGGGGCGCCCAGTCCGGGATCTCGACGATGAGGTCGGGTATGAATCCGGGATTGATGGCCCAGGCGTAACCGTGCGGGTTCGCGATGACCCTCGTCCCGCCGCCGTCGCTGCCGACGGTATAATCATAGCTGTCGTGAACGTGCCCATGCACCCATAGCGATGGCTTGTACTTCTCGATGATGGCGGACAGATCGCTGATGAACGAAGCGTTGATCGCGCCCTCGTCGGAGTAGCGTTCGTGCAGCGAATTCGGGTGAACCCCATGATGGGTGATCACCACGGTCGGTCCGTCATGCTCCTCGGCGAGCCGATCGGTCAGCCAGCGCCGTTCGGCGACATGGCGCTTGTAGGCTTCCAATGGCGTGAACGGCGCCGGGAATTCCGCGCCTGGCGTGGTCCTGATGGACTTGTGGTCGTTGATCCACCGGCCGGCGCGGATGCCCTCTGCCTGGCTTTCCGCTTCGAACCTGTAGTCTGTCCACAAAGTGCAGCCGAGGAAGCGGACGCCGTCGATAATCGGCACCGCGTCGGCATCGAGGAAGGTCACGTTGGTGGGGCGCGTCCGCTCGCGGATCGTGGCGGCGGCGTCCTCCAGGATGGAGCCGTAGTATTCGTGGTTGCCTGCGACGAACAGCACCGGTTTGCCCCACAGGCCGCGCTGGTTGGTCAGCCAGCTCGTCACGCGATGGGCATGATGCACGTCGCCGGCGAACACCGCGACGTCGAAGTCGAGGTTCTGCGGAACGGTGTAGCCGTGATCCCAGGCTTCGATGTGCAGGTCGGATGCGATGAACAGCTTCATGGCCGGACGATCGCGCCGGCGGCTGCAAGAGGCAACGCGATATGTTGGAGCGATTTGCCCCCAGTTCGCCCCCAGCGGCGCGAAGCGTCTTCTCGCGAAGGATCGCCAAGCGATTTACGTCAACGATATGAAAGGGAAGCTTGGTGGGCGCACCAGGGCTCGAACCTGGGACCCGCTGATTAAGAGTCAGCTGCTCTACCAACTGAGCTATGCGCCCGAAAGGCCGGTCAAAGCCTTGCGAGGCCGGTCGTTTAGCAAAGCGATCCGGGTCTGGCAAGCGATCGGACGCAAGTTTTCCAAGGTTCTTCCACAACGCCGGAAAAGCGAAAAGCCGCTGGATTCCAGCGGCTTCGCCAAGGTTAATTTCGGGGCTGATCCCCGCAAGAGCCCGCTTTGTTCAGAGCCGGCCCTCGCGGTCGCGGCCCTCCCCGCCGTCGCGGTCGAAACGCTCGTGATGGAAGTGCTCCATGCCGCGATCCATCATGCGGCCCATGCCGCGTTCCATGAAGTGGCGCGGGCCGTCCTCGCCGCCGCCGAACGGCCCGCGGTGGCGGGTCAGCACGGCGAGGCGCCGTTTCTGGCCGTCGTCCAGGGTCTTGTAGAGCGGGTCGGCGGCATCGGCGATCTTCTTCAGGGCCGCGGAGCTGGCGCCCATGTCCTCGGCGCGCTGACGCAGGCGGGCGATCGGATCTTCCGGCCTGTCGGCGTCCTTTGCAGCGTCCTTGCCGGCGTCGCCGGGACCATTCATCCGCGCATTGGCGCGATCGATGCGCAGCTTGGCGAAGTCGCGCACGGCGGCCTCGACCGGCGGCCACAGCTTCTCCTGATCGGCGTTGAGCTTCAGCCCGGCATGGACGGCGGCGATCCGCGCGTCGACGAAGGCGGCGCGGTCCTCCGGGTTCATGCGCATGTGGCGGACATGCTCCATCCACGGGCGATGATATTGGGCATAGACCGCGCCCGAGCCGGCAATGCTGAGCACGGCGATGGCGGCGATGGTGAACTTTCTCATGACGTACCTCCTCTGGAAGGATGTTCATGAAGATGGGCGCGGTGCGGCTGACACGCAACTTACAACTTGGACAGGGAGCGCGTCCTTACCAAGATGTAACGACCGATTTTACCTCCGGCCGCAAGCTGGAAATCATTCGCAACAAAAAGGCTTCCGTGCAGGCCGCACGGAAGCCTTCGTTCATCGCTCGGACGGATCGGTTCGCCGTGCCCTCAGTTGGTCGCGCTCTTAATTTGTGGCGCTCTCAATTTGTGGCGCTCTTGGCCTCTTTCAGGAATTCGTCGATCAGCGGCTGGCCGATGCGGCCCGCGGCGTCCTTGTAGACCGGCTCCATCGCCTTGCGCATCGCCTCGCTCTGCTCCGCCGTGAGCTTGATGATCTCGCTCTTGCCGCTCTTCTTGATCTCGGCGAGCGCATCGTCGTTCTCCTTCTGCGACTGCGCATTGCCGAAGTCGGTGGCTTCCTTCATCGCCATGGTGAGGGGATCGCGGATGTCCGCCGGCAGATCGTCCCAGAACTTCTTGTTCACGATCACGACGTAGCCGATGTAGCCGTGATTGGTCTCGGTGATGTACTTCTGCACCTCGTGCATCTTCTGGGTATAGATGTTCGACCAGGTGTTCTCCTGGCCGTCGACCACGCCGGTCTGCAGCGCCTGGTAGACTTCCGAGAACGCCATCACCTGCGGCAGCGAGCCGAGCGCCTTGAACTGGGCCTGCAGCACGCGCGAGGACTGGATGCGGAACTTGACGCCCTGGTAGTCGGCGGGCGTCACCAGCTTCTTGTTGGCGCTCATCTGCTTGAAGCCGTTGTCCCAATAGGCAAGGCCGGTGATGCCCTTGGCGTCCAGCAGCTTGAGCAGCCGCGTGCCGAGCGGCCCTTCCGTCACCTTCCGCAGCGTCTTCAGGTCGGGCAGGATGTAGGGCAGATCGAACACCTCGAACTCGCGGATGCCGAGCGGTCCGAACTTGGAGTTGGACGGTGCCAGCATCTGCACGCTGCCGAGCTGCAGCGCCTCGAGCTCTTCCTTGTCCTTGTACAGCGTCGAGTTCGGGTAGACCTCGACCTTGACCTTGCCGGCGGTGTACTTCTCGGCGAGTTCCTTGAACTTCTCCGCTGCCTTGCCCTTCGGCGTGTCAGTGGCGACGACGTGGCTGAATTTGATGACGATCGGCGATTGAGCCGACGCCGGCCCGGCCAGCCCGAGTGCCAATGCCGCGATGGACGCGGCGATCGCGAAGGTGCGCATGTTCTCTCCCTGTTATTATCTGGACCGCCCGGCGCGCGGGCGGCCAATCCTCATGCCGACAGAATCAATACAGGCCGTCGGGCTACGCTGCTATTGGCCGTTAGCAGGGCAGGCATCTCTCAGACTGTCATTCCGGGATGGTCCGAAGGACCAGACCCGGAATCTCGAGATTCCGGGTTCGATGCTTCGCATCGCCCCGGAATGACCAACTTCGTCCGTCAGCCCGCTGCCGCCGTCGTAACCGTATCGCGCTGGCGCTTCATGACGATCTTGTTGAGCGCGCCGAGATAGGCTTTTGCGGATGCCACCAGGGTATCCGGATCCGCCGCGCGTGCGGTCATCGAGCGGCCGTCCTGCGACAAACGTACCGACACTTCCGCCTGCGCGTCGGTGCCCTCGGTGACGGCGTGGACCTGGTACAGCTCGAGCTTGGCCTCGTGCGGCACCAGGCGCTTGATGCAGTTGAACACCGCGTCCACCGGACCGTTGCCCTCGGCTTCCTCGATCTTGATCTGGCCGTCGACGTCCAGCTTCATGGTCGCGCGCTGCGGGCCATGGGTGCCGGCGATCACGGTCAGCGAGGTCAGCTTGATGCGGTCGTGCGAGGCCGCCATCTCCTCGTCGACCAGCGCCTCGATGTCCTCGTCGTAGATGTCCTTCTTGCGGTCGGCCAGCGCCTTCATCCGCGTGAACGCGTCTTCCAGCTGGTTCGGACCGAGCCTGTAGCCCATCTCCTCCAGCTTGTGCACGAAGGCATGGCGGCCGGAATGCTTGCCGAGCACCAGCGAGGACTGCTTCAAGCCGACCATCTCGGGCCGCATGATCTCGTAGGTCGAGGCGTCCTTCAGCACACCGTCCTGATGGATGCCGCTCTCATGCGCGAACGCGTTCCGGCCGACGATGGCCTTGTTGTACTGGACCGGGAACGAGGTTGCCGCCGACACCACCTTCGAGGCGCGCGTCAGCTGGGTGGTGTCGATCTTGTTCCAGTAGGGGAATTTGTCGTTGCGCACGTTGATCGCCATCACGATCTCCTCGAGCGCAGCGTTGCCGGCGCGCTCGCCGATGCCGTTGATGGTGCACTCGACCTGGCGCGCGCCGCCGACGATGCCGGCCAGCGAGTTCGCGACCGCCATGCCGAGATCATTATGGCAGTGCACGGAGAACACTGCCTTGTCCGAGTTCGGCACGCGCTCGATCAGCGTCTTCATGAAGTGGGTGTATTCCTCCGGCACGGTGTAGCCGACGGTGTCGGGGATGTTCACCGTGGTGGCGCCGGCCTTGATCACGGCCTCGACGATGCGGCACAGGAAGTCCATCTCGCTGCGGGTGCCGTCCTCCGCCGACCATTCGACGTCGTCGATCTGGTTGCGGGCGCGCGCGACCATCGCGACCGAGGTCTCGAGCACTTCTTCCGGCGTCTTGTTCAACTTCACCCGCATGTGCAGCGGCGAGGTCGCGATCACGGTGTGCACGCGGCCGCGCTTGGCGAACTTCACCGCCTCGGCGCAGCGGTCGATGTCGGCCGGATGGGCGCGGGACAGGCCGGCGATGACGGAGTTCTTGGAGCGGCGGGCGATCTCGCTCACCGCTTCGAAGTCACCCTGCGAGGTGATCGGGAAGCCGGCTTCGATGACGTCCACACCCATATCGTCCAGCAACTCGGCGACCTCGATCTTTTCCTCGAAGGTCATGGTGGCGCCGGGGCACTGCTCGCCGTCGCGCAGCGTGGTGTCGAAAATGATGACGCGGTCCTTCTCGGACTTGTTCACGGTGGCCATTTCAAATTTCCTTTTGAGCTTTTGCGCCGTTCAGGCCGTCTTGGTCCCTGGCGCTTGAGGTGTCCGGTGATCTCGACCAACCCCTGAGCGCCCAGGCGCATGGCGCCCAGCCGGCCCTCAGGGGCAGCTAAGAAGAAGCCCGCCAATCAGGAGGGTGGGCAGCAGCGCAGCCGGGATCGTGGCGGCGGCCAGAGCCACCTCCCCCGAAATCCCCTCGATTTGGCCGCGAATCAGCATTGCCAGACCCTTTTGAGCCCACAAATTCTCGGTCAAAACCGTTGACGGTTGGTTGCCGGGAGGCTCAGTGGCCTGTTTCTAGACGAGAAATGGCCGCAACTGCAACGCCAAAAGATGGTCAAGAGGGCTGACTTGATTGCCACCCCTTCCCCCGCTTCGTGCCTGGACCCGCTGCAGGCGCGCAAGCGATGCGGCGCAGAGCCGAGACCCAAAGGCGGCAGGCAATCCGAAATCCCTCCGCGGAGGCAGTTCTGGCTTGCTTCGTTGCGCACGGGGACTACCCGCCCTGCTCGTCCCCTCTCGTGCCGACGCTGCCGCGTCCACCGTAAGCCCGGCTCGCGATCAAGACGAGTTCGAGATCGCCCTCTGGATGAGCCGGGATGGGCGACATATGCGCCATTTCCGAATTTCGGTAAAGTGGAATATTTCTGCGCGAGTGGACTTGCCCCTATCCCGCGCGGCGGGCGCGGGCTCTCGTCTCCCAGCGGCTCAGCATCTGGCCGAGCTCGCCGTTGACCACGGGCACTGCCGTGATGGCGCTGGCGATGTCGTTGGTGTTGGCGGGTGGGTTGGCGGGAAGCCAATCCGGTTCGCTATATTCCCGCCAGCGGCGAGCTTCGGCGCGCCGCTTGTTGGAGATGGTGTCACGCGTGAAATAGCCGGCCGCGAACGCGACCCCCAGCAATACGATCAATACGACGACGCCAGCCACTCTCAACTCCGTTCATTGCCCCCGCACGGTGTCTGCGTGGCAATCCGCGCGAAATCATGGCTTGAAGCGGGCCGAATGCGTGACATGCCGCGCTTTGCCGCAGGCAGATTTTTGCTCAAGCCGGCGGAACATTTTCGAGCCTTGCAAACGGCGCAAAGAGGACGCGAAGCGCGTCCGCGCCGAACGCATTCGAATATGACGGGATTGCGGCTCCGGCGCATCGTGCGCATCCAATTCCACCCTCGCAACCGGCGCTGGACCGCATTAACCTCCAGTTGCTCGGCCGGATCAACCGGCCAGCCGAACATGACTTGGGAGGACGCGATGACACGCCAGGAACAGCGTGAGCAGGAGCTTGCGCTTTCACGACGAACACTTGTCCGGGGGCTTGCGCTTGGCGCCGCCGCCACCATCGCTGGCCCTGCGCTGGCCCAGACCGGACCCGCCGCACCGCCGACCACCATCACGACCCCGCCGCGCGATTTCGGCCCGCACGGCGCGCCGACGACTTATTTCTGGGACCCCGACATCATCGCGGTCGATCCGTCCTTCAACGATCTCGCGCAGCCCAACACCGCGATCAAGCGCCTCTACACCGGCGTGTTGTGGGCCGAGGGCCCGGCTTGGAGCGCGCAAGGCCGATATCTGCTCTGGAGCGACATTCCCAACAACCGGCAGATGCGCTGGAGCGAGGACGACGGCCGCGTCAGTGTATTTCGCACCCCGTCCAACAATTCCAACGGCAACTCCTTCGACTTCCAGGGCCGCCAGCTCTCCTGCGAGCATTTGACCCGCCGGGTGACGCGCTACGAGCATGACGGTACCGCCACGGTTCTCTGCGACAATTACAACGGCAAGAAACTGAATTCGCCGAACGACGTCGTCGCGCATCCCGACGGCAGCTACTGGTTCACCGATCCGCCCTATGGCGGCCAGCTCTACGAGGGCGAGCCGGATGCGGCGGGGGGCGCGAGCAATGCCGGCGGCAAGCTCAATCCGCGGATCGGACAGCCAGCCGGCTTCACACCGGGCAAGCGCGAGCTGCCGACCAATTGCTATCGCATCGATCCTTCCGGCCGCATCGACCTCGTCGTCACCGAGGAGCAGGTGCCCGATCCGAACGGCCTCTGCTTCTCGCCGGACTACAAGAAGCTCTACGTCGCCTCGACCGGCAAGGGACCGGGCGATACCGGACCCGGCGGCAAGGGCGAGATCTTCGTGTTCGACGTCGGCAGCGACAACAAGCTGTCGAACCTCAAGAAGTTCAGCGAATGCGTGGTCGACGGCGTGAAGTGCGGGCCGGACGGCGTGCGCTGCGACGTCAACGGCAATGTCTGGGCCTCCAGCAATGCCGGCCGCGCCGTCGGCTACAGCGGCGTGACGGTGTGGTCACCGGAGGGCAAGTTGCTCGGCCGCATCCGCCTGCCGGAGGTGTGCGGCAACATCACCTTCGGCGGCCCCAAGCGCAACCGGCTGTTCATGGCCGCAAGCCAGTCGCTTTACGCGGTGTTCACGGCAACGCAGGGCGCGGGGCCCGGCTGAGGGCGAGCCAGCTATCGTCGGGTGGGCAATGGCGCAAAGCGCCGTGCCCACCATCTCCCTTCGTCTCAAAGGGATCGTGGGCACGCTTCCGCCTTCGCTTTTCGAGCTGCAGCGGACAAGTCGTTTTGCCCACTCCGCGCGACACCGGGTTTCATGACAGCCTGACGACGCGCGCGCGCCGATGACGTTCCCCGGCCGCAATCAAGCTGCACCGCGGGCCAATCTCCGCCATCAAAGCAAAGATGATGTGTGACGCGGCAGGGCCGCAGTGCGGCGCGCGGGCATGATGCTCGCCGCGCTCCGCGCCGGATATGAACTGGGGAGCCTTCGCGATGCGCCATATGCCAAACGACACGATCATCACCAACGTGGGAAGCCAGGAGCTCGTGCTCGTATACGGCGATCCCGGTCTGCCGATCGACGGCCGCGGCGGCAACGACACCATGATCGCAACAGTCGATGGCGGGCCCAGCACCCTGCTGCTGGTCGGCGACGATGAGGATCTGCAAGGACGGTCGCACGGCGGCAACGACCATTTCGTCGCTGATGTCGCAGGCTTCGGCGTCTATGTCACCGTCGATGGCGACGCGCGGACGATGTCCGGCCATGCCCATGGCGGCAATGACGTTCTCAACGTCGACGCCACAGATACGATCTATACGACCACCTCTCTGTTCGGCGACGCCGAGATGGCGATGAGCGGAGACGCGCGCGGAGGCAATGATTTCATCACAGGCACGATGGGAGACAGGGCGTACGGGACGTTCGTCGGCGATGCGGGCACGACCATGAACGACGAGACCCGAGGCGGCAACGACATCATCAACGTCACCCAGGCCGGCGTCTATGGCGCCGCATCGATCTTCGGCGATGCGCTCGACATGCTGGGCGAGGCACGTGGCGGCAACGATATTCTCGTCTACACGGTTGGCACCGAAGCGCGATCCGGGGGTGCGTTCATGGCCGGGGACGCGGACTACATGAGCGGCAACGCCCGCGGCGGCGACGACGTGCTGATCGCAGCCGTCGACGGCAATCCCGATTCGACGTCGATCACCATGTTCGGTGATGCCTCGAACATGTCAGGCAACGCGCATGGCGGCAACGACATCCTCGTGGGCAGCGCGCGCGGCGACTGGCTGTATGGCGATGCCAACACCTACGCCCCGGCCGTGGGCAGCTCGATCACGGGCGGCCGCGACCTCCTCAACGGCGGCGGCGGCGATGATCAGCTCTGGGGCGGGCCGAACAACGATCTGTTCGTGTTCAACGCAGGCTCGGGCCAGGACGTGATCAACGATTTCGATCAGGGCAACAAGGCCGCCGGCAGCACCGCGCGGGAGCATGATGTGATCGACGTCCACGCTTACGGCTTTGCAGGCTGGGCCGATCTGAAGAGCCTGATCAGCGACGACAGCGCCGGCAATGCGGTGATTCACCTGACGGCCAGCGACACGATCACGCTGGACGGCGTCCATGCCGCCGATCTCAACGCCAGGGACTTCATCGTCTGAGGGGCGGCTTGCTGGCCGCCGAACGCCTCTTGCAAGGTCCCGCCCTGCCACCGCAGGGCGATCGCCTTTGGCAGCGAGCTCGGCCGCGACCATCCTTCGAGACGCCCGCCGTTGGCGGGCGCTCAGGCTGAGGATCGCCTGCGCGGCATCCGTTTCGACAAGCGCTCATGCTGTTTAGCCTTGCAGGCGCGCTGGCATCAAAGGACCCATCCTGCGATCCTGCCGTTGTTCCCCACGGGGGCCGAAGGAGGCGAGATGGACGATCGACCAAGACAATCCGACAGCCTGCTGCAGGACGACGGCTTCGTCCGGGTCCGCGGCGCGCGCGAGCACAACCTGAAGAACGTCGACGTCCGCATTCCCCGCAACGCCCTCGTCGTGTTCACGGGCGTATCGGGCTCCGGCAAATCCTCACTCGCCTTTGGAACGATCTACGCCGAGGCGCAGCGGCGCTATCTGGAATCGGTGTCGCCCTATGCGCGGCGCCTGTTCCACCAGATGCAGATCCCTGAGGTCGACGACATCGAGGGCCTGCCGCCTGCGGTCGCGCTGCAGCAGCAGCGGGGGGCGCCGACGACGCGGTCATCGGTCGGCAGCGTCACCACCATCTCGAACCTGCTCCGGATGCTCTATTCCCGCGCCGGCGACTACCCGCGCGGACAAGCGATGCTCTATGCGGAATCGTTCTCGCCGAACACGCCGGAGGGCGCCTGCCCGACCTGCCACGGCATCGGCCGGATGCTCGACGTGACCGAGAAGTCGATGGTGCCCGACGACACCAAGACCATCCGCGAGCGTGCCGTCGCGGCCTGGCCGAGCGCCTGGCAGGGGCAGAACCTGCGCGACATCCTGACGACGCTCGGCTACGACGTCGACAAGCCCTGGCGCGAGCTGCCCAAGAAGGACCGCGACTGGATCCTGTTCACCGAGGAGCAGCCGACCGTTCCTGTTTATGCCGGCTACGATGCCGCCGAGGTCAGGCGCGCCCTGCGCCGCAAGGAAGAGCCGAGCTATCAGGGCACCTTCACCGGCGCGAAGCGCTACGTGATGCAGACCTATGCCAAGTCCGAGAGCGCGATGATGAAGCGCCGCGTCGCGCAATTCATGATCACCCAGGACTGCCCGACCTGCCATGGCTCGCGGCTGAAGCCCGAGGCACTCAAGGTGAAATTCGCCGGGCTCGACATCGCCGAGATGTCGCATTTGCCGCTCAAGCAGCTGCACGAGTTGATCAGGCCGTTCGCAAAGGCCTCGGCGGACAAGTCGGAGAAGATCGTCGTCGCAAGGCGCATCTGCGAGGATCTGACGGCGCGCCTCGCCGTGCTGCTCGACCTCGGCCTCGGCTATCTCGCCTGCGAACGCAGCACGCCGACGCTGTCGCCCGGTGAATTGCAGCGCCTGCGCCTGGCGACGCAGGTCCGCTCCAATTTGTTCGGCGTCGTCTACGTGCTCGACGAGCCGTCCGCCGGCCTGCATCCCGCCGACACCGAGGCGCTGCTGCGGGCGCTGGACCGGCTGAAGCGCGCGGGCAATTCGATCTTCGTGGTCGAGCACGAGATCGAGGTGATCAGGCATGCCGACTGGCTGGTGGATGTCGGTCCCGACGCCGGCGACGGCGGCGGACTCATCCTCTATAGCGGGCCGCCGGCTGGGCTCGGCGACATCGCACAATCGCGAACGGCCCATTATCTCTCGCGACCAAGAAAGCCGCTGCCGGCTGATCGCCGCGAGCCGAAGGGGCACCTGAAGATCAGGGGCGTCGTCCGCAACAATCTTCGCGGCCTCGACGTCGACATTCCGCTCGGCGTCATCACCGGCGTCACCGGCGTATCGGGCTCCGGCAAGTCGAGCCTGATCAGCCAGTTCCTGGTCGACACCGTGGCCGCGCATCTCGGCCATACGCTCGCCGCTGACGACGACGACAGCCTGGCCCCGACGGTCGAGACCCTCGGTGGCAAGATCGTTGGCGGCCTCGACCAGGTGAGCCGCCTCGTCGTCGTGGATCAGAAGCCGATCGGCCGCACGCCGCGCTCCAACCTTGCGACCTATACCGGGCTGTTCGACCATGTGCGAAAACTGTTCGCGGCGACGCCGCAGGCAAGGTCGCGCCGCTACGATGCCGGGCGCTTTTCGTTCAATGTCGCGAAAGGCCGCTGTGCAACCTGCGAGGGTGAGGGGTTCGTCTGCGTCGAGCTGCTGTTCCTGCCGAGCGTCTATGCGCCCTGCCCGACCTGCAAGGGCGCGCGTTACAACGACAAGACGCTGGAGGTGAAGATCCGCGGCAAGTCCATCGCGGACGTGCTGGCGATGCGCGTCGACGAGGCCTTCGTCTTCTTCGAGGGCGATGCCACGCTGAACCGTTCCCTGTCGGTTGTCCGCGAGGTCGGCCTCGGCTATATCCGGCTCGGCCAGTCCGCCACCGAATTGTCCGGCGGCGAAGCCCAGCGCATCAAGCTCGCGACCGAGCTGATGCGGCCGCAGCGCGGGCCCACGCTCTATGTGCTGGACGAGCCCACCACCGGCCTGCACCCGCGCGATGTCGAACGGCTGATTGCCCAGCTCGAGCGGATCGTCGACGCCGGCAGTAGCGTGATCGTGATCGAGCATGACATGGACGTCGTCGCGCACAGCGACTGGATCATCGATCTCGGCCCCGGCGCCGGCGACGAGGGCGGCCGCATCGTCGCGGCGGGGACGCCCGAGCAAGTCGCCAAGGCCGGCGGCAAGACGGCGCGTTATCTGGCCAGCCGTCTCAGGCAGTGACCACGCGGCGTTGGCCGCCGGGCCATCTCGCCGTCATTTCGCAAGTGCGTTCCAGGACGCCGCGGACAGACCTCGACTTTCGCCATGTTGACTTTCTTCGATCCGGTTCCCCATACTTCGCGGAACAATAACAACCAAACACAAGACGGTTTTGAGGGAGGATAGGATGCCGACTTCACGCAGGCAGCTGCTGAAGGGTACGGCGGCTGCCGCCGCCACACTCAGCCTCGATTGGACCAGGGCCCAGGCGCAGGCCGAGAATTTGCGCATCGGCCTGATCTACGACCTCACCGGGCCGTTCGCGGCCGGCGGCTCGGTCGCCTCCTCGGTCGGCGCGCAGATCGCGATCGACCTCGTCAACGAAAAGGGCGGCATCGGCGGCAAGACCAAGATCGTGCCCGTTGCGGCGGATTCCCAGAGCAAGGCCGACGTCGCCATCAACGAGGCCGAGCGGCTGATCAGCCAGGAAAAGATCGACATCATCAACGGCGTCTATTCCAGCGCGCACGCGGTGCCGATGGCGGCCAAGGTCGAGCAGCAGAAGAAGATCCTCTGGATCACGACCGCGGTCTCGACCGCCGTGTTCAAGGACAAGAACCTGCAATACGTGTTCCGCGCGCAGATTCATTCCGACCAGTACGGCCAGGCCTTTGCCGGCTTCCTCGCCGAGCACGCGCAAGCCAAGCTCGGCATGGATCCCAAAGAGGTCAAGGTCGCGCTGATCCACGAGGATGGGCCCTACGGCGTCGGCGTCGCCGCCGCCGACGAGGCCTATGCCAAGCAGGCCGGCATCCAGGTCGTGCTGCGCGAGGGCTATTCGGCCTCGGCGCCCGACCTGTCGGTGCTGGTGACGAAGATCAAGCGCGCCAAGGCCGACGTGATCTCGCATGCCGGCTACAACCCCGACATCACCCTGTTCCTGCGCCAGGCACGCGAGAGCGGATTGCGCTTCAAGATGCTGTTCGGCGCCGGCGCGGGCTACAGCCAGCTCGACAAGCTGCGCGCCACCTTTGGCGCCGACATCGACAATTTCTGCAACATCGATCCGGTGCCGGCGCAATTGCTCGATCCGTCCAAACTCGCGCCGGGCATGGGCGATCTGATCAAGACCATGGTCTCGCGCTACCAGGCCAAGACCGGCGCCACCGACGTGCCGCCGCATTGCTCGATGGGCTTCAACCAGACCTGGGTGCTGCTCAACAACGTGCTGCCGGTCGCCAAGGAGAAGTACGGCAGCTTCGAGCCCGAGGCCATTCGCAAAGCCGCCCTCGACGTCGACATTCCCGCCGGCGGCACCATCCAGGGCTACGGCGTGAAATTCTTCCCGCCGGGCACCCCGCTCTCCGGCCAGAACGAGCGCTCGACCCCGGTGGTGATGCAGAATGCCGGCGAGCACATCTCGGTGGTGTGGCCGACCAACATCCGCACACAAGACCCAGTGTTTCCGCTGCCAAAGGGATCGACCTACGGGACGTAGTATTGAACGCGCTGAAATCGATAGCGAGCATAGGCGCCGTCTTCCCCTCTCCCTTGTGGGAGAGGGTGGCTCGCCGCGAAGCGGCGAGACGGGTGAGGGGTCTCTCTCCACGCGTGAACCTCTCGCCGTCTGAATTCTCGGATAGATACCCCTCATCCGGCGCTTCGCGCCACCTTCTCCCACAAGGGGAGAAGGGATAGCAGCGTGCCTGTGGTCTCTTCAGCGGCCCTACAACACCACCCGCCGTCCCTCCTCCGCCGCCCAATACCCAGCGTAATTTACCTTGATCGTTTCGTAGGCCAGCGCGAGGTCCGACAGCGGCTGCCGGCCCGTCGCCACGCATTCCATGAAATCCTGGATCTCCTGCAGATAGCCGCGCGTCCATTCCTCCTCGAGGCAGACATATTGCCAGCCGGTTTTGCGATCGACCTTTTCGGTGATGTAGACGCTGGCGAGCTTCTCCTCGCTGGTCTGGTAGCTCATCAGATGATTGTTGGGGGTGATGTTGGCGAACAGCGAGCCGCCGCTGGTGTAGGTCTCGATCAGGTTGCGCACGCCGCCCATGATCATGTCGCCGGAAAACACGGTCGCCTTGGTGCCGTCGGAGAAGGTGGTGGTGAGCGTGCCCCAGTCTTCGACATCGACGGGATTGGCCTTGATGTAGCCGCGCTCCTCGGGCTTGAGAGACGCGGTGACGTTGCCGACGTCGCCGGTGACGCTGGCGACGCGAATGGTCTCGCCGCGCGCCTTGGCCTCGACCTGCTTGAGATAGAGCACGGCCGAGAGCGGATGGCAGCCCATGCGGATCAGCGAGCCGCCGCCGGTCATCGCCCATTGCGCGGCATGGGCCGCGTGCGAGCCGGAATGACTTTCCTCGCCCTTCATGAACAGGATCTTGTCTTTCGTCGCCCTGATGATCTCCGCCGTCTTGGTCACCGCGGGCGCGTAGACCCAGTCCTCGGCGTACATGAAGAGTTTTCCGGTGCGCTCGATCGCGGCGCGGGTCTTGTCCATTTCCTCGATCACGCGCTGGTACATCAGGGCCTTCGGCACGTGCTTGCCGATCGGCTGCGCGTCGCCGTCGCGGCCGAAATAGCCGGCGAACGGCTTTTCGCAGATCACATGCTTGCCGGCCTGCATGGCACCGACGATCATTTCGGCATGAAGATTGGGCGGGGTGCAGATGTCGACGACGTCGATCTCGCCGTCGGCGATCAGCTCTGCAAAGCTGCGATAGACGCGCGGGATATTGTGGTGCTGCGCGAACGGGATGACTTTCTCGCCACGCGCGGCGACCGCCGCGACCTCGACGTCCACGCCATAGACCCGCCGGAACGCATACATGTGCAGCTCCGACACGAAGCCGCAGCCGACGAGTCCCACCCTGATTCCTGCCATCGTGCTCCCCAATGCTTTGGGCAGCACTATAGCGTGCGGTCCGGCCTATTCCACGGAGACTCGCACCACGCCGGCGCTCATCATGCCGAGTGCGCGGGCGGCGGGCACCGAGAGATCGACGATACGGCCGCGGATGAACGGGCCGCGATCGTTGACACGGCATTGGATCGAGCGGCTGCCATAGGACACCCTGAGCACGCTGCCGAACGGGCGCGTGCGGTGGGCGCAGGTGAGTTCGCCGCCTTTACCGGCTTTTCCATAGCCGTAGTAAGAGGCAAGCCCGCTTTCGGCGCGGGCAACGGAAACGACTGAAAATGAAAACATGGCTAGGCAAAACAATAGCGTCGGCTGCGCTCGCACGGCACCGCTCCCGGTTGGCCCGCCCGGCACTGCAAACGACGATTTGTTCCCTGGAGTTCCAAACCTGCGGCGCGCAACGTGCGGCCGTGCCATCACACATTGTTACTTCCGCGAAAGAGCAGTCCACGCCGGCCGGCTCCATCGCAACGCGATTGTGCGCGCAAACACGGAACGCGTTTGCGCGCGGATCATGCTCAAAGCCAGAGCCCGAGGGCTCACCAATAGCGGCGATAATAGTGACGGTGATAAACCCGGTACGGGCGGTAGCCGTAGCCATAGCCGTAATACGGACGATACGGCCGATAATATCGCGGATAGACCGGGGCGTAACCGTAGCCGCCGTAATAGGCCGGCGCATAACCATAGCCGTAGCCCGGATAGCCATAGCCGCCGTAATAAGGACCGCCGTAATAGCCATAACCGCCGCTGGCGATGGCGCCGCCGATGATCGCGCCGGCGGCGAGACCGCCAAGGCCCCAGCCCCAGCCGCCGCCGCGCCAATGCACCTGCGTGACGTCATTGCTGGCTGCGGCCTTCATGGTCGCGACGTTGGTCGGCAGCGGGGCCGCCGCCGCCTGCTGAATTTCGCCGGCGACGACCGCGCCGGCCAGCGCACAGGCAATTGCCGTTCTCCAGATCCTCATCGTCTTACTCCCTGTCTGACTTTGCTTGGAAAAGGATCGCAACGCCATGATCGGGCATCCTTGCGCCAAGTCAAAGTCCGGATTCAAAACCCGGATTTGCGTGCGGCGCACAAGTCCCGCGCATGGCGCGCTGCTGGATAGCCAAGTCGAAAGCATTAAGCTTCCCGCGTTCGCAACCAACAACCTACTTCCCGATTTACTATGCGTACCGTTACTATCGGTTCCAGTGGGCGCGGGACCGCGGGGCTTCTGGCGACAAAAAGCCTCGAATGCCAGAGTTTGGGAGGATGACATGAGTGCCGTCGGTAGTGAACCGCTCGCCCGTCAGGCGTTGGCGTTCGTCCTGGCGGGCGGACGCGGCAGCCGGCTCCTGGAGCTGACTGACCGGCGCGCCAAGCCGGCCGTCTATTTCGGCGGCAAGTCCCGGATCATCGATTTCGCGCTGTCGAACGCCGTCAATTCGGGCATCCGCCGGATCGCGGTCGCGACCCAGTACAAGGCGCACAGCCTGATCCGACACCTTCAGATGGGCTGGAACTTCTTCCGCCCCGAGCGCAACGAGAGCTTCGACATCCTCCCCGCCAGCCAGCGCGTCTCCGAGAACATGTGGTATGTCGGCACGGCAGATGCGGTCTACCAGAATATCGACATCATCGAATCCCACGCCTGCCGCTTCATCGTCGTGCTGGCTGGCGACCATATCTACAAGATGGATTACGAGGTGATGCTGCGCCAGCATGTCGAGAGCGGTGCCGACGTCACGGTCGGCTGCCTCGAGATGCCGCGCGCGGAATCCAGTGGCTTCGGCATCATGCATATCGACGAGAACGGCTGGATCCAGGAGTTCCTGGAGAAGCCGAAAGATCCACCGCCGATGCCCGGCAAGCCGGACGTCTCGCTCGCCAGCATGGGCATCTACGTCTTCAACGCCAGATTCCTGTTCGACCAGCTCAGGCGCGATGCCGAGGATCCGAACTCCAACCACGATTTCGGCAAGGATATCATTCCCTATCTCGTCAAGAACGGCCGCGCGATCGCGCACCAGTTCTCGACCTCCTGCGTCCGCTCCAGCCGCAACAACACCGCCTACTGGCGCGACGTCGGCACCGTCGACGCCTACTGGTCCGCCAACATCGATCTCACCGACGTGGTGCCGGAGCTCGATCTGTTCGACCGCGCCTGGCCGATCTGGTCCTATTCGGAAATCACGCCGCCGGCCAAATTCGTCCATGACGAGGAAAGCCGGCGCGGCCAGGCCGTGAGCTCGCTGGTCTCAGGCGGCTGCATCATCTCGGGCGCCTCGCTGCGGCGCTCGCTGCTGTTCACCGGCGTGCGCATCAACTCCTACGCCAATGTCGAAAACGCGGTGATCATGCCCTATGTGAATGTCGGCCGCGGAGCGCGGCTGAAGAACGTCGTGATCGACCGCGGCGTCGAGATTCCCGAAGGGCTCGTCGTCGGCGAAGACCCCGAATTCGACGCGAAGCGATTCCGCACCACCGAACAGGGCATCTCGCTGATCACCCAGCCGATGATCGACGGGCTCAATAAATGACGCCTGTTCGCGTCCTCGCGGTCGCTTCTGAAGTCTATCCCATCGTCAAGACCGGCGGCCTCGCGGATGTCGCCGGCGCGCTGCCGATCGCGCTGAAGGCGCACGGCGTCGAGATGCGCACCTTGATGCCGGGCTATCCCGACGTGATGCGGCTGGTTTCCGGCGCGGCGGAGCTCCGGACCTGGCCCGATTATTTCGGCGGTCCCGGGCGGCTGCTTGCCGGCTCCCACGAGGGGCTCGATTTGTTCGTGCTCGACGTGCCGCATCTCTATGCGCGGCCCGGCAATCCCTACGTCACCTCCGAGGGCGTCGACTGGCCGGACAACGGCGTGCGCTTTGCGGCGCTGTCCCGTGTCGCCGCCGATATCGGTCACGGCCTCGTTCCGACGTTCGTTCCCGATGTCGTGCACGCCCATGACTGGCAGGCCGGGCTCGCACCCGCCTATCTGCATTATGACCATCGGCCGCGGCCCGCGACCGTGATGACCATCCACAACATGGCCTATCAGGGCAAGTTCGCGCCGGAGCTGATCGGGGCGATCGGCCTGCCCTGGGGCTCGTTCAACGTCAACGAGCTCGAATATTTCGGCGGCATCAGCTTCCTGAAAGCCGGCCTGCAATTCGCCGACCGCATCACCACGGTATCTCCGACCTATGCGCGGGAGATCCAGAGCGACGAAGGCGGCATGGGGTTCGGCGGCCTGTTGCGCGCACGCGCAAGCGTGCTCAGCGGCATCCTCAACGGCATCGACATCTCCGTGTGGAATCCGCAGGACGATCCGCACATCGCCTACCGCTACGGCGCGGAGGACCTCACGTTCCGGGCCGCGAACAAGGCGGTGCTGCAGCAGCAGTTCAACCTCGATTCCTCGGATGAGGCGCCGCTGCTCGGCGTCATCAGCCGGCTGTCGTGGCAGAAGGGTCTCGATCTCCTGCTCGAGGCGATTCCGACCATTTTGCGCGAAGGCATGCAGCTGGCGCTGCTCGGCAGCGGCGACCGTGATCTCCAGGACCGCTATCAGGCAGCCGCCCGCGCCAATCCCGGCCGGATCGGCGTCGTGATCGGCTATGACGAGATCTTGGCGCACCTGCTCCAGGCCGGATCGGACGCGCTGATCGTGCCTTCGCGCTTCGAGCCCTGCGGCCTGACCCAGCTCTGCGCGCTGCGCTATGGCGCCGTCCCGATCGTCTCACGCGTCGGCGGGCTCGAGGACACCATCCTCGATATCGGCGAGGCCGACGCCTCCGGCCGCGATGCCACCGGTTTCAAGTTCGCACCCGTGACGGCGGAGGCCCTCGCCGGCAGCTTGCGCAAGGCCAACACCGCCTTCCACGACAAGCCGATCTGGCGCCGGCTGCAGCGAAACGGCCTTGCGACCGACGTCTCCTGGCGTGGCCGCGCTGGCGAATATGCCGCGCTGTATCGTGATCTCATGACTTCCCGCGCCTGAAGCATGACCGTCCTCGAATCCATGTTATAGAGCCGGCATGGACCCCTTCGTCATCAAGCTGATCGGCTTTGCCGCCGCTACCTGCACCACCGTGGCCTACGCGCCGCAAGCCATCAAGGTGTGGAAGACCCGCTCCACCGGAGACATCTCGCTCGGCATGTTCCTGGTCATGGTGCTGGGCCTGGTGCTCTGGCTGATCTACGGCCTGCTCTCCGGCGACGCCCCGCTCGTCGCCGCCAACGCCATCACCATCGTGCTCGCCGGATGCATTCTGGTGATGAAGCTGCGATACGGGTGAATGTCCCTCTCCCCTTGTGTGCGAGGGTGGCTCGCCGCGTAGCGGCGAGACGGGTGAGGGGTCTCTCTCCGCACATGAACCTCTCGCATTTGAGTTCGCTGAAGCAACCCCTCATCCGGCGCTTCGCGCCACCTTCTCCCACAAGGGGAGAAGGAGGAATCAATCATCCAAACACATAGGACGCCATCGCGACGCTCGCGACTTCGTCGACGAAGACGCGCCGGCCGACGTCGCGGCCGGCGGCGCCAGCGGCCACCATCAGCGGCAGCAGATGGTCTTCGCGCGGATGCGCCAGGCGCGCGCTGGGTGCATTCTCCCAATCCACCAGCATCGCGTTGCGGCGGGCCGGATCCGGATTGCTGATCGCCTCGTTCAGATAGGCCTCGAAATCGTAGGAGACGGGCTTGGACTCCGGCCGGTTGAAGCCGCGCATGTTGTGATAGGTCAGCCCGCTGCCGATGATCAGGATGCCTTCGTCGCGCAGCGATGCGATCGCCTCGCCGACCTTGACGTGCTCGGCCGGATCGTAA
This sequence comes from Bradyrhizobium sp. CCBAU 53351, assembly GCF_015291745.1. Lineage (NCBI taxonomy): Bacteria > Pseudomonadati > Pseudomonadota > Alphaproteobacteria > Hyphomicrobiales > Nitrobacteraceae > Bradyrhizobium > Bradyrhizobium sp. CCBAU 53351. The sequence goes on from NZ_CP030059.1 coordinate 5,824,817, forward strand.
GCCGACTTCAGCGAAAGCAGCACGATCGGCATGTCGGCATCGGGATACATCAGCCCGAGCGGCACGAAGGTGCCGTGATCGAAACCCTGATTGGGATCTTCGCGGCAATCGAGACCCGCGTGCGTCAGCAGCGCCTTCACTTGCGCGGCAAGCTCCGGCCTGCCCGGCGCCGGATATTTGATGTGGTAGGTATGCTCGGGGAAACCGTAATAATCGTACACCATCGGCGGATGCGCCGAGGTCGATACGGTGAAGGCGTCGGCCTCCCAATGGCCGGTGATGACGAGCACGGCCTTTGGCCGCGCGGGAAGCAGTTGCGGCAGCCGGCCGAACTCCTGGGCGGTCTTGGCATATTGCACCCGCCTGTCCTCCATGAACGGCCAGGGGCCGCCACCATGCGACAGAAACAGGGTCGGAATTCGCGTCATGGGGCTCGTCTCAATGGCAACAGGCGCGTGCCAGTGCCCGCGCGACCGGCGGCGAGCATAGGCAAACCGGCATGGTTAGCAAGCCGTTAACGATTTGCCGCCCAAAATCCTGATGTGGCCGAAGCAGTCGGCCTGAAGACAAGTGAGACGTGAGATGAAGAAGTTTGCGCTGGGGGACGTCGTCAACAGTGACAAGGGCCGCCGCGGCATCGTGCGCGCCGCCTTCAAGTCGCGGGACGGCCAGCAGTTCTACGCCGTCGAGAAGGACGGCGCGATGGACTATCTCGAGGAAGACCGGCTCACGCCGGCTCCCCGCGTCGAGCTCGCGGCTTAAAGCCCACTCCATTCTATGGCGCTAGCGCGCGAGCCGGTCGAGACGCTCCGCGAATGGATCGTCGCCGCTCGCGATGCGATCGTTCGTGATCAGCAGCAGGCGATCGCGGCCCGCCGCAGCGTCCCAATGCGGCAGATCGAGGCCGTTGGGATCGCCGCTCCTGGCGAAGTTGATCCAATAGGATCGCATGCGCCTCGCAACCTCGCGATCACCGCGCGAGAAGATGCCCGCCCCGGGTACGCCTTCCGCACCGAAGATGAATTGCAGCTCCCGCCCGTGCCCGCCCTCGGGACTGGCGCGCCGGGCTTCCGGCACATAGGCGAAGCGATAGCGAAAGGTTGCCGTGCCGCTTGCGGCATGCAGGCGGGTCAGCAGTCTTGCCGGCTCGGAAAAGACCTTGTCGGTATAGAACCTTGCCGCAAGGTCTGAGGACCTGACGATCTCGGGATAGAGCTTGCGCAGCTCATCGCTCGGGATACCTGACGCTGCAACCTCCTCCTTGGTATCGAACTCGCTGTCGAAGCCGGTCTCGTCGTCGTTGGAGCCGATGATCAGGGGAATGCGGCTTTGATGTCCGGCCGCAAAGCCGGCTGCAATGTCCTCGGTCACCAGGCTTCCATCCCTCATCGGCGCGAAGCTGCGCCGCGACGTCTCCAAGAGACGATTTTGAGAGGCCAGCAGGCGACGCGGCTCTGCGGCGCGCACATCCGCCTGCGGTCCCAGCGCCGCCACGAACTGCCGGCCGATCGCCTCCGCATCCTGCACCGAGCGCAGCCGCGCGCGCGCGGGGAGTGATTGCAGGATGGCTTTCTGGAACAGACCACGCGCTTGCGCGGACAGCATCAGAAGCGCGATCGACGTCGCGCCTGCGTCGCTGCCGAACAAGGTGACGTTATTAGGATCGCCGCCGAAGGCCGCGATGTTGTCGCGAACCCAATGCAGCACCGCGATCTGGTCCATCAGGCCATAGTTGCCGGAGCCGCCTTCCGACAGCGCGGGATCTGCCAACCAGCCGAGTGCGCCGAGGCGATAATTGGCGGTCACGACGATGAGGCCGGCCTGCGCCAGCCTCGCCCCATCGAACAGATGCTCATTGGCCGTGCCGCCGACAAAGCCGCCGCCATGAATGAACATCATCACCGGCAGCGGACCGTCGACCCCGAAGGGACGGAACACGTTCAGCGTGAGACAATCCTCGCTCGCATCACGCAGCGCCGGTTGAAGGCACGGCGCGCCATAAGCGTAGGCGGTGTGCATCTCCGAGCTTTCGGGTGTCGGCTGCGGCGGACGCCAGCGCAGCGCGCCGACCGGCGGGGCCGCATAGGACAGTCCTTTGAACGATGCCACTTCGCCTTCGACGGCGCCGAGCATCTGTCCTTCACGCGTCAGTGCGAACGGAAACTGTCCGACCGGCTGAGCCACGGCCGAGCCGGCGAGCAAAAGAAATGCGGAAGCCGCAATGAGCGCAAGCAGGGATCGCATCTCGGGATCTCGATGCGCGGACAGGTTCCCGTGAGGTTATGTCCGCGGCGCGCCAGGAGGCAAGCCTCGCGGCGGCTCACTGATCGCGTTTTGCGAGAATCTCCGCCAGCGCGTGCCGCGCGACGATGCCGAGCTCACCGAGCGTGGCGTGGCCGGCCTGCGCGGCCTCGATCAGGCGCTCGGCGATGAACCTGCGACTGTCGTGATCGCCGCCATGCGGCAATTGCCGGCATGTCTCCTCCAGGACGACGTCCATGTTCGCTTTGGTCCGCTCACTCAACTCTGGCATGACGCTCGGTCGCTACGCGTGGCTTGTAACCGCAAGCATACACAGGCGGATCGGGCATGATTATCCGGGTAATCACGGCCATTGTGCATCGCGATGCGTGTAGCGCCGCGACATTCACGTGGCCACGATGCCGCCGCAAACGACCACCGAAGATTGCACTTGCTCTGATGACAAGCTGAACCTGCAGCGATAGCCTGCCGGCAAAACGAAACATACGGGAGGAATGCGATGTCTGACGCAATGGTTGCTACTCGTGCCACCGAGAAACGCGGAACCGCTCAGCAGGTCGATGTCGCCGTGGTCGGCGCCGGATTTGCTGGCCTCTATCTGCTGCATCGCCTGCGCAAGGCCGGTTTCTCGACCGTCGGCCTCGACGAGGCCGGTGACGTCGGCGGCACCTGGTATTGGAACCGCTACCCCGGCGCGCGCTGCGACATCCAGACCATCGATTACAGTTACACCTTCGATCCTGAGCTCGAGACCGCCTGGACCTGGTCGGAGAAATACGCGACCCAACCCGAAATCCTGCGCTATCTCGGCTTCATCGCCGACCGCTACGATCTCAGGCGCGACATCCGCTTCAAGACCAAGGTCACCGAAGCCAAATGGGACGAGCAGGCCGAGCGCTGGCTCATCACCACCGACAATGGCGAACCGGTTTCCTGCCGCCATTACATCATGGCCACCGGCTGCCTCTCGGCGCCGAAGCCGCCGGAGATCGACGGCGTCAAGGATTTCAAGGGCGAGGTCTATTTCACCGGACGCTGGCCGCATGACGGCGTCAATCTCGCGGGCAAGCGCGTCGCGGTGATCGGCACCGGCTCGTCGGCCATCCAGTCGATCCCACTGATCGCCGAGCAGGCAGCGCATCTGACCGTGTTCCAGCGCACGCCGAACTTCGCACTGCCGGCGCATAACGGCCCGGCGCCGTCGGACCGCAAGACCTTCTTTGAAAGCGATCGCGCGGCCTATCGCGAGCAGGCGCGCCAGTCGATGGCCGGCGTGCCCTATCCGCAGCAAACGGTCGTGAGCTGGCAGCTCAGTGACGCCGAACGTCGCGAGCGGTTCGAACGGGCCTGGGCGGCGGGCGACCTCGTCCACATCCTGACCCAGCTCTGGGCCGATCAGGCCGTCGACGTCGACGGCAACAAGATCGTCCAGGACCTCATCCGCGAGAAGATCCGCGCGGCCGTGAAGGATCCCGAAACGGCGGCTGCGCTGATGCCGGATGACCATCCCTTCGGCGCCAAGCGCCCCTGCCTGGAGACCAACTACTACGCGACCTACAACCGGCCGAACGTCACCCTGGTCAATCTACGCCAGGAGCCGATTAAGGCGATCACCGCCGGCGGCATCACGACGGCCAAGCGCAATTTCGACGTCGATGTCATCGTGTTCGCGACCGGGTTCGATGCCATGACCGGCGCGATCCGCGCCGTGCATCCGATCACCGGGCGCGGCGGCAAATCGCTCACCGACGTCTGGGCGCAGGGACCGCAGAGCTATCTCGGGCTCACGGTGGAAGGCTTCCCGAACTTCTTCATGATCACCGGGCCAGGCAGCCCGTCGGTACTGTCGAACATGGCGGTGTCGATCGAGCAGCATGTCGACTGGGTGGTCGACCGCTTGGCTGCGCTGCGCGATGCCGGCTTCACCACGATGGAGCCGACAGAGACGGCGCAGGCCGGCTGGAACAGGCACATGGCCGACTGCTCGATGCTGACGCTGCACCGGCTCGCCAACACCTGGTACACGGGCGCCAATGTGCCCGGCAAGGTGCAGGGCCTGATGCCCTATACCGGCGGCGTCGGCCCCTATCGCAGCATCTGCGACGAGGTGGTCAGCCGCGGCATGCTCGGTTTCAAGCTCACCGGTCCCGGAGGCGCCGCGCAATGCAATGACGGCGAGGTGGTGCGCCTGCAGCCGGACGTGCGGCTGGTGCTGGGCCTGCTCGCGACACTGAACCTGCCGCCGATCGAGTCGATGGGCGCGGAAGGCGCGCGCGCCTTCGTCAACGAGTTCAACAAGGGCCGGCCCGCGGGGCGGCCGATCGGCGACATCGTCGATGGCACCCTGCCCGTCACGGGCGGCGCGTTGCCTTACCGCGTCTACAAGCCGGCCTCGCCGGGACCGCATAAGGTCGTGGTCTACTTCCACGGCGGCGGCTGGGTGCTCGGCGACGAGCAATCGGACGAGCCGTTCTGCCGCGACATGGTGCGGCGGACCGGCATGATGTTCGCCAGCGTCGGCTATCGGCACGCGCCGGAGCATCGCTTCCCGACCGCGGCCGAAGACGGCTATGCCGCAACGCGCTGGATCGCCGAGCACGCCGAGCAGCTCGGTGGCAGCCCGGGCCCGGTGCTGGTCGCGGGGTGGAGCGCCGGCGGCAACGTCGCCGCCGTCACCTGCCAGCTCGCCCGCGATCGCGGCGGGCCCGAGATCGCCGGCCAGCTGCTGATCTGCCCGGTCACCGATTGCACCTTCGATCGACCCTCCTACAACGACAATGCGGTCGGCTACTTCCTGACGCGCTCGTTGATGTACTGGTTCTGGGACCTCTATTGCTCGCCCGCCGACCGCAGCGATCCGCGGGTCTCGCCGCTGCGCGGCAAGGTCGCCGGACTGCCGCCGGCCTTCGTGGCGACCTGCGAATTCGATCCGCTGCGCGACGAAGGCATCGCCTATGCCGAGGCGATGTCGGCCGCAGGCGTCCCGGTCGAGCAGTTGAAGGCGCACGGCCATTTCCACTCGTCCTTCACCATGGTCGACGTGGTGATCACCGGCGTGCCGGGCCGGGTGCAGATGGCGGAAGCCTTGCGGCGCTATGCCGGGCTGCCGCCCGAGGTCAGTCGCGACGAGCCTGGCCCTGGCTTCAAGATCGCGGCGGCGGCGAGCTGATTGCGACAAGGCGGCCGGGAACCTTTGTCCGGCTGCTGCGTTGGGTCGCCGTGGCATTGAGATGCAGCGACAGGTGTAGGCCCCGGCCCGCGAACTTGCGTGCTGGGGCATTTTTTGCGTGAGGCGAGACGATGGGGGACGTTGTCGGAGAGTCCAAGGTCGATTTCGGTGCGCCTGCGGTTTTGTACAAATGGCCTTCCCTGGCAAATCAGCGCCGGGAGGATAGTGCGCCCTATCAGGTGATCGAGGGCACGCTGGACGAATGCATTTCTGCTTTCACGGCAAAGCCGGCGACGACCCGGCATCTCTATGAGATCCGCACGGCAGCGCAACCGCCGCTGGTGACCGAAGTCCTCTCGCCCGAACACATCATCGAGCTGTCGCGCTGGAGAGAGTTTCTCTGACACTTCACGGGATCGCGGAGGAACCTTCTGCTGGTTTTTCCCGTTAACGCGGATCGGAAGCCAAGTCCGGAAGCCAAGTCGCGAGTGCCCTGAGGATGCTTGAAGCTGGCGTATCGTCCCCCGTCGTGCCCTATGGCGCAGACCAGACCTTGTTCGTGGTGATCGATCGCCGCGACGAGGCGACCGAAATTCGCATCGAACGCAACGATCTCGAAGCGACCATCGGCGAGCTCGTCGCCGGCTGCTTCAACGATCCCATCAAGGTGATCTCGTTCAACACGCTCGAGCATTGGATGAAGGACATCTCGACCGACGTCGCCGGCGAGATCCGCGCGCGCTGCGACATCGACGGAATAGAGCTGCCGGACTATCTCAGCGACTTCGTCGAAAGCCATTCATAGAAAGAATTCATAGAAGGCCATTCGTGGATAGTCCGGCGCGCTAGAAGTGCCGCGCTGTTTGCGCCGGCAACAAAAAAGCGCCGCTTCCGCGGCGCTTTTCGTGTGACACCCACTTAGTGGTGCCAGAACAATGCCAGCAGCAGAACGATCGGCAGCGGCACGCCAAGCAACCAAAGCAAAGCACCTCGTCCAAAACCCATGATGTCCTCCTCTTCTCTCCTGCCCAGATGACGCAGGAGGCGCGAAGAAGTTCCCCGGTTCGCGGGGAGGACGAATGCGTTCAGAGCATGGTTTGCTGGAGCTAAGCGCGCCGGTACTTGCCGGCGATGACGTCGATCTCGCGGCGGCGTTCGTCGGCAAAGGCCAGGAGCTTTTCGATCGTCAGCGTATCCGTGATCCGTTTGGCGAGCCGCTCGGCGCGCGCGGCCTGATCTTCGAGATACTGGATCGTGTTCAAGCGTCCGACTCCCCAACAGCCCCAAATTGTCCGGACACTCATGGTGCTTGAGAAGCCGCTAACAGCCGGTTAAGCGCGCCGCGTTGTCTTGACGAGCGCGCTATTGCACGACCTCGAGGCGGACGTTGGTGATGCCCTTGTCGACCATGCCGAGCGCCTCGGCCGCGGACGGCGAGATGTCGACCACGCGCCCGCGAACATAGGGCCCGCGATCGTTGACCCTGACCGTGACGAAACGGCCGGAGTTGGTATCGGTGACGCGGAGCTTGGTGCCGAACGGCAGGCTGGGATGCGCCGCGGTCAACTCGTTCTTGTCGAACCGCTCGCCGCTCGCGGTCTCCGTATCGGAATAGAAGCTGGCGAGGCCATGCGACGCGGTCTGCTTGGCGTTACCGTCGGGGACGCGCGCCCGGCTGATCGGGCGCGGATGCAGCGCCGCCACGCGGTGCGGCCGCTCGACCGCGGCCTGCCTGTTGGCGCCGGCGAGATCGGCCTTCTGGCGGCCGACCGGCGATTGCGCGCAGGCCGCAAGCGAGGCGGCGCCGGCAATGGCCAGCAGCAGCCGGCACGAGATTGCGAAGGAAATCCGGGCAGTTTCGGCACGTGCAATGCAAGACATGGTACGCCCCTCCGAACGGGAGCGATTTTCGGTGGGCAATGAGGGCAGAACCTTGTCGGAACAAAAGCAGGCGTAGGGCCGCCGCCGTTTCGCGCCAGCTGTGACGATTCCACCACAGTGACGCGTCCTGAATCGGGACAGATTCGCCGGGAATCAGCGCGATACGATGCGCCAGATGATGATGGGCCGCGTGTCCGGCCGGCTCTCGGCCGGCTCCGCATCACCCTTCAGGAGCTGCGCGAACTCACGCCAATAGAGTCGTCGCCAGGTCGTCTTCAAGCTGGCGAGAAAATCGAGCTCTCGTTGCGTCAGCGTGCACATCGCGCCTCAGGCCACAAGGCCTCCCATCGGTTTGACGTCCGCGCTGCCGGGGAAGACCATATCCGCCAGCACCTTCTCCTCGACGCGCAGATGATCTCTGAGCAGGCCTTTCAGCACGGCGCGCAGATCGGTAGTCGGCTTGAGGTCGCGGTCTTCGAACAGCTGCGCCGGCTTCAGGCCCGGCCAGTCCGCGATCACGCGGCCGCCCGCGAGCCCGCCGCCGATCAGGAACGCGACCGTGCCCGTGCCATGATCTGTGCCCTGCGTGCCGTTGATGCGCGCGGTGCGCCCGAACTCGGTGACGACGGCGACCACAGTCTCCTTCCATGCCTCGCCCATGTTGGTCTCAATCGCGGCGAACGCGCCATCGAGTGCACCGAGCAGATTGTAGAGCTGGCCCGAGGCCGCCCCTTCCGCGATGTGGGTGTCCCAGCCGACGAAGCCCATGGCGCCGACGCGCGGACCGTCCTGCTTGGCGAGGTAGCGCGCGGCGGTGCCGGCCGCTTCCGCAAAATAAGCGCGCACGCGCGCGATGCCCGGTGGCGCCAGCGTCGGATCGTCCGACATCGCTTCGCCTGCGCCCGGTGCCCCGCCGAGCGAAGCGAGCTTCATGCGTGCCTGCAGCACGGTGGCGAGCTTCGGGTCGGTGTGCCGGTAGAGATCGAGCAGGCGGCTCTGGGTGTCCTCGCTCGCCGGCAAGAGCTTTTGCGGCACCCATGTCATCACAGGCGCGGAGCCGCGCACCACCAGCGGCGTCACCGAACCGATGCCGAGCGCGCGGCTGCCGCGCGGATCGACGCGGCCGCCCCCTTCCAGGGCAAGCAGCGCGCGGTTGAGCCAGCCCGAGGCGGTTGCGCCCGGCTTGGTGAAGCCGCTCTCCAGCACGTCCTGGCCGTCGAAATGCGAGCGCTCGCGATAGGGCGTCGCGGTGGCATGGACGATCGCGGCCTTGCCGCTCTTGTAGAGCCGGTGCAGGTTCGGCATCGCCGGATTGAGCGCGAAGAAGGAATCCAGCGGCAGCGCCGGCGGCTTGCCGTCCAGCACCAGCGCGCGGTCGCCGCGCAGCGAGATCCAGTCGGGATCGCCGACCGGCGCGACCGCACCGAGGCCATCGAGCGCACCGCGCAGGACGATGACGAGCAGCCGCGGATCGCGTCCTTCGGCGCGCGCGATCCTGGGCATCTGGCTCCAGGCGAACAGCGCACCGGAGCCGGCCAGAAGTTCGCGCCGCGTCGGCAGGTGATTGACGATGCCCATGCTCACCTCCTCTGAAAATCCGCCGACATGAACAGCAATGCCAGCGCCTGCTGGCGGCTCTCGGCGCGGCCGACCGCCTGCTTCACCTCGCTCGCGATCTCCGATGCAAAGACGTCCTCGATGATGGCTTGCGGATCGGTCGTGCCTGCGAGGCGCTCGGCTAGATTGTTGGCGACATCGAGCCGCCGGCCGACGCCGTCGATCCAGCTCGCCTCGTCATCCGGATAGCCTTTTGGCGCGGACGGGCGCCACAGCGGCTCGCCGAGCAGCTCCTGGCCGCCGGTGTAGCGGACCGGATCGACCTGGGTGATGCCGGTCGCACGTGCCATGCCCACGACCCATTCGCCGGGCCGCTTGAGCTTTGACGGCGGCCCGCGCCATGCCTCGTCCGACGACACCATCGCGATCGCGACCTGCTTGAGATCGCCATCGGTGTCGCGAAAGGTTGTCGCCAGCTGCTCGACCAGGACCGGCGGCGGCTCGTCGGCGACGAAGTGGCGGGCAAGCTTGGTCGCGACATGGGTCGCGGTCGCCGGATGCGCGGCGAGATCGCGCAGCACGGCGCGGCCCTGCTCGACGTCCTCCTGCTCATAGCGCTTGCCGAGCACGGTCTGGCCGCCGGGCTCATGCAGCCGCGGATTGAAGATGAACTCGCCGCCATGCTGGGGATCGGCGCCCGGCGGCACCAGCGTCCAGCCGGTCATGACGTTCGCGAAGCTGATGACGTCGTCCTGGGTGTAGCCGGTGCGCACACCGAGCGTATGCAGCTCCATGATCTCGCGCGCGATGTTCTCGTTGAGACCGCGGCTGCGGTTGATGCCGGCGATCGAGTTCGCCCCCATCGAGCCGAGATTGTCGAGATAGAACAGCATGGCCGGATGGCTTTCGGCCGCCAGCAGGAGATCGACGAAATGGCCTAGCGCGTGGGCGCGAACCGCCTCGCGCTCATAGGCGCCGGACATGCTCTGGATCTTGTTGGCCGAGATGCAGAAATGATTGGACCAGAACCACACCAGCCGTTCGGCAAAGCCGATCTCGGCAGTGAGCGCAGCTTCGGTCCGCAGCTTGGCTTCCTGCAAATAGATCGGACGGCCGGGATCGGGGACGGCATCGGCCGCCTGCTTCGCCGCCATCTCGGCGGCGTCCTTCTCCTGGGCATAGCCCTGTGCCCGGCCCTCGGGCTGCGCCTGATCCGCCGACGCCATCTGCTGCTTCTTGACCTGCTGCTGCGCCTGCTTGGCCCGCGCCGTCCGCCGCGCATTGGCATCGGCAACGGTGCGATAGGCCTTTGCGCTGGGGGGAAGGCTGGCGGCGGCGCTCAGTGTGAGCGGCCGGTCGAGCTCGGCAACCAGCGCGCCGCGCGGGTCGGTCCCGATCGCGGCCATCGATCCCGGCCGCGGTCCCATCCCGAAGCGATGCAGCGCCAGCAGGGCTTCTGTCTTGGCAGAATTGCTCATGGCGATCGCCTCTTTCTTCGCGCCTGCCCTGATCGCGAGTCGTTAGAAGCTACGATTTGTAATGCTACAAATCGTAGCATTCACATTGCCGGCCGACAAGCGGAGATTGCGACGCCTCCGTCAAGAAATCGCGAGCCGCCACCCTGCCTAGAAATTCGGGCCGAGCGCGATCTTGGTGATGGTGCCGTTCCGGACGCCGATGCGCCATTCCGCCGAGCCATTGGCGAACTGGGCGATGTAGATGTCGCTGTCGAGCGCGGTGACGCCGCGGAACGAGACCGCCCGCAACGCGCCGAGCTTGGCCAGGATCGCCTGGTCGAACGGCAGCTGCTGGCGCGTGATCTCGGCGACCTCCGACGTCATGAGCTCGTAATCGGGCTGTCCCTTGCCGACGCCCTCGATATAGCGGCGCAGCATCTCCTCGCCATTGGCGATCGGAACGGCGCGGCGTGCGGCGCGCCCCGGCTTCGCGCCGAGGTTCGAAGCCTCCACGTTGTGGAAGCGCGTCTGCCGGCCCGGCATCAAGACCTCGAGGCACCGCCCCGACTTGTCGGCAATGACCCAGGGATTGTTCACGGTGGTGGTGACAGCCCAACTCATATTGGGCCTGACGACGCTCTGCGCCTTGCGATTGCCGTCGGCGTCGAGATTGAAGATGCGGATGTCCTCGCCCATCTCGTTGTAGAGCATGATCCGGATCGGCGAGGTGCCGGCGCGACCGCGCACATTCGCCTGTTCGGCGCAGGGCATGATGCCGCCGAGCTCGTCATTGCCGTCGGCCCGGAAGATGACGTCGCCGGCCTTGCCGTCGGGCTCGAGCAGCAGGCGGAATTCCGCCGTGCCGTTCTCGAACTTGGCGCCATAGATGTCGTAGCCGCCGGGGCCGACGCCGCGGAAGAAGATCGATTCGAGGGCGCCGAGCGCCACGAAGGTGGCCTGCGTCTCGTTGAGCTGTCGATGGATCTTGGCCGCCAGCGGCGCACTCATGCGGTCGTAATTCGGCCTGCCTTGGCGCATGTCCTCGATCCCGCGCAGGATCATCTCCTTGCTGCCGGCAACCGGGACCTGCTCGCGGAAACGATCCGGGACTTCCGCGACACGGCGCGCAAAGTCGGCCTCGATCGCCTGCGCCACCGCCGCGTCGATCCGCGGCGCGAGACGCGCGCCGGCGACCGCGTTCTGGACCAGCACGCGCGAGACCCTGGCCTGCTCGTCGCGCAGGAAGATCAGGAGGTTGTGGCCATGGATCGAGAAGGCATCGGCACCTTCGGCGAGAGCTGTCGCCGGGCCCTGCACGGTCTCCTGCACCTGCAGCCGATCCCCATCGCGGCGCACGGTGAGCACGCGGTTCGGCGCCAGCCGGTACCAGCCGACATATTGATCGAGCGGCGCGGGCTCCGCAGCGGTGGTCGGCATCTCCGCGACACGAACCGCGCGGATGTCGCGGCCGTTCATGCGCAAGCTCAGCTCGGCCGAGCGATGCTCGGCATCGAGCGGGAACGTGATCTCGCCGGACGAGGCCGGATAGGACGCCGTGCCGTCGCGGCCCACCGTCAGGCGCAATTTGCGCTGCCCGGTCATCTGGCCGTAGAGATCGTCGCCCTCGCGGAAGATGGCGAACACCGAGGCCGGACCCATGGCGTAGAAATTGACGAACGGGCGATAATGCTGGGCCGGCGCCTCACCGAGATCGGCGATGGGTGCGGGATCCGGCGCGCGATAGGCGATCATGCCGGCGGACATGATCACGACGGGTGCGATCGCGCTCGCGATCCAGAGCCGCTTGCGCCAGCCGACCGCAGCTGGCATCGCGGCCGCCGCGATGATGCGCTCGACGCGGGCGCGCACGGTCGAGGCCCGCGCCATCGCGAGCTCGACCGACCGCGGCCTCACCGTGCTGGCGAAATCGAGCAGGATTTCCGCATAGGACAGCCGGTCCTCGATGACCTCGATCGCCTCGATGTCGCTGATGATCTCGGCGAGCTCGGCGAGGCGTGCGAGCTGCCACCATGCGAACGGGCTGAACCAGAACATTGCCCGATTGAGCGACGCCAGCAGCAGGACATAGAAGTCGCGGTTGGCGACATGCGCGCCCTCATGCGCGAGCACGGCGAGGCGCTTCTTGGCGTCCCAGCCGGCGAACTGCGGCGGCACCAGAATGGTCGAGCCGAAGGTGACGGGACCGCCGACATCGCGGCTGACGCGCACGTCGGTGCCGGTCATCGGCAAGCCGCGCAGCGGTTTTGCCGCCCGCGCCAGCCGCCAGGTCAGGAAAAGACCGATCGCGAGCCGCAGCAGCAACAGGCCGGCAACGCCGGCATAGACGAGGGTGGCGATCAGCCACCAATTGATCGGCAGACCACTTCGCATCACCGGCGGCGCGACGGCACCGGCGGGAGCGCCGGACAGCGCGGGCTGCGGCGTCTCCAGCATCGAGATGTCGGCCGGCAGGAAATCATCCGGCACGGAGACCGGCAAAGGCAGCCGGCTGATCGTGAGCGTCGGCCAATGCATCACGAACGGCATCGCCAGCGACGCCAGCAGCACGACGATCCACGCCGTCATGTGAACGCGCGGATTGCGCGCGCAGAAAAGATTGAGACCGAACCAGACGACGCCTCCCAGCACAAGGGAGCGCAGTGCCGCCTCCGCCAGAGTTGCGATCATTCTTTCTTCACTCCCCTCGCCTTCTTCGCCTTGGCCACCTGGTCGGCCAGCTCGCGCAATTGCTGCTGGTCGAGCATCTTGTTGTCCACCATGCCGACGAGGACCTCCTCGATCGAGCCATTGCAGAACCAGTCGACGATGCGCTGCACCGCCTTGGCCGCCACCTTCGCGCGCTCTTCGGCGGCGTGATAGACATAGGTGCGGCCGTCCACGGTGTGGCGAGCATAGCCCTTTTCCTCCAGCCGGCGCAGCACCGTACGAACCGTCGATTCCTTCAGCCGCCGCGACAGACGTTCACGCACGATCTCGGCCGTGACGGGACCATGGGCCCAAACCAATTGCATGACCTCGCGCTCGAGGTCGCCCAGTTCGGGCAAACGATCGTCCATGGCATCTGACCTTGCGGCTTGAGTTCTTCTTGTAACGCTACAGATTGTCGCATATAGCGCCGCGCGACACAACGCCGATTCCACCTGAGATGGTGCCGGTGGGCTGACCTGACTGCCGGTTCGTGAATGTGAGACAGGCGAAAAATGCGAGGTCGTCATGCCCAAGCCTGTCCCGGGCATGACGATGCGGAAACGTGGCGCCGTTATCGCGCCGTTCGAGCGCGGGGCGACCGCTCAGTAATGCGGCTCGTACATCTGCGACTGCACAAGGGCCTTGACGTCATTGGGCGCCGGCCCGTCCGCGAGCCCGCGCTGATAGGCAACGTCGGCGACGGCCGCGGCGATGCGGACCGAGACTTCGCGGATGCGCGGCAGCGCCGGATAGAGACTGCCCTGCGCGAGATCGTCCTTGCCGACGCAATCGGCGAGCGTATGGGCCGCCGCCATGAACATCTCGTCGGTGACGAGGCGCGAGCCACTGGCGATGACGCCGAGGCCGACGCCCGGGAAGATGTAGGAATTGTTGCCCTGGCGCGGCACGAAGCTGCGGCCGTTCAGCTTGACCGGATCATACGGGCTGCCGCAGGCGAACAGCGCACGGCCCTCGGTGTAGCGATAGGCATCCTCCGCCGAGCATTCGGCCTTCGAGGTCGGATTGGAGAGCGCGAACACGATCGGCTGTTCGTTGAGCTCCGCCATCGTCTTGAGCACCTCCGGCGTGAAGGCGCCGCCGACCGCGGCGACGCCGATGATCGCCGTCGGCTTCAGCGTCTTGATCGCGGTGAGGAAGTCGGCGATCGGCGCCTGATCGGTGTGGGCATAGCGGAGCTTGTGGCCGGACAGACCTTCGCGTCCGCCGACGACGAGACCGCGGGAATCCACCAGCCAGTTGCGGCGGAGCGCGTCCGCCTCGGAGGCGCCTTCCGCCATCATTGCGGACACCACGAGATCGGCGATGCCGGTTGCCGCCTCGCCGGCGCCCAGGAACAGGATCATCTGGTCCTTCAGCTTGCCGCCATTCACACGCAGCGCCGAGAACAGGCCGGCCAGCGCCACCGCCGCGGTGCCCTGGATGTCGTCGTTGAAGACGCAGGCTTCATCGCGATATTTGTGCAGCAGCTTGAATGCCGAATGATTGGCGAAATCCTCGAACTGGATCAGCACGCCCGGAAAGGTCTTTCGCGCCGCCTGCATGAACTCGTCGACGAAGCTGTCATAGGCTTCGCCCGTGAGCCGCCGCTCGCGCAGGCCGAGATAATAGGGATCGCTCAAAAGCTCTTCGTTGTTGGTGCCGACGTCGAGTACGATCGGCAGGCACGCCTCCGGATGCACGCCGGCGCAGGCCGAATAGAGCGAGAGCTTGCCGACCGGGATGCCCATGCCGTTGGCGCCGAGATCGCCAAGTCCCAGAATGCGTTCGCCGTCGGTGACGACGATCAGCTTGGCCTGATAGGGCCAGTTCTCCAGGAGCTCGGTGATCTGGCCGCGATCGCGCGAGGAGATGAACATGCCGCGCGGCCGCTGGAAGATCAGGCCGTATTTCTGGCAGGCGAGCCCGACCGTCGGCGTGTAGATGATCGGCTGAATCTCGTCGATATTGTCGACGACGACGCGGAAGAACAGCGCCTCGTTGCGGTCATGCAGCGCGTTCAGCGCGACGTATTTTTCGAGGTCCGTCGGCAGCGTGCGCAGGTTGGTGAGGACGCGCTGCGCCTGCGTCTCCATCGTCAGCACGCAAGGCGGCAGCAGGCCGCGCAGGCCGAGTGCTTCGCGCTCGGATTCCGTGAAAGCGGTGCCCTTGTTGAGCAAGGGATCGCGCAGCAGCGCCATGCCTTGCGGCGGATTTGACGACGTCGATTGGGCAACGACCCGGGCAGGTCTATTCACGAATTCCCCCAAGAAGCACATTGAACCGCGCACATTGTCGGCCAGCGCTCCATTGAGATCAAGGACGCAGACACTGAGGCCCCGATTGTGATCTCGCACCGCAGCGAGATTTGCGCCAACGATTGGCAGTTGCGCGCGTAAAAGTTAACGCGGCAAGCTACCCCTCGTCATTCCGGCTGGATGTTGGCCGCCTCCACGATCGGCCACCATTTCTCGGTCTCGGCCTTCTGGAACGCAGCGAGCGCTGCGGGCGTCTGCTGGTCGGTTGGCGGTATCTCCTGCCCGAGTTCGGTAAAGCGCTGCTTGACCGCGGCATCGGCGAGCGCGGCGACGATCGCCGTGTTGATCCGGGCGACGATGTCCTTTGGCGTGTTCTTCGGTGCCCAGATGCCGTGCCAATAGGAAATATAGAGCCCTGACAGGCCCGCCTCGTCGACGGTCGGAATGTCGGGAGCGGAGGCAAGCCGCGTCGGCGATGTCACCGCGAACGCCTTGACCGCGCCGCTCTTGACGTGTGCCAGCGAGTTCGCCGCCTGGTCGAACATGATGTCGATCTGGCCTGCGACGAGATCGATCATGGCGGGCCCCGCGCCGCGATAGGGCACGAACTGGAAGTCGGTGCCTGTTTTATCCTTGAAGAAGACGGCGGCGACATGGGCTCCCGTACCCGCCCCTGAAGTTCCCGCGGTGGCCTTACCGGAATTGGCCTTCAGCCACGCAATCAGCTCCTTGAGATTGTTCGCCTCGAGCGACTTCCGGCCGACGATGAGTTGCGTGCCCATCGCGATCATTGCGACCGGCTCGAAATCGCTCACGACGTCATAAGGCAGCTTGAGGATCGCGCCGTTCAGCACATGAGTGCCCCAATGACCGATCGTGATCGTCGTGCCGTCAGGCGTCGCGCGGGCGGCGCGGGCACCTGCAATGCTGCCGGAGGCACCGGCGACGTTCTCGACCACGACCGTGGTGTGCAGCTCGGCGGCGATCCGCTCCGACAGGATCCGCGCCAGCGTGTCGGTCGGACCGCCCGCGGCGAACGGTACGATGAGGGTGATGGGCCGCGATGACTGAGCGCCTGCCGGCGCGCACCACATCGCGCATGCGATCAACCCGCCAATGACGATCGCATGACCGCGCAACACAGCCCACAGCCCCCGCATCAGTCTCTCCCACCCTTTTTGCCGCCCGCATTTTGGCAGCGGGCCGGAGGGCGAGTGAACGCTGCCGGGCGAGCTGAGGCAAGCGGTAAGTTGATAGCGCTTCTATCCGGCCGCGCGCCGCGGCGTCAGATTGGCGGCGCTATCGGCCGGCGGCGCGATATGCATCAGGATGGTCTGGGTGGCGGATGCGACGTTGATGCCGTTCTGCTGGAAGCGCAGCTTCATGCGCCGGTTGAATTCGCGCTGGACCGGCCAGCGCCCGGCTTCGGTGCAGCGGATCTGGCCGACGATCGACACCATCGCGCCGTCCACCTTGTCGATGCCCCAGAGATCGAGGTCGCCACGGATCAATGCGCGGAAATCCGGCTCGCGGCGCATCTCGTCGACGATGTCCTTGAGGATCTGGCTGGCGCGGTCGGTGTCTTCCTTATAGGCGACATTGACGCTGACGGAGGCGTTGCCTGCGCCGCGGCTCGCATTGGTGATGGTCGTGACCGCGCTGAACGGCACGATGTGCACGGCGCCGTCGCCCGCGCGCAGACGTATCGTTCGAATGGAAACGTTCTCGACCACCCCTGACAGGCCCGACACGCTGACATTGTCGCCGACCTGTACCGTGTTCTCCAGCAGCAGGAACAGCCCGGTGATGAGGTCCTGCACCAGCTTCTGCGAGCCGAAGCCGATGGCGATGCCGACGATGCCGGCACCCGCCAGCAGCGGCGCGACATTGACGCCGATCTCGCTCAGCGCGGTGAGGCCGACGATCGTGGCGATCAGGCAGAGCAGCGCGGTGCGCAGCATCGGCTGGAAGGTGCGCAAGCGCGCGGCGCGGGCGTAGTGCCCGTCCCGCGACAGCGTGTTGATCTGGCGGTCCAGAAGCGCGTTGCTGGCTTCCCAGATCGCGGCTGCGATGAATACGGCGAGGCCGATCGTCACCACGGCGGAGATCAGCCGGCTGCCGATCTGGCCGCCATAGAACCAGACGATGGCGTCCACACCCCAGACTTCGAGCATCGCCACGAAACCGATGAAGACGATCACGCCGGAGACGATCCTGCGCAGCAGCGGCAGATAGCGGTTGGCGCGGATCTCCAGACCCGGAAAGCGCTGCAGGATCTCCGGCTGGATGCGGAAGCCACGGTCGATCAGGCTCAGCGTCAGCATGATGGCAACGCGCGTGATCACGGCAACGACGACAGTGCCGACGAAATATTGCAGCAGCAGCGAATAACCGTTGCGGATGTTGAGCGCCCACACCGCCCAGAGCGCGAGATCGAGCGCGATGGCGAGATAATGCCATCCGCCGGCGATGCGGTTGCGCAGGCGGGCCGCGATGCCCTGCCGGTCGGCCGGCGCCCGAATGGCCTCGGCGACCTGCCGGCGGCATTGCAGGATGATGACGACGACGAAGAGATGCACGATCAGCATCACCATGCGGAGCAGCGCGGCATAGCCGGCGCGGTGCAGGCCGAGCAGCAGCGCGACATTGGCAAAAGCGATGCCGGAGACGCCGACGCCGACGATGCGGCGCGCCCAGATCTCGACATAGGCCGCCGTCTCGGCGCGCACCGGAAACAGACCGAACGGCCCGGCCAGCGCCCGGAAGACGCAGATGAGTCCGCGCGAAAACGCATAGGCGTTGACGACCGCGAGGATCACGAGGCGAACGGTGGTGGGCTGTCCGATCTCGGTGCCGAGCAGCGCCGTCGCGACGCCGACGAAGAGGAGCACGGGAAGCAATTCGAGGACGAGGCGCCCGAACACGAAAGGCAGGCGCTGCATGATCTGCCAGACGCGCGCCAGGCTGTGACGGCGCTTGTGCAGTTCGGGCGCGGGGGTGACATCGGCAACCGACGACGGCGGATCCGCAATCGGCAACACCTGCGCCGGCAGATGCGCGGTTTGCGGCACACGCCCCTCGAGGAAGGCAACCGGGCGCCGGATCAGGCGGAACAGTACCCATTCGGCCGCGAGCGCGCAGCCGACCACCAAGGCGAGCTTCCAGGCGATCTCGATCAGAAGGTTATAGGCCGCGGGATCGTTCGCCGTTCGCACGATCCAGTAATAGAACGCCGGGAAATGCGTGATCGTCCGCGCCACGCTGGCGATCTCGCTCGAGATCTCGCCAATCTCCTCCGACACCGTGAGCAGGAGCTGCGCACCGAGTCCGTCGGCCGAGAGCGGGATCGGCGACTTGCGCTCGGGCGCGGGCGTCGCAGGTTGCTGCGGACCGGACGCATTGGCGATCAGGCGCAGCGTATCGATCATCTGCGCGCGCTTCTTGTCGTCCTGAAGCGTCTCGAGCGCACGCTTGGCCTCGTCCGGCGACAACGCGGCGGCATTGTTCGCGGCCGGCTGAGGCGGCTGGGCGCGAACGCTCGGGAAGGAGAAGAACGCGAGGAAGAGAACGGCGAGAACCACCGGGGCAAGCTTATGCGACACGAGGAGTCCTTAAAAAAATGCATGCGCCGGCGGCATCGGGACCACCGAAACACATGCGTCATGTCGGATTGAAGCTATTCGCCTCGCGCCTGTGTCGGAAGTTGGCCTTCGAGGCGACATTCTCTTGGCATTTGCCGCAATGCGGGGGCGGGGAACCTCGTCTCAGCAGAGTTCAGACGCCGACGAAGCGCGGTCCGTGCAACGCGATCCGTCCATTGCGGGATTCCCGCAGTTCGACTTTACGAGTCGTCACGCCCGGGCTTGTCCCGGGCATCCACGTTCTTCGCGCCTCGGGCCAAGGCCGTGGATGGCCGGGACAAGCCCGGCCATGGCGATGTGGTGACCAGTGCACCCCAATGCACAAATCATCCGCGGATCGCTCCGTCATTCCGGGAAGCGGCCCGGAATGACGGCGAGGAGGAAGGAGGGAGAAACGCAGGATGTCAAAGGCAGCTATCGCGGTCGGCCTCGTCAAGACCATCCACACGATCGGCGACCAAAATACAGCGCCGGGAAGGTAGGGGCTCTGCCTTACTGATGCAGCCCGCTAAACCTTGACCCGGCGTGCCGTTCGCGGTTTCTGCCGCTATGCGATAGTCCGAACGAGCTCCATCGCACTTAACGCGGCTGGATTTGCGGAGGTGGTGTCATAGACCTCCCCTTGCTCATGAGGTGGACGTTGCGTGTCGCTTGTTTGCGACCGGCGGCATGGTCCTCCTGTGCCACAAGACTGTCAAGCGGGATCAATCGGCGAGAGATCACAATTGAGCACGCCGGTTCCGGGAATGATCGGAACAGCGCCTGTTTTGCCCGACGCAGCAACTCCATTTCGTATAAATCGAACTGCCTCTTCAACGATCGGCAAGCCATTGATTTTGTTCACGCCGTCTACTGTGCATGGGGTTGTTTTCGCGATTTCTTCGCCTGGCTCCTCTTGTCTTCCTTCTCCAGCGCCATGCGCACCGCGTCGAACTCCTTCAGCGAGGCCTTGTCGGCGCGGGGGAAGCGCAGGTCGAGTTTTTCGAGCGTCGCATTGATCACGGAGCCGATCACGACGCGCGCGAACCATTTGTGATCGGCCGGCACGACATACCACGGCGCATGGGCCGTCGCGGTGTGCCGGACGATGTCCTGATAGACCGCCTGGTAACGCGGCCACAGCGCGCGCTCCTTGATGTCGTCCATCGAGAATTTCCACTGCTTGGCCGGGTCCTCCAGCCGGTCGAGGAAGCGCTCGCGCTGCTCGTCCTTGGACACGTTGAGGAAGAACTTCAGCACCACGGTGCCGTTGCGGCAGAGATAGCGTTCCCATGCCGAGATGTCCTCGAACCGCTCCTTCCAGATGTTCTTGGTCGGCAACTTCTGCGGCAGCTTCTCCTTGGCGAGAAGCTCCGGGTGCACGCGCGTCACCAGGCATTCCTCGTAATGGGAGCGGTTGAAGATGCCGATATGACCGCGTTCGGGCAGCGCGATCACATGGCGCCAGAGGAAGTCGTGATCAAGCTCCTTGCTGCTCGGCGCCTTGAAGGCGTGGACCTCGCAGCCCTGCGGATTGATGCCCTCGAAGATCGCCTTGATGGCGCTGTCCTTGCCGCCGGCGTCCATGGCCTGGAACACGATCAGGAGCGACCAGCGGTCCTGGGCGTAGAGCTTCTCCTGAAACTCGACCAGCCGTTTCTTGTTGACGTCGAGAAGCGCCTGCGCCGTCTCCTTGTCGAGATCGCCCTTCTCGCTGGTCTTGTGATCCTTGAGATGAAACTTGCCCGAACCGTCATAGCGGAATGGCGTGATGTAGCGGTCAAGTTCCTGGGCGGGCGATTTGGACGGCTTCTTGCTCATGAGCGCGGGGCACCTTGCGTTGCGGCTTCAGTCGGTCGAGCAAGCTACCAAGGATGCCCTTGGGAAGGAATATGATGAAGAGCACGAGCAGCACGCCGTAGACGAGATTGTCCCAGCCGACGGCCTTGGTGCCGAAGCCGATGCGCAGGGTCTCGGCCAGCAGAATGGTGATGATGGCGCCGAAGGTCGGGCCGAGCGAGACGAACAGGCCGCCGACGATGGCCGCGAACACCATCTGCAGAGACACTGCGATGCCGCTGACGGTGTCGGGGGTGATGAACATCTGGTACTGGCAGTAGATCGCGCCCGCGAGCGCCGTCATCAGCGCGCTCAGCAGCGTGATCTTCAGCTTCTCCGCGGTCACGTCGACGCCGGCGGCCGCCGCCGCGTCCTCGTCCTCCGAGATCGCCTCAAGCGCATAGCGGGCCATGCTGCGGTCGACCCAGTGCCAGACCACGATGCCGAAGAGCCAGACCCCGAGCGCGATCAGATACCAGGTCGTCTTGTCGTCGAACTGCAGCGCCCACAGCTTGTTGCCGGATGCGCGGTTCGGCGTGTAGCCGAGCGAGCCGCCGGTATAGTCGCGTGTCGCGGTGATGACCTGGAGCACGATGCCCGACAGCGCCAGCGTCACCAGCACGAAATAGTGGCCGGTGATGCGGAAGCGGAAGCAGGGATAACCGACGATCAGCGCCAGCGCGCCGGCCGCGACCATGCCGATGGGAATGCCAATCCAGGGCGACAGGCCGAGATGATTCCAGAGCAGCGCGGTGACATAGGCGCCGATCCCCATGAAGCCGCCATGGCCGAGCGAGACGAGGCCGAACCGCCCCATCATCGACCAGGAGGTGTAGGCGAACGACCAGATCAGGATCAGCACCAGGATGTGCAGATGATAGGGGTCGCGATAGACGAAGGGCAGCGCGACCAGTGCCGCGAGCCCAATGCCCCAGGCTGCAAGCCTCCCCTGCCCCATCATCGGCGCCTCGCCAGGAGGCCCGCGGGCCGGATGAACATCATGACGATGAAAAAGGCGAAGGCGAGCACGTAGCCCCATTCGAGGTCGGAGAACAGGCCACCGAGCGAGATGATCTCGGCGAACACGAAGGCGGCGATGAAGCCGCCGATGAAATTGCCGAGGCCCCCGAGCACGCAGATCAGGAAGGTGATCGGCCCAAACGACAGCCCGACGAAGGGGTGCACGTCATATTGCAGCACCAGAAGGCAGGCGGCGAGCCCGGCCAGCGCGCCGCCGAGTGCGGAGGTGATGAGATAGATTCTCTTGGTGTCGACGCCCATCAGCGCCATGATCTGGCGGTCCTGCGAGATGGCGCGGATCGCGGTGCCGGTGAAGGTGCGCGTCATGAACAGATAGACCGCGACCATGCCGACCAGCGCCGCCAGGAACGACAGCAGCCGGGCATAACTGAAATTCATGTCGCCGAAGGCAAGCACCGGCAGGCGGATGCCGAGGTTGCGGAAGTCGATGCCGAAGGCGACGGTGGCAAAGCTCTGCAGCACGAACAGAACCCCGCCGGTCGCAAGCAGCTGGTTGATCGGCGGCGCGGTCAAGAGCGGCGCGATCACGAGGTAATGCAGCGCTGCGCCGAGCAGCGCGACCAGGACAACGGTGAGAGGCGCTGCGACGAAATAGCTGAGGCCGTAGACCTGCACCATGAAGTACATGGCATACATGCCGATCATCACGAGCTCGGCGTAGCAGATCCAGGTCACGTCGATGACGCCGAAGATCAAATTGAGCCCGAGCGCCAGCAGCGCCAGCACGCCGCCGAGCAGGATGCCGTTGATCACGGCCTCCAGCAAATAGATGTCGAAAATGTCCAGGAACGCCTGCATCAGCCTCACACCCCCAGATAAGCTTCCTTGACCGTGTCGCTCGCCAGCATCTCGGCCGAGGTGCCGGACGCCCTGATCGTGCCGGCCTCGATCAGATAGGCGCGGTCGACCACTTTCAGCACCTGCTGCACGTTCTGCTCGACGATCAGCACGGTCAGCCCGCGGCTGCGGATCCGCTTCACCAGCTCGAACACCTGCTGCACCACGACGGGCGCAAGGCCCGCCGACGGCTCGTCCAGCAGCAGCAGCTTCGGATTGGACATCAGCGCGCGGCCGATCGCGCACATCTGCTGCTCGCCGCCGGACATGGTGCCGGCCATCTGGTGGCGCCGCTCCTTCAGGCGCGGGAACAGGTCGAACACGACCTCGAGCCGCTCGGCATAATGGCCCCGCGCCTCCTTCATGAAGGCACCCATCTTGAGATTGTCGTCCACCGAGAGCTGCGGAAACAGCCGCCGGTTCTCCGGCACATGCGCAATGCCGAGGCTGACGATCTTGTGCGGTGGCGTCGCCACGACGTCCGTGCCCTCCATCCGGATCGAGCCGCGCGCGGGGCGGATCAGGCCGGAGATGACGCGCATCAAGGTGGTCTTGCCGGCGCCGTTGGGGCCGATGACGCCGACGGCTTCGCCGGCCTTGACGTCGAGATTGACGTCGAACAGCGCCTGGAAGGTGCCATAGCCGGCATTGACGCCGCGGAGCTCCAGCATCACGCGCCTCCCGCGCGGCGGCGCGCTTCGGCGGCCGCGGCCTGCGTGGTCTCGGCATCGGTGCCGAGATAGACCTCGATGACGCGCGGATCGCCCGCTACCGCACTCGGCAGGCCTTCCGAGATCTTCTCGCCGTGGTCGAGCACCATGACGCGATCGACGACGCGCATCAGCACGCCCATGATGTGCTCGACCCAGATGATGGTGATGCCGAGCTCGTCGCGGATGTTGCGCAGCATGTCGGCGGCCTGATCCATCTCGGCCTCGTCGAGGCCGCCGAGGCTTTCATCGGCCAGCAGCAGCTTAGGCGCCGTGGCGAGCGCCTTGGCGAGCTCGAGCTTCTTCAGGCCGGCGGCGCCGAGACCATCGACGCTGGCGTGGCGATCGGTCGGCAGGCCGACCATCGCGAGGGATCGCTCGGCTGCCTCTTCCGCCTTGACGCGGCTATGTCGGCCCTGGCCGTAGAAACCGGCGAGCGCGACGTTCTCGAAAATGGTCAGGCGGCGAAAGGGGCGCGGAATCTGGAAGGTGCGGCCGACGCCGCTGTTGATGATCCGGTGCGGCGCAAGGCCCGCGATCTCATGCCCGGCAAACATGATCGAGCCCGAGGTCGGCGCCAGCGTGCCGGAGAGCATGTTGAAGATCGTGCTCTTGCCCGAGCCGTTGGGGCCGATCAGGCCGAGAATCTCGCCCTGATCGACCCGAAACGACACGTTGTTGACGGCGGTGAAGCCGCCGAACCGCTTCACCAATCCGCTGACTTCCAGCACCAAAGCCCTCCGCTGCTACTGGTTGCTGTAGGTGGTGCCCTTCGGCAGCGGCAGCACGGCGTCGCGCTGCGCCTGGCTCTTCGGCCACACCACGTGAGACTTGTCGTCGAGATACTGGATCACGACAGGGAACGAGCGCTCGTTCTGCCCGGCCATCGGCGTGCCCTCGCCGTAGAACTTCACGCCGAAGCCGAGCATGGTGCCGCCTTCGGGGATGTCGGTGTCGAGCGCCGCCTTGCGCAGCGCCTCGGGATCGACGCCGCCATATTTCTTGATCGCCCGCGGCAGCACATCCGCCATGAACACATAAGTGTTGGAGGCACCGATGCCGACATGGGCGGAGCGGATGGCGACGCCGGGCTTGATCTTGTCGAACTCCTCGCCGACCATCTTGATGACGGGCGGGAGCTTCGGATCCATGGTCTTCTGGTTGGCCAGCCAGATCGAGATCGGGTCGGTGTTGAAGATATAGGCGGCGTCGGCCCCCATGCCTTCCTTCAGCTTCTCATAGACGCCATAGCCGGCGCCATGGCCCATCAGCGCACCGAACTTCAGCCCCTGCTCGCGGGCCTGGCGCAGCAGCAGGGTGATGTCCGGATTGTAGCCGGTGTGGAAGATGACGTCGGGCTTGGCGCGCTTCAGCTTGGTCACCAGCGGGGACAGATCGGGCGCGGTCGCCGAATAGCCCTCTTTGAGCACGACGTTGAAGCCGGCCTTCTTCGCGCCGGCCTCGTTGCCCTTGGAGACGTCGACGCCATAGGCGCCGTCCTCGTGGATGATGGCGACGCGCAAATCCTTCGGTTCCTTGCCGAGCTTCTCCTTGGCGTTCTGCGCGATGAAATCCATCGTCATCATGCCGAACTGGTCGCCGCTCGCCTGCGGGCGGAACACGTATTTGTAGCCTTTCTCGTTGAACACGGCCGACGAGATGCAGGTCGTCATCCACATGAACTTCTTGAGCTGCTCGACGCGGGCGGCCACCGGCACGCATTGGGCCGAGGAGAAGAAGCCGAGTACCATGTCGACCTTCTCCTGCTCGAGCAGGCGGACGGATTCGTTGATGGCGATGTCGGGCTTGCTCTGCGCGTCGGCATAGACCGCCTCGATCTTGTAGCCCTCCACGCCGGTCTTGGCGAAATGGTCGAGGATGATCTTCGCGCCGACATAATTGAGCTCGGAGCCGCCGCCGGCCAGAGGCCCGGTCAAATCAAAGACGACGCCGATCTTGATCTTCTTGTCCTGGGCCTGGGCGGACGCCGCCAAGCCCGTCGCTGCTATCGCGACCACCAGCCCATGTAGCAACCGGGCAGCCATGCGCAGGCGCATCAAAACCTCCCTGGACGATTGTGCATTGCATTCGTCTTGATCTTGCTTGCCCCCATCACATGGGCAGAGCGCAGGGATGTCAAGTCTTGCGCATCAGCGCGAGGCGAACTGCTGCTCGACAAAGGCCGTGACAAATCGCGGCATGGTCGGCCTGAGATCACTCATCCCGCGCACGAGATGAATGGCCGACAATTCGGGCTCGTCCTCGCTGGCGAGGTTGGCTTCGATGCGGGCGCGCGCCTCCTCGCCGGACATATCCAGGTTGAGTACCTGCATCATCGCAATCGCAGGGCCACTGACGATGCAGTGCCAGTCCGGCTCGGCCCGAAAGTCCGCCGCGGTGAGGCCGGTCTCTTCCTCGAGCTCGCGGACGACGCTGCCGGGAATGTCCAGCGTGTCACCCCTGACGTCGTCGAGATCGGGCGTGCCCGAGGGGAAATAGATACGGCCCGCATTGGCGGTGTGCGGCGCCATCTCACCCATGACGAAGGCGCCGTCGGCGCTGCGCAGCGCGCCCATGCCAAAACCGTTGAACACGGCAGGCCCAGGAAAGCCCCAGTCACGCCAGGCGAGGAAGCTGGCGAAATCGGTCTCGAAATAGGTCGCAGCGAAACAGCCGTCCGCGAACACGGGATCGCGCCCGAGCAGGACGCGGCCGTTCCAGATCTTTGGCCGCTCGCGCTGCTTTTCGGCGAAATGCGCCGCGATCTCGTCGCGCCATTCCTCCGCGAACGGCCAGACGATCGGCCGCACGGCAAGATCGAGCGTGGTGACGCGATGAATGATCGGCGACGTCATGAGCGACGGCTACCTCATCTTCGCGTCAGCTATTTGGCATTCCCCGTGGTCTTCTTGGCCTGCTCGACGAACTTGTTGGTGAAGGTCTTGCCGACATCGATCTTGGCATTGGCGACCTCGGGCGAGCCGACGCTGAACACCGAGAGCACGGCGTCGGCGCCCTTCGGGTCCATCTTGCCGGTCTCCGAGTACATCGGGATCGTGTTCTTCAGCGCGGCGAGATAGAGGTCCTTGTTCTTGCCGACCGTCTCCTCCGGCATCTTCGCCATGATCTCCTCGGGGGAGTGCGAATGGATCCAGGCGAGCGTGGCGAGGATCGCGTCGGTGAGCGCCTGCGTCTCCTTCTCGTGCTTGGCAACCCAGGCCGCCGTCGAGTACAGCGCGCCGCCCGGATATTCGCCGCCGAAAGTCTCGAGCGTGTCCTTCTGCGTGCGGGTGTCGGAGAGGATGCGCAGATCCTTGTGGCTGCCCTGGAGGACGGTGACGGAGGGGTCGAGCATCACGGCCGCGTCGATCTGGCCCTGCTCCATCGCGGCGACCGCGGTGGCGCCGAGACCGACGCCGATCACGGCGGCGCTGGTGGGATCGACACCGTTCTTCTTGAGCATGTATTTCAGGAAGAAGTCGGTGGAGGAGCCGGGCGCGCTGACGCCGACCTTCTTGCCGGCGAGATCCTTGACCGACTTGATGTCGTTGGTGCGCGAGGGCGCGACTACCAGCACGAGGCCGGGATAGCGGTCATAGACCACGAAGGACTGCAGCTCCTGCTTCTTGGCGGCCAGATTGACGCAATGGTCGAAATAGCCGGAGACCACGTCGGCGCTGCCGCCGAGCACGGCCTTGAGCGCGTCCGAGCCGCCCTTGAGGTCCACGAGCTCGACATTGAGGCCGGCCTTCTCGTATTCGCCGAGCTGCTTGGCCAGCACCGTCGGCAGATAGCACAGGCAGGAGCCGCCGCCGACCGCGATGGTGACCTTGCTTTGCGCCGCGGCAAATCCGGTGGTGAGCGTCAGCGCGAGCAGCGCGCCGGCGAGCCTGGCAATCGTGTTCTTCATTGGTTTCCTCCGTTCGGCCGGCGGCACCATAGAGCAGCAGGACCGGCTTGAGAAGCGCGCCTTAAGGCTCTGGCCATCGGCCTTTCGGCGCAATAGCATGGACGCACAAGAACAATTCCTGATGGGGAGGATCATCCATGAATCGCTTCACTGCCGGGCTCGCGCTGGCCGCCGCCTTTGCCGCCGGATGCGGCGCGAACCAACTGCTCCGGCCGGCGCTGGCCGCGGAAAACATCACCGCGCAGATCATCCACACCGGCGAGACGGAAGGCGACGCGCTCGGCCCCGCCAACGCCGTCGGCTACCGCTCGAAAATGTTCGCGAGCGCCGACGGCGCCACGATCTCGATCCAGGTCGGCAACGTGCCCAAGCACATGCACCCCAACACCAACGAGATCCAGTACATCCTGGACGGGACCGGGACGATCTGGCTCGGCGACAAGGAAGTGACGGTCAAGCCGGGCGACCTCGTCATCATCCCGAAGGGCACGCCGCACGGCGGCACCAAGCCGATCTCGGGACAGGTCAAGGCGATCGCGATCAAGACGCCGCCGCAGGCGCCTGATGATACCAAGCTGCTGGATTGAGACCCCTCGATCGGCGCGGGGCGAATGCTCGGGCTCGCGCCGCTGCGCGGACCCGCTTGGTCAATTCCCGCGCTAGATCGGGCGCGCCTGCTTCCGAATCTCGTTCGCGATCGGCTTGAGAGTCTCCCCCGGAAGCTGGCCAACGAGCGTGTAACCCATGCCGCCATCCGCCCACACGAAGCCCGCGACATCGCCGGTCGATTGCGGCATCATCGGCGTGTCCAGGTTGCGGTTGCTCATCGGGCGCGTCAGTACAACGAGGCGATCCCCGCGATCGTCATCGTACATGAACATCGCGGCCGGGCCATGGGACGTCGCAACCAGGCGCCCCCCCATCAGCCTGTAGCCCGAGACAGAGAGGTCCGGCACCTTCACCGGCTGCTTCAGCCGAGTCGAGACCCATCGCGTGAGCTCCGCACTCTCGGAGGCGCGAATCTCGACCGGACGCACGCGGTCCGGTGCGTAGACGCCATAAGAATAGGCTGCTTCCCGCGCCAGCGCAGACAGTCCGTTGGAACCCTCCTGCAACACGCTGCGCATGGTCCACCCGCCGAGACCGCCGATACCGAGGAGCAACATCGCAGCGATCGCTCCCCACGTTCGCAGGGGACGCCGTCTTCGGCTCTCGATGATGCGCGACAAGTTCAATTCTGCCGGCAACGGCTCGTCGGCGATCGGCGCAAGCGCGCCGCGCAGCTGCTCGCGCTGGGTAGCGAAGGCGGCAACGCGCGCAGCAACATCCGGATGATCGTTCAGGTAGGATGCGACCTCCGCGCGACGCTCGGGCTCGAGCGCCTGGTCCACATAGGCGTGGAGGTCATCCTCGGTGATCGGCCGATGGTTCATTTCACGCTCCGCAAGGCCACGACATTTCCCGCCGCAGTGCCATCCATCTCCTGCTGCAGCCTCTCCCGCGCACGCGACAGGCGCGACATCACGGTCCCGATCGGGATGTTCAGCACCACTGCCGCATCCGCGTAGGAGAGATCCTCGACTGCGACCAGCAACAACACGGCCCGCTGCTCCTCCGGGAGTTTCGCAAGCTTGCCAAGGACGTCCTGATAGATCAGCCTGTGCTCTTGCTCCGCCGCGCTGACAAGTTCCCGCTCGCCCGCATCGTCGATCGGCATATGCCTGCCCCGCGCTGTCGCCTGGCGAAACTGAGTGACAGCCAGGTTGTGAAGGATGGTGAACAGCCAGGCGCGCACGCTGCCGTCGCGCCGCTGGTGCCAGCGGCTGACGGCGCGCTCCAGGCAATCCTGAACCAGATCGTCGGCCGCGGCGCGTTCGCGCGTGAGCGCGCGGGCATAGCGGCGGAGCGCAGGGATTAGCGGCTCGACTTGAACCAGCATGTCCTTCATCAAGCGCTCCGCCATCTCGCGATTGGCGTTCGAACCGGAATCATTGAGCCTCGATCTGGACCGCCTCGCCCGGCATCGCCGCGTCGCCGGACGCGATCACCAAATAGCGCTTTGCGGCCGCGGCAGACTGGTCGACGATCTGCCGGATCGGACCGGCCGCGTTGACGATAGCGGATCCCGCCGGATTGGTCATGAAGGCTGCCAGCGGCTGCAATGGGCCGCCCCCGTCACTACGCTCCGCAAGCGCCAACACATATTTCCGCTTGGGCTGAAGTCCCGTCACTGAAGCCTGCAGGATCTGGATCAGGCCTTGATCGAAGAGCGAGACCGTGGTCGGCGCCTTACCGTGCTTTGTGCCGCCTATCGACGCGAGCGCCAGATGAGCCACCTGGCCAGCCACGCCGAGCGCCTGCAGGTTCTGGCGGTCATCCGGGTCAGGCGCAGCATTCGGAACATAGGCGATCGCTTGCGGCGCCTGGCCGATCGGAACGTTCCCAACCACTTTGTTGGTCGCGGTGTCGATGGCCGCGAGCGCGTCGGCGTTCTCCAGCCCCACATAGATGCGCGTGCCGTCGCCGGACGGCCACACGCCGTGCGGCAGATTGCCGACCGGGATCGTGGCGACTTGCGAGAAGTCGTCGGTGCGGAACACCTTCAATTCGTTCAAGCCGCCGACGGTGACATAGGCGAACGTGCCTTTGGCGGTGTGCGCGAAGTTGACGTGATTGGTGATCGGCCCGGTGTCGATCGTCTTGATTGCATTGAACGGTGGCCTTGCGTTGAACACTTGTGTCCGGCCGACGTCCTTCAGCGTGAACCACACCTGATCTCCATCGGGCGTCGCCGCAATGTTCGGACAGAACGGACTTTCTTGCTTCACCGTAGCGATGATCTTGTGCTCGACGACTGAGACGACATCGGTCTCGGGATTGAAGGACGAGCAGATGTAGCCGTATTTGCCGTCAGGTGAGAATATCTGCATCCCCGGCCCGTTCGGCGTCGTGATGCGGGTCTTCTCCTTGAAGCTCGTTGGATCGATGACGGAGATGTAATTCTCGCCGCGGACGGTAACCCAGACCTCCTTGCCGTCGGGTGTAAAGAACGCCTCGTGTGGCGACCGCCCGACATAGGTCACGTGCTTGACCGCGTTGGTCGCAGTGTCGATGAAGCTCACTGAGTTCGAGCCGATCGACACTACGGCCAGCGTCTTGTGATCGGGCGAGAAACCCATGCCGTGCACGAGCACCTGCCCCTTGTAGAGCGGGCTGAAATTGCCGGGCTGCGGGTCACCAAGCCGGATTACGCCAAGCAGTTTGTTGTCGGCAGGGTCGGTGACCGAAACCGTGTTCGAGAACTGCTCAGCCGCGTAGACCCGATCGTGATGACTAATCGGAATGTCGGGGGAGGACAGCGCGCCAGGCGCCTGCCCCGCTCATGCGACGGAGCCGGTGGCGAGCATGGTGGCCGCCAGGAAAATGGTCCTCATCATATGGCTTCGAGACTTGGTCATCTGCCGCTCCTACTTCTTCATTCCAGTGGACATGTCCATCTGCATCACAGGATGATGATGATGAACAGTTGCGATGGGAACGGATTGCGGCTGGGTCGGAGCAGGCGTGGTGTCGGTCGCCGGCTCGCCGATGGCGAGCTTCATGGCAGCGATCTCCTGCATCTGGTCGACGATGATTTCCTGAGCGATGCGCCGAAGCTGCTCGTTCTTACCGTACCGCAGCTCGATCACGGCCATGTCGATGGCGCCCTGATGATGCGGGCTCATCATCGCGACAAAGTCGCGATCGATGTCGCCGGTCGGTTTGACCGCCATGTCGTTCATCATCCTGGCCATGGCGGCATCGTTCTCTTGCAGGAAGGCGCTCTCTTCCGTGCTCGGCGCAGCAGGCGGGTTCGGATGGGTCTCGTGCGCGAAGACGATTGGAGGAAGCGCGAAAGCGACGAGAATGCGCGCGGCAAGGAACGCTGTGCCGAGCCCGAGCCTCGGCCATCGACATCTGCCTGCACGCGCCGCTACCGCGGGGCGAAACTGTGAGGGGGGCATCCTGAACTCCCATGCAGGTGGTTGCATGGGGGTTTGACGCGTGGGCGCGCGTTCTATTCCGGCCGGTCGATCACATAAATGTCAGCCGTCGGGGGCGGCGGCCTAGCCGCGCCCGTCCACGGTCGGCCGCCACACCAGCAGGCGCCGCTCGACCAGCGTCACCCCGAAGTCGATCAGGATGACGAAGGCCGACAGCACGAACATGCCGGCGAACACGCCGGCGACGTCGAACACGCCTTCGGCCTGCTGGATGAGATAGCCAAGGCCCGCCGCCGATCCCAGATATTCGCCGACGACCGCGCCGACCACGGCGAAGCCAACCGAGGTGTGCAGCGAGGAGAACATCCAGGACAGCGCCGAGGGCCAATAGACGTGCTGCATCAACTGCCGCTCGCTCATGCCGAGCATGCGGCCGTTGTCGAGCACGGTGCGGCTGACCTCCTTGACGCCCTGATAGACGTTGAAGAACACGATGAAGAACACCAGCGTCACGCCGAGCGCGACCTTGGACCAGATGCCGAGGCCGAGCCACAGCGCGAAGATCGGCGCCAACACGACGCGCGGCAGCGCGTTGACCATCTTGACGTAGGGGTCGAACACCGCGGCCACCAGCGGCTGGCGCGCGAACCAGAAGCCGATCAATACGCCGCCAGCCGATCCGATCACGAAGGCGAGGATCGATTCCGTCAGCGTGATGGCGAGATGCTTCCAGATCACGCCGGAGGCGAACCACTTTACGATCTGGCTGAAGACGTCGAGCGGGTTGGAGAAGAAGAACGGCGGCAGCAGGACCTTGCCGAACACCGGGACGGTCGACAGCACCTGCCACAGCACGATGCAGACGACCGCGACCAGGACCTGCAGCGCGAACAGCGTCGGGCGCGACATCAGACCGCCTCCGCCGCTTGCGTGGATTGCGCGTAGCCCTTCATCACCTCGTCCTTGAGCACGCTCCAGATCTCGCGATGCAGCTCGTGGAACTCCTTGTCCAGCCGCACCTCGAAGATGTCGCGCGGGCGGGCCAAGCCGACGCGCCAGTCGCCGATGATGCGCGAGGACGGACCAGCCGACATGATCACGACGCGGTCGGCGAGCGCGATGGCTTCTTCCAGATCGTGGGTCACGAACAGCACCGCCTTGCGGTCGGCGTTCCACAGATCGAGCAGCAGATTTCCCATCACCTGGCGGGTCTGTGCATCGAGCGGCCCGAACGGCTCGTCCATCAAGAGGATCTTGGGATCGCGGATCAGCACCTGTGCGAGCGCCACGCGCTTGCGCTGGCCGCCAGAGAGCATGTGCGGATAGCGGCCCGCGAAGGCGCCAAGGCCGACGGAGGTCAGCCATTGCTGCGCACGCGGCAGCGCTTCGGCCCGTGGCGTGCCCTTGATCTCGAGCCCGATCGCGACATTGTCGAGCGCGGTCTTCCAGGGGAACAGCGCATCGGCCTGGAACAGGTAACCGGCATCCCGGTTCAGCCCCGCGAGCGGCTGGTCGAAAATCCTGACGCTGCCGGCGGCCGGCTTCAGCAGCCCGGCCGCGACGTTGAGCAGCGTGGATTTGCCGCAGCCCGTGGGGCCGACAATGGCCACGAACTCGCCCTGCGCCACCGTGAGATGGGCCTTTTCCACCGCCGTATAGACCCGCCCGTCCCCGAGCCGGAACGCGACCTTGGCATCTTCCAGCGCCACCGCCGTGGGCGTCGACATATGCTTCCTCCGGATTTCGCTTGATGCCTTAGCCGCTCGCGCGCGCAAGTTCAATCACGCCGCCAAGCGTGCTAGGCATGCCGTGCCCTCCAAGGGAGGGGAAGGAAGAATGAGCTGCGTCGAATGCCTTCCAAGCCGACCATCAGCTACGCCCACGTGACCAAGCGGTTCGGCCCGCTGAGGGCTGTCGACGACGTCTCGCTCGACGTCGCCGAGGGCGAATTTCTGGCCATCGTCGGCGGCTCGGGCTCCGGCAAGACGACGCTGCTGCGGCTCGCCAACCGGCTGATCGAGGCCGAGGGCGGCACCATCACGGTCGGCGGCGAGGACGTGCAAAACGTCGACCCGGTCGCGCTGCGGCGGCGGATCGGCTACGTCTTCCAGAGCGGCGGGCTGTTTCCGCATTTGAGCGTCGCCGACAATATCGGGATCACGCCAAAGCTGCTGGGCGAGCCGGCTTCGGCGGTCGCCGCGCGGGTCGACGAGCTGCTGGAGCTGGTGCAGCTCGAGCGCGATGCGCATCGCGACCGCCTGCCGGAGGCGCTCTCCGGCGGCCAGCGCCAGCGCGTCGGGGTCGCGCGGGCGCTTGCGGCGAGGCCCCGCATCATGCTGATGGACGAGCCGTTCGGCGCGCTCGATCCCCTCACCCGCGACGCGCTCGGCGACGATTATCGCTCGCTGCATCGCAAGCTCGGCCTGACCACGGTGATGATCACCCACGACATGACGGAGGCGATCCTGCTCGCCGACCGCATCGCGGTGATGCGAGAGGGGAAGCTGCTCGCCCAGGGCACTCCCGCCGAACTGTCGCGGAGCAGCGACGCTTACGTGCTGGAGCTGTTGCGCACGCCGCGCCGCCAGGTCGAGCGGCTGAACGCGCTGCTGCCGCAGGGCGGCGCGGCATGAGCTTGCTTGCCGATCCACGCTGGGGCGAGGCGCTGGGGCATCTGCCCGATTATCTCGGCAACCATGTGCGGGTCAGTCTCGCCGCGCTCGCTCTTGGACTCGCCGTCAGCCTGCCGCTGGCCATCCTGACGCGCAACCGCCCGGCGCCGCGCGCCATCCTGCTCGCAATCGCCAGCATCGTGCAGACCGTGCCGGGCCTGGCGCTGCTCGCGCTGTTCTATCCGCTGCTGCTGCTGGCGGCATCCGTGACGCTGGCCTGGTTCGGCGTGTCCTTTTCGGCGTTCGGCTTCCTACCCGCGATGCTGGCGCTGGCGCTCTATTCGATGCTCCCGGTGCTGCGCAACGGCATCACCGGGCTCAACGGCATCGATCCCGCGCTGATCGAGGCCGCCAAGGGCGTCGGCATGACCGCGCGGCAGTCGCTGATCATGGTCGAGCTGCCGCTGGCCCTGCCGGTGATGATGGCGGGCATCCGCACCGCCGCGGTGTGGGTGATCGGCACGGCGACGCTGTCGACGCCGATCGGGCAGACCAGTCTCGGTAATTACATCTTTGCGGGATTGCAGACCCAGAACTGGGTGCTCGTGCTGTTCGGCTGCTTTGCCTCCGCCCTGCTCGCGCTCGCCGTCGATCAGTTGCTCGGCCTGATCGAGGTCGGCCTGCGCCAGCGAAGCCGCGCTCGCACCGTGCTCGGCGCCTCCGGTATCGCGGCGCTGGTTGCGGCAACGCTGGTGCCGACCATGGGCCGCTCGCCGCAAGGCTACGTCGTCGGTGCAAAAACCTTCGCCGAGCAATATGTGCTGTCGGCGTTGATGCGGGATCGGCTGCAGGCGGCGGGCCTCTCGGCCACGGCGCGCTCGGGCCTCGGCTCCAGCGTGATCTTTGGGGCATTGAAGGCCGGCGACATCGATCTCTGTGTCGATTATTCCGGCACGCTGTGGGCCAACCAGCTGCATCGCACCGACATCAAGCCGCGCGCCGAGCTGATCGCGGAGCTGAAGACGGCGCTGGCAAAGGACAACATCACGCTGCTCGGCGAGCTCGGCTTCGAGAATGCCTATGCGCTGGTGATGCCGAAGAAGCGCGCCGAGGCGCTCGGCGTCCGCACCGTCGCCGATCTCGCGGCCCATGCGCCGACGCTGTCGATCGCCGGCGATTACGAATTCTTCTCGCGCCCCGAATGGGCGGCACTGCAGAAAGCCTATGGCCTTTCGTTCCGCGCCCAGCGCCAGATGCAGCCGGACTTCATGTATGCGGCGGTGGCCAGCGGCGAGGTCGACGTCATCGCCGGCTACACCAGCGACGGCCTGATCGCGAAATACGACCTCGTCGCGCTCGACGACCCCAAGCGCGCGATCCCGCCCTACGATGCGATCCTGCTGCTCGCGCCGAAGCGCGCGGGGGATGAGCGGCTCAAGGCGGCGCTGCAACCGCTGCTCGGCAAGATCGATATCGCCACCATGCGCGAAGCAAACCTGCGCGCCAGCGGCAACGACGCGAACTCGTCGCCGGATGCGGTGGCGAAGTGGTTGTGGGAGAAAGTAGGCCGGCGATAGGGTGGGGGTTTGTAGGGCGGGCAAAGGCGCGTAAGCACCGTGCCCGCGTCTTTGGATAACGCGCGACAGGTAGTGGGCACGCTTCCGCTTTGCCCACCCTACGCACGTAGCTATCGGCGCTACAGCCCCCGGATCATTCCCGCGTCGATCAAGAGGCGGTTCAGCCGCCGCGCTTCGGCGCCGTCCCTGCAGGCGTAGAAGACGCCCTTGCAGCGGAGCATGATCTCCTTCTGCTCGGCAAAGGACGGGTCGAGCGGGATGCCCGCGGCCTCCTGGATGACCAGCGGCAGATAGGGGCCGTCGATCGTGTCCATCACGGCATCACTTTTCACCGGCTCGAAATTGACGGCATCGATCGCGTAATAGGTCGCATAGAGGCGCGGATCGTAGGCGTCGAGCCTCTTGCCGATGGCGCCCTCGTCGAGCCCGGGCTCGAGGATCCCGGGCGCGAACTCCGGCTGATGATCGCCGTATCGCACGATCAGGAAGGGCTCGCCGGGGAATGTCTTCTTCAGCCCCGCGACGAACGCCTTGTGCTGCTCGGCGCTCATCGCCTGCCGGCGCAGATATTCGTCAATGGACGCTACGTTGCCCGGCGCGCGCCAGTTCGGCAGCAGGTCGGGACGGAAGCGCGTCTCCCAGGGGAAATGATTGGCGCCGAGATAGATGAAGGTGAACAGCGGCTTGTTCGGCGGCTGCTGGCCCATCAGCTGGAGCGCCTTGCCGTAGAAGAAGCTGTCGGGCTCGACATCCTTGGCGCCGAGATCCTTGGAGTCGAGGAAGCGTTCGACGCCGGTCGTCATCTGGAAACTGCGCGCCGCCATGAAGCCGCCATAGGCAGGATAGAGCGACATCGTGTCGTAGCCGCAGCGGCGCAGCGCCAGCGGCAGGCCGCGCTCGACGCGGTTTGAAGCGATGCGTGTCACGAAATAAGCGAAGCGGCCGAACGAACGCGAGGAGAGTCCCGCGAGCACGTTGTATTCGGTGAACCAGCTCGGCCCGCCATTGCTTTCGGCGAGGAACGTGCGCTGCTTGCCGTCCCAGGATTTGAAGTGGCTGCCATAGCCCTGCGGCACCTTGATGCCGGCGGCGGCGCGGATGTCGAAGCTCGATTCATCATGGATCATGATGATGTTCGGCCGGCGGCCCGCGGGATGGCAGGAATCGACCAGCGGCATGTTGAGCCGCTCATTGCTCGCGGCGGCCGATTCCATGAAGCCGTATTGCACGAAATCGGAGACCGAGCTGACGCCGGAGCGGAAGAACTTCGACAGATAGCCGTCGTCGTAATAGCCGCGCCAGGCCTCGTCAGGATGATAGAGCGAATAACCGACCAGTGCGGCGAGACAGGCCAGCTTGCAGGCGAGCGCGGGCAGGCGGCGGATGCGGAACGGATCGAGCCACCACAGCGCATACATCAGCGGCAGCGTGACGAAGCCGGCCAGGATCACCGACCAGCGCAAATTCGGGAAGATCGTGAACAGGAAGGCGACGGTGTCGCGGTCGATCATCATCAGGTCGATGAAGTTGACCGTCATCTGCACGACGTCGTGCTTCAGCCGCGACAGCAGCACCAG
This sequence comes from Bradyrhizobium sp. CCBAU 53351, assembly GCF_015291745.1. NCBI lineage: Bacteria > Pseudomonadati > Pseudomonadota > Alphaproteobacteria > Hyphomicrobiales > Nitrobacteraceae > Bradyrhizobium > Bradyrhizobium sp. CCBAU 53351. The sequence continues at coordinate 5,861,813 of NZ_CP030059.1, forward strand.
CACGACCACCATGGTCAGCGACAGCGCGCCCGAGAGCGCCGGCCGGCGCAGCAATGCGATCCAGAAGAAGTTGAGGATGCCCCAGGCCAGCGCGAAGGAGAGGCGCGAGCCGAAATCGGTCTCGGTCTGGTACATCAGCGCGAGCGCGGCCAGATGCGGCGCGGCAACGGCGAGCAGCCGCCAGATGCCGAGCGCGGCGACGCTCGCCAGCACGGCGGTGGTGGCAGAAGGACCTGGATTGGGCGCGGACGCCATCGAGGACACGCAAACTCTGGTCCGGTGCGGTGATGCCAAGCCGTCTGGCCGGCCCGAAACGACCAGGGCCTCCGGCGCAGCCGGAAGCCTGCACCATGTCATAAAACTGTAACGGAACGGTCAAGGACAGGCAACGCGTGTCGTGATCCGACCGGCGCTTAATCCTGGTGGGCGACGAGGCGTCAGCGCTGCCCGACCCGCATGGTGAGGAGAGACCGGCGGCGGTTGCCCGCGGCGTCAGGATTTCGCGATGCCGGCGATGAACAGATCCAGCACGCCCTCCGCCATCCGCTCGATCTCACCGGCCTCGACGCCCCAGCGCGGAAAGTGGCCGTCGAGATTCATCCTGGCAAAACCGTAAACCAGGGCGCGGCCGGCGACCTGAATGCGCTTGAGGTCCGCCGAGCGCAGCAGGCCCTGCTCCGCCGCGTCAGCCAGGATCCCCTCGGTCAGCGCGATCAGCTCGGCATTGTCACGCGTCAGTTCCGCGGAGCTGCCATGGACGAAGTAACGTCCAGTGGAGATGATCTCGAAATGGGCGGGATTGCGCATGGCCCAGTGCAGGTAGGCAAGGCCGAAGGCGTGGAAACGGGCGAGCGGCGCGGCCGCCGGGGCCGCGCTCAGGGCCGCGTCGATCTCCGCACGAAAACGCCGCTGCGCCTCCTCGGCCACGGCCGCCATCAGGGCGTCGCGATTCGGAAAGTGCCGGAACGGCGCACCCGGCGACACCGCGGCCCGGCGGGCGGCCTCGCGGACCGAGACCTCCGCTCCTTCGGCCGCAAGCTGCAGCGCAGCATCAATCAGGACGCGGCGGAGGTCGCCATGGTGATACGGCCGGGCCTGGCCTCTGGGGCGGCGGGCAGGCGGCTTGGACGGTTGACGGGCGGGCATGGGCACTTCCTAGCATCACCCGAACGTGAATGTAAGCAGCGATTACACCGTTGACCAATGCGCAGCATCGAAATGTAATCAGTGATTACATAACGGAGGGATGTCACATGTCGCAACGTCAAGATTGGCTCGAAGGCTGGCGGCTGCTGGCCGCCCTCGCCCTCAGCCTGGTGGTCCTCAGCGTGTGGATCGCCTCGATGCGGCAGTTCGAGGTCGAGGGCGTGCGGATGGTGATCCGTTTCACGGCGCGCAGCTCGCTGCTGCTGTTCTGCCTCGCCTTCAGCGCCGCAGCGCTGGCGCGGCTGTGGCCCAATGGCTGGACGCGCTGGCAGCGCCGCAACCGCCGCTATCTCGGCCTGAGCTTTGCCGCTTCCCACGCGATCCATGCGGCCGCTATCATCCTCTTCGCCAACCTGGACCCGGTCGACTTCGCGGCGGCCACCTCGCCCGTCTCCTACATCTTTGGCGGCATCGGCTATGCCGTGATCATTGCCATGAGCGCGACCTCATTCGACCGCACCGCCGCGCTGATCGGGCCGCGCGCCTGGCGGACACTGCATCTTGCCGGCGGTTATTATCTCTGGCTCCAGTTCATGGTCTCGTTCGGCAAGCGCGTGCCGGCGATGCCGCTCTATGCCGCATTCCTCATTCCGCTCCTGATCGTGATGGCGCTGCGCATGATCGCGATGGCCGGCCATCCGCGCGGGAAGACCGTCGCGGCGGGCTGAAGCGCCCATCTTACTGCGGCAGGAATCCGAGCCGCTTGGCGATGATGCGATCGAGCGTCCGCTTCGGCAGCACGCTCGCGATCAGATGCCGCATCGGGTCAGGGGTGATCTGATAGCGCACCTTCGGGCTCGCCGCGGTGAGCGCCTCGAACACGATCTCGGCGATCCGCTCGGCCGGCAGGCCCTTGGCGCCAAGGTCCATCATGAAGGCCATGACCTTGTTCAGCGCCGGCAGATAGGGCGAGTTCTGGTAGACGGAGAGATCGATCTCCTCGGCCTTGCTCCAGATCGGCGTCTTCACCGCGCCAGGGGCGACGATGATGACGTCGATGCCGAACAGCATCAATTCGCGGCGCAGACTTTCGGAAAGGCCTTCGATGGCATGCTTGGAGGTGCAATAAGGCGCCGACAGCGGATTGCCGTTCTTGCCCGCGACCGAGCTGATCATCACGATCCGCCCTTTCGGCCCCTTCAGCGAGGGGTCGGCGCCGAGCAGCGGCCCGAACGCCTGCGTCGCGATGACGGGACCGATCACGTTGATGTCCATCTGGCGGCGAAAATCGTCGGCCGACAATTCGAGCACGGGGCCGGCGACCGCGACACCGGCATTGTTGACCAGGCCAGCCAACGTCTCGCCGCCCAGCGCCTCGCGGACCGTCCGCGCGGCAGCAAGGACGGCGGCTTCGTCGGTGACGTCGAACAACAGAGGTGAGAAATTGGTGCCGAACTCGGCCGTCAGCCGATCGGCATCGACCTGCTTGCGGACGCTGCCGAAGACGCGATAGCCGCGCCCGATCAGGAATTTTGCAGTAGCCCAGCCGATGCCGGTGGACGCGCCGGTGACGACGACAGATCGCATGGTCCCCTCCCTCAGGTTCCCGCGATCATGTAGGAGGAAGGCGCCGGTGCGCAATGCCTGTCCGCGCTTCCGCGCGGACCTAGGAAAGGCCTTGCTTGGCCCGCTCGCGAAGCCGGTAGAACTGGAGCGCGGCCTTCGCGGTGCTCGGCTTCAGCCGCACGAAGCTCGCAAAGCACGCATCCGACCGCTCGCGCGTGACGTCATCGGGGCCGCCCTGAAATCTCAGCATCGCCTTGGTGGTTTCCCAGGATAGCCCAACGGCTCGCGCGAGAATGAGAAGCTGTTCAGGCTCGCCGCCGGCCAGCGCACGCTCGATCACCCCGATGGGCAGATCACACATCAGCGACAGCGCGACCGCGGTTCTGTCGAAGGAGCGTTCCTCGACGAAACCCAGCAAGCGCGCCTCGTCGAGCATTCCCCGCGAATGCATCGCGCGAACATCGGCCAGCGCCTCGGCATGCTCGCCGGACCCCGCCCGCGCCGTCGTCTGAAGCTCATCGGAGGCCTGCAAGACTGCGCCACGGATCTGCGCAGCCCGGCGAGGATCGGCCGTCTCGAGCTTGCGCCTCACCAGCTCGGAGGCCTGTCCGAACAATTTCAGCAGGGTCTCGCGCGGGATATCCGGACGAGACCAGATGCACATCGCGAGCGCGCCGTCGTCCCGCGCCCTCCTGACGAGCGTGGACATTCCCTCGGTCGAGAATCTTGCGCCGCTGTTGCCGGCGGTCCGCGCGGCGACCTCGTCGTTGCCCCGTTCGAGCAGAACGTCGGTCACGGGCTCGCTCAACCGGCTGCGTCCGGCGATGGCCAGCAGGTGATCCTGGCTTTTGGTCCGTGCGTTCTCCGCCAAGACCGCCTCGTCGAGGCGCGGCGAGTGCTCCAGGACCGCCGCGGCGACGTCGATGGCGTCGTCGAACGCGAGCAGGCGGATCGTCCTGCTGGGGGCATCGGGCAGCCTGGCCAGCCTGCTCCCGAAGGCGGCGCGAGCGGAGCTCTCGATCGTCTCGACGAGCTTGCTCATGACCTCGTCGAACAGGTCGATCTGCTCGCCCGTGAACTTGCCCGAGCCGAACACGAAGAGGTCGGTGACGTGTCGCAGGACTTCGGCGCGCTTGGACAGCTCCTTGCTGGCCAGAGCGCCTTCGAGCTGATCGATCAGACTGTCCTGCATGTCCGCCTGCCTTCATCCCGAATGCTTCGAGGCCGCCTGTTCAGGCGACGTGCCGCTTCGCTGGAATCGTCATGTCGAAATCGACGTCGGAACAGGGCACGGGACGCCCGAACAGATAGCCCTGAACGAAATCCACGCCCGTCGCGAGCAGGCTTTCGAACTGCTCCCAGCTCTCGACCCCCTTGGCGACCGTTGCGATGTCGAGACCGTCGGCCAGGGCGATCGCTGAGGCGACCGCGGCCGCACAATCCCTTCGGGTTGTGCATCCGTGCACGATCGACCGATCGATCTTGATCTTGTCGAACGGAAATCCCTGAAGAAAGCTGGCCGCCGAATACCCCATGCCGCAATCGTCAAGCACGATCGAGACCCCGAGATTCTTCAACTGCCGCATCGTGAGGAGCTGTGCCGCCGGATTCCCGCCGAGCACCGCGCCCGAGGGGACCTCGAGCTCGAGCCGCTCGGGCGACAGCCCGGTCTCGACCAGGGCGCACAGCACCACGTCGAAAAAGTCGCCCTTGAGCAACTGAGCGGCGCTGACGTTGACGGCGATCCTGACATGCGACGGCCAGGCGGCGGCATCCAGACACGCCTGCCGCAGAATCCATTCTCCAAGAGGCAACACCAGCCCCGCCGACGCGGCCGTCCCGAGGAACTGTTCGGGCGCCAGCACGCCCTTCGACGGATGATGCCAGCGCACGAAGGCTTCCACTCCGCTCATCGCGCGGGTCCTCGCATCGACCACCGGCTGATAGTGCAACTCGAATTCGTCGCGCGCCATCGCCTCGCGCAGCTCGGCTTCCATCGACTTCTTCGTATCGGCGGATTCGGTCATGTCGCTCTGGAAGATGCGGTAGTCGTTGCGACCGGCCGACTTGGTCGCGTAGAGCGCGACGTCGGCCTTCTTGAGCAGGGCTTCGGCATCCGAGCCATGCTCCGGCGCGAACGCAATTCCGACGCTGGTCCCGACGCTGACCCTGTTACCGCCGAGATCGAAGGGCTGCTCGATCAGGCCGATGATCCGTAGCGCGAGGCCAATCGCACCTTCGCTCTGGTTTTTCTCGTTCTCCTGGATGATTGCGAATTCGTCCCCGCCAAGGCGCGCCAGCACGTCGGTATCCCGAAGCGACGACTGCAATCGCTTTGCCACTTCGACCAGAAGCTGGTCGCCCGCGGCGTGACCGAGCGTATCGTTGACGGCCTTGAACCTGTCGAGGTCGAGCATCAGGACGGTGAATGTCGAGCCGTGCCGCTCGAGCCTCCGCGCCGCCTCGTCGAGCTTCTCGGAGAACACGGCGCGGTTCGCCAGTCCCGTAAGCAGGTCGTGCTGCGCCAGGAATGCGATCCGCTTCTCGTTTTTCGCGCGGTCCGTGATGTCCTCGTGGGTCGTGAGCCAGCCGCCGCCGGGCATCATGTGCCGCGCGATCGCGACCACCCGTCCGTCGGTGAGCTCGCGAATTTCGCTCGGCAGCTTCACGTTCTGCTTGCGATAGACATCCGGTGCGACGTCGGCGAAATGGGTGCCCTGCTCGCGGCGATAGTCGAGGATCTGCGCCAGCGAGGTGCCCGGCCTGATCTGGTCGCTGCCGAGATGATAGATCTCCCCGTAGCGGGCGTTCGAGACCACGATCCTCTGATCGGCGTCGAACAGGCAAAGCCCCTGGGACATGTTGTTGAGGGCGGCATCGAAGCGGAGGTTGATGACCTCCAGTTCGGCGGCCTTCTCGGCCAGCATTTGCTCGCCGCGCCTCTGCTCGGTGACGTCCTCATGCGTCGCGACCCAACCGCCGTCCGGCAGCGGCTTGCGCTGGATCAGGATCTGGCGACTGTTTTTCAGTTGATAGTCCTGCTGGCGCTGGTTCGGCATCCTCTGGAGGTGCTGATTCACCGTCAGGTTCTGGTCGGCTTCGCCGCGATCCGCATAGTGCTGCAATATCCGTTGCAGTGGCGTGCCGGGCCTGACGAGTTCGTCAGGCAGATCATACATCTGCTGATATCGGCCGTTCGATATCACGAGATTCTTGTCCGCATCGAACAGGCACAGACCCTGCGACATGTTGCTGATGGCGACGTCGAAGCGCGTATTGATGAGCTTCAGCTCGGCGGCGTGTTCGGCCAGCAGCGTCTCGTCCCGCCGCTTCTCGGTGATGTCCTGATGCGTCGCGACCCAGCCGCCGTTCTGCATCGGCGTACGCAGGATCGAGATGATGCGACCATCGGCGAGCGTGATGATCCGGGGCGCTCGCTGCTTTGCACCCTCCAGGAATTCATCGAGATCCAGAACGCCTTCTGCCGTGTTGTAGTCGCGGACGATGTTGCGGAGCGGGGTGCCTCGCTGCACCTGCGCTTCCGTGAGCCCATACATCTCGCGGTAGCGGCTGTTGGCGATCAGGAGCTTCTCGTCCGCGTCGAACATGCTGAGCCCATGGGGCATGTTGCTCAACGCGGCGTTGAAACGCGTATTCGTCTCCGCAAGCGCGGAGGTCTGTCGTTGCAGCAGCGATGTGCCAACCAGGATGACGACGACGATCGCGGCGGCCAGCGGGCCGAACAGGTAGAGATGCCGGTACCATGGCTGCAACACGTGGCTGCGGGCGTAGGTCACGACCATGACGAGCGGCAGGCCACTGACTGCCTTGTAACCGGCGACGCGGGCGATGCCGTCGACCGGGCTCGTCAATTCATAGGAGCCAGCGTCCGACTCTGGCAGATACCGGGTAAACAGCGGGCCGCCCGCAACCGACATACCGAGGACGTCCTTCTGCTCCGGCACCCGCGCCAGAATTCGCCCATTGCGGTGGAGCAGAACGACGGAGCCGTCACCGCCGAGATCGAGCGTGCGATAGATTTTCAGAAGGTACGATTGATCCAGCGGTGCGGTCACGATTCCCGCAAAGCTTCCGTCGGGATTGTTGAGCCGGCGCGAGGCCGCGCTGAACCATTTGTTGTTGACGGCAGAACGATAGGGAGGCGCAACAAACAGCCCGCTGGCAACGTTGTCGCGGTGAGCGATGAAGTGCGACATCTCGGAAATGTTGCTGCGGGCCGGCGCGTGATCGTAGGAATGCGCGATGACCTCTCCCGAAGCATCCGTCCAGCCGACCGCGACGAGAATGGAAGAGCGCCTGGCAAGTTGACGCAACGCCGCGTTGGCCGCACCCGGCCCGGCATATTTTCCGGAGAGACTTTCCTTGCGGATCGCCTCGGCCTCCAGCAGCACGCGATCGATGTCTTCAAAGGTCAGAGCGGCGTGCTCGGCCAAAATGGCGGCGAGGTTGGCCGCGTCGGTTTGTGCCGATGCGATGGCTTCCCGATAGCGGGTACCGAAATCAACGAGCAGCAACGCAACGATGAGTGCCGAAAACAGCAGACCCAGGATCGTCACGGACGATCCCGGCGATCGAGCCAATTTTCGCCAAGCTTCGAGCATTGCTCATTTTCGTTGGAGCGGACGGTCCACCGTCGCTCCGCAATGCTAAGATTCCGTTGATCGCCGAATTCCGACCAACCACCGTAGATTCTCGGGCTTTATGCAATAAAGCCGCGAATTGTAGGCACTTGGATACCGACCCGCAGGCTTCTGAAACGAAAGAGGCGCACCGCGTTGGCGGTGCGCCTCTTGGTAGGACCGGCTCGCTGCCGGATCAGTAACGCGTTAGCGGGCGCGCCGGATGCTGCTGCATCCGGACGCAGCCTTAGTTCTTGCTCTTGTCGACCAGAGCGCCCTTCTTGATCCAGGGCATCATGTCGCGCAGCTTCGCGCCGACTTCCTCGATCGGGTGCTGAGCGAGCTTGGCGCGGGTAGCCTTGAACGAGGTCTGATTGACCTTGTTCTCGAGCATCCAGTCGCGGGCAAACTTGCCGCCCTGGATGTCGGCGAGAACGCGCTTCATCTCGGCCTTGGTCTCGGCGGTGACGATGCGCGGACCGGTGACGTACTCGCCGTATTCGGCGGTGTTGGAGATCGAGTAGTTCATGTTGGCGATGCCGCCTTCATAGATCAGGTCGACGATCAGCTTCACTTCGTGCAGGCACTCGAAATAGGCCATCTCCGGCGCGTAGCCGGCTTCGACCAGGGTCTCGTAGCCGCCCTTGATCAGCTCGACCAGGCCGCCGCAGAGCACGACCTGCTCGCCGAACAGGTCGGTCTCGCACTCTTCCTTGAAGGTGGTCTCGATGATGCCGGCGCGGCCACCGCCGACGGCCGACGCGTAGGACAGGCCGAGGTCATGGGCGTTGCCCGAGACGTCCTTGGCGATCGCGATCAGGCAGGGCACGCCGCCGCCGCGCTGATATTCCGAGCGCACGGTGTGGCCGGGACCCTTCGGCGCGATCATGAGCACGTCGAGGTCGGCGCGCGGGTCGAGCAGGTTGAAATGGACGTTGAGGCCGTGCGCGAACACCAGCGCCGCGCCCTTCTTCATGTTGTCGTGCAGGTGATCGCGATAGATGTCGCCCTGGAGCTCGTCCGGGGTCAGCATCATGACGAGGTCGGCCCATTTGGCAGCTTCGGCGACTTCCATCACCTTGAAGCCGGCGGCTTCCGCCTTCTTCACCGAGCCCGAATCCTTGCGCAGCGCGATGGCGACTTCCTTGACGCCGGAATCCTTCAGATTGAGCGCATGGGCATGGCCCTGGCTGCCATAGCCGACGATGGCGACCTTCTTGCCCTTGATCAGGTTCAGGTCGGCGTCGCGATCGTAATAAACACGCATAGGTCGTTTCCTCGTTCAGGGCCGAAAATCGGCCAATGGTCAGTGTCCGAAGGGTGAAATTTGCGGATTTCGGGGGCTGTCTAGAGCATTTCGGCCCCAGAGGGAAACCCGTTTCTGCATGGAAATCCGCGACATCATGCATCCATGAAAACGGGGTAGAGGGAAGCCAGCAGCAGGATCGCCATCAGGATATTGAAGGCGCGGACCAGCCGCTCCGAGGTCAGGACCGGCCGTAATGCGGAGCCGAACAGGGCCCAGACCACGGTCGAGACGGTGCCGACGATCAGGCTGATCAGGGTCTGGATCGCGATATTGAGCGGGAATTGGGCGATCGCCGCATAGGCGGTGATGGTGCCGATCACGATCACCCAGCCCTTGGCATTGATCCATTGGAACATCGCCGCGCCCCAGAAGGTCATCGGGCCTCGGCCATCTCCCTCCCCCGGTCTGGTCGGACCGGACATGGCGATCGCGGCGGCAAGATAGATCAGGTAGGCGGCGCCGGCATATTTCAGGATGGTCTGCAGGATCGGATAGGCCAGGAACACCGAGCCGAGCCCGAGGCCGACCGCGGCGACCATGAAGGCAAAGCCGAGGACGATGCCGACGATGTGCGGGATGGTGCGCCGGAAGCCGTAGGTGAGGCCCGACGACAACAGCATGATGTTGTTCGGCCCCGGCGTGAAATACATCACGACCATGAAGATGAGGAAGGCATAGAACAGCGACTGGGACATGCTCACCTCACGCCGTCTTCGGCGACGGTTCTTCGGGTAACGCGTTGGGCCGCTTCGCCAGCACCATGACCGCGATACCGGCGATCACGGTCAGCATGCCGGCAAGCCGCAGGGGCCCGAACCGCTCGCCGAACACGATGCTCGAGGCCGCCGAGCCGACGAACGGCACCAGCAGTGCGAACGGCACCACCTGCGCGGCGGGATAGTCGCGCAGCAATCGGCCCCACAGCCAATAGGCGATGCTGGTGGAGATCGCGCCGATCACGAGCAGGCAGATGAGGCCGGTGAGCGACATGTGGATCAGCGACTGGAGGGTCGGCGCCGGCCCGTTGACGACCAGCGCAAGCGCGAAGAGCGGCACCGCGGCCGTGAGGCAGAGCCAGGCAAACAGATCGAACATCGGCGCGCCGCGCGCCCCGCGCAGCAGAAGATTGCCGATCGCAAAGCAGACCGGAGCGATCATCAGCACCGCAAAGGCCGCGACGCTGAAATCGTAGCCGACCGTGCCGCAGATCATCAGGAGGCCGATTGCGGCGATGCCGATGCCGAGCGTCTGCACCGGCGTCGGCCGCTCGCCGAATGCGATCGCAGCGAAGCCGATCGTGAAAAGTGCCTGGCTCTGCACCACGACGCTGGTCAGCCCGACCGGCACGCCATGGGCGATGCCGTAGGCTTGGGACAGGAACTGGCCGAGGAACAGCGTGAAGCTGATCGCGATCAGGAGCGACCAAGCGACCTTGGGCTTCGGAATGAACAGGCACGGCGCCGCCGCAATGGCGAAGCGCATCGCCGTCATCAGCTCCGGCGAGAACTCGTCGAGTGCGATCCGGCTCGCCACGAAGGCAAGCCCCCAGATGATCGCCACCAGGAGGGCGATGAGGATATCGGCCGGCTTCATTGTTGTTCTCGGCTCTGCCCTGTCGTGCAGTCCTGTTGTTGTTCGTTTTAGCCTTGCTCGCCGGCTCTTGGTTTGCGCAGCAGATAGGTGCCGTGCATCGGTGCGTGGTAATCGGCCGAGACCAGCGTGAAGCCGACGTCGGTCAGCATCCGCTCCATCACCCAGCCGAAGGTGGAATATTCGTCCCGCATGTGCGTGACGACGCCATCGCGCGAAAAATCGTGGTTCTTGATCTGGAAATCGGCCCATTGCTCGACGTCGCGCTCGACCGCGTCCGGCATCGATGCGTAGACGATGTCGCGCAGATAGAACGTCGCGCCCGGCTTGAGCGCGCGAAAGATCCGCGACATCGCCACCGCCTTCCAGAAATCCGGCAAATGATGCAGCGTGAATTCGCTGACGATCAAATCGTAGGATTCCGGCCGATAGGCGAAGCTGAGCAGGCCTGCGGACTGGGTGCGCACGGGCGCCTTGCGATCGCGCGCGTAGATCTCGGCAAGCGCCAGCATCGCCGGCGAAATGTCGATGGCGTCGACCTCGGCGCCCATCAGCGCCGCTTCGGTCGCCAGCACGCCGTTGCCGCAGCCGATATCGGCGATGCGCCAGCCGCGCTGGACTCCCAGCATTTTCAGCGCGGCGCGCGCCCGCAGATCGGCATCGTCGTGGGCGTCGTAGATCGAGGCCACAGCGGGCTCGATCCCCATCCGGTTCCGCTCGTTATAGTACCAGTCGCGCGCCAGCATGGTTCACATCCCTTCAGGCCCGCGGCCGATCGCGGCAACGCCGGTGCGCGACACCTCGACGAGGCCGAGCGGGCGCATCAGGTCGATATATTGATTGATCTTGTCGGTATTGCCTGTGATCTCGAACACAAAGCTCTCGGTGGTGGCGTCGATCACCCGGGCGCGGAACGCATCCGCCAGCCTCAGTGCCTCGACGCGATGCTCGCCCTGGCCGCGCACCTTGACCATGGCGAGCTCGCGCTCGATCGAACGCCGGGTCTGGGTCATGTCGACGACTTGGTAGACCGGGATCATGCGGTCGAGCTGGTTCTTGATCTGCGCGATCACCATCGGCGTGCCCGTCGTGACGATGGTGATGCGCGATAGATGCTTCTGGGCCTCGGTCTCGGAGACCGTGAGGCTTTCGATGTTGTAGCCACGGCCCGAGAACAGGCCGATGACGCGCGCGAGCACGCCGGGCTCGTTCTGCACGAGCACAGCGAGCGTGTGGGTCTCGTTCGGATCGTGGCGCTCTTCGATGAAGTAGGCGGATGCGGGCTGGTTCATTGTCGTCCCCTCAAATCTCTCTCGTCACACCAGCGCCTTGCCGCCGGCGAACGCCTTCGCGGTCGCCTCGTCATTCGCCTGCTCCGGCAAAAGCATCTCGTTGTGCGCCTTGCCGGAGGGAATCATCGGGAAGCAGTTTTCGAGCGCCGCGACGCGGCAGTCGAACAGCACCGGGCGTTTGACCGAGATCATCTCCTGGATGGCGCCGTCGAGATCGCCGGGCTTGTGCACCTGGATGCCGACGCCGCCATAGGCCTCGGCGAGCTTGACGAAGTCCGGCAGCGCCTCCGAATAGGAATGCGACAGACGGTTGCCGTGCAGCAGCTGCTGCCACTGCCGCACCATGCCCATGTACTGGTTGTTCAGGATGAAGATCTTGATCGGCAGCTCGTACTGCACCGCCGTCGACATCTCCTGCATCGTCATCTGCACCGAGGCATCGCCTGCGATGTCGATGACGAGGCTGTCGGGATGGGCCACCTGCACGCCGACCGCGGCCGGCAGGCCGTAGCCCATGGTGCCGAGACCGCCCGACGTCATCCAGCGATGCGGCTCCTCGAAGCCGTAGAACTGCGCCGCCCACATCTGGTGCTGGCCGACTTCGGTCGTGATGTAGGTGTCCCTGCCGCGCGTCGCCTCGAACAGGCTCTGGATCGCGTGCTGCGGCAGGATGACGTCGTTGCTCTTCTTGTAATAGAGCGAGTTGCGGGCGCGCCATTGCGCGATCTGCTGCCACCACGACTTGATGTCAGGCCTCTTCGCCTCCGCCTTGAACACCTGCAGGATGTCGCCGAGGATGTTGCCGCAATCGCCGATGATCGGCACGTCGACGCGGATGTTCTTGTTGATCGAGGACGGGTCGATGTCGATGTGGATCTTCTTCGAGCCCGGGGAGAACGCATCGACGCGACCGGTGATGCGGTCGTCGAAGCGCGCGCCGACGCACAGCATGACGTCGCAATCATGCATCGTCATGTTGGCCTCGTAGGTGCCGTGCATGCCGAGCATGCCCAGCCAGTTCTTGCCCGACGCGGGGTATGCGCCGAGGCCCATCAGCGTGGAGGTGATCGGGAAGCCGGTGACCTCGACCAGTTCGCGCAACAGCCTGGTCGCTTCGGGGCCGGAATTGATGACGCCGCCGCCGCTGTAGATCACGGGGCGCTTGGCGTTCGCGAGCAGCGAGACGGCCTTGCGGATCTGCGTCGCATCGCCCTTCACGCGCGGCGCGTAGGAGCGGTGCACGTCGGACTTGCGCGGCGGATGATAGGTGCCGGTCGCGAACTGCACGTCCTTGGGCACGTCGACCAGCACCGGGCCGGGACGGCCGGAGGTCGCGACGTAGAAGGCTTCGTGCAGCACTTTTGCGAGATCGTTGACGTCCCGCACCAGCCAATTGTGCTTGGTGCAGGGCCGCGTGATGCCGACCGTGTCGCATTCCTGGAAAGCATCATTGCCGATCAGATGCGTCGGCACCTGGCCGGAGATGCAGACCAGCGGGATCGAGTCCATCAGCGCGTCGGTCAGCGGCGTCACCATGTTGGTGGCGCCGGGACCGCTCGTCACCAGCGCGACGCCCGGCTTGCCGGTCGAGCGCGCATAGCCCTCGGCGGCGTGGCCCGCGCCCTGCTCGTGACGCACCAGGATGTGCTGGACCTCGCTCTGCTGGAAGATCTCGTCATAGATCGGAAGCACCGCGCCGCCGGGATAGCCGAAAATGTCAGTCACGCCGTGATCGATGAGCGCGCGAACGATCATCGCGGCGCCGGTCATCTGGTTCGGATCGTGGCTCTTGTCGCTCATTGGCTTGCTCCGGATGCGCTGTTGTCAGCGGCTTCGTTCGTGTCGGGTTTGGGAAATAAAAAAGGCCCCGAAGAGGGCCCATGCACACCGCCTGTCATGTGGATGGCAGCTAGCCATCCCCGGCGGTGTGCCTGGGTACGACGGCGATAAGGAGTTTGGTAATAATGTTACGCATGGCAGGTGCCCGGCTTCCCAAAGGTTGCGCGAAACATAGCGGCCAAAGCCCGGATGTCAAGGCAATGCGGCCGTTCCCGCGCGATTTTGGCAGTGTAGCGGTGTTCCCCGGGTTCGGCGAGAGGTAAATTGGGGAACCCGAAGGGAAAGTGTGTCAGCCGCCGTCCCGCGCCGCCCTCCCGACGGCCGCAAGCCACTCCCTCGCCTCCTCCGGCTTGACCCATTCGAAGTCAGGCAATTGGTGCCGGAACCAGGTGAATTGCCGCTTGGCGTAGTGGCGGGTGTCGGCGCGCCCGATGGTGGCGGCCTGCTCAAGGCTGAGCTCGCCGCGCAGATGCCGGATCAGGGCCGGCACGCCATGGGCCTTCATCGCCGGCAGCAGCGGATCGAGCTGCCTCGCGGCGAGCCGCTCGACCTCCTCCAGCGCGCCGGCACCCAGCATGGCATCGAAGCGGGCATCGATCCGGGCATAGAGCTCGTCGCGCCCGGGCGCGAGGAAGACGGCGCGAAAGCTGCCCTTGGGCAGCAGCGGCGGCTGGCCCTCCCGGTGCCAGTCGAGCAGCGACCGGCCGGTCGCCTCGATCACTTCGAGTGCGCGCGCGATGCGGGTGCGGTCTCGCAGGTTCAATCGCTCCGCGGCGCGCGGATCGCGGGCAGCGAGTTCCGCATGCAGCGCCTCCGCCCCGTTCCGCTCCAGCCGCGCGCGGACGTCCTCGCGCACCTCGGCAGGAATGGGCGGTACCACCGAGAGTCCCGCCGTCAGCGCCTTGAAATAGAGCCCGGTGCCGCCGATGAAGATCGGCAGGCGGCCTTCGGCGCGCGCCTCGTCGAGCGTCTTGGCCGCATCAGTCACCCAGGCGCCGGCCGAGAAATTCAAGGCGGCATCGACATGGCCGTAGAGACGGTGCGGAGCGCGCGCTTCCTCGTCACGGGTCGGCCGTGCCGTGATGATGCGCAGGTCGCGGTAGACCTGCATGGAATCGGCATTGATGACGATACCGCCGGTGGCGAGCGCGAGCTCCAGAGCCAGCGCCGACTTGCCGCTGGCGGTCGGTCCTGCGATAAGCACGGCCTCGCCAACGGGCCTTCTGCCGACTTGCTCCTCGCTCACGAAAACCTCAAATGTCCCTCGTCGCCACGCTGATCTGCAACCCCGACAATCCCGCGCTCGACTCCACCATCGTCGACGGGGCCCGCGCCGTGCTGCCGCAGGCATCGCCAGCACACTGGCTGTTCGACGGCGTCGCGGTTGATATCCCCTTCGGTGCCGACTGTAACCTCGAAGCCGACCGCCACGCCATCGAGCAGCGGCTGCGCGAGCTGCGCGGCGACCTGCCCATCGACATCGTGGTGCAGCCTGTCGGCTTCAGGCGCAAGAAGCTTTTTCTCGCCGACATGGATTCCACCATGATCGGCCAGGAATGCATCGACGAGCTCGCCGATCTCGTCGGGGTGAAGGCGCATGTCGCCGCCATCACCGAACGCGCCATGCGCGGCGAGATCGAGTTCGAGCCGGCGCTGCGCGAGCGCGTCGCACTGCTGAAGGACCTGCCCGCCAGCGCGGTCGACGAAGTGCTGGAAGAGCGCATCACGCTGACCCCGGGCGGCCGCGCGCTGGTCGCGACCATGCGGGCCAACGGCGCCTATACCTGCCTCGTCTCCGGCGGCTTCACGCTGTTCACGACCGCGGTCGCGGCCAAGATCGGCTTCCAGGAGAACCGCGCCAACGAGCTCGTCGTGCGCGACGGCAAGTTCACCGGCGAGGTGAAGGAGCCGATTCTGGGCCGCGCGGCGAAGCTCGCGACGCTGGTCGACCTGATGGAATCGTTCGATCTCGACGACATCGACTCGGTCGTGGTCGGCGACGGCGCCAACGATCTCGCGATGATCCAGGCGGCCGGGCTCGGCGTTGCCTATCACGCCAAGCCGGCGGTTGCGGCGGCGGCGGCCGCGCGGATCGATCATGGCGATCTCACCGCGCTGCTCTATGCGCAGGGGTACAAGCGCGAGGAGTTCGTGGAGGGGTAGCCACCTCCCCTCCGCCGTCATCACCCGCGAAGGCGGGTGATGCAGTGTTCCAGAGACAGAGCGGGATACGGGGAGACCGCGGCGTACTGGATGCCCCGCCTTCGCGGGGCATGACAGCGAGTGTGGAGCGAAAAGCCTGCCTTACTGCACGCTCAGCGCCACGAAGCGCAGCTCGCCGTCGGCATTGGAGACCAGCAGCAGCACCGATTTCTTGCCGTCCTTCTTGAGCTGATCGACCCGCTTCTGGATGTCGGCACCGCTCGAGACCGCTTCCTGCGCAACCTCGACGATGACGTCTCCGGCCGAGAGGCGCTTCTCCGCGGCGTCGGAATTGGCGTCAACATTGGTGACGACCACGCCCTTGACGCTGTCCTTGATCTTGTAGCGCGTGCGCAGATCCTTGTTCAGCGCGGCGAGATCGAGGCCGAGCGCCTTCTGCGTCACCGGCTTTTCCGGCGCCGGCTCGTCGGTCTTCACCGCGGCCTGCACCTTCTCGGGATCCTGGAGGCGGCCGAGGGTGACTTTCTTGGTCTGCTCCTGGCCCTTGCGGATGATGACGACGTCGACCTCCTTGCCGACCGCCGTGTCGGCGACGACGCGAGAGAGGTCCTTCGGATCCTTGACGTCCTTGCCGTCAAACTTGACGACGACGTCGCCCGGCTCGATGCCGGCCGGCTTGGCCGGGCCCTTGTCGTCGACGCCCGCAACCAGCGCGCCGCGCGCGGGCTTGATGTTGAGGCTCTCGGCGATCTCGTCGGTGACGCTCTGGATGCGCACCCCGAGCCAGCCGCGGCGCAGCTCGCCGAACTGGCGCAGCTGATCGACGACGCCCACGACCGTCTTCGACGGCACGGCGAAGCCGATGCCGATCGAGCCGCCCGAGGGCGAGATGATCAGCGTGTTGACGCCGATGACGTCGCCGTCGAGGTTGAACAGCGGACCGCCGGAATTGCCGCGATTGATCGACGCGTCGGTCTGGATGTAGCTGTCGTAAGGCCCCGAGGAGATGTCGCGGTTCTTGGCGGAGACGATGCCGGCGGTCACCGTGCCTCCCAGGCTGAAGGGATTGCCGATCGCGACCACCCAGTCCCCGAGGCGCAGCTTGTCGCTGTCGCCGAACTTCACCGCGACCAGCGGCTTCGGCGGCTTGATCTTGAGCACGGCGAGGTCGGTCTTCTTGTCGACGCCGACCAGTTCGGCCTTGATCTTGGTGCCGTCGTTGAGGATGACGTGGATCTCGTCGGCATCCGCGATGACGTGGTTGTTGGTGACGACGACACCCGCGGTGTCGATGATGAAGCCGGACCCGAGCGAGTTGGTCTTCTTCGGGGCGCTGCCGTTGTCGCCGCCCTTGCTGCCGCCGGGGCCCCTGCGGTTCTTGAAGAAGTCGTCGAAGAACTCTTCGAAGGGCGAGCCGGGCGGCAATTGCGGCATGGTGTTGCTGCCGCCGCCCTTGGCTTCGACGGTCTGCGAGGTCGAGATGTTGACGACCGCGTCGATCACCTTCTCGGCGACGTCGGCAATGCCATCCGGTCCGCGCGCCTCTGCCGGCGTGCCGAACGCACTGAAAGCACTGACGACGAGCGCGGCCAGCCCTAAACGCAAGCGGGTCGGGGCAATGGTGGCAGCGGGCATTGGTATCTCCAGAGAAAAGGATTCGGGTCCAGACTGCGCTCGAACGGGGGGACGGCGCAAGCACGGAGCTTAACGGCCTCAAGACCCCGATAATACGGCGAAAACCCGCCTTTCGGCTTCACTTTGGCGTTGGTGCGAGGGTCTAGACCGGACGCCGCATCACCCAGATCAGGATCAGGCCGGCGACCGCCGAACCGATCCCGACCACCCGCAGGATATTGTCCGGCGTGGCGATGGCGCTCTTCATGGCCTTGCGCATCCAGTTCGGACTGGCAGCAAACATCAGGCCTTCCAGCACGAACAGGATGCCCAAGCCGATGAGGAAATCGGAGAACGCAATGGACCTCATCGGATTGGAACCTCTCGTGACGCTGTTTTCGTTTGGACGAAGGGCGGCGAGATTCGCCGCCCTCTATCTAGCTTACGGCTTCGCCGGCGTCTCGGTGGCCATCTTGCCGGACGGGTTGCTGAAGTACCGGAAGAAATCCGAATCCGGCCGCAGCAGGAAGCGGGTATCGTTCGACTTCAGGCCGTTCTCATAGGCGGTCATCGACCGGTAGAAGGCGAAGAAGTCGGCGTCCTTGCTGTAGGCTTCCGCAAACAGGCGGTTGCGCTCGGCATCGCCTGCACCGCGGGTCTGCTCGGCCTGCGAGTTGGCCTCCGCGATGATCACGGTCGCCTCACGGTCGGCCTTGGAGCGGATCTCCTGGGCCTTCTGGCCGCCCTGCGCGCGGAACTCGGCCGCTTCGCGCTCGCGCTCGGTCTTCATGCGCTGATAGACCGCCTGGCTGTTCTGCTCCGGCAGGTCGGCACGGCGGATCCGGACGTCGACGACCTCGATGCCGTAGCCGTCGGCCTCGTGATCGAGCTGATCGCGGATGCGCTGCATCAGCTTCTCGCGGTCGTCGCGCACCACGTTGATGAAGGTGACTTCGCCGAGCACGCGGCGCAGCGCCGCGTTGAGGAGCGTGGTGAGCTGGATGTTCGCAGCCTGGATCGAGCCGACGCTCTGATAGAAGCGCAGCGCGTCCTTGATGCGGTAGCGCGCGAAGGCATCGACCACGAGCCGCTTCTGGTCGGACGCGATCGCTTCCTGCGACGGGTTCTCCAGGTCGAGAATCCGCTTGTCGATGTTGATCACCGAATTCCACGGCGCCTTGAAGTGCAGGCCGGGGGCGGTGACGACGTCGACGGGCCGGCCGAACTGCAGCACGATGGTCTGCTCGGTCTGCTGCACCGTGAACAGCGACATGTAGCCGACGACCACGACGAACAGGAGCGCGATCAGCGTGACGAAACCTGTGACCGGAGACCTCATCGGTTGCCTCCGCTCGACTGCGGACCGGTGCTAGGCGGCCGCTTGGTGGTCAATTCGCCCAGCGGCAGATAGGGCACGATGCCCTGGCCTGAAGAGCCGCCGTCATAGACGAGCTTGTCCGCGCCGCCGAGCACGCGCTCCATCGTCTCCAGATAGATTCGTTCACGCGTCACGTCGGGCGCCTTCTTGTATTCGTCGTACACCTTCAGGAAGCGCGCGCTCTGGCCCTTGGCCTCGGCGACCGCCTGCTCCTTGTAGCCTTCGGCGGCCTGCTGAATCTGCGCCGCCCGTCCGCGCGCCTGCGGCACGACCTGGTTGGCGTAGGTCTGCGCTTCGTTCTGCAGCTGCTCGAGATTGGCGCGCGCCGCCTGGACGTCGCGGAAGGCATCGATGACCTGCGCGGGCGGGTCGACCTTCTGCATCTGCACCTGGCTGATCTGGATGCCGGCGCCGTAGCTGTCCAGCGTCTTCTGGATCAGCTCCTGGACGCCCTGCTCGGTAACGTTGCGCGCACCGGTCAGGATCGGCTGGATCTGCGATCGGCCGATCACCTCACGCATCGCGCTTTCGGCGACCGCCTTCACGGTGCCTTCGGGGTTCTGAATGTTGAACAGGAAATTGCCGACACCGTTGGGCTTGATGCGCCACAGCACGGTGAAATCGACGTCGACGATGTTCTCGTCGCCCGTCAGCATCAGGCTCTCTTCCGGCACGTCACGGATGGAGCGGCCGCGCCGTGCGGGATCGTCGATCAGCGTCATGCCGATCGAGATGGTGTTGACACGCAGCGCCTTGGGCAGCAGCACGGTCTCGATCGGATAGGGCAGATGATAGTTCAGGCCCGGGTCCACGGTGCGGACGTGCTTGCCGAAGCGCAGCACGACGCCCTGTTCTTCGGACTGCACGCGGAAGAAGCCCGACAGCAGCCAGAACGCGATGATGAGCAGGATGATCAGCGTGATGCCGATGCCGGAGAAATAGCCGCCCGGCATGATCTGCTGGAGGCGATCCTGGCCGCGGCGCAGAAGGTCTTCCAGATCCGGCGGCCTCGGCCCGACCGGTTGCGGGCCTGAGCCCCATGGTCCCTTTGGACCCGAGCCCCATGGGCCACCGCCCTGATTCTTCCACGGCATTCGACGCTCTCCTCGGCAGGGTGGAATTGCCCCCGCCCGCTTTGTCCGGTCCGGCTTTATAGGGGACAGGCAGGTCCCTTACAACGCAGCCCTGACCGTCTTCCGAGCTATGCTCGGGCACGAAAAAGTCAATGTAAACATTGACGAAAGCGGTTAATGGCCGCGCCGCCGACGATATGTCACATAGGAGTAGTCGGCGCTGTCGTCGGGTCCGGCAGGATGGCGGACGCGTCCAACCTCGTCCCATTCCGCCTTGTCGATGTCGAAATGCGTGTCGCCTTCGGGTCGAGCATGCACTTCGGTGATCTCGAGGCGATCGGCGCGGTCGAGCCATTGCCGGAAGATCTCGGCGCCGCCGATCACGGCGATCTCGGTGACCGAACGCCGCAGGGCATCGCCAAGCGCAACCGCGCCGGCATCCGTGGCGGATGTCGTGACGACGGCCCCATTGGCGCGATAAGCCGTATCGCGCGTGATCACGATATTGGTCCGGCCCGGCAGGGGACGGCGGGGCAGCGATTCGAAAGTCTTGCGGCCCATGATCACGGGCTTGCCGATGGTCAGCGCCTTGAAGCGCGCCATGTCGGACTTCAATCGCCACGGCATCGCATTGCCCGCGCCGATGACGCCATTCTCCGCGATCGCGACGACGAAGACGATCTCCATCAGGCAGAGCTCCCGGCAAGCCGTGTCAGCGCCGGCCCAGTGACGCGGCACAGCGTCCAGTCGTCCATCATGACGGCGCCGAGCGATTTGTAGAACGCGATCGACGGCGCATTCCAGTCGAGCACCGCCCATTGCAGGCGCGACCAGCCGTTGTCGACACATTCCTTCGCGAGATAGACCAGCAGCGCCTTGCCGAGGCCTTTGCCCCGATGCGACGGCCGCACGTAGAGATCCTCGAGATAGATGCCGTGGCGGCCGCTGAAGGTGGAGAAGTTCGAAAACCAGACCGCAAAGCCGACGGCTTCACCGTTCCACTCGGCAATCGCGCAGTAGAGCTGCGGCCTGTCCCCGAACAATGCCTCGGCGATGTCGGCTTCTGTTGCCTCCACCTCATGCGAGAGCTTCTCGTACTCGGCGAGCTCGCGGATGAAATCGAGGACGAGCCCGGCTTCACCCGGGCGCACGCGGCGGATGTTGAGCGACATCCGGGTCAGACCGCGACTTCCGCCTTGATGTGCGGATGCGGGTCGTAGCCGACGAGTTCGAAATCCTCAAAGCGGAAGGACGAAATGTCCTTCACATCAGGGTTGATCCGCATCACCGGCAACGGACGCGGCGTCCGCGTCAGTTGCAGCCGCGCCTGCTCCAGGTGATTCGAATAAAGATGGGCGTCGCCGAGCGAGTGCACGAAGTCGCCGGGCTTCAAGCCCGTGACCTGCGCGACCATCATGGTGAGCAGCGCGTAGGAGGCGATATTGAAGGGCACGCCGAGGAAGACGTCGGCCGAGCGCTGATAGAGCTGGCACGACAGCTTGCCGTTCGCGACATAGAACTGGAACAGCAGGTGGCAGGGCGGCAGCGCCATCTTCTCGACGTCGGCGGGATTCCAGGCGGTGACGATCAGCCGGCGGGAGTCCGGGGTGCGCTTGATCATGTCGACGACGTTGGCGATCTGGTCGATGCTGCGGCCGTCGGCCGTGGGCCAGGAGCGCCATTGGTGGCCGTAGACCGGGCCGAGATCGCCATTGGCATCCGCCCACTCGTCCCAGATGGTGACGCCGTTGTCGCGCAGATATTTGATGTTGGTGTCGCCCTTCAGGAACCACAGCAACTCGTGCACGATCGCCTTCAGCGGCAGCCGCTTGGTGGTCAGCATCGGGAAGCCCGCGGACAGATTGAAGCGCATCTGGTGGCCGAACACCGAGAGCGTGCCCGTGCCGGTGCGATCGGTCTTCTCCGCGCCGTCTGAAAGAATCCGCTCGAGCAGGTCCTGATACTGGTGCATGTGCGACTGTGCCTTTGGGGAGGCGGCGAACTTAGCGGCCGCCCCCGCGCTGCAACAGCGGCGATTCGCTGTCCGCACCGATTATACCCGGAAAAATGAGTGGTCTCGGCGCAAACGACAAGGGGCGGAACTCGGCGTCCCGCCCCTCGCCTATCAGCTTGAAAGTACAGATTAAGTGGCCGGCTTCAGCACCGGGGTCCACTTCGCGATCTCGTTCTTGACGAGGGTGGCCAGCGCTTCCGGCGTGCGCTCCGCAGGGGTCGGGATGACGCTGCCGAGCTCGAGCAGGCGCTTCTTCACGGTCTCGTCGTCGAGCGCCTTGCTGGCCGCGGCGGTCAGGGTGGCCACGATCGCGGCCGAAGTTCCCTTGGGCGCGAACATCGCATTCCAGGCCTGGGCCTGGAATTTCGGCAGGCCGGCTTCCGCCGTCGTCGGCACGTTCGGCAGCGACGGATTACGCTCCGGCGTTGCGATCGCGTAGGCCTTGATGGTGCCGGCGTTGATCTGCGGCACAGCGTTGACGATCTGGTCGCACATGTAGTCGACCTGGCCCGCCACCAGCGCGTTCATCGCAGGTCCCGTGCCGTTGAAGGGCACGCCGACCGGCTTGATGTCGAGGATCGAGTGCAGGAGCTCGCACGAGACGTGCGAGACCGAGCCCACGCCGGCATGCGCGGCGTTGACCTTCTCGGCATTGGCCTTCACGTAGGTCACGAACTCCTTCAGGTCCTTCGGCGGAAAGTCCTTGCGCGCCAGGATCAGGATCGGCGTGCCCGCGAGCAGCGCGATCGGCTCGAAATCCTTTTCGGGATGATAGGCGAGCTTGGGATAGAGCGGCACGGAGGCGGCATGCGTGCCCATGTGCCCGGTGATCAGCGTGTAGCCGTCATTGGCCGCACGCGCGGCGCGCGTGGTCGCGGTGGTGCCGCCGGCGCCGACCACATTCTCGATGATGATGCTCTGTCCGAGCGTCTGCGCCATGTGCGCGGTGACGATGCGCGCGACGACGTCGGTCGGGCCGCCGGCCGCGAACGGCACGACCATGGTGATGCTGCGCGTCGGGTAGGTCTGAGCCTTCGCCGGTGTGACAAAGGCGCACAGCGATGCAAGCGCTGCGGCACATGCGCTCGAAGCGAGCGCGCGAATAAAGGTCATGTCGATCCCCTTTGGACACAAAAATGCCGGCCCAAGGGCCGGCATTTCCATTTCACAAAGCCGTAACACAAGTCGATTGGACTTCCGAATGCGGCGTGCCGACGCAGGAGCGCGACCTCAGTTCTCGGATTCGGTGAACACCTCGTCGCGCTTCGATCGGAGCGCTGGCAGCACGGTGAGGACGAGAAGGGCAGCAGCGACCGCCAGCAGCACCGCCGACAACGGACGCGTCAGGAACACGCTCCAGTCGCCGCGCGAGATCAGCAGCGCACGGCGCAGGTTCTCCTCCATCAACGGTCCCAGCACCATGCCGAGCAGCAGAGGTGCCGGCTCGAAATCGTGCTTGATCAGCCAGTAGCCGACGAGACCGAACACGCCGGCAAGGATGACGTCGACTGGCGCGTTGTTCACCGAATAGATGCCGATCGCGCAGAAGATAACGATCGAGGGGAACATCAACCGGTACGGCACGCGCAGCAGTCTCACCCAGATTCCGACCAGCGGCAGGTTGATGATGATCAGCATCAGATTGCCGATCCACATCGAGGCGATCATGCCCCAGACGAGGTCCGGCTGCTTCTGCATCACTTGCGGGCCCGGCACGATGCCGTGAATGGTCATCGCGCCCACCATCAGCGCCATCACCGCGTTCGGCGGGATGCCGAGCGTGAGCAGCGGGATGAAGGAGGTCTGCGCCGCGGCATTGTTGGCGCTCTCCGGCCCCGCCACGCCCTCGATCGCGCCGCGGCCGAACCGCGACGGGTTCTTGGCGAGCTTCTTCTCGAGCGTATAGGCGCCGAACGACGCAATCGTCGCGCCGCCGCCGGGAAGGATGCCGAGGATCGAGCCGAGCACGGTGCCGCGCAGGATCGCGGGCGCCGAATCGATCAGATCCTTTCTGGTCGGCATCAGGCCGGTGATCTTCTGTTGCACGAGATCGCGGCTCATCTCGGCGCCGGCGTCGAGATTGCGGATGATCTCGGCAAAGCCGAACACGCCCATCGCCACCGTCGCAAAGCCGAGACCGTCGGCGAGCTCCGGAATGTTGAAGGCCATGCGGGAGGCGCCGGTCTCGATGTCCGAGCCGACCATGGACAGCAACAGGCCGAACACGATCATCGCGATCGCCTTCAGCACCGAGCCCTTGGCAAGCACGACCGCAAAGATCAGGCCGAGCACCATCAGCGAGAAATACTCCGCCGGACCGAACGCCAGCGCGAGCTTGGTCAGGGGCGCGCCGAGCACGGCGATGAGCACGGTCGCGACGCAGCCGGCGAAGAACGAGCCGATCGCGGCGATCGCCAGCGCCGGGCCGGCGCGGCCTTGCCTCGCCATCTGGTGGCCGTCGATGGCCGTGACGACCGACGTCGCCTCACCGGGTATGTTGACCAGGATCGACGTGGTCGAGCCGCCATACTGGGCGCCGTAATAGATGCCGGCGAGCATGATCAAGGCGCCGACCGGCGGCAGTCCGAAGGTGATCGGCAGCAGCATCGCGACGGTCGCGATGGTGCCGATGCCCGGGAGAACGCCGACCAGCGTGCCGACGAGAGCGCCGATCAGGCACATCAGCAGGTTGATCGGCGAGAGCGCGACGACGAAGCCGTGAGCGAGGTTGGCAAAAAGGTCCATCACGCCCTCACTGATTCAGGAAACGCGGAAACATCGGCATCGGCAGCCCGAGCACGTATGGAAAAAGGATCGCACAACCTACCGTCAGGCAGGCGCCGACGATCGCCGCTTCACGCCAGCGCGTCTCCTCCGAGCCCATCGCGGCGATCATGAAGCTGACAAAGGCCGTGACCACGACGCCGAGCGGCCGGATCGCCAAAGCGAAGAACAGGATCGCGGCCACCACGAACAATGGTCCTCGCCAGGCATAATGGGCCATCGCCGGCCCATCGGTCAGAAGACCCGTCAGGGCGATGCCGGCGGACAAGGCAACCAGCAATCCGCCGAACATGCGCGGCGCGGTGCCTGCGCCGAAGGAGAAGCCCCGCATGCCCTGCAAATCGCTCCCGGCCCACAGCGCGAACAGGGCAACCGCCATGAGGACGACGCCTCCGACATAATCCTGCGCCGACCGGACCGTCATGAACAGCGTGAGAATAGCCACCACGAACAGTGGGTAGGAATAGATCAGCGCGAGCAGCACATCCGATGACGCCTTCTTGGTGTCACCGCTGGCCGCACCGATCAACGCTCCCGGCGCGCCGGCGAGCAACGCCGTGGCGTGGCCGATCACCACGGCGGCCGGGCCGCGGCCGGTACCCCATCCGAAGATCGTCCCGATCGACCAGATCAATTCGAAGATCTGCGGCGCAATCGCCAGCAGACAAAAGCCGACCGCCAACCGGGTGTTTCGGGTGGCCGTCGCTGAGTGGCCCATCGTGTCGGCCATGCATGTCTCCTCCGCGACCCGTAAGTCACGAGCACTGTTGTTCTAAATCGGCTGGAACTGGATCCCCCGCCCGGATCACTGCCTAGCGATTTTCATTACACAATGCCAGCAAAACCCAACAGGCCCCCGGCAAGCAGTAGCCAAAGTGGATTGAGGCGCGAGACCGATGCGATGACCGCAGCCATTGCGGTCAGAAGCAGTGCAACAATTGTGCGATCGGTCGACTGGGCCAGGATGAGGGCACTCGCCGCCATCAATCCGATCGAGAGAGGAACCAGTGCAGCCTGAATCAGGCCGGGCCAGCGCGATCGGCTCGGCCGATTCATGAGCCGGCTGACATAATAGGCAAGCAGCGCCGTCGGCAGGCACATCGCCAGCGTCGCAGCCAGAGCGCCGGGGATGCCGGCGACGGCATAGCCGATTAACGTCACGATAAGCACGTTCGGACCTGGCGAGAGTTGCGCGATCGCATAGGCATCGCTGAACTGCTTCTCGGTCATCCAGTGATGGACCTCGACCGCGATGCGGTGCATCTCGGGCACCGCCGCCGCAGCGCCGCCGACCGCGAACAGCGACATCAGTCCAAAGGTGGCGATCAGCGCCCAGATCGGGTTTTCGGCGTTCATGCTGCTACTTTCCGTCGCAGGAAATAAGTGGTGCCGACACTCACGGGGATGGCAGCCAGCAGCACCGCCGGAAGCGGCAGGCGGAGCACGCCGATGGCGAGGAACACACCGAGCATCAGGATCAGCGCGAGGGGGTTCGTCCGCTTCAGCAGCGGCGTCATCATGCGGAAGACCACCGCGATCAAAAGGCCGACCGCCGCACAGGAGACGCCTGCGAGGATGCGCCGCAGCACCTCCACATCGCCAAACCGGGCATAGATGATCGCAAGCACCGTCATGATCAGCGTCGGCGGCAGCAGAAGCCCGGCGAAGGCGGCAACGCCACCGGCAATCCCGCGCAGCCGCGCGCCGAACACCATCGACAGATTGACGATGTTGGGCCCTGGCAGGAAATGGCAGAGCGCAAAAGTCTCGTTGAACTCGTCCGCATTCATCCAGCGGTGCTGCTCGACGATGGCCCGCCGGGCAAACACCAAGACCCCGCCGAAGCCCGCCAGCGACATCCGGGCGAAAGCCAGGAACAGGTCGAGCAGCCCGGGCGGCACGGCGGCAGCGGCTGGATGGTCCGGCTCTTGTGGGGCCGGTGCAGAATCCTCGGACATGTCAGAAGCTTAGAACGGCGACCGTGACGCGGCCAAGCCCAGCGGGAACCTGCCCTGAGGGAACCTCGGGATGGCCCCTCGAAACACCTGTCATTTGAAACCTTTGCCCCCTATATTGGGGGTGCCGGTTCGCCGGCTATGGAAATAAACGGTCGTCGTAATAAACCATTCGGACCCGGGGGCGGTACCCGGCGCCTCCACCAAAGCCCACCAACGGACACTCCGGAAGCGGGCTTTGGCGGGGGCGAAATAGGATCGACGAGGGCGTAAAGGGCGTGCTTTTTCCCGGTATTGTTCCGCCGTTATCGGGCTACTGCAATAGTTGCCAACGACAACTTTGCTCCGGTTGCTCAGGCTGCGTAACGCAGTTTGAAAGACCATCTTAAAGTCCTAACGGGTTAAGCTCCGTTAGGCGGGGTTCGGAGGCACCTGGCAACAGAAGCCTCCACTTACCTTATTCCTACCCCGGCGATTTCCTGCCCGGCGGGACTCCTGCTGACCCGTCAGGCGCGGTACTATCGCGGCTTGGCGAGTCGGGCCGGCAGGGCCCACTCCTGCAATGCAACAGGACGACCATGGCGACCGATCATATCCGATACGATGTGCTGGCCCGCGACGCGCTGCGCGGCGTGCTGCGGAAGGTGCTGACCGATGCCGCGTCCCATGGACTGCCCGGTGAGCACCATTTCTTCATCACCTTCGTGTCGAAGGCCGAGGGCGTGAAGCTGTCGTCGCGGCTGCTGGCGCAATATCCGGAAGAGATGACGATCATCCTGCAGCACCAGTTCTGGGATCTGACCGTGCTCGAGGACCGCTTCGAGGTCGGCCTGTCCTTCGGCGGCATTCCGGAGCGCCTGATCGTGCCGTTCAGCGCCATCAAGAGCTTCCTCGATCCGTCCGTGAAATTCGGCCTTCAGTTCGACACCTCCGACGTCGCCGAGGTCGCGCCCGAGACGCTGCCCGCCGCTCCCGCCCCGTCCGCGGTCGCGGTGCCGGCGCCTGCCGCTGAAGCGGCGGACAGCACGGAAGAGCCGGCGGCCCCGAGCCAAGGCGGCGCCGAAGTCGTGCGGCTCGATCGTTTCCGCAAGAAATGATCTAGATTGGGCCGGAGCCCGTCGCGCCCGGCCAAACTCCCTATATAGAGCTACATGAAGAGGCCGTGCGGCGTTTCGCGCGGCGGAATGGATGCGCTCATGGCCAAATCTGCTCGCCCCAAGACTGCTCGCCCCGCGACCCGCCCCGAGACCGACAGTTTCGGCCCCATCGAGGTCCCCGCCGATCGCTATTGGGGCGCACAGACCGAACGTTCGCGCCAGAACTTTCGCATCGGAACGGATCGCATGCCGATCGCGCTCGTGCACGCGCTCGGCATCGTCAAGCTCGCCGCCGCGCAGTCCAATCTCGAACTCGGCCTGCTCGACCAGCGCCGCGCGGGTGCCATCATCCGCGCCGCGCGCGAGGTGATCGAGGGCAAGCTCGACGATCATTTTCCTCTTGTCGTGTGGCAGACCGGCTCCGGCACCCAGACCAACATGAACCTCAACGAGGTGATCGCCAACCGCGCCAATGAGCTGCTCGGCGGCGAGCTCGGCGCCAAGAAGCCGGTGCATCCCAACGACCACGTCAACATGAGCCAATCGTCGAACGATTCGTTTCCCACCGCGATGCACATCGCGGCCGCAAGCCGCATCAACGCCGACCTCGTCCCTGCGCTCAACGAGTTGCTCCGCGCGCTGCGCAAGAAGGAGAAGGCGTTCGCGAAAATCGTCAAGATCGGCCGCACCCACACCCAGGATGCAACGCCTCTGACGCTCGGCCAGGAGTTTTCCGGCTATGCCGCTCAGGTCGAAAGCGGCATCGCGCGGCTCAAGGTCGCGGTGAAGGACCTCCATCCGTTGGCGCAGGGCGGCACCGCCGTCGGCACCGGCCTCAACTCGAAGCCGCGCTTTGCAAAACTGTTCGCAAAGCATGTCGCCGGCATCACGAAACTCCCCTTCACCAGCGCCGCCAACAAATTCGAGGCGCTGGCCTCGAACGATGCCTATGTACTGGTGCACGGCGCCATCAATTCGGTGGCGACGGGCCTGTTCAAGATCGCCAACGACATCCGCCTGCTCGGATCCGGCCCACGTTCGGGGTTGGGCGAGCTGATCCTGCCGGAGAACGAGCCGGGCTCGTCGATCATGCCGGGCAAGGTCAACCCGACGCAATGCGAGGCGATGACCATGGTGTGCTGCCAGGTGTTCGGCAATCACACCGCGATCACGGTGGCCGGCAGCCAGGGCCATTTCGAGCTCAACGTCTACAAGCCCGTGCTCGCCTACAACATGCTGCACTCGATCCGCCTGATGGCCGATGCCGCGCGATCCTTCACCGAACATTGCGTCAGCGGCATCCGTGCCGACGAGAAGCGCATCGACGAGCTGATGCAGCGCTCCCTGATGCTGGTGACGGCGCTCGCCCCGAAGATCGGCTACGACAACGCCGCCAAGGTGGCCAAGACGGCCCATGCCAACGGCACCACGTTGAAGGAGGAGGCGCTGCGGCTCGGCCTGGTCTCGGCCGACGAGTTCGATCGCCTGGTGCGCCCCGAGAAGATGACCAGCCCGGGATAAAATTCCGAATTCCGATTGCCATCCGTAATGATACGGACCCTAACGCCTTAGAAATGTGCGGCTTTGGGGGCGGGATTTGATTACCGTCAATGTTCTGGCGGGACGGCGTGCTACGCAGCCCTTCTGCCCCCTCGACGGGGCCAATTTCATCCTTTGATGGCCCAAGGGGCCGATTGACGAGGACGAGCGAATGGCGATCAAGTCATGTGGGGCGCAACGCGGCACCCTGTTTCGGAATGTTTCATCCAGCCTGAAGAGGATCGGATGATGGAGACGCGACATGGGGAACGTCATCAACCTGAATCGTTTCAGGAAGCGCGCCGAGCGGCAAGCCTCGGCGAAGCAGGCGGAGGCCAACCGGACGAAGTTCGGGCGCACGAAGGCGGACCGGTCGGCGGAGCAGACGCGCGCGGACAAGGCGAAGGCGCACCTGGATCAGCATCAGATCGATCGCGAGGAGCAGCCATGAAGTCGCCCGTCGTGAAACGGTCGATCGTCGTCGCCGGGCACAAGACCAGCGTCAGCCTGGAAGAGGCGTTCTGGAACGGCATGAAGGAGATCTCCGGCCTGCGCAACATGACGTTGTCCGAGCTGGTCGGCGAGATCGACAACAACCGCCAGCAGGGCAATCTGTCGTCGGCGATCCGTCTGTTCGTCCTGGACTACTTCAAGAGCCGCGCCATGGCCGCCCAGCCGGACAAGGTCCCGGCCCAATAGCCAGCCGTCGGGGGCGCCTTCGAGGGCGCCCCGCCGCCCGCACTTTAAAATCACTCTAAGGTGCGGTTTCAACGAGCGCATTCGCTTGACCTCAATGCCTTGCGTTGAAAATACAGGGCATGACCGACACCAATAATGACACGCGCCCGCACATGCCGCTGGGTCTGGCCCAGCGCGGCTATACGGGCGTCATCCAGCACCTGTCCGCGCGCGAGGCGGGCTCAGCGCTCTCCGACATCGAGCTCGAGAGCCGCCTGATCGAGCTCGGCTTCGTCGAGGGCGCCCGGGTCGAGGTCCTGCACGAGGGGCTGGTCGGGCGCGATCCGATCGCCGTGCGGGTCGACAGCATCACGATCGCGGTCCGACGCCGCGAGGCCATGGCCGTCATCGTCGCCTAGACGGCGACCGGACGCCTCATCCCAGGCTTTTCGACAAGCCTTTCGCCAAGCCGTTTGCCAGGCCTTTGATCACATGGAATTACCCCTGCTGCATCTCGCCCTGGTCGGCACGCCCAACAGCGGCAAGACGTCGCTGTTCAACGCCCTGACCGGCAGCCGGCAGAAGGTCGCGAACTATCCCGGCGTCACGGTCGAGCGCAAGGAAGGCTTCTTCGTCACCCCCCTGGGACGCCAGGTGTCGGTGGTCGACCTGCCCGGCACCTACTCGCTGCGCGGCCGCAGCCCGGACGAGGAGATCACCCGCGACTTCGTGCTCGGCAAGGCCTCCGGCGAGACCGTGCCCGATCTCGTGCTGTGCGTGGCCGATTCCACCAATCTGCGGCTGACCATCCGCCTGCTGCTCGAGCTCAAGCGCACCGGACGGCCGATGGTGCTCGTGCTCAACATGTTCGACATCGCCGCCCGCCGCGGCATCACCGTCGACGTCGAGCGGCTCGCCAAGGAGCTTGGCCTGCCCGTGGTCACCTCGATCGCGGTGCGCAAGGGCGGCACGGCCGACCTCCTGAAGCTGACCGACGAGATCTCGGCCAAGCTCGCCGCCGAGGCGGAGGCCAACAGCTGGCGCGCGCTCAGCGTCTCCGAACTCCGCGCGACCCAGCGCGAGGCCGACCGCATCATCGCCGACTGCGTCAGCCTGCCTACGAGGCCCGACACCTGGACCGCGCGGATCGACGCGGTCGTACTGCATCCCGTCGGCGGTCTCATCGTGCTGATGCTGATCCTGTTCGTGATGTTCCAGGCGGTGTTCGCCTGGGCGCAGCCGGCCATGGACCTGCTCAAGTCCGGCTTCGACTCGCTCGGGGAGCTGGTGCAGGCTACCCTGCCCGACGGCCTGTTGCAGAGCTTCCTGCAGAACGGCGTGATCTCCGGCGTCGGCAGCGTCATCGTGTTCCTGCCGCAGATCATCCTGATCTTCCTGTTCATCCTGCTGCTGGAAGATTTCGGCTACATGGCGCGCGCCGCGTTCCTGATGGACCGCATCATGGGCGGCGCGGGGCTGCATGGCCGCGCCTTCATTCCGCTCTTGTCGAGCTTTGCCTGCGCCATTCCCGGCATCATGGCGACGCGCGTGATCGACAACAAGCGCGACCGGCTGACCACGATCCTGATCGCGCCGCTGATGACCTGCTCGGCGCGCATTCCGGTCTACACGCTGATCATCTCCGCCTTCATTCCGGCGAAGGACATCTGGGGCTTCATCAACCTCCAGGGTCTCGTAATGTTCGGCCTCTATGCCTGTGGCATCATCAGCGCGCTGGCCGTTTCGTTCCTGATCAAGTTCTTCATGCTGCGCGACTATGCGCCGGCGCCGTTCATGCTGGAGCTGCCCGACTACAAGATGCCGCGGCTGAAATCGATCGTGATCGGCATCTACACCCGCGCCAAGATGTTCCTGGTGCGCGCGGGCACCACGATCTTCTCGATGATGGTGCTGATCTGGTTCCTGGCCTCGTTCCCGCAGCCGCCGGCAGGCGCGACCGATCCAGCGATCGACTTCAGCCTTGCGGCGATGATCGGCAAGGCGCTCGAGCCGCTGCTCGCGCCGGTCGGCTTCAACTGGCAGATCGCGGTCGCGCTGATCCCGGGCATGGCGGCGCGCGAGGTCGCGGTCGCAGCCCTCGGCACCGTCTACGCGATCGAAGGCGGCAAGGAAGCGGCCGAGCAGATCGGCCAGGTGCTGGCGACGAAATGGTCGCTCGCCACCGCCCTGTCGATGCTGGCCTGGTACATCTTCGCCCCGCAATGCGCCTCGACGCTGGCCGTCATCCGGCGCGAGACCGGCAGCTGGACCTGGATGGCGGTGACCTTCACTTACATGCTGGTGCTGGCCTATGCCGCGAGCCTTTTGACGTACAACGTCGCGGTGGCGCTCGGGGCTGGATAGGTCCTCCAAAACAAAAAAGTACGAAAACAACCCCATGCACAGTAGACGGGGATTGTGAAATCAATGGCTTACGCATGCGCGAAAAATCATCCGGCCGTCGATGACGCGCCGGTTGACCCGTCGGGCAAAACACGGGCACGCTGCCATGGTCGACTTCAGCGGCATTCAACCGGCGGGCCGGCCGGCAACGCGTTCTTGGTGACGACCTCGCAGTCATGGATCACTTCAGCACCAAGCGGCTCACCGCCGAGCGGCTGAACGAAAGTCACCTCCCCGATCTCGTCGCGCTGCATCTCGATGCCGAGGTCTCCCGCTATCTCGGTGGGGTGCGGACGCTAGATGTCACGAAGACCTATCTCGCCACCAACATGGCCCATTGGGACCAGCATGGCTTCGGCCTCTGGGTGATGCGAACGCAGGACGGAGCGTTCGTGGGACGCGGAGGCATCCGGCACATTCTCGTCGACGACGTCGACGAGATCGAGATCCTCTATGCGTACAAGCGCGAATTCTGGGGTCAGGGATTTGCAAGCGAGATCGCGGCCGCGATGACGGACATCGGACTGTTGCATTTCAGGCTGCCGTTCCTCATCGGCATCGTGAATGTCGAGAACGTCGCATCGCGCCGGGTGCTGGAAAAAGCGAACTACGTCCTCGAGCGCGGCGCCAACCGCCACGGCGAGGACGTCGAGATCTATCGCATCCGGCGCTGAGGGACGGCTCGGCGCTCAGCCGGCACGCAGCCGAACCAGTGATCGCGGCAGTGATGCGAGGAACAGCACGGCGCAAACACACAGCAGGACGATGTCCTTGAACAGGAACTCGCCCGCCAGATTCCACGCCATCGGATCCGATGACAGGCTCCATTTCACGACTCCGGGCGTCGTGAAGAAAAACGACCAGGTGATCGCGAATGTCACCATGCCCATGAGCGAGCCCAAGGCCGAGAGGATCGGGCTGAACGCACCGCCCGCGAGCAACGCCGCAATCACGAATTCGACAACACCGAGAACGTACGCCTCTCCCCTCAATCCAAACACCGAGAGCCAGGAGACGAATGGACTGTTGGTGATGAACTGCGCGATGCCCTGCGCCGATTGCGGGGTGAATTTCTGCATCCCGAACGACACGAAAATGACCACCATGACCCAGCGGAGAATGGCGAGCGGACGATAAGACCCGCCGCCATTCTCGGCGACATTGAAACCTTGCATGTGGCGATTGCTCCCCGGGTGCGCATTGAACGGCTGGCGACACGTCGTCGCCAACACGCTGTACGAAGAGGCCGTCGCGTCGTTACAGCGCGTCGCCGGCCCGGACGATCACAGCTGCGTGCGGGGATGTGTTCGACCGTAAGCGATCCCTCGCCCCAACCGAGAGTCGACCGGTCGTCTTCTCAGTCACGCGACGCCGGCGACGGCAGCGGTCCGGTATCAGGATGACTGTGTTAAGTTGTGAACCGACGCCGCGAGTTTCCGGGCGCAGTCTGCTGACCGCAAAACCTTCTTTCGCCTGCCGGACAGACGTCCGCCGACACCAGAGACGGCGCATAGGTGGTCAAACGGAACTCAATGCTTCCCCGCGAGTTCCTCAGATGAAACATTTCCGCTCCTGAGGCTGGCTGTTCTTTCATGAGCCGCGCAGAATGAGGGATTCCACCAAGTCGCGAGGGGGACAATGACCGGTCCGTCGAAGGCTGCATCGAGCAGCGGGTTCAAAGATTTGCCAAGAGTTTCGACCGGCAGCGACGGTTTGGATGACATTCTGGGCGGTGGCTTGGACGCCAACAGGATGTACCTCTATGAGGGGCGGCCGGGGACCGGCAAGACCACGATCGCGCTGCAATTCCTTCTCCGGGGTGTGCGCGACGGTGAGCGTGTGCTCTATATCTCGCTGTCAGAGACACGGCGGGAGCTCGAGCTCGTCGCGCATCGGCACGGCTGGTCTCTGCAAGGCGTCGATATTTTCGAGCTGGTCCCGCCCGAGACGACGCTCGATCCCGACCGGGAGCTCACAGTCTTCCATCCCGCGGAGATGGAGCTCAGCGAAACGACCGGCCTGATCTTCAAAGAGGTCGAGCGGATCAATCCCACCCGCGTCGTGCTCGACAGCCTGTCCGAGCTGCGCCTGCTGGCCCAGAACCCGCTGCGCTACCGGCGCCAAGTGCTGGCCTTGAAGCACTTCTTCACCAACCGCAACTGCACTGTCGTGCTGCTCGACGATCTATCCTCCTCCCAGGACGATCTGCAGCTGCATTCGATCGCACACGGTGTCGTCATGCTTGAGCAAATGGCTATCGATTACGGCGCGGAGCGGCGCCGGCTTCGCGTGATCAAGATGCGCGGCATTCGATTTCGCGGCGGGTACCACGATTTTACGATCTCGCAAGGCGGCTTGCGGATCTTCCCACGGCTTGTCGCGGCCGAGCATCACAAGGCGTTCCACGGCGAGTTCGTGTCCAGCGGTAACGCCGAGCTTGATCAACTGCTGGGCGGCGGGCTCGAGCGCGGCACCAACGCGCTTCTCCTCGGCTCTGCCGGTGTCGGCAAGTCCTCCCTCGCGCTGGCCTATGCCATCGCGGCGGCGGAACGCGGCGAGCACGCCGTGTTCTTCGCCTTCGATGAAGGCCGTGGGACGATCGAAGCACGTGCTCGGACACTGGGCCTGCCTCTGCAGGAACATCTGGATTCCGGGAAAATCCGCTTCCAACAAGTCGATCCCGCCGAATTGTCGCCCGGAGAGTTCGCGGCGACGCTGCGCCGGAGCGTCGAGATCGACAACGCCAGGGTTGTCATCATCGACAGCCTGAACGGCTATTTGAACGCGATGCCGGACGAGCGCTTCCTCATCCTGCAAATGCACGAACTCCTCAGCTATTTGGCCCAGCAAGGCGTGCTGACGATTCTGATCCTCGCCCAGCATGGGCTCGTCGGCCCGATGGATACGCCGCTCGATATCAGCTATCTGAGCGATGCAGTGGTGATGCTGCGCTATTTCGAGTTTGGCGGAACGGTGCGGCGCGCGCTCTCCGTCGTCAAGAAGCGCAGCGGCAACCACGAGCACAGCATCCGCGAGTTCCGGCTCGGCGGCACGGGGATCAGGCTCGGTCCGCCTCTGCAGGAGTTCAGCGGCATTTTTTCCGGCAATCCCCGCTATACCGGCACGGTGCTGCCGGAAGGACCGGCTGAATGAGCGCCGACCGGGACAAGCGTGTTCTGATATTCGCCCCGATCGGCCGCGACGGACCGGCATCGGCGGAGCTTTTTCGCGGCGCGAGCCTGGAAGCGGTCAATTGCCGAAGTCTGCCCGAACTCGTTGCCGAGATGAAGGGTGGCGTTGGAGCGGTTTTCTTGGCCGAAGAGGGATTGTTCGGCAATGACACGGCGCCGCTCGCACAATGGATCGCGAACCAGCCGCCATGGTCCGACCTGCCTTTTGTCGTCCTCACCAGCCACCGGGAGCAACCGGCTGTCGTTGCGTGGCGACGCAGCATCGTCGACCTCCTGCGCAACGTTTCGCTGCTCGAACGTCCAGTGCAGCCGATCACGCTGACCAGCGCGGTTCAATCCGCGATGAGGGCGCGGCGGCGACAATATGAAATCCGGGCCTTGCTCCAGGCCCGTGAGCAGACCGCTCAGGAGCTCGAGAAGCTGGTGGTCGAGCGGACGCGAGAGCTGGAAGAGGCCAACGAACAGCTTCGCCTCGAAATGAACGAACGCACGCGCGTCGAGGAGACCCTTCGCCAGGCTCAGAAGATCGAAGCCATCGGCCAGCTCACCGGCGGCGTCGCGCACGACTTCAACAACCTGCTGATGGTGATCTCGGGCGGCCTCGACATGCTCGACCGCCAGACCGATCCGAACCGGCGCCGGCGCCTGATGGACGGCATGACCCAGGCCGCTCAGCGTGGCGCCAGCCTGACGAGGCAGCTCCTCGCATTCTCGCGCCGACAGAAGCTTCGGCCGGAGCCCGTCGACGTTGCCGCGCAGATCGGCGGCATGCGGGAACTGCTCGATCGCAGCCTGAGGGGGGACGTCCACGTCGAGTTCGATTTCCCGGACTCGCTATGGCCGGTCGAGGTCGATCCCGGGGAGCTCGAGCTGGTCGTCCTCAACCTCGCCGTCAACGCCCGCGACGCCATGCCCAACGGCGGGACGATCGTCGTGCGCGGGGAAAATTTGCCCGGCCTGAAAGACGGTCCGATTTCGGGTGATTATGTTCGTCTCTCCGTCGTCGACACTGGCATCGGCATGGCTCCGGATATCCTTTCGCGCGTATTCGAGCCGTTCTTCACGACCAAGGACGTCGGCAAGGGATCGGGGCTCGGGCTCGCGCAGGTCCATGGATTTGCCACGCAGTCACGGGGCACTGTCCGGATCCAGTCGGAGGTCGGCCGCGGCACCAGCATCGAGCTGTACCTGCCGCGATCATTCGACGTTCCTTCGAAGGAGCGACATCTCATCGACCTCACGCGCATACGGCCGAAGAAGAGCAATCATGGCCGAATCCTCCTGGTCGAAGACGACGACGAGGTTGCCGCCCTCGTGGGCGAGATGCTCGGCCAGCTCGGTTACGAAGTCACGCGTGCCGCCAGCGCCGCCGCGGCGCTCGGCGCCTTGGCTGATGGCCGCACCGTCGATCTGATCTTTTCCGATATCATGATGCCGGGCGGCATGAACGGGGTCGAGCTCGCGCGGGAGATCAAGAAAAGGCGAAGCGACATCCCGGTGCTGCTGACGAGCGGATACGCCGAAGCTTCGGTCCATGAGGCGCAGCGGGCCGGCATCCAGATCCTGGCGAAACCTTACCACATCGACGAGCTGGCGGCCGCGTTGAGCACAGCAAAGTCGAACCTTCAGCTCGATCCAGAAACGCAGCGCTCGAGTTCCTGTTGATCTCGGCCCTGACGGGACGGCCTTTCCGAAGGGCTGGGAGCCTCAACGGAAATATCCCAGCACGAGATCGACATCCGCGCTGCGGGCCGCCGTGCCGGTCAGCTCGGCGTCGATGACGCGGCGACAGGCGTCGATTGCGGCATGGTCGCCGAGATCATTGGCGGCTTCCAGCACGAGCCAGGCCGCGTCGACCGACGCCTTGTCCGGCGCTCCGCCGCCGATATCGGCGGGGGCGACGCTGGTGAGGTTCTTCTTGCGAACGGCAGTGCCGAATTGAGGCAACATTGCAGATACTCCCCTGTCCTCAGTGTACCTGTCAGTGAACTTGGAGCTCGGGCTGACGGCCCGTGTCGTTACCGGTGCCGGTCTTGCGCGACTGGTAGAACTTCAAGATGCTGCGCGAAGTCTCGATCTTGAGGCGACCGTATTCGCGCTCGTTGTCCTGCAGCTCGCGCGCCGTGATCAGGTGATCCTTGGCGCCGAGGAACAGCAGCGACATCGTGGTATCCCAGGAGAAGTCGAGCGCCTTGCACAGGACCAGGATCATCTCGCGGTTGCGGTCCATCAGCGCGCGCTCGATCACGTCGACCGGGAGCGAGGAGAGCAGCGACAGGCCGATCTGCACCTCGTCGAAGCGGTGCTGGCGTGCATAATTCGAGATCGAGTCCTGATTGAGGTTGCCCTGGCGGTACTGCGTCGTCACCACGCGCTTGGCGACGAAATAGCTGCGCGAGGACGGACCGAATTTGGACTGGAGATCGCCGGTGACCTCGGTCACCGAGCTCTGGATCTGCGCCATCATCTCGGGTCGCTCGGTCTCGAGGCGGCGGCGGACGTCTTCGGAGGCCTTCGAGATCAGCTGCTGGAAGACGTGGCGCGGCACGTCCTTGCGCAGGCCGAGCTGCTCGGCAAGGATCGAATCGCCCTCGGCGCGGCGGACCATGTGCAGGAGGCCCGAGCCGGAGAAGCGCGCGCCCTCGTTCTTCGCAACCGACGTCACGACCTCCTGGTTGCCGCGCTTGACGAGCACGTCGGTCACAGCCTCGCCGATCGACTTGCGCTGCGCGATCGCCAGCAGATGCGACTGGCTTTTGGTCAGGGCGCTCTCGATCAGCATCTTCTCGTCGATGCGGTTGGAGTCGCGCAGCACGGGACCGGCAACCTCGATCTCGTCGTCGAGCGCGAGCTTCTCGATGACGTTGAAGGGAGCGTGATCGCAAGCCGACATCAGCTCCGACAGCTGCGCCCGCGCGGCGACCTCGATCTCCTCGGCGAGCCGGCCGATCACGTCGCCAAACGTGCTGATCTCGTCGTCGCTGTAGCGGCCCGTGATCAGTATGTCGGTCGCATGCCACAACGCCTTCGCCCGGCTCTCGTCGGTGCCGCGCGCGATCGCGTCGTCCAGATCCTGCAGAAGCGATTTCGCCCCGTTCATCTCGATCACCCCAGTTCTTGGCCGTTCTTTTGCGAACCGTTGCGTCTCAACGACGCGACGCCGAATTCCTCTGAAGCGACGTTAGAGTTGAAACGCGAGAATTCGGTAAAATCGGCAAATCAGTTTTGCCGGGCAAAATTCATTCAAATGTGAGGGAATGGGTTTACCGCTTCGACAGGCTTGCCGGGTGCCGAGAAGCTAGCAGCACCAAAGCCTTCCCGGCGTAATGGCCGGGCTTGTCCCGGCCATCGACGCCTTGCGTGCGACGCGAAGAACGTGGATGCCCGGGACAAGCCCGGGGATGAGGGGAACCTCATGGATTTTGCGGCGTCAGCACCAGCGGCGGCTTCGGCCTCGGCTTTGCGGGCGGCGGACCCGGGGCAGGCCTGACGTCGATGGCCGGCGGCAGCGGCGCGAGCTGCTGGCTGGCGAGCGGCGGGCTCGGCGCAGCGGGAGCGGCCTGTGGGGCCTTCGGCGTCGGCGCGGCCTTTGGCTTCAACGGCGCGCGGCGCGGATCCTGGCCCGGCAGCGGCACATTGGCGGGCGCCTGCTCAGGGGCCGGATCAGGAGACACCAGCGTCGGCAGCGCCGCCGTCGCCGGCGGTGGCTCGCCACGCTCGATGGCATCCAGCCGGCGCGTCTCGCGGTCGATCGTGCGCACTGCAAGCCAGGACGACAACGGCGCGAGATCGATCGTGCGATTGAGCTTGTCGGGAGGCCCCGCCGCGAACAGCTGAATCTCCGGCGGAGCGCCGGAGAGGCCGGTCATGATCGGCGTCAGGCTGGCGCGGATGTCGGCCTGGTCGGCGGGAATGTCGTAGCCGCCGGAAACGATGGCGCGGGCGTTCTTGGCTTCCAGCGGCGTCGCGCCGACCCGCAAGCGGCCATCGCGGATCGTGAACGGAATCTGCGCGGAGGCCACCGCGATCGGCGCGGCGGCAAGCGCGGGCTCGACCAGCTGCCGCAAGCGGTTGTCGTCTGAGACCTGGCCGCCGTCGCTGGCGCGGATCGCGATCTCGAAGGCGCGCGGATTGAGGCCGCTGATTTCCGCGGAGTCCAGCGTCACCGTGCCGTTGCCGGCGAGCGCGCCGGTGAGCGCCGCGACGCTGCGGCCCTGGCTGGTCAACGCCATCTGCACCGAGGCGCGCCCCTTCGGCAGCGCCAGATCGCGGTAGCGCAGCGCCGCCGCATCGACATTGCCGAGCTCGATGCGCGCGTTCAGAGCAAGGCCATTGGCACCGTTGCGCGCGTCAAAGCTCGCCGACATCTCGCCGCCGCCAACGCCGCCCTTCAGCGCATCGAGCGCGAGCGACTGGCCGTCGCTGCGGATCGTGCCGCCGAACGGGCGCAGCTCGATGCCGCCGGGCAACGTGCCGCGCAACGCCTGGAAGGCGATCCGGCCGCGCCAGCCGGTGATGAGCCCTGCACCCAGGGGTTCGCTCGCATCGTGCCCGGCTGCGCCGATCGCCATCGCGAGCGCCGGCGCCAGATCGAGCGTATCGAGACCGACTTCGCCGTCGACACTCTTGTCGGAATCCAGCATCACCGCCAGATGGCCGCGCAGATGCGAGCCGGCCGCATTGCCGTCGAGATCGTCGAAGGTCAGGCGATTGCCTGAAAGCCCGACGCGCGAGGACAGGCTGACGTTCTGCGCCGATTTGTCGGTCCGGCTGACGCCGAGCAGCGGCGCCAGGTTGACGTTGCGCACACGTAAGTTCACGCTGCCCTTCGGCTCCGACAATTCGACGCTGCCTTGCGCGTCGGCATCCAGCCCGCCGCCGCTGAGCTTTGCACTCACTTGCAACGGCCGCCGCCAGGCACCGGTCAGCTTGCCCTCGAACTGCGAGGCGCCCTCGCCTGCGGCCACCACGCGATCGAGCCCAAGCAGCGCCAGCAGCGCGCCGGCCTGCGGCGTCGACACCTTCGAGTCCAGCGTGAAGTCGCTGCTCTGCAGGCGGTTGAGATCGATGCCGCCGATGGCGGCTGCCGGCATCTGCGCGGCCAGCGTCGCGGTCGCCTTGAGCTGCGGCGCGTCGAGATCGAGCACGGCGCGGGCATTGCTGCGATCGGCATGCTCGGCATTCTTGTCGAGGCTGAGATCGAGCTTGAGGCGCGTCGCGCCGGCCAGCGGCGGAAGAGCATCGAAGCGCGCACGGACCGAAGGCGCGAACGGCTCGATCAGCGCGGTGAGCTCGCGCAGCGAATTGGCTGAGGATTTCAGCGCGAGCTTGCCGGTGGCCTTGGCACGGTCGAAGCTGCCGCTCGCCTCGGTGGTGACGCCGCCGGCCTGACCGAAACGCAGCTGCTCCAGCGACAGCGATGCGGGGCCGTAGGCAAGCTTGGCCGCGAACGGCCGCAGCTCCTGGCCGGCGGAGATCGCGCGGCCGATGTCGAGCGAAAGTTTTGCTTCTTCCGGCCACTCGCCTTGCGGTCCCGCGAGCGCGCGCACGAAGCTTGCGGCGGCGTCGAGGTCGAGACGGTCGGCCTTGAGGTCGGCGTCGACCCGCGAGCCCTTGCTCGCGCCTGACTGCACGAAGGCGATGCGGCCTTCGACGGTGCCGCCTTCGATGTCGGCCTTGAGCTTGTCGACGGCGAGATGATTGGCGGCGACGGTGACGTCGCCGGCAAGGCGCAGCGGCCGCGTGCTGCGGCGGTTGATCTCGCTGCGGCCCTGCAGCCAGGCCACCAGCGTATCGGGATCGGAGGATTCGACGGAAAGACGGCCGCTGAAACTGTCGGCGCCTGGTGTCGCGCCATTGAGCGAGAGCTGCGTCATGCCGGGCGCGCGCAGCTCGAGCCGCTGGAAGGTCCAGGACCGTCCGTCGGTCTGGAGCTCGGCCGTGATGTTCTGCAGCGGACGGCCGCCGAGCATGATCTGGTCGGAGTTGAACTCGATCTGGGTCGGGATCGGCGCCTGCGGAATCGCGGCGAGGCCTGCGCGCAGCGCCGGCAGGATGCGCAGCGGCTCGGCATCGTCCTTGTCCGTATTCTTGGCTGCGAGCTTGTCGGCATCGACCTGCCGCGCCGACAGCACCGCGCGCAGCAGCGGCGAGGCGCCGAATTTGAGGTCGCCGACGCCGCCGAGCTTCAGCGCGCTGTCTTCCGGGCCGAAGTTCGCATCGATCTGCTCGAACTTGGCACCGGCCGGCTCCGCCTTCAGCTTGGTCGTGAGCTTCCACGGCGTCGGCCCCGCCTCGCCGGCCTTCTTCGCAGCGGGCACGGCCAGCGTCAGCGCGCCCTCGAATTTCGGCAAGCGATTGTCGAAGGCGAGCACGCCTTCGAGATCGGCGAGGATGGCGCGCTCGCCGGGATCGATGTTGAGGTGGAGACGGGTGGCACTGCCGTCGGGGCTCGGACCGGACGAGACGCGGAACGGATAGCGCACCCCGTTGGCGGTGAAGCGGCCGTCGCCGCGCACCGAGCCCGCCAGCGAGCGAACGTCGCCGGAGAAGGCGATGTCGTTCAGCTCCAGCGTCGAGCGGCTGGCGGCATCGTGCAGGGCGATGCGGCCGGTGAGATTGAGCCGCTCGATGGCCAGCGAGGCCAGATTGAAGGTGCCGCTCGCGGTGGAGGGCAGATCGACCCGCCCCCGCGCATCGAGGCCGAGATCGACCGCCATGCCGCCCACCGAAAGCTCGGTGGCGCGCCATTCCCCCCGCATCAGGGAGCTGAGGCTGAACTCGACGTCGAGCTTGTCGGCACGCAGCCGGCCGAGATCGTTGTTGCCGCCGAAGGTGACCTGGCGCAGCCGCAGCGTCGGCGCCGGCAACAGCCGCGCGTCAAGCTCCCCAGCGACCCGCACCGGCACGCCGATGATCTTGCCAGCCTCCGCCTCGAACTGGGGCCTGAACTGGTTCCAGTCGACGTAGTAAGGCCCGATCAGCGCGGCCAGCAGCGCAATGATGAAGGCAATCGCCAATCCGAGCAGCGTCGTCTGCACGGGTCTCCCCTCGGCCAAACCGGCAACCGGACCAAACCCTGGCCTTAGCGGACTTCAGGCGTGCCGGAACAGCCCCTTATATAGGGGGAAGTGTGGCGAAGTCACAGCGACTGTTGCGCGCGGAGGTTAATGCCCGGGGGTGCCTCACCAGCTCGCCGGCAGCCGCTTGAGGCCGCGCAGCACGAAGGTCGGCCGCCATTCCGGGTTTTCGACGTCGTCGATACGCAAGTCCGGCAGCCGCCGCAGCAGCGTCGCGATGGCGATCTCGGCCTCGATGCGCGCCAATTGGGCCCCCAGGCAGAAATGGATGCCGCCGCCGAACGACAGCGGCTTCACGTTCGCCCGGGTGACATCGAGCCGGTCCGGCCTGTCAGGGTAGACCGCCGGATCGCGGTTGGCCGAGCCGAGCAGGCACAGCACGGTCTCCCCCCTGGGGATCCGCTTGCCGCCGAGATCCTCGATATCCTCCAGCGCGACGCGGCCGGTCATCTGCACCGAGGAATCGTAGCGCAGAAACTCCTCGATCGCGCCCTCCATCAGCTCGGGCCGCGCCTTGAGCAGCGCGAGCTGGTCCGGATTGCGGTGAAGCGCGAGCAGGCCGTTGCCGATCAAATTGACCGTGGTCTCGTGGCCGGCGCCGAACAACAGGATGATGTTGGCGGTCAGCTCCTCATTGGTAAGCTTGTTGCCGTCTTCCTCGGCCTGCACCAGCTGGGTGGTGAGGTCGTCTCCGGGATTCTTGCGGCGCAGCTCGAACAGCTGCTGGAAATACATCTGCGCCATCAGGTTGCCCGCGTTGCCCTTCTGGATCTCCTCGGGCGTGAGGGGCACGGGGTCGAGCAGCCGCCCGCCGTCGCCCGAGTTCTTGTAGAAGACCTCGCGATGGTCCTCGGGGATGCCGAGCATGTCGCAGATGATGGTGACGGGCAGGCGGAAGGCGAAATCCTCGATCAGGTCCATGTGGCCGCGGTCGATCACGGCATCGATCGCCTGGTCGACGACCTGCTGGATGCGGGGCCGCATGTCCTCGACGCGGCGCGCGGTGAAGGCCTTCACGACGAGGCCGCGCAGGCGGGTGTGATCGGGCGGATCGGCCTGCAGCATCCAGTGGCTCATGCTGCGGAACACCGGCTCGTCCATGATCTTGTCGCTGTAGCGGCGCTTGGAGCGCTCGACGAAGTCCTTGCCGAAGCGCTTGTCGCGCATCACCAGGCTGACGTCGGCATGGCGGCTGGTAACGAACTGGCCGAACGGCGTCACATGGACCGGATCGATCCTGCGCAGCCGGTCGTAATGCGGATAGGGATCGCGGATGAAATCCGGCGAGAGCGGGTTGAACAGCGGCGCGCCGCCGGCGCCTTGCACGTGCTCGTTCATGGTGACCTCAAATCGGTTGCCGCATGACACGAATACGCCGAGCGCAGCCGCACTGCCCGGCGTAACCATCCCTCGAAATTATAAACTCGATACATTGTTGTATCGAGTTGCATTCTGCCCTACCCTCGTCCGATGTCAAGGGTGAGAACCAGGCCGACCAGGGACGATACGCGCGACAAATTGTTCGAAGCGGCCGCGCGCGTGTTCGAGGAGGACGGCATCGGCGGCGCCAGCATCGAGGCGATCGCGGCGGCGGCAGGCTTCACCCGCGGCGCGTTCTATTCGAACTTCAAAAGCAAGGACGAGCTGATCATCGCCATGCTCGAGAACCATGTCGAGCAGTCGATCCGGCGCAACATGGACATCCTCGCCGAGCACGACAATCTCGACGATTTCATCGACGCGTTGAAGACGATGGACCGCAGCAAGCAGGATCCGCTCGGCCGTTCGCCGCTGCTGCACATCGAGATGATCCTGTTCGTCGCGCGCGCCGAGAAGCGCCGGCCAGAACTTGCCAAACGTCTGCGCGCGCGGCGCAAGCTGATCGCCGACATCGTCGAGGCCACGTTGAGAAGCAACGGACGCAACACCAATCTGAACCCGCCCTGGATGGCGTCGGTGGTGCTGGCGCTGGAAGACGGCTTTCGCCTGCACCGGCTGATCGATCCCGAGACGACGCCGGCCGACAGTTTTCTGCGTGCGATCACCGATCTCAGGCGCAGGACGGGGTTGGCGTCG
The DNA here is from genome assembly GCF_015291745.1 of Bradyrhizobium sp. CCBAU 53351. Classification (NCBI taxonomy): domain Bacteria; kingdom Pseudomonadati; phylum Pseudomonadota; class Alphaproteobacteria; order Hyphomicrobiales; family Nitrobacteraceae; genus Bradyrhizobium; species Bradyrhizobium sp. CCBAU 53351. The sequence goes on from NZ_CP030059.1 coordinate 5,906,239, forward strand.
AGCCAGGGCGAAGCGTCGTAAGGCGCGAGCCGGCGTTGTCCTGCATGCGGCGGACCGGGCGGTGAGTGCGGCCTTCCAGTCGCTGCGAGCACGAGCCTTGTCGTTAGCAGCGCGCGGCCGGATCCCGATTCCGCGCCAGCTCGTTCCTATTTCTTCTTTGCAGGTCCGAAATCCGGCTGCCAGGCGGCTTCCTTGCGGCTCGGAGCCGCGGCGATGACCTTGGACTTTTCCTTCTTCGGCTTCTTGGCTTCGCGATTGTTGCGTTGCTGACCCTTTGCCATGCCACTCTCCTCTGTAGGTTCAAGTTCGTCGAATTCATCCGGCTGAAGCACCCGTCCGCGCGGGGTGCAGACCCTGACGTCCATGTAGCCTTCGCGCAGCAGCTTTCGGGCAAGGCGTAGCGCAACCGTCGCATTGCCGCGGCCGAGATTGGAACTACCGTATTCGTTGGTCCCGCTGACCAGATACGGCACGCGGGTCGGCCTAGCCATTTAGAAGGGCCGCGGCGCACACCAGAAGCAGAAGAAACAACGGAACGATCACCGGCGGCACGATCCATTCCGAGATCTGAACACGCGACATCGAACGCTCCTGCGAAGCCTTCGGCGGGAGCACACGTGACCCTCAGTCACCGGTCGAAGCCGTTGAGACGTGCGGTGATGGCCGCGACCTTACGCCCGCACTGACGCGATAGCGAGCGCTAAATGCCTCGCGGGCGTCTATCGCGCCGTGACACTGTCGTTCTCGGCGCGGTGACGATAGTGCTGGCTATTGCCGCGCCAGGAGCGCATGCTCGCGGGCAGCCGGCACCGGTTGGGGCTTCACTTGCGAAAGGCAGGCGTGCATGACCATCCGCTCGCGGCGAGAAACCGTTACGTTCAGGCATCCGTTCCGCATGCGCGGCATCGACCGCGTCTTGCCGGCCGGCGCCTATGAGGTCGTCACTGACGAGGAGGCGATCGAGGGCCTGACCTTTGCCGCCTATCGCCGCGTCGCCACGATGATCACCGTGCCCGCCGAAGGCGCGGGCGGCATCATGGAGATGCTGCCGATCGGCTCGATCGATCTTGCGAACGCGCAAGCCGCAGACGCGAGCATCGCCAATGACTGATCATACCGTGGATCTCGACAAGCACCGCGGCATGGCCGCACAGAAGGCCACCGACCTGCGCCGCGCGCTGGCGGAGGTCGAAGCCAACACCAGAGAGCTGCGCGAGCGCGAGGCCGATCTCGAGCACCGCATGATGACGGTGCCCGCCGCGTCCTGGTCGGAGGCCGCGGTGAAGGCGCGCCATTTGCTCAACCTCTACGCCGCGAGCCTGCCCACCGAGGACACGCGCCACCGCGCGCTGGTGACGGCGCTGCTCGATGATTTCGCCCGGCTGTCGGGGGAGAGCTGAGGCGAACGACCGCCGCCTGCATTCCCAACGCGCGCCATGCGCGGCGGGAACGCAGGCGGCCGGTCACTCGCGGTGATTTGAGGGGCGCGATCGTGCCTGGCGATCACGCAACGGAGCAAACCATGACGTTGACGAGCGGCTGCTTCATCAGCCACGAATACGACCGGATGGTCGTCCGGTTCTCGATGCATGACGGCACCAGGGAGGTTCCCTGCGCCATCTCGACCTCCGCGATGGATGATCTCGAGCGTGGGCCGCAGGTCAGGCCCGAGCAGCGAGAGGCTCAGTTCACCCGCCTGCGGGATCGCATCGAAGCACGCGCGGCGAGCAAATATCGCGCGACGGAGTTCGAAGGCACCCCGCCGGGCATCGTGCTGCGTGGCATCGATTTCAGGACATAGGGGACGGCGCAACGGCGCAACGGCGGATGTGCGGCGGAAGGACCGATGTCGTCGCGGTCCCATGATCGCAGCCAACCCGAGGTCGTCTCTACTCGGCCTTTGCCTTGATCGCCGGCAAGGGCGGCTTGCGTTCAAAGGGTTTCTTTTTCGGCGGCGCGGGCAGCAATCCCTCTCTGATCGCCTGCTTGCGGGCAAGCTTGCGGGCGCGACGAATGGCTTCGGATTTCTCGCGAGTCTTTTTCTCCGACGGCTTTTCATAGGAACGCCGCTGCTTCATTTCGCGGAAGACGCCCTCGCGCTGCATCTTCTTTTTGAGCACACGGAGCGCTTGGTCAACATTGTTGTCTCTGACGAGTACTTGCAATTGGTTCTCCCTGCTGGGGGGCTGCATATGCGACACGTCCTGCAGGGCAGCCCATTGCGCAGGAGTCTCATTGCGATTTTGGAGGACGGTAGCGGCGACACTCGTCGCGGCCTCGGATGAGCTGATCTGCTTGTCACAGCGATGCAGCTTCGTGGCGTGAACGTGACCACTGTCGTACAGCGCTGTCAATCGCTAAGGTCCCTGCTTGCGAGGTCGACGGACGCAAAGCGCCGCGATCGGAGCCGACGACATGCCTCGCAGGAAAACAAATCGGCCCCACTCCTTGCAAAATCGTGAAAACCATATATATTGGCCTGGTTCGATTAGCCGCTGTGCCTTGTTGAATGCGCCCGCGGGCTCCTTTTCCAGAGACATCGACGAAGTTGAAGATAACGCGCGATTGTTGCGCGGAATGCGCTTGCGCGCTTTGGAGAAGAAAATGGCAACAGGTACTGTCAAGTGGTTCAACGGCCAAAAGGGCTTCGGTTTCATTCAGCCAAGCGACGGCAGCAATGATGTGTTCGTTCACATCAGCGCAGTCGAGAGAGCTGGCCTTGCCGGTCTCGCAGAAGGCCAAAAGGTCAACTTCGAGGCCAAGACCGACAAGATGCGAGGCAAAGTCAGCGCCGAGAACCTCTCGCTGGCTTGATATCGTGGCGCCGTTTCACGGATGTACTGAAACGGCCGCCCTACCCGCTCAATCCCAGGATTGAGCGGGTTTAGTCGTTTACGGAGCCGGGTGAACGATGGGCACAAAGAAGACGGCAGAACCATCAGCCGAAAGCGTTGCGCGATCCGATCGGCGGCGTTTGGCCGCTGAAGAGGGCGTGCGGGCCATGGCTGACGCCGAAAGGCAGGCCATCGACGTTCGCAAGAACATGGCGCGGCTCCGAGCTGCGCGCGAGGCCAAGGAGGCGGCTGACGAAGCTGTTCGGCTCGCTTTGCCCCCACCGGCGCTCAAGAAGCGTTCGAAGAAGCCGACGCGGTAATCGTCTTCAAGACGCCGCCGAATTGAGGGGGCCGATCCCATGCCGGAGAGTGCAGATCGTGCCTAGAATCAAATCTGACCACGGAACCATCACCTTCTTTCTCGCGTCCGGTGCAACTCGGCAGATGTGCCAGCTCGCCACGACGTTCAACACGCAGAAGCAGGCCTTCAGCTATTTGCAGAGGAATCGAACCGAGTTCGAGCGTATTGCTCGGGCACGGCTTGCTTCAGGAGAGCTCGAAGACGGGATCGTCGTGCTTTCGATGCTTTAGCCAAAGCGCTCGGGCTGTATGGCCGGCTCGCCGCGATCTCAATTGATCGACTGAACTTTTTCGCAAACGAATATCGCTCTCAACACCGGTCCGCTCGCATCCCGAACATTGACGGCCAAACCGTCGCTGCTGGCGAGTGGCTCAAGCTGTCTGGCGATGTCGGCCAGAGACATCGCGGCCTCGACCTCCGCGGCGCGTTGGCCGGCCAGATCCAGGCCTTCTTCGTCAACGACGAGCGCTTCACCATCCCAGATGTCGAAGTAGAAGAGCGACATCTAACGCGTCCTGTCGGACGGGCTTGGTCGGTCGGCTTCCCTCGCCAACCGTTCAGCCTTCAATCGTTCCCGGTTATCCTTGAAAGCCTGTTCCGCTTTCTCGTAGTCGGTCGCCGGCTTTGCCGCGGCCTGCTTGAAGTGGCTGTTCGCCTCATCCTCTGCACGCGATTGGGAATGCCGTTTCATCTTACGTCCTCTATCTCTCCGGCGGCCCGAAGTCCTCCGGTATGGGGGCTTCCAGGTGGTCGCCTCATTCCTGGATCGGCTTGCCGCGTTTGGCACGATCAATTCGCACGCGTCCGAACTCCTTGGGTCCATCGAGCAGATCCTGCTTGCGGATTGCCCGATCGTCCGCTGTCGTCGTCGCGTCGCCTATGCGATCAATCGTATCGCCGGCCATTTCGCGGGCGCGCAGCTTCTGTCGATCCTGGTCGGCGTGCGTAAGCCCCAGCTCCACCAAGCGAGCTATTGCCTGGGACAGACTGGGCGTTTTCTTCCTGAAACGCCATCCATGCCGTGATGGCTCCGAGCAGCGGTTGCGACGGTCGAAAACCTGCCGATCGAACCAAGGGAATGGCGTCTTCCGGTCTCTTCGTCGGGCCCATGCATCCTCCAAACTGGATACGGCGTGGCGCCCCTCCGCAGGTATCATAGATCAAACCGCCGGCGTTCCGATACGTTCCTATTGGCCGAGGAAGATCGCCGGTTCGGCAATTATGCCGACCGCTTCACCCCGGCCATGCCAGCCGGTCCAACCCCGAGCCGCGCCAGCATCGTCTTCGCCTGCTCGGCGCAATGCTCGATCAGCCAGCGCTCGAAGGCGACGGGGGGAAGCGCGGGGGCGTAGAGGAAACCCTGCACGACGTCGCAGCCGAGCTCGGCCAGCGTCTTGCGCTGGCCGTCGGTCTCGACGCCTTCGGCGACGACGGTCATGCCGAGGCCCTGGCCGACGCGCACCACGGCGGTGGCGATGGCGAGGGCGCCTGCATCCTTCTCGATATCGCGCATGAAACTGCGGTCGATCTTGAGTTCGCGGATCGGCAGATGCGCGAGGCGGCTGAGGCTGGAATAGCCGGTGCCGAAATCGTCCACCGAGAGGCCGACGCCGAGCTCGCGGATCGCGTTCATCGTCTCGAGGGCGGCAACGCTGTCCTGCATGAACGCGCCTTCGGTGATCTCCAGCATCAAGGCTTCCGCCGGCAGATCGTATTCGGCGAGGATGTCCTTGAGCCGCGCGGCCAACGTGACGTTGCGGAAATTGATCGGCGACAGGTTCACCGACACGCAGGGGATGTCGAGACCGGCGCGGCGCCAGCTCGCCATCTGCCGGCAGGCCTCGCGCACCGACCACAGGCCGATCTGCTCGATCAGGCCGCACTCCTCGGCGAGCGGAATGAACTTCGCCGGCGAGACGTTGCCGAGCTCGGCGTCATGCCAGCGTGACAGCGCCTCGACGCCGTGGATCGCGCCGTCGGAGCTGCGGATCTGCGGCTGGTAACTCAGGCTGAGCGCTCCTTCCGCGACGGCGCGACGGAGCGCTGCGATCAGCGCCAGACGTTGCTCGGTGAGCGCGTTCATCTCGGCGCTGAAGATGCGATGGGTCGAGCGCCCGGCCTGTTTGGCCATGTACATGGCGGCGTCGGCCTGCTGCATCAGCGTGTCGATGTCGGTCGCATGGTCGGGATAGAGGCTGATGCCGATGCTGGCCGACATCGGCATCAGCTTCGATCCCAGCCTCAAGGGCGCGGCGAGCGCCTCGGTGATCCCGGCCGCGACGCGCTCGGCGTCTTGCGCGTTGCGCTGCGGCAGCAGGATGACGAATTCGTCGCCGCCGAGCCGTCCCAGCATGTCTTCGGGGCCGATCTGCTCGCGCAGACGCTGGGCCAGCTGGATCAGCAGCTCGTCACCGGCGGCGTGACCAAGCGTGTCGTTGACGTCCTTGAAATGATCGACGTCGAGGAAGGCCAGCGCGATATGGCTGCCGGTCGGGCAGGCATCGATCGCGGTGGTGATCAGATTCCGCAGCTGCGCGCGGTTCGGCAGGCCGGTGAGGATGTCGTGATAGGCGAGCCGCGCGATCTCGGCGCGTGCCTCCTTGCGCTCGATCGCGAAGGCTCCGAGATTGACGCAAGCCTCGACGATGCGCCGGTGCCAGTTGCTCGGCGCGCGAGGCTCCCGATAGTAGAAGGCGAAGGTCGCGATGACTCGGCCGTCCTTGGCCTTGACCGGGGTCGACCAGCAGGCGCGCAGGCCGATCGCAAGCGGCATCGCCTTGTAGGGTTGCCAGCGGTGATCGGTCTCGAGGTCGGTCGCCAGCACCGGCTTGCCGTAGAAGGCGGCAGTGCCGCAGGAGCCGACATTCGGGCCGATCGCAATCCCGTCCAGCGCGCGTGAATAATCCTCCGGCAGCGAGGGACCGCCGAGCGGGTGGATCAGGCCGGCGGCATCGACGTGGAGCAGCGAACAGACGACGTCCGGCGCGATCTCCTCGACGCGGCGGCATAGCCGGTCGGCGATGTCGGTAATCGGAACTTCGTCCGCGAGCGAGCCCATGATGAGCTGCTGCAGCGAGCGCAACTGCTTGGTCTCGGTGATGTCCTCGAGCAGCGCGAAGATGTGCCTGACCTGGCCCTTCTTGTCGCGGAAAGCATCGATCCGGGCGCAGACCCAGATCTCCTCGCCATCCTTGTCGTAGGCGAGCACTTCGGCTTCGCCGCGGCGACCGCCATGCATCAGTCGCTTGACGAGCCTCTCGACCGCCCTGCGGTCGGTGTGACAGCCGGCGATCAGCTCGCCTGCGCGGCGGCCCTCGGCCTCATCGCTGGCGTAGCCGAACAGCGCCGTGAAAGCCGAGTTGACGTAGACGATGTTCTGCTCGGTATCGGTGATGATCACCGCCCGGTTGGTCTGATCGGAGACGGCGTGGAGAAGTCCGATCCTGACGCGGCGCTCGGCATCCGCGGTGACGTCGCGCGCGAACACGACGCGATGGGTCGCGCCGTCATGCGCAATCGACGACAGCGATATCGCGGCACGGATCCGGCTGCCATCGTTCCGCACGAGGCTGATCTCGTCGCGGAATTCCGCGACCGGATCGGCCTGAAGGCATTTCAGGGTGAGAATTCCGGCATCGCGGCCGAGCGCGTCGGTGCGCGCGAGCTTCCAGATCCGCTCCGCACTGGCGTTGAAATGCGTGATGCGATGCGCGCTGTCGACGATGACGACGCCATCGTCGGCGCGCTCCAGCGCAGCAAGCAGCACGTCCGAAGTTTCTGTCACAACACCATCGCAAGCAGACATCGGTGGACCGGGCATAGGGAAGAAGCGGCAATCGGCCCGAGGCTAACGCTCCGATGGTGTCCAAGACGTTTTTGCAATCCTCCCTCGCATTTGCCAAGCCGCGACATGCTTAACATTCCGCGAAGGAAGCGCAGGTAATGCGGTGTGCCCGGAACTCACTCCGCGGTTCGGCCCTGGAGTTCGTGCAGCCGGCCGGCGACGGCCCGCACCTTTCCCGGCGATGCCCGCCAGATCGACAGCGCCGACAATCCACTCACGATCATCGCGATGCCGAAGGCGAGCGTGTAGTCGCCGGCGCGATCATAGAGCAGGCCGGTCACCCACGGTCCGGCCGCACCGCCCGCCAGCGCCGCCAGCATGATCGTACCGAAGATGCTGCCCTGGTGCTTGCCCTGGAATATCTCGAACACCACCGCGCCCATGATCGAGGTGAGGCCGTAGCCGAGCGCACCTTGCGCGAACACCATGACGTAAACAAGCCAGAGCGAGGGTTGATACTTCAAGGCGATCAGCGCGGCGAAGCAGATCACGAAGCCCGCACAGCTGATCGCCCAGACCCACTCCCGTCCGATGCGATCGGAGACATGGCCCAGCACGATCTGGCCGGGAATGCCGAGCACGCTGACGATACCGAGCGCCCACACCGCGACACCGGGACTGAAGCCGATGTCGAGCAGGAATTTTGTCTGATGCACCTGCACCGCGTACCAGATGTACAGGCCGGAGAAATAGCCGATCGCGATCCACCAGAAGCGCGCGGTCGCAACGGCGCGTTTCAGCGTCCAGTCGGTGTTGACCCAAACGGGATCGACGATGTTGGAGATCGGTTGGGCATCGCCCGCAGCCGGGGCGGCATCGCCGTCCGGCTCGAGGCCGATGTCCTGCGGGCGCTTGTGCAGCAGCAAGTTGACCGGCGCCAGCACCACCAGGATGAGCAGGCCCATCGCGGTGCAGGCGGTGCGCCAGCCGGTCTGTTCGATCATGTGCTGCACCCATGGCAGCAGCGTCACCGAGCCGATGCCGACGCCGGCGAAGGCGATGCCGATGGCAAACCCGCGCTTGCGGATGAACCAGTTCGGCAGGAACAGCGACTGGCCGGAATAACCGAGACACACCGAGCCGGCGCCGACCATGACGCCGATGGTGACATAGAGATGCCAGGGCGCGCTGGTGAGCGGCGCGAGCAGCAAGCCGCCCCCCATCAGCACGACCCCGAGTTCCATCACCGCGCGCGGGCCGGCGCGGTCCATCAAGCGGCCGATCAGCGGGCTGACCACGCCCGACACGACGAAGCCGAAAGAGAACGCGCCGGCGGTCACGCCACGCTCCCAGCCGAATTCGGAGATGATCGGCGGAAAGAACAATGAGAAGGCGGTACGCGCGTTGACGCCGATGGCCATGGTGACGAAGGTCACGGCGACCACGACCCAGCCGTAGAAGAACGGAAGCCGCATGATGTGATTGTTTCACCCCTAGATGGTGCTACCGACCATCCGGAGCGGTCCGGGTCAAGCGCTTTTCGCTTGTACGCTCGAGCCGCGGGGCTCGCATGATGCCAGAGCCTGGGCATGATGCTTCCGCATCGTCATGGCCGGGCGTGTCCCGGCCATGCACGCCCTTGTCAACGAGACATAGAACGTGGATGCCCGGGACAAGGCCCGGCATGGCGGCTTCTTGTTCAAGGACCTTAGAGGCGGTGCGCTCAGGCGGCGTCGCGGCGCGACGGTTTGGCGGGGGCGTCGAACAGGATCCGCTCGATCGGCTGCGGGCGGCCGAACAGATAGCCTTGCGCGAAATTGACGCCGAGCGCCTTCAGCCGCTCGTACTCCTCGCGGGTCTCGACGCCCTCGGCCGTCACCGACATGTCGAGCCCGCGCGCCAGCGTCACGATCGAGGAGATGATGGCGGAGCTGCGCGGCTGCTGCGTGAGATTGCGGATGAACGACTTGTCGATCTTGATCTTGTCGAACGGGAACGCGGTCAGGTAGCTCAGCGAGGAATAGCCGGTCCCGAAATCGTCGAGCGCGAGCTCGATGCCGAGCTGCTTGAGCCGCTGCATGAAGGCGTGGTTCTCGCCGCCGCGTTCCAGCAGGACGGATTCGGTGATCTCGATCTCCAGCCGGTGCGGCGGCAGGCCGGAATCCGCGAGCGCCGCGCAGATCACCTCGAACAGCTCGGCTTCCTTGAACTGGATCGGCGACAAATTGACGGCGACCGCGAGATTGGAAGGCCAGCCGGCCGCATCAGCGCAGGCGCGCCGCAGCACGAATTCGCCGAGCGGCACGATCAGCCCGGTCTCCTCCGCAAGCTGGATGAACTGGTCCGGCGGGATCAGGCCGCGGGTCGGATGCCGCCAGCGCACCAGCGCCTCGAAGCCGCGCCGCGCGCCGCTGAGGGCGTCGATGAACGGCTGGTAATGCACCTCCAACTGGCACCGCGCGATGGCGTCGCGCAGGTCCCCCTCCAGCGTATTGCGGGCCTCCAGCTCGGCCGACATCGCCTCGTCGTAGATGGTGAAGCAGTTGCGGCCCGCCGATTTCGACCGATAGAGCGCAAGGTCCGCCTTCTTCAGCAATTGCTCCTGATCGCTGCCGTGATCCGGCGCGATGGCAATGCCGATGCTGGTGCCGATCTCGACGCGGTGGCCGGGCAGGAGGAACGGTTCGGTCAAGAGCTTGGCGATCCGCGCCGCCAGCTCGGTCGAGCAGGCGCGCTGATCCGCGCCGGCTTCCTGGATGACGGCGAACTCGTCGCCGCCGAGCCGCGCCAGCACGTCGTTGGCGCGCACGGCGGATTTCAGCCGCTGTGCCACCTGGCGCAGCAGCGCATCGCCGGCGCCGTGACCGAGGGAATCGTTGACGTTCTTGAAGCGATCGAGGTCGAGCATCAGGATCGAGAACGGCAGGCCGCGCACGCCCAGTTGGCTGTTCATCTCGTCGAGCCGGGTCAGGAAGAAGGCGCGGTTCGGCAATCCGGTCAGGATGTCGGTCTGAGCGAGCTCGAGCACCCGCCGGTTGGCCAATGACAGCCGCCGTGAATTGCGGCTCGCGAGCATGAGATAGGTCGACAACGACAGCGTCAGCAGCAAGCCGACGATCAGCACCGCGCCCGCGCGATCATAGGTCGTCTCCAGCGCACCGCCGGCGGTCGGAACCGCACGCACCTGCCAATCGGTATCCCCGATCTTCAGGCTGCCCGACCAGTGCAGCGCCCGCGCGACGTCGCGCATGGACTGCGGCGCCGTGGCCGCCGACGAATAGTCCGGCAGCATCTGCTCCAGGCCGACGATCTGCGCCGTGAACGGCGGATAGACGTTCATGCTGACCGCGGGGCTTGCGCCTGTGGTCACGCGAATGGTCTGAATCAACAGCGGCAGGTCGAAGATGCCGACCACGAAGCCGGCGAGATTGCGACGCCGGTCCGCAACCGTCTCGCGCGACGTCCCCTTGGCATAGACGGGAACGGCAACGAGGACGTCGGGCAGCCGGCCCCCCTCCTTCGGTTCGAACAGGCGCGTGCGGATGGCCGCGACCTTGTCGTTGTCGCGCGCGCGCTCCAGAACCGCGCGGCGCTCCGGAACGGTGGCGTAGTCCATGCCGTAGACCAACGAGGTCTTCGGCTGGGTCGAGTAGAACACCGGAAAGTACTCGTCGCCCTGCGGCGCAGTCACGAATTTCTCGCCTTGAAGCGCCTTGATGCGATAGCCGGACACACCGTCCGTGATCGCCGCAGTCTCGTACTCGACGCGTTCCTTGCGGTTGACGCGCGGCAGCCAGGCAATGCGCAGCATGCCGGGATGGCGCTCGAACAGGCGGGCGCTGAAGGTCTCGAACTCGCTGCGGGTGACTTCGTCGTTGGTCGATTCGAACAGCGTGCGCAGCGCGACCAGCCTCGAGATGTACTCGCCCATGCCGTTCTGCATGACGATCGCTTCGGTCTCGGCCGCGTTCTCGAACTCGATCCTGTTGACGCGATCTTCCCACCGCGCCACGGCGGCCGCACCCACGACCGAGAACAGAAGGCCGACGCCGACCGCGACGAGCGCAGGGCGATAGAGCCCGAGCAGCGGCGCAGCACGCCACCATCCGGTCATCCGCCTTCGATCCTGATCGTTCTGATCGCGATCGCCCATCTTGAAAGCCGCCGTCCCCTATCCCGCGACAGCCGGAACCTCTGGTTGAGGCTGCGGCCCGGCTATCGGAACAAGACCGCGGTTAAGAACTGCACAATTTCGGAACCGGATCGTTCCGCACTGCATGGATTAGTTAACGAAGTGCGCGAATGACTGGGCATAGTGGAAACAACTTGCCGGTTTTGCCCGGAGTACTACGGCCCTTCGATACCGTGCCGCTTAGCGAGCTATTCAGGCTCGCAGGGATATGTTGCGGAAGGTTTCTTCCAGCATCCGGCAAGACCTTCCGATGTATCGATTTCGATCAACGAGATCCGTTGTCCTGACCTTCCTGCTCCTGTCAGCGACCGCGCTCGCCGCCAGAGGCGATGAGACCGGCGTCAGCGAGGATGCGATCCTGTTCGGCCAGGCCGCCGCGCTGGAAGGCCCCTCCTCCGCGCTTGGACAGCGCATGCGGCAAGGCATCGTCGCAGCCTTCACCGAGATCAACGCCAAAGGCGGCGTGCACGGCCGCAAGCTCCAGCTCGTCAGCCGCGACGACGGCTACGACCCCGATCGTTCTGTGGCCGAGACGTTGCACCTGATCGAGGACGACAAGGTGTTCGCGCTGATCGGCGCGGTGGGCACGCCGACCGCGATGGCGACAATTCCGATCACCAGCGCCAGGAACGTTCCCTTCATCGGCCCGTTCAGCGGCGCCGAATTCCTGCGCGACCTCGAGCTCACGAATGTCGTCAACATCCGCGCGAGCTATGGTGCGGAAGCCGAAGCCTGGGTCAAGCACCTCACCGAGGATCGCCACTTCACCCGCATCGGCATCTTCTACCAGGACGATTCCTTCGGCCGCGACGGGCTGAGCGGTGTGAAGCGCGCACTCGCCAAGCGCGGCCTCGAGCTTGCCGCCGAAGGCACCTTCGAGCGCAACACCCGGGCGGTGACGGCCGCCTGGCGAACGATCAAGCGTGCCGAGCCCGAGGCCATCGTGATGGTCGGGACCTATGGGCCCTGCGCGGAGTTCATCAAGCTCGCACACCGCAGCGGTTTCTATCCGACCTTCGTCAACATCTCCTTCGTCGGCGCCACCGCGCTTGCCAGGGAGCTTGGCCCCGAGGGCGAAGGCGTCATCGTCTCGCAGGTCGTGCCGTTTCCGTGGGACCGCTCGCTCGAGCTCGTCGCCGACTACCAGGCGGCGCAGAAGGCGTTCGATCCGACGCTGACGCCGGACTTCGTGTCGCTGGAAGGCTATCTCTCCGGCCGCCTCGCGGCCGCGGCGCTGGAAATCGCCGGGCCGAAACCGACCCGCGCGAGCCTGCTCCGCGCCATCAACAATGTCGGCCGTTTCGACATCAGCGGCAGCACCGTCACCGTCGGCGTGCGCACATTCGACACACCGCCGAAGGTGTTTCTGACGGTGATCCAGAAGGACGGGACGTTCAAGGCTGTGGACCGGCTGTAGGGCCGCTTCACGGCCGCCGCGTCCAGCGGTCGGCGTTCACCGCGCCCGGCGGCACTTCGCCCTTCACAATCGCTTCCACCTGCCGCACGGTTTCCAGCGACTGATATTCGATCGCCTGCGGCGTCAGCCCGCCGACATGGGGCGTCGCGATGACGTTCGGCAATCTCGCCAGCTCCGGCGTCGGCATCTGGTCCGGCGCGCGGCCGACGTCCAGCGCGGCGCCGGCGATGCGGCCCTCGCGCAACGCCCGCGCCAGCGCCGGCTCGTCGACGAGATTCCCGCGCGAGAGGTTGATGAAGACGGCATGCCTCTGCATGCGCGCCAGCGCCGCTTCGCCGATCAGATTTTCGGTCTGCTCGTTGGCGATCGCGAGGCAGACGACATAGTCCGACGCGGCGAGCAGCTCGTCGAGGCCGAGTTGCCGGATCGCGGCATCGCTGACGTCAGCGAACGGATCGCAGACCAGCACCTCCATGCGCAGTACCTTTGCCACTTCGGCAAGGTATCGCCCGATGCTGCCATAGCCGATGATGCCGAGCCTGCTGCCGGCGAGCTGGCGGCCCATCCGCGCCTCCGGCTTGCGGCCGGCCTGGTAGTCCGCCGTCGTCCGCGAGACGCCGCGGGAGAGATCGACCATGAAGCCGAGCGCGAGCTCGGCGACCGCCTGCACGAAGCCGGGGCCAGCGCGGGTGACGAGCACGCCGGCCGCCGAGGCCGCCTCCACATCGACGTTGCGGATATCGACGGCGCAGCGGACGAAGGCCCGCAGACGCGGCAATTGCGCAAAGATTTCGCCGCGCCCTTCCGTCATGCGGTCGGCGACGATGATGTCGGCGTCCTTCGCGGCACGCACGAGGCCGGCGGCGTCCAGGATTTCGTCGCTCTCGTGCAGGATAACCTCGGCAGCCGCCCGCAGCCCGTTGAGGCTACGGTCGCCGTAATAGTTGCGCCGCATCTCCGGCGTGTGCGCGAGCAGGACCTTCACGACATCTCTCCTTCAGTAACCGAACGCCCGCGGCAGCGCGGTGCTCAGCCACGGCACGAAGGCGATGACGAGCAGGCAGAGGAACAACAGGCCGAGATAGCCCATGATCGGCTTCACCGTCTGCTCGATCGGCACGTTGCCGATCAGGCAGGCGCCGTAAAGGCCGAGCCCGAGCGGCGGCGCGAACAGGCCGATGCCCATGGCGATGACCAGCACGACGCCGAAATGCAGGGGGTCGACGCCGAGCTGCACCGCGACCGGCAACAGCAGCGGCCCGAAGATGATCAGCGCGGCTGCGCCCTCCAGCACCGAGCCCATCACGATCAGCACGGCGATCGCCAGCAGGATGAACAGCCAGACGCCCGAGGTCTTGGAGAGCCCGAGCATGAAATCGCCGACCGCATGCGGCACCTGCTGCAGGGTCAGCGTGAACGCCAGCGATTGCGCGGCGGCGACGATGAACAGGACGAGACCCGCGCGCGTCGCGGCCTGCACGAAGCTGTGCGCGGCCGATTTGAAGCTGAGCTCCCGGAACACCACGCTGCCGACGACCAGCGCATAAGCCACCGCGAAGGCCGAGATTTCGGTCGCGGTGGCAAAGCCGCTCTTGAAGCCGAAGAAGATCATGAAGATCAGGCCGAACGAGGCGATCGCACCGCTCCACAGCCCCGACACCGGCATCTGCGGCTCGACCTCCTCGATCCGCTCCGGCCGCTTGCCGAAGATGATGGAGACCGCAATCAGCACAGAAGCCATCAGCGCCGACGGCAGCAGGCCGGCGACGAACAGGCCACCGATCGACAGATTGGCCACGAAGCCCAGAATGATCAGATTGATGCAGGGTGGAATGGTCTCCGCCATCACGGCGGAGGCCGCGAGCAGCGCCACCGCGCCGCCCGGATTTTGCCTGGAACGACGCGCGGCCGGGATCAGCACGGAGCCGACCGCTGCGACATCGGCCATCTTCGAGCCCGAGATGCCCGAGAATAGCACCATGGAAGCGACCATGACGACGTTGAGGCCGCCGCGCATGCGCCCGACCGCGCGCTGCAACAGCTCGATCAGCCGCACCGACATGCCGTTGGCTTCCATGAGATAGCCGACGAGGATGAAGAAGGGGATCGCCAGCAGCACGAAATTGTCGATGCCGCGCGCCATCTGCTGGGCGAAGATCACGCCGGGCAACGCGCCTTCGACCCAGATGAAGATCAGCGCGGCGAGCGCCAGCGCAAAACCGATCGGCAGGCCGCCGAACAGGGTTGCGAAGAAGCCGATCAGCATCAAGGTGCCTGCCGACGGCACCGAGGACGGCGACAGATAGTCCCAGACCAGATAAAGGCCGGTGACGACGATGATCGCGATGAGCCCCCTGACGATCTCTGGCAGCGGCCTTGCGCAGAGATGGTCGATCGCGAACACCGTCATGAACAGCGCGCCGACCCCCATGGGATAGAAGGTCAATTCCAGCGGCAGGCCTGAGCCGGTGGTCTGGCCTGCGGTCAGCGAACCCAGCTTGATCGCGTTGTAGGCGACGTAGCCGGAAATCAGCACGATCAACAGCGCGCTGGCGGCATCGACCAGCGCGCGCAGCCGCACCGGCAAGAGGTCGCGGAAGAAGGAAACACCGACATTCTCGCCGCGCGCGAGCGCGCTCGCCGCGCCGAAAAAGGCCGAGCCGACCATCAGCCCGCGCGCAACATCGTCGGACCATTCAACCGGCGCGTTGAAGAAGAACCGCAGCAGGACGGAGACGCAGACCACCACGAGATCGGCGGCGAGCAGGATCGCCGCGATCGCATCGCTGACGCGGAGCAGCAGGGCGATGCTGCCGCGGCGGCCGCCCGAAACGGACACGGCGGCTGTCATCGTCATCAGGCTTGCGTCGCGCGGATGATGTCGATGACGGCCTTGGACTCCGGCCGCGCCTTCATGAAGTTCTCGGTCTGCGGCGCGACGCGCTTCTTGAACGCCTCGCGGTCGCATTCGGCCACCGTCACGCCCTTCTCGGTCAGGGCCGCAAGCGCCTCCTTCTCGACGGCGAGCCCATGGGCCCGGGTGTCGACCGCGGCCTTCTTCGCAGCATCGAGGAAGCCTTCGCGCAGCTTCGGGTCCATGCGGTTATAGGTCATGTCGCTGAAATAGATCGCAAGCGGCGAGAAATTATGCTGGGTCAGCGCGTAGAATTTCGACGTTTCGAAGAATTTGCTGGCCAGGATCGTCGGCGGATCGTGCTCCAGACCGTCAAGCACGCCGGCCTGCAGGGCCGTGTAGATTTCGCCGAACGCCAGGGGCGTCGCAGCGGCGCCCATCAGGCGCAGGCATTCGGTGATGACGGGGTTGGGCAGCGTCCTGATCTTGAGGCCGGCGAGGTCCTCCGGCGTCTTCACCGGCTTCTTCGCCAGCACGCTGCGCGAGCCGAAATTATAGGCCCAGGCGATGATGCGGATGTTGCCGCCCTTGAGCAGCGCGTCCTCGATCGGCTTGGCCGCGCCGGCGTCGAACGCCTTGGTCTGCTGCGGGAAGCTCGAGAACAGGAAACCGAGATCGTACGTGCCGACCAGCGGCACCAGATTGGCCGAGATCGACGAGCCCGACACCATGAGGTCGATGACACCGAGCTTCACCGAATTGATGACGTCGATCTCCTGGCCGAGCTGGTTGTCGGGGAAAAAGGCGACCTCGACCTGCTCGCCGAGGCCATTCCCTTTCAGGTTCTTGACGAGATTGTCGTAGTAGACCCGGCCGTTGGCGAATTTGGGATCGTTCGGCAGCGAGGAGGAGCATTTCAGCTTCAGCGTCGCAGCTTCGGCGCGGCCGATGATGGCGGGAGAGAGCACGAGGCCGGCGGTGACCGCCGCCGATGACTTGATGAACGCGCGGCGGTTCACGGGCACGATGGTCATGGTGCGGCTTCTCCCACATTGTTTTTGTTCGCCGCAGTCGTTGCTGGCGGCCTGTTGCGTGAACTCTATGGCCAAAGCGACGGCACAGGCAAGCGGGCGGCCGGCAAGCGCAGAGCGGCAGGGAGCGCGTACGGCAGGCGACCAGCGCGGCTGAGCGACCACAATTCCCCGGGATTCGCGACGAGGATCGGCCTGCAGCCACATCCGCGCAGCGGGCGCGGTCGCGCCGGGCCGGCATCGATCCAATTGGAGCATGGATCAATGCGCAACTGACATGGATGGGCCGAGAACGATGCCCTCCGGCCCGGCAGGCGCCCTGCCCCATTTTGCCGCACGCCGAACGTGATCCAGTGCACAGACGGACGCATGGCGGCACCTTAGAAAAAGTGACATCATCGCGCGCATTGCCGATGGAGGTGACACCATGCGCCGTCCAGTCTTTTCCAATTTGCTTCTTGCATCCGGCCTTCTTGCGCTCGCTCAGTTGATGATTCCGACGGAGGCCGCTGCCGAAGCGCGGCTCGCGCTGGTGATCGGCCAATCCGCCTATCGCACCGTGCCCGAGCTGCCCAACGCCGCCAACGACGCCAAGGGCATGACAGAGCTGCTCGGCAATGCCGGCTTCACCGTCACCACCGCGGCCAATCTGGCGCAGAACGAGATGCGCGCCGCGATCTCGGATTTCGCCGGCAAGGTCAGCGCCAGCGGCGCCGACACCGTCGCGCTGGTGTTTTATGCCGGCCACGGTCTGCAGATCGACGGCGAGAACTATCTCGTTCCTGTCGATCTCGATCCCAAGCGCGAGGCCGACATCCCGCTCCAGGGCGTCCGCCTCAACGACCTGCTCAACACGCTCGGCGCCCTGCCGACGCGGGCACGCATCTTCATGCTCGATGCCTGCCGCAACAATCCGTTCCCGGCGCTGAGCGGCGCCGGCCACGGCCTTGCGATCGTCGACACCAAGGCCGGCGCGCCCGGCTCCTTCATCTCCTATTCGACATCGCCGGGCGCCGAAGCCGAGGACGGCAGTGGCATCGACAGCCCCTACACCACGGCGGCGCTGACCATCGCCAAGCAGCCCAACCTGCCGATCGAGGAAGTGTTCAAGCGCATCCGTGTCGCCGTCGCACAATCGACCGACGGCCGGCAGATTCCCTGGGAAAGCTCCTCGCTCACCACCGACTTCAAGTTCTTCGGCGAGAGCGGCAGTCAGCCGTCGTCGCTTCCGGGCGCAAATTCGATGGCGCTTGCCAGTGGCACGCGTAGCCTCGAGGACTGGCGCAAGGAATTGCAGGGCAAGCCTGCCATGATCGCCTATGAACTCGTCATCACGGACGACACGGTGCCGGCGTATCAGGCCTATATCGAGCTGTACGCGCAGGATACCCGCACGCCGCGCGTGCGCACCGTGCTGGAACGGCGGCGCCAGATGCTGGCCTGGGAGCGCGCGACCGCGATCAACACCCACGCTTCGTTCGAGGCTTATCTGGCCAATTGGGACAACAGCGACCTCGCCGCGACCGCGCGCCGGCTGCTGCTGCGCGTGCAGAACCGCAATTACGGCGTGCCCGTCGCCGCCGCGGCGACCCCGGTCGCCGTCGCAATGGCTCCGACCTGCCCGTGCTCAGCGCCGACACCGCCGGCAACGCCCGCCAATCCGAGCGTCGCGCCCATCATCAAGAAGCGCGTCGACGTCACTCCGCCCAAGCGCAAGGTGGTCGAGACGCCGCCGAAGCGCCGGCCGCCGCCCGACGAAGTGGTCTACGAGCGCGCGCCGCCTCCCGGACCGCCGCCCGGCGCCGTGATGCAGGGCATCGGCGTCGGGATCGGCATCGGCATCGGAATGGGCGGTCGCGGCGGCGGCGGCGACCATTACCGCGGCGACTACCGCAGATACTGAGACGGTCCAGCTTCGACATCGCCCCGGCTCGCGCCCAATCGCGCGCGAGCCGGATTTATTACGTCAGCGCCGGATAATCGCGCTGGATGCCCTCCCGGATCCATCCGGCCTGGATCGCGCGAAACAGGATCTGCGCCGTCTTGAGATCATTGGCCTTCATGCAGAGGTCGACGATGCGGCGGACCGCATCGTCGCGCATCAGATCGTCTGCAATCTTCATCGCGATTTCCATCGCGACGCGGGCCGCACGCTCATAGCGCTCACGCTCGCGCGTGGCAGTCTGCGCGGAGCTTCCGACGGCCTCCGCGCCCGCTCTCGCGGCCTCGCAGATGTTGCGGATTCGCTCCGCCGCGTCGATATCGCCGAGCGGCCCCGGGATCGGCTCATCCCAGATGTCGGCCGGCTGCCGCCTTGCGAACCACTTCATTGCCCCCACCAATGGTCGCCGTTGCTTGCACCTTTCAGGACGTGCGGCGCGGCCCGATCGCCTCGAACTGCGCCTTCTGCTCGTCGTTGAGCGTGGCGTAGAAATCATCGAGCGCCGCGCGCACCGACTTGATGCCGTCCAGCATCGCATCCAGCCGCTTGCGGATCGTGGCCATGCGGGCCGGCGGTGTCATGACCTCATTGGGCTCGCAGGTCGCTTTCAGCGATGCGCTGGCCTTGACGCTGGTATCCTGCAGCACCTGAAGCGCCGCGCGCTGGGTGTCGCTCGGACGAAGTCTTTCCTCGATCGTGGCGCTGGGCCAATCGAACGCGGCGGGCACGCTGCAAGTCTGCACCGGCGATCCGCCCGCATTGTTCGATGCGCTGGCGCGCCGCTGATCGTCAGCGAGGGCATTCAAGCGCGCCTTCTGTTCGTCGTTGAGCGAACCATAGAACTGGTCGAGGGCGGGCTGGACCAGATCGACGGCCTTCTGCATCGCCTCGATGCGTTGCTGCATGGCCGCGAGCCGGCCGGGGGCCGTCGCTGCGGCCTGCGTCGGACAGGATGTGCGGATCAGTGCTGCCGCGTCGACCGAGGCGTTGCCGAGCGCATCGAGAGCTGAGCCCTGCGCATCCGTCGGCTGCACCGCGGATGCGATCTGATCGATGGGCAGCCCGGCGATGGCGCGGTGGTCACTGCCGCAGAGCTGATCGAGCGGTGCGCTGCGCGCCCGCCGTCGTCCCTGCGGTTGCTGCGGCAGATAGGCCGACAGGCGATCAAAACCGTAGGGGCCGAATATTCCGGCATAGATGTCCGGGTAGCCATAACCCCAGAAGCCGAGCCCGTCGCCCCAGATCGTGTAGTCGTAGAGGTCGTTATAGGCGAACGGCCAGAACAGCGGACCAACCCAGCCATAGCCGCCACCCGCATGTTGCCACCAGCCGCTGCTCGCGCCGCTCCAGCCGGCGAGTGCGGCCGCGGCGGCGAGCTGCGCACGCGCCGCCGGATTGCTGATCAGCCGGCCGTTGCGGAATGCGCTGGAGTTGAGGGCATTGCGGAAGCTCGCGGGACGGATCGCCGCGTTGCGGATCTGACCAAAATTGGGCCCGCCGCGCCGGGCACCCGTGGTGAACCGCATGCCGCGATGATGTCCGCCGCCATGCACATGCCCGCCGCCATGACCGCGGAAATGTCCGCCGCCGTGATGGCCACCGCCGTGTCCGCCTCCGTGGCCGCCGCCATGACCCCCGCCATGTCCGCCCTTCGCCAGGGCCGCGCCCGCCAGCATGCAGGCAAACGCCATTGCGGCAATTCCAATGACCGGTCGCACCATCGCATCCTCCCGCAGAGCCGCGCCATTGAGGCACCGGAACTTGGCGGGAATTGGAACCGGCAGGATTGCCGAAAGTTCCCGGTCTACGCCTCGGGCACAATCTTGCCGGGATTGAAGATGTTGAGCGGATCGAGGGCCTTCTTCAGGGCCCGCATCGCATCCAGTGCCTCGGGGCCGAGCTCCGCCTTCAGATATTTCTGCTTGCCCTGGCCGATCCCGTGCTCGCCGGTGCAGGTGCCGTCCATGGCCTGCGCGCGCTCGACCAGGCGATGCATGAACTCTTCGCCGCGCGCCATCTCGGCGGCGTCGTTGGTGTCGCAGACCAGGGAGCAATGGAAATTGCCATCGCCGACATGGCCGACGATCGGCGACAGCAGGTTGAGCCGCTTGAGATCCTCCTCGGTCTCGCTGACGCACTCGGCAAGGCGAGAGATCGGCACGCAGACGTCGGTCGCGACCACGCCGATGCTGTCGCCGGGCCGCAGCGCCTTCACGGACCAATAGGCGTCGTGCCGCGCCTGCCACAGTTTGGTGCGGTCCTCCGGCTTGGTGGTCCAGGAGAAATCGCCGCCGCCGCAATCTTTCGCGATCTCGCCGAAGGCCTTGGACTGTTCGGCGACCTCGATCTCGCTACCGTGGAATTCCATCAGAAGCAGCGGCGTCTCCGGCAGCGTCAGCTTCGAATAGGCGTTGCAGGCTTGCACCTGCGCGGCGTTGAGCAGCTCGATACGCGCCACGGGAATGCCGGTCTGGATCGCCAGGATGACGGCCTGACAGGCCCCGTGCACGGTCTCGAACGACACCGCGCCGGCCGCGATCGTCTCGGGAATGCCGCGCAGGCGGATGGTCAATTCCGAGATGATGCCGAGCGTGCCTTCCGCACCGACGAACAGATGGGTGAGGTCGTAGCCCGCCGATGACTTCTTGGCGCGCGTGCCCGTGGTGATGATCTCGCCGTCGCCGCGTACCACCTTCAACGCCAGCACGCTGTCGCGCATGGTGCCGTAGCGCACCGCATTGGTGCCGGAGGCGCGGGTCGAGGCCATGCCGCCCAGCGAGGCATCCGCGCCGGGATCGATCGGGAAGAACAGGCCCTGGTCGCGCAGGTGCTCGTTGAGCGCCTTGCGGGTCACGCCGGGCTGGATCACGCAGTCGAGGTCCTCGGCATGCACCGCGAGCACCTTGTTCATGTCGCGCAGGTCGATCGAGATACCGCCGGCGGGCGCGTTGACCTGGCCCTCCAGCGAGGTGCCGGTGCCGAAGGGAATGACCGGGACGCCGTTCTTGGCGCAGATCCGCACCACGTCCTGGATGTCGGCGGTCTCCTGCGCCATCACCACGCCATCCGGCGGCTGGTTGGGGATCCAGGTGGTGGTATGGCCGTGCTGCTCGCGCACGGCCTGCGAGGTGATGAGGCGGTTGCCGAAGCGTGCGGCGAGTTGCTCCAGCGCGCTCGCGAGGGCTTTCGGCTCCGGCCGCGGCGGATTATTGGTGATGGTCGTACCCACGGAATTCCTCCCGACAGAAGAACCGTGGCAAAGGACATAAAGCCGGTCAAGTCAAGCGACCGGACGCATAGCTTGGGAAGGAAACATGCCGGAGACTGCCGCCTCGACGCCCAAAGCAGAGCCGTTCCGCGCCGCGATCATGCAGATCGAGCCGCAATGGATCGACTACAACGGCCATCTCAACATGGCCTATTACAACGTGATGTTCGACCGCGCGATCGACCAGCTCTGGAGCGAGCTCGGGATCGGGCCCACCTATATGAAGGAGCGCGGCGGCTCGACCTTCACGGCCGAATGCCATGTGCGCTATCTGCGCGAAATCCACCTCGGCGATCCCGTGCAGATCCTGGTGTGGTTGCTGGAAGCCGACGACAAGCGGCTGCATACATTCGAGGAGATGCGGCACGCGACCGAGGGCTGGCTGTCGGCGACGTCCGAGAACATGTCGCTGCACATGGACATGAATGCGCGGCGCGTTGCGCCGTTTCCGCCCGATATCAGCGAGCGCATCGCTGCGGTCACAAAGGCCCACAGCGCGGTCCCGCGCCCCGAGGGCATCGGCCGGAACGTGGCGATGCCCTCGAAGCGCTAAGCGCTATACCCTGTTGCGGCCGCGGGCCAAGCCGACCACGGCCGAGACCAGGAACAGAACGACCGCGATGAAGAAGATGATCTTGGCGATCTCGATCGAAGCGCCGGCGACGCCGCCGAAGCCCAGGATGCCGGCGATCAGTGCGATAACCAGAAACGTCACAACCCAGCCTAGCATGGTCAAACCCTCGTCTTGATGTTGTCTGCGTCGACGCGGCTCGCCGCGCCACTTGCCCAGACAATCTCGAGGCGGGAACGATGGTTCCGGGCCCTGCAACAGCGAAATTCGCGGCTCGCGAAGGAACAAATTGACCTGCCGCGCACGTGGAAAACCTGTTTTCGCCGCCCCATATAGGCACCATCCCTGTTAGAAGGCTCCCTCCCGTCACCCCGCGGTGTCATCGTGGGGCCAAATGATTCGCATGACCGAGCCGAGCAAGATCACTGGCGTACCCGACCACCAGCCCGCAGCCGGCGGCATCGCCGCGCGTGCGCGCGCCTCGGTGGGCCCGAAATACCTGTCCGGGCTCAATCCGGAGCAGCGCGAAGCGGTGGAGACGCTGGACGGCCCGGTCCTGGTGCTGGCCGGCGCCGGCACCGGCAAGACCCGCGTGCTGACGACGCGTATCGCCCATATCCTGAGCCAGGGCCGCGCCCGCCCCGCCGAGATCCTGTCGGTGACCTTCACCAACAAGGCCGCGCGCGAGATGAAGCACCGGCTCGGCCAGATGCTCGGCCATGCGGTGGAGGGCATGCCCTGGCTCGGCACCTTCCACTCCATCGGCGGCCGCATCCTGCGCGTCCATGCCGAGCTCGCGCAGCTCAAGTCGAACTTCACCGTGCTCGACGTCGACGATCAGGTCCGGCTCTTGAAGCAACTGCTTCAAGCCGAGAGCATCGACGACAAGCGCTGGCCGGCGCGCATGCTGGCCGGCCTGATCGACGGCTGGAAGAACCGTGGCCTGATGCCCTCGCAGGTGCCCTCGGGTGAAGCCGCCATGTTCGCCAACGGCAAGGGCGGCAAGCTCTATGCGAGCTATCAGGAGCGGCTGAAGATCCTGAACGCGGCCGATTTCGGCGATCTCCTGCTGGAGAATATCCGCATCTTCCGCGAGCACCCGGATATTTTGCGGCAGTACCAGCAGCGCTTCAAATTCATTCTGGTCGACGAGTACCAGGATACGAACGTCGCACAATATCTGTGGCTGCGGCTGCTGTCGCAGGCGCCGTCGGATTCGTCCTTCACCTCTCCCCGCGCACGGGGAGAGGTCGCATCGCCCGGCAGCGCAATTGCGCGCCTGAGCGATGCGGGTGAGGAGGACTCTCCGCAAGCTGAACCCGTGAAGACAACCCCTCTCCCCATGCAGGACGGGGAGAGAGAGCAGAAGCCTCACGTCAAGAACATCTGCTGCGTCGGCGACGACGACCAGTCGATCTATGGCTGGCGCGGCGCCGAGGTGGACAACATCCTGCGCTTCGACCACGATTTCCCGGGCGCCAAGGTCATTCGCCTGGAGCGCAACTACCGCTCGACCGGGCACATCCTCGCCGCCGCCTCGCATCTGATCGCGCACAACGAAGGCCGGCTCGGCAAGACGCTGCGCACCGAGGACCAGGACGGCGAGAAGGTCACGGTCACAGGCTCGTGGGATTCCGAAGAGGAAGCCCGCGGCATCGGCGAGGAGATCGAGCAGATCCAGCGCAAGGGCGAGAAGCTCAACGAGATCGCGATCCTGGTGCGCGCGTCCTACCAGATGCGCGAGTTCGAAGACCGCTTCGTCACGCTCGGCCTGCCCTATCGCGTCATCGGCGGCCCGCGCTTCTACGAGCGCGCCGAAATCCGCGACGCGCTGGCCTATTTGCGCGTCATCAACTCCCCGGCCGACGACCTCGCCTTCGAGCGTATCGTCAACGTCCCGAAGCGCGGCCTCGGCGATGCCACCGTGCAGATGCTGCACGACCACGCCCGCAAGCGCCGCATTCCCCTGTTCGAGGCGGCCCGCGCGGTGGTCGAGACCGACGAGCTGAAGCCGAAGGCGCGCGGCTCGCTTCGCGACGTCGTCGCGCAGTTCGACCGCTGGCGCGCCCAGCGCGAGGTCACCGCCCACACCGATCTCGCCCAGATCGTGCTCGACGAGAGCGGCTACACCGAGATGTGGCAGAAGGACCGTTCGGCCGACGCCGCGGGCCGGCTGGAGAATTTGAAAGAACTCGTGCGCTCGATGGAAGAGTTCGAGAACCTGCAAGGGTTCCTGGAGCACATCTCGCTGGTGATGGACCGCGACAGCGGTGCCGACGAGGACGCGGTGTCGCTGATGACGCTGCATTCGGCCAAAGGGCTCGAATTCGACAACGTGTTCCTGCCCGGCTGGGAGGAAGGCCTGTTCCCGAGCCAGCGCACGCTTGACGAACAGGGCCGCGCGGGCCTCGAAGAGGAGCGCCGGCTCGGCCATGTCGGCCTGACCCGCGCCCGCCGCCGCGCCATGATCTATTTCGCGACCAACCGGCGCATCCATGGCACCTGGTCGACCACGATCCCCTCGCGCTTCCTCGACGAATTGCCGGCGGCCAATGTCGAGATCACGGAGTCCAAAGGCGGTTCGGCCTGGGGCGGCACCGGCGGCTACGGCGCCTCGCGCTTCGACGACATGGAGGCGTTCGGCTCGACCTATTCGACGCCGGGCTGGCAGCGCGCCCAGGCCAACCGCAACCGCGGCGGCGGACGCAATGGCGGCGGCGGAAGCGGCGGCTTCGAGGAAGAAGCCGCGACGTTCTCCTCCTCGTCATCCGGACCGGATTTCGGCAGCTTCTCCTCGCGCCGTCGCGCTCCCCTGACGATCGAGGGCGAGCTGGTCGCCAAATCGACCGGCACGACGTCCGAATTCTCGCTGGCAGACCGCGTCTTCCACCAGAAATTCGGCTACGGCCGCGTCACCAAGATCGACGGCAACAAGCTCACCATCGCCTTCGACAAGGCCGGCGAGAAGAAGGTCGTGGACAGTTTTGTGCAGCGGGCGTGAGGCCTGCGATATGGCCCAATACGTTGCTGTCATCGAGGACACCGATCCCGAAGCCGTCAGCTTGTGGTTTCCGGACCTGCCCGGCTGCATTTCCGGCGGCGACGACGTCGACGAGGCCCTGGAGAATGCTCCAGAGGCCCTCGCATTCTATGCACAGGAGCTTGGCGCCGACGGCCGCCGGCTTCCTCCGCCGCGGACGCTGGACGAGCTCAGGGCCGATCCGGAGTTCGCCGACGACCTGGGAAACCACACCGTCGTCCTGATCGAATGGCCACCCCTCGACACCGCCGAGTGAGGACTGTTCGCCGCACTCCCCTGGCCTTCGACGGTTCTCCTCCGAACAGGTCTTGACCATCGCGAACTTCCCCGTATCAGATAAAGCCATGGTCCGGGGCTCCATCACACTGATCTTGCTGACATTGGGGATGCCGTCGCTCAGCGCGGCGGAGACCATGAGCTTTGGCGATTCGATCGGAAAGCTGGCGGCGAGCTGCGGCGCGGAAATCGTCGCCAATTGCCGTGGTGTCAACCCGGACTCGACCCGCCTGAAGGAGTGCCTGTCGCGCAACCGCGACGTGCTGTCCCCGCAGTGCCAGAGCGACTATCTCGGCGCCTTCGACGCCATCCAGAAGCGCGTTGCCGCGCGCGTTACCGTGGCGAATGCCTGCCAGCGCGAGATCGTCAAGGTCTGCGGCGGCTCGACCAAGGAGACCAGCAAGTCGATCCCCTGCCTGGTTTCGACCCCCAAGGGCATCAGCAACAACTGCCTGAAGGCCGTCGACGACGCGGGGTATCGCTGATGCGCGCGACGAGGCTCTACATTGCCGGACCGGCCCTCGCGTTTGGCCTCGCTTGGCTCGCGGGCACAGCCGTCGCGCAGACGGCGGCGCCGACCCGCGACGACATCGTCGGCAAGCTCAACCATCTCGAAGAGCCCGGCGAGGTCGATCTCCCCGCGCTGAAGACGCAGGTGATGGAGCGCGCCAAGGCCAGGATCAAGAATGATCCCGGTCCGGTGAACCGGCCGCCGATCGCGCCTGATCTCGCAAAGCTGCCCGCCTTCAACGCGCAGATCCAGTTCGATGCCGACACGCCGATCATCCAGCCGGCATCCTACCAGACCGTCGGCCGCATCGCGGACGCGCTGGTTCATTCCTCGCTGCTGCCTTACACGTTCCTGATCGTCGGCCACGTCGAATCCAATTCGAAGACGCGCGAGGCCAATGCGATCCTGAGCCAGCGCCGCGCGGACGCGATCCGCGACGTGCTGGTGAACACCTTCAAGATCTCGACCAAGCGGCTGCATCCGATCGGCCTCGGCGAGGAGCAGTTTCTCGACCGCGCCAAGCCGACGTCGGCCGTCAACGGCCAGTTGCAAATCCTGACCTATGCCAAGGTGCCCGAGGAGGCGCCTGCGCGTCCGGCCGCAGTGCCCGCGCCTGCGGCGAAAAAGCCCGCCAAGAAGCGCTGAGCACACGGGCTTCGCACCCGGTGGAACCCTTTGAAGTCCTGATCGTTTTGTAACCTGTCCGGGGCGCACCCATACGGCTTTGCGCGACAAAAGCGCCGGTTTGTGCACCGCCCTGTCCAGTGCTATAGCCACTGTTCGCCCTTCCCGATCCCGTGCTGCATGAGACCAAAATGGGTGGCATTTTTCAGCGCCAACTTGCCGTTTACGTCGAGTACCATCGCGATCCCCGGAATACGGCGATGCATGTGGTCGGTATTCTTCTGTTGTTCACCGGCGCGGTGATGCCGCTGACGCTGGTCCGGCTTCCGCTGTTCGGTTTCGATGTCAGCCTGGCGGTGATCCTGGCCTTGCCGGTGCTGATCTATTGGCTGCTGCTGGATGTGGCGCTCGGGATCGGCATTCTGGCTGTTTCCATCGTGCTGTTTTCGGTGGCGACGACGATTGCGGCGCAGGTCAGCACTGCGACGATGTGGGCGATTTTCGCCGCGCTGGTGGCGCTCGGCCTCGCCGCGCAGACCATCGGCCACAAGGTTTTTGAGGGCCGCGAAGCCTCGCTGTTCACTTTTCCTTCGCATCTTTTGCTTGGACCGATGTTCGTCATGGCAAAATTATTCATTGCATTGGGCTTCCGTCGCGACCTTGCCGCGATTCTGGCGCCTCTTCCGGCGAATTCCCTTTCAACCCGATAGTTCTAGAAGCGAAACAGCAACCTTCTGCATGGCTCTCGTCCTGGTTACCGGTGGCAGTGGCTTCATCGGACATCATCTCGTCGAAGCGCTCCGCGCCCGTGGGCAGCGGGTGCGCGTTCTCGATGTCCGCGCGCCGGCCGCGGGGAACACTGACGTCGAACACGTGCAGGGTTCGGTGCTTGACGGCGCCGCGGTCGATGCTGCGATCGCCGGGGTCGATCAGGTCTATCACCTCGCCGGTCTGCCCGGCATGTGGGTCGCCAACAAGCAGGACTTTCACGAGGTCAATTGCCGCGGCACCGAGATCGTGCTTGCGGCCGCGATGAAGCGCGGCGTGTCGCGCTTCCTGCACTGTTCGACCGAATCGATCCTGTTCCCCTATTCCGACCTGAACGGCGTCCCCGCGGAAGAAGCGTTGCAGCCGGCCGATGCCATGCCGGGCGCCTATACGCGCTCGAAGTCGCTCGCCGAACATTGCGCCGCAAAGGCCGCGGCCGATGGCTTTCCGCTCGTGATCGGCACGCCGACCATGCCGATCGGTGCCGCCGACCACAGCCTGACGCCGCCGACCGCGATGCTCTGGTACTTCCTGCAGAAGAAGGTGCAGCCGCATCTCAACTTCCTGGTCAACCTCGTCGACGTTCGCGACGTTGCCATGGGCCTGGTGCTGACCATGGAGCGCGGCCGCCTCGGCCAGCGCTACATTCTCGGCGGGGACTGCGTCCCACTCGGACGCATCCTGCGGATGATGTCGGCGATGAGCGGCCGCCGGCAGTTTCCGGTCGTCGTCCCCGGCAAGATCGCCGAGCTCTCCGCGATCATGCTGGAATACATCTCCGATCAATTCACGCGCCGGCCGCCCAACGGCACCGCCGAGGGCGTGCGCATCGCGCTCGCCGCGAGCGATCTTTCGATCGGCAAAGCCCGTAACGAGCTCGGCTATTCGCCGCGTCCGATCGAGCCGGTGCTGCGCGAAACCATCACCCATCTGCTCGCCCGCAACGGCCAGCAGCCCACCGGCGCCATCGAGCATCGCGCGCTCTCCTCGCGCGCTGGCTGAAGCCGCCGCCTAACGCAAAGAACCTTCATGTCCTTCGATTTCAGCAAGCTTCTCTCCGTCGCCTGGGGTGGCTGGACCACGGCCTGGCCGACCGAACTCCTGGCCCTGGTCTGGCTCGCCTTTCTCGCCAGCTGGGTTGGGGCCTCGTTCTGGCAGGGGCGGACCAAAAAGCAGGTCATGACGCTGGAGTCGCAGCGCTATCGCCTGCCGATCCTGGTCGGCGGCATCCTGTACACGCCATGGGTTGCACAGCTTCTGGGCTGGAAGCCGCTTTGGGTGCTCGGCAACACCGGCATCTACATCGCTGCGGTGCTCTCCGCGGCCGGCATCGCCTTCGCCTGGTGGGGCCGGCTGCATCTCGGAAAATTCTGGTCGAACACCATCACCCACAAGGAAGATCACCGCGTGATCGACACCGGCCCCTACGGCATCGTGCGTCACCCGATCTACACCGGCCTGATCTTCGGCATGCTCGTCACCGGCATCGCAATCGGCCTCGTAACGACGATCCTCGGCGCGATCCTGATCTCGCTCGGCATGTGGCAGAAGGGCCGGATGGAAGAGGTGTTCCTCTCCAAGGAGCTCGGCGAAGACGCCTACGGCGCCTATTGCCGCCGCGTGCCGATGATCATTCCGTTCCTGTCGCCGCGTTAAGGGCTAGCAACTGGCCCTCACTCTCGTGTCCCGGACGCGCTGCGCTGCGTCCGGGGCACGAGCGCACGCTTTAAGCACCAAGGAACCGCTCCTCCCCTTGTCCGTTAGCTCCGCGACATCTGCACCACGCAGAGCATCGAGCCGAGCCCAAGCCATGTCGGACGCCTACGATTATTTCCGCGAGCACGCGATCGCCGCCTTGCGCAAGGCGCGGGCGCTGCCGCCTGGGCGTACCAAGCAGAAGCAGCGTACGGTCGCGCGGGTCTATCATCTGCTGTCCAGGGAAGCCGCGCTCGCACCCAACGTCCATCACCTCGACGATTTTCGCGCGGCACGGCAGCTCGAGCGGCAGATCGGCCGTTGATCTCCGGGTACCACCCGTCGGCGCTCGTCCCATGCAAATTCGATCGGCTGCCATTCCCAGGGAATAGGCCCCAGCGGCATACCGCATAGGTTGACGCCGGCCCCGTCAGCCAGTTGGATGCGCGCGCAAACAGGGGCACCTCATGACCTTCTCCAGCATCTTCGCGCAGTTCGTCGCGATCCTCGGCGGCATCGCGCTGCAATGGCGCAAGATGACGGGCACCGAGCCAGCGCCGGCTTGGGGCCTGAGCCCCGCCATTCCCGAAGCGAAGCCGCAAGGCGCGATCCCGACCTTGAAGATGCCGACCGCGCGCGGATGGAGCGAGGGCCAGAAACCGACGGTCGCGCCGGGCCTTGAGGTCAACGCGTTCGCCACCGGCCTCGACCATCCGCGCTGGATCGAGGTACTGCCGAATGGCGACGTGCTGATCGCGGAGGCGACGCAGATCGCGGGCGCGCCGAGGAGCGTGTTTCACTATGCGATGCAGGCGACGATGCGCCGCGCCGCCGCGCTCGGCGTGTCCGCCAACCGCATCACGCTGCTGCGCGACAGAGACGGCGACGGCGTCGCCGAAGTTCGCGGCGCCTTCATGGAGAACCTCAATCAGCCCTTCGGCATGGCGCTGGTCGGCGACACCTTCTATGTCGGCAACACCGACGGCGTGATGGCGTTTCCCTATGTCGCGGGGGCCGACCGCATCACCGCGCCGGGCAAGCGCCTCACGACTTTCAAGCCAGGCGGCCACTGGACGCGCAGCCTGCTCGCAAGCCCAGACGGCAAGAAGCTCTATGCCGGCGTCGGCTCGCTCAGCAACATCGCCGAGATGGGCATGGAGGTCGAGGAAGGCCGTGCCGCGGTGTACGAGCTCGACCTCGTCGCTGGCACGCATCGCATTTTCGGCGCCGGCTTGCGCAATCCCGTAGGCCTGGCCTGGGAGCCGAAAACGAACGTGCTCTGGACCGTCGTCAACGAGCGCGACGGGCTCGGCGACGAGACGCCGCCCGATTATCTCACCTCGGTGCGTGACGGCGGCTTCTACGGCTGGCCCTATTGCTATTGGGGCAAGACGGTTGACGACCGCGTGCCGCAGGATCCGGCGATGGTCGCCAAGGCGCTGCAGCCGGACTACGCGCTCGGCGGCCACACCGCTTCGCTCGGCCTGTGCTGGATGCCCGCGGGCACCCTGCCCGGCTTCGGCGACGGCATGGTGATCGGCCAGCACGGCTCGTGGAATCGCAGCAAGCTGTCCGGCTACAAGCTGGTGTTCATCCCGTTCGAGAACGGCAAGCCGTCCGGTCCGGGTCGCGACATCCTGTCGGGCTTCCTGTCCCCCGACGAGAAGGAATCCTACGGCCGCCCGGTGGGCGTGACGATCGGCCCCGACAAGAAATCGCTGCTGATGGCCGACGACGTCGGCAACGTGATCTGGCGCGTCACGGGAGCGTAGAGCCTCACGTCCCCACGCACAGGGTGGCGCGCTCCTTCTTGAGCAGCGCGATCACGGACAGTGCGGTGATCAACCCGGTCTTGGGATTCTCCGACGGGATGTTCTCGATGCCCATCGAGAACCTAGCCGAATCCGCGTCGACCTCGATGCGATGAACGTTGCGAGTCACGGTCGGGTCGGCCCAGACCTGGATCTGAGTGCGATCAGGCCCGATGCCCGCCAGCGACAGCGCAACGGCGACATTGACGTTCGCCGGAAAGCCTTTTGCGGCTTCGCGCGCGCTGCCCTCGAACAATTTCAGCGGCTCGCGCAGATTGTCGATATCGATGTTGTTCTGCACGATGAACGGCGCCCCCTTCAGCCCGTCGATCGGCTTGCGCGTCACCATCTTCACGGAATGAATGGTGCCGATGGCGGCGGCGTTGACGGCGTCGAGCCCGATCAGTGCGCCTGTCGGCACGATGATGCGGCCGCCATTGGCGCGGGCGAGATCGACGAGATCGAAATTATCGAGCAGGCCGCCGACGCTGACCACGACCGCGGCCTTGCCGCGCCTCACCGCGGGCTCGACGATGGAGCGCAGATGATGGCTCGGCGCGCATTCGACCACGATGTCGGCGGCCTCGCCGAGCTGCTCGAGCGGCAGGATTCGCGGCGGGCGGCGCAGGCTATCGAGGAATGCCTGATGCTTTGCGGGATCGCGCACCGCGACGGCGGACAGCGCCAGCCCCTCGATGCCCTGATCGAGCGCGGTCGCGATCTTGCTGCCGATCGAGCCCAGCCCGGCAATGGCAACGCGCAATTCACCCGGCGTCTTTTGTTCGCTCATCGCATCCACCTTCTCACCCTAGCCTACGTCATAGCCCCTCACGCCTCCCGCGCATAGCTGCGCAGGCGCGCCTCCAGCACCGCCAGCATGGCATCGCGAGCCGGATCGCGCGTGCCGCGCAGCCAGGCGGCGGCAAGCGGCAGCCGGCCGACCGGACCGCTCTGCCTCAGCCGGAGCGGCACGAAGCGCACGCCCGACACCGCCATCCGCGTGGTCCAGCGCGGCACGATCGCGACGCCGAGCCTGGTGGCCACCAGATGGATGATGGTCTGCTTCTCGTCGGCGACCTGCACGATGCGCGGTGTCAGCCCGGCCTGCTCGAACAGCTTGATCGTGAGATCGTGGCTGTGCGGCCGCGAGCGGCGATCCGGCACCAGCATCGCCTCGTCGGCGATGTCGGCCAGCGTGATCGACTTGCGCCTCGCCAGTGCATGCCGCTGCGGGAACGCCACGATCGCGGTCTCCTGGAGCAGATTGCGGAATTCGAGCCGCTTGTCCGCGCGGCCCGGCGGGCGGACGAAGGCAAGATCGAGCGCGCCGGTCAGCACCTTCGGCAGCAGCCGGACCGTCTTGTCCTCGAGAAGCTGCACTGCGATGTCAGGATGGCTCGCGCGAAAGTCGCGCAAGAGCGGCGGCAGCAGCCCGGCCGCCGCACTGTCGATGGCACCGATCCGCAGCCGCCGCGCGGCTCCCGCACGCGAGCGATTGCGAAGGCTGTTCTCGACGGCCTCGACCTTGGCGAGGATGGCACGGGCATCGCGCAGCAGCGTCGTGCCGTCCTCGGTGAGCGACACCGCGCGCGTGGTCCGCGCAAACAGCCGCGTGCCGAGATCCTCCTCCAGCAACCTGATCTGCCGGCCCAGCGCCGAGGGCAGCATGTGGAGCTGCTGCGCAGCGCGGCCGAAATGCAGCTGCTCGGCTGCCGCCACGAAGCACCGAAGCTGATGCAATTCCATTCCCGGCCCTCTCACCTCAGACGGCGATGATTATATCATTTTTTTGTATAAACCAGCGTCGCTTGAGACGGTTTGGGCCACCGTCTAGATTCGGCGCCGACGCAGCCCGCCGGATCCGGCGCGGCACCACTGACATCCCAAACGGAGCCTCCCATGCGCACCCATTCGATCGCGGCCATTCCCGCCGACGGCATCGGCCCCGAGGTGATCTCGGCCGGCATCCGCGTGCTGGAGGCGCTGGCACAGCGCAGCGGCGATCTCGCCTTCGACGTCAAGACGTTCGACTGGGGCTCGGACTATTACAAGAAGCACGGCGTGATGATGCCGGCCGACGGTCTCGCTGAGCTCAAGAAGTTCGACGCGATCTATTTCGGCGCAGTCGGTGCCCCCGACGTGCCCGATCACATCACGCTGTGGGGCCTGCGCCTGCCGATCTGCCAGGGCTTTGACCAATACGCCAATGTGCGGCCGACAAAGATCCTGCCCGGCGTCGCCTCGCCGCTGCGCAATGTCGGCGTCGGCGATCTCGACTGGGTGATCGTGCGCGAGAACTCGGAAGGCGAATATGCCGGCATGGGCGGCCGCGCGCACAAGGGCCTGCCGGAAGAGGTCGGCACCGAAGTCGCGGTGTTCACCCGCGTCGGCGTCACCCGCATCATGCGCTATGCGTTCCAGCTCGCGCAGTCGCGCCCGCGTAAATTCCTGACCGTGGTGACCAAGTCCAACGCCCAGCGCCACGGCATGGTGATGTGGGACGAGATTGCCGCCGAGGTCGCGACCGAATTCCCCGACGTGACCTGGGACAAGATGCTGGTCGATGCCATGACGGTGCGCATGACGCTGCATCCGAAGAGCCTCGACACCATCGTCGCGACCAATCTGCACGCCGACATCCTCTCCGATCTCGCCGGCGCGCTGGCGGGAAGCCTCGGCGTGGCGCCGACCGGCAATATCGATCCGCAGCGCCGCTTCCCCTCGATGTTCGAGCCGATCCACGGCTCGGCCTTCGATATCACCGGCAAGGGCATCGCCAATCCGGTCGCAACCTTCTGGACCGGCGCGCAGATGCTGGAGCATCTCGGCGAGAAGGATGCGGCGTTACGGCTGATGGCCGCCGTCGAGCGTGTCTGCGCCGCCGGCGTGCTGACGCCCGATGTCGGCGGCAAGGCGACGACGAAAGAAGTGACGGACGCCGTGATCGACGCGATCCACGGGTCGAACGTGTAGAGTCCAGCTTGGAGAGGCGAAGACGCCCTACTTCCGCTTCGTCGGAGCCGGCGGCGGCGTCGCCATCGCGGCGGTGGGCTCGGGCGGTGTCAGGTGGCGCGGGACGATGATGGTTTGCCCTGGGGTGAGCGGCGCATTCTCCGCCAGCGAGTTGCTCTGCGCCAGCGTCCACAGTGGCACGCGATTGGCGGCGGCGATGCTCTCCATGGTATCGCCCTTGCGCACCGGCACCCGCACGCCGGAATCCCACAATTCGACCAACGTATCGGCAGGCACGAGATAGCGCAGCGGCACGGCGTCGGCGTGGGTCTGCGGCGGAATGCGCTGCAACTGCTTCACCATCTCGACGATCTGGCGATGGATGTCGTCGGACTTCTCGATGTTGATGTGCGAGACGCGGCTATTCTCCTTGAGATCGTAGCTCGCGTAATGGCCGCGAAAGCCGGAGACCGCGACGACGTCACCGCCGCCGAGCACGCTGTCGGACAGGAAGATGTTGATGAAGCGCTCGACATTGAGCGGCACGTCGCCGGTCGCATGCGCGGGATCGATGGCGATGACGAGGCTGATCGGGATGTTCTCCTTGGCCGCCATCTCTGAGATGACGACCGAGCACAGCCCGCCCATGGAATGGCCGATCAGCACGATCGGCGCCGGGCTTTCCTTGTAGCTGGCGATGACACGATTGCCGACGAACCGGCACAGGGTGAATTCATAGACGTCGGCCGCGAAGCCGGCCTCGGTCAGTTTCTCGCCGAGCCTGTCCATGCCGGTCGAGAAGATCGGCCCCATGGCACCGCGGAACAGGTAGATCTTCGGCGGCGGCAGCGGCTCGAACGGCGGGGGCGGCGGCGCGGCAGGGACGGCGGCCGCCGCGGGCTTCGACTTGGCGGGTGAAGCGGCTGCTACGCCGGGATCCAGGGCGAGCAGCGCAATGGCTGCCAGCACGACAAGGCGCCTCAGATCAATCATCAGTCCAGCAGTCCCACCACGGAAGGCAGAGGCCTCCCCTTGGGGCTTAGTGACCACCGATTTGGTGAATTTTGGGGCGCAGGAACTGGGGCACGCGCCTATCAAAGACCCGTGATCTCATAACGGGGACTTTCTCGGCGCGGTCACTGTCTGTTCCTGAGCCGGCTGCGATGCGCGGCCTGCTTGGCGCGATTGCCGCAGACCGACATGATGCACCATCGCCGTGCCCGCCTGCGGGTGTGGTCGGCGAACAGCATCGTGCAGTTTTGGCCCTCGCATGCCTTCACGTCGGAAAAATCCTCGTCGCAGACAAACTTTGCCATTGCCTCGCCGATAGGCAGCAGCAGGGAGTCCGGCGACCGCCAGCGGCGCTTCATTCGTAGCGCGAGAACGCTGTCGTCGCCCGGCCCAGGCTCGATCCGCCTGAACATGTCGTCGCGCTCAAGCAAGCTGTTGAGCGGGCCGAGCTCGCGCAGTGCATTCCCCGTCAACGGCCGACCGGCATGCTTGCGCACGAAGCCGCGAAACCACTCGCGCAGGGCACGGGCCTGATCGGCGACCTTGTCGAGCTCGCCCGGCTTCGCGCGCGCCCTCAGTTCGTCCAGCTCCTCCGCCGGCACCAGCTTCGCCTGGGCCAGCCAGTCGATCAGGCCATCGCCGTCCCCGAGCCAGTCGACGGGCGTATCGACCGGCGTCGCCACCGAATTGAGGAAATCGAGGCCGAGCGAGTCGGCGATGAACATCGCGGGCGGTCTGTCCATGAGCGGTCCCAGAAACAAGGCTCACAAATATGTAACCTGTTAAAGCACGATTGACAAGTTACTCGAGAGTACGTAACCCTCAATACAGAACTCAACAGGTTATTCAATGGAGATGGCTATGACCCCGACCACCTATCGCACCGCCGATGTCGATGGTTTCAAGGTGGTCTATCGCGAGGCCGGCCCCAAGGGCGCGCCGAAGCTGCTGCTCCTGCACGGCTTCCCAAGCGCCGGCCACATGTTCCGCGACTTGATCCCGCTGCTGGCGGACAGGTTTCACATCGTGGCGCCGGACCTTCCCGGCTTCGGCCAATCGGACATGCCGCCGCGCGAAAACTTCGTCTACAATTTCGACAACATCGCCCATGTGATCGAGCGCTTCACCGAGGTGATCGGCTTCGATCGCTTTGCCGTCTACGTGTTCGACTATGGCGCGCCGACGGGCTTTCGGCTGGCGCTCAGCCATCCCGAGCGGATCAGGGCGATCATCTCGCAGAACGGCAACGCCTATGAGGACGGCCTCAGCGATGGCTGGACCCCGATCAAGGCCTATTGGCAGGATCCATCCGCTGCAAACCGCGAGGCGCTACGCGCCTTCCTCACGCCGGAGGCGACGCGCTGGCAATATACGCACGGCGTCCCTGACGCGACCCTGGTGTCGCCGGACGGCCAGAACCTCGACAATTTCTACCTGGCGCGCCCGGGCTCGGATGACGTGCAGCTCGACCTGTTCGGCGACTACAAGAGCAACGTCGCGCTCTACCCGCTCTTCCAGAGCTACTTCCGCACGCATAAGCCGCCGTTCCTGGCGGTGTGGGGCAGAAACGATCCCTTCTTCATTCCGCCCGGCGCCGAGGCGTTCAAGCGCGACAATCCCAACGCGGTGGTGCAGTTCTTCGACACCGGCCATTTTGCGCTGGAGACGCATGCGAAGGAGATCGCGGAGAGCATCCGTGCATTCTTGAAATGACGGCGGTAGGCACGACCGCGCGATAGCTTCGCGCGTGTCGGCATTATCGAGCTAGTCATGCGCGACGAAATCCGTCGCGCAGAACCGCTCAGTTCCTTGCTGGGGCCGTCGCCGCCGCCGAACGGGCCTGCCGCGGTGCGCCGCGTTCGGCGATCGGGGCTGCCGGAGCGCGCGAGCGCATGATGGCGGCGTCGATCTCGGCGATGACGCGGCGCTGGATCGCTTCGTTCTTGTCGATCGAGATGTGGCCGACGCCGGTGCCGCGCACGTCGACATTGTCGAGCTTGCCGCGCAGGCCCTGCGCGGCCCGCACCGGCTCACCGGGACCGTCGCCGATATAGATGTTGATGTAGCGCTCCGCGCCGGTCGAGAGCCTGGTCTTGAACACGGAGTCGAGACCGATCGCGAGCTTCACGGGCACGCCGAGCTGGTTGAGCTTGGCGATCATGTCGGGCAGCGCCGTGGCGCCGGAGGAATGGCCGACCAGGATGATGGTCTTGAGGCGGCCGGCCTTGTAGGCGGTCGCGGCTTCGTCGGCGAGCGAGGACCAGGACACGAAGTTGGCGACGGTGACCGGGACGCCTTGTGCCTGCAGCCGGGCGCCGATCGTGTCGAGCCCGAGCGAGAAGATGTTGAGCACGCCGCGGAGCAGGTAGACATGCGTGGTCGCGGCCTGGGCCTGGCTCGGTGCCGCGTTGGCGGAAACAGGGCTCATGGCAACAGCTGACAGCAGGAGCAGGCCCATCGCCCAGACGCGGAGGGCGGACAATTGGCTGGCGCCGGCGGTGTGACGGCCGTTCGGTCTCATCGATGTTTTCCCTGGGGACATACGCTTTGCGATTGGCCGGAATCGTAGCCATGGCCTGCTCGCAGACGCAACAAAGAGCCGCGTGAACGGCAATCTTAGCCACAGCCCGTGACCATCGCGCAACACTTGCCTGGAACCTGCCACCGAAGAGCCTGTTTTGAGACCATTTTTCTCCAGCCGATTGCGGCCGGGCAATGGCATTCCTATCTCAGGGCTCCGCTGACCCGCCCTCCCGGCAGAGGCCAGCCTCCCCCTCCCCAGCCCTTGCCCCTCATCCTCGCGGCCATCATGTCCTCCATCATTTCCGTCGCCAATTTGTCGAAGACCTATGGGTCCGGCTTCAAGGCGCTCAAGAACGTCAATCTCGATATCAAGCGTGGCGAAATCTTCGCGCTGCTCGGCCCGAACGGCGCGGGCAAGACCACGCTGATCTCCATCATCTGCGGCATCGCCAATCCGAGCGAGGGACGCGTCCTGGTCGGTGGCGGGGACATCCAGACCTCCTACCGCAAGGCACGCTCGCTGATCGGCCTTGTGCCGCAGGAATTGCACACCGATGCTTTCGAGAGCGTGTGGGCGACGGTGAGCTTCTCCCGCGGACTGTTCGGCAAGCCGAAGAACCCTGCGCATATCGAGAAGGTGCTGAAGGACCTCTCGCTGTGGGACAAGAAGGACAACAAGATCATCACGCTCTCCGGCGGCATGAAGCGCCGCGTGATGATCGCCAAGGCGCTATCGCACGAGCCGCAGATCCTGTTCCTGGACGAGCCCACCGCCGGCGTCGACGTCGAGCTGCGCAAGGGCATGTGGGAGGTCGTGCGCACGCTTCAGCAATCCGGCGTCACCATCATCCTCACCACGCATTACATCGAGGAAGCCGAGGAGATGGCCGACCGCATCGGCGTCATCAACAAGGGCGAGATCGTGCTGGTCGAGGACAAGGCGACCTTGATGCAGAAGCTCGGCAAGAAGCGGCTGACGCTGCATCTGCAGGGCAAGATCGCCGCACTGCCGGAAAGCCTTCATCATTACGAGCTCGAGCTCTGCGACAACGGCGCAACGCTGGTCTACGACTACGACACCAAGGGCGAGCGCACCGGCATCACCAGCCTGCTCGGCGATCTCCGCACCGCCGGCATCCGCTTCAACGATCTCGACACGACGCAATCGTCGCTCGAGGACATCTTCGTCGACCTCGTGAGGACGTCATGAATCACCGCGCCATCCGCGCCATCTATTTGTTCGAAATGGCGCGCACCTGGCGCACGCTGCTGCAAAGCATCGTCTCGCCGGTGGTTTCCACCTCGCTGTATTTCGTGGTGTTCGGCGCCGCGATCGGCTCGCGCATCAGCCAGGTCGAGGGCGTCAGCTACGGCACCTTCATCGTGCCGGGCCTGATCATGCTCTCCGTGCTGACGCAGAGCATCGCCAACGCCTCGTTCGGCATCTACTTCCCGAAGTTCACCGGCACGATCTACGAGATCCTGTCGGCACCGATTTCCTACTTCG
The DNA here is from genome assembly GCF_015291745.1 of Bradyrhizobium sp. CCBAU 53351. Taxonomy (NCBI): domain Bacteria; kingdom Pseudomonadati; phylum Pseudomonadota; class Alphaproteobacteria; order Hyphomicrobiales; family Nitrobacteraceae; genus Bradyrhizobium; species Bradyrhizobium sp. CCBAU 53351. The sequence continues at coordinate 5,945,211 of NZ_CP030059.1, forward strand.
AGATCGTGCTGGGCTATGTCGGCGCCGCCGCGACCAAGTCGATCATTCTGGGCCTGATCATCCTGGCCACAGCCGGGCTGTTCGTGCCGCTGCATATCCATCATCCCATCTGGATGCTGGCCTTCCTGGTGCTGACGGCGGTGACGTTCAGCCTGTTCGGCTTCATCATCGGCATCTGGGCCGACGGCTTCGAGAAGCTGCAGATGATCCCGATGCTGGTGGTGACGCCGCTGACCTTCCTCGGCGGCAGCTTCTATTCCATCGACATGCTGCCGCCCACCTGGCGCACGGTGGCGCTGCTCAACCCGGTCGTCTATCTGATCTCCGGCTTCCGCTGGAGCTTTTACGAGATCGCGGACGTCAGCATCTCCGTCAGTATCGGCATGACGCTGGCGTTCCTGGTGATCTGCCTGGTCGTGATCTGGTGGATCTTCCGCACGGGTTATCGGCTGAAGAATTGATCTGTCGTTCCGGGGCATGCGATGCGTGCGCCCCGGAATGACTTCGGCGGCAGTCACCTGTAACAGTGGAAGTGGTGATACCCGTCGTAATATCCGCGGCAGCGGTGGCGGTAATGACGGTGGGGAATGCCGAACACGCCCTCCACCGCGCCCACGGCGCCTCCAACACCGGCCCCGACTGCGCCACCAACCACGCCTCCAACGGGACCGGCAATCCGGTTGCCTTCATAGGAGCCTTCCTGCGCACCGCGCACGATGCCCTGAGCGTGGCCGGCGTGCGGCAAGGCCAACAGCGCAAGCAGGCTGGCTGCGGCGAACAGCAGGCGGACGGGCAAGCCGGCCGGGAGCGCTGCGGCGGAGATACGGGCTTTGTTCATGTTCGACCCCAGGGGAAATAAAAGAGGTAGCGGCGGCGGACGCCGCCTGTCGAGGGTGGTGGTGCTCAACGCCCGGGGCAGCCGGATGGTTGCGCCTTTGTGACGAATTGTCGGCGTTGTGAGCGCGCGTCAGCTCGCGAAAATGTCAGCAGCGCCGGCAGCCGCGCGGCACAAAGCGGCCTTGCTTACGCCCGACGTCACGTTAACGATGGCTGAAGCAGGCCGCTGGAACGAAAGCCGGATTGCAGGCATATTGCACGCCGGGGACGGAGAGCCGCGGCGGCTAGCGAGAAGAGGCCGGAGGCCAGGATTCAAATGCGTTTCCAGATGCGTTCATTTTTCATTGCTTTCACCTCCCTGATGCTTTTGAGCGCGGGCACCGCGCAGGCCAAGGTCGAGATCACCGTCGACAAGGACAATCAGCAGATGACCGTCGCGGTCGACGGCGTCGCGCGCTATCACTGGCCGGTGTCGACCGGCATCCCCTCGCGCGAGACGCCGAACGGCGCGTTCCGCACCTTCCGCATGGAAGAGGATCACTACTCCAAGGAGTTCGACGACGCGCCGATGCCGCACGCGATCTTCTTCACCAAGGTCGGTCACGCCATCCACGGCACGGATTCCGTCGGCCGTCTCGGCTCGCCCGCCTCCCATGGTTGCGTCCGGCTGTCGCGCCAGAACGCCTCGACGCTCTATGCGCTGGTGCAGCAGCAGGGCGTGCTCAACACCACGGTGACGCTGACCGGCTCGGCCCAGGTGGCGCTGGCGCGCAATCCGCGCGGCCGCGCCAATGCTGCGGTGGCCCGCGCTCCCCAGCAGCCCGTCGAAGAGCAAGTCGCTACCACAGGCGATCCCGTGAACCTGACGCCGCCGGCGCAGCCCGCGCGCCGCTACATGCCGCAGGACGACAACTACATCTATCCCGCGGACGGCAGCGACACCGGCGCGCGCTATCCGGCGCCGCGTTCGGCCACCCGCCCGCTCTATGACGCGCAGGTCTATCAGCAGCAGCCGCAGCAATATTACAATCAGGGCTACGGCCAGCAGGGGTATTATTATCAGCCGCAACCCCGGCAGGTTTATCAGCCGCGCGGCTATTACTACCAGAATTGAAGCGGTCGCTTCTCCCCGCCGTCGGTGGTCAGCGCTAATAAGCGATAGCTATTCGAGGCACCATGCCGTCACGTGCCACGACGATTCTGACCGTGCTCTCAGTTCTGATCATGGGGCGGGCCATGGCGTTTGATCTCGAGGCGCATCGCGGCGGGCGGGCGCTGTTGCCGGAAAACACCCTGCCGGCCTTCGCCAACGCGTTGTCGATGGGCGTCGACACGCTGGAGCTCGACGCCGGCGTGACCGCGGACGGCGAGATCATCGTGTCGCATGAGCGCGGGCTCAATCCTGATCTCACGCGCAACGCCGACGGCGCGTATATTCCCGCGCCCGGCACGCCTTTCGTGAAGCTGCGGCTGGAGGAGGTCAAGACCTACGACGTCGGCCAGATCCGGCCGGACAGCAACTATGCGAAGCAATTCCCCGACCAGCGCGCCATGCCGGGGACGCGCATTCCGACGCTGGGCGAGCTGTTCGCGCTGGTGCGGAAATCCGGCAACGCGCGGGTGCGATTCAACATCGAGACCAAGATCGACCCGAACCATCCGGACGACACGCTCGATCCGCAAGCCTTTGTCACGAAGCTGCTTGGGCTGATCCGGTCCGAGGCGTTTTCCGACAGGGTCATGATCCAGTCCTTCGACTGGAGGACCTTGCAGCTCGTCCAGCAGCAGGCACCGAAGATCCCGACGGTGTACCTGACGCTCCAGCGCGGCTCGGGGCAGACGGTGGCGCTGGACAAGGCGACGAACTGGACCGCTGGCTTCAGCCCGGCCGATCACGGCGGCTCGCTGCCGCGGACGATCAAGGCAGCAGGCGGCGCGATCTGGTCGCCCTATTTCGGCGATGTCACCGCTGCGCTCGTTTCCGAAGCTCGAGCGCTCGGATTGCGCGTGGTGGTGTGGACGGTCAACAAGCGTGAGGACATGGCGCGGATGATCGAGCTCGGCGTCGACGGGATCATCTCGGATCGCCCGGATCTGCTGCGACAGGTGGCGGGCGAGAAGGGAATTGCGCTGCCGGCGGGGACGCCGGTCGAGCCGTAGAAGCCTCTCGCCTTGTAGCCCGGATGGAGCGAAGCGCAATCCGGGAGAAGTGCCCACCACGCACGAGCGGCCCCGGATTACGCTTCGCTCCATCCGGGCTACGAAGTTACGAAGTGGCCCTATTCCCCGTCCCGCAAGCGCCGGTACAGCGCGCCCAGGATGTTGGAATAGTCGTCCGTCCAGACCCGCACCCTGTCGTCGGCTTCGGTCTGCTCCCAGGACTTGGATGAGGCAAGCCGGCCGATATCTGCTTCCTCCCGCGCGGAGATGACGACGTCGGTGGAGAAGATGTAGTCACCATCCCGCCCGGAATCCTCGTTGAAGACCCAGCTCTTGAGATCGTTGGCATCCGCAATGCCGACCACGACGGTCTCGAGATCGAGATGCCGGTTGGAGACGTGCATCACCACGGCGCCATGCGGCGCGAGCTTGTCCTTATAGATCTTCATCGCCTCTTCGGTGGCGAGATGAATCGGGATCGCATCCGACGAATAGGCATCGACGATGATGAGGTCGTAGGCGCCGTCGGGCTCCTTGGCAAAGGTGAGCCGCGCATCGCCGATCACCGGCTTCATGTCCGGCATGCAGCTCGAGATGTAGCGGAAATTCTTGGGGTCACGCGCCGCATCCACCATCGACTGGTCGATCTCGAAGAATTTCCAGTCCTCGCCAGGCACTGCGGCACACGCGAGCGTGCCGGAGCCGACGCCGATCGCGGCGACCTTGAGCGGCGTGCCCTTGCGTTCGCGGATCGCGCTGACGGCCTGACCGATGCCGCCGTCCTTGTGGTAATAGGTGATCGGCTCGGGGCGGCCCGCGACCGGCGTGCCGTCATTATTGCGGAAGCGTTCGGCGCCGTGGATGGTGGTGCCGTGCATCAGCACATGGAAATAGCCGCCGGGCGTCACCACGATCTTGTGCACGCCGAAGAAGCTGCGCACCGTCGTGACGCGGCCCTCGTCCGCGGGATAGACGCGGATCAACGCCAGCGCGAGCACGACGGTGGCAAAGATCTTCCAGCGTCCGGCATTGAGCGCCAGCGCAAGCAGCGCGGCAAGCACGCCGACGCCGCCAGCGACCCAGACGCGGTGATCCTCGAACCAGGTCGACAGATTCCCGGTGGCGTATGACGGCGCGACGAGCGCGATCGCAAGCGCGGCGAGCCCCAGCCAATACCATTTGACGACACCGGCAAACCGCTCGTTTGCGGCCGGCCGGCACAGCGCAGCAAGCGCGACCAGGATCGGATATTCGGCGATCCAGGAGAAGGTGAAGGGCGCGACGAGGCCGGCAAAAAGCCCGCCGACCATGCCGCCGAACGACAGCGCGACATAGAAGCCGGTGAGATATTTGGCTGCGGGGCGGGTCCGTGCCAGCTCGCCGTGGCAGGCCATGGCGATGACGAAGAAGCACAATTGATGGCCGCCGAGCGTCAGCAGCAGATTCTGCTCGCCGCCGAAGGCGAGCAGAACGACGACGCCTGCGATCGCGACCGGCTGCAGCATCAGCATCCATTTGTGCGGCAGCAGCGGCCGCGACTGGAACACCACGACCCAGGTGAGCAGATACAGCGACAGCGGCAGCACCCACAGCAGCGGCGCCGCCGCAACGTCGGTCGAGATGTGCGCGGTGACGGCGATGAGCAGACCCGACGGCACCGCGGCCAGGAAGATCCAGCGCAGCCGCGTCAGGAACGCCGGCGCTGGCGCATTGATGTCCTCGGTTTTCGGGTCGACCACCGCCAGCTTCGGCGAGCGCAACAACAGCGCACCGCAGGCGGCGATCAAGAGAATCAGGACGCCATAACCGGCAGTCCAGAGCCGGTTCTGCATGTGCAGTGTGAACGCCGGCTCCAGCAGGAACGGATAGGACAGCAGCGCGAGGAAGCTGCCGATGTTGGAGGAGGCATAGAGGAAATAGGGATCATGTCCGGCCGGATGGCCGGTGCGGACGAACCAGGCCTGCAACAGCGGATTGTTGGCGGCGAGCGCAAAGAACGGCAGGCCGATCGAGACCACGAACAGGCCGAGCAGCCAGAACGCATAACCGGACGCCGGCGGCTCGCCATAGGCCGAGGCGATACCGAGAGGCAGCGTGGCAAAGGCCGCGATCAGCAGCACCAGATGCACGGCCACCGGAACGACGCGGCTCCTCGCCTGCATCAACAGATGCGCATAGGCATAGCCCGCCAGCAGCAGCGACTGAAAGAACACCATCGCCACCGACCACACCGCCGGCGAGCCGCCGAGCCGCGGCAGCACCATCTTCGTGAACAGCGGCTGCACCGAGAACAGCAGCAGCGCGCTGACGAAGATCGCAGCGGTGTAGACCGTCAGCAGCAGCCGGTTGCGCGAGGCGGACGGCTGCTCCGTGGCGGCGGGTTGCACGATCGAATCCATGGAAGCTCCGGCTCAAGACCCGGCGGGCGCCGGACGCGCGCAATGGAGCACAAGGCGCCTGAACGGGCAATAAAGGGGCGCGTGATGTTGCAGCGAGGATTGCTTGATATAGAGATGTCATTCCGGGTCTGGTCCTTCGGACCATCCCGGAATGACGGTGGAACAATTTGAATCTCTCATGACCGAAACCGACGTCGTCATCATCGGCGCTGGCCATAACGGCCTCACCTGCGCGGCCTATCTCGCGATGGCGGGCCTACGCGTGCGCGTGGTCGAGCGCCGCAAGGTCGTCGGGGGTGCCGCGGTCACGGAGGAGTTTCACCCGGGATTCCGCAATTCGGTCGCGGCCTATACCGTGAGCCTGCTCAATCCGCAGGTGATCCGCGATCTCAAGCTCACTGAACAGGGCCTGCGCATCGTCGAACGGCGTGCCCAGAACTTCCTGCCCGCGCCCGACGGCAGCTATCTCCTCACCGGCGAGGGCCGGACGAAGGCATCGGTCGAGCGGTTGAGTGCGCATGACGCAGGCGCGCTCGACGGGTTTTCACGCGAGCTGGAAGACATCGCCGACGTGCTCAGGCAGTTCGTGCTGCGGGCGCCGCCGAACCTCGTCGACGGCTTTGGCACCGCGGCCATCCGCGAAGGCGTCAACGCCTGGAAGACTGCCAATATCCTGCGCGGCCTCACGCTGGAGCAGAGCCGCAGCCTGCTCGATCTCTTCACCCGCTCGGCCGGCGAGATGCTGGACGAGCGCTTCGAGCATGATCTGGTCAAGGCGCTGTTCGGGTTCGATGCCATCGTCGGCAACTATGCCAGCCCCTACGCCGCCGGCTCGGCCTATGTGATGCTGCATCACGCCTTCGGCGAGGTGAACGGCAAGAAGGGTGTCTGGGGTCACGCCATCGGCGGCATGGGCGCGATCACGCAGGCGATGGCGCGCGCGGCGCGCGAGCGCGGCGTCGTGATCGACACGGATGCCGGCGTGCGCGAGGTGATCGTCGAGCGCGACCGCGCGGTCGGCATCGTGCTGGAGAACGGCGAGACGATCCGCGCGAAATATGTCGCGGCCAACGTCAATCCAAAGCTGCTCTACTCGCGTCTGATCGCAGCCGAGGCCCTGCCTGCGGACTTCCTCGCCCGTATCCGGCACTGGAAGAACGGCTCCGGCACCTTCCGCATGAACGTGGCGCTGGATCGCCTGCCCTCCTTCACGGCGCTGCCGGGCGAAGGCGACCATCTCTCGTCCGGCATCATCCTGGCGCCGAGCCTCGACTATATGGACCGCGCCTATCTCGACGCGCGGGCGGAAGGCTGGAGCCGCTCGCCCGTCGTCGAGATGCTGATCCCCTCCACGCTCGACGACACGCTGGCGCCCGCGGGACGGCATGTCGCGAGCCTGTTCTGCCAGCACGTCGCGCCGGAGCTTCCGGATGGAAAATCGTGGGATGACCATCGCGACGAGGTCGCCGATCTCATGATCGCGACGGTGGATAGCTACGCGCCGGGTTTTGCGGCGAGCGTGCTGGGCCGCCAGGTCCTGTCCCCGCTTGACCTCGAACGGCAGTTCGGACTTCTCGGCGGCGACATCTTCCACGGCGCGCTGACTTTGAATCAGCTGTTCTCGGCACGGCCGATGCTGGGCCATGCCGATTATCGTGGACCGTTGAAGGGCCTCTACCATTGCGGCTCCGGCGCCCATCCCGGCGGCGGCGTCACCGGTGCGCCCGGCCACAATGCGGCGCAGGCGATCCTGAGGGATCACCGATCGCTGTTCGGAAGCCGTGGATAGGCCTGTGGACAGCCTGTTGGCGGCGCTGTGGAGAGGCTGCGGATGCGTGGGCCAGAACCTCATGACGAGCCTGGGGAAGCACGGTGGAAGAGCGCAGGAACAATTGCGGGAAAAGCGGGTGGATAGCGTCCCGGATAAGCAGCGGACAACCTGTGAGTCATCGAAAGCGCTGGCCAAAAACGACATCGCCCGCAAGGGGGAATTCCCCTCGCGGGCGGTGATCAGGAATAGCCTCAGAAGAAAAACAGCCCCGCTGGGAAATGGAGGCGGAATTTACTTCAAGGAGGTGTTAATCGACGTGAACTTGTCGTTCATGGTGCTACCCAGGCTGTTCACCACGGTGATGATCGCCAGGGCGATGCCCGCGGCAATCAGACCGTATTCGATCGCCGTTGCACCGGACTCATCCGACCAGAACTTCCAAATCATGTTCTTCAAGACTCGCCTCCGTTTCAATTTCAAATTGCGCTGTCTGAATTCGACATCCGAAAATGTACGGGGCGCGACCTTCGACCCGGTTAACCCGGGAACCGCAACTTTCGCGGAAAATCGCCGACAAAAGTTCCAAAAATTGAACCCAATGGAACCCTGAATGCAGCCTTCTCCAACCCATCGCGCCAGCTTTTCGATCGGCAGCGAGGCCGACCCGAGGCGCGTCGTCGACGTGCTCACCGAGGTGTTTTTCGAGGGCGACGCCGCGGTCGCGGCGTTCGAGCGGCCGGACGGACAATGGGACGTCACGCTTCATTTCGCCGAGGCGCCCGATCAGGCTTGGCTGCGCCAACTCATTGTAAATTCAGCAGGAAATGAGATTGCAGCGACGCTTGTCTTCGACACGATCGAGGCGAAGGACTGGGTCAAGGCCAGCCTGGAAGACCTGGTCCCGGTGCCGGCCGGCCGTTTCGTCGTGCACGGCAGCCACGACCGCGACCGGGTGGCGCCGAACAAGCTCGCCATCGAGATCGAGGCGGCGCTCGCCTTCGGCACGGGCCACCACGGCACGACGCGCGGCTGTTTACTGCTGCTTGACCATGTCCTGAAGAGTTCCCGTCCGAGGAACCTGCTCGACCTCGGCACCGGGACCGGCGTGCTGGCCATTGCCGCGGCGAAAGCGCTGCATCGCCACGTGCTCGCCTCCGACATCGACCCGCCGTCGGTGCGGGTGGCAGCCGAAAATGCGATGCTGAATGAAGCTGGCACCCATGTGCGGGTGATCCGCGCCACCGGATTCGCCGCGCCGGATTTCGGACGGGCCGGTCCGTTCGACCTGGTGCTGGCCAACATCCTTGCCAACCCCTTGCGGCAATTGGCGGGCCCGATGGCGCGGCATCTCGCGCCCGGCGGACGCGTCATCCTCTCCGGCCTGCTGACGCACCAGGCCCCCGCCGTGATCGCCGCCTATCGCGCGCGCGGGCTCGTGCCGCTGAAGCATCTGCGAATCGAGGGGTGGAGCAGTCTGTTGTTGCGACGCACTTACAGAACCTAGTCGTACCGCGCCCACCTTCTAGCTCTAGTTGCGCAAGCCGAATGATGAGGTACATTACGCTTCAAATTGATTTGAATTCTGCCATTTTCAGGGTGATCGCGGATGACCCAGAGCATCATATTGCTGGCGATTGGAGCGGTAGTCGTTGCATCGCTTTTCATTTGGTCGAGACGCTCTCCGACGCCGAGCGGAGCAGATACCAGCGCCAACAACAAGAAGTACGATGAGATCGTAAGGCTTGCCATCGACGATGCCGCGCAACTATTGGCGTATGCCTCACGGACCGGCACTTCGTTGAACAGCGCCGACGTACAGGCCATCATTCTGGCGCATAGCGCGGGAAATTCAATCACGCCTGAGCAAGAAGCCACTTTCTGGACCGCGGCGTCTGCGATTTCCAAGGCTATCTCTCCAGTCACCTTGGAAACGATCAAGTCAACGAATTCCGCCGACGGAAAGAGCGCCGCCGCACGAGCGGCGAGCAGCTATCGAATTCGAACGATGGTCACGCTCGTTGCACTCCTTGTATTTCAAATCTATTGGCTCGTGGGCGCCACGATCTGCACAGATCTGAAGGAAATCAGGGGACGACTCGAAACCCTCGCCGAGCAGGGCAGCAAAGAGGGGGCAGCGGCGAGAGCTCTGAACGACAAGGATCCAGACTATGCCGCAAAGAAGGTTCTAGCGGATCAAGTATTTGACCGCTGGGACAGCCTGCTATGGCAGGAAAAGATAAGCGCTTGGGCAGACTTCGAGGTATTGAGGAACTGGAACGTCCTGAAATTGGTGCTCATTCCAAAGAGCGAAAGCGCACCCCTTCCAGAGTCGAGCTTGGCAACCACAAAGGACGGAGAACGTCGCGCGGACGAAATCAAAGAGACTGATCACTTTCTTTGGGTCTTTACCCCAGGAAATGCGGAGCAAATTCAAACGGCTCAAATCGTTCTTACTGCCCTGCTGAAGTACGTCTTGCCGATCTTATACGGCGCGCTCGGCGCAAGCGCCTACATCGTGCGAATGATCGCGGACGAAGTCAGGAGCTACACCTTCTCACGCGACTCGATTGTGCGTTACGAGCTTCGATATTACTTGGGCGCGGTGGCGGGCTTTTCCATCGCCTGGTTCACTTCAGAATCGAAATCCACTGAAACAGCCGGAATATTGCAATCTCTTTCGCCCTTAGCGCTGGCGTTTTTGGCGGGCTATAGTGTCGATCTTCTCTTTTCATTCCTGGACAGGTTGGCTTCTGCCTTCTCATCTCCGGCGCCTAAGCAAAGCGGTTGACGCGCGCCGGCACAACCTCAACCACCAGATGAAGAACCGATCGGCTGACTTTTCTTGGATTTCACGGCAGCGCGCTTGGCGCGGCGCTCGGCGATCCGGTCGATCATCTGGTTGATGACGCTGCGCGGCTTCTGCGGTGCCGCCGCGGCAACGCCGCGGCGCGCCGGCGGCGATATCTTTTCAAACGAGAACGCTGGCATCACGTGTCCCCTCGTCGTTGAGATGAACCACCTGCTAGAATGTCCCTGTCATCCGGACGAAGCGCGGCAGCCGCATCCTTTACTCCACTCATTCGAATGGAACCATTCAAGCACAGTCCATGCCAGATGCGACGCAAATGCGACGAGATTGCGGACTGATCCCCATGATCCTAAAGTGATCCACCATGTTCGAAGCACACTTCCAGACATTCGAGGAGCCGGAGGCCGGCGTCGCATTGGCGGCGCGGCTGGCGGCACTTCGCGAAGAACTCGCCCGTCGCAAGCTCGCCGGCTTCGTCGTTCCGCGCGCCGATCAGCAGCAGAACGAATATGTGCCGCCGTCGGAAGAACGGCTGGCCTGGCTGACCGGATTTACAGGGTCGGCGGGATTCGCGGTGGTTCTGGCCCAGGAGGCCGCGCTGTTCGTCGACGGCCGCTACACGCTGCAGGCGGCCAAGCAGGTCGATGCAAAGGCCTGGGCCGTGGAATCGCTGATCGATCCGCCACCGGAGAGCTGGGTGTCGGCGCATCTGAAAGCCGGGGACCGCCTCGGATTCGATCCGTGGCTGCACACTTTTGCGGCAGCCGAGCGCCTGTCCGCCGCCTGCGCCAAGGCCGGTGCCGAGCTGGTCGCGGTCGACAGCAATCCGATCGACGCGATCTGGCAGGACCGCCCGCAGCCACCGCTCGCCCCCGTCGCCGTGCACGGACCCCAGCATGCCGGCGTCACGGAAGCCGAGAAGCTGACGCAGATCAGAAGCGAGATCGGCAAACTCGGCGTCGACGCGCTGGTGCTGTCCGACAGCCACGCGGTCGCCTGGACCTTCAACATCCGCGGCGCCGACGTCGCCCATACGCCGCTGCCGCTGTCCTACGCGCTGGTACCGAAAGACGGACGTCCCACCATCTTCATCGATAGCCGCAAGCTCTCAAACCTCACGCGCGACCATCTCGAGCAGTCCGCCGACGTGCGCGAGCCCGATGCGATGGCGCCGACGCTGATGGCGCTCGCCAAGGGCGGCGGGTCGATCGCGCTCGACGGCGCCACCGCGGCCGACGCGCTCAGCCGGCTGATCGCGGCCGCGGGCGGCAAACCGCTGCGCGGCAGCGATCCGATTGCGCTGCTCAAGGCCGTCAAGAACCCGATCGAGATCAAGGGCACGAAGACGGCCCACGTGCGCGACGCCGTGGCGCTGGCGCGTTTCCTGGCTTGGGTCGACCGGGAAGCGCCAGGCGGCAAGCTCACCGAGATCGACGCGGTCGAGGCGCTGGAGACGTTCCGCCGCGACACCGGCGCACTGAAGGACGTGTCGTTTCCGACCATCTCCGGCACCGGCCCGAACGGCGCCATCGTGCATTACCGCGTCACGCGCAAGAGCAACCGGCGGATCGCGTCCGGCGACCTCCTGCTGATCGATTCCGGCGCGCAGTACGAGGACGGCACCACGGACGTCACGCGTACCATGGCCGTCGGCGAGCCGACCTACGAGATGCGCGACCGCTTCACACGCGTGCTGCGGGGCCATATCGCGATCGCACGCGCGATCTTCCCCGACGGCACCACGGGCGCGCAGCTCGACACGCTGGCGCGGCAATATCTCTGGGCCGCCGGCGTCGATTTCGAGCACGGCACTGGCCACGGCGTCGGCAGCTATCTCTCGGTTCACGAAGGGCCGGCGCGGATTTCGAAGCTCGGCACCACGCCGCTGAAGCGCGGCATGATCCTCTCCAACGAGCCCGGCTATTACAAGACCGACGGTTTCGGCATCCGCATCGAGAACCTAGAACTCGTCGTCGCCGCCGACATCAAGGGCGCCGAAAAGCCGATGAACGCGTTCGAGACGCTGACGCTCGCACCGATCGACCGCCGGCTGATCGATGTCGCGATGCTGAGCAAGGACGAGCTCGACTGGCTCAACGCCTATCACGCGCGCGTCCGAGCCGAGGTGCGGCCGGCGCTGGACGAGGCGACCCGGGGCTGGCTCGATCAGGCGACGGCGGAGCTGAAGGCGTAGCGCATACCGCCACGCGATTAGCGCAACGCTCTCCCCAAACGATAGCTGTCATGCCCCGCGAAGGTGGGGCATCCAGTATTCCAGAGACAGCAAACGTATCCGGATAAGCCGCAGCGCACTGGATTCCCCGCTTTCGCGGGGAATGACACAGAACTTTTGGCACTAGCAATGCGCCCAATCGGTCGCCATCACGCTGCAATTACAACCCTCCCGGAATCCGTATAGCCGCATTCCGAAACGCCGATATCGGTCTTGCGCGAGCGCGCTACAGTCGATTCGATTGCAACGAGATGGGCCCGCATGCACGGCATGATCAGCAAGCCGCCGAAAGCGGCAACCAACCTTGCGACCTCGCGCGGGGTGCTGCTGTTGCTGGTCGTGATGACCGGGATTGCGCCGATCTCGCTCTACATCCTGGTTCCGGCACTGCCGGTGCTGGCGGCGAATTTCGGCAGCGACATCTCCATCGCACAGATGACGGTGTCGCTCTACATGGTCGGCATCGCGCTGTCGCAGCTGATCATGGGGCCGCTGTCCGACCGGTTCGGCCGGCGCCCGGTGCTGCTCGGAGGGCTGGCGCTGATGGTCGTGGCGAGCGTCGCCTGCATCTTTGCTGAAACCCTGCCGCAGCTGATCGCAGCCCGCTTCTTTCAAGCCTTGGGCGGCGCCGCCGGCATGGTGGTGAGCCGCGCCATCATCCGCGACATCTATGAGCGCGACCGCGTCGCCTCGATGATCAGCCTCGTGGTCGCGGCGCTGATGATCGGACAGATGGTCTCTCCGCTCACCGGCGGCCTGATCGAGACCGCGTTCGGCTGGCGCGCGATCTTCTACGCCATCACCATCGCCGCGATCATCGTCGCCGTCGGGATCGCAATCGCGCTGCCCGAGACGCGCCGCAGCCGCGCGGCCGGCAGCGGCTTCCGCGGCGACGTCGGCATTCTGATCAAAAACCGCGCCTTCGTCGGCTATGTGATGTGCCAGGTGCTGGCCTCGCAGATCATCTTCACCTTCGCGGGCGGCGGCCCCTACGTCGTGGTGACGCAGATGGGCCGAACCAGCGCCGAATACGGCGCCTGGTTCGCGACAACGGGATTTGCATTTCTCGTCGGCAATCTGCTCTGCGTGCGCTTTGCGCCGCGGCATTCGCTGGAAAAGCTGATCTGGTTCGGGCTCGCGCTCCAGCTCGCCGGCAGCCTGCTGAACCTGGTGTGGAGCTTCACCGGCTGGAACGAGGCGCCAAGCTGGCTGTTCGGCACGCAGATGATCGTGATGGTCGGCAATGCCTTCGTGATGTCGAATTCCGCCGCCGGCGCCATCAGCATCCGCCCCGAAGCCGCCGGCGCCGCGTCGGGCGCCATGGGCTTTCTGCAACAGGGGATCGGCGCGCTGATGTCGCAATTCGGCGCCTATCTCGGCGGCCATTCAGCCACGACGCTGCCACTGACCGCGGCCGTCCTCGCCGTCTCGCTGCTCTGTGCCTGCATGATGATCTTCATCGTCCCCCGCCGCGAGGTGGTGGTGAGCGAGACGATGATCGAGCAGGCGGAGGAGGAAGAGAGCGGGATCATGTGACTCTTTCTTCCTTCTCCCCTTGGGGGAGAAGGTGGCGCGCGCAGCGCGCCGGATGAGGGGTCTCTCTCCAAACGGCCTCTCTCAAAGTTTGACTCGGGGATAGAACCCCTCATCCGGCGCTTCGCGCCACCTTCTCCCACAGGGGGAGAAGGAAAGACCCCTCACTCCCCGATCAGCTTCAGCCACTCGTCCTCGGTCAGCACCTTGACGCCGTGCTTGTTGGCCTCCGCGAGCTTCGAGCCCGCGCCGGGGCCGGCGACGACGAGATCGGTCTTCTTCGACACCGAGCCCGACACCTTTGCGCCCAGCCGCTCAGCGGTGGCCTTGGCCTCGTCGCGGGTCATCTTCTCCAGCGATCCCGTGAACACCACGGTCTTGCCGGCGACGGGCGAATTGCTCTTCGGCTTCTCGGCGTCGACGATCTCGACCTCCTTGGTCAGCCGTTCGACGATGCCGCGATTGTGGCTCTCGCCGAAATAATCGGCGATGCTCTTGATCACGGTGTCGCCGATCTGGTCCAGCGCGTCCATGTCGGCCATCGCCTCCTCGTCGCCGTCGGCGACCTTCAGGCAGGCGTCGTGGAAGGCATCCCAGGAGCCGTAGCCGCGCGCCAGCGCCAGCGCGGTGGTCTCGCCGACATGGCGCATGCCGAGCGCATAGACGAAGCGCTCCAGCGCGATCTTGCGCCGGCTCTCGATGGCTGCGAACAGATTGCGTACCGAAGTCGCACCGTAGCCCTCGATCTCCTCGAGCTTGAGCTTGGAATTGCGCTTCTCCAGCGTGAAGATGTCGGCGGGCTCCTTGACCCAGCCTTCATCGAAGAAATACTGCAACTGCTTTTCGCCGAGACCGTCGATATCGAAGGCGCGCCGCGACACGAACAGCTTCAAGTGCTCGATCTTCTGATAGGGACAGGCGAACTCGCCGCTGCACCGGGCGCGGGATTCCTCTTCGCCGGCGGCCGTCTCTCCGCGCACGACGTCGGTGTGCAGCGGGCATGGGCATTTCTTCGGGAAGGAAAACTCCTTGGCACTCTTCGGCCGCTTGTCGAGCACGACGTCGACGATCTGCGGAATGACGTCGCCGGCGCGCTGGATCACGACGGTGTCGCCGATCCTGATATCGCGACCCTCGCGCAGTACTTCGCCCTTGTTGCCGATGCCCTTGATGTAGTCCTCGTTGTGCAGCGTGACGTTCTGCACGATCACGCCGCCGACGCCGACCGGTTCGAGCTTGCCGACCGGCGTGAACGAGCCGGTGCGTCCGACCTGGATCTCGATGTCGCGCAGCACAGTCATGGCACGCTCCGCCGGGAATTTGTGCGCGATGCCCCAGCGCGGCGTGCGCGAGACGAAGCCCAGCCGCTCCTGCCAGTCGATGCGGTCGACCTTGTAGACGACACCATCGATATCGTAGTCGAGCTCGGCGCGCTCTTCCTCGATGCTCTGGTGGAACGCGACCAACTCCTCGACCGAGTGACAGAGCTTGGTCAGCGGATTGGTCTTGAAGCCACAGCGCTCGAACCAATGGATCATGCCGGTCTGCGTCTCTTCCGGCATCGCGCTCATCTCGCCCCAGGCATAGGCGAAAAAGCCGAGGGGACGCGAGGCCGTGATCGTCGGGTCCTTCTGCCGGAGCGAGCCCGCGGCCGAATTGCGCGGATTGGCGAAGATGGTATCGCCCGCCGCCTTCTGCCGCTCATTGAGCGCCAGAAACGCCTTCTTGGTCATGTAGACCTCGCCGCGGACCTCGCAGATGTCGGGGACGTTGCGGCCCTTCAGCTTCTGCGGCACGTCTTCGAGAGTACGAATGTTGGCGGTAACATCCTCGCCCACCGCGCCGTCGCCGCGCGTCGCCGCGGTAACGAGCTCGCCGCCCTCGTAGCGCAGCGACATCGACAGGCCGTCGATCTTCGGCTCGGCGGAGAAATTGACCTCGTCGTCGCCGAGCTTGAGGAACCGCACGATGCGGCCGACGAAGTCGCGCACGTCCTCTTCGGCAAAGGCGTTGTCGAGCGACAGCATCGGAACGGAATGCCGGACCTTCTTGAAGCGGCCGGACGGCGCCGCGCCGACCTTCTGCGAGGGCGAGTCCGCCGTGACGAATTCCGGAAACCGCTTCTCGATGGCGTTGAAGCGCTGGCGCAACGCGTCGTATTCGGCGTCGGTGACGGAGGGCGCGTCCTCTTGATAGTAGCGCTCGTTGTGCCCCTCGATCTCGAGCGACAGCCGCATGTGCTCGACCTTGGCCTGGGCCTTGGTGAGATCGGCGACGTCGCGAAGCGGTTTTGCTTTGGATTTTGCTGCTCTGGCCATGATGCTTGGATACGACAGAGCGGGCGGCAGGGTAAAGGCGTGTGGAAATCTCGTGCTTCGCACGCAGCGCAACGTTCCCGGCGAAGCGCAGCATCGTCCGGTGCGGTGCGCTGCAGAGCCGAGGCCACCTGGCAACGCTCTGGATCCCGGCTCTGCGGAGCGGCACTGCGCGCCGCACCGCGTCCGGGACACGAACCTAGCTCGCCGCCTTGAGCAGCCGTTCCGCGGCCGCCCGCGCCTCGGCCGTGATCTCGGCCCCCGCCAGCATGCGGGCGATTTCCTCGCGGCGGTGGTCGGCGGCCAGCGCGTTGACGCGGGTGGCGACGCGCTTGCCCTTGTCGAGGGCGTCCTTGGAGATGAGCAGGTGCTGGTCGGCCCGGGCGGCGACCTGCGGGGCGTGGGTCACGGCCATCACCTGGACCTTGCCGGCGAGCCGCGCCAGGCGCCCGCCGATGGCGTCGGCGACCGCGCCGCCAACACCCGTGTCGATCTCGTCGAACACCAGCGTCGGTGCCGAGCCGCGATCGGACAGCACGACCTTGAGCGCGAGCAGGAAGCGCGACAGCTCGCCGCCGGAGGCGACCTTCATCATCGGCCCGGGCTTGGTGCCCGGATTGGTCTGCACCCAGAACTCGACCCGATCAAAGCCCTGCGGGCCCGGCGCGGCCTCGTCGGTCGCGACCTGGGTCATGAACTTGGCGCGTTCGAGCTTGAGCGGCGCGAGCTCGGCATTGACGGCCTTGTTGAGCTTCTCGGCCGATTTCTGTCGCGCCGCCGACAGCTTCTTGGCGGCCGCAGCATAGTGTGCGTCGGCCTCGATGGCGGCCTGCTCCAGCTTCTTCAGGCGCGAGGCACCGGCATCGATCAGCACAACGTCGGCGGCATATTTGGCGGCGAGCGCTGCAAGGCCGTCGACCGGCGTCGAGTATTTGCGCGAGGCGGCGCGCAATGCGAACAGCCGTTCCTCGATGCGCTCGAGCTCGGCCGGGTCGAAATCGGTTGCGGCCAGCGCGGCCTGGAGATGCTGGTCGGCCTCCTCCAGCGCGTTGATCGCGGCGTCGATCGCCCTTACGGCAGGCTCGACCAGAGCCGGCGAATTGACGCCTCGGCGCTCCAGCCGGCGTACCGCGGCCGACAAAGCCGCCACCGGCGAATGGTGGCCGCCGACCGCCTCCTGCGCCTCGCGCAGATCGGAGGCGATCTTCTCGCCCTGCATCATGGTGGTGCGGCGCTGGGCGAGCGAGGTCTCCTCGCCGTCCTTGGGCGCGAGCTGCTTCAGCTCGGCCGAGGCGTGGCGCAGATAGTCGGCCTCGCGCGCGGCGCGCTCCATGCCGGCGCGATGCTCCTCCAGCGCGGTGTTGGCGGTCCGGCGTGCGTCCCAGAGCGTCTCGACCGCGGCGACGTCCTTCTCCAGGCCCGCGAAGGCGTCGAGCAGGCGGCGATGGGTGGCGGCATCGACCAGCGCGCGCTCGTCGTGCTGGCCATGGATCTCGACCAGGGCGGCGCCGACCGCCTTCAGCGTCTGCACACTGATCGACTGGTCGTTGATGAAGGCGCGGGTGCGGCCGTCGGCGAGCTGCACGCGGCGCAGGATCATCTCGCCGGTATCGTCCAGACCGTTTTCGGCAAGGATCTTCGCCGCAGGGTGATTCTTGGGGACATCGAACACGGCGGTGACCTGCCCCTGCTCCGCGCCGTGACGCACGAGGCCGGCATCGCCGCGGCCGCCGAGCGCCAACGCGAACGCATCGAGCAGGATGGATTTGCCCGCACCGGTCTCGCCGGTCAAAACCGCAAGGCCCGTCGCGAATTCGATATCGAGCCGTTCGATCAGGACGATGTCACGGATCGATAGACGCGCCAGCATGGAACCAAATTTCCTAGCCGAGGCCCATCTTCTTGAAGGTCTTGCTGATCCAGGACCCCTGATTCTCGCTCGGCTCGAGACCGCCAGATTTTACAAGATTATAGGCGTCCTTGTACCAGCGGCTGTCAGGAAAATTGTGGCCAAGCACGGCCGCCGCGGTCTGTGCCTCGCCGACGATGCCGATCGCCATATAGGCTTCGGTCAGCCGGTACAGCGCCTCCTCGACATGGCGGGTGGTCTGATACTGCGTGACGACGGTCTTGTAGCGGTTGATGGCGGCTGTGTAGTCGCGCTTCTGCGCGTAATAGCGGCCGGTATTCATTTCCTTGCCGGCGAGCTGGTCGCGCGCGCCCTCGATCTTGGCCTTGGCCGAGGTGGCATATTCCGAGTTCGGATATTTGCGCACTACTTCTTCCAGCGCGGCGATCGCCTTCTCGGTACGGGCCTGGTCGCGGCTGACGTCCGGGATCTGGTCGTAATGGGAGGCGGCGATCAGATATTGCGCGTAGGCCGCGTCCGGGCTGCCGGGATGCAGCGTGACGTAGCGGGTGGCCGCGCCGATGCAGCCGTCATAGTCTCCGCCCTGATAGGACGCATAGGCGGACATCAGCAGCGATTTGCGGGCCCACTCGGAATAAGGATGCTGGCGGTCGACCTCTTCGAACTTCTTATTCGCCGCCTTCATGTCCTTCTTCTCGTTCATGAGGTACAGGCCCTCATTGTAGATCTTGTCGGCGGGCTCCTCGACGAAGGTGTCGTCCTTGGCGGTGAACTTGTCCCAGAGCGAGCCGGTGCCGCAGCCGGCGAGCGGCAGCGCGAGAAGGATGAAGGTGACAGCCTGAAGCAGCCCACGGGCTCGCAAAGAGACCGAGAAATATCCGCGCGTCGTACGCTGTGCCGACATGAGTTTAAGCCCTGACGCCCTGTGAGCGGTGCCCGCCAGCCCATGAACCCCGTCATGGGCGCGAAATGTGTTCGTGGTGCCTGCCATGCGACCACGCCGATGGATCCGAAAAGCGATCTTTAACCAACCGGATAGGCAGGCATTCCGCCCGGATTAAGGCGAACTTGCCGCAATGCTAGCTGATCATGGTTACCAGGAGTTTCCCGGGGTAAGCCGCTGCCAGAGGGCCGCGACACCAGCTCTGTTCAGGACACGTCCGGCCCGTAGGCCGCAGCGACCCGGCCGCCGACGATACCGCGACCGACTTCGCCCACGGGACGCGTGGTCCGGCGGGCCGCCTCGCCCTCGACCACCCGCCAGGCGGTACGGTCGGCCAGCAAGGCGGTCAGGACGGCGTGGTTCAGCTTGTGGCCGCCGCGCACCGAGCGGTAGGCGCCAAGCAGCGGCAGGCCGGCCAGCGCGAGATCGCCGATCACGTCCAGCACCTTGTGGCGGGCGCATTCGTCGGCGTAGCGCAGGCCTTCGGGATTGAGGAGGCGTTCCTCGTCGAACACCACGGTGTTGCCGAAGGAGGCACCGCGACCGTAGCCCGCGGCCCAGAGCCGCGCCTGATCGCACATCAGACCGAAGGTCCGGGCGCGAGCGACCTCGCGGCGGAACCGCTCCGGCACCAGCTCCAGCGTGTAGCTCTGCCGGCCAATCACGGGATTGGCGAAATCGATCTCAACTTCAGCGCGGAAGCCGTCGGCATAGGGCCGCAATTCGCCAAAGGAGTCGCCGATAGCGACCGAAATGGATTTCAAAACCTGGATGAAGCGGCGTTGCGCGGGTTGGGTGACAATGCCGGCCTGATCGATCGCCGCAACGAAGGCCGCGGCGCTGCCGTCCATGATCGGCACTTCGGGACCGTCGACCTCGATAGTGGCGTTGTCCACGCCCATGCCCCGCAGTGCAGCAAGCACGTGCTCGGCGGTGGAAACGAGCGGACCCTCGCTGTCACCCAGCACGGTCGCGAGATCCGTCGCGACCACTTGTCCGGCGGTCGCCTGAACTTCGCGGTCACTTCCCTCAAGGCCCGTGCGGACAAAAATAAAACCCGCGTCGACAGGCGCAGGCCCAAGCGTGAGAGTGACGGGAAGACCGGAATGAACGCCCACGCCTGCCACCGAGGCTTGCGCACGAAGCGTTGTTTGCCGGCTAAATTTCATCAGGAACCCGCCCCACTACGACCCATTGCGACTTATACGAGACCCACTTGGCCGGCTAGTGCCGGCACCCCTGCGAATCCGTATCCCCAAGTCACGCCAAACCATAGTCACTGCCTCAAACAGCGCCAACTCACGCTTTTTTACCGATTGTTACCCCAAACCCGCCGTATTCGCGCCAAGGCTTAACCAAATTGCACCGAGCTTTTGGGCCGCTTCCGGCAATTCTACCGAACACCCGAACTCGTAATTAATGATTTAAAATCAGTTGTTTGACTGCGCAATCCGGGTATGCACGGGACAAAAGGAAAGGTCCCGGCAAGCTTGTTGCCGGGACCTTTTTTCGTCTGCCTTATTGTAACAATCCTCAGGTCGCCTGCCGCCGCAGGAAGGCCGGGATATCAAGATGGTCGTCACCCTGTGGCGCCGGCGCAACAGGCGCGGGACGGCCATGCATGTCCAGGCCCTGGGGCGCGGGACGGCGGGCATACTCCGATACCGGCTCGCTCGATGCGATCTGCTGCGCCACGGTCTTCTGCGGCCGGCGCTCAGGCAGCGGCGGCATTGCGGGACCGGCGGTGCGGGTTGCGACCGGCGGCTCGCTCTCTTCGTCACGACGGCCGAGGCCGACATTGGCGAGGCGCTGGAGCAGCGACAGGCGGCTCTTCGGCGGCGTCTCCTCCTCGACCTCACCGCGAGCCTGGCGAAGCTCGGCCTGGGCCGGCATCGGCAGCTCGTCGATGCGCGGCATCCTGGGCGCACGGACCGGGCGCTCGGCCTGCGGCGGGATGAAGGTCTCGGGCGTCATCGGCTCCTGCATCGCGAGCGGGGCCTGCTCGGGCTCCGGAAACAGGGTCGGCTTCTGGGCGATCGGGCGCACGGTGACGTCGCCGTAGGTCTGCATCGGCGCCGGCGCCTGCGGAACGTCCGCAACGGCAGCCGCGATGGCGGCGAGCGCGGCGCGCTCGACGTTCGGACGGGGCGCCATCGGCGCGGCAGCGACCGGAGCCTGGCTTGCAGCCGGCATCTGCGCTTCCAGCTTCTGGGCGCGCTCGGCCATGCGCTGATTGTCGGCGCGGAGGCGCGCGGTCAAATCGGCGAGACGGCTCTCGGCGGCTGCGGCCGGAGCCGCGGGCGCCTGCTGGGCCTGCGGCGCCGCGTTCGCGACGGGAGCGGAGGTGGCCTGGCTGTTGCGGGCGATCGCGGCCTGCTCGATGCCGGTGGCGACGACGGAGACGCGGATCAGGCCGTCGAGCGCTTCGTCGAAGGTCGCGCCGACGATGATGTTGGCGTCCTGGTCGACTTCCTCGCGGATGCGGGTCGCGGCTTCGTCGACCTCGAACAGAGTGAGGTCCTTGCCGCCGGTGATGGAGATGAGGAGGCCCTTGGCGCCCTTCATCGAAGAGTCGTCGATCAGCGGGTTGGCGATCGCGGCTTCAGCGGCGGTCAGCGCGCGCTTGTCGCCGGAGGCCTCGCCGGTGCCCATCATCGCCTTGCCCATCTCCTTCATCACCGCTCTCACGTCGGCGAAGTCGAGATTGATCAGGCCTTCCTTGACCATCAGATCGGTGATGCAGGCAACGCCGGAGTACAGCACCTGGTCGGCCATCGCGAAGGCGTCGGCGAAGGTGGTCTTCTCGTTGGCGACCCGGAACAGGTTCTGGTTCGGGATGATCAGCAGGGTATCGACCACTTTATGCAGCTCGGCGATACCGGCTTCCGCCGTGCGCATGCGGCGGGCGCCTTCGAAGTGGAACGGCTTGGTCACGACGCCGACGGTGAGGATGCCCATGTCGCGCGCGATCCTGGCGATCACGGGAGCAGCACCCGTGCCGGTGCCGCCGCCCATGCCGGCGGTGACGAACACCATGTTGGCGCCGGAGAGATGGTCGCGCAGCTCGTCGATCACCTCTTCCGCCGCGGTGGCGCCGACGTTCGGCTGCGAACCTGCGCCGAGGCCCTGCGTGACCACCGTGCCCATCTGCACGATGCGCTGCGCCTTCGACATCGTCAGCGCCTGCGCGTCGGTATTGGCGACCACGAAGTCGACGCCCTGAAGGCCGGCCGTGATCATGTTGTTGACGGCGTTGCCACCGGCGCCACCGACGCCGAACACGGTGATCCGGGGCTTCAGTTCGTGAATATCAGGAACGTTGATGCTGATGGTCATGGTTGCTGCCTCTCGATCACGCGCGCGTGGGTTCGCCCCGGCCGGTGGCCGCGGGAGTTGGTGAAAATCGATAATTGCGGACAGGAGTCATCAGAAGCCCTCGCGTAGCCATCGTCCGACCTTTCCGAAATAACCGCCGGTCCCTGTCTTGACCTGCTGCCGCGTATGCCGCGGTTCGACATGTTCGAGGTGAACATATTGCGGGTAGACGAGAAGTCCGGCCGGCACCGCGAACGCGGCGTTCTTCGCCTCGTTGGGCAGCCGGCCGAAGCCGAGCGGACGTCCGACCCGCACGGGCCGGCCGAGAATCTGGGTGCCGAGTTCGACGAGGCCGGTGAGCTGCGAGGCTCCGCCCGAGAGCACGACGCGGCCGTTGGGCTCCGAGGCGAAGGGCGAATCCTTCAGCTTGTCCCGAACCATTTCGAAGACTTCCTCGGCACGGTGCTTGACGATGTTGGCGATGGTGGCGCGGGAGACGATCTGCGGCAGATCCTGCTCGTCACCGGCCGTCGGCACAGACATCAGCTCACGCGAGTCCGATCCGCCGGTGATGACGGTGCCGTATAACGTCTTGATTCGCTCGGCATCGGCAATGGTCGCGGAGAGTCCGCGTGCGAGATCCATCGTGATGTGTTGCCCGCCGACCGCAAAACCCGCCGCATGCACGAAACGGCCGCCTGAATAAACGGCAATCGTGGTGGTGCCGGCGCCCATCTCGACGACGGCGGCGCCGAGATCGGCCTCGTCGTCGGTCAGCACCGACAACCCGGCGACATAGGGGCTCGCCGCCATGGCTTCGACATTGATGTGGCAGCGCTCGACCGCCAGCATCAGGTTCCGCGCCACGGTGGCGTCGCAGGTGACGACGTTCATGTCGACGCCGAATTGATGGGCGACCATGCCACGGGGATCGCGGATGCCCTTGACGCCATCGAGCGTGTAGCCGACCGGCAGCGCGTGCAGCACGGTGCGGCCTTCGCCGGTGGCGTGGCGCATGCCGGTGGAAGTGACGCGGCTGACATCGGCCTGCGTCACGGCACCACCACGGATGTCGGCGGCAGCTTCCACCAGCTGGCCGGACAGCCGGCCGCCAGAGACCGAAAGCAGCACGGACTCGACCCGCACCTTGGCCATCTTCTCCGCGAGCGCGACGGCCTGGCGCACGGCCTGCTCGCATTCGCCGAGATCGATCACCGCGCCGGCCTTCATGCCACGCGACTGGATCTGGCTGTATCCGATCAATTCCACCGCATGGGTCCGGCCGCGCAGAGCCTCGCTCGGCGCCGACGGCTTCAGCCGCGCGATCATGCAGGCGATCTTGCTGGTGCCGATGTCGAGGCAGGCGACGAGGCCGCCGCGCTTGTGCGGCATCGGGCGCGTCTTCGGCGTCTGGGTGCGATCGAGACCGGTCATGCGGAATCCCCGGCCTTCTTTTTCTTCTTGTCCTTGAACAGATCTTCGCGCGCCTTGGCGGCGTCCTCGGACAGCTGCACCACCAGGCGATCGGGCAGGCGCATGTCGACGGCGACGATATCGCGGGAGAACAGCCTGTCCTCCTTGTCGAGCTTGGACAGCATCGCGAGCGCGTTGCCGATGTCCTGCTCGGGCAGGCGAATGTCGAGGCCGTCCTTCAGCCTCAGATTCCAGCGCCGCTCGCCGACATAGATCGCAGCTTTCGTCACGGAATTGACCTGCGGATAGCGCGCCAGCAGCGCGAGGAAATCGCGGGCCTGGGTCTCGGCGCCCTTGCCGACCACGAGCGGCAACGACAGGAAGCGGCGCGAGACGTAGGGCTCGAGCACCGCGCCGTCATCGGCGATGACCGAAAGCCGGCCGGCCTCCTGCCATAGCGCGAACGCCTTGCGCTCGGTCAGCTCGATCATGAGCTGGCCCGGATAGAGCTTCAGCACGGTCGCATCGGCGATCCAGGGATTGGCCTTGAGCTTGTCGCGCACAGCGTCAGCGTCGAGGAACAGCAGCGAGGAACGGCCGCTGACGCCGCCGATCGCCAGGATCTCGTCCTGGGTGAGCTGCTTGCGGCCGTTGATCACGACCGAAGTGATGCGGAACCCGGCGGAATTGGCCAGCGCGTTGCGGGCATCGCTGACCGCGGTGACGAAATCCTGGAGATGGCCGCCCTTGACGATGCCGAAGCCGGTGCTGCCGATCAGCAGCAGCACGGTCATGCTGATCCCGACCCGGCGCGGCAAATAACGCTCGACCAGCGCGACCACGCGCGGTGGCGGCTCGCGCTCGACTGCGGCCTTGGCCTTCGCCCTGGTCTTGATCCTGTCCTTGGCGGCGGCGCGCGCCCCGGCGTGCTTGTCCTGCAGCCACTCGCGCAGAAGCACGACCGCTCCGACAGCGGCCGCCTTCAGGTCAGCTTGGGGCCTCAGCGATCTGAAAAGAGACCGGGTGAGGCTTCCTGCTCCATCCATTGCACGAGCTCGTCAACAGTTAGTCCGCGACATCGCGCGGATCCTGGCGAACATGACGTCTTGAACATGCCGGGCCGGGTGCTGGTCTTCAGCAGAAGAAAACCTCTCCCCTTCAAAGCGTTCGCTGGAGGTGACATCACCCGCGACAGCTCACGCGCCGGCAGCCAAAGCGCCATATGCGCCGCCAGCGTTAACCTTCGGACGTCCTGGTAAACAAAAGGTAAAGTTCGTTAACGTCCGGCGCATTTTGCCCCGGTGTGTGAGGCATTTATGCCGCGATGTCCGGCATTTTACCGGTTTTGGACCCCAAACCGGCCCGTTTCGCCCATTTGGCCGTTAACCAGTCCTAATTATTTCCGCACGGCCCGCCCCGCGAGCTCCACCAGGCCGCGCAGGAAGTCGACGAAGGCGATGCCTTCGGCTTTCAGCGCCTTGGGGTAGAGCGAGGACTTGGTCAGCCCGGGCAGCGTGTTGGTCTCGAGATAGACGAGGCCCTTGTCCGAGACGATGAAGTCCGACCGGGAGTAGCCGCTGCAGGACATCGCGCGATGCGCCAGCATCGCCTGCGCCTTCAGCGCGGCGGTGATCTCGGGCGCGAAACGGCCGGGGCAGATCTCCTGGGTCGACTTCAGCAGATATTTCGCGGCGTAGTCGAAGCTGCCCTCGCCCGGAATGATCTCGATCGGCGGCAGCGCGATGATCGAGCCATCGGCACGCTCCAGCACACCGCAGGTCGCCTCGATGCCGGCGATGTAGGGCTCGATGACATACTCTTCGTGCTTGGCCGCGCTACGGACGGCGACGAGATCCTGCTTGGCGTTGACGAAGATCAGACCGTAGCTCGAGCCGTCGCGCGCCGGCTTTGCGATCAGTCTTCCGTATTCGGCGAAGGCTTCGTCGATGTCGTCGAGCGCAACGTTCGGCGGCGATGCCACGCCGCCGAGCGCGGCGAAATGCTTGGCCGCGATCTTGTCGAAGGCCAGATGCGAGGAGGCCGAGCCCGATCCGGTGAAGGGCACGCCGCGCGCCTCGCACATCACCTGCAATTCGCCGTTCTCGGCACGCCCGCCATGCAAGCCGAGCACCAGCACGCGATTCTCGGCCTTGGCCTGGTCGAGCGCCTGCTCCAAGGGAATGCCACGCGTGCCCGGCTTGAACTCGTCCTCGAAGGGACGGGCGTGCTCGAGCAGCTGCTTGGACTGCACGACATGCACCTTGTCCTCGACGTCCCACCACCAGAGATCAGCCTCGGGTAGCGCCTGATGCAGCGCCTGCGCCGAGGCGACCGAGACGAGACGCTCGCGGTTGGAGCCGCCGAAGAGGATGGTGATGCGCATGGTCATGGTCTGCAATCTCTCCGTTCGTCATTCCGGGGCGCGACGAAGTCGCGAACTATGGTGCGCAATTGCGCACCTGAGAATCCATTTCCCCATCGTTTCTGCCGTCCGATGGATTCCGGTTCTCGCTTCGCGAGCCCCGGAACGACACTCACGCGGGAATCCCGATCCGCTTGATTTCCCAGTGTAGCTCAATCCCGGAATTCGCCTTCACGCGTTCGCGTACGGTCTCGCCCAGCGTCTCGATATCGTGCGCGGTGGCATCGCCGTTGTTGATCAGGAAGTTGCAGTGCATCTCCGAGACCTGCGCACCGCCGACGCGCAGGCCACGACAGCCGGCGGCGTCGACCAGCTTCCAGGCGGAATGACCGGGCGGATTCTTGAAGGTCGAGCCGCCGGTCTTCTCGCGGATCGGCTGCGCTGTCTCGCGATGGCTCTGCACCTCCGCCATCCGCGCGCGGATTGTCTCCGCATCCCTGATCTCGCCGCGAAAACGCGCGGAGGTGAAGATGATGGAGGGATCGACGCCGCTATTGCGATAGACGAACTTCATGTCGGCATTGGAGAAGACGTGCTTGGTACCGTCGCGCCCGACGCCGCGCGCCTCGATCAGTACGTCCTTGGTCTCGCCGCCATTGGCGCCCGCATTCATCCGCAGCGCGCCGCCGATGGTGCCGGGAATGCCGAAGTAGAATTCGAGCCCGCCGATATTGGCGGAGGCGGCCACCTCCGCCACGCGCTTGTCGAGCGCTGCCGCGCCGGCGGTCACGACGTCGCCGCTCGCGCTCGCCTCCCCGAAGGCGCGCGGCGCCAGGCGGATCACGACGCCGGAAATGCCGCCGTCGCGCACGATGAGGTTGGAGCCGACGCCGACGACATAGACGGGGATGTCGGGCGCAAGACGCGCCAGGAAGTAAGCGAGATCGTCCTCATTCGCCGGCGTGAACAGCACCTGCGCCGGACCGCCGACGCGAAACCAGGTCAGCTCGGCCAGCGACTGGTTGGCGAGCAGCCGGCCGCGAAGTTGCGGCATCGCGGCTTTGAGAGCGGGCGTGATGTCGGGGAAGCTCACCACCCTACCCCAGCGCCTTCAACTGATCCGGCAAGGCATACGCCCATTGCGTGATGTTGCCGGCCCCTAAACACACGACGAGATCGCCGGACTTCGCGAGCCGCTTGACGATGCCCGCGAGCTCCGGTGCCGCCGGCAGCGGCACCACCTCGCGATGCCCATGGGCGCGCAGGCCTTCCACGAAATGGTCGCGGTCGATGCCGTCGATGGGCGCTTCGCCGGCGGCATAGACGTCGGCGACAACAACCGCGTCCGCATCGTTGAAGCAGGTGCAGAATTCCTCGAACAGTGATTGCAGGCGGGTGTAGCGATGCGGCTGCACCACGGCGATCACCTTGCCGGTGTAGGAATCGCGTGCCGCTTTCAGCACCGCCGCGATCTCCACGGGGTGATGGCCGTAATCGTCGATGACGGTGACGCCGTTCCACTCGCCGGTCTTGGTGAAGCGGCGCTTGACGCCGCCGAAGTCGGCCATCGCCTTGCGGATCGCATCGTCGGAGACGCCGAGCGCATGCGCGACCGCAATCGCTGCCGTCGCGTTCGACGCATTGTGCCGGCCCGGCATCGGCAGCGCGAGATCGGCGATCTCATGCGTGGTGCCGGCCTTGCGGTCGCGGATCACGACCTTGAATTTCGAGCCGCCGCCGCCCGCGGTGAGATCGACCAGCCGCGCGTCGGCCTGCGGGTTCTCGCCATAGGTGATGATGCGGCGATCCTCGATCTTGCCGACAAGAGTCTGCACCACGGGATGGTCGATGCACATCACGGCGAAGCCATAGAATGGCAAGTTCTCGACGAAATGGCGGAACGCGTCCTGCACGGCGTCGAAGGTCTTGAAGTGATCGAGATGCTCGGGGTCGACATTGGTGACGATCGCGATATCGGTCGGCAGCTTCAGGAAGGTGCCGTCGCTCTCGTCGGCTTCCACCACCATCCAGTCGCCGGCACCCAGCCGCGCGTTGGAGCCATAGGCGTTGATGATGCCGCCGTTGATCACGGTGGGATCGAGCCCGCCGGCATCCAGCAGCGTTGCGACCATCGTCGTCGTCGTGGTCTTGCCGTGGGTGCCGGCGATCGCGACGCAGCTCTTCAGCCGCATCAGCTCGGCCAGCATCTCGGCGCGGCGCACCACGGGAATGCGCCGTTCGCGCGCCGCCATCAGTTCCGGATTGTCGCGCTTGATCGCGGTGGAGACCACGACGACTTCGGCGCCGTCGACATTCTCGGCCTTGTGGCCGACCGAAACCTTCGCGCCCTTCTTGCGCAGCCGGTCAAGATTGTAATTGTCGGAGGCATCCGACCCCTGCACGGCATAGCCGAGATTGACCAGCACCTCGGCGATGCCGCTCATGCCGATCCCGCCGATCCCGACGAAGTGGATGGGTCCGATCTCGCGCGGCAGTCTCATGCTCTATTCCCTGACCTCGCCGCCTTCCGCAGGCGGCATCTGGCGAAGGTCACGGCCAAATCAGCCGCGCGCCTTTCTTACTGGATGCCTCGCTTTAGAAGGCGAAGACAAGGGCTTTTTCGCGTCAGATTCCCGCAACCTTGACCACCAGATCGGCCAGCCGCTCGGCGGCATCGAGCCGGCCCGCGCCACGGGCCGCTGCGGCCATGGCGGCGAGGCGCGCGGGTTCGGCGGCGAAGGCGGAGATTTCGGACGCCAACCGGTCGGAGGTGAACTCGGTCTGCGGGATACGGATCGCGCCATCCACCTTGACCAGCACGCCGGCATTGGCGAACTGGTCCTGGTCGATCGAGCCCGGCAGCGGCACCAGGATCGAGGGCCGGCCGATTGCCGCGAGCTCGGCCACCGTGCCGGCGCCGGAGCGCGATACCACGAGATGATTTGACGCGAGCCGGGCCGGCAAGTCGGTGAAGAACGGCGCCAGCTCCACCTTGATCTTGAGCCTGTCGTAGACCGCTCGGACGCGGCTCATGTCCTCGTCGCGCACCTGCTGGGTGAGAACGAGCCGGCCCCACAGCGCAGGCTCGAGCCGCTCGATCGCACCAGGCACGATGTCGGCCATGATGCGCGCGCCCTGACTGCCGCCGACGACGAGCAGACGCAGCGGGCCGTTCACCTCGGGCGCAGCATAGGGCACGGCGGCAGCAGCGAGCACCGCCGGCCGCATTGGCGTGCCGACGGTGGTGGTCTTGGCCGACAGCGCGGGATCGCGGTCGAGCACGCCCGGCAACGACGTCGCGATGGCGCGCACGCGGCTCGACAGGAACCGGTTGGCGCGGCCGAGCACCGCGTTGGCGTCGTGGATGATGCCGGGCACGCCGGCGAATTTCGCCGCGACCAACGGCGGCAGCGTCGGATAGCCGCCGAAGCCGACGACTGCGACAGGCTTCAATCGCTTGATCAGTCCGTAAGCGGACAGCGTGCCGGCCACGAGCGTGAGCCCGGCATAGGCGAGCTGAAGCGGATTGCGGCCGCGCGCGGTCTCGCTGGCCACGACGTCGATCATGTCCTTGCTGAACAGCCCGCTATAGCGCAACGCGCGCTCGTCCGTGACGAGGCGGACGCGATAACCGCGCCGGATCAATTCGACGCCGAGCGCCTCGGCCGGAAACAGATGGCCGCCGGTGCCGCCCGCGGCGAGAAGAATCAGGGGGGACGTGGTC
The DNA here is from genome assembly GCF_015291745.1 of Bradyrhizobium sp. CCBAU 53351. Classification (NCBI taxonomy): domain Bacteria; kingdom Pseudomonadati; phylum Pseudomonadota; class Alphaproteobacteria; order Hyphomicrobiales; family Nitrobacteraceae; genus Bradyrhizobium; species Bradyrhizobium sp. CCBAU 53351. Next base: position 5,974,895 of record NZ_CP030059.1, read on the forward strand.
ATGATAGCGGAGTTTTACAGGGAGTTTTCCGTCATTGCGAGTGCGGCAACGAAAGTGTTCGTGCCCCGGGCGCGGCGCAGCGTGGTGCGCTGCTGAGCCGGGGCCCATTGGTTGCAGCATTCTGGATCCCGGCTCTGCGCTCCGCTTCGCGGAGCTTGTCCGGGACACGTGCAACTACGCGTAACTCCGCATCGCCTCGGCGTGGCCGCTGGCCTCGACCTCGGTGCGCGGGCGCAGCCGCGTCAGGGCCAGCATCATGCCGACGCCATAGGCCAGCGACACGATCGAGGAGCCGCCATAGGAGATGAACGGCAGCGTCATGCCCTTGGCAGGGATGAGCTGCAGGTTGACCGACATGTTGATTGCGGCCTGCACGCCGAACAGGATCGCAAGTCCCGAGGCGGCGAAGCGCGAGAACATGTCCTCGTTGGCATAGGCACGCGACAGCGTGCGGATCACGACGAAGGCGAACAGCGTCAGCATCGCAAGGCACAGGATGATGCCGAACTCCTCCGCGGCGACTGCGAACACGAAATCGGTGTGACTGTCCGGCAGGCTGCGCTTGGCGATGCCCTCGCCCGGCCCCAAGCCGAACCAGCCGCCGTTGTAAAAGGCCTCCATGGCGGTATCGACCTGGAAGGTGTCGCCGGAGGCCGGGTTCATGAAGCGCTTGATGCGGCCCGCGACGTGCGGCACGAACAGATAGGCGCTGAACAGGCCGGCCGCCGCGGCGCCCGCGAGGCCGAACACCCAGATCATGCGCATGCCCGCGATGAAGAACAGCGAGCCCCACACCATCAGGATCAGCATGGTCTGGCCGAAATCCGGCTCCATCACCAGCAGCGAGACCAGCATCAACAGTAGCACCAGCGCCATCGTGGTCGCAGGCATCTCCGGCCGCTTGGTCGATTCCGCAAACAACCAGGCTGCGATGACGACGAAGGACGGCTTGGCGATCTCGGAGGCCTGGATATTGACGCCGAGCAGCGTGATCCAGCGTCGCGAGCCCTTCACCTCAGGGCCGATCGCGAGCGTCAGCACGATCAGGATGATGCTCGCCGCGAAGATGATCAGGGCCGAACGGCGGATCGCGCGCGGCGACAGGAAGGACACCCCGAGCAGCACGATGCAGGACGGCACCAGGAACAGCACGTGGCGGCTGAAGAAGTGGAAGGGATCGAGCCCGATGCGCGTCGCGACCGGCGGGCTCGCCGCCAGCGACAGGATCACGCCGGTCAGCATCAAGGCCAGGATCGCACCCATCAGCGGCTTGTCGACGGTCCACCACCACTCGGAAAAGGGGGTGCGTTCTTCACGGGAGAGCATGGGCGGCCGCTTTCGGACAGAGGTCAGCCCATTGGTCGCCGAGGTTGGTTACCGCAGGGTTAAGGAAGTGGATGAAGTTGTGCACAGTCTCGTGCCCCGGACGCAGCGCAGCGCCATTGCGGTGCGCTGCAGAGCCGGGGCCCAGCGGCTTCTGGGTCCGGCTCGCGCCACGCGCGTCCCACGAGAACTCGCTACACCACCGGCTTCACGCCCGGCAGCGCCTGCACCAGCTCGCGGAACTTGGTGCCGCGGATCTCGAAATTGCGATACTGGTCGAAGGAGGCACAGGCTGGCGAGAGCAGCACGACGGCATCGGCGAGGCCTGATGCCTCCGCATCGCGCGCGGCGTGCTCGACGGCGACGTCCAGCGTCTGGCTGATCTCGTGCGCGACACTACCAAGCGTGCCGGAAAATTCCTGCGCGGCCTCGCCGATCAGATAGGCCTTGCGGATCCGCGGGAAATAGCCGGTGAGGCTGGTAATGCCGCCCGCCTTGGGTTTGCCGCCGGCGATCCAGAAGATGTCGGCAAAGGACGACAGCGCATGCGCGGTGGCGTCCGCATTGGTGCCCTTGGAATCGTTGACGAACAGCACGTTGCCGCGGCGGCCGACCTGCTCCATGCGGTGGGCGAGGCCCGGAAAGCTGCGCAGGCCATTCTGAAGCACGTCGAGGCCGATGCCCATCGCGAGCGCGGCTGCGGCCGCGCAGGCCGCGTTCTGCGCGTTGTGCAAGCCGCGGAGCGAGCCGATGCCGCCGAGCGCGGCGATCTCGTTGCGCGCACCGCCCGCGGTCCGCACGATATTGCCGTGCTCGACATGGATGCCCGACGCCAGCGGGTTCTTGACGGAGATGCGCACCACATTCTTGCCCGAGCGGTCGAGCCGGTCGGCGATGTCGCGGCAAAAGCCGTCGTCGACGCCGACGATCGCGGTGCCGCCTCCTTGCACGCCCGCAACGAGGCGCTCCTTCACCGCGGCGTAGTGCGCGATGGTGCCGTGACGATCGATATGGTCTTCGCTGACATTGAGCAAAATGCCGACGGAGGGATCGAGCGAGGGCGTGAGGTCGATCTGGTAGGACGACATCTCGATGACGTGGACGCGGCCCATGCGCGGCGGCTCCAGCGACAGGATCGCGGTGCCGATATTGCCGCCCATCTGGGTGTCGTAGCCGGCAACCTTCGTGAGGTGCGCGATCAGCGCTGTCGTAGTCGACTTGCCGTTGGTCCCGGTGATGGCGACGAACGGCGCATCCGGCGCATGGCGCCGCCGCTCGCGGCAGAACAGCTCGATGTCGCCGATCACCTCGACGCCGGCTTCGCGCGCCTTCAGCACGCTCCAATGCGGGACCGGATGGGTCAACGGCACGCCGGGCGCGAGCACGAGCGCCGCAAAGTTCGCCCAGGACACGTTGCGCAAATCCGCGGTGATGAAGCCGGCCTGCGCAGCCTTGGCGACGTTCTCGGCGTTGTCGTCAGCCGCGACCACCTCGGCGCCGCCGGCCTTTAGCGCGTGGCAGGAGGCGAGCCCGGAGCCGCCGAGGCCGAACACCGCGACGGTCTTGCCGGCAAAAGAGGTGACGGGGATCATCGAGCGATCACCGCAGCTTCAGCGTCGACAGGCCGGCCAGCGCCAGCATCACCGAGATGATCCAGAACCGGATCACGATCTGCGGCTCGGTCCAGCCGAGCTGCTCGAAATGGTGATGGATCGGCGCCATGCGGAAGATGCGCTTTCCGGTGAGCTTGAACGACACCACCTGCACGATGACGGAGACCGCCTCCAGCACGAACAGGCCGCCGATCACCGCGAGCACGATCTCGTGCTTCACCGCGACCGCGATGGCACCCAGCATGCCGCCGAGCGCGAGCGAGCCGGTGTCGCCCATGAAGATCGACGCCGGCGGCGCATTGAACCAGAGAAAACCGAGGCCGGCGCCTAGAAGCGCGCCGCAGAGCACCGCGAGCTCGCCGGTGCCGGCGACATATTTGATCTGGAGATATTCGGCGAACACCGCGTTGCCGGCGAGATAGGCGATCATCGCAAAGCTCGCGGTCGCGATCATCACGGGCACGATGGCGAGGCCGTCAAGACCGTCGGTGAGGTTCACCGCGTTGCCGGAGCCGACGATGACGAAGGCACCGAAGATCACGAAGAACCAGCCGAAATGCAGCACGGTGTCCTTCAGGAAAGGAATCGTCAGCGCGGTGGACGCGGGATCGCGGTTCAGCCGCACCAGGGCGTAGCAGGCCACCAGCGCGATCGCCGCCTCGATCAGCAGGCGAAGCTTGCTGCCGAACCCGCTCGTGGTCTGCTTGGTCACCTTGAGGTAGTCGTCATAGAAGCCGACGAAGCCGAAGCCGAGCGTCACCGCCAGCACGATCCAGACATAGGGGTTGAGCGGATTGGCCCACAGCACGGTACCGACGGTGAGGCCGGACAGGATCATCAGCCCGCCCATCGTGGGCGTTCCCTTCTTGGCGAGATGCGATTGCGGACCGTCGGTCCGGATCGGCTGGCCCTTGCCTTGGCGGATACGCAGATGATCGATGATCCAGGGCCCGAACAGGAACACGAACAGCGCACCGGTGACCACCGCGCCGCCGGTGCGGAAAGTGATGTAGCGGAAGACGTTCAGGAAGGTGCGAACGGCACCGAAGCCCGGAAATGTATTGGAGAGCTCGATCAGCCAGTAAAACATTCAGACGGTCCTATGGCGCCTCTGCACGCACGATCTTGGCGTGCTCACGCGCATTCGCTGGTCTTCATCATGGGTCGCGCGCCCCCAGGGAAACCGGACGGCTTCGCGCCGCAAAGGATGGGATTCGGGAACGGCGCCTTCCAAGCAGTTTACGCCTTTGCCTGCAAGGCGGCCACCAGGCTCGGCACAAACTTGTTGACCCAGAACATCTTCTTGCTGCCCTTGACAACCACGACATCGCCTGCCTGCAGCAGGCTCGCGACCTCGACCGGCTTCAGCGTGGCGGGGTCGTCGTGCCAGCCGAGACCCTTGCCTGACGGCAGCACCTCAAAGAGGTGCCGCATCAGAGGGCCGACGCAGTAGACCCCGTCGATGCCGTCGAGGTGCTTGGCAAGAGCAGTGTGATAGTCCGGGGCGTCTTCGCCCAGCTCCAGCATGTCGCCGAGCACCGCAATACGGCGGCCGCCGGTCATGTTGCGTGCCTGCAAGCTCTGCAGCGCGGCAGCGACACTGGCCGGATTGCCGTTGAAACTGTCGTCGATCACGGTGATGCCGCTGATCGTCTGCTCGACGCCGCGGCCGGTCATGATGCCGACCCGGTCGAGCTTAATCGCGAGCGTCGCCGCATCGAGATTGGCGGCACGAATCGCGGCGAGCGCGGCCAGCGCATTCTGAACGCGGTGCGGCGCGCCCGGCGTCAGGCTGAAGGCAAGTTCCTTCTTGCCGATCATGGCCACGATTTGCCAGCTCTCGCCGTGCGGCGCGTGCGCGACCTCGTGCACCTCGGCGTGCTCGCCGAAGCGGACGACCTTGCCCTTCCATTCCGACGCCTTGAGCCCGGCGGGCAGCACCAGCACCCCGTCCTCGGGCAGGCCGAGCGCAATCGAGACCTTCTCGCGCCTGATGGCTTCGAGCGAGCCGAGCTTTTCCAGATGCACCGGCTGGACGTTGACGACGAGCGCGACCGTCGGCCGCGTCAATTCGCTGAGCCGTGCGATCTCGCCTTTCTGGTTCATGCCCATCTCGACGACCCAGAGGCTGGCATCGGTGCGCGCATTGCACAGCGTCAGCGGCACGCCCCAGAAATTGTTGAAGCTGGAGGGGCTGGCATAGGCGTTCGGATAGGCCGCCAGAAATTCCTTGGTGCTGGTCTTGCCCGCGCTGCCGGTGAGCCCGATCACCGGCCCGTTGAACCGCGCGCGCGCGGCGCGTGCGAGGCCCCAGAGGCCGTCGATCAGCGTGTCCTTGACGACGATCTGGGGAATGCGGATGCCGGCGATCTCATGCGGCACGATCATCGCGACCGCGCCGGACGCCTCAGCCTTGTCCGCGAACTCCCAGCCGTCTCGCGCGCTGGCAAAGGCCGAGACGAAGCCGCCGCTCGGCGTGCCTGATAGCGCGACGAACAGGCTGCCCGGTTTCACCAGGCGGCTATCCTGGGTGACGAAATCGATCGGAGTGTCGGGGAACGATCCGTCCGCGCCCAGCGCGCGCGCCACTTCGGCAACCGTCCATATCGGCGCGCTCATGCAACCCTCGACGCTAATGCGGCGGCGACCGCCTCGTGATCACTGAAGGGCAAAACCTCTCCGCCGACGATCTGCCCGGTCTCGTGGCCCTTGCCGGCGATGAGCAGCGCATCGCCCTCCTGCAATTCCTCGATCGCGGCGCGGATCGCAGCGGCACGGTCGCCGATTTCGCGGGCGCCCCTGGCGGTAGCGAGGATCGCGGCGCGGATCGCTTCCGGCTTCTCGCTGCGCGGATTGTCGTCGGTGATGATGATTCCGTCAGCGTTCTCGGCTGCGATCTCGCCCATGATCGGACGCTTGCCGGCATCGCGGTCGCCGCCGGCGCCGAACACGACGACCAGCCTGCGCCTGGCATAGGGACGCAGCGCCTGCAGTGCCTTCACGAGCGCATCGGGCTTGTGCGCGTAATCGACGAAGATCGGCGCGCCATTGCGCTCGCCGACGAGCTCGAGTCGTCCCTTGGCGCCTTCGAGATGCTCAAGGCTTGCGAACACGTTGGCCGCATCGCTGCCGGTCCCGATCGTAAGACCCGCCGACACCAGCGCGTTCTCGATCTGGAATTCCCCGACCAGCGGCAGGCGGATCGCATAGCGCTTGCCGCGATGCTCGAGCCCGAGCACTTGCGAGAAGCCTTCGACCCTGGCGTCCGCGAGACGAATGCCCTCGCCTGCGCCGTCGCCGTTGCGACCGACCGCCATGACGCGCAGGCCGCGCGCCTTCGCGGCGTCGATCGCTTCCGCCGAGCAATCATGATCGGCCGAGATCACCGCCGCGCCGCCGGGCGGCACCAGCTCGCGGAACAGGCGGAGTTTCGCGGCAAGGTAATGCGCGACGGTCGGATGATAATCCATGTGGTCGCGCGAGAGATTGGTGAAGCCGCCGGCGGAGACGCGCACGCCATCGAGCCTGAATTGATCGAGCCCGTGCGACGACGCCTCGAAGGCGAGATGGCTGACGCCCTCGCGGGCGATCTCGTCAATCTGCCGGTGCAGTGCGATCGGATCCGGCGTCGTCAGCGAGCCATAGACCGTGCGCTTGGGCGAGACGAGACCGATGGTGCCGATGCTGGCGGAGACATGCCCCAGCCGCTCCCAGATCTGGCGCGTGAAGGCTGCAACAGAGGTCTTGCCGCTGGTGCCGGTCACGGCCGCGATGGTCGCCGGCTGGGCGGGGAAGAAGCTTGCGGCGGCCAGCGCCAGCGCACGGCGCGGATTGGCGACGGCGATGAACGGCACCTTGCCTCCATCCGGCGCATGGTCGCCGACGACGGCGACCGCGCCCGCGGCAATCGCGGCGTCGATGAAGCGCGCGCCATCGGTCTTGCTGCCCGCCAGCGCGAAGAAGAGATCACCCGGCTTGACGACGCGGCTGTCGAGCGCAAGGCCGGTCACATCGAGCGCGGCGATGGCGGGCTCGATCGCGGCATCATTGCCCAGAATATCCAGACCCAGGAGGTCGCGCAGCTTCATGGTCTTCCAGTCGACATGCCCTGCCGGGAAGCCGAATACGGGTGGAAAATCCCGACTCAGCCGCGGCGAAAAGCTTACCCCGTTGATTACTGGGTTGTCCTGGATGCTGCAAGAATAAGGCGCTCCGCAGGCGGCAGGTCGAACCGCGGCTCGACGCCCAGGAGCGGCGCGATCCGCTCGATCACCTTGCCGCCGGTTGGAACAGCGTTCCAGCCGGAGGTGATGAACCCCTTCGTCTCAGGAATGGCCTGCGGCTCGTCCAGCATGATCAGGATCTGATATTTGGGATCGTCGCAAGGCATGATCGCCGTGAAGGAGTTGAGCACGCGCTTCTTGGCGTAGCGACCGTTGATGACCTTTTCGGACGTGCCGGTCTTGCCGCCGACGTAATAGCCCTTGATATCGGCGGTCTTGGCGGTGCCGATCTCGGCGTTGAGCCGCATCAGGAACCGCATCTTGTCGCTGGTCTCGGTCTTGATGACTCGCTTGGCGATCGCCGCGGCTTCGGACTCGCTGCGCTTCATGAAGGTCGGCGGAATCAGATAGCCGCCGTTCACCAGCGCATTGATGCCCATCACCGCTTGCAGCGGCGCCACCGACATGCCCTGACCGAACGCGATGGTGACCGTGTTCAGCTCGCCCCAGCGCCGCGGCACCAGCGGCGCCGCGCTCTCCGGCAGCTCGGTGCGCAGCCGCGTCAATTGGCCCATCTTGGCGAGGAACGCCTTGTGTGCCTCCACGCCCTGGCTGAGCGCGATCCGTGCGGCGCCGATGTTGGACGAGTAGGTGAACACTTCCTTGGTGTTGATGAAACGTCCGAGCGGGTGGCTGTCGTGGATGGTGAACTTGCCGTAGTGCAGGTTTCCACGCGCGTCCCACGACGAGTTCAAATTGATCTTGCCGGAATCGAGCGCCATCGCCAGCGTGAACGCCTTGAAGGTGGAGCCCATCTCGTAGACGCCGGTGGTCAGGCGGTTGATGCGATCAGGATCGTGCGCTTCCTTCGGGTTGTTGGGGTCGAAATCCGGCAGGGAGACCATCGCCACCAGCTCGCCGGTCTTGACGTTCGAGATGATGCCGGAGGCTGCCTTGGCGTGGAACTTGTCCTTGGCTTTCAAGAGCTCGTCGCGCAGCGCGTGCTCGACGCGCAGGTCGATCGAGAGCTCGATCGGCTTTTGCAGCCGGTCGGTGGCAAAGCCGGCGCGGTGGAGATCGGCGAGGCCCTGATTGTCGAGCCACTTCTCCATGCCGGCGATGCCCTGGTTGTCGATGTTGACGAGACCGATGAGGTGGGCGACCTCGTTGCCGGTCGGATAGACGCGCTTGTTCTCGCGCAGGAAGCCGATGCCGGGAATGCCGAGCTTGTGGATGGCCTGCTGCTGCTTCGCCGTGACCTCGCGCTTGAGCCAGACGAAGCCCTTGCGCGTCCTCAGGCGCTCGCGCACCTCGGCCTCGTCGAGGTCGGGCACGGTCGCGGTGAGAAGCTCGATCGCCTCGTCCTTGTCGATGATGCGACGCGGCTCGCCGAACAGGCTCGCCGCCTTGACGTCGGTGGCAAGGATCGCGCCGTTGCGGTCGACGATGTCGGGACGCGCGGTCGCCACCACCTCCTGCGCCGCGGCGCGGCGCGCGCCATGGGCATCGGCGCCGATCGCGAACATCACGAGCCGGCCGCCGATCAGGGCATAGACCGAGGCGAAGGCGAGCATGGCGAGGCCGACGCGCGCGCGCGCCTTCGCGGCGCGGTCGACGTTGCGCCCGTAGAGCAGGCTGCGGATCAGACGCTGCCGCCAGGGCTCAGTCGGCTTTTCTGCAGGTTTGGCCGGAGTCGCAGCGCTCATTGATTGTCCTCGGGCTGAGGCACGGAGCCCGTCACGGTGTCGGGATCGCTGGCGGCTTCGATCGTGTTCAGCATGGCCCCGATCGGATCGGGCTCGCCCGGCCTGAACATCCGCGGCGGACGCTCCGGCAGGTTCTTCAGCGAATCGTATTGGGTGCCATTGACCGGCTTGAGCTGCAGATGCCGATCGGACAGGCCTTGCAGCCGGTGCGGCGCATCGAGCCTGGCCCATTCGGACCGCAGAGACGCGATCGCGTCGCGCTGCTCGCGGATCTCCGCATGCAGCCGCAGCACCTTCTCGACGCGCGCTGTCGAGTCCATCTTGATGCGGTAGACATAGGCCGCCGCGAAGATCAGCGCGCCGATGACGAGGAGGTGGATGATGCGCATGCGCTAGCCGCCCCTCATCACGTCGGAGAGTTTCGGCCAGGACGATGGCTCGTCATTATGAGGCGCCGGCGCGGAGGTGCGCTCGGCTGCGCGCAGTTTTGCGGAACGCGCCCGCGGATTATGCGCGACTTCGTCGTCACCGGCGACCACAGGCCGCCGCGTCAACAACTGGAAGCTCGGCGGAACCTGCGCGACTTCCGGCAGATGCCGCGAGCCGCCGCCGGTCTTCGAACGCGCGGCGAAGAAATTCTTGACGATGCGGTCTTCCAGCGAATGGAACGAGACCACGACGAGGCGGCCACCGGGCTTGAGCACACGCTCGGCGGCGGCCAGCGCGGTCTGCAGCTCCTCGAGCTCCTCGTTGACGAAGATGCGCAAGGCCTGAAACGTCCGCGTCGCCGGATGGATGTCGCCGGGCTTGGAGCGCACGATCCTGCCGATGAGATCGGCGAGCGCACGCGTGGTCGTGAACGGCGTCTCCTGCCGGTCGGCAACGATGGCGCGGGCGATGCGGCGCGACTGCCGCTCCTCGCCGAACAGATAGATGATGTCGGCAAGATCGCCTTCGGAGGCATGCGCGACCACGTCGGCCGCGGTCGGCCCAACCTGCCCCATCCGCATGTCGAGCGGACCGTCGAGGCGGAACGAGAAGCCGCGACCGGCCTGGTCGAGCTGCATCGAGGACACCCCGACATCCATCACGACGCCATCCACGGCGTCGATGCCCTGGGCCGAGCAGACATCGGCGAGATTGGAGAAGCGGTCCTCGACCAGCGTCAGCCGGCCGTCGGAACGTTCGACCAGTTCGGCGCCGCCGGCAATGGCAGTTCGATCGCGGTCGATCGCGATCAGGCGGGTTCCAGGCACGTCGAGGATGGCGCGGCTATAGCCGCCCGCGCCGAAGGTGGCATCGACATAGATCCCGCCCGCACGCGGCGCGAGATGATCGATGGCCTCGCGGCCGAGCACGGGAATGTGGGGAGTGGAGCTCATGCGCCAAGCCTGGTGATCCAAAGCCTTGTGACCCAAAGCCCGCCGAAGGCCTTGCTTGACGTCCAAGCGAGATCGGGGACGGACAAGCCCATAACGCCTCGAATCATTCCGCGCCGCGGCGGTTCCACGACAAAGCTCGCGTCCGGCATGGTTACCGAGCCCGGTCGTTCCGGGCAGCAAACCCAGTGTTGCCAGTGGAATTTGTCGGGCAGCCATGGGATTTCGAGCCAAAATACGCTTTGGCCGCCTCCGGACGCGGGTCGGCTCTTCATCCCTCAGTAACGGCCCTTAGCGTTAAGAAAGCGTTGCTCGGCTGCCTACAAGTCGAAAAGCTGATGGCGTGGTGATGCTTCATCCACACACATGCGCCAAAATGCATCCGTTAACCGCGCCGCGCGATTGCGTGCGGTGGAGGGTAAAGGAATAGTAAAGAGAAGGGCTTGCCCATTCTCGTCCGACCTGAGTTGTCTATGCCGCCGTCCGGTTCGTCCACGCCGTCTGGATCTGATTCGAAGCGTCAACGCGTTCTCCCGGTTCCCAAGGCCGCGGCGAACATGCGGACGTTCGAGCCGGACTCCTCGATCGTCTCCGACATCATCCCCTCGCCGAACTTCGGCGAGCGCAACAAAGGCCGGCAGCCCGACATGATCGTGCTGCACTACACCGGCATGCCCGACGTCGAGGGCGCGCTGGCGCGGCTGTGCACGGCCGGAACGGAAGTATCGGCGCATTACGTCGTGCTGGAGGATGGCCGCATCGTGCAATGCGTGTCCGAAACCAAGCGCGCCTGGCACGCCGGCGTTTCCTCGTGGGCCGGCGAAGACGACATCAATTCCTGCTCGATCGGCATCGAGATCATCAATCGCGGCCATGACTGGGGCTATCCGGAGTATCCGCTGCGCCAGATCGCCGCCGTGATCGCGCTGTGCCGCGGCATCATGCTTCGCCGCAAGGTGCCGGCCCACCGGGTGCTCGGCCATTCCGACGTCGCGCCCGCGCGCAAGAAGGACCCCGGCGAGAAGTTTCCGTGGCACTCGCTGGCCAATTCCGGCGTCGGCCATTGGGTCACGCCGGCTCCTGTCGTGCGCGGCGAGACCCTGATGCTCGGCACCATCAGCGACGAGGTGCTGAGCCTGCAGCAGGCGCTCGCCAGATACGGCTACGGCGTGCCGCTATCAGGCAAATACGACGCTGCGACCATGGAGGTCGTCACAGCGTTCCAACGTCATTTCCGCCCGGCACGGCTCGACGGCGTCGCGGACCATTCGACGCTGTCGACCTTGCAAGCGCTGCTGGCGAGCCTGCCGGCAGAGGGGACGCCGGTCGCGTCGAAGTAGCGGCGACGGCCACATAGTTCACTCTCGTGTCCCGGACGCGCTGCAGCGCCCTAGCGCTGCTGCGCAGAGCCGGGACCCGGTTGGCGACGCGAGCTCGCTCCGGAGAAATGGGCCCCGGCTCTGCAGTGCATCGTCGAAGTGACGCTGCGCTGCGTCCGGGGCACGAGAGCCCTACCCCATCTCCCTCACCCGTCGCGCATATAGCCGCCGCAGCGGCTCCAGCTGCGTTGCCTCCGTCGCCGCACGATACGCCTCGCGCGCTTCCTCGGTGCGACCCAACCTTCGCAACAGATCCGCGCGCACTGCAGGTAGCAGCTCATAGCCGCGCAGGTCGCCGCGCGCACTGAGCGCCTCGACGAGATCGAGCGCGCGGGCCGGTCCATCGACCATCGACACGGCGGCAGCGTGGTTGAGCTCGATCACGGGAGACGGACCGATGCGCAGCAACACCTCGTAAAGCCCGGCGATCTGCGGCCAGTCGGTCTGCCCGAAGCTGGGCGCACGCGCATGCAGCGCGGCGATCGCGGCCTGCACGGCATAGGCTTGCGGTCGGCCGGGGATACGCAGCGCGTCGTCGACCAGGCGCAGGCCCTGCTCGATCTGCGCGCGGTCCCACAACATGCGGTCCTGCTCTTCCAGCAGCACGATATCGCCGGCCGTCGTCGCGCGCCCGGCGCGGCGCGCATCGTGCAGCAGCATCAGGGCGAGCAGGCCCTTGATGCCGGCGCGATCCGGCATCAGCCGGTCGAGCAAGCGGCCGAGCCGGATCGCCTCGGCCGCAAGATCGGGCCGCATCAGATCCGCGCCCTCGGTGGCGACATAACCTTCCGTGAAGACCAGATAGATCACGGCGAGCACGCCATCGAGCCGCGGCGCCAGCGCGTCGCGCTCGGGCACCTCATAGGGGATGCCGGCGAGCCTGATCTTCTGCTTGGCGCGGACCAGCCGTTGCGCCATTGCCTCCTCGCCGACAAGGAAGGCGCGCGCGACCTGCGCGGTCGAGAGCCCGCAGACGGTGCGCAGCGTCAGCGCGACCTGGACTTCGGCCGCGAACGCCGGATGGCAACACGTGAAGATCAGCCGCAGCATGTCGTCGTCGAGCATTGCCGGCAATTCCTCGGGCGCCTGCGCGTTCAGCTCGAGCTCGTGCACGATCGCCTGCTGCTTGCCGCGGAAGGCAATCTGGCGGCGGACCCGGTCGATCGCCTTGTGCTTGGCGACGTTGACCAGCCAGGCGCGCGGATTGTCCGGGATATTGCACGCCGGCCAGCGCTCCAGCGCGACCGCAAAGGCATCCTGCAACGCATCCTCTGCAAGATCGAAATCGCCGACGAGACGGATCAGCGTGGCCAGCGCCCGCCCCGCCTCGTCGCGAAATACTTTGTCGATCTCGGACGGTGTCATGCGCCGACGCGCAGGCTAGTCGTCACTTGTCGTAGACCCAGATCGGCCGCACCTCGATCGAGCCGATGCGCGCGCTCGGAATGCGCGCCGCGATCTCGATCGCAGCGTCGAGATCCCTGGCCTCGATCAGATAATAGCCACCGAGCTGCTCGCGCGTTTCCGCGAACGGACCGTCGGTCGTCAGCACCTTGCCGTCGCGCACGCGCACAGTGGTTGCGGTCGTGGTCGGCTGGAGCCGGTCGCCGGCCTTGAAATTGCCGCTCTGAATGATGGACTGGGTGAAGGTCTGATATTCCGCCGTCATCTGCTGGCCGGCCGCCGGACGCATGTTCGCGTACTCGGCTTCGTTCTGGTAGATCATCAGCAAATACTGCATCGCTTAACTCCTGTTGCACGGCTGGATCGCCGACATCCAGTCGAACGGGGCCCACTCCAGACGACATCTTCAGGATAAATTATTTGCAGGCCGCGTGCGCGGCGATACCGGCTTGACGGAACCATCGCAAATGCCCCATGCGTTACCGGTCAGTCGGCCGGACGGCCGCTCCGGCAAGGGTCGAAAGGCCGCCGGGGAGGAAAGTCCGGGCTCCCTTGACATGCGGTGCCGGATAACGTCCGGCGGGGGCGACCCCAGGGAAAGTGCCACAGAGAACGAACCGCCCCGCTTCGCCTTTGGCTTCGCGGGGTAAGGGTGAAAAGGTGCGGTAAGAGCGCACCGCGGCTGCGGCAACGGAGCCGGCATGGCAAACCCCACCGGGAGCAAAACCGAATAGGGACGGCGTAGCGGGCTGTTCGCGCAAGCGATAACGCCGCGGGGCGATGTCAGGCCCGCCGTCCGGGTAGGTTGCTCGAGGCCGTGTGCAAACATGGTCCCAGAGGAATGGCCGTCACGTATCGTTCGCGCAAGCGGGCGGTGCCTTACAGAACCCGGCTTACAGGCCGGCTGATATCTTGCAACGAGGGGTTCGGCGTGACTGCGCCGGGCCCCTCACCATTTGGGCTGACGCGCAGCCATTCGACCGCTGTCATTCCGGGGCGTGCGCAGCACGAGCCCGGAATCCATCGGGCCGCAATGTTAGTCGAGGAATGGATTCCAGGGTCCCGCTTCGCGAGCCCCGGAATGACAGCGAGAACTACGCCGCGCGCGCGTCCGCCTTCACCAGCACCGGCGCAAGCTCGTCGGCTTCGCGCCGGAGCTTGCTCGCCTCGAATCCGTGCATGCCGAGCTGCCATTGCAGAGCGACGATGGCGCCCTTGGTCGGCTGCAGCAATGCGAGCGAGGCGAACAGCGTCACCGGCAGCCACACCGCGAGCTGGAGCCACTCCGGCGGCGCATAGGCGGTCTCGACCGCGAGGATCGCCGGCACCACGAGATGGCCGACCACGACCATCACGAGATAGGCCGGGAAGTCGTCGGCGCGCTGGTGGAACAGCTCCTCTCCGCAATGATCGCACTCGTGGGCGACCTTCAGGAAGCGGCCGAACAGATGGCCCTCGCCACAGTTCGGGCACCTGCCGCGAAAGCCACGCCACATCGCCTTTGCCAGAGAGACCTTCGCCAGAGAGACAGACATGACCACACCTCTTCCTTTCTAACGATCCATACAATATTATCTTGCCTCCATACATTCAAAGGATATGGGCCTTAATTGCATGGATTGGACTCCTACAATCTCGGAGCTCTCAGGGCCGCGCTACCAGCGCATCGTCGACGCCATGGAAGCCGACATCGCCGCCGGCCGGCTGGTGCGCGGCCAGCAATTGCCGACGCAGCGCGCGCTGGCAAAGACGCTCGGCATCGACCTCACCACGGTGACGCGCGCCTATACCGAAGCGCGGCGACGCGGCATCATGGAGGCGCGGGTCGGACAGGGCTCGTTCGTGTCTGAGACCAGCGCGCGCCGCGCGGTCGACCTGCCGCATCCCGTCGCGATCGACCTGTCGATGAACGTGCCGCCGCATCCGCTGGAGGCGCAGCTCGACGAGCGCATCATCGCCGGGATGGATTTCATCCGCGCGCAATCGGGCCTGACGGCCTATCTCAACTACCAGCCGCCCGGCGGCAGCGCGCATGAGCGCGAGGTCGCCGCGCGCTGGATGCGTTCACGGGTGCCGCACGCACAGGCCGACAGGCTCGTGATCTTTCCCGGCGCGCAGACGATCCTGTTCAACCTGCTTGCACAGCTTGCGCGGCCCGGCGACATCGTGCTGACGGAGCCGCTGACATTTCCCGGCATCAAGGCCGCGGCCGTGCAGCTCGGCGTCAAGCTCGTCGGCGTCGCCATGGATGATTGCGGCATCCTGCCAGATGCGCTGGCGAAGGCCTGCCGCGCGCACCGGCCCAAGGCCGTCTATCTCATTCCGACGCTGCACAATCCCACCACCGCGACGCTTTCCCCGGAGCGGCGCCGCGCCATCGCAAAGATCATCCGCGACGCCGACACGATCCTGATCGAGGACGACGCCTACGGCCTGCTCGACCGCTCGGCCTCGCCGATCGCGAACCTCATTCCGGAACGGACGTATCTTGCAACCACGCTGTCGAAATGCATCGCGCCGGCGCTGCGCGTTGCCTATCTGGTGACGCCGGACGGCGACACGCAGCGGCAGATGCGCACAGCCCTGCAGGCGACCGTGCAGATGCCGGCGCCGCTGATGGTCGCATTGGTGACGCATTGGATCGAGAGCGGCATTGCGGATCGCATCATCGCCGCCATCCGCAGCGAAGCGGTCGGCCGTCAGCAGCTCGCGCAACGCACGTTGAAGGGCTTCCAATTCCAGGCCAAGCCCGCCGCGCATCATCTGTGGCTGCGACTGCCCGAGGGCCGGCCCGACGTCGCCGCACATCTCTTGCGGAACGGACTTGCGGTGGTCGCCGGCGATGCTTTCACCGTCGACGGGACACCGCCGCATGCGGCGCGCGTCTCGCTCGGGGCGGCCCGGAACAGATCTGAATTGACGGAAGCGCTGCGCATTCTGGTCGGCGCGCTGCACAAGCCCGCCGACATCAGGCAGATCGTCTAAAGCATGATCCGGAAAAGTGCGCAGCGGTTTTCCGAGAAGAACATGCTCAAACAACAACCTAAAGCGCGATGACGATTCATCCTCATCGCGCTTTTGCTCATCGACGATGACGGCGATGGCCGGAGCGCACGGCCGGCACCGCGGGCGACGGATAGGCCTGCGACGCGTAAGCATCATTGGGCGCTCCCTGCCGGCCAAGAGCCGCACGTGCGGCAGGTGTGAGCTGGCCGCCATTCAGCACGTCGCGGTCGGGATGCGCGGCCTGATAGGCCGCAGGCTCGGACAACTGCGCCTGGGCCATTGTCGGCATCAACGCCGTCGCCGACACTAGCGCTGCCGCAATGGCAATCTTGGTGCGGGTCATGGTCATTCTCCATCATCGCGTTCGGGGCCGAGCCGATGATCACGCCAGATAGCGGCCCGAATTGAAGTACGACCGTCATGTAGGCGCGTCTTCCGCGAATGCCCGATGCCGCAGATCACGCCTGCGTGCAGCATGGATTGACCTGCACGGCAGCAAGCGTGCTATGCGAGCCGGAGCGATCAACTATTCGGGATCGCCACCGCGAAGAGGACAATCCGTTGGAAACGCTCACCTATGTCCTGCTGCTGTTCGGCGCGCTTGCCGGGGGCTTCGTTTCGGGGCTGGCAGGGTTCGGCACGGCGTTGATGGCGCTCGGCATCTGGCTCTACGTGCTGCCGCCCTCGCTCGCGGTACCCCTGGTGCTGATCTGCTCTGTGATCGCGCAGACCTCGACCTTGCCCTCGATGTGGAAGAGCTTCGATCTCTCGCTGGTCTGGCCCTTCCTGATCGGAGGGCTGATCGGCGTGCCGCTGGGGACCATGCTGATCGCCTCGGCCGATCCCAAAGTGTTCAAGCTGAGCGTCGGCGTTCTGATTCTGATCTTCTCGACGGCGCTCTATCTGAACAAGAGGCCGCTCGCCGTCACGTTCGGCGGCCGCATCGCCGACGGTGCGGTCGGCTTTGCCGGCGGCATTCTTGGCGGCCTCGCCGGCTTGTCAGGGCCGCTGCCGATCCTGTGGGCCAACATCCGCGGCTGGAACAAGCACGAGCGCCGCGGCATCTTCCAGCTATTCAATTTCACGGTGCTGGCCACCGCGCTGGTGCTGCAAGCCGCATCGGGTCTCGTCGAACTCAAAGTGGTCTGGCTCGCACTGGTCGCCTTTCCCTGCACCTTGATCGGCGCCTGGGCCGGCGCGCGCGTCTATCACGCCCTCAACGACAAGCATTTTGGCGATGTCGTGCTCGGCCTGTTGTTCCTGTCGGGCCTCACTCTCGTCTGGAATAGTCTCGGCGCGCTTTAGCTCTGCCTTCGCTTCGCGGCGAGCGCCATGCCGCCGGCGACACCGACGCCGAGCACGTAGATCCAGCCCGCTGTGAAGTCGAACAAATGGGTGTTGAACAGCGAGGTCAGCATGTTCTGCACCACGACCAGCAGGCCGATCCAGGACGCGAGCCCCTCGCCGCGAAACAGCGCGAGATGCGCAAGCCAGAGCGCGTAGAGAATCAGCACACCAACGACACCCCATTGCACGGCCGCACTGAGGGTCTGGTTGTGCGGATTGCTGACGATCTCCCCGCGCAGCGGATCCATCTCCGCATCGACAGCCACGCTTGTGAACAGGGCGCGGATCGATCCGGTGCCATGGCCGATCAGCGGCGCATCGGCGATGAAGCCAAGGGACTTCCGCCAATATTCCAGACGCGAGCCCATGCCGCTGACCTGACTGTCCTGCACGCTCATCTCATAGTCGGCCTGGAACTTCGCAACCGTCATGCGCAGATGCGGTGACGCGACAAAGAGCAGCACGGCCAGCAGTCCCATCGCGCCGGCGGCAAGCAGCGCCGTACGCAGGCGCAGATGCAGCAGCGCGAAGAGCAGAACCAGGATCGGCAGCGTCACGAGCGCCGTGCGCGAGACCACGACGAAGATCATGTTGGCGAGGAATCCGGCCGCGAGGCCTGCGAACAACGCCGCGCTGCGTGAGCGACCTTGTCGCAGCAGCGACACGACCGGATAGACCAGCGCGAGCGCGCAGAGCGCGAATTCCTGGCTCTGGTCGATATAGTTGCGCACCGCGATCCCGCTTTCGACCTTGTAGGGCCCACGCGACAGATAGAGCTTCAGCGAGAGCGCGGGGTCGATGGCGACGGCAAATGAATAGAGCATCAAGGCGGTGCAGGACGCCAGGAACGCGGCAAACACCCAGCCGCCATAGGGCCAGCGCTCGAACTGGTAGATCAGAAGCGGGATGACCAGCAGCTTCGCGGCCGGTCCGAGGGCGTGGATTCGCTCCGGCCATGGCGCATCCGACCAGAGCATGCCCAAGCCGGCGAGCGCGACCAGCGCGATCGGCAGCAGGCAGATCGGGCGAAGCAGCGAACGCGGAAATGCGCGGAGATCGAGGAACGCGAACGCGATCAGCCAGGGTATCAGCGCGAAGGTCAGCCCGGTCGTGGTCCACGGCAGCAGCAGCGCGATCAGCGCGACGAAGCGGGCCGGCGTGCGGTAGCGCGCCGCCCAGATCGCGGCGAGCCATGACACCCGCCGCTGCTCGTTGGTCGCTCCGGTCATTGGCCCGTCTGCAGCCCGTCATCCCGCCGTCCGGCAAATTAGCCGGAGCAGCCGGGATGGAACAAGCCGCGTTACGCAGGCTCGCGGGCGAGAGGCGCAATGGCTTCGGGGCTCTCCGGCCCTGGAGCCTTCTCCAGCGGCGCCGGCGCCAAGCGCTTTGCGAGCTCGCGGTGCAGCAGCCACAGGCTCAAGCCCGCCTGCAACATCGTCGCCGCGACCGAGAGGTACCAGACGTACTCCATGCGAAAGCCCGGGTGCGTCGAGAGCCAGATCGCCGGCAGCGAGTAGGTGAACACGCGCGACGCCGAGGTCAAAAGCACCGGCTTGGTGTTGCCGAGGGCCTGGAACATGCTCGAGCAGGTGAAGATCAGCCCCTGCGCGATCATGTTGAGCGAGATGATCCGCAGAAACAGATAGGCGATCTCCATGGTCTCGCGGTCGTTCGAGAATCCGCCGAGCAGCAGCTCCGGCTTCACCTGGGCAAGGATCATGAAGCCGGCCATCACGGTCGTGACGATCAAGGCCGCCTTGACGAAGGTTTCCCGCACGCGCGCGGCGTTGGCAGCGCCGACGTTCTGGCCGGCGATCGGCCCGGCCGCCAGCCCGACCGCGAGCGCAGGCATGTTGATCAGGCCGAGCACGCGCTGCCCGATGCCGAAGCCGGCCTGCGCCGCCGCGCCGAAATCGCGCAGCACGTAATAGACCACCGCCATGAAGATGAACATCATCGCGAACTCGCCGCCGGCGGGCAGGCCGACATTGAGAATGCGCTTCAGATGGCGCGGTTGCGGACGCCACTGCGCTGCGTTGAACGCGACGTAGCGCTCGACCTTGCGGAAATAGGCCAGCAGCATCAGCGCGCCGATGGCGACCGCGATCGAGCTCGCCAGACCCGCACCGGCCACCCCGAGCGCATGGCCGGTGCCCCAGCCCGTGATCAGAACCGGCGCCAGGACGATATTGATGGCTACGGCGAACGTCTGCACCAGCATGACGGGACGAACAATACCGGTCGCACGCAACGCCGATCCCATCACCTGCGTCGCGAACTGCAGCGCGAGCGCCGGCATGAACCACAGCAGGTAAGTGGTCCCCGCCTCGATCGTGGCCTGGTCCGCGGCAATCGCATGCATATAGGCGCGCGACAGCGCGGCACCCGCAACCAGGGTCGACAGTCCGAACAGCACCGACAGCATCATCGCCTGATTGAAGATCAGGTTCGCATCCGTCCGGTCCTTGCGTCCCACGGCATGCGCGATCAGCGCCACCGCGCCGACGCCAAGCACCTGCATCAGCCCGTTGACGAGGAAGCCGGCGTTGCCGGCCGCGGCAACGCCGGCGACGGCCGCATCACCCAGGCCCGACACGAAATAGAGATCGACCAGCTGGCAGATCATGATCGTGACCATGCCGACCATGATCGGCGGCGCCATGACCAGGATGTGTCTCACGATGGAGCCGTTCGTCAGGTCTTTCATGTCATTCGGTCCTTGACGTAGTCCCTGGCGCCGCGGCAGCGGGACGTTTCACCCCGCTGCCGCACGCCTCATTCCGCTGCCGCGATATGCCCGAGCTCAACCACCTGCCGCTCGAACAGGCCGCGATAGATGCCGCCCGGCTTGCCCGCCAGCAGAGCATGCGTGCCCTGCTCGACGATCTCGCCGCGGTCGAACACCAGGATTCGATCGAGGCTCCGCACCGTTGACAGCCGGTGCGCAATCACGATCGAGGTGCGGCCCTTCATCAACCGCTCCATCGCCTGCTGGATCAGCGCCTCCGATTCCGAATCCAGGCTCGAGGTCGCCTCGTCCAGGATCAGCACCGGTGCATCCGCCAGGAACGCACGCGCCAGCGCCACGCGTTGCCGCTCGCCGCCCGACAGTTTCACGCCGCGCTCGCCGACCAGGGTGCCGTAGCCCTTCGGCAGACGCAGGATGAAGTCGTGCGCGTTCGCCAGCCGCGCCGCCTGCTCGACCGCCTCGAGGCTGGCACCTGGCCGGCCGTAGGCGATGTTCTCGGCGAGCGAGCGGTGAAACAGGATCGGGTCCTGCTGCACGATCGCGATCTGGCTGCGCAACGATTGCTGCGTGGCGAGCGCGATGTCCTGCCCGTCGATCAGCACGCGGCCGCCGCTGACGTCGTAGAGCCGCTGCACCAGCTTGACGAAGGTGGTCTTGCCGGAGCCGGAGCGTCCGACGAGGCCCACGCGTTCGCCGGCCCGGATCGTCACCGAGAGCCCGTCGTACAGCGGCGTGCGATGACCGCCATAGTGGAACGTGACGTCGTCGAACACGATCTCGCCGCCCTCGATCGCGATCGGCCGCGCGTTCCTGGCATCCGAAATTCCGATCGGCTCGTCGTGGATCGCCACCAGCTCCTCCATGTCGTTGACCGAGCGCTGGAGGTTGTTGATGTGCATGCCGACGTCGCGCAGATAAGCGTGGATGACGTAGTAGCTGGTGAGCACATAGGTGACGTCGCCGGGCGAGGCATGCCCGGACATCCACAGCAGCACCGAACCGCCGATCACGGACCCCCGCAGGCACAGCAACAGCGAGAGCTGCGCCATGGCGGTGTAGTTGTAGCGATACCAGGTCCGCCGCACCCGCACGCGCCAGCGGTTGATGACGCGGGCGAGCCGTGCGTCTTCGCGCAGCTCGGCGCCGAAGGATTTCACCACCGCATTGCAGGTCAACGCATCCGCCAGCGTGCCGCCGACCTTGGTGTCCCAGGCATTGGAGACACGCGCGGCCGGCGCGATGTAGCGGGTCGAGAACAGCACCGTCATCGTGACATAGACAAGCGCGCCGAGCGCGATCACCGCGCCGAGCGAAGCCCAGTGCACGCCGAGCAGGATCATCGATCCGATCAGCACCACCAGCGAGGGCAGCAGGGCCAGCAGGATGGTGTCGTTCAACAGATCGACCGCCCACATGCCGCGGGTGACCTTGCGCACCGTGGAACCGGCGAAGGAATTGGCGTGCCAGTCGGTCGAGAAGCGCTGCACGCGCAGGAAAGCATCCTGCGCCAGGTCGGACATGATCTTCAGCGTGAACGGTACGATGGCCTGAAGGCCGATGAGCCGCAGCATCATCGAGGCCGCGCCCAGCGCCACGATCGCGCCGAAGGCCACCAGCGCCGCGTGGCGCGCCTCCAGATCGGACGGGCCGCGCGTCAGCGCATCGATCAGGTGTCCGGAGAACACCGGCATGAACAGGTCGGCGGCGGTCGCCCCCAACAGGCCGACGACGATGACGAGCGTGCGCGCCGGCTGCTTCAGCCAGTGCCGAAATACGAAGGGCAGCACCACGCGAATTGCGGCGGGTTTCTTGGACAGAGAGGTCATGACATCATCCAGCCGCCTCTGGGGCAGGCCGGCTCCATCGATGGACGCAAACCGGCCGCGAGGGCCGAGGCGGCGTCACCTAAGATTGATTTTGACTTGGGAAGCGGAGCGATCGGGACACAAAACCCAATCGAAGCTGGCGGAAAGGACCTCTAGGAGGTCGAGCACATACCGAGCCAGGACATCATCGACGACATCATCGAGCGCGGGCGTACGATCTGCGAATGCGACGAAATCATGCAAATCCTCCCGGTTCGATTGAATGAGGTGCGCTTTATAGATGTGCAATCCGCGTTTTGCAACGGGGCTCGCGTGAGATCACGGATGAGTGTTGCATTTTGGTGCGGAGGTCGCGCGGAGCGCATTGCCCTGGCGGATGACACCGAATGTGTGGCTCACCAACCATATGG
The DNA here is from genome assembly GCF_015291745.1 of Bradyrhizobium sp. CCBAU 53351. Classification (NCBI taxonomy): domain Bacteria; kingdom Pseudomonadati; phylum Pseudomonadota; class Alphaproteobacteria; order Hyphomicrobiales; family Nitrobacteraceae; genus Bradyrhizobium; species Bradyrhizobium sp. CCBAU 53351. The sequence goes on from NZ_CP030059.1 coordinate 5,997,260, forward strand.
CGATCAGTGCGCGTCGCCGCCGCCGGTCAACGAGGCCGGCTTGTTCAGCAGCGTCACCAGCAGGCTGAGGCCGAGATAGAACAGCGTCAGGATGAAGAAGGCGTCGCCGAAGCTAATCACCACGGCTTGGCGGTGCACGAGCTGCGAGAGCTGCTTCATCGCCATCAGCGTGGAATCGCCGAGCCCCTGGAACTTCTGCATGAACATGGTCAGGGTTTCGGTCGCGGTCGCGTTGCCCCAGGTCACGCGCTCCTGCAGGCGCGTGATGTGCAGATCGGTGCGGTCGTTGAGCACGGTGTTGATGACGGCGAGGCCGACCGCGCCGCCGAGGTTGCGCATCAGGTTGAACAGGCCCGAGGCGTTCTTCACCTTGTCCGGCGCGAGCGTACCGAGCGCGATGTTGTTGGTCGGCACCATCGCGAACATCATGCCGATGCCGCGCAGGATCTGCGGCACCAGCAGCTCGTAGAAATCGTAGTCGCGCGTGATCCACGTCATCTGGTAGGAGCCGATCGCGAACACGACGAGGCCGAATGCGATCATGTAGCGCATGTCGAACTTCACCATGAGGCGGCCGACCAGCGGCGCGACCAGGAACATGGTGATGCCGGAGACGAACATGGTCTCGCCGATCATCAGCGCGCTGTAGCCGCGCACTTCGGCGAGATAGCGCGGATAGATGTAGGTCAGGCCATAGAGGCCGATACCGATGCAGAATTGCAAGAGGCAGCCGATCGCGAAATTGCGGTTGGAGAAGGTCCGCAAATTGACGATCGGCTCGGCCGCCGTGAAGACGCGCCAGAAGAAGGCGATCGCCGAGATGCCGCAGATCCACGCGCAGATCGCGACCGAGGCGTCCTGCATCCACTCATATTGCGGCCCCTCCTCCAGCACATATTCTAGCGCGCCGAGGAAGCCGGCCATGAACAACAGGCCCCACCAGTCGAAGCGGTCGAGCAGCTCGAAATGCGGCTCGTCGAAATCGACCAGCGCCAACACGCCGACGGTGATGCCGATGCCGGGCACGACGTTGATGAAAAACAGCCAGTTCCACGACATCAGGTCGGTGATGTAGCCGCCGACCGTCGGGCCGATCGTGGGAGCGAGGGTCGCGACAAGCCCGATGATGGGGCCGACGATGTGGAATTTCGATCGCGGGAAGACGGTATAGGCCGAGGCGAACACCGTCGGGATCATGCCGGCGCCCAAAAATCCCTGCAGCGCGCGCCAGAGAATCATCTCCTCGATGGTGGTGGCAAAGCCGCAGAGCAGGCTCGAGGCGGTGAAGCCGGCCGCCGAGATCGCGAACAGCAGCCGCGTGCCGAAGGCGCGCGACAGGAATCCCGACAACGGAATGGCGATGACCTCCGCGATCAGATAGGCGGTCTGCACCCAGGAGACTTCGCTGGAGCTCGCCGACAGTCCGGCCTGGATCTCGCTGAGGGACGCCGAGACGATCTGGATGTCCAGAATCGACATGAACATCCCGAACACCATGATGATGAAGGCGAACAGCCGCTTCGGCGCGATGCGCTCCGAAGCAGGATCCGCCATCATGGCAGGTGAAGCGGTGGTGGCGTTGGCCATGGTCGTCCGACCTCGCAGCGCTGGGATCGCGATTTACTGCGGGTGGATCGCCGTGCGATCGTCGAGATCGACCTCGCTGTCGGCGTCGGCCGCGCCCTTGTTGGTGTCGACGGTCGCATAGACCGACATGCCGGCACGGAGCAGGTTCTGCTTTGCCACCGATTTCGGCACGCGGATGCGGACCGGCACGCGCTGCACGATCTTGGTGAAGTTGCCGGTGGCGTTGTCGGGCGGCAGCAGCGTGAACACCGAGCCCGCCCCCGCCGCGATGCTGTCGACCACGCCGGAGAATTTGCGCATGCCGTAGGCGTCGACCTTGATCGTCACGGGCTGGCCGGGACGGATGCGCTTGAGCTGCGTTTCCTTGAAATTGGCGTCGATATAGACGTCGTCCAGCGGCACGACGTTGCCGAGGCGCTGGCCGACCGCGACGAAGTCGCCGGCGTTGACCAGGCGATTGGAGAACGTGCCGCCAACCGGCGCACGCACCGCGGTGAAGCTGAGGTCGCGCTCCGCCTTGGCGAGCGTGGTCTTGAGCTCGGCGAGCTGGGCCTGCGCTTCGGCCTGCTGCGCCTTGGCGACATCGACATTGCTGACGGCGACATCGTAGGCGGCCTGCGCGGCCTTGACCGCGGCGGCGCCCTGGTCGCGTCCGGCTTCCGAGCTCTCGAAGGTGGCGCGCGAGGCAAAGCCCTTGTTGCTCAGGGCCTGCTGGCGCTCATAGTCGAGATCGGCGCGCTTGAGGCCCGCTTCGGCCGAGACGAGCTGTGCCCTGGCCTGCGCGACCTGGCTGTCGAGTGCCGCGACCTGGCGGCCGATGCGATCGATGGTGGCCTGCTGGGTCGCGATCCTGGTCGCGGCGGCGTCGACCGCGATCTTGTAATCGCCTTCGTCGATACGGAGGACGACGTCGCCCGCTTTCACGGGCATGTTGTCGCCGGCGAGGATCGCGGCGATATGACCGGAAACGCGCGCGCCCAGCATGGTGTTGTTGGCGCGGACATAGGCGTCGTCGGTGGAGATGTAGAAGCGGCCGACCAGCGTGTAGTAGCCGGCATAGCTCGCGGCGGCGAGCGCCAGCACGAGACCGACGCCCATCAGGACGAACTTGCGCTTGCCGGATTTGGCAGCGCCGGCGGCGGATGCGTCAGGCGCAGGCGCGGCCGGCTTGTCGATCACAGGCTTCTCCGGCGCCTCAGCGGTGCGGCGCTTGGCTTCCTCGGCCACATGCGCGCGCAGCTGCCCGGCAAGGGGGGCCGAGTTCTCGGCCGCAGCGTCACCGCCCGCGTGCTCCTCCACCGCTTCCTGGCGTAGGACGCGCGCAGCCTGGTCTCTCGATACGGCCATCAAGGCCTCCCCAAAAAAGCGCGATCGAGGCGACGGCCGGCAAGCGGCCCGGTCCCCCTTCGCTGATCCAAATACCATTGACCGAACGGTTCGGTCAATATACATAATGATCCCGGCCGGACCCTACTGACGAGAATCCTTTATTCGGGTTTCATGGCCGCAGACCCGACTCAAAAACCTTCCGAGACCCTGAACCAATGGTTGTAGCTGCCAGCGACCGTCTGCACGTCATCCAAGAGGAGGACGGCTCCAAGCGTCGCCAGATCCTGGACGGTGCCCGCAAGGTGTTCATGGATCTCGGCTTCGACGGCGCCAGCATGGGCGAGATCGCGCGCGCGGCGCAGGTTTCCAAGGGCACGCTCTACGTTTACTTCGCCGACAAATGCGCGCTGTTCGAAGCCATCCTCGAGCAGGAGGCGCTCCAGCACGGCCAGGTCGTGTTCAACTTCGATCCCGCGCGCGATGCGGAGACCACGCTGAAGGAATTCGGGCAGGCCTACATCCACCTGCTCTGCCGTCCCGGCGGCGGATCGGCGATCCGCACCGTGATGGCGATCGCCGAGCGCATGCCCGATGTCGGCCGCCGCTATTATGCACGGGTGCTGGACAAGACCATCAATCGCCTCTCCGACTATCTCAAGACCCATGTCGCCTCGGGCGATCTCAAGATCGACGATTGCGATCTCGCGGCCTCGCAGTTCATGGAACTGTGCAAGGCCTCGCTCTTCCTGCCCTTCGTTTTCCAGGCCGCGCCCGCACCGTCGGAACAGCGCATGACCGAAGTGGTCGACAGCGCGACACGGATGTTCCTCGCGGCGTACCGGGCGACGTAGCCGCGCGTTGCGCGGGCCGGTCCGGCCGAATTATATTGCGATCATGTCCCGTGATCTTCGCCCGCCCGTCGATATCCTCCATTACGAGATCGTCCAGGAACAGGCCTCGGCGCTCGGACGGATGGGCCGCACGCTCGAACAGGCACTGGCGCGTTTGCGCGAGTTCGACGCCGCGCACGGCACCACGGAAATTGCAGCCTCGGTGCAGCAGGCCAGGCGAAAGCTGGTGCTGGAAGCCGGCCAGGCACTGTGGATGTTCGTGGTGCAGCGTGAGGCATCCGGCTTGCGCGACAGCCGCCACATCATGCGGACCTACAACGTTCCAAGCGAAGTGCAACTGTGTATGGGGCTGGCGCCGGCGCCGCTGAAGCCTTCAGCGAAATAGAGCTGGCTAGTCCGTGATCTGCTTCCTCAACGCGGCGAGATCGTTGACGACCAACTTGGTCGGGCCGGTCGAGATGATACCGTCATCCTGGAGACGACTCAGGATCAGGCTGATCGATTGCCGCGTCGCGCCGATCATGCGCGCCAGATTGGCCTGTGTGATGCGGCCGAGCGATATCGGGCTATTCTCGTCCTGCGCCGCGTTCTCGCATAGCTTGACCAGCAGCAGCACCAGCCGTTCCGCCGCTTTCTGCCCGGCCAGCGTCTGCGCCAGCATCGAATAGGTCTCGCCCTTGAAGCCGAGACATTCGATCAGCGCGACCGCGAACGACGGCGACTGGGCGATCAGCCTGCGGATCGCGTCCTGGTCGAGATGCAGCGCCTCGACCCGGCCCAGCGCGCGAGCAGACCAGCTATGGCGGTGATCGCCGAGAATGTAGGGCGCACCGACGAAGTCGCCGGCCTCCCAGGTCGCCAGCATCAGCTCGCGCCCCTGCGTGCCGGCATGGGTGCTTTCGACGATGCCGCTCAGGATGACGTGAATGCCGTTGGCGGGCTCGTTCTCCCTCAGCAGATAGTCGCGGTTCTGGTAGGCGCCGAGCCTGCCGGTTCGCATCACCAGGTCGAGATCGGCCTTGTCCAGCGCCTTCAGCACGTAACGCCCGGCTCCGGCCCTTCGCTGTTCGGTGCGCGGCTCACCCGCATCAGCCACCTCATGCGCATGATTGGGCTCCACCAACGGTCTCCCTCCGAGTGACGGCTCGAAGGCTAGGAGGTCTCCGCTCGGATTGCAACGCGGCGCAAATGCTCAAGGCTGCGCTGCCTCCCCCGTGAATGCACAGGCGAGGTCAGCGAGCAGGCGCTCCCGGCCGGCCGGCGCCAGAAAGGTGATGCCATAGGGCACGCCCGCCCCGGTCACCGCATTCGGGACCGCGATTGCGGCAAGCCCGAGCGGGTTCGCGAAATTGGTGTAATAGCCGTTGTCGAAATTGGCAGCCAAAGGATTGCGCGCGACGTCGTCGATGCTGAGCACGGTTCCGACCGTCGGTACCACCAACGCGTCATGGGCCTCCCAGAAGTCGCGCAGCGAGCACTGCGCCTCCTTGACCGCGTAGATCGCGCGATAGGCATCGGCCGCGGAAAACTTGCGACTGCCGATGACGAGATCGCGGACGATCTTCACGCCCGCATCCGGATTGGCGTCGAGGAACGCGCCGACGGAGACATCGCGCTCGGCGAGAAACGGCCCGAAGAACATCAGATCGTTGATCGAGGTGAACGGAGAGAAATCAGCCGACATGACTGACATGTCGAGCCGCCGCAGCTTGCGAAGCGCACCGCCGAACAACTCCTCCGTCTCGGCATTGCCGAAGAATCTGAGTTGATCGATACGCGGTGTCGCGAGGCGAAGCGGCCGCGCTGGCGGCGCCTGCTCGGCCCAGCCGGCAAACTCGACCGGCGAGAAGCTGTCGTGGGCATCGCGACGCGCCAGCGCGCGGTAGACGTCGTATCCGTCCCGCGGCTCGCGGGTGTAGAGCGAGATCGTATCGAAACTCCGGCACGCATAGACCATGCCGCGCTGGCTGAAGGCGCCAGGCGCCGGCTTGAAGCCGGTGACGCCGCAATAGGACGCCGGCACCCTGCCCGATCCGCCGGTATCGGTGCCAAACGCAAAGGACGACGTGCCGGTCGCCACCGACACCGCCGCGCCCGAGCTGGAGCCACCGGGAATGTAATCCGGATTGTGCGGGTTGCGCGCGATGCCATAGGGCGAGCGCACGCCGACCAGGCCGGTCGCGAACTGGTCCATGTTGGTCTTGCCGACATAGATCGCGCCCGCGGCGATGGCATCTGCCACCACCGGGCTCGTATCCGTCGCGACATGGGAGAACTCGGGGCAAGCCGAAGTGGTCTGCTCGCCCGCGACGTCGATGCAGTCCTTGACCGAAAAGATCAGCCCGTAGAGCGGCAGCGTGTCGATCTCGCCGATGCGTGCATCTGCCGCGCGCGCGGCAGCCATCACGCTTTCGGGATTCGCCGTCGAGATCCAGACGCCACTCTGGTCGGCGTCCGTCAGACGCGACAGCACGTGCGCGGCGACATCGGAAGGCTTGAGCGCGCCGCTGCGATAGGCGGCACGAAGACGGCGGGGTGAGATATCCATGTCAATCCTGCGGGAATATGCCGGCGGGACCAGCCCGTCGGCACCGGCCTCAGCGGCCAACCACCTTCTCCAGGTAGGCGGGCTGGATGAACGCCGCGAAGTCGGCACGCGGCAACAGCTTCGGCAGACGCTCCTGCTTCACCAGGAAGTCGGCGGTCGAGACCAGCGTGTCGACGAACTTGCCCTTCTTCGCGGACGTGCCGAGATACTCCTCCGTGAGCTGCTTGTTGCAGGGGACCATTCCCGTGCCCTTCATCATGCGCGTCGCATCCTCGAGCGGCAGAGACAACTCGTCCGCGATGATCTGCGCCGTCTTCTCCGGATTCTTCAGCCAGAAATCGATCCCCTCGCATTCGGCCTTGATGAACTTCTCGACATAGGACGGATATTTTTCCGCGAACGCGTTCATGACGACGCCGATGTCCCAGGTCGGATAGCCGCGCTTGGCCATCTCGCCCGAGGTGACGAGGATCTTGCCGCCGTTCTTGACGGCCTTGTCGAGGTTCGGCTCCCAGAACCAGGCGGCATCAATATCGCCGCGCAGCCAGGCTGCCGCGATGTCCGAGGGCGCGAGATCGATGATCTTCATCGAGGCGGGGTCGACGCCATCGTCCTTCAACGCCTGCAGCAGCAGGTAATGCGTGGTGGATCCGAACGGCGCGGCGACCGTCTTGCCCTTGAGGTCCTTGAGCGACGTGATGTTCTTGTCGGAGCGCACCACCATCGCCTCGACATAGTCGAGCATGTTGATCACCAGGATGCCCTTGATCGGCAGCGCCCGGGTCGCACCGATTGCCGTCGGCGGATTGCCGAGGCCGCCGAAATCGACGTCGTTGCCGGCGATCGCACGCAGCATGTCGCCGCCGCCGCCGACCTTGACGTATTTGATGTCGACACCCGGCATTTCCTTGGCGAGCAGGCCGAGATGCTTGGTGACGAGCTGCGCGTTCACCAGATTGAGATAACCGACGGTTACCTTGGCCGGCTTTTCCTCGGCGCGAGCGGCGACCGTGAGCGCCAGCGTAGCAAGTGCGAATGTTGCAACAAGTCTCTTCATCATGTCGATCTCTCCTCGATCAAATCAGGTTCGCGCCCAAGGCATCAACAATTTGGCGATGCCGCGCATCATCAGGTCGAGCACGACGCCGGTCAGGCCAAGCACGATCAGGCCCATGATCACGACGTCGGACAGTAGGAATTTCGCGGCATCCCAGATCATCCAGCCGATGCCGGCCGAGGCCGCAACGATCTCGGCGGCGACGAGGACGGTGTAGGTGAAGCCGAGCGAGATGCGCATGCCTGCGAGGATCAGTGGTCCCGCAGCTGGCAGATAGACGTGAAAGAGCAGGTGTCGGCGGGTCGCACCGAGGGATTGCGCGGCGCGCACATAGACCGGATCGACGCTGGTGACGGCCTGGATCGTCGAAATGACGATGCCCGGCAGGCCCGCCAGGAACAGCAAGGACAGTTTGGAGCTCTCGCCGATGCCGAGCCACATCACCAGCAGCGTGTAGAGCCCGAGCGGCGGCAGCGGCCGGTAGAATTCAATCAACGGGTTGAGCAGCGCGCGTGCATTGCGCGAAACGCCCATGAGAACGCCGAGTGGAATGCCGACGAGGCACGCCAACGCGAAGGCCGTGAGGATGCGGTACAGGCTGGCGCCGAGATGCTGAAGCAGCGTGGCGCCCTGATAGCCCTTCGTCATGGTCTTGACGAACGCGGCCCATACCGCCTGCGGCTTCGGCAGGAACAGCTCGTTGGCCCAGCCCATCTCCGTGACGACGACCCATGCGGCCAGCAGCACGGCGACGGTGAGCGTCGAGAGCAACACCGACCGGGAGACTGTCGGCAGCCGCAAATTGCCCCGTCGCGTACGATCGGCCGAGATCGGAATCGCCATGGGGCTTGCCTCGACGCTCATGTACGCACTCCCAGGATCTGCATGATGGTCAGCGCGTAGATCCGCGTCGCCATCACCGACTTGGTGATCGAGATGTTCTCGTTGTCGACGGCCCAGCCATCCTCGCCCGGACCGAACGTCACCGCGTTGATGCCGGCCTCACGGAAACGGATGGTATCGTTGAATGCGTTCTTGCGATTGACGCCGGGCTCGCGGCCCATCAGCCGGCGATAGACCGCACGCAGGGAGCGGCACGGTTCTTCCTCGACCGGCACCGGCTCGGTCGCATTGACGAACAGCGAGCCGGGCACCTGGCGGACGGCAACCTTGACGTCGTTCACCCCGGCAAATGTCTGCTGGCCGAGCCCCTCGATGTCGGAGATCACGCTGGCGAGCGTCATGCCCGGCACGATGCCCACCACCGCGAGCGTGATGGTGCAGGCATCTGGCGAGAACTGCATCTCGCCGGGCAGGCCGCCGCGGATGCGCACCACCGAGCAGCAGGGCGGCGTGTGTCCCATGAACGTGCTCGGAACATGCGTGAACGCCATCTCCTTCAGCTTCGGCAGCAATTTTGCCGCTTCCATGATGGCGTTGACGCTGATGTCGGGCCGCCAGATGTGCGACTTGATGCCCTCGACCGTGACCTCGATCAGGCAATGGCCCGAATTGGCCACCGAGAGGTTCATGCCCCAGTCTTTGCTGACATCGCCCCAGGCCGTCGGCTCGGCCGTGATCTCGTAATCGGCAGTGAGGCCGACTTTGTCGAGCATGTAGATCGAGCCCTCGGTGCCGTTGCGCTCTTCGTCGACGGTGTAGCAGCACATCAACGTGCCATCGAATTTCACACCCTCCTCGATCAGGGCCTGAACCGCGAGCAGCGAAGCGGCGAGATTGCCGCGCGTATCGGACGTCCCGCGCGCGTAGAGCAGATCGCCATGGCGCGTCGCCTTGAACGGATCGTAATCCGTCATATGCCATTTCTCGGGCTCAACCGCCGGATAGGTGTCGAGATGATCGTTGAGGATCAACGACGGCGCGCCCTCACGCCCTTTGAGCACACCGAGCACATTGGGCCGGTGCGGCTGCGCGCTGTGCTTGGTCACCTCCATGCTGAGAGCTTCGAGCTTGCCGGCGACCAGCATGGAGATCGCCTCCTCCTCGGCGGGCGGCAGGTCGGGATCGAGCGGATTGCCGGAGCGCGGCTGACCGGTGCCGATCAGTTCGGATGCAAGGTCAAGCCAGCGTTGCTCCGTGATGCGTGACAGCACGCGCCGCTCGAGATCGGAGTAAGACGGGGCGACAGGCATCTGCATGACGGGTCCGCTGGCTCACAGCGCCGGCTGCGCTGCTTCGTTGCAGGCTCTTCACTGCACCGACTGTGCCAATTGCCGGCCACGCCCGCTCGGACACGAATAGCGATTGCAATTCAATGATTTGGTCTAGAATCGAGGCCGCGCAAATTTTTGCGCGTCAGCAGCGCTTTGCTGAAGACACGGCGCCGGCTGAACAGACCAGCCGCAGCGCGTTGACGGCCGCTTCAGCTCCGGCGGACGTCTAATCGTCGGCGTAGTCGTCTTCCTCGCGCTTGCGCGCCATGCTCTTGCGCGCGCCGAGCGAACCGGTGACGGAGGGCTCGCGCGCATTGGCATAGGGACTGCGCGACTGCGCACGCGAGGCAACTTCCTCGCCGGAGACCGCGGCGGGCTGGCAGATCAGGCGGCGGCTGGCGCGGCGCATCAGGTCCACGTGGATGTGGTCATAGTGATAGACGTTGGAGCCCGGCGCCAGCACCGTGGTGAAATGCGCGCAGGCGCCCGCCTGCACGTCGCGCAAGAATCCCTGCTCCTCCGGCATGCCGCGCCAGCCGTCCTTCACGGTGACGCGGCGTCCGTCGGCCAGCACGAAGGCAGCAATATCGAGCGCATTGCCGAAGGCGTGCTCGGAGATATGGGCACGCGAGTTACCGTTCATGCCGCGGCAGGAATAGGCGGAGATCTGCTTGATCTCGGCGACGCGGACGCCGAACCAGCGCATCGACGAAGGCTGCACGGTATCGGCGAGCCAGCGGTCGAGCTCGGACACGATCGGACAGGCCAGCGTCGCGGTCGGCTTGATCGCGACAGGACCGACGGCTGTGACACCATTGCCCTGCGCCGGACCAAGACGCGGCAGCGCCTGCTGTGCGGGCGCCTGCGAATAAGGCGCGGGATTCGCCGGCCTAGCCGGATAGCTCGGCGCATTCATGTAGCGCGAGGCCCCCGCGGCATCAGTGCCCTCGGGCGGCAGATCGATCTCGTCTTCCTCCGGCGCGACGCCGGGCGCGTTCAACGACATCGGCCCCGTCGAGGTGCCATAACCGCTGGGTTGGCGGACCGCGGTTTCGGGATAGTTCGAGCGCGACGGAGTGGAGGACGCCGGATAATTCTGGCTCTGCGGATAGTTCGATCGCGGCTGCGCCACCGGCCAACGTGGCTGGCCACCGATGCTGCCCGGCGGTCGCAGTTCCTCGTCGGCAAAGCCGTAAGTGCCTGAGGCTTCGCCGAGGGCGGCGACCTTGAGCGGAAACTCGGCGCCGCACTGGCCGGGCCCCGAGATCGGGTCGATCCGGACCAGATCCGGCCCCTCTTTCACCGCGCCCGATTTCAGGCATGCGGCCTCAGCCTCGGCCCGCCATGGTTCACGTTCGGCCTGGAAGAAGCCGCGTCCGCAACCCGCTAGCGAAACAAGGACGATGGAGCCGACGAGATACAAACGAACTCCGCGCGTCATGCACGCACGTTCGATGAATTTACTTAAAGACTCTTCAACACGTTGATTTCAGTGTTCTTTAACCATACCGGCTCACGCATGCCGAACCCCGGGCAGAACCGAGCGACAGCAAGGCTGACTTTTTCGCGCCGAGACTCTCTGTTAACCATACCGGCTCGCGCGCCAAAGCAGCGCGCAGGGTGGGAGCGACCTCATGACGTTCGCCGGGAGACTGAGCGTAGTCACCGCGTACCTCGCCATGGCCTTCGTCGGCGCCATCGTGCTCGGCATGATCTAGCGGTTTATTAAGCCCATCGCAGGCGGCCTCTTCCCTTCTCTTGTGGGAGAGGGGAGCAGCGCGACTGCCGCAAATATTACGACCGTGCACTCCACTGCCGCGACGTGGTGATCAACTGCTCCTCCGGCGCCTCGACGCGCGTCCAGTCGTTGCCCGAGCACCAGAAACGCCAGAACGCGCAGGCCTCGACGTGGAGCCTGCCGGGACTCTTCAGCGTCATCGTCGCGTAATAGGTGTTGCCGCTGGAGCGGCTGTAGATGCTGCCGGTCCAGGCGTCGTGCGATTTCGGCTTCATGTTGACGAGCACGCTCTCGCCCCGGCTCAAAGCCTCGGTCAGCGCGTAGCCGCACAATGCGGGCCCGCAGCGCTCGATGCGGACTGTGCCCTTGGCACCGACACTCTCCCATTCGCCGAGCGGCGTATAGGCCTGCTCGTCGTCGTTGCGCTGCGCAGCCGCCGCGGTCGGCTTGATCTCGGGGCTCGGAACGGGCGGCGGCTCCATGCGCGGCGGATCGAGCATGACGGTCTTCGGTGGATCGATGCGCGGCAGCTCAACCCGTGGCGGATGCGGGCTCGGCGCCTCGGGTCTTGACGCCTCGGGTTTTGGCGCCGGCGGCAGCACGACGGGTTGCGACGTCGTCGCGGCCATGACGGGAGCCGCCGGCACCGGTGACGGCACGACCACGGTCGCCGGCCTGACCGGAATGACGACATTGGCCGGCGGCGCGGCCGGAGCCGGCGCTGGGGGGGGCGATGTCACACCGGCATCTTCTGTCGGCCGGATGCTGCGATTCGAGGACACCGAGACACAGGACGCAGATCGGCAATTGCGCGGCGCCTCGACACGGAAGCGGTGGCCGCCAATCGAGAACGAATAGGAGCCGGCCTCGGCCGCCGGCGCGATCGCCAGCAGTGCGATCATTATGCCAAGCGAAGTCGCAAGCCGTTGCATCTCCGTCTCCCTCAGTATCGCGACGACCTTACGCAAAGGAACCGCGGCTGAATGTGCGCTGCCTCACCCAGGCGGCGCGCACCGTTGTGACCCCCATCACAGAACGCCCGGCCAGTCCGGCGTAGGGTCGAACCACGCTTCATCCACCAGCGTCTTCAGCCCCATCTCGGGACCAACGCCAATTCGGAGGTTGTCATGAACAAGCTCACCATCGCCGTCACCGCACTCTTCCTGGCGTCGACCGCCGCCGCCCATGCCGGCGGCAATACGATCTCGTTCCAGATCGAGGGCCAGCACATCCGCATCGAGACGCCGCGCAACTGCGCCTCGCTCAATTGCGTGACCATCGTCGCGCCGGGCCTGTCGGACAAGCCGATCAAGCTGAACAACATCAACCTCAAGGGCCTCGGCGGCTCGAAGGACGATGACGTCGACACCACGCCGGCTCCGGCGACGACCGCGCAGCCCGCACCGGCTCCGGTGCAGCAGCCCGTGCAGCAGGCGCCGGTCCAGGCCACCGCGCCGGCCGCGCCCGTTGTCGCTCCGGCCGCACCCGCGCCGACCGTTGCCGCCGCGCCGTCCCTCGACACGACGACGCAGCCCGCGCCCGTCGCGGCGCCTGCTCCCGTTGCTGCTCCCGCGCCGGTCGCGGTTGCGCCCGCTCCGGCCCCGGTTGCCGCCGCGCCCGTGGCCGCGGCGAACTCGCCGATCGGCGTCTGGGCGACCGAAGAGGGCAAGGGCAATGTCCGCGTCGAGCAGTGCGGCGCCAATCTGTGCGGCTACGCCGAGAAGACCAACGAGCGCATCCTGATTAACATGAAGCCCGAGGGCGCGAAGTGGAGCGGCCGCATTCACGATCCCAACTCCGGCCGCAACTACGACTCGACCATCGCGATGAAGGGCCCGAATGCGATGCGCGTGCAGGGCTGCGCCTTCGGCGGCATGTTCTGCGGCGGCCAGACCTGGAAGCGCGTGAGCTGACACGCGGAGCGCGTCATCCGGGGCGATGCCAAGCACCGAACCATGGCGCGCAATTGCGCACCTGAGGATCTCGCGCCACACCTACAAATCTTCGTCATGCCCGGGCTTGTCCCGGGCATCCACGTTCCGAGTGACGCGAAGCAAGGCGTGGATGGCCGGGTCAAGCCTAGCCATAACGGAGTAGAGAGGTTTAGCCCCAAGCTGGCACCGCACACCATTTGGCCTCCTCACCCCTGCGACACATGTTCATCCGCCATTCAGGTCCCTCCGGCTGATATCGGCCGATCTCGCCTCGCGTTCTCACCGGGACTTCCTCGTGACATCATTGCTGGCCTGGCGCCGCTTCGTGTTCGCGCTTGCGCTGCTGGCATTGCCGCTGGCGGGCAGCGGCGCAACGCATGCATCCGATGCAATCGAGCTCGCGCAGGCGCAGCCCCAGGCAGAGCCGGCGCCTGCGGCTTCCCCAGCCCCTTCCGCCTCCCCCACGCCTTCAGCCTCGCCTGCTCCCTCGACAGATACGCAATCCACCGTCGAGCCGATCGGCAACGTCGCGGCCGTCACGGGGATCGCCACCGTGATCCGCGACAAGAACTCCTATCCGCTGCGCGTGCGCGACGACATCTACCTCAACGACGTCGTGCAGACCTCGTCGAACTCCACGCTCGGCATCACCTTCAACGACGCCACCACGTTCAACCTCTCCGCCTCGTCGAAGATCACCATCGACAATTACGTCTATGAGGACGGCGGCAAGCAGAATTCCGGAATCTTCGACATCGGCAAGGGCACGGTGGCCTTCGTGGCGGCCGCCGTGGCGAAGACCGGCAACATGAAGATCACGACGCCGACAGCGACGCTCGGCATCCGCGGCACCACCGGCGTCGTCGACGTGCCCGAAGGCGCGGCCGCGAGCAGCGCGCGCAACGTCAACATCAAGCTCTATCCCGATGCCGACGGCCGCGTCGGCCACATCGACGTCGACGACCGCACCAGCGGCACGCGGCTCGGCGCGCTGACGCAAGGCGCGAGCGGCTTTGCGATCCGGCCTGGCGCTGCCGGCCCGGGCGGCATGCGCTTTGCGGCGGTGCCGATCACGATTCCCGCGCAGCAGATCGCGCGCGACCGCGGCTTCGTCAGCCAGGTGCATCTGGCGCAGACCACGGGGCGTCAGATCGTCACCGAGCAGCGCGACTTCCGCCGCGCCAATCCGGCTGCCCAGAGCCGCATTCCGCGGCCGGCACAGCCGCCGCAGAAACAGCAATTGCGTCCGGCGACCACCGTTCCGGGACAGCAGCCCCAGCGCCCGAACGGCCAGCCGGGCCAGAACAACCGTCCAGGTCAGCAGCAGCCGGGCACACCGGGCCGGCAAGGTGCGCAGCCGCCGCAGCAGCGGCCGGGCCAGCAAGGTGGCGCCGTGCAGCCGGGCACACCGCGTGCGGGTCAGGGCCAACAGCAACAAGGCCAGCAACAGCCCGGCCAGCCGCAAGGCGCAGGACGTCCAGGAGCACCGCGCGCCGGACAGCGCACACCGCCGATCGGCACGCCGCAAACCCAGCCGCAACGCGGCGGACAGATTCAGCCCGGAGGAGTCGTGCCGCCACAGCAGCCGGCGACACAGCCGCAACTGCCGCGCACCGGCATGCAATCGGGCCAGCCGCCTGCGGCTCAGCCACCGGGCATGCAACGCCCCGGCGGATTCCAGCAGCGCCCCCCCGCCGCGCAGCGCCCGGCGGCCCCGCGCAAACCAGCATCCGCTCCGAAGGAGAAGGAGCGGCGGTGACCCTCGAGGCAGCGCCCCGCCTCCGCACGATAGCGCTGAGGAGGACTCGTCCCTCCTCCGTCAGCCCACGCTTCCACAGGCATATCGACTTGCGGATGGTCTCCAGGCGCGCCAGCAGCGCGGCGTGACCTCACGCCTCGCCGCGCAGCCAGGCCTTCACCTTCTGCAACAGGCCGTGGCGCAACTCGTGGACGGAGGCGGCTTCGGCGGGTGTCAGCGCCTGGAAGGCTGCATCCATGTCATCGGCCGATTGCACCGGCTCGGGTATCGGCGACGGCGCGCGCCTCGCGGCCGCAAGCGCAATCGGGCCAATCTGGGTCAGGAACGCGCGTTCATATTCGCGCGACAGCCGCGCGATCGCGTCGTCCAACGCGAGCCAGTCGACCGCCTTGATGTCGTTCATCAGCTTGCGGACGGGACCGCCCTCGGCTTCCATGCGCCAGAAATGCACGACCTTCGAGCGCCCGCCGGATTGGTAGACGAGCGTGCCGAGAAATTCGTGAACGGCGACGTCGTGGCCGGTCTCTTCCAGCACCTCGCGATGCGCCGCCTCCTTCGGCGTCTCGCCGTCGTCGAGCTTGCCCTTGGGCAGGACCCACTCGTTGCGCTTGCGCTGGCGCACGACCGCGATCAGCGGTGTCGAACCACGCCGCAGCACGATACCACCCGCCGCCATCACCGGCGCCCGCGCCATCATCAAATCCGTCGTCGTATAGTCCCCACCGACGATATAGGCGACGGGAGCGGCAGATTGAAGGCTACTTTCTTCTGAGCAGCGCCTCACCGGCACGGATGCGCGTGCCCTCGGCGATGCCGTCGCAGAAGCTGAAATCGCCCGGCGCGAGGATGATGATGGTCGAGCCATGTTCGAACCAGCCGAGTTCCTCGCCCTTGGTCACGTTGACGTCGCAGGGGAAGTTGACCGGACCGCGCGTCTGCGCGTTCAGCACCCTATCGAGAAAGTGCAGGCGGATGCTCGCGACCAGGATCGCGGCGACCGGTACCAGCGTCACGGCCTCGCCGGTCGACAAATGCGTGCGGATCACCGCGCGCTCGTTCTTGCAGAACAGGCGCTCGACGCGCTTGAGCGCAATCGGATTGACGTTCCAGACGTCGCCGTGGATCAGCGTGACGCGCTCGATATGCGCATCGAAGGGCGCATGGAAGCGATGATACATGCTCGACGTCAGCCGCAGCGTCACGAAGCTGCCGTTGCGGTGCTGATCCACCAGCGCGGAATCGCCGACGAGGTCGAGCAGCGAATAGGGCGCGCCCTTGACCTGGAACAGCTCGGTGTCCGCGATCCTGCCGTGAGCGCCGACAATGCCATCCGAGGGGCTGGCGACAATGGTGGGGTCGGGATCAAAGGGGCGCAAGCCCGGCTTCAGCTCCCGGGTAAAACAATCGTGCAGGCTCTTGAAGTGGGTCTTCTTCGCCTCGGACAGATCGAGGTCGGAGAACAGCTTCCACAGCGCGATCGAGAAGTCCCGCACGAGGGGATTCTCGATCTTGGAGAACCTGCCCATGAAGCGGGTCAGCGCGGCGCGCGGGATGCGGTTGGTCAACAGAAAGTTGAGGTCTTCCTGCTGGGTGAAAGAGGCGATGAGGGCTTTGACTGTCATGAATCTGTCAGCTCACAGTATTAGCGCTTGTTGTCATGGAAACGACACTCCCGATTCTCTCGATGTCCGTGGCCGCCGCAGCGTCTGCTGCCGCCGTCCTCCCGAAGCTGAAGGCGCGGATCGAACTGTCCCGCGCCAAGCATCGCTCGCTCGCCGGGCACTCCAAGATGTCGCGCCGGGTGGCAAAGCTGCTCCCGTTCTACGAATACGGAGAGAACGACATCTTCTCGTGCGACGGCGCGCCGGCGGACATCGCCGCGCAGCGCAAGGAGGCCTTCTTTCGTCTCGCCGCCCTCTACGCCGAGCGCTACCCGAAGGGCCGCGCGATGACGAAGGAAGCGGCGGACAAGATCTCCGACCTGAATTTCACCGAGAGCTATCGCGTGCCGTTCCAGTTCTCGCGCCTGGTCCGCGAGCACCTGGGCACCTCGACCTTCGTGGAGTCCTCGCGCGGCGTCACCGTCACGGATGTCGACGGCAACACATCCTACGATCTCACGGGGTCCTACGGCGTCAACATCTTCGGCAACGATTTCTACAAGGAGTGCATCGAGGGCGCCGAGAAGCGCGCGCATGCACTCGGCCCGGTGCTCGGCCCCTACCATCCCGCGATCCTCGACAATGTCCAGCGTCTCTGCCGCATCTCGGGCCTCGACGAGGTCTCGTTCCACATGTCCGGCACCGAGGCCGTGATGCAGGCGGTGCGGCTGGCGCGCTACCATACCAAGCGCACGCATCTCGTTCGTTTTGCCGGCGCCTATCACGGCTGGTGGGGCGACGTGCAGCCGGGCGTCGGCAATCCCATTGCCGCGCACGAGACTTACACCCTCGCCGAGATGTCCGAGAAGACGCTGCACGTGCTGCGTACGCGCAAGGACATCGCCTGCGTGCTGGTCAACCCGCTGCAAGGCCTGCACCCCAACGCCAACGCGCCCGGCGATTCCTCGCTGGTGGATTCCTCCCGCGGCGGCAACTTCGATCGCGCGGCCTACACCGAATGGCTCAAGAAGCTGCGCGAGGTCTGCGACCAGCGCGGCATCGTGCTGATCTTCGACGAGGTCTTCGTCGGCTTCCGGCTCGCCGCCGGCGGTGCCCAGGAATATTTCGGCGTGCGCGCCGACATGGTGACCTACGGCAAGAGCCTCGCCGGCGGCCTGCCGGTCGGCGTGGTCTGCGGCAAGCGCGAGCTGATGCGCCGCTTCCGCGACGACCGTCCCGCCGACATCTGCTTCGCCCGCGGCACCTTCAACTCGCATCCCTACGTCATGACGGCAATGGACGAGTTTTTGAGCCGGCTCGCCAGCCCGAACTTCCATGCCATTTATGATGGACTGGAAGAAACCTGGAACGGTCGCGTCCAAAAGCTCAACCAGATGATGACGGACGCCGACCTGCCGGTGCGGTTCGCCAACTTCTCGTCGATCTGGACGGTGAAATACACGACGCCCTCCCGCTACAATTGGATGCTGCAATATTATTTGCGCGCCGAGGGCCTGGCGCTGAGCTGGGTCGGCACCGGCCGGCTGATCTTCAGCCTGAACTACACCGACGCCGATTTCACCGAAGTCGCCGACCGCTTCGTCCGCGCGGCCGGGAAGATGAAGGCCGACGGCTTCTGGTGGCACGACGGCGTGCTCACCAACAAGACTATCAAGCGGCAGATCCTGAAAGAGATGCTGGCCAAGCGTTTTGGACGCTGAGGCCACACTTCGCGGGCTTGCCGCCGATGCGGCGGGGTTGTGTGCGCCATATGCGATTGCCCTACCGCGCGCGGGGAGGGGCGAAGCAGCCCCCAGCACGTGGATGCCCGGCACGAGGCCGGGCATGACGTAACCATCAGACATCGGAGTGTGTTGTGTACGTAGCGCGCTCAGGCGTGCTGCTCTTCGAGCGTGGGCTCGCCGATGAGGCCCAGCGTGTGCTCGGGGTTGAGGTGCAGGCCGGGATCCATCAGCTCACCGCGCATCAGGGCGAGCGGAGCACTGCGGTAGAGCATCAGATCGTGGAACGGATCGGTCAGGATCTTGGTCATCCAGACGAGGCCGGTCTCGACGTCGCGGATGAAGAACAGGTGCACGGTGCGGAACAAGAGGCCACCGCCGCCGACCACGAGCCAGATCTTTGCAACCTGCCGCATGAAGTCGGTCGCGCTGGCCCAGGGCGTGAACAGGCCGAACAGCGTCGGGTCGAGGAACAGCACCAGCGGCGAGGCCGCCCAGATCGCCATCAGCACCACCTTGCGCTGCAAATTGTAGCCGACCTTGATCTCTTCCTTGTACTCGTGCGTCGCCTGGTTGATGTGGTCGTAGGTATGCGGCTCGAAGAAGAAGTGACCGGCCTGGCGCGAGGTCATCGAGACCAGCCAACCGACCAGCGCAGAGACGACAGGGTCGACGAACAGCCAGACATAGGCGAAGAGGAAGCTCAGCGCGCTGACGAAGTGCAGGCTCTGATTGATGCGGCTGTGGTGATAGTAGCGATGGTCGTCCCAGCGCTGGATCCGCAGCTGCTCGAGATAATTCTTGATCATGCTCTTCCCCAAGATGCTTTCGGGTACGGGGTTAAACGGATTCGATGTACGCCGTGTGACAACATCATCCTGTCATGTGACGGCACGCAGCGGCGCGATGACGCACGCGACGCGTAAGCTCACGCCGCCTTGGCGATGTCGATCTTGCGGAAGCGCACCAGCGAGAAATGACCGAGCGGCGGAATCAAACGACGTTCGGCGAGCTCGATTCCGTTGGCGCCGGCCAGCCATTTCGCATAGCGCGACCAGGCGAACTCGGCGGTGCGGAAGCCGAGCGGACGCACCACCGGCTGCAGCTTCTGTTCGATGAACCGGCGCATGCCGGCGTCCGCGCTGACGCGGGTGAGGATGATCAGCTCGCCGCCCGGGCGCAGCACGCGGGCGAATTCGTCGAGCGCCTTCTCCGGGTTCGGCACGGCGGTGACGACATATTGCGCCATCACGACGTCGAAGGAATTGTCCGGGAATTCCAGCTTCTCGGCGTCCATCACCGCGAGGCCCTCGACGTTCTTCAGCTTGCCCTCGGTAACGCGCTGGCGCGCCTTGTCGAGCATGGCTTCCGAAATGTCGGTGCCGAAGATGCGCAGGTGCGGGGCGTAGAGCGGCAGCGAGATGCCGGTGCCGACACCGACCTCGAGCACGCGGCCGCCGATCTTGTTGGTGGCCGCGATCGCGGCCTGCCGGCCCTTGGCGAACACGCCGCCGAACACGAGGTCGTAGACCGGCGCCCAGCGGTCATAGGCCTGCTCGACCGTGCCGCGGGTGAGGTCGAGCTGCTGGGTGCCGTCAAGGTTCATGATCTTAGCCATCGATGAGGTTCTCGCTGTGGTTCTAACGAAAGGTCAACCGCGCACCGGCCGCCGCGCCATGCGGGGCGAAGCGCGCAAGACGCGGCTGGGCTGAAGTGAGGTGAGGTTGCCGACGAACTGGCGCGCGCTGTTCTCCCAGGAACGCTCCAGCGCGAAGTTGCGACAGGTCTCGCGCGACATGGCGAGCGCGCGCAGGCACGCGGCGCGCAGATCGTGATCGATCGCGCCGATCGGATGATCGGCGATGACGTCCTTCGGACCCGTGACCGGAAATGCGGCCACTGGCGTGCCGCAGGCCAGTGCCTCCAACTGCACCACGCCGAAGGTGTCGGTCAGGCTCGGAAACACGAAGACGTCGGCGGCGGCGAGATGCGCGGTGAGATCGGCGCCCTTCTTCTCGCCGAGGAACACGGCATCGGGATATTTCCTTTCGAGCGCGGCCTTCTGCGGGCCGTCGCCAACGACGACCTTGGTGCCGGGCAGGTCGAGCGAGAGGAACGCTTCGAGGTTCTTCTCCACCGCGACGCGGCCCATGGTCATGAAGATCGGACCCGGCAGGTCGAGCCTCGCCGGAGAGTCGGGATGGAACAGCTCGGTGTTGACGCCGCGGGTCCAGAAGCCGAGCCGCTTGAAGCCACGCTCGGACAGCTCCTGCCGCAGCGACGGCGTCGCCACCATGGTCATGGCGGCGGCATCGTGGAAATGGCGCAGCACGGCATAGCCGACGCTGGCGGGCATGCCGGACCGCACCGAGACGTATTCCGGAAAGCGCGTGGTGTAGGAGGTGGTGAAGGCGAGCCGGTTGCGCCGGCAATAGGCCCGCGCGGCCCAGCCGATCGGCCCTTCGGTCGCAATGTGCAGCGCGTCCGGTGCCGCCTTCTCGATCCGGCGCGCGATCTCTTTGCCGCTCGGCAGCGCGATGCGCAGGCCCGGATAGGTCGGCAGCGGCCAGGACGGAAAGCCGTCGGGTGTCAGAAAGTCGATCTCGACTTCGAGGGCCTTGGCCGCATTCGCCAGCGAGGTCAGCGTCCGGACCACGCCGTTGACCTGCGGATGCCAGGCGTCGGTCGCGATTAATACCCGCATGGGAAAATCCCGAGAGTTTGATGATTCTCAGGCATCGACCATCAACGAAGGATATTTCAGGCGTGTGACGTCATAGAAGTGTCCGCGGGCTGTTTTGTTCGTTAACGGGCGGCCCCAGCCACGAAACCGTCATGAAACAATCCTTTCCGCCGTGAAACCGTTTTCGGTTTTCCGCGCAAATGTCCCGAAACGTTTTGCCGTTAGTGATCCAGGCAACAGAGCACCGCAACGGTGCCGCGGTGGCCAAGATCACCGAGCAAACAGGGGCGATCACATGTTCAATCTGGATATTTTCAAGACGTTTTCGCGCGCCGTTGCTTTCGGCGCAGTCGCGGTCTCGGCGATCGCATTCGGGGGTAGCGCCAAGGCCGCACCGGTGCAGATCTTCCCGTTCTTCCAGCCGCTGCCGCCGATGGCCGCGCCGCAGCCATTCCAGCCCTACCAGGCGCCCACTTACCAGACTGAGCCGTCCGAGGATCAGGACGCCGTCGAGATGCCCGCCCGCTTCCGCCGCCAGACCGTTTCCTATGCAACGCGCGAGGCGCCGGGCACCATCATCATCGATACCCCCAACACTTATCTCTATTACGTGCTCGGCAACGGTCAGGCGCTGCGCTACGGCATCGGTGTCGGCCGCGACGGCTTCACCTGGTCCGGCATCCAGTCGGTGACCCGCAAGGCGGAGTGGCCGGCCTGGACGCCTCCGCCGGAGATGATCGCCCGCCAGCCCTATCTGCCGCGCCACATGGCCGGCGGCCCCGGCAATCCGCTCGGTGCGCGCGCCATGTATCTCGGCGGCACCATCTACCGCATTCATGGCACCAACGCCCCCGAGACCATCGGCAAGCGCGTCTCGTCCGGCTGCATCCGCATGACCAATGACGACGTCACCGACCTCTACTCCCGCGTCAACGTCGGCACCAAGGTCGTGGTGCTGCCGATGACGGAGCGCCGCGCCGAGCTCGGAACCGCAGCGCGCTGAACCGGCAGGACATTGTGACGCAAACGGCCCCGGAACCCACCGGGGCCGCTTTCGTTTGCCCTCGACACGTCGACGCGCTTGCTGCGGCGCGGTGCTCCACGGAGGCGCAAATGCACTCACGCCTGCAATCCTCGCCCTATCGATGGCTGCACGCGTTCGTCTGCGCCGGCGCCCTGACGCTGCTCGCGCCTGCCTCACTCGCGCAGCAGCCCGCAAGTGGCGAGGCCGCCCAGCAGGCCTTCAACAATTCCTGCCGCACCTGCCATTCGGTGAAGGAAGGCGACAACCGCCTCGGCCCCAACCTCAACAAGATCGTGGGGCGCAAGGCCGGCGCGCTGCCGGACTACAACTACTCCTCATCGATGAAGGAAGCCGGCTTCACCTGGGACCAGGACAAGCTGACGCGCTTCATGCTCAAGCCGGACGAGGTGGTGTCGGGCAACAAGATGCAGCCTTATGGCGGCGTGTCGGCGGAGGAAGCCGGGAAGATCGTGGCTTACTTGCAGACGGCAGGCGGGCAATAGCCACGCCGCCGCTCCGCAATCCACCTCAGCCACGCCGCCGAGTGAAACGCACTCATCAGGAGATACATCGGCACCATTCTGCCGAGCAGAAATCCCTGCCCGGCGCCGCACAGCATGTCCGCCGGGCCCTCACCGATTACAACCGTCAACACGGCCATGATCGCGAAGGTCGGGCTTGCCGCCAGGGCCAGCCATCTGGCGAGGTGGCGTGCGGCCGCGATGCTGTCGCGGCCGGCGCCGGCCGTTGCGCTAGCGGGGTTAGTCACGACCTTGCGCAGCCTCCTCGCGAAAGGCCTTCTCGCCGGCGGTAGAGATCTCGACCCACTTCTGGTCGGGCGCGGCGCCTTCCGTGTAGCTGTCGTGCCAGTTCCACCATTTGTAGGTCGGCGTCTGCGGATAGCCCTTCGGCGAGTCTTCCCAGAGCTCCTGGCGGCCGAGCGGCGTGATGTCGAGATAGTTCCAGGTGCCACCCATCTGCTCGTCGCCGCGGCTCTTGACGAAATAGGTGCGGAAGATGCGCGTCCCGTCGCGGTAGAACACGTTGGTGCCGTGCCATTCGTCGACGCCGAAATCGGCATCGAAACTGTCTGTTACGGTGACCCATGGCATGGTCCAGCCCATCCGCTGCTTCAGCCTGATGATGTCGGCCTGCGGCGCGCGCGAGGCGAACACCAGCGTGGTGTCGCGGGCATTCAGATGCGCGACATGGGCGACCTGATCGGCCACCATGGAGCAGCCGCGGCAGGCGTGATCCGGCCAGCCGAACACGCCCGGCTCGAAGAACGCGCGGTAGACGATCAGCTGCCGCCGGCCCTGGAACAGGTCGGCGAGACTGAGCTTGCCGCCGGGCCCCTCGAACGCATAGGTTTTGGCCACTTCCATCCAGGGCATGCGCCGACGCTCGGCGGCCAGGGCGTCGCGGGCACGGGTATGCGCCTTTTCCTTCACGAGCAGTTGCTGACGGGCTGCCTCCCAGTCCTGCGGCGACACCACCGGCGGTGTTTGCATCACAGCCTGTCCGTTATTCGGTTCGTTCTGGGCTAATGTCATCATGACTCTCCAAATCTCTTATTCGGGCGATCGGCCTGCAGGTCGCGGAACCGCTCGCCCCTCACCGCACATCGTCGGCTGGCAACGATTTCTGGCACCGCGCGGTTGCGCGGTGGGAGTAACAAGTGTGGCGGGATTTGAATGGAGTCGCTGATCACGGCCGCCGCACGGGCGCTCGAGGCGGGCGACCCGCTCGGTGCCCTGAACCGCGTTGCGCTGCGCAACGACGCGCCCTCGCTGGCGCTGCGCGGCATCGCGATGGCGCAGCTCGGCGACCTCGCCAAGGCCAAGTCGCTGCTGCGCAGCGCTGCGCGCGCGTTCGGCCCGCGCGAGGCGGTGGCGCGCGCCAGATGCATAGTGGCCGAAGCCGAGATCGCGCTGGTCTCGCGCGACCTCGGCTGGCCGGCGAGGACTCTTGCCGCCGCACGGGCGACGCTCGAGCACCACGGCGATCTCGTGAATGCCGCCCATGCGCGCCACATCGAAGCCCGGCGCCTCCTCCTCGTCGGGCGTCTCGACGAAGCCGAGCGCATTTTGGCTGAGCCCGGCGCCGCCCTGCTCCCGCCGGCATCGCAGGCCGTCCGCGCGCTCGTCGTCGCCGGCATCGCCATCAGGCGTCTCAGAACGAAAGACGCGCGCGCGGCGCTTGACCTGGCAGTGCGGGGCGCGAGGCTCGCCGGCATCCCCGCGCTCGCGGCCGAAGTCGAAAGCGCGAGCCGCGTGCTCGATGCGCCGGCGGCGCGGCTGATCACGCGCGGCAAGGAGCGGCCATTGCTGCTTGCCGAGGTCGAGGATCTCCAGACATCCGAGGCGCTCGTCGTGGACACGTTCCATCATTCGGTTCGCAGGCGCGGCACCGTCGTGCCGCTCGGCACGAGGCCGGTGCTGTTCACCCTCGTCCGCGCCCTGGCGCAGGCCTGGCCCGCGGACGTCTCGCGGCAGACGCTGATCGCGAACGCGTTTCGTGCCAGGCATCTCGATGAATCGCATCGCGCGCGGTTGCGCGTCGAGATAGGGCGGCTCCGCACCAAGCTCGCGCCACTTGCCGATGTGACCGCGACGAAGCAGGGTTTTGCGCTGACGCCGCGCAAGACGCGACAGGTTCTCGTGCTGGCGCGGCCCGTCGAGGAAAAGCACGCGAGCATCCTCGCCTTCCTCTCCGACGGCGAGCCCTGGTCGAGCTCGGCGCTCGCGCTGGCGCTCGGAACGAGCGCGCGCACGGTGCAGCGGGCGCTCGACGAGCTGGCACGCGCGAACAAGGTGCAATGCTTCGGACATGGCCGGGCGCGGCGCTGGATGACGCCACCCGTTCCGGGTTTCCCGACAGGCTTGTTACTCCCCACGCCGCTCCTGAAGTCGTAACGTCAAGGCCACATCACAGGGAGCGAGCAGATGAAGCGTTCAGCCGCCGAGATCGTCAGGGAGTATGGGCCGTTCGAGGGCGTCGAGGCCGTGCATGGCGTCAGCTATGACGGCAGCCATGTCTGGTTCGCATCCGGCGACAGATTGAATGCGGTCGATCCTGAGAGCGGCAAGGTCGCGCGCTCCATCGACGTCGCCGCGCATGCCGGCACGGCATTCGACGGAAGGCACCTGTTCCAGATCGCCGAGGATCGCATCCAGAAGATCGATGCGGCCTCGGGCAAGGTGCTCGGCACGATTCCGGCGCCGGGCGGCGGCGGCGATTCCGGCCTCGCCTGGGCCGAGGGCTCGCTCTGGGTCGGGCAATACCGCGAGCGTAAGATCCATCAGGTCGATCCGGAAACCGGCAAGGTTCTTCGCACCATCGAGAGCAAGCGCTTCGTGACCGGGGTGACCTGGGTCGACGGCGAGCTCTGGCACGGCACCTGGGAGGGCGAGGACAGCGACATCAGGCGGATCGACCCTGAGACGGGCAAGGTGCTGGAGCAACTCGACCTGCCCGCGGGCACCATGGTCTCGGGCCTGGAGTCGGACGGCGGCGACCGCTTCTTCTGCGGTGGCGGTCCTCGCGGCAATGTGAGAGCAGTCCGCCGGCCCCGCCGTTAACCCATTCGCCGCAATTCCACCCCATCGTTGCGCTCTAGCGCCCTCCTCGCTCGCCCTGTAAAATCCCGTCGGGGCGGCCTGGGGGATAGATGCGACTAACGTTGAACTTGAAGACCATCACGATCGCCGTCGCAGTGCTCGCGGCGTCGTTCTTCATCAGCTTGAAGGCGATGGACTGGCTCGCGCCGCGCGCGACGAATTCGGCGCCGCCGGTCGCACAATTGCCGCCGCTGCCACCGGTCGCGAAGAGCTCGATCGTGATCGCGCCGGTCGCGATCGCGATCGCGGCGATCCGCGAGCAGGCCGAGAAAGCCGCGCCGCGCAATTTCGCAGGCAAGGCCGACAACCCCGTCTCGCAGATCCTGGAGAACGCCGACATCGGCTGGACCGCCGTGCGCGGGCCGATGGCAGCGGCGGGCGACAAGGACGTGCTGACGATCTCGACGCCGCTCTCCGGCAAGCTGAACGTGACGGGCTCGCTGTCGGCGAAGGCCACGGGCGCGCTCGGTGACGCTCTCGGCAGCGTGCTCGGCGGTGACGCCGCGAAACGGATCGGCGCCGTCAACATCAAGAATTTGAACGCCAGCGCCGAGATCAAGGGCAACGTGGTCATCACCTCGCGCCCGAAGCTCGCGGCCAACTGGCATCTCGAGCCCAATCTCGGCGCCCAGGTCAATCTCGGCGACACCAACGTCAACGTCGCCGGCGCCAAGGTCAACGTGCCGGCGCAGGTCAAGCCGCTGATCGACAAGAATGTCGGCGAGCAGATCAACATCGTCTCCGAGCGCATCCGCAACGATCCGAGCCTGCGCGAGAATGCGAAGCTGCAATGGGCCAAGGCGTGCCGCTCGATCCCGCTGCAGGGCTCGGGCTCCTCGGCCGCGCTTCCGCCGCTCTGGCTGGAGATGAAGCCGATCCGCGCCATCGCCGCGCAGCCGCGCGTCGACGCGCAGGCGGTGACGCTGCTGATGGGCCTGGAAGCGGAGACGCGCGTCACCTCGACGCCGACCAAGCCGGACTGTCCGTTCCCCGACAAGATCTCGATCGTGCCGCCGAGCGGCACCGGCGTGAACATCGGCGTTCCCATCGACGTGCCGTTCACCGAGATCAACAAGCTGATCACCGCGCAGATGGTCGGCCGCACCTATCCCGAGGACGGCTCCGGGCCGGTCGACGTCACCGTGAAGAGCGCCAACGTGATCCCGTCCGGCGACCGGCTGCTGATCTCGCTCTTGGTGCGCGCCAAGGAGAAGAAGAGCTGGCTCGGCCTCGGCGCCGAGGCGACCGTGCACATCTGGGGCCGGCCGGTGCTCGACCAGGCGCAACAGACGCTGCGGCTCACCGACATCCAGCTCGCGGTGGAATCCGAGGCGGCGTTCGGCCTGCTCGGCGCCGCGGCGCGCGCCGTCGTGCCGCAGATGCAGCAGGCACTGCTGCAGAGGGCAACGCTC
Source organism: Bradyrhizobium sp. CCBAU 53351 (assembly GCF_015291745.1). NCBI lineage: Bacteria > Pseudomonadati > Pseudomonadota > Alphaproteobacteria > Hyphomicrobiales > Nitrobacteraceae > Bradyrhizobium > Bradyrhizobium sp. CCBAU 53351. Next base: position 6,024,319 of record NZ_CP030059.1, read on the forward strand.
GACCTGAAGCCGATCGCCGCCAACGCCCGCGAGAAGATCGCCGCCGCCATCGCCGATTACCAGAAGAGCGAGGACGGCCTCAAGGTCGACGCCAAGATCGACAGCCTGACGCTGGCCGACATCGCCTTCGATTCCAAAACGTTGCGCGTGGTCGCGGAAGCCGGCGGCTCGCTGAATGTGTATGTGAGCAAGCTGTCGGGGATGTAGCGCGGCTCCCACGCCTCTTCATCCCTCGCACCGCTGGCATTCTCATCCGAGGATGCTAAGCTGCCCCTTGCAACCTCGAACGAGGTGCTGACAGCATTGTAGCGGCAAGCCGAGGACAACATGGAAGCCGGCATGGTGACGCCCGCGCCGGCATTGGTGCGCTTTTCCGGCATTCAGAAGACCTATGATGGCGAGCACCTCGTGGTGAAGAACCTCGATCTCGACATCAGGAAGGGCGAGTTCATCACCCTGCTCGGCCCGTCGGGCTCGGGCAAGACGACCACGCTGATGATGCTGGCCGGCTTCGAGGTTCCGACCCATGGCGAGATCTATCTCGGCGAGCGGCCGATCAAGAACATGCCGCCGCACAAGCGCGACATCGGCATGGTGTTCCAGAATTACGCCTTGTTTCCGCACCTGACGATCGCCGAGAATATCGCCTTCCCGCTATCCGTTCGCAAGACGAGCAAGGCGGAAGCGCAGGAGCGCGTCAAATCGGCATTGCGCATGATCAAGATGGAAGCCATGGCGCAGCGGCGGCCCGGACAGCTGTCCGGCGGGCAGCAGCAGCGCGTGGCGCTGGCGCGCGCGCTGGTTTTCAACCCGCAACTCGTGCTGATGGACGAGCCGCTCGGCGCGCTCGACAAGCGCCTGCGCGAACAGATGCAGCTGGAGATCAAGCAGCTGCACGAGAAGATGGGCATCACGATCGTCTACGTCACCCACGATCAGAGCGAAGCGCTCACCATGTCGGACCGCATCGCCGTGTTCAACGACGGCATCGTGCAGCAGATCGACAAGCCCGACGCGCTTTACGAGCATCCGGTGAACAGCTTCGTGGCCCATTTCATCGGCGAGAACAATGTGCTTTCAGGCACCGTCGAGACGGTCGAGAATGACTATTGCCGCGTCGCGCTGGCCGGTGGCGGCGCCGTGACCGCGCGGGCGGTCAACATCCAGGGCGCGGGCGCGTCCACCTCGCTGTCGGTCCGGCCGGAGCGGATCGCCATTGTCCCGGACGGCGCGTCCTGCGACGGACCGAACCGCCTGCCGGCGAGGGTGCAGAACACCATCTATCTCGGCGATCACGCGCTGGCCGTGCTCGACGTCGCCGGCAACGGCGAGTTCATGGTCAAGCTTCAGCCGGGCGCACATGACAGCCTGAGACATGGTGAAAGCGTATTCGTCAGCTTCCGCCCCGAGGACTGTCTGGCGCTCGATCCGGTCTGACCCAACACAAGCGGACCTGACATACTCAACCTCAACGCAACTCGCATGAAGAAGGAACCAGGACCATGATGAAGCGCAAGACGATTGCTCTGGGTTTCGCCGCGGCGTTCGTTGCCAGCGCTGCGCTGATGACGGTCGCAGAGGCGCGTGACCTCACCGTCGTGTCGTGGGGCGGCGCCTATCAGGATGCCCAAAAGAAGGTCTATTTCGAGCCGTTCAAGAAGGCGACCGGGATTGCCATGAACGACGAGTCCTGGGACGGCGGCGTCGGTGTGTTGCGCGCCAAGGTGCAGGGCGGCGCCGCCACCTGGGACGTCGTCCAGGTCGAGAGCGACGAATTGGCGGTCGGCTGCGAGGAAGGCCTGTTCGAGAAGATGGACTATACCAAGATCGGCGGAGAGGCTGCCTACATTCCGCCGTCGGTCAACCCGTGCGGCGTCGGCGCCATCCTCTATGACTTCGTGCTCGGCTACGACAAGGACAAGCTGAAGGAAGCCCCGAAGGGCTGGGCCGACTTCTTCGACACAAAGAAGATCCCGGGCAAGCGCGCTTTGCGCCAGGGCCCGAAGACGACGCTGGAGATCGCGCTGATGGCCGACGGCGTCCCGCCGAAGGACGTCTACCAGGTGCTGGCGACCGACGACGGTGTCGATCGCGCGTTCATGAAGCTCGACACCATCAAGGGCGACATCGTCTGGTGGAAGGCCGGCGCCCAGCCGCCGCAACTGCTCGCCTCCGGCGAGGTGGTGATGACCTCGGTCTACAACGGCCGCATCGACACCGCGAACAAGAACGAGAAGAAGAATTTCGGCATGGTGTGGGACGGCGCGCTCTTCACCCTCGACAGCTGGGTCGTCCTGAAGGGCAGCCCGAACAAGGAGGCGGCCTACAAGTTCCTGGACTTCGCCGGCAAGGCGGAGAACCAGTCGAAACTGTCGGAGCAGATCGCCTACGGCACCTCGAACAAGGACGCGGCCGGCAAGCTCGCGCCCGCCGTCCTGAAGGACCTGCCGACCGCACCCGACAACATCAAGAACGCGGTCGAGATCAACGTTGCGTTCTGGCTCGAGAACATCGACCGCCTGACCGAGCGCTTCAACAAATGGGCGGCGAAGTAGCCACCCATGACAGCGTCCGCGACCAGTGCCGATGCGTCGACCGAAGTTCGGCTCAAGCGCCGATTGAGGCGTGCAGAGCGGGCACATCAGGTCAAGGCATTGGCGCTGGTCGCGCCGCTTCTCGTCTTCCTGCTCTTCACTTTCGCCGGGCCCATCGCCGGCATGCTGTGGCGCGCGGTCGATGACCGCGAGGTGCGCCAGGTTCTGCCTCAAACCATAGCTGCTCTCGCCGAGTGGGACGGCAAGGAGTTGCCGGACGAGAAGGCCTACGCGGCGCTGGCGAGCGACGTCCAGGCGGCGCGCGCCTCCGGGACCATCGCCATCGCGGCCAAGCGGCTGAACTACGCGCTGAACGGTTTCCGCACGATCCTGACCAGCACCTCACGCAATCTCAAGACAGCGCCCGAACCCGGCACGGCCAAGGAGACTCTGAGCAAGATCAATCCGGCCTGGCGCGAACGCGCGACGTGGACGACGATCAAGGACGCCGGCGGCCCCATCACGGGCTTCTACCTTCTGGCCGCGCTCGACCTGACGCGAAACGTGGACGGCGCGATCGTCGCGGCCCCGCCGGACCAGGCCATCTACCGCAGCCTGTTCGCGCGCACCTTCGTCATCAGTCTCAGCGTCACCGCGCTCTGCCTCATCCTCGGCTTCCCCGTCGCCTACCTCCTGGCGACGCTGCCGCCGGGCAGGTCGAACCTCCTGATGATCTTCGTCCTGCTGCCGTTCTGGACCTCGCTTCTGGTCCGCACCTGCGCCTGGATCGTGCTGCTGCAGAGCAAGGGCGTCGTCAACGACAGCCTGCACTGGCTCGGCATCATCGACGAGCCGTTGCGCCTGATCTACAATCGCTTCGGCGTCTGCGTGGCCATGACCCACGTGCTGCTGCCGTTCATGATCCTGCCGCTGTACAGCAGCATGAAGGCGATCTCGCCCGCTTACATGCGGGCGGCCGCCTCGCTCGGCGCACCGCCGCTCACCGCCTTCCTGCGCATCTACCTGCCGCAGACCCTGCCCGGCGTCAGTGCAGGAAGCCTGCTCGTCTTCATCCTGGCGCTCGGCTATTACATTACGCCGACCCTCGTCGGCGGCGCCGCCGATCAGATGATCAGCTACTTCATCGCCCTCTACACCACCGAGACCGCCAATTGGGGCCTTGCTTCGGCACTCGGTGCGGTGCTGCTGCTCGCCACCATTCTCTTGGCGCTGGTCTATGGCAAGCTGGTGCAGGGCCAGCAGGTCACGGGAGGCATGAAGAATTGAGCGACAATGCCTCCCTGCGCACGCCCAGCCAGCGCATCGCGTGGACAACGACCCTCGTGGTCTCCACGCTGGTGTTCATCTTCCTGATCGCGCCGATCCTTGCGATCATGCCGCTGTCCTTCAGTTCGAGCTCGTACCTCACCTATCCGCTGCCCGGCCTGTCCTTGCGCTGGTACGACGATTTCATCAATTCGCCGCGCTGGATGAATTCGCTGAAGAACAGCGTGATCATCGGCGTCGCCTCCACCGTGCTGTCCATGGTGCTCGGCACGCTGGCAGCGCTGGGGCTGGCGCAGTGGAAGAGCCGGTTCAAACCGCTGGTTCTGGCTTTCGTGCTGTCGCCGGTCGTCGTGCCCGGCGTCATCACCGCCGTTGGCCTGTATTTCTTCTTCGCGCCGATTGGCCTCACCGGCAGCTATCTCGGCCTGATCCTGGCCCACACCGCGCTGGCAACGCCGTTCGTGGTGATCACGGTCGGCGCGACGCTGCAAAGCTTCGACACCAATCTGGCGCGCGCCGCCGCCTCGCTCGGCGCCTCGCCGCTTCAAGCGTTCCGCCGCGTGATCCTGCCGCTGATCCTGCCCGGCCTCGCATCGGGCGCGCTGTTCGCCTTTGCGACCAGCTTCGACGAGGTGGTGATCGTGCTGTTCATGGCCGGCCCCGAGCAGCGCACCCTGCCGCGCGAGATGTTCAGCGGCATCCGCGAGAACATCAGCCCGACCATCACGGCAGCGGCGGTGATTCTGACCACGGTCTCGGTCATCCTCCTCGCCACCATGGAAGCCTTGCGCCGTCGCAACGAACGGCTCAAGCGTGGTGGTTGAAAGGACTCCTTCCTTCGTCCTCTCCCCGCAAGCGGGACGAGGTAAGAGAAACGACACGACAGCGCGCCCGGTGAAAACCGGGCGCGCTTCGTTCAGATGGCTAGAAGCCCATTACTCCGAATACTTGAACTCCGGCATGTTCTTCAGCTCGTCCTTGCTGGCATTGAACACGGCGTGATCCGGATACCATTTCGAGGTGGACGACGTCGTGGTCGCAGCGGGCTTGGTGTCGGCGGTGCCGGTCGCAGCGCCCGTGGTCGTGGTCGCGGCGGGCTTCGCGCCGGTGCCGGTGTAGGCGACGGCCTCGTTGACGAACTTCAGCTTCTCGTAGGGCACGGCGACCAGATGCTCGCCCATGCCGAGGAAGCCGCCGACGCCGATCACGGCAATCTTGATGTCGCCGCTCTTGTCCATCAGCAGGTCGTTGATCGTGCCGATGTTCTCGTTGGCCTCGTTGTAGACCTTCAACCCGTCCATCTTGGACGTACGCCACTGTCCCGATGCGGTCGTGGTGGTCGTCGTGGCGGTGGTTGCCGCAGGCGCCGCCTTGTCGGTGGTGGCGGTCGGCGACTGCGCGAACGCAACGGTCGTGAGCAGTGCAGTGCCGGCAAGGCCGGCGACGATCGTCTTCATCATTGTGTCATCTCCTTCAACGAAAAACTCGTGTGGAGAAAACAGCGCTGATCACGCGCAGTTCCGTGCGCGCGGCAATTTCGTCGCGCGATGCGAGTGCAAGAACTCCACAAGGGTGTTCCTGCGTCACTCAGTAACATTTTGCGACGCACGGTTCCCCGCCGACGATCATGCGCCCTGGGTCAAGCACGATCGCGGCGAGGAGCCGCGCCGACCCGCGTCGCTCGGGGTCAGCTCTTGTAGTCGATCAGAAGCGCGGAGAAGCCGGAGCTGCCGGATGAGCCGCCGTTGGCGCCGTAGGACGATGTCGACGATTGCGATTGCTGCAGCGCCTGGAGGAATTGCTGCAGGATCTCGGCAATGGTCTGGTCGCTGGAGCTGCTGCTGGTCGTGTCCGTGGACGACGAGGAATCCGAGGAGCTGTCGTCGGGCGGCGGACCGGGCGGCGGCCCGCCTGCGCCACCGGGGCCGCCCGCCCCGCCGGGACCGCTCGCGAAGGCGGACTGAAACACGCCCTTGAGCGCTTCGGCCTGGTCCGAGGTCAGCGTCCCGTTCGACACCTCGTTCGAGATGAGGCCGTCGATCTTCGACTGCATGTCCGCCTTGGAGGGGCGCGTGCCGCTCGACCCATCGCTCGACCGGCTCTGCTGGAGTGCCGTGTCGATGTCGGTCAGCGCCGTCGAGAGCGCGGACTGATCCGCCGACGAGACCGTGCCGGCGGACACTTCCGATTGCAATTCCTGCTGCAGCCGCTGCAGCGGGGACTGAATGTTGCCGGCGGAAGCCGCCGAAATCGAGGTCATGATGGCTCCGTGGGTTTTGCGGGGTTTCGCTGCTGTCCACGCCACGGTATGGTTAACGGCCTTAACGAGACCTTGCTGCTCCGCGAGCACACGATTGCCGCCTGTTGCGGGACGCCGGACAGAAGCAATCCGAAACAAAAATCTTCGCCATTTGGCCCGAATCTTGGACAAACAAAGCGCATGGCCATTCCCAATCCCAACATCCTGGTCGTCGAGGACGACCGCGAAACCCGGACGTTGATTGCGAAGTACCTGCGCAACAACGCCTGCAACGTCACCGCCGTGAGCGACGGCCGCGAGATGTCGCGCGCCATGGCCGATCACCGCATCGACCTGATCATTCTCGACGTCATGCTGCCGGGCGAGGACGGTCTCAGCCTGTGCCGCAAGGTGCGTGCCGAGGGGCAGACGCCGATCATCATGCTGACCGCGCGCGGCGAGGACGTCGACCGCATCGTCGGCCTGGAGATGGGCGCGGACGATTATCTGCCAAAACCCTTCAACCCGCGCGAGCTGCTTGCCCGCATCAACGCGGTGCTGCGCCGCCAGGCTGCGGCGCAGGCGGCGAGCTCGATCGAGGGCGCCTCCACGCTCACCTTCGAGGGCTGGCACATCGATCTGCGGCTGCGCGAATTGCGCAATCCGGAGGGCGCGCGCGTCGCGGTGACCAGCGCCGAATTCGATCTGTTGCGCACCTTCTGCGAACGGCCCGGCCGCGTGCTGTCGCGCGACAGCCTGCTCGACCTCACGCAAGGGCGCAACACCGGCTCGTTCGAGCGCTCCATCGACGTGCTGGTCAGCCGCATCCGCCGCAAGATCGAGCCCAACCCGGCCGATCCCACGCTCATCAAGACGGTGCGCTCCGGCGGCTATCTGTTCACGCCGCGAACCCAGGTCGCAAATCCTCAAGCGACAAGCCTTCCCGCGGCAAGCCCCCAGGCAGCAGGCATTGAAGCGGTTGCGGCGCCCCTGAGCAATTAAGGGGACGCCGACGATGAAGCCGTTCGGGTTCTTCCACCTCAAGGGGATCGGCGGGCAGATCGCCGCGCTGGTGCTGGCGTCGACCCTCGCGCTGCATCTCGTCGTCACCACCGCCTTCCTGATCAGCCGGCCGGATCGCCCCGACACGCCGCCGGACGGCGCGCACCAATTGACCGATGCCGCGCTGCTGCTCGGCTCTGCCGAGCCCGGCGAACGACCGCGCCTCGTCGCCGATCTCGCGCGCGCCTTCCCCAAGCTCGGCATCGAAGTGCTCGCCCCGGGCACCGCAAGCGTCGAGGAGAGCGACAATCAGCACCTGCGTGCAATGCGCCGTCATCTCGGGCGCGGCTACAAGCCGGTCCAGCTGGCCTCGGGCGGCAACCAATCCCGCATCGGCGTCGAGTTGCCCGACGGCACCCTGATATCAGGGCATGTCGACGGCGGACCGCGGCCATGGTTCTGGGGCGCGCCCTGGCTGATGGCGCTGATGAGCGCCTTCATCTGCGTCACCGTGCTCGGCCTGTGGGCGGCGCGGGCGCTGGCAGCTCCCCTGTCGTCCTTCGCCAAGGCCGCCGAGAATTTCAGCCTGGACGGTGGGGCGGAGCCGCTGCCCGAGCGCGGCCCGGAAGAGATCCGCTCGGTGGCGCGCGCGCTCAACCGCATGCACGAGCGGATCGCCCGCCTGATGTCGGACCGCACCCGGATGCTGGCCGCGATCAGCCACGATCTGCGCACGCCGATCACGCGGCTGCGCCTGCGTGCCGAGTTCATCGAGGACGAAACCAATCGCAAGCGCATGCTGATCGACCTCGACCAGATGCGCGCGATGCTGGAGAGCGTACTGTCGCTGCTGCGCAACGACCGCAAGGTCGAGGCCGTGACGCTGGTCGATATCGCCAGCACGCTGCAGCTCGTCGCCGACCAGTTCGGCGACATGGGCCATGTCGTGCATTACGACGGGCCGGCCTCCGCGACCGCCGCCGCGCGGCCCGACGATCTGCATCGCGGCGTCACCAACCTCGTCGAGAACGCGGTGCGCTTCGGCGCCGAGGTGACGATCCGCCTCGACGTCTCCGGCAGCAGGCTCGTGATCGACGTCGAGGACGACGGCCCCGGCATTTCGGACGCGCGCAAGCAGGAGATGCTGGAGCCGTTCGTGCGCGGCGACGATGCGCGCACCATGGACGAGTCCACCGGCTTCGGGCTCGGCCTGTCGATCGCGCGCGCCATCGCGCTCGCCCATGGCGGCGAGCTGTCGCTGCACGACCGCGAACCGCACGGACTGATCGTGCGGATGCAATTGCCGCTGTGGCAACAGCCGCGCCTGGCTGCGGCTTAGGATCGCCCGTTACGCCGCGAGCGGCGGGTGCTCGACGGCCGCCTCCTCGAAGATCGCCACCGCCTCGAAGCGATAGTTGCAGGCGTGGCAGGTCCAGAGATAGGAGACGCGCCCCTCGCCCGGCTCGATCCAGTCGGGCCGCGGGATCGGCGTGCCGCACTGGGCACAGGGGTTTTGCCTGGGGGTGTCGCTGAGGACTGCTTTTGTCATGGCACCTCTCCCGATTTGCTAGCCGCTTCCTACTCGCTTTCGCGCGCTTGCGCGACTAGACAGCCTTGCTGCCGCGAGTGGGGGTCGTCCGCCCTGAAGGAACCCTTAGCCCGGCATTGAGTCGTAACAGCGGCTCTGCGCCGCAAAATCGTCAGCGGCGGCGTTTGGTCACATCATCGCCGCGTTCGGGAGGCCTATCGGCAGCCGGGCGCAGGTCACCGAGAGGGCCTCAGGGATATCTTATGAAGATTTTACGCATTGCCGTGCTGCTCGTGGCCGGACTGACATTGCCGCAGGCGGCCTTCGCCGGTGAAGCCGAATATGCCGAGATGGTCGCGGCCCATGCCCGCGCCAACGGCGTGCCGGAAGCGCTGGTGCATCGCGTGATCATGCGCGAGAGCCGTTATCAGCCCCACCTCGTCGGCCGTGGCGGCACCATCGGGCTGATGCAGATCAAGCTCGCGACCGCGCGCGGCGTCGGCTACACCGGCGATGCCGCGGGCCTGCGCGATCCCAACACCAACCTCACCTATGCCGTGAAATACCTCGCCGGCGCCTATCGCGCTGCCAATGGCGACCACGCCCGCGCCGTGCGTTATTTCGCCGGCGGCTATTACTATGCCGCCAAGCGCCAGCGTCAGGAGGCCGTGCAGGTCGCCAACATGGGCGAGACCATGGGCCAGGGGGTTATGGGTCAACCTTGGCTGGAGCCGAACGGCAATCCGCAGCCGATGTTCGGCAATGTGCCGCACCGCAAGCTGGCCCAGCGCGTGCGCAACGCGCGGGCGCAGGCCTCGCGGTAACTCCCCGTGTCCCGGACGCGCCGCAGCGTGCAACGCTGCTGCGCAGAGCCGGGACCCAGCCCTTCCTCCGCCAAATGGGCCCCGGCTCAGCGACGCATCACGCCGCCAAGGGGCGGCGCACTGCATCGCGTCCGGGGCACGAGCGCTGCGGTTCCCGGCCAACACGCGTTGACCACCCCGCCCCACTGTCCTACATTAGACCTGTTCCGAGGGGTGCTCCGAGGAGGAGCTGAGATACCGCTAAACGGGCAATGCCGATCAACCGGCTTGCCAGGACCGCGGTGACCCTTTGAACCTGATCCGGGTCATGCCGGCGAAGGGACAGGGATGTTGCAAACGACCAAGCGACCGGATTCTCCGGTATCCATCATCGGCGCAGGCATTGCGGGCGCCTGGCAGGCTCTGCTGTTCGCGCAGGCCGGCCATGCCGTGACCTTGCACGAGCGCGGTGACGAGGCGATGACGGACGCCACCAGCCATTGGGCCGGCGGCATGCTCGCGCCCTATTGCGAGGCGGAGGTCGCCGAACCCATCATCAGCCGGCTCGGCCTGCGCTCGCTCGACGTCTGGCGGCGCGAGCTGCCCGACACGCCGTTCAACGGCTCGCTCGTCGTCGCCCATCCACGCGAGCGCAACGATTTCGAGCGCTTTGCCCGCATGACCGAGGATCACCGCCGGCTCGACGCCGCCGGGCTCGCCGCGCTCGAGCCGTCGCTGGAGGGCCGCTTCCGCGACGCGCTGTTCTTCCCGGCCGAGGGCCATGTCGAGCCGCGCCGCGTGCTGCCGCAGCTGCACGAGCGCATCCGCGCCGCCGGCGGCACCATCAAGTTCGAAAGCGACGTCACCGTCGACGATCTCGCAAAAGACCCTGACGGCATCGTGATCGACTGCCGCGGCCTCGGCGCCCGCGACGAGGAGCCGGAGCTTCGCGGCGTCAAGGGCGAGATGATCCTGATCGAGACCGCCGAGGTGCAGCTCGCGCGCCCAGTGCGGCTGATGCATCCGCGCTGGCCGCTCTACGTGATCCCGCGCGAGAACAATTTGTTCATGCTGGGCGCGACCTCGATCGAGGCCGAGGACACCGGCGTCAGCGTCCGCTCCGCGCTCGAGCTGCTCGGCGCCGCCTATGCGGTGCATCCGGCCTTCGGCGAAGCCCGCATCGTCGAATTCGGCTCGGGGCTTCGTCCCGCTTTTCCCGACAATCTGCCGCGCATCGGCATTCGCGGCCGCAGGATCACCGTCAACGGGCTCTACCGGCACGGCTTCCTGATCGCCCCCGCGCTCGCCGAGCTGACGCTCAACTATGTCGAGCGCGGCCAGATCGACAACGAGGTGATGCAATGCGTCTGATCGTCAACGGTGAGCAGCGCGACGTGACCGCGGCCAGCGTCGACGCGCTGCTCGCCGAGCTCGATTACGAGGGCACCCATTTCGCGATCGCGCTGAACTACGACGTCGTGCCGAAAAGCCGCTGGGCCGAGACGAGCCTGAAGGCCGGCGACGAGATCGAGATCATCACGCCACGGCAGGGAGGGTGAGGTGATGATGCTCTCACTCCACACTCCACTGTCATCGCCCGGCTTGACCGGGCGATCCAGTACGCCGCGGCCTCACGTTTCCCGCCGTACTGCCGCGGCATACTGGATCCCCGCCTTCGCGGGGATGACAGATACGTTTGGGCTGGCACCGTCATTCAAGGAGACACCTTCGACATGGTGACCTTCTACGGCAAAACCTTCGCCTCGCGCCTGCTCATCGGCAGCGCGCTCTATCCCTCGCCGGCGATCATGCAGAGCGCGATCCGCGCCTCCGGCTCGAACATCGTCACGGTGTCGCTGCGGCGCGAATCCGCCGGCGGCAAGAGCGGCGACGCGTTCTGGAACCTGATCCGCGAGCTCGACGTCACCGTGCTGCCGAACACCGCGGGCTGCCGCACCGTGCGCGAGGCGGTGACCACCGCAAAACTCGCGCGCGAATTGTTCGGCACGAGCTGGATCAAGCTCGAAGTGATCGCCGACAACGACACGCTGCAGCCCGACGTCGTTGGCCTGGTCGAAGCCGCCACCATCCTGGTCAAGGACGGTTTTGAAGTATTCCCCTATTGCACCGAGGATCTCTCGGTCGCCAACCGCCTGGTCGATGCCGGCTGCAAGGTGGTGATGCCATGGGCCGCGCCGATCGGCAGCGCGAAGGGCATCACCAATCGCGATGCGCTGAAGCTGCTGCGCGACCGCCTGCCCGACATCACCCTGGTGGTCGACGCCGGCCTGGGCGCGCCCAGCCACGCCGCGCAGGCGCTGGAGCTCGGCTATGATGCCGTGCTGCTCAACACCGCGATCGCAAAGGCCGCCGATCCCGTCGCGATGGCCAAGGCCTTCCGCTTGGGTATCGAGGCCGGCCGCACCGCTTACGAGGCCGGGCTAATGAACGCCCGCGACTTCGCCTCCCCTTCCACCCCTGTCGTTGGGACCCCGTTCTGGCATGCCGTATCCTGATCGCTTCTATCCCGTCGTCGACAGCCTTGCGTGGGTCGAGCGCCTCACAAAACTCGGCGTCGGCACCATTCAGTTACGCGCCAAGGAGCTCGATGACGGGCAGGCCTTGCAGATGGTCACCGACGCGCTGGCGATCACGAAAGGCACGCAAGCCAAGCTGGTCGTGAACGATTATTGGCGCGCCGCGATCGTCGCCGACGCAAAATATCTGCATCTCGGCCAGGAGGATCTCGCAGAGGCCGACCTCAAGGCGATCCGCGAGGCCGGCCTGTCACTCGGCATCTCAACCCATGACGATGCCGAGCTTGAAACCGCGCTCAAGGCAAAGCCGGATTACGTCGCGCTCGGCCCGATCTTCTTCACCACGCTCAAGTCGATGCGCTTCGAGCCGCAGGGCATTCCGAAGATCACCGAATGGAAGAAGCGCATCGGCACCATCCCGCTGGTCGCCATCGGCGGCATCAAGTTCGAGCACGCTGCGGAGATCTTTGCCGCGGGCGCGGATTCGATCGCGGTGGTGTCCGACGTCACCCAGAACGCCGACCCCGATGCGCGGGTGCGGCAATGGCTCGGCCTGAAGGAGGCGGCGTGATGTGCGCACCGCTCTCGCCTCAAACTCAACTGTCATCGCCCGGCTTGACCGGGCGATCCAGTACACCGCGGCTTCACGGCTCCAGCCGCGCCGCCTCGGAGTACTGGATCCCCGCCTTCGCGGGGATGACAGCTGTAATCGCTCCTCGCGCAGCGACATCAACGAATTAACCGGAGGATCCCATGAACATCCGCTCCAACCCCGAAAAAACCGTCCCCGCCGTCACCACCGGCCCGCTTCCCTCCTCGCGAAAGATCTTCGCGTCCCCTGACGCCGCCCCCGATCTGCGCGTGCCCCTGCGCGAGATCATCCTGTCCGAAGGCGCCGGCGAGCCGAACCTGCCGGTCTACGACACCTCCGGCCCCTACACCGATCCTTCCGTCACGATCGACGTCAACGCCGGCCTTGCCCGCAGCCGCAAGCAATGGGTTCTGGAGCGCGGCGGCGTCGAGGAATATGAGGGCCGCCAGATCAAGCCGGAAGACAATGGCAGCGTCTCCACCGACAAGGCTGCGCGCGCCTTCTCGGCCTATCACAAGCCGCTGCGCGGCCTCGACGGCCACAAGATCACGCAGCTCGAATTCGCCCGCGCCGGCATCATCACCAAGGAGATGATCTACGTCGCCGCCCGCGAAAACCTCGGCCGCAAGCAGCAGCTCGAGCGCGCGGAAGCCGCCCTTGCCGACGGCGAAAGCTTCGGCGCTGCGGTCCCCGCCTTCATCACGCCCGAGTTCGTGCGCGACGAGATCGCGCGCGGCCGCGCCATCATTCCCTGCAACATCAACCACAGCGAACTCGAGCCGATGATCATCGGCCGCAACTTCCTGACCAAGATCAACGCCAATATCGGCAACTCCGCGGTGACCTCGTCGGTCGAGGAAGAGGTCGAGAAGATGGTGTGGGCGATCCGCTGGGGCGCCGACACCGTGATGGACCTCTCGACCGGCCGCAACATCCACACCACCCGCGAATGGATCCTGCGCAACTCGCCGGTGCCGATCGGCACGGTGCCGATCTACCAGGCGCTGGAGAAGTGCAACGGCGATCCCGTCAAGCTGACCTGGGAGCTCTACAAGGACACGCTGATCGAGCAGTGCGAGCAGGGCGTCGACTACTTTACGATCCACGCCGGCGTGCGCCTGTCCTACATCCACCTCACCGCCAGCCGCGTCACCGGCATCGTCAGCCGCGGCGGCTCGATCATGGCGAAGTGGTGCCTGGCGCATCACAAGGAGAGCTTCCTCTACACGCATTTCGACGAGATCTGCGACCTCATGCGCAAGTATGACGTCTCGTTCTCGCTCGGCGACGGCCTGCGTCCGGGCTCGATCGCCGACGCCAACGACCGCGCGCAGTTTGCCGAGCTCGAAACCCTCGGCGAGCTCACCAAGATCGCGTGGGACAAGGGCTGCCAGGTCATGATCGAGGGCCCCGGCCACGTGCCGATGCACAAGATCAAGATCAACATGGACAAGCAGCTCAAGGAGTGCGGCGAGGCTCCGTTCTACACGCTTGGGCCCCTGACCACCGACATCGCGCCGGGCTATGACCACATCACGTCAGGCATCGGGGCCGCCATGATCGGCTGGTTCGGCTGCGCCATGCTCTGCTACGTCACGCCGAAGGAGCATCTCGGCCTGCCCGATCGCAACGACGTCAAGACCGGCGTCATCACCTACAAGATCGCGGCTCACGCGTCTGACCTCGCCAAGGGCCACCCCGCCGCGCAACTGCGCGACGACGCCCTCTCCCGCGCCCGTTTCGACTTCCGCTGGAGCGACCAGTTCAACCTCGGCCTCGATCCCGATACCGCGAAGAACTTCCACGACGAGACCCTGCCGAAGGAAGCCCACAAGGTCGCCCATTTCTGCTCGATGTGCGGCCCAAAGTTCTGCTCGATGAAGATCACGCAGGACGTGCGGGATTATGCGGCGACGCTGAACGACCCGAACAGCGTCGGCATGTCGATGCAGGGCACGGCAGAAGACGGCATGGCCAAGATGAGCGCGAAGTTCAAGGAGATGGGGAGCAGCGTTTATCTGGATGCGGAGAAGGTGAAGGAGAGTAATCGGGTGTTGTGAGGGCCCTCCTGCTCGCCCAAACTCAGCTGCTCCATTCAGAAAGCCGGGCCATTCGCCCGGCTTTCTTGCAGAAGCGTCGCTTCAAGAAACGGTCTTCTTCAACAATGGCTGATCCGCCTTCACGGAGACCGAGCATTCCGGCTCCCAAGGGAATCGCCTGTTGACGTCCTGCCAAATGACTTGCAGGCAGGGGAACGCAAGTCGCGATTTCCGGTAGAACCAGACCGCAGTGCCGAGGTAATCAGGATAAGCCGCCAACGGCACTTGCCAGAATCCGAGCTTGTAGCCGTTCTCCAGCAGTTCGTCGGAGATACTGTCGTCGTCGAATTTATCTCCCGCCGCAGCCCGATCGCGGATCAGGTTGATGATCGCCTGCGCGTTCTGGGCGCTCTGACCGAAGATAAGGAGTTCGGGGTGGCCGTAGTTCAGATACAGACCGATCGAAAATGCAAATGGTGGATTGGCATCTGGTACGCCTGTGATATGGCAGCCGTGGTTGCGGACATTGCGCAGGATGACCTTGTCGGCCTCGTGCTCCGGCTTGGGCCACTCAAATTGGTCTTGCATAAATCCTCCAGCCGGCCTGAGGCGCACGGCGCTCACACGCCTCTGATAATAACGACGGCAGATTCAGGGAAGAAGTAAGCCAATAGCTGCATCGAAGATGTCCAACATCATTCACCGCCTTCCCGACCAGCTCCGTCCCAACCTCCGCCTCGTCTTCGTCGGCACCGCCGCCTCGACGCGCTCGGCGGAGCTCGGGCACTACTACGCGCATCCCGGCAACCGCTTCTGGCGCGCGATCCATGAGTCCGGAATCACGCCGCGGCGCTATCAGCCAGGCGAGTTCGCGGAGCTGATCGCGCTCGGGATCGGCTTCACTGATCTGTCCAAGTCGGGTGCCGGGATGGATCACCAGATCGAGGCTGCTTCGATCGACGTACCCGGCTTCAAAGCCAAGATCGAAAAGTATCGGCCGCGAACGATCGCGTTCACGAGCAAGAAGGCGGCGAGCTTGTTTTATGGCAAGCCGTCGGCTGCGATCGCGCTGGGGCGGCAGGTGCGCGACGGAAGCTTGCCGGAGATATTCGTGCTTCCCTCGCCGTCCGGCGCGGCGTCCGGGCATTGGACGATCGAGCCGTGGCGCGAACTGGGGGCGTGGATTGGTCGCGCCCCCTGAACGGCGACTGCCGGATTGCGTCTGCTCTCGTATCCCGGGCAAGCGTAGCGCAGACCCGGGACCCAGAAGCTCCGGCACGCGTTCGTCATGGGACCCGGCTCTGCAGCGCATCGCGCCGCAAGGGGCAGCGCGCTGCACTGTGTCCGGGGCACGCCACCACCGATATTTCGCACACAGTCTGTCGGAGACAGCATCCGTCGTTCGTCCTGGAAACGATCACCCCGGAGCCTCCAATGCCCCCCACCATCACCGCCTTCGAAAACTCCCCCGACCGCGGCAAGGGCCAGGCCCGCGACATGCGGGTTCGCTGGGCGTTCGAGGAGGTCGGTCAGCCCTACGACGTCCGCCTCGTGTCGTTCAAGGCGATGAAGGAGCCCGCGCATCTTGCGCTCCATCCGTTCGGGCAGATTCCGACCTATGAGGATGGCGATCTCGCGCTGTTCGAGTCCGGCGCAATCGTGCTGCACATCGCCGAGCGCCATGATGGCTTGCTGTCTAAAGATGCCAATACGCGCGCCCGCGCGATCGCGTGGATGTTCGCCGCGCTGAGCACAATTGAGCCGCCGATCGTCGAGCTCACCATGGCGATGCTCTTCGAGCGCGACAAGAGCTGGTCCGCGGAGCGGCTGCCGATGTTGCAGGATCGCGTCCGCGTCAGGCTCGGCGAATTGTCCGCTCGCATCAGTGGTGCGGACTGGCTCGACGGCGCGTTCAGCGCCGGCGATCTCATGATGGTGACGGTGCTGCGGCGGTTGAACACATCGGGCCTGCTCGATGAATATCCTGCCATCGCCGCTTACGTCGCGCGCGGCGAGGCACGGCCCGCGTTCCGCCGCGCGTTCGACGCGCAGCTTGCGGTGTTCACCGCAACGGCGCGCTCGTAGCCGTCCCTACCGCATCGTGATCGCAAGGCCGCTGAGATCGGCATTCGCCATCAACCCGACCTGCGTGCCCGACAGCTCCAGCACCGCGCCCTTCTGGTTGGTCAGCACGATGGCCCGGGCGCCGGCGCCCACGGCAAGGCCCGCGCCGGCAGCGCCGTAGACCCCGGCGACGTCCGAGGGACGGTTGATGTTGCTGACGCGGCCGCGCAGCACGGTCTTGGAGCCGCCGAAGACGAGGCCGTAGTCGAGCCCGCCGGTCGAGAGCCCA
The DNA here is from genome assembly GCF_015291745.1 of Bradyrhizobium sp. CCBAU 53351. Lineage (NCBI taxonomy): Bacteria > Pseudomonadati > Pseudomonadota > Alphaproteobacteria > Hyphomicrobiales > Nitrobacteraceae > Bradyrhizobium > Bradyrhizobium sp. CCBAU 53351. Next base: position 6,041,233 of record NZ_CP030059.1, read on the forward strand.
TAATTGCGGCCGCGGAAGTTGAGCACGCCGCTGCCGCCCGAGCCGCCGATGATCCAGCCCGCCTTGTAGATCGTCAGCGTCACGAAACCGCTGTCGGCCTGCGCCGCGGTCGAAAGTCCGGCCAGGGCCGCGATGGCGACCAGCGCGGCGCGAAGGGTGGATGCAAGCTTCATGGGGGTCTCCGGGGGCTGTCTTTAGGGGGATTCGAATCAGACGCGGCGAATGTATCTGATTGATGGGGGCGGCAACATGATGGGATCAGGCGCGAGGCGCGCTCGTCGCCGAGCACTCAGCTGTCATCGCCCGGCCAGTGCGCAATTGCGCACTCGGACCGGGCGATCCAGTATCCAGAGGCGGTCATGGTCGAGCCGAAAGGGCACGGCGTACTGAATGCCCCGGTCAAGCCGGGGCATGACGGCGGAGTTTGGGGCGGCACCACGGACCAATCGCAGCATGCGATGATGCCCCTGTTTTGCCCGACGAAGCAGACGATCATTTCGCTCTTTTCGAATTTCAAAAAGCTCAATGATTTCCGTCCCCTCCCTACTGTGCATGGGGTTGTTTTTGCATTTTTTGTTTTGAGGCCCTCTCACCTGCCGCTACGCTTGTGGCATCAGCGACCGTCCTTGCGAGGTGATCCCATGCCGATCCAGCATTTCGCACCCCCGCCCCACGTGAAAGCGCCGCCGCTGTCCTTTGCGACGCGGGTCGGCGATCTCCTGTTCGTCTCGGGCATTCCCGGCTTCGACGCCCATGGCGCGCTGCCTGATGGTTTCGAGGCGCAGTTCGCCAATGTCGTCGTCAACATCAAGCGCGTGCTGGACGAGGCCGGCGCCGGTATCCGCGACCTCGCCAAGGTCAACGTGCTCTTGACCCGCCCCTCCGACGTCGCCGCCATGAATGCGCTCTATGCCGGCGCCTTCGGCCCGCCGCCTTACCCGGCGCGCACGACGTGCGTGGTGCAGGCCCTGCCCGATCCGAAGATGCTGATCGAGATCGAGGCGGTGGCCTCGCTGGCGAAGGGCTAGTTCGAACGGCGGAGGGACGGCTGACATATCCGTGATCGACCGCCGCCCGGCTTGCCAGAAGCATTGTTTTGCCGCACCAGTTTTCCTCTCACCTTCCCTTCAGGAGATATTTCATGCGTCGCGTTCTCGCCCTCTGTGCCGTTGCCGGCATCGCTTCCTCCGTGTTCGCCGTGCCCGCGTCCGCCAAGGCCGGCTATTACGTGATCCGCTGGGACAACACCGGCATCTGCCAGGTCTGGAACGAGGACCTGCAGTACAAGCCTCTCCAGATCGGGGTGTCGACCTACAAGGTCGTCAGCAAGCCGATGCCGACCTTCCAGCAGGCGTCCGACCTCCAGATCAAGATGCGCGCGGAGCGCCGCTGCACGCTCTAGGCTTGACGCGACAAGACGGATGTCGAGGGCGGATCGCGCGAGCGGTCCGCCCTTTTCTTTTGCGGGACCTGCGCATTTTCTGCCGCCGAAACCGGCCAGGTCCCGCGCGCGATGTTTGAACCTGATCGGCGCGTGGAATGACTCACATCTTGTCCGGCGCGCATCACCCACAGGCGTCCGGCACAAGCCCTCCCCGCATTGCCGGGAGGCGCATCACATCATTCATTTGAGGAGCTGATCATGCGTCGTATTTCCGTGCTGTGCGCTGCCGCCGGTCTTGCCGTCACCGCGTTCGTCGCCGCGAGCCCTGCACAGGCCAGCTATCACCTGATCCGCTGGCAGGACTCGGGCTTCTGCCAGATCTGGGACGAGAGCATCCCGACCACGCCGTGGCCGGCCGGCTATCACCGTGCCAGCGCGAGCATGCCGACCTTCATCGACGCCCTCGCGGCGAAGGATGCCGCGCTGAAGAACGGCCACTGCACCTGGTAGGATTTCGATCGGCGGACGAAGAGCCGGGCAAGGACGAAGACCTCGTCCTTGCCCGCTTTGTTTTTCACGCGTCCTTGTGCGCGCCGGGATGGATCAGGACGTCGCGCGCGGCGGCGAGGTCGATGAAGGCTTGCGCGCTGCCGCCGTGGTCGGGATGCATGCCCTTGGCGGCGCGGCGATAGGCTTGGTTGATGTCCTCGCAGGTGAGCTGCACCGCGAGCGGCAGGCCGAGCATCTTGCGGGCGCGATCCTCGCTGGAGAGCTTCTTCGGCGTGGCGTTGCGGCGGCCGAAGCGCGGCGCGGTCAAATCATGGACGACCTCGAGCACCACGCCGAGACGGCGCTGCGCCGCCAGCGTGACGCCGTCATCGTCATTGTCGACCGCCTGGCGCAGCACCGGCAGCGCCTGCTCCGCCGCCTGGCGCAGCGTGACGTCGACGCTCATCCGCGCGATCTCGGCCACGAGCCGGCCCGCCTGGGCGAAGTCGGCGGATTGCGCCGACCGCAGGCGTTCCAGAGCCAGTTTCCAGGAGTCCAGCCGAGTGTCGAGCCGTTCCATCATGCGTGCAACGTTTAGCAATCAAGATCAGTATGCCAAGGCTGCCGTTTCCGACCCCTTAATTTCGAGTTAGCGTTTGGTGAAACTTCGAAAAGAAATCGGGAGGAAAATGTCATGGCATTGCTCGCAAACCACATCGCCGTCGTCACCGGGGCCGGTTCCGGCATCGGCCGCGCGATCGCCGCCGGCTATGCGCGCGAGGGCGCGCGGGTGGTGCTGCTCGACGTCAATTCCGACACGGTCGCGGAGGCCGCGCAGGAGATCCGAGAAGCGGGTGGCAAGGCCGAGAGCTTTGCGCTCGACGTGACCAGGCGCGAGGATTGCTTCGCGCTGGCAAAGCAGGTCGAAGGCAAGGTCGGGCAGGTCTCGATCCTCGTCAACAATGCCGGCATCACCCGCCGCAACGCCTTCACCGCGGAGGCCGAAACGGTGGCGAAGGACTGGAACGACATCATCTCGCTCAACCTCAACGGCGTCTTCAACATGACGCAGGCCTTCCTCGCGCCTTTGCGCGCGAGCAAGGGCCGCATCGTCAATATCGGCTCGATCCAGTCCTTCGTGCATCTGCGCACGCCGAGCTCGGCGGCCTATACGACCTCGAAGCACGGCGTGCTCGGCTTCACCAAGGCGCTCGCGGTTGAGCTCGGCAAGGAAGGCGTGCGCGTCAACGCGATCGGGCCGGGCTTCATCGAGACCAACATCAACGCCAATGTGCGCGCCACCAATCCGGCGCTGGTGCAGGCCTTCCTCGACCACACCCCGCTGGCGCGCACCGGCAAACCGGAGGATATCGTCGGCCCCGCGCTCTTCCTCGCGTCGGATCTGTCGGCCTATGTCACGGGAACGATCGTGATGGTGGACGGTGGCTACCGGACGGTGTGAGGGAGCAGACCGGACCGCACTGATATGCATCTTCTGCCAATCGCGGCGGCTTCGCGGCATTCCCGAGGTCATCTGGTGCGATGCTCCCCAATTAACCTTTCGTTAACCAAACCCGACCACCGTGGATCTACGGCTTGGGGGTCGTTTGTTCTCGATCCGCTTCCAACGATGGAAGCGGGCGTTGATCGGGGAGTGTGTTGATGACCACTGTTCATGTCGCCGCGTCCGAGCCGGGCGCGCAATTTCTTGCTCCTAACCAGATCGTTCCGCTTCTGATCGGCGCCACCGTCGACGAGGTCGAGCGCGAGCTCGTGCTCCAGACGCTGGCGCGCTGCGACGGCAACCGAACGCGCGCCTCGCGCGTGCTCGGCCTGTCGGTGCGCACGCTGCGCAACAAGATCAAGCTCTACGCCGCCTCCGGCATCGACGTGCCCGCCTATCAGGATTAGCGCGCGGAATTGCTGCTGTCGTCAAACGCCGCTAAGTAGCTTGCTTCCGTGACAGGGGAGCAGTGGCGTGGCAGACGATCAGGGACGGCGGCAGGGACCTCAAGGGCCGCGCGGACGGCAGGGCGAGCCGGGACGGCCGGGACCGCAGGGTCATCCGGGCCGGCGCGGCCCCGACGGCGCGCGCGGCAAGCCGGGTCCGCAGGGCAAGCCGGGGCCGCTCGGAAAGGCGGGACCTCAGGGCAAGCCCGGTCCGCAAGGCAAGCAAGGCGAGGCCGGCCCGCGCGGGGCCATCGGCGTGCAGGGTCCTGCAGGGCCGCAAGGACCTGCGGGGCCGCAAGGACCTGCGGGGCCGCAAGGCCCGCGCGGCGAGCCGGGACCTGCCGGTCAATTGCCCTCGATCGAACAGGTGCTGCCATGGCTCGATCAGCTGTTCGACGCCTGGGACGAGCGGCGCCGTCAGCGCGAGCGCGAAGCCGCCGAGCGCGAAGCGCTGGAGGCCGCCGTGCAGGAGCCCGATGCAGCGACCGTCGACACCGAGAGCGACGACGGCGAAGGCGACGGGCCCAGGAAGAAGAAGAAAAAGAAGAAGCACGGCCAGAAGGACTAAGTGCCGCATCCGAGCGCTTAGTGCCCTGGACGCAGCGCGGCGTGCAATGCTGCGCTGCTGAGCGAGGGCCCGTCTCGCCAAGCGATGTGCGGGTCATTTGGGCCTCGGCTTTGCGGAGCGGCACTTCCCGCCGCACCGCGTCCGGGACACCAGCCAGGTCAAGACGAACCGGACGCGTCGTCCTTGTGCGGCAGCATGCCCATGCGCTCGAACTGCCAGCGCATGGCGCGATACCAGAGATAGCCGACCGCCGCGCCGCACAGCGCCAGGATGATCACGTTCGCGCTCGAGAACGAGCCGCTCCACCACATCATCCACGCCGTCCATAGCAGCGTGAAAACAATGGCACCTGCTTTCAGGGGAAGAAGGGGGCGGTTCATGATCGTGCTCCGGGCTGTCAAAACCCCGGCGAACACCATCGCTTACCTGGAGGCTTTCTTCCGTGAGCCAGATCACGGAATGGGCTTGTCAGCGATCGCTAGCCGAAGCGCAGCCGCGAGCGTTCCTTGGCCCTCTCCGCCTCGACCTCGCGGTCGCGCGCCGGGGCATGGGTGTGCAGCGAGCTCAGGAGTCTCCGCGCGGCCTCCGAAACCTCCGCCACGGCACGGTCGAACGCCGCCTCGTTGGCCTGCGACGGCTTGTTGAAGCCGGACAATTTTCGCACAAACTGGAGCGCGCTGGCGTGGATCTCATCCTCCGTCGCCGGCGGCTCGAAGTTGAACAGCGTCTTGATGTTGCGGCACATGCAGGCCTCTCTCCGGATGTTTCCATGAAGACGATCGGCGGAGCTGAAATCCTACATCCTTCTTCGCAGTTCTGCTAAGTTCCGCCGTAACGCGGCCGCCGACCATGAGCCGCAACGGGGGAGAACAACATGAAGATGCTCTGCGCGGCGCTGTCGGCCGTTCTGCTGTCGATTTCGATGTCGGCCATCTCCACACCCATATCGGCCGCCGATCATCCGGCCCCCAAGCAAGGCGACTGGATCGCCAAGGACTTCAAGTTCCACACCGGCGAGACCATGCCGGAGCTGAAGCTGCATTACACCACCGTGGGCGAGCCCACGGGCCAGCCGGTGCTGGTGCTGCATGGCACGGGCGGCTCGGGCACCGGCATGCTGGGGCCTTCCTTCGGTGGTGAGCTGTTCGGCCCGGGGCAACCGCTCGACGCCTCCAAATATTACATCATCATTCCCGACGGGATCGGCCACGGCAAATCATCGAAGCCGTCGGACGGAATGAAAACCAGCTTCCCGAAATACAATTACGACGACATGGTCGAGGCGCAATATCGCCTGGTGACGGAAGGCCTCGGCGTCAAGCATCTCCGCCTCGTCATCGGCAATTCGATGGGCGGCATGCACACCTGGCTGTGGGGCGAGAAATATCCGAAGGCGATGGACGCGCTGATCCCGATGGCCTCGCAGCCGACCGAAATGGCCTCGCGCAATTGGATGATGCGGCGGATCATGCTCGACACCATCCGCAACGATCCCGACTACAATGGCGGCAACTACACCAGCCAGCCGCGCATGATGAAATACGCAGCCACCGCTTACGGCATCGCCAGCATCGGCGGCACACTGGCTTATCAGGCGCAGGCGCCGACCGCGGCCAAGGCCGACAAGATGGTCGACGACCGGCTGGCGACGCCGATCACGGCGGATGCCAACGACTTCGTCTACCAGTGGGAGTCCTCGCACGACTACAATGCGGGCGAGAAACTCGAAGCCATCGAAGCATCGCTGCTGCTGATCAATTCCGCCGACGACGAGCGCAATCCGCCGGAGACTGGCATCACCGACGCAGCGATGAAGCGGGTCAAGAACGGCAAGCTGTATCTCATCCCGGCAAGCACCGAGACGCGCGGCCACGGCACTACGGGCAATGCCAAATTCTACGTCGAGCAGGTCCGGCAATTGTTGCAGACCGCCCCGCAGCGGACGATGTAATGCGAGCAGCAAGACGGCATGTCGAAATCCCGCTTTCGCAAGTCTGCACTCGCGCTTCCCGGCGTCATCGAGGGCGAACATCACGGTCATGCCGACTTCCGCATCGGCAAGCGCGTGTTCGCGACGCTGGGTTATCCCGATGACACATGGGGCATGGTGAAGCTTACGCCGGACCAGCAGGCCATGCTCGTCGACGCCGAACCGGAGCTGTTTCGTCCGGTCCCTGGCGCCTGGGGCAAGAGCGGCAGCACGAATGTGAAACTCGCGAAGATCGATCCGACGACGTTGCGGAGCGCGCTTGATATGGCCTGGCGCAACGTTGTACCGAAATCGCTGCTCGCGTCGATCGAGACGCGATCGCGAAGCTGATACCGCATCGCATCATGCGCGGCGCCCCCTGCGCCGCATATTATTTGGGCATGCAATGCGCCGATAGCTCGGGCTTAATCGCGTCAACGATGGAATCGACGCGAGCAGGACTCGCACGCGAAGATCAGGCCACGACGAGGAGGGATCGCATGCACAGGCTCGCACTGTGCGTCTGGCTGATCGCGATGACGGCGCTGACCGGCGCCGCACTCGGGTTCGACAACGGTCAATACGACCACGTCCCGCCCGACATCCGCGCCTGGTTCAAGAGCGTCATCGCGCCGAACGGCGTGCCCTGCTGCGACGTCTCCGACGGCCATCGCACCGACTATGATGTGCGCGGCGGCGCCTATTGGGTGCCGATCGAAGGACAATGGATGGAGGTGCCCGACCGCGCCATCATCCGCGACCGCGGCAATCCGGTCGGCCAGGCCGTGGTGTGGTACGTCCACCACCGTGGCGCCATCATCATCAGCTGCTTCGTGCCGGCGGATGCGGTCTAGCCGCGCGATGGCGCGTCAGTGCCGCGCGTGGTAGTTCGAGCGATGGCTTCTGAACCCGACCGCAGGCGCGCGGTGATGCGCTTCGCTCTTGCCGCACTCTACGTCGCTGCGGGGTTTGCGCATCTGGCCGTCCCCGACAAGTTTCTCGCGATCGCGCCGTCCTGGGTTCCCTTCCCGATAGAGGTCATTCTCGTCACCGGCATTTGTGAGATTGCGGGCTCGATTGCATTGCTGATGACGCCGCTGCGCTGGTGGGCAGGCGTGGCGCTCGCGCTCTATGCGCTTTGCCTTTGGCCTGCGAACATCAAGCACGCGCTGGAGGGTATCGACGTTCCGCCCATCCCCAATAGCTGGCTTTACCATGGTCCGCGCCTGGCGCTTCAGCCCGTGCTGATCTGGTGGGCACTCTACTGCGCCGACGTGATCGCATGGCCATGGCGGCGACAAAAGGGATAGCGGGGCGGCCGGAGAATGATAGTCTCGGCACGTCAATCAAGGAGACCTTCGTGACCCAGCTTTGCGCCGAAGACCTCGCCACCATCTATGCCAAGCCGAGCCCGCGCGTGATCGCAAAGGCGCGTCCCGCGATCGACGCGCACGCGAAGAAATTCATCGAGATGTCGCCATTCTGCGTGCTCGCGACATCGGGAGCGGACGGCAGCGTCGATGCCTCGCCGCGCGGCGGCGGCATCGGCTTCGTCCACGTCGCCGGCCCCAATCAGCTGTTGATGCCCGACCGCTCCGGCAACAACCGGATCGACAGCTTCCGCAACGTCGTCGAAGGCTCGGGCTTCGTGCAGCTGTTGTTCTTCGTCCCAGGGATCGACGAGACGCTGCGCGTCGGCGGTCGCGGCACGCTGTCGGCCGATCCGGATCTGCTTGCCTCCATGGTGGAGTTCGGCAAGCCGCCGCGCGCGGCGCTGAACGTTGCCGTCAGCGAAGTCTATTTCCACTGCGGCAAGGCGCTGATGCGCTCGAAGCTGTGGTCGTCGGAAAAGGTGCAGCGCTCGGTGATGCCGAGCATCGTGACGGTCATTCACGACCAGACCGGCCTCGGCGAGCCGGCCAGCCAGGAAACCGTGGAAGAAATCTACAAGACGCAGTTGTAGCTGAAGCTCAGTTCAGCGGTGGAGCAACAGCCACGGTGTCGTCCGGGCGAACGCCGGGTCCCATAACCCCGCAGAGGCGTTTGGCGAGGACTTGCAGTGAAGAGCCTATCCGGCGGTACGAACACCGCCACGTGCAGATCGATCGCTCGGTGTAGATCCCCGCGTTCGCGGGGACGACACTGGAGTATGCGGCGAAAGCCGGAGCTTAGTGCCCCTCGCCCTCGAGCCCACCGACGTGCTTCTGGGTGTAGAGCTCGAGGCCGATGCGGCCGATCAGGTCGAGCTGGGTTTCGAGGAAGTCGATGTGGTGCTCCTCGTCGCTCATCAGCTTCTCGAACAGGTCACGCGTGACGTAGTCCTTGGCGCCGTGGCAATAGGTGGCCGCTTCCTGATAGAGCGCCCGCGCGCTCATCTCGGCGGCGAGATCGCACTCGATGATCTCCTTGACGTTCTGGCCGATGCGCAGGGGATCGAGCACCTGCATGTTCGGGAAACCGTCGAGGAACAGGATGCGCGCAGTCAGCTTGTCGGCATGCTCCATCTCCTCGATGGACTCCTTGCGCCAGACCTTGGCCATGTCGAGCAGGCCCCAATTGTCGAGGAAGCGGTAGTGCAGCCAGTACTGGTTGATCGCAGTCAGTTCGTGACGCAGCGCCTTGTTGAGATAGTCGATAACTTTTGCGTCGCCCTGCATGGTTCACTCCAGCTCTTGCATTCCAAATCGGCCCCGACCGAATTTAGAACGCTTCTAAGTCAGTTTACGGATGAGGGCAACTGGCCACGCGGACGCAGCCGGGGAAAAGCGCAGCCAATCCGAAGGGAAGATTTTAGCAGGCCGCGAGGGCGAACTGGGCGGGCTCCGCCGTCTCGTCGTTGGCGGCCACGGTGTGGCTGTGCGGGCAGCCGGCACAGCAGGACTGGGCGCAGGGGCCAAGGGCTTCGTCGATGATGGTCTTGATCGTTCGCGCACAGCGGCCGCATTCGGCGTTGCAGCCGAGGCATCCATAGACTTGTTTGGCGTGGCGCACGGCGTCGTCGGACTCGGCGACGGCGGCGCGGATGTCGACATCGCTCAGCACGTTACAGGAACAAACGATCATGGAAGCAGCAGGCCCCTCGGTGATGCGTCATCATCGATATTTAACGGGCCGGCCGGATGCAAAAGGAAAAACCGGTATTTGAAGCTATTCCAAACTGGCCCGAAAGCAGCTTAGAACGGCCCTAAATTACGGCGTTGCGCTGGATCAAGATTTGAGAGGATCTAATCGCCGCCGCCTCCCCCGCCGTCGCCGCCGCTGCCTCCGCAATCACCGCCACTGCTGCCGCTATCGTTGCTGGAGCAACTGCCACCGTCGTTCGAGCTGCCCGAACTGTCGCTTGAGAACCAGCTCCCCAGCGAAAAGCCGTCGCTGGTTCCAGAGCCGGTGCTGCTGCTTCCACTGTCGCCGCCAGCCCCGGCGCGCGAGCGCCGGCCGCGGTTCTGGAGATGGGTCAACCAGCCATAGCCGATCGCAAAAACGATTCCGGCAGCGACCAGTGCATTTATCATCGCGTTGCCCATCATCGCCTCCCTGGCAGAGCCGCAGTCCACATGAATTGGTCGGGTCTGGCAAAGGTGCCGTTCATTGATCATTCAAACGAAGTATGGAACTCTGCTCCCAAAGGGTTCCAGCATGTTTGTGCGAAAGGTCAAACCAATGAAGAAGTTGCTCCTGGCGGTCGCGGCCGTCGCCACCCTGGCCGTTGCGGCCGTAACACCGGCCCAGGCCCAGCGCGGTGTCGCGGCAGGCGTGGCGGCTGGGATCATCGGCGGCGCCATTGTCGGCGGCGCGCTGGCGTCTCCGTATTATTACGGACCCGGCCCGGGCTATTACGAACCCGGCTATTACCCGCGCCGCTACTATGCGCCGGGTCCCGGCTACGTCGCCGACGGCTATTATGGCGGCGGCTGCGTCTGGCAGAAGCAGCGCTTCTGGGACGGCTATGGCTGGCGCGTACGCCGCGTCAGAGTCTGCGGCTGAGGCGCCGCAAGCAGGGTTCGCGTGGACCGGTTCACTACGGATGCGCCGTTCATCTCGGGGCCTGAAAAAGACCGCTTTTTCTCGTCACAGCTCCGTGTGCGTTTACCGTGGGTTGACCAATTGCGCGCTTCCTAGCTGCACGGCCAATTCCCTCAGCGTGTGCGTGAACCTTTGAAACCCGGGCGCCTCTAACAAGAGGAACCCATCTCCCAGGAGAGCCAAGAGCATGAAGAAGACTTTAGTTGCCGCCCTCACGGTTGCGACGGTCGCCGGTTCGCTGGTGACCGCCACGCCGTCCGCGAAGGCCCATGACGGCGTCGGCGCCGGCATCGCAGCCGGCCTGATCGGCGGCGCCATCGTCGGCGGCGCCATCGCGTCGAGCCGTCCCGCCTATGGCGGCCCCGTCTACGTCGCTGAGCCCCCGCCGCCCGCGCCCTGCTACTGGCAGCGCCAGCGTTATTGGGATGGCTACGGTTGGGTCGTTCGCCCGGTTCGCGTTTGCTACTGATCTGATCGCATGGCGCTCGCCAGCGCCGCGATCGAAGCCCGGCCGAGACCATCGGCCGGGCTTTTTCTTTGAGATCAGAGAAGCGCGAGCCGCTATCGCGCCGCCTGGATCGAACGCAGCACCTCTTCGCTCGGCCAGCAATCGACCTTGAGGCCTGCCGACTTCTGATAGGCGCCCAGCGCCGCGCGGGTCTGCATGCCGGCCTTGCCGTCGATCTTGTCCTTGTAGAGCCCGATCCGCGTGAGGCCGCGCTGCATCGTCTCGACATCCTTGGTGCGCAATTGCTTGGAGGCCGACCAGGGCGTTGCGAACGGCAGCGGGCTCGTCATGCGATCGGCAAGGTGGCCGACGAACAGCACATAGAGGTCGGAGAAATTGTATTCCTTGATGACGAAATAGTTCTTCGTCGTGAGGAATGACGGGCCGTAGATGCCCTCGGGCTGCAGCAGCGAAGCCGGCTGCGCCTGCTCGGCGGCGCTGAGCTTCTGTCCGCGCACCGGCACGAAGCCCTCGCGCAGCCATTGGCCGATCGGCTTCGTCACCTCGGGCACGCCTGTGCTGCAATCGACCTTGGCCGGCGCCTGCACCTCATAGGCCCAGCGCAGGCCGCTCTGCCAGCCCTTGTTGACGAGCTGCTGCGCGGCCGAGGCCAGCGCATCCGGCACCGAGTGCCAGATGTCGATGCGGCCGTCGCCGTCGAAATCGACGCCGTGCTTGTAATATTCGGACGGCAGGAATTGCGTCAGCCCGGTGGCGCCCGCCCAGGACGAGCGCATGTCCTTGCGCGTCACCACGCCCTCGCCCAGGATTTTCAGCGCGAGGATGAACTCGGTGCGGTACTGATCCTTGCGGCGTCCGACATAGGCCTGCGTCGCCAGCACGCGGACGAGATCGTAAGGCAGGGTGTAGCGGCCGTAATCGGTCTCGCGGCCCCAGATCGCGAGCATCACGGTCGCCGGCACGCCGGACTTCTTTTCGATCTCGCTCAGCGCGGCGCGATATTTTTGCAGCAGCCGCTGTCCCTCGCCAGCAAGCCGCGCGATCGAGGCCTCCCTGACATAGTCCGCAGGCACCTGCACGAACTCGGCCTGCGACGGCGCGCCGGTCGCGGGGCGCCCGGGCAGGATCAGGTCGGGCAGCTTGTAATCAGGCTCGAGACCGCGCGTCTGCGCGTCGAACACCGCGCGCGAGACGCCTTCCGCCTGCGCTTCCGGCCACAGCGAGGCGATGAATTGCGTAAAGGCCGCGTCGGCGGCGCGGGCGGAATGACAGAGAATCGACGCGAGCAATAGAGCAGCGACGACGCACCCAAGCAGTCGGCTCAGTCCGTTCACGCGTTAGCCAAATCGAGACGTCGTTCAATCCGCTCGATGCGAACATCCATGCGATCAAGCCGGTTCGACATGTTCGCGTACTGGCTTTCCAGATTGCCGATGCGCTGCTTCATCTCGCGGATATCATCCCGCACGTCATCGACCGCCGCGCGGATGTGGCGCAAGAGCTCCAGAACCATGCTGTCAGGCTCGACCATGCGGACATCTTATCACAGGGGCTATCGGATGAAAATGCTGGGCCGCCGGGGATGCGCCCGCGGCAAATCGCGGGCGCCAATAGCCATCACCGCGTCAGCTTCTTGTACTTCACGCGGTGCGGGATGATGCTGTCCTGGCCGAGCCGGCGCATCTTGTCCTTCTCGTAGTCCTGGAAGTTGCCTTCGAACCATTCGACGTGGCTGTCGCCTTCGAAGGCCAGGATGTGGGTCGCGATACGGTCGAGGAACCAGCGATCGTGGCTGATGATGACGGCGCAGCCGGCAAAATCCTCCAGCGCCTCTTCGAGCGCGCGCAGCGTGTCGACGTCGAGGTCGTTGGTCGGCTCGTCGAGCAGCAGGACGTTGGCGCCGGACTTCAGCATCTTGGCGAGATGCACGCGGTTGCGCTCACCGCCGGAGAGCGCGCCGACCTTCTTCTGCTGGTCGGCGCCCTTGAAGTTGAACGCGGAGCAATAGCCGCGCGAGTTCACTTCCTTCTTGCCGAGCAGGATCAGCTCGTTGCCGCCGGAGATTTCCTCCCACACGTTCTTGTTGCCGTCGAGCGCGTCGCGCGACTGGTCGACATAGCCGAGATGAACGGTCTCGCCGACCGTGATCGAACCGGAATCCGGCTTCTCCTGGCCGGTGATCATCTTGAACAGCGTGGTCTTGCCGGCGCCGTTGGGGCCGATCACGCCGACGATGCCGCCGGGCGGCAGCTTGAAGGTGAGGTTGTCGATCAGGAGGCGGTCGCCGAAGCCTTTGCTGAGGCCTTCGAAATCGACCACGTTGGCGCCGAGCCGCTCGGCGACGGGGATGATGATCTGCGCGGTCTGGGTCTGCTTCTCGCTGGCCTGCTTGAGCAGATCCTCATAGCGCTGGTAGCGCGCCTTGGACTTGGCCTGACGCGCCTTCGGTGACGAAGCGACCCATTCCTGTTCGCGGGCCAGCGTCTTCTGGTGCGCGGCGTCCTCGCGTCCCTCCTGCTCCAGCCGCTTCTGCTTCTGAACCAGCCAGGACGAGTAATTGCCCTCGTAGGGAATACCCTTGCCGCGATCGAGCTCGAGGATCCAGCTCGTGACGTTGTCGAGGAAGTAGCGATCGTGGGTGACGATCAGGATCGCGCCGGGATAGCTGCGCAGATGGCTTTCGAGCCACGACACGGATTCGGCGTCGAGATGGTTGGTCGGCTCGTCCAGCAGCAGCAGATCGGGCTGGTCGAGCAGCAGCTTGCACAGCGCGACGCGGCGGCGTTCGCCGCCGGAGAGCTTGGTCACATCGGCCTCGTCGGGCGGGCAGCGCAGCGCGTCCATGGCCTGGTCGACCTTGCTGTCGAGATCCCAGAGGCCCTGGGCCTCGATCTCGTCCTGCAGCTTGGTCATCTCGTCGGCGGTTTCCTCGGAATAGTTCATCGCCAGCTCGTTGTAGCGATCGAGGATGGCTTTCTGCTTGGCCACGCCCAGCATGACGTTCTCGCGCACCGAAAGCTTGGCGTCGAGCTGCGGCTCCTGCTCGAGGTAGCCGACGCGGGCGCCCTGGGCGACCCAGGCCTCGCCGTTATACTCCTTGTCGAGGCCGGCCATGATCTTGAGCAGCGTCGACTTGCCCGAGCCGTTGACGCCGAGCACGCCGATCTTGGCGTCCGGGTAGAAGCTCAGATGAATGTTATCGAGCACCTTCCGGGTCGGGTAGCTCTTGGTCAGGCCTTGCATGAAATAGATGAACTGGCGCGCCATCGGTCCCGAAAACCTTTGATTTGAGGAAATTTGCTTCGCCTGCGATGTAGCGATCCCGTCCCAAAAGGGCAACGTTTTCCGTCCGTTCACCACGGACGAATACGGGATGGACACCATCCGGCCACCGATCCGGACAATTGAAACCATCTTTTAATAAATCAGGCCGAAAGCTCGGTTTCGCGCGGAAACAGCGCCACCCGCTCAGAACGAACGGGAGCACAGCGAGGCCGCATCATGGCTCTGATCGAGACCCATTCTCTTCCTGTTCCGGCAGAAGCCGGCCCAGTCTCCGACTTCGCCTCGGAGATCAAGGGCTTCTGGAAGCGCTTCTTCGCCACCGCCTTCAACCCTTACCGGCCCGAACTGCATTACATGCGCGGCCCCGGCCCCGCCTGGCGCGCCAAGCACGGCATGGATGCGCCGTTCCGCCTGAAGCCCCGCGACCTCTAAGCGCTTCTCTCTCCTATCGGACTTTTGAGGACGCAAGCGGCTTGCGCGCCGGTGCGATTGCGCGCAACCATGGCCTTGATTCCGACGACGGCGCTCCCCTCGCGCCCTCACCTCTCGCGATCAACTCTGGCCCTGGATCAACGCTGATGAGCCGGCTGCGCTGTGCAATTCTCGACGACTATTTCAACCTCGCGCTCGACGTCGCCGACTGGCAGAAAATGTCCGACCGCGTCGACGTCACCGTGTTCAGCCATCCCTTCGCCTCCGAACAGGCCGCGGCAAGCGCGCTTGCCGACTTCGAGATCATCTGCGCGATGCGCGAGCGCACGGCCTTCCCCAAGGGCCTGTTCGAGAGCTTGCCGAAGCTGAAGCTGCTCCTGACCTCCGGCATGCGCAACGCGTCGATCGACATGGAGGCGGCCAAGGCGCGCGGCGTCGCGATCGGCGGCACGCAATATTCCCGCGATCCCACGGCACCTCTGACCATGGGTCTGATCCTGGAGCTGACCCGCGGCATTGGCCGCGAGAACGCGCGCATGCATGCCGGCGAGCCCTGGCAGGCCTTTGCCGGCGTCGAGATCGAGGGAATGACGCTCGGCATCGTCGGGCTCGGCAAGCTCGGCACCAAGATGGCCGGGATCGCCAAGGCGTTCGGCATGAACGTGATCGCCTGGAGCCCGAACTTGACGCCGGAGAAGTGTGCGGCGGCCGGCGTCGGCTACGCCACCAAGGAGGAGCTGTTCGCCAAGGCCGACATCGTCACCATCCATGTCGTGCTGAGCGAACGCTCGCGTGGTCTCGTGGGCCGCGCGGACCTGGCGCGGATGAAGCCGACCGCCTTCCTCGTCAACACCGCGCGCGGGCCGATCGTGGACGAGCAGGCACTGCTCGAAGCGCTGCAGCAGCGCAAAATCGCGGGCGCCGGCATCGACGTGTTCTCGGTCGAGCCGTTGCCGGTCGATCATCCCTTCCGCAAGCTCGACAACCTCGTGCTGACGCCGCATCTCGGCTACGCCACCGAGGACGGTCTGCGCATCCATTACGGCCAGATGGTCGAGGCGATCGACGCCTTCACCAAGGGCGGCGAGCTGCCGCGCAAGCTGGCCTGAAAACGAAAAGGGCGTGCCGACGGCACGCCCTTCGCAATCTGATCTGGTTCGCAGCGCTTAGCGCACGGTGACCGGTGCGGGCAGCGGCGGCACCACCGTCGGCTGGGTGCCCGGAACGGGGCCGGCCTGGGCGGCCATCGGAGCCGGGCCTGCGGCAGGACCGGGCGCCGGCGCAGCGGAGGCGGTCGCCGTTCCCGGCGGCGGGCCGCCCGGCATCACCACCACGCGGGTGCCGACCTTGACGCGGTCGAACAGGTCGGAGACGTCCTCGTTCAGCATGCCGATACAGCCCGACGAGACGAACTTGCCGATGGTCGAGGGCTGATTGGTGCCGTGGATGCGGTAGACGGTCGAGCCGAGATACATCGCGCGCGCGCCGAGCGGATTGCCGGGGCCGCCGGCCATGAAGCGCGGCAGATAGGGCTGGCGCTCGATCATCTCGGTCGGCGGATGCCAATCCGGCCACTCGGCCTTGCGGGTGATCTTCTGCACGCCGGTCCAGGTGAAGCCATCGCGGCCGACGCGGACGCCGTAGCGGATCGCGCGGCCGCCTCCAAGCACGTAGTAGAGGTAGGTGTTCGGCGTATCAACCACGAGGGTGCCGGCCGGCTCCTTGGTCTGGAACGAGACTTCCTGGCGGCGCAGGTTCGGCGGCAACTGCACCGGCGCTGCATCGGGCTGCTCCTCGGGCGGCAGCGCGGCCATGGTCATCGGACGGCCATCGGCGCCGACGGGCGGCTGGCCGGCCTGGACCGTACCGGTCGCGGCGGGACCACCGACAGCTTCCGGCGGACGCATGCCGTCACCGGCGGGGGCCTGTCCCTGCTGGCCCGGACGATTGGCATAAATCACCGGCGGCGGACCGGCGGGGCGGCCGTAGCGGGGATCGTCGGGCGACATCACGGGGCCCTGCGACGGCGCGGCCGAATAGACCGGCGGGCTACCCGCCGGGCGGCCATAACGCGGATCGTCCGGCGACATCACCGGGCCCTGCGGCGGCGCCGCCGAGTAGACCGGGGGTGCGCCGGCGGGGCGGCCATAGCGTGGATCGTCGGCGGGGCCGGGCGGCGGCAGCGCGGCCTGCGGCATCGCGTCGTCGTCATCGTCCAGCGCGTCGAAATTCGGCGCACGGTCACCGGGCCGATATTCGGCCGGGGCGCCGTAGCTCGGTGCCTGCTGGACCGGATAGCTCTGAGCCTGCGCGAGCGAGGTTCCCGCGGCAGCGACTGTTGCGGCAGCGCATATCGTCAGAAAATGTTTGATCATCATCGCTCTTGTATAGTCCCCAAGCCCGATCGGACCGTTAACGGCCAGATGACGGAAGATAGCGGCACATTCAAGACATATCAGGCTTATTTGCGCCGGATTGGCCGATTTGTGATCCGCAAGACTACCGTTGCCCCGTTGCATCACGGGGCGGAAATCCACTCACACCGTCATTTGCCGGAGTCTGCGGCCCCGTTTTTTAGGGAACGGGTCGAAATCGTTGCGGTATGTTCGAATCAGCCTGATTCGCCGCCCATTTGAGCTCTCGATCCCGCGCGGCGAACGCGGCCAACAGTACCGTCACCGCGTTCAGATGGCTCATGGGCCCCGGCATCCCACGCCGCCCGGGCGGAAATTCGTAACCCTTCGATGCTTCCCGGCTTTCGCTTCCTGTTTGCCGCGATCCTGCTGTCAACCTCCATCCTGGTGTTCGGCCTGGGCGCGGCCGCTCTCCTGCGCGCGAGCCACGAGCAGTATGCCAATAACCCGTCCTGGCTGAACGGCCCGCAGGAGCAGCGGTTCGCGCAAGGACCCGAGCCAGCCCAGCCGGTGCTCGCGGTGCTCCGCACCGAGCCGGAGGTGGCGGCCGAGCCCGAGCCGTCGGTGCGCGACCAGGTGCCGACCATTGGACTGCCGGCAACCGGGCCCGAGCAGGTCGCTGCGCTGACGACCGAGGCTGACGTCCAAATGCAGGCCGCTGCGCCTCCGGCAGAAGCTGCGGCCGTCGAGCCGGCCAAGGCCGAGCCGACGACGGAGGCCGCAATGCCGGCGCCCGCCGACACGCTCACCCAGGCCGACACCACGGCCTCGCTTCCGGATGCCAAGCCGGACCTTGGCGCTGCCGCTGCCGCCACCGTCGGCGAGCCGCCGCCGGCTGATCCGGCCCTCGCCTCCTCCGCGCTCGAAATCGCCGCGGCCAAGCTGGCCGCACTGAACGAGCCGGCGACGACGGCCGTGAAGGATCCGCCGGCGAAGAAGGTCGAGAGCAAGGCCGACGACAAGGCGACCAAGCGCAAGGCCAAGGCGAAGAAGCGGCAGCGCGTGGTGCGGCGTCCGCCGCCTCAGCAATTGCAGCAGCAGTTCGATCCGTTCGGCCAGCAGCAGACATTCGCGACGACGACGGCCACGAGGTCGCGCCAGTAATTTACGCCGGCCCGGTCGCGATGGCCGGACCGCTCTCCTGGCCCCATTCCGACCACGAGCCGTCATAGAGCGCGGTGTCGGTGATCCCTAAGCGATACAGCGCGAGCGTCAGCACGCCGGCGGAGACGCCGGAGCCGCAGCTCGTCACGATCGGCGCGTCGAGCTTGACGCCGGCGCCGGTGAAGGCGGCGCGCAGATCGTCGAGCGGCTTCATCTCGCCGGTCGCGACGTCGAACAATTGATTGTACGGCACGTTGCGGGCGCCGGGGATGTGGCCGGAGCGGATGCCCGCACGCGGCTCGGGCGCGCGGCCCTCGAAGCGATCGGCGGCGCGCGCGTCGATTACCTGCTCGGCACGGCTTTCGACATTGGCGATCAGCTGCTGCATGCTGCGCACGCGCTTTGCATCGTAGCTCGCCTTGAACGTCGCCGGCTTCGGCTTCACTTCGCCGCTCTCGACCGGCCGCCCCTCGGCCCGCCACTTCTTCAGGCCGCCATTGAGGATGCGCACGTTGTTATGGCCGAAGGCCAGGAACATCCACCACGCGCGCGGCGCGGCAACCCAGCCGCCGGCATCGTAGAGCACGACGGTGTCGGCGTTGGAGATGCCGAGATTGCCGATGTCGCGGCCGAACTGCTCGGCGCTCGGATACATGTGCGGCAGCGGGTTGGAATGATCCGAGACCGCATCGACGTCGAAGAACGCAGCGCCCGGCAGATGCGCGGCGAGATAGTCGTCCTTCGGCAGCGGCAGCACGCCCGGCAGCTTGAAGCTGGCGTCGAGGATCTTGACGTTGGCCTCGCCCATATGGGCAGCGAGCCATTCGGTGGAGACGAGGGGGTCGGTCATTGGTCTTTCCTTGCAGTCATTCCGGTGCGCGTAGCACGAGCGAGGTTGGTACAGCGCGCGTAAAACTCCGCTGTCATCGCCCGGCTTGGCCGGGCGATCCAGTACTCCGAGACGGTTGTGATTGAACCGAGAGGCCGCGGCGTACTGGATTCCCCGCCTTCGCGGGGAATGACGGGTGGAGAGAGCAAAGCTCACCCCTTCTTCTTCGGCTCCCACTTCTCGGTCGGCCCGCCGGCATCGCGCCAGGCGGCGTAGCCGCCGGCGATGTGCGCGACGGGTTTCAGGCCCATGTCCTGCGCGGTCTTGGCGGCGAGAGCGGAGCGCAGGCCGCCGGCGCAGTGGAACACGAACTTCTTGTCTTCCTGGAAGATCGGCTTGGCGTACGGGCTATGCGGATCGATCCAGAATTCGAGCATGCCGCGGGTGCAGGCGAAGGCGCCGGGGATGCGGCCGTCGCGCTCGATCTCGCGGGGGTCTCTGATATCGACGATGACGACGTCGCCGTTCTTGGATATCTCGATGGCGTCCTTCGCGTCGAGCGTCTCGATCTCGGCATTGGCCTCGTCGATCAGCGCCTTGATACCGCGGGTGATGGTCTGGGGCATGGGTCTTCCCTTCTCTTTTGTCATTCCGGGGCGATGCGCAGCATCGAACCCGGAATCCATTTATCGACGAACATTGCGGCCCGATGGATTCCGGGTTCGCGCTACGCGCGCCCCGGAATGACGAGAGACTAGTGCGTCAATTCCTTCATTGCACCTTCGAGACCCTCGATCGTGATCGGGTACATGCGGTTGGCGAAGATGCGCTTGATGATGGTGGTGGATTCCGAATAGTCCCAGTGCTTCTGGGCGACCGGGTTCAGCCACACCGCGTGCGGATAGGTGCGGATGATGCGGTCGAGCCAGACCGAGCCGGGCTCCTCGTTGACGTGCTCGACCGAGCCGCCGGGCACCATGATCTCGTAAGGCGACATCGAGGCGTCGCCGACGAACACGATCTTGTAGTCGTGCGGGTATTTGTGCAGCACGTCCCAGGTCGGCGTGCGGTCGGTGAAGCGGCGCTTGTTCTGCTTCCACACGCCTTCATAGAGGCAGTTGTGGAAGTAGAAATACTCCATGTGCTTGAACTCGCTCTTCGCCGCCGAGAACAACTCCTCGACCTGCTCGATATGCGCGTCCATGGAGCCGCCGATGTCGAAGAACACCAGGAGCTTCACCGCATTGCGCCGCTCGGGGCGCATGTGCACGTCGAGATAGCCGTGATTGGCGGTCTCGCGAATGGTGGTGTCGAGATCGAGCTCGTCCGGCGCGCCGGTGCGCGCGAACTTGCGCAGGCGGCGCAGCGCCACCTTGATGTTGCGGATGCCGAGCTCGACATTGCCGTCGAGGTCCTTGAACTCGCGCTTGTCCCACACCTTGACGGCGCGGTTGTTGCGGTTCTTCTCCTGGCCGATGCGGACGCCTTCAGGATTGTAGCCGTGCGCGCCGAACGGCGAGGTGCCCGCCGTGCCGATCCATTTCGAGCCGCCCTGGTGCCGGCCCTTCTGCTCTTCGAGCCGCTTCTTCAGGGTCTCCATGAGCTTGTCCCAGCCCATGGCCTCGATCTGCTTCTTTTCTTCCTCGGTGAGGTACTTCTCGGCGAGCTTCTTCAGCCACTCCTCGGGAATCTCCGCCTTCTCCATGGCGTCGAGCAGGTTTTCCAGCCCCTTGAACACCGTGCCGAAGACGCGGTCGAACTTGTCGAGGTTGCGCTCGTCCTTCACCAGCGCGGCGCGTGACAGGTAGTAGAAATTCTCGACCGAGTAGTCCGCAAGGTCGGCGTCGAGCGCCTCCACCAGCGTGAGGTATTCGCGCAGCGTCACAGGGACCTGCGCGTCGCGCAGAGAGGTGAAGAATTGCAGGAACATGGCTGACAGATTGCCCGTCGGGGGACGAACGTCAAGGGGCGGAGGCTGCCGCTGAACGCTGGACCCGGGTGCTTTTTGCTCTAGAATTGGCGCCCTCACGGGGTTGTTCGGGGACGTATGCAATGGGAATTGTCGCAGCGCTCATCATCGGCGCGATCGCAGGCTGGCTTGCCGGCAAGATTGTCCACGGGGCGGGATTTGGGCTGGTCGGCAACATGGTCGTCGGCATCATCGGCGCGCTGGTCGCGAGCTGGGTTCTGCCGCAGCTCCATATCGGGCTGGCCACCGGCACGGTCGGCGCCATCGTCGATGCCACCATCGGCGCGGTGATTGTGCTCGTCATCCTTTCGCTGATAAAACGGGTCTGAAAGCCTGACCGAACCAGGAACGGCCGCCGCGAGCGGCCGTTCGCTTGTCGCGACGGGACGAGCGCCTCTCGCCGACGATGACCAAGGACACGCAATGAAATTTACCGGCACCAAGGACTATGTTGCGACCGACGATCTCAAGGTCGCCGTCAATGCTTCGATCGTGCTCGAGCGCCCACTCCTCATCAAGGGCGAGCCCGGCACCGGCAAGACGGTGCTGGCAGAGGAAGTGGCGAAGGCGCTGAACGCGCCGCTTTTGACCTGGCACATCAAGTCCACCACCAAGGCGCAGCAGGGCCTCTACGAATACGACGCGGTGTCGCGGCTGCGCGACAGCCAGCTCGGCGACAGCAGGGTCTCCGACATCAAGAACTACATCAAGCGCGGCAAGCTGTGGGAGGCCTTCACGGCCGAGCAGCGCCCAGTGCTCCTGATCGACGAGATCGACAAGGCCGACATCGAATTCCCCAACGATTTGCTGCTCGAGCTCGACCGCATGGAATTCCATGTCTACGAGACCGGCGAGACGATCAAGGCCAAGCAGCGCCCGATCATGATGATCACCTCCAACAACGAGAAGGAGCTGCCGGACGCCTTCCTGCGCCGCTGCTTCTTCCACTACATCAAGTTCCCGGACGCCGACACGATGGCCCGCATCGTCGACGTCCACTTCCCCGGCATCAAGAAGCGCCTGGTGGAAGAGGCGCTGCGCATCTTCTTCGAGGTGCGCGAGGTGCCCGGCTTGAAGAAGAAGCCGTCGACCTCGGAGCTCTTGGACTGGCTCAAGCTGCTGCTCAACGAGGACATGAGCGTCGAGCAACTGCGCGAACGCGACCCGCGCAAACTGATCCCCCCGCTGCACGGCGCTCTGCTGAAGAACGAGCAGGACGTGCATCTGTTCGAGCGGCTGGCGTTTTTGAGCCGACGGGAAGTGTGAGGCTCGTGTCCCGGACGCGCTGCAGCGTGCAACGCTGCTGCGCAGAGCCGGGACCCATGCGACACAGTACCATGCGGCGACATGGGCCCCGGCTCAGCAGCGCACCGCTGAAGAAGCGCCGCGCTGCGTCCGGGGCACGAGAGCAGAGTGTGGCGCGCTGCCTCCACATCGTCATTGCGAGCACAGCGAAGCAATCCAGAATCCCTCCGCGGAAACACTCTGGATTGCTTCGTCGCTTCGCTCCTCGCAATGACGGAGCCGCCATCCTCCAACTCGCATTTGGGTCGCAGACACGCCTTCGCAGCTTCGCGGCGCATCGCGCGCCCGAGCTTTGCTCTCTCCATCACGCCCCTCACAAGAAAGAGGGCGCAGGGAAGGCCGGGTGCCGGCTTGGCACCCACGGTCCGCTGTGCGCAAATAGCGCAAAAGGACTGCACAGCGGCATACAGGTGCGGCCGAACGCCCGGCCTTCCCTGCGCGATGGTCGGACGGCTTATGCCGTGCTCTCCCGGGAGCCGAACTTTCCTTCTGGCCTCCCTCACCCCGCGAATTGACGATGCCGTCTGCCCGGTTGGGCTCGCGCACACCTCCGCAAAGGCTTGACCGTAGCAACGACGGCCAGGACCACACGGTTTTGCCGTACGCGCTCAGCGCCGCTCGTCCGCACGAAGCCTCGGGCTCACAGGGACTACCCGCCCTGCCCACGCCTCTCGCGCACGACGCTGCCGCGTCCACCGCAACCCGGCCCGCGTTTCGAACGACTCGCGAACCGCCCCTCTTCGTGGGCCGGGCTGTTTCGATGTATGCCGCAATTCCGAATTTCGGTAAAGTGGAATATTTTTGCGGGGAGGGGTTGACGGGGTGGCGGGTGTTTTGCCCGACGGGTCACATGTATGCAGCAACAGCTCTTGGCCCCGGATGGAGCGAAGCGAAATCTGACAATGGTGTGCGAACGGATGCAGTCATCCCGGATTGCGCTGCGCTCCATCCAGCTACGGGACTTCTAGGTCAGACGGCCAATCGTCTGCTCCAACGTCGCGGCAGCCTCGGCAAATACCCGCTCAACCTCGCCCTCTCCAAGATAGGCATCGGCTATGTCGCCGCTCCCCATCCTCCAGACCAAACGCTCCTGCCCACGCTCGTTCTTCACGAACAACATGGTCACGTTGTCAAAGGACGACATTCCGAGGTGTGAGATATGGAATCTGGAGAAAGTATTCCGGTAATACTCCCCCAGCAACATTCCAGGCTGTCTCTCGGCTTCGAGAACGGACGAAGCCAACAATAAGAATATCGTTTCCTTGCTTGCGTCGAATAGGCCGGGTTCGTAACGATCTCTGGGATGATCGACGAAGTCGCGCCACCACGACAAGCATCCCTTTAGATCAACAGATCGGTCAGCCTGATTTCCGACTGTCAAGCCGTCAACGACGAGGACGAAGTTGCCGTAGACCCACTGATCGATCGTCTCGCTGATTTCGAACTGAGCGACAAGATTGCTCATACTAACACGCGTAGGTCGGGTAATGCACAGCCAAACTCATCAGCTCGTAGGGTGGGTTAGCGTCAGCGTAACCCACCTCCTTTGTTTCATCATCGGCAGAAGTGGTGGGTTACGCCGCGCGAATTGCGCTTCGCGCAATCGCACAGCTAACCCACCCTACGAAACCTCACGCCACCGCGGCGTCCGGAATCCTTGCCGCTTCCATCGGCTGCTTGCCGCGGATGAGATCGGAGGCGCGGTCGGCGATCATCATGGTCGACGCATTCAAATTCGCCGAGATCATGCGCGGCATCACCGAGGCGTCGATGACGCGGAGGCCTTCGAGGCCGTGGACGCGGAGCTGGTCGTCGACCACCGCCCACCTACTGTCCGCCGGGCCCATGCGGCAGGTGCAGCCGGGGTGGAAGGTGGTGGTGCCGCGTTCAGTGGCGGCGGCGAGGAATTCGTCGTCGGTGTTGATGTTGGGGCCGGGGAAATCCTCATAAGCGTAATAGGGCGACAGCGGCGCGCTCTTCAACAAGCGCCGTGCGAGCTTCATGCCGCCGACGATGACGCGGCGGTCGAGCTCGGCGTCGAGGTAGTTGGTCTGGATGATCGGCGGTGCGAACGGATCGTTCGAGCGAATGCGGACATAGCCGCGGCTCTCCGGGCGCTGCTGCCAGGAGGCCACCGTCATGCCGGGCTCGTCCTCGAGCTGGCCCTGCACGCCTTCTTTGTAGCTTGCCGGCGTGAAGGTGAGCTGGAGATCGGAGGAGTCCGCGCTCTCGCCGGAGTGCCAGAAGCAATAGACCATGGTCGGCGACAGCGAGAGCAGGCCGCGGCGCGCGGTTGCCCATTTCAGCGCCTCGATCCACAGCGAGAAGCCGCGGCGAAGCTCGTTGATGGTCTTGATGTCCTTGACCCGCGCCACCGTGCGCGGGGCGTAATGGTCCTGCAGGCCCTCGCCGACCGGCAGCGCGTGACGCACGGCGATGCCGTGTTGCTGCAGCAGATCCGGCGAGCCGATGCCGGAGAGCTGCAACAGCTGCGGCGAATTGTAGGTGCCGCCGGAGAGGATGACTTCCTTGTTGGCGCGCACTTCGATCGGGGTGCCGCCGCGACCGCCCTTCGTGTAGCGCACGCCGACGGCGCGCTTGCCCTCGAAGATGATCTCGGTGGCATGCGCATGGGTGTGCACATGCACGTTAGGCCGCTTCATCGCAGGCTTGAGGAACGCGGTCGAACCTGAAACGCGCAGGCCCTTGTCGATGGTGCGCTGGCAGTAGGATACGCCTTCCTGTATGGCGCCGTTGTAGTCAGGGTTGCGGGGAATGCCGAGCGAGACCGCGCCTTCCATGAAGGCTTCGCACAGCGGATCGCGCCAGTCCATCGTGGTGACGGTAAGCTTGCCGTCGCGACCGCGGAACGTGTTGTCGCCCTCGCCGACCCGCTTCTCCAGCCGCTTGAAGTAAGGCAGCACGTCGGCATAGCCCCAGCCGCGATTGCCCATCTGCGCCCAGGTGTCGAAATCCATGCGCTGGCCGCGATTATAGATGTGGCCGTTGATAGAGGACGAGCCGCCGAGCGTCTTGCCGCGCGGCGCGTAGATGCTGCGCCCGCCGGTCCAGGGCCCCGGCTCCTGCTGGTAGGCCCAGTTGATGCTCTTCATGTGGAAGGTCTTGATGAAACCCGCCGGCAGATGGATGTAGGGATGCCAGTCGGACGGCCCGGCCTCCAGCACGCAGACGCTGATATCAGGGTCTTCGCTGAGCCGGCTGGTGAGCACGCAACCGGCGGAGCCCGCGCCGATGATCACATAATCAAATCTGTCCATGGTGCCTCGGCCGCTCCTAGCGCGGCTTGTCGTTGAGTTGATAATTCAAATGCGCCTGCACCGTCGGCCACTCCGCCGCAATGATGCTGTACACGACGGTGTCGCGCAGCGTGCCGTTCGGCGCGACCTGATGGCTGCGCAAAATGCCGTCCTGCTTGGCGCCGAGACGCTCGATGGCGCGGCGGCTCTGGTGGTTGAAGAAGTGGGTGCGGAATTCGACCGCGATGCAGTTCAGCGTCTCGAAGGCATGCCGGAGCAAGAGCAGCTTGCATTGCGTGTTGAGCGGGCCGCGCTGCGCGCTCTTGCCATACCAGGTCGAGCCGATCTCGACGCGGCGGTTCGCGGCATCGATATTCATGTAAGTGGTCATGCCGACGATATTGCCGCCGGCATCGAACACGGTGAACGGCAGCATGGAGCCCGCGGCCTGCAAGGCCAGGCGGCGGTCGATCTCCTTGCCCATGTTCTCCGGCAGCGGGATCGCCGTGTACCAGAGCTTTGACAGCTCGCCGTCCTTGACGGCCTCGACCAGAGCCTCGCGATGCTGCTGCGACAGCGGCTCGAGACGAGCGTGCTGTCCACGCAGGGTGACGGGATCGGGCCAGGGCATTTGATCGTTCCTCATGACGTTATTCCGGGGCGGCTCGAAGAGCCGAACCTCAGATGCGCAATTGCGCACCGGGGAATCTCGAGATCCCGGGTTCTATGCTCCGCATAGCCCCGGGATGACAATCGCGTTTTACGCGATTGTCACTTGTTCAAAAAGTTCAACGGCATTCCGCCGCGCGGCCAGTCCATCGCGACCAGCTCGCCCTTGCCGGACAGCGTGATGTAGGCCGTCTTCAGCTCGGGGCCGCCGAAGGCGATGTTGGTGGTGACGCGGTCGCCGGTCGGGACCTGCTCGACCAGCGTGCCGTCGGGCGCGATCACCGAGATGCAACCGGAGACCAGGGTGGCGACGCAGACATTGCCGCCGGCTTCCACCGCGAGCGAGTCGAACATCTGGTAGCCGCCGAGGCCGCAGATCGGCTTGCCCCGCTCGCCGCGATAGATCACGTCGCGCGGCTTCAGCGTGCCGGGCGCCGAGAGCTCGTAGGCCCAGAGCCGGCCGGTCGGCGTCTCCGCGATGTAGACGGTATTCTCATCCGGCGACAGCCCGATGCCGTTCGCCGGCAGGATGCCGTGCACAATCTCGACGAGCTCGGTCATGCCGGGCTTGAGGTAGTACATGCCGCCGACGTCCATCTCGCGCGCGCGGCGCTTGCCGAGATCGGAAAACCACAGGCCGCCCTGCTTGTCGAACACCAGATCATTCGGCCCGCGCAGATCGTGCGCGCCGCATTTGGTCACGACGGTCTCCACCTTGCCGGATTGCAGATCGACGCGCTGGATCGAACCGCCGAGATAATCGTCGGGCTGCGGGCCCGGCATGATCATGTTGCGGGTCGGGATCCAGGAGAAGCCGCCATTGTTGCAGATGTAGATCTTGCCGTCGGGACCGAGGGCGGCGCCGTTCGGGCCGCCCGGAATTTTCGCGACGATCTCCTTGCGGCCATCGGGATAGACCCGCGTCAGGCGCTGGCCGCGGATCTCCACCAGCACCACCGAGCCGTCCGGCATCACGACCGGCCCTTCGGGAAATTCGAGGTCGGTGGCGAGAACGCGGACGTTGGACATGTGGAGACCCTCCCGGCTGCTTGTTATGGCTTGCACGGGATGTCCGGCACGGGCCCCACACGCAAGATTTGCCTTGGGTTATGACAAAGTCACCAGGGCTTGCCAAGCAAGCGGGACGGTATGCCAGCGTTGCGGAAGCTCTACTCCCTCACCGGCACCCAGATCTCGAAGCCACCATTGCCGGTTGCGGGATCGAAGGCCTCGCCGTAGCGCTCGAAGCTCGGCGCGTCCGCGGCCGCAAGACCGGATGCCGGCAACCACTGATTCCAGATCGTGTTGACGGTGCGGCGGATCGAGGCGACGTGGTCGGTGTGGGTGAACACCGCATAGCGCTGCTCGGGAATGCGGATGCGACCGAAGCGGCGCGGCAGGTCGGAGAAATCAGCGACCTCCACGCCGGCGATGTAGTCGAAATTGCCGGCATCGTCGCCGTTGCAGCACACGCCGTAGGCGACGTGACCGACCCGCGCGGGAATGTCGGCGACCTCCTGATGGAAGCGCTGCCACAGGCCCGGGATCATGGCGCCGTTGTCGCAGGAGATGCGCTCGGCGGGACCGGCGACGAGAAAGGCCTTGGCGGCTTCGAAACGCGGCGGGGCGAGATGGTCGAGCATGGTGGAATCCATGAGGATGGGCTCCTGGAGCTTGAGCTGGCTGGCGCATGACGCGGCCCTGACGGCTTCGGGCGTGGTGCCGAACTGGTCGCGGAACGCGCGGGTGAATGCTTCGTGCGAGCCGTAGTCGGCCTCCAGCGCCAGCGACAGAATGTCAGGCGCGCCATTCGCCAGGTTGCGCGCGGCCTCCGTCAACCGGCGGGCGCGCACGTAACGGATCACTGGCAGACCCGTGGCTGCGGCAAACGCACGCACGATGTGGAACCGCGACACGCCCGAGACCGCAGCGATCTCGTCGAGCGTCATCGGCTCGGCCAGATGGCTCTCGATATACCAGAGCGCGCGCTGCGCTGGGTTCATGGCGGGCGTCCTCGTACGAAGCGCGGTCATGATGCGCGGCATGCGGCCGCGTCGCTTGATCGGCATTGCTGGTCGGCACAGGGAGGATAGTCCGCCAATGGCCACTGGCAACGCCCCGGCATTCGCAGCTACACTCGCCAGAACCGCTCACGAGAAAGGGGAACCGGGTCATGGACATCACCGATGTGCGGGCGCACCATATCCGCATCCCCTATGATGCCGGTGTCGCGAGCTTTCGCCAGGGCGCCTCCGCGATCACAGCCCTCGACATGGTGCTGGTGGAGGTCACGACCGATGCCGGGCTGACCGGCTGGGGCGATGCGTTCGCTTATGTCTGCCCGCACACCACGCGCAGCGCGGTCGAGGAGATGATCGCGCCACAGGCGCGCGGGCTGAAGGTGCCCGATGCGGCCGGCATTCCCGCCGTCATGGAGCAGATCCAGCGCAATCTGCATCTGTTCGGCCGCTACGGCATCACCATGTTCGCGATCTCGGGGCTCGACATCGCGCTGTGGGACCTTGCCGCCAAGATCGAGGGCGTACCGCTGCATCGGCTGCTCGGCGAGACCAGGCGCACGGCGATTCCGGCCTATGCGAGCCTGCTGCGGATCGGCTCGCCCGACAATATCGCGGCCGAATGCCGGAAGGCGCTCGCGCTCGGCTATGGCGCGATCAAGCTGCATGAGACCACGGCGCCGGCGGTATTTGCCGCACGCGAGGCGATCGGACCTAGCATTCCGCTGATGGTCGACATGAACTGTCCTCTGACAGCCGAGCAGGCGATCGCCTTCGCAACCTCATGCCGCGATGCGCGGCCGATGTTCCTGGAGGAGCCGATATGGCCGCCGGAAGACTTTGCCGCGCTCGCCGAGGTCCGCCGCAAAGGCGGGCTCGACATCGCCGCCGGCGAGAATGCCTGCACGGATTATCAATTCCGCCAGATGATGGAGGCCGGCGCGGTGAGCCACGCCCAGCCGTCGGTGATCAAGGTCGGCGGCATCACGGAATTCTTGAAGATCGCGGCGCTGGCCGACCGGCTCGGCGTCAAGATCGTGCCGCACTCGCCCTATTTCGGGCCCGGCCTGCTCGCGACGCTGCACCTGCTCGCGACGCGCGACGACGGGCTGGTCGAGATGTTCTATCTCAAGCGCGAGGCTTGCCTCTGGGGCGGCCGTGCGGACAGCGATGCGACCGGCCATGTCGCGGTGCCCACAGGACCCGGGCTCGGCTACGAGCCCGATCGCGGCGTGATAGAGCGCTATCGGGTGGCGTGACCGCCGGGCCTATTTCGCAGCATCCTTGGCCGGCGGCGCGTCCTGCTTCTTCTTCAGATCCTCGGCCGTCTTCGCTTGCGCGGCCTGGAGATCGCCAATCGTCTTCTGCAGACCGGCAAGGCTCGTCTTCAGCGCGTCGATCTGGCGAGCCGCCGCATCCAGCTTCTGCTGGTGATCGAGATTGAGCTTGGTGATCGTCTTCTGCAGGAAGTCGACATTGCTCTGCAGGCAGGAGGTGCGCCGCTCCATGGTCTTTTCGACCGTGCAGATCTCGATGCCGGGCACGTCCTGCGCGTGCACCGGCGCATTCGCCAGTGTTGCGAGCAGCAATATCGCGAAACAAATGCCGGCATCTCGAAGCAGCATGAAAAGTTCCTCGTCAAACGATCACGGCAATGTGCGCTGTTTGCGCGCAGCCGGCAAAGGCTACCACACTCGTACCGCATTCTCGCGTTGAGCTTGGGTCCGTTCCCTCGGACGGGGAACGATGATCCGCGCGCGGAAGAAGTGGGCGCTCGTTCCGCGGCTTTGTTTAGGGGAGATTTTTGGAATGGCAACGCGCGATAGACGACTGGCGGAATTCGACGGCGCCGGAGAACCACCGCCGGGCCTGGCGCTCGAAGTGCTGTGCGAGGACCACAGCGGAACGTATCAACTGCCGTTCGCCTGCCGCTATGTCGAGGGACGCTGGCAGAACCACGACGCCGGCATCGCGGTCGAAGCCACCGTCATCGGCTGGCGCCTGCCACGCGTGAAGCAGCGCGGGGCTGCCTGACGCGGATATCTGTTCCAAAATGCAACGGCGCCGCGCTCCGCCTTTAACCAACGGAACGCGGCTCGAACGAATCACGTCCGAATCAGCCGAATCGCCGTGTACGCAGCTGTTCACGGCTAGATGTCGATGCGGCAATGCAGGCGCGTACAATATCTGTGCGGCGCGGCGAACGGCATCGACCGCTCACCGGCGCCAAAGGTTAATTCCAGCAAGGGGATAGCTCCTCCGGACGTGTGCAACCGCTGCCGCCCCCGAAACAGGCAAGGTGCTGCGTGCCTGCCTAATATTCGACCTCGAGCTCCTCGATCTCGGCCGGCTCTTCCCGCGCCGCGGCGATCCATTCGGCCATCTCGGGCATCGCCATGATGGTGTCGGCATAGGCCTGCAGCACCGGCTCCAGCTTGACGTCATAGGTGACGAAGCGCGTTACCACGGGCGCGTACATCGCATCCGCCATGGTGCGCTGCGCGCCGAACAGGAAGGGGCCGCCCGACTGCTCCAGGCAATCGCGCCAGATCGACGAGACGCGGTCGATGTCGGCCTGCGCGCGCGACCAGATCTTGAAGCCGGGAAAACGCCCCTTCAGATTCACCGGCAGCGAGGCGCGCAGCGTGGTGAATCCGGAATGGATTTCGCCTGATATCGAGCGGCAATGGGCGCGCTGGATGCGGTCATCGGGCAGCAGGCCGGCTGACGGCATCACCTCGTTGAGATATTCGGCGATCGCCAGCGTATCCCAGACCACCGCGCCCTCGTGCCGCAGGCACGGCACCAGGATCGACGACGACAGCAAGAGGATCTCCGCGCGCGCGGACGGATCGTCCGGCGCGGTGACGATCTCCTCGAAATCGAGCCCGGAGAATTTTGCCAGCAACCAGCCGCGCAGCGACCAGGACGAATAGTTCTTGCTGCTGATGGTCAGCGTCGCCTTTGCCATGTGGCTCTTCCTTGATCCCGCCTCTCCGCCGGCGTGCGGATGTGCCCTGCTTGCCGCGAGGTGAGCAGCAAGCGACGTGCCAATTTTGTTTGCGGGCGGTCCACCCCGCCGCTTGGCGTCGTTATTGCATAGCACCGCGGGACGGATGGGCGTTTCAGTATGATGTCGATGTATTATCAGGCCTTTCAGAACCATATGGACCTGACGGCGCCGTGGCGCGCGGGGGCCTCGTCCGCGCTCAAATTCCTCCATCTGGTGCCGCAGGGCATGTCGGACCAGGTGGTCGGCCGTCTGTCGGCCGCGCTGGAGCTGATCTCGCGCTCGACCCTGACCTATCACCGTCCCGCCTACGGCATCGACCGCGTGACGGTGGGCAATCGCGAATTGGCCGTCACCGAGGAGATCGCCTACGCGACGCCGTTCGGCTCGCTGCTGCATTTCAGGAAAGACGGCGCTGGCGAGCAGCCGCGCATGCTGCTGGTGGCGCCGATGTCCGGCCATTTCGCGACCCTCTTGCGCGGCACCGTGCAGACGCTGCTGCAGGACCACGATGTCTACATCACAGACTGGCACAATCCGCGCGACATCCCGCGCAGCGAGGGCCGCTTCGGGCTCGACGACTACACCGAGCACCTGATCGACTTCTTAGGCCAGCTCGGCCCGCGCCCGCACATGGTCGCGATCTGCCAGCCTTCGGTGTCGGCGCTCGCGGCCGCCGCCATCATGTGCGAGGACAACCATCCCTCGCGCCCGGCGACGCTGACGCTGATGGCAGGTCCCATCGACACGCGCATCCAGCCGACCAGGGTCAACGAATTCGCCAAGAGCAAGCCCATCGAATGGTTCGAGCAGAACCTGATCAACTACGTGCCGGTGCAATGCCGTGGCGCGCTGCGCAAGGTCTATCCCGGCTTCGTGCAGCTCACCGCCTTCGTCTCGATGAATCTCGAGCGCCACATCAAGCAGCATCTCGACCTCGCCAACCACATCGCCAAGGGCGAGAAGGACAAGGCCGCGACCATCAAGACCTTCTACGACGAATATTTCGCGGTGATGGACCTGCCCGCCGAGTTCTACATCGAGACCGTGCGCGACGTGTTCCAGGAGCACCTGCTGCCGCAGGGCAGACTGATGCATCGCGGTCGCCCCGTGAACACGAAAGCCGTCAGCCGCATGGGGCTGATGACGGTCGAGGGCGAGAAGGACGACATCTGCTCGATCGGCCAGACGCTCGCCGCGCAGGACCTCTGCACCGGCGTGCGCGCCTATCGGCGCGTGCACCACATGCAGGCCGGGGTCGGCCATTACGGCGTGTTCTCGGGCAAACGCTGGAACAACGAGATCTACCCGCTCTTGCGTGATTTCGTGCACGTCAATTCGTGAGCGTCATCCCCTGCCCCAAGACGCCCGGCCAGGGGAAGCGTCACGTGCCTCATCCGCCTGCGTGAGCAGCTCCCTGGCTTCAACCAACTCCGGAAGATTTCGCTCCGCCTCGAATTCAGCGAGCACGGGATCAAGCACTCGGGATATCGCATCCGCTCGGCCATTTGTCTTGTGCAGCCGTGCAAGTTCGAGCGCGCTGCGCAGCTCGAAAGTCCTGGTCTGCTGGTGTCGCGCGATTTCCAGCGCTCGCGCGAGGGCGTCTTCGGCACGGGGTACGTCCGAAGGATCATGGCGCGACAAGAGTCTGCCGCGGACACGATGCAGCTCGGCATCAAGCCAATGCTGGCCGGATTGTGCCGTCCCGGCGATCAATTCGTTCAGGATGTCCAGCCCGGTCTCGACTTGGCCCAGCTCTGCATTCGCAACGGCGACGTGCATCCCCCAAAACGGTTCGCAGAGATAGCAATCGTTCTCGCGCAGCAAGGTCCAGCCGTGACGCATGTCCGCCACTCCGGCCATTCGGTCGCCGGCACGCCACTTGGCCAGGCCATTCAGGTAGGTGCCCGCGGCCACGTATAGCGGCATCGTGTGGTCGCGCGCGAGACCGAGCGCCAGGATCGTCTCTGTTTGCTGCAACATGCCCCCGCATACCCCGTCGAACACTGCGCGATGAACCAGCGCATTGGCCTGGGACAGCGCTCGTTTTTCTGCCGGAGCACCCACCGCTTCCGCGGCGAGCCTGCACGCTCGAGCGGTGCTGCCCAGCGGCCAGAGCACCAGGGCAAGAAATCTCATGATCACGAACGGCAGATCCAACGCCGAAGCCCTGAAGGTCGCGGGATCCGGCTCGGCACCATAGACCGCCAGCGCGCGCTCGAGATGCGTTCTCGCATTCAAGTAATCGCCGGCGAACCAGCAGGTGACGCCGCCTGCCCAATGGGCAACGACGGCGGCCACCGGCGAGTCCGGTCGTCGGTCAGCGGCGCTCCTGATGGCGTCCGCCAGCTCCCGCATCGGAGCGAGTTCGCCCTGCGTCAGGCAGGCATTGAAGAGTCCCGAATGCACCGGCGCGAGCTCAACGGGATCATCGATGTCGGCTGCGAACTGGCGCGCACGCGTCCATGCCGCAACCGTTTCAGGAGCACTATGACCGAGGCTGCCCCGGAGCGCACGACCATATGCGATTTGAAGATGCAGCCTGCTCATCATCCGGCGCGGCTCGTCAGGCAATTGATCGGCGATCGCAATGGCCTTGCCGAGATGCGCGATCGCTTCGGCATAGGCCGAACGTTTCAGTGCCTGTTGGCCCGCCTTGCGCCACCATTCGAGGGCGGCCTCGCTCAGCCCCGCCTCAGTGAAGTGATGCGCCAGGACTTCCGGCTCGGTCTCGGCAACGGCTGGAAAGTTCTCGCGCAGGATCTCGCCAATTCGCGTGTGAAGCACCTGCCGTTTGCTCTTGAGCAGGCTCTCGTAGGCCGCTTCCTGAACGAGGGCATGCTTGAAACTATAATTTGCTTCGGGCGGAGTCCCACGGCGCAAGAGCAATTCGGCCTCTTCAAGCTGTGCCAGCGCAGCGCTCAGGGTCAGATCATCGCGTCCTGCCACGGTCTTCAGCAGCGCGTACGAAAAGTCGCGGCCGATGGCCGCGCCTATCTGTGCCACCTCCTTGACCGGAGCGAGCCGGTCGAGCCGCGCCATCAGCGAATCCTGCAGCGTCGCAGGGATGGCAAGCGGCGGCAGCGGACTGTTCAGCCGGTAGCGTCCGGCATCCTCGACGAGCAAGCCGGACTCCAGCACCATCTTGGTCAATTCCTCGACGAACAGCGGGATGCCATCGGTCTTGTCGATGATCTGCTCCATCATCTCGCGTGGCAGCTGGCGGCCGACGACCACCTGCTCCACCAGCGCGCGCGTGTCCTGTCGGTCGAGCCGGTCGAGCCGCAACAGACTGACGTTGGCAAGGCCCGACCAGGAGGGCTCGAACTCCGGCCGGGATGTCATGAGCACAAGTATCGGCAGGGCCCTGATCCGATCGACCGCGAGATCGAACAGTTCGAGCGTCGTGGCATCGGCCCAATGCATATCCTCGCAGATGAGCAGCAGAGGCTGGCCTCGCGCCAATCCCTCAAGCTGATCGAGAAGAGCGGCAAACGTCTGTCTGCGCTGCTGCGCCGGGCTCAAGCCGAGGGGCGGGTAACGGTCGCCAATGGAAATCGAAAGCAGAGCCGCGATCAGCGGGGTTGCTCGGGCGACCTGCTGGGTTCCCAGCGCCAGCATGGCCTCGAGCTTGTCGAGCTTCTGTTCCGGCGTGTCGTGCAAGCGAATTCCGGCGGCGCGATCGAGCTGCGCGACAAAGGGATGAAGTGCGCTGTTGGTGTGATAAGGCGAACACTGATACCGCACCCGACGGTGTGTCCCCAGCGAGGGGCTTTCGGACAATGTTGCCACGATGCGCGACTTGCCGATGCCCGCTTCGCCGGAAATCAAGACGATCTGGCCCAAGCCCTGCCATGCCGCCCGCTGGCGCGAGAGAATGAATTCGATCTCGTCCTTGCGGCCGACAAAGCCGATCGAGCGCGCGGCGCGGACCGCCTCGAAGCGGCTCTCCGATGCGCTCGCTCCTTCCACCGCCCAGACCGCGATGGGCTCGCTTATCCCCTTGACCTCGCGCCGCCCG
The DNA here is from genome assembly GCF_015291745.1 of Bradyrhizobium sp. CCBAU 53351. NCBI lineage: Bacteria > Pseudomonadati > Pseudomonadota > Alphaproteobacteria > Hyphomicrobiales > Nitrobacteraceae > Bradyrhizobium > Bradyrhizobium sp. CCBAU 53351. The sequence goes on from NZ_CP030059.1 coordinate 6,076,398, forward strand.
AGATTGCGGAAGGTGAAGAGGTCGCCAAGCAGCCGGCGTGTCGATGAAGCAACGACGACCGCCCCCGGCTCCGCCAGACTCTGAAGCCGGGCAGCGAGGTTCGGCGTATCGCCGATGGTCGCATGTTCCTCTGACGCATCTCCGCTGATGAGGTCGCCGGCCACCACGAGCCCGGTCGCAATTGCGATCCGAAGTTCAACCCGTTCGCCCGCGCCTGTCTTGAGCTCGCAAATCGCAGCGATGATATCGAGGCCCGCTCGCACTGCGCGCTCCGCATCATCTTCGTGGGCGCGCGGATAACCGAAGTAGACGAGGATTCCGTCACCGACGAACCTGGCTATCCTACCGTCGTAAGCGGCGATGACGCGCGCGCATGCGACGCGGTAGGCCCGGATCACTTCCCACAGATCCTCGGGATCGAGACGCGCTGAGAGTGCGGTGGATCCGACCAGATCGCAAAACATAACGGTGAGGTGGCGCCGCTCGGCGTCGTGAGGAGGAGACGGCGACGCGATCAACGCGGCTGGATCGAGTTCGGCAATGGCACGCAGCATCTTGCGGCGATGACCGAGCAGCACCCCGAGCTTGTCGAAGTCCTCGTCCATCAGTTCGGGGAGGATGCCCACGTCGATGCCATTCTGGGCAAAACGCTCCGCGTATTGCCCAAGCCCCAGTTTCTCGAGCCACTCCGCAATCTGCATGGCTCCCACCGATCTTATGACTGGCAGTTAGCAGAATTCTGGACCACGGCCGCGCGGGAGAATATCCCAACGCCGCCATGATGGCACGTCTTGTTTGTTGCGCGAAAATCTAGGTTACTCAGTACCGGTACGGTTTCGATCGGGATACTGCTCGATACGAACGGCTGCGCTACCAAGCATCGCTGGCGCGCAGCGTTGGACAGCAGAGGTTGCGATGAACCGTCATCGCTCATTCCAGACCTGAAGCCGAACCAACACTGCGGCTTGCGCTGACGTACGATGTCAAGCGGACTTTTTCCGTGAGCGCACGTCCCTTCATTGCTCGTTGATGGGCGTTGCGTCGTTGCGAGCCATCGTGCCCGCCGCAACCTGAAGCGAAGAGCCAACCACCCAACAGCCGGCTACAAAGGCGATCAGGCCGTTGGGCAGATTTTGATCAAGGACAAGGATGCTGACGGACAGAGTCGCAGCAATCGCTGCGCCGAACGTTCCGGCTGCACTCATGATCTCGGCCGGCTCGGAACCGTTCCATTCTTCCGAGATGCTCGATCTCGACTTCCGTGCGACATTGCCGGCCAAGTCGATGCCGACATAATAGCTGAGAGCTCCGTAAAGCATTGTTATCAGCACGATCCAGCCGCTTTCAAACAGTCCGCCTTTCTGACGCAACAGGGTCGCACCCACATAGAGGCCGCAAGAGGCTCCAACGGCTGCCAGTCCAATTCTTTCAAGGAGATGAGCCGACTTGATCAGACGGGAACGAGGGATCCGAAGACTGCCGACGTGCCTTGTGAGGGAAAATGCGTTGGAAAATGCGCTGCTTATCTTCATCGGGGGCTCCTTCTGAGTAAGTGGCAGCCTACCGGCCGACCCGAATAGAAGCTGCCAGGACGCGTTTCTCGATGCCCTTGATTCCATTTCTGAAAGATCTGTGCTGAGTGATGGGGCTGGCTTGCTCGTGAGCAAGACGAGGAGCCAACCCAAAGCTGCGAGCACGCGGCTGCGCAGGCATTGCATCTCACCCGTGTTCGTCAATCAGGTCCGGGTGCGGCAATTTCTTGCGGAAGTGGTAGTTCAGAAAGAGTGTGATGGAGTATGAAGCGGTTCACATGCCGCTGTTCCCTGTCGCTCCATCCGCTCACGATTTCCGGAGGACATGTGGAGCTCGCGCCTCAACCGGACCACTCCGCGCCCCAGACCTGCATGACGTGGCCGGGCGAGACTTCACGATACTGCCGCACCGGCAGCTGGTAATCGAGCGCGCGCACCGGGCTTCTGATCTCGTCGTTAGCCACCTCGCGCCGCGTGCCGCGGCGTGACGGGTCGGGCACCGGTACAGCGGCCATCAGCTTCTTGGTATAGGGATGCTGCGGATTGCCGAACAATGCAGCACGCGGGCCGATCTCCACGATCTCGCCGAGATACATCACCGCGACGCGGTGGCTCATGCGCTCGACCACGGCGATGTCGTGGGAGATGAAGAGATAGGCGAGGCCCATGCTGGCCTGCAGGTCGAGCATGAGGTTGACGACCTGCGCCTTGACCGAGACGTCGAGCGCGGAGACCGCCTCGTCCGCCACGATCAGCTTCGGCCCGAGCGCGAGCGCCCGGGCAATGCAGATACGCTGCCGCTGGCCGCCTGAGAATTCGTGCGGAAAGCGCGCGGCCATGTCGGCGGAAAGACCGACGCGCACGAGGAGGTCGGCGACCTGGTCGCGCGCCTGCGACGCCGTCGCGAGACCATTCGCGAGCAAAGGCGCTGCGATCGCCGTTCCCACCGACATGCGCGGATTGAGGCTCGCGAACGGATCCTGAAAGATGATCTGCATCTGCTTGCGGACGTCGCGCAAGGTGCGGGCATTCATGGCCAGCACATCCTGACCGTTGATCAGCACGGTGCCGCTGTCAGGCTCCGTCAGCTTGAGGATCGAGCGGCCGGTGGTCGATTTGCCGCAACCGGATTCGCCGACCAGCGCCAGGGTCTCGCCGGCCCGCAAGGTAAAGGAGACGTTCTCGACGGCATGGACGCGGCCCGAGACTTTGCCGAACAGGCCCGAGCGGATCGGAAAGCGCGTGGTGAGGCCTGAGACTTCGAGCAACGGGCGCTCGGCGGCCGAGACGGTGTTGGGCGTCTCCGCCGGCTCGTCCGAGGTGCCCGTCACCTTGTCGACGATCGGAAAGCGCATCGGCCGCGCGCGTCCGTCCATCGAGCCGAGGCGCGGCACCGCGGCGAGCAGTGCGCGCGTATAGGGATGCGATGGCGCTGCGAAGATGCGCGCGGTGGCATCGGTCTCGACCGCTTGCCCGCCATACATCACGACGGTGCGGTCGGCAATCTCGGCGACCACGCCCATGTCGTGGGTGATGAAGAGGATCGACATCCCCTCCTCCTGCTGAAGCTCCTTCAGGAGCTCCAGGATCTGGGCCTGGATGGTGACGTCGAGCGCGGTGGTCGGCTCGTCCGCAATCAGGAGCTTCGGCTTGCAGGCCAGCGCCATCGCGATCATCACGCGCTGGCGCATGCCGCCGGAGAGGCGATGCGGATGCTCGTGGAAGCGCGATTTCGCCGCGGGAATGCGGACGCGATCGAGCAGGCGGACGGTCTCGGCCTCCGCCGCCGCACGAGACAGGCCTCGATGCTGGATCAGCGCCTCCGCGATCTGGAAGCCGATGGTGAGCACCGGATTGAGGCTCGTCATCGGCTCCTGGAAGATCATGGCGACGTCATTGCCACGGATGTCTTTCATGCTCGCGTCCGGCAGCGCCAGCAGATCGCGGCCCGCGAGCATGACCCGCCCCTCGATCCGGCCGATCTCCTTCGGGATGAGCCGCATGATCGACAGCGCAGTGACGCTCTTGCCCGAACCGGACTCGCCGACGATCGCCACGGTCTCGCGGGCTGCGACGTCGAAGGAGACGTTGCGGACGACGGGAATCCATCTCCGCTCGAGCATGAAGGAGGTGGTGAGGCCGGAGACCGACAGCACCGGCGCCTGCGCTCCGGCGGCGACTTCGTTTGATGCGCTTGCGCCGATGCTCATGAACGTGCCCTAATAGCCGCGCGTGCGATCGACCAGCCCCGGCAACGCCTCGCCGCGGCGGTGGCGTGCGATGACGTCGAGCACGAAATCGACGGCCGTGTCCGGTGTCGTCATGCTGGCATTGTGCGGCGTCAGCAGGATTCGCGGGTGGCTCCAGAACGGATGGCCTGAAGGCAGCGGCTCGGGATCGGTCACGTCCAGCACCGCACCGGACAACGCGCCGCCGTCGAGCGCCGCGAGCAGGTCGGCCTCGACGAGATGCGGCCCACGTCCGACATTGACCAGCCCCGCCCCGCGCGGCAGGCGTGCGAACAGATCGGCATTGAGGATGCCGCGCGTTTCGTCGGTGAGCGGCAGCAGGCAGATGAGAATGTCAGCCTGCGCAAGGAATTCGGGCAGTGCCTCGCTACCGGCGTAACAGGTCACGCCCTCGATCTCGCGCGGCGAGCGATTCCAGCCGAATAGCGGAAAGCCGAATGACCTGAGGCGATCGAGCACGGCCTGGCCGAGCTGGCCGAGCCCCATCACGCCGACCCGCCGCCGCTTCGCCGGCGTGATCCGGATCTCGCGCCAGACCTGCTGTTTCTGCTGACTGATGAAATCGAGGAGATCGCGATGCAGGGCCAGCACGACCATGGTAACATATGCCACCATGGTCTCGGCAATGCCGGGCTCCAGCATCCGGACCAGCGGGATGTGCGCCGGCACTTTCGTGGTGTCGAACTGGTCGACGCCTGCGCCGACCGAGAACACCAGTTCGAGATTGGGGAACGTCGTCGCGATATCGTCCGGCGGCACCCAGGCCACGAGATAGCGGACAGCAGCGGGGTCGCCGATATCGGGCCAGAGCCGGAACGGCACATCGGGCGCGCGCTCGGCGAAGAATGTCGCCCACTCGGCGCCGCGCTCCATGTTGGCCTTGTAGAGAACCGTCATGCCGTCCTCAGAACGGGCTGACGGGCGCCAGGCGCCGGCCGTCGATCATGCGCTTGTGGCTGTAGGCGGCGGGATCGACCAGCGGCGTCGCGCCGGTCACGATGTCGGCGGCGAGCTTGCCGGCGGCGGGGCCAATGCCAAAACCATGGCCGGAGAAGCCGGTCGCGAGGAAGAAGCCAGGCAGCGCATCGACCGGCGAGATCACGGGGATGGTATCGGGCGTGCAGTCGATGGTGCCGCCCCAGGCTTCCGCGATCTCGATGTCCTTCAATTCCGGATTCGCCTTGATCAAGGAGGCCAGCGCGGCATTGACCAGCGACATGTCGGGCGCGGGATCGCGCACGCGCTCGGTCTCGAACGGTGAGGGCTTGTCGAGGCGCCAGCCGGTGCCGCGCACGATCTGGTCGAAGAAGGACTTGCCGAACGAGAGCTTCAGCCCGTTCTTGCGATGCAGATAGGTGGGCCAGAAGGTGCGCGCGTAGCGGAACAGGTCGGGCGACAGCTCGACCGTGCCGCGGTTGCGCAGCGCCAGCGTGAAGCCGCCGTCGAGGCGGCGGCGGATGCAGTAGAAGTCGGTGCCGAGCGCGCCCGAGGTGATCTCCGGCGCCGGCGTGGTCCGGCATGCGGTGGCGTTGACGAGACCGATCGGCAGCTCGATGCCGTGACGGCGGCAAAACAGCGACGACCACGCCCCGCCCGACAGCAGCACGGCTTGCGTGCGGATGGTGCCTTTCTCGGTGACGACGGCGCTGACACGGCCGCCTTGCGTCTCCAGCCCGCGCGCCGCGCAGCCCTGATGAATGGTGACGCCATGTTTTCGCGCGGCCGTCGCAAGCGCCGGCACGGCCATCGACGGCTCGGCGCGGCCGTCGCTCGGCGTGTGCAGGCCGCCAACCCATGTGTCGGTATTGCCCGGCATGCGCTCGGCGACTTCGGCCGGCGTCAGCACTGTGGAGTGCACCTGCATCTCGCGTGCGACCGCGGCCCAGCGCTCCCAGCTCGCAAGCTCGTCCTTGCTCTTGGTGAGGAACAGCACGCCGGTGCGGCGGAAGCCGGCATCGACGCCGGCATCGTTCTGCATGTCCTCCCACAGCCGCAGCGCTTCGCGCGCCAACGGGATTTCCTCGCGCGCGCGGCCCTGCTGGCGACACCAACCCCAATTGCGGCTCGACTGCTCGCCGCCGACATGGCCCTTCTCGAGAAGCGCGACCGAGTGGCCCTTCTTCGCCAGATGGTAGCCTGCGGACACGCCGATGACGCCACCGCCGATGACGACGACGTCCACCTGCGCGGGCAGGCGTTCATCGCTATTGATTCGGTTCAGCGGCGGGGACATGGGGCACTCCTGGCATTCAGTTCGGTCGAGTTCTTGCTCATCAGGGGATGTTCATCCGCGGATCGAGCGCATCGCGCAGGCCGTCACCGAGGAAGTTGAAGCTGGTGACCGCCAGCGTGATGGCGAGGCCCGGCGCGATCGCAAGCCATGGCGCGCTGGTGAGATAGATCTGCGCGTTGTTGAGCATGTTGCCCCAGCTCGCGGCCGGCGGCTGGATACCGTAGCCGAGATAGCTGACATAGGATTCCAGCAGGATTGCCTTGGCGACGTTCAGGGTCGCCGCTACCACGATCGGCGCGATCGCATTTGGCAC